>DASRFA010000039.1:0-120806 GCA_035651755.1 Binatia bacterium | reverse complement strand
CCTGAGCGTCTGGGAGCAGTTCGACTCCGTCCGCGGCGATCGCCTGTTCCCGTTCAGCGGCGTCACCGCCCAGGGGCCCGACGGCGAGGTGCGCGCGACGACGGACTTCCACGTCGAGCGCATCTCGTTCGTGCGCGACCCTCGCGTCATCCGCACGCGGAGGCCGCTCGCGCCCGGCGCCGCCTGGCTCACCGACCGCTTCCACCTGACGGTCCGGGACTGGTCCCTCTCGCTCACGTCGGAGCCGCTCGTGCCCGCGCCCGCGCATCGCATGCCGGTCGAGTACTGGAACGGCCCGGTGCGCCTGATCGGGCAGTTCGCGGGGCGTCCCGTCTCCGGCTTCGGCTTCCACGAGCGGTCGAAGCTCTGGTACCGCCCGCACGATCTCGTGTTCGTGCTGCGCGAGACCCTCCGCCATCTCCCGACGACGGGGACGACCGGCCGCGAGCCGCAGGTGCTCGCGAACCGCGTCTGGAACTGCGACGTGCTGCTCGCCCGTCGCGACCGCCGCGGCGCGCGCGACTACCTCGAGCGCGAGGTCGAGCCCGGCCTCCGGCTGCTGCCGCAGCCCGGCCGCGGCATCGTGACCGAAATCTACGATGCCCTCCGATCGTCGCTAGCCTGACGACCGCGCCGGCTCGAACTCAATCCGAGCGCGCGTGGAAGCGGCTCGCCGTGTTCGACAGGTTGCTCGAGAACGACGCCGAGAAGCACGCCCCCGGGGCGACGAGCTGTGCGACCAGCGGCCCCGCCTGCACGAACGGAAGCGCCGGGAGCTCAAGGAGTGGGCCGCGGGCCCGGAAGGTCGCGCTCGCGAGCCCGGGCGACCCGGCGCGGATCTGCATCGAGTCCGCGCCGCCGTGCGATCGCGAGCGATCGCGGAAGCGGTAGCCGTGGGGGACCGCGCGCCACGCCTCGGGCGCCGCGACGCCGACCTCGAGCGCGATCGGCGTCGCTCCCCCGACCGCGTCGTAGACGCAGAACGCGACCGGGTCGCCCAACGTCGGGTCGCCGAGCTCGCCGACGGTCGTCCCGGCGCCGCGCCGGAGCGTCCAGGCGACGGAATCGCCGGCCGCGCTGCTCGCATTGCGGACGGTCAGCGTCGCGGCGCCGGGCGCGAGCGGCTGCTTGCAGGCCGTCCGGGGCGCTGCGCTGCCGACGCACGCGCCCGCGCTGCACGCGTCGGTCGGCGTGCAGAGGCGACCGTCGTCGCACGACGTCCCGTCCGCGACGACCGTGCCCGCGCAGCCACTCGCGCCGCAGACGTCGCCGCTCGTGCACGGGTTGCCGTCGTCGCATGCGGCGCCGGGCGTCGTGCACGGTGTGCGGAAGAGGGTCGCGGTCGCCTGGTACGTGCCGCTCCCGGCCGCGCGCACGATCTCGACCCACCACGTGCCGGCCGCGGGCGCCGCGATCTCGCAGGCCCCGTACTGGCTCGGCCCGGTCGCGCGACAGTCGAAGCTGGTCGCGGTCGGCGGGCTTCCGCGCTTGACGTAGAGGTCGAAGTCGCCGCCCGAGGCCTCGCTCGCGTTCAGGGTGACGACGAGGCGCTCGGTCGCGTTCGGGACCGCGAAGAAATGCGTGCGGCTCGCGCTGGCGCTCGAGAGCGACCCGCCGAACGCGAGCACGGAGACGGTGGGATCGTCGACCTGCGGACCGGCGCCGCACGCGGCGTTCGAGAGGTCCGCTCCACCTTCGGCGGCGATCGCGGCGCGATACTCGTAGACGTTCGCGTCGAAGCTGTGGTCGAGCGGGCTGCAGCTCGAGCTGGTGCCGCCGGACGTCGTGCCGGCGACGACCGGGCCGCCGCCCATGTCGATCAGGAGCGGGCCCCCGGAGTCGCCGTTGCAGGTGTTCGAGTCGGTCCCGGGCGGGCCGACCGGCGCGGCGAAGTCCCAGCACACGGACGAAACGTTCGAGATGCCGGCGACGCAGGAGGCCGTCTCCACCGCGCCGACGCGCTTCAGGCCGTAGTCGAAGGTCGCGCCGCCGCCGCGTCCGAAGCCGGCGATCGTTCCCGGCGTGCCGAACGCCGGCACGGCGACCTGGTTGATCGGCGTCGGCCGGATGCCTTCGACCGGCTGCGACAGGTGCAGGACCGCGACGTCCGCGACCGGGTAGTCGAAGTCCGGGTGGACCCAGATCGACGAGACGCCGAAGAACCCGGCGTGCTGCAGGAAGACGCCGTAGAGCGCCGGGACCGGCGCGCTCGGCCCGGATTGGCAGTCTGCGCCCGTGCCGTTGCAGACGCAGTGCGCGGCGGTGAGCGCCGTCTCGCAGCCGATGAGCGTCGCGCTGCACCAGGTGCTCGCGTCCGCCGGGGTCGCAGGGACGACCACGGCGGCGACGCTCGGCAGATCGGCCGTCAAGTTGCCGTTCACGATCCGCGGCTCGAGAGCCGGCGCGGCGTGCGCGGCGACGGCCCGACCGCACGCGACCGCCAGCGCGAGAGCGCTCGCGGCGAGAACGAAACGACGGCCGCCCGCGCTCACGGAGCGATCGTTCCCGAGCGAGGCGTCGCGGTCAATGTAAGGGATTTCATGCCGACGCCGCGCGCGTGGCGCGATGGCGACGCGCGCGCCGGCCGCGATGGCGAGCGCGCACGACGGATCGCGACTTCGGACGCGGTTCCGCGCCGGGTTGCCGGGCGCCTAGCGCTTCTTCTTGGCGGCGGCCGCCGCCTTGATCGCCTCGCGCTTGCGGTCCTTCTGGCGCTTCTCGCGGCGCCGCCGGCGCCGATCGATCTCTCTCCGTCGCTCCGAAGCCATGGAGCGCGACAGTAGTCGAACGGTCGCGTGCCCGGCAAGCCGCTCGCTCGGCGAGCGCGGGGGACGCAGGTGGGCGGTCACGAACCCGACGGGCGGCGATCCGACGCTGCCAGGTTTCTGCCAGGGCGAGCCCGCCTCCTCGGGTCTTTTCGGCGCGTCGCGCCGTCGAGTTTAGGCCGAATTTCGGGCGGCGGACGCGAGGCCGCGGCCTTCGCACGGTGGTGGAACGGTTCTCGCTAACCCGCGTCGGGAAGCGTGGCCAGGGGGACGACCGGACCGCTCGTGGATGGTGCGGCGGGCGAGGAAGGCTGGGGCCAAGGAGGGTCCAAATGATCGCTTCGGGGTCGGGAAGAAGGGCGGAGGCGGAAGCGGAGCGTCACCGTGGGGGGAGGCGGGGGACGTCGGTCGGCCGGTCCAGGAAGGACCGGCCGGCGCGGCGCACCAAGCGCGCCGTCGCAGCCGGCGGCGAGCGATCGGCGAGCCGACCGAAGGCCGGGCCGGCGCGCGCCGAGCGCGCGGCGGGCGCGCGCCCGAAGCCGGAGCCGAGCACCCGTCCGGCCAACGTCCAGGCGCCGCTCGTCGTCTCGGACGACGACGTGCGCACCTACCTCCCGCTGGTGCGTCAAGTCGTGCAGCGCATGCTGCCCCGGAAGCCTCCCGAGGTCGCGACCGAGGACCTGATCAGCTGGGGCGTCGTCGGCCTCCTCGACGCGATGAGGAAATACGACTGCAAGCGCGAGGCGTCGTTCTCGACGTACGCGCAGTACCGGATCCGCGGATCCATCCTCGACTACCTCCGGCGCTGCGACTGGCTCCCACGCAGCATCCGGCAGCGCTCGCACGACGTCGAAGCGGCGACGATGGACCTCGAGCATCGCCTCGGACGGCCGCCGGCGGCGGACGAGGTCGCGAGCGCGATGGGCATGTCGGTCGAGGAGTACTCGCAGACGCTCTGGACGTGCGGGTCGGTGTCGCTCGTCCCGACCGCCGAGCTGTGCTTCGGCCGCGGCGAGGAGACGCTGAGCGGCGATGACGTCCTCTCGGACGTCGGTGAAAGCGGCCCGATGAGCCGGCTGCTCCGGAAGGAGCGCCTCGAGATCCTGGCCGACGCGATCGCCGAGCTCCCGGAGAAGGAGCGGATCGTCGTGTCCTTCTACTACTTCGAAGGCTTGACGATGCGGGAGGTCGCGGACGCGCTGCACCTGACCGAGGGCCGGATCTCGCAGCTCCACAGCCAGGCGATGTCGCGGCTGCGCGGCCGCCTGACCGACCTCCGGAACGAGGGCGACCTGCTCGACTGATCGCGTCGCCGGGCCCCTGCGCGCGCGACGGGCCAGCCTAAACTTCCGGCACCGCCGGCCGCTACATTCCGCGTGAGGAACTGCGGCATGCGGCCGGCTGGGCGCCGGCGGGCGCAGCTCTGTCGGCACCTGCACGCCGCGGCAGCCGCCCGCCGCCTGCGAGGGCGCCTGCGACGTCGCGGCGACGAGCGCGTGGATCCGACGGCCCTCCGACACGAGCGCGTCGCGCGCCTCCGAGCCGCGTACGAGGCCGGCACCTATCGCGCGGACCCGCGAGCGGTCGCCGCGGCCGTGCTCCGGCTCGCGCCCCACGAGGTGCTGCAGTGACGGCGAAGCCGTCGCGGCCGGCACGCCCCGCGCAGGGTCCGCGCGTCGCCTTGCGAGAGGGAGACACGCGGGATAGCGAGAAATCGCGGGCGATCGGCCCCGCGAGCGGGCGGGTTGGAGACGATCGATGGCATCGCACCGCGAGCGCTTCCTCGCCGCCTGCGTGCAGATGCGGGCCGGCGACGACAAGGCCAAGAACGTCGCGCGCGCCTGCGCGTTCGTGGAGGCCGCGGCGCAGCAGGGCGCACGCCTCGTCGTCCTCCCGGAAGTGTTCGCCTGGCGCGGCCCGGCGAGCCGTGACGACGAGATCGCGGAGCCGCTCACCGGTCCGACGCTGCGCGCGCTCGGCGACGTCGCGCGGCGCTGCCGTCTGACGATCGTCGCGGGCTCGATCCTCGAGCGCCCGGAGGGCGGCGCGACCGCCGCGACCGCGCTCCCGTGGAACACGAGCACGGTGATCGGCGAGGACGGGGAGGTCCTCGCCGCCTACCGGAAGATCCACCTCTTCGACGTGTCCCTGCCGGGACGGGTCGAGGTGCGGGAGTCGGCGCGGCGGTCGCCGGGCGACGCTCCGGTCTGCGTCGACACGGAGGTCGCGCGCCTCGGCCTCTCCGTCTGCTACGACCTCCGCTTCCCCGAGCTCTACCGCGCGCTCAGCCGCTCCGGCGCGCAGGTGCTCTGCGTTCCGTCCGCGTTCACCTTCCCGACCGGCGCGGCGCATTGGGACGTGCTGGTCCGCGCGCGCGCGATCGAGAACCAGTGCTACGTCGTCGCGCCGAACCAGATCGGCCCGACCGCCGACGGGCACCACGACTATGGCCACTCGTCGATCGTCGACCCGTGGGGCACGGTCGTCGCGCGCGCGTCGGACGGCGAGGGGGTCGTCGTCGGCGAGATCGATCTCGCGTACCTCGCGCGCGTGCGCAGCGAGCTGCCGTGCCTCGAGCACGCGCGGCTTCTCGCTTGACGGACGGCGGCGGACAGCGCGGCCACGGCGGCCCGACGGCGGAGCGGGTGCGGCTGCCGGTCGCGACCGCGCGCGCGCGCCTCTGCGCGCTCGTGCAGGCGTGCGACCGCCTCGAGCGCGTCGCGGTCGAGGACGCGGTGGGCCGCGTGACCGCGGAGCCGGTCGCCGCGCGCTTCTCGGTGCCGCACTTCCACGCCTCGGCGATGGACGGGATCGCCGTCCGGGCGGCGGAGACCGCGGGCGCCACGGGCGACCGCCCGCTCGAGCTCGCGCGCGCGGCCGGCGCCGGCGCTCCGGCGTCCGGTGCGCCCGCGTTCGCTTGGGTCGACACCGGAAACCCGCTGCCCGAGTGGGCCGACGCGGTCGTCATGGTGGAAGCCGTCGAGGCGCCCGAGGACGAGGCGCGCAGCCCGTCGTCGGCCGCGACGGCTGCCCTCCCGGCGAAGCGTTCCGCTCGCCGCGCGGAGCGGGTCCGCGTGCGCGCGCCGGCCACCCCTTGGCAGCACGTGCGCGTCGTCGGCGAGGACGTCGTCGCGGGCGAGGAGATCCTGCCGGCGGGCCACCGCATCCGTCCTCCGGACGTCGGGCTCCTGCTCGCGACCGGCGTGACCGAGGTCGTCGTCCGCGCACGCCCGCGGGTCGCGATCCTGCCGACCGGCGACGAGCTCATCGAGCCGGGCGCCGACCGCGTGCCGGGGAAGACGATCGAGTCGAACTCGCGCATGATCGCCGCGTGGGTGTCCGAGTGGGGCGGCGAGCCGTCCCGGCTCGCCCCCGCGCCCGACGATCCCGCGCGCCTCGCCGAGCGCCTGCGCGTCGCGGCGCGCGACGCCGACCTCGTGTGCGTGCTCGCCGGCTCGTCCGCGGGCTCGCGCGACTACACCGCCGAAGCGCTGGGCGCGATCGGGAACGTCTTCGCGCACGGCATCGAGCTCGTCCCGGGACGCCCGACGATCCTCGCGTCGCTCGCCGGCGGGCCGACATCGCAGGAGTCGCCGGAAGCGGGCCGTGCGCGCGTCGCGATCGGGATCCCGGGCTATCCGGTCGCCGCCGCGATGGTCTGCCGCGAGCTCGTCCAGCCGCTCGTCGCCCGCCTCGCGGGCACCGCGGCGGACGCGCCCCCGACGCTCGCCGCGGTCGCGGCCGAAGATCTCGTCCCGCGGCCCGGCGCGGAGGAGCTCGTGCGGGTCGACGTCGGGAAGGTCGGCGAACGGCTCGTCGCACGGCCGCTCGCGCGCGGCGCGGCAGCGCTCGCGAGCCTCTCGCGCGCGGGCGGGCTCGTGCGCCTCCGGCCGGGCGCGGCGCCGATCGCGGCCGGCGAGCGCGTCGACGTGGAGCTGCTGGTGCCCGCGTCGCAGGTTGCCGCGACCGTGCTCGTGGCCGGGTTCGCCGACCCGGCGCTCGGCGCGCTCGAGCGCGTCGCGCGCGCCGAGTCGGGGCTTCCGGTACGGATCGCGGTTCGGTCGTTGGATGCCGGCCGCGCGCTCGACGAGCTCCGGCGCGGCGTCGCGACCGCCGCCGTCATCGCCGTGGACGCGAGCGCGGACGGGTCGGCCGAGAGCGAGCTCCGCGCGGCGGCCCGGGCGACCGGGATCGCTCTCGAGGTGCTCCGGCTCGCCGGTCGCGATCGCGGCCTCGTGGTCGCGCCCGGAAATCCGCTCGGAGTGCGCGGCGGCGCGGACGCGACGCGCCCGGGCTTGCGGCTCGTCCCCGCGCTGAAGCGAGCGGGCGCTCCGGCCGTCGCGCCCGCGCTCGTGCCCGGCGCGTCGCGCGCCGCGCCGGCGGGCGGCACGACGACGCCGCACGACGCGAGCGCGGAGCTGCCGCCGCTCGCGCTCGCGGCGGCGGTCGCGAGCGGTCTCGCCGACGTCGCGCCCGGGATCGCGGCCGCGGCGTCGGCGGCGGGAGCCGACTTCGTCGCGCTCGCGCGGCAGGACGTGTGGCTGGTGCTGCGCGCGGACCTCGTCGCTTCCGAGGTCGGCGCGCCGCTCGTGCGCGCGCTGCCGGCGCCGGCGTTCCGGAGAGCTCTCGCGGACCTGCCCGGCTACGACGCGGCCCGGAGCGGGGAGCGTCTCGCGCTCGCTTGAGCGACGGTCGCGTCGCTCAGGTGTGAAGGCGCGGCAGCGCGGGCGCCGACGCCAGGACGTCCGCCTCGTGGAGCGCGAGCTCCCGGAGGCGCGCGCGGACGTCGCCGACGGGGGCGAGCGTCGCAGCCAGGTCGACGTACGACTGGTGATGGCGCGCCTCGCTCGCGAGCAGGCCGCCGTAGAAGGCGCGGAGCTCGGGATCGTCGAGCGCGCCGGCGAGGAGCTTCATCCGCTCGCAGCTCCGCGCCTCGATGAGCGACAGGCAGAGGAGCGTGTCGACCGCGCGCGCCGGCTCGTCGGGACGGAGCGCGCGCAGCAGGTCGGCGGCGTACGGGCTCGGGACTTGACGCCGGAGCGCGATCCCGCGCCCTTCGAGGCGCGCGAGCACGTCCCGGAAGTGCTCGAGCTCCTCCTGCGCGAGGCGCGCGAGCGGCTCGAGGAGCTGCCCGTGCTCGGGGTAGCGGAAGAGGAGGCTCACCGCGGTCGACGCGGCCTTCTTCTCGCAGTGCGCGTGGTCGACGAGGATCTCGTCGACGTTCGCGAGCGCGCGCTCGAGCCAGGCGGTGCCCGTTTCCGATGCGAGGCTCAGCATCGCGCGTCGACGTGCCGCCGCGGCGCGCGCGCGAGCGCGGCCGCGGCGGCAATCGAAGGTTACTTGGCGGCGGGAGGCGCCGCTGCCCCGGGCGCCGCTGCGCCGGGCGACATGGCCGGACGCGGCGTCGGCGGCGGCTCGATGCCGAGCAGCTCGACGTCGAACACGAGCGTCGATCCGGGCTTGATCTTCGGCGGCGCGCCGCGATCGCCGTAGGCGAGGTCGGACGGGCAGACCAGCTTCGCCTTGCCGCCGACCTTCATCTTCTGGACGCCCTCCGTCCAGCACGCGATCACGCCGTTCAGCGGGAAGGTCGCCGGCTGGCCGCGCTCGACCGAGCTGTCGAAGACCGTGCCGTCCTGGAGCGTGCCGTGGTAGTGGACTTTGACGCGATCGGTCGCCTTGGGAGTCGTGCCCGTTCCCTCCTGCGTCGGGATGTAGACCATCCCCGAGTCCGTCTTCGTGGCGCCCTTCTCCTTCGACATCTTCTCGATGAATTCCTTCCCGGTCTTCTTCTCCTTGTCCGCGATCACCGCGGCGCGCGCCTTCGCGAGCTCCTGGAACTTCGGACCCATCTTGTTGACGTCCAGGTCCTTCGGCTCCTTCCCGAGCGCTCCGTCGACGAGCCCCTTCGATACGGTCTCGACCTCGGCCGGCGTCAGGTTGAACGTCGCCAGGTTGCGGCTGAGCGCGACACCGAGCGCATAGAGCGTCTTGTTGACGTCCTCGGGCTCCGCGGGCTTCGCCTCGGTCTTCGTCTCCTTCGCGTCCTTGGGCGCCGGATCGGCGGCCCGCGCCAACGGCGCCAGGCAGAGCGAGGCCGCGAGGGCGACGGCGGAGAGTGCCAGGATTCTACGCATCGAGTCGTTCCTTTCGCTTCCCCGGTTGGATCGGGCGAGGCCGGCCGGCGGCCGGCGCGGGGCATTCCGGCCACGGAACCATACCGCTCCCCACCTCTGCAAATCCGGCGGCCACTTCCCGGGCGCCGACTCCTATCGACCGCGGAAGCTCGGGCGGCGCTTCTCGCGGAGCGCGGCGAGCGCCTCCGCGTGGTCCTCGCTCCGGAACGTGACGATCTCGAGCGCCATCGACGCGTCGAACGCCACGTTGAGCGCGTCCTTCACGAGCTTGTTGACGGCGAGCTTCGTGTAGCGGACCGCGAGCGGCGCGCCGTCGGCGAGGCGCCGTGCGAAGGCGAGGGCGCGCTCGGCGAGCTCCGCCGCCGGCACGACGAAGTTCACGAGCCCGATGCGCTCCGCCTCTGCGGCGGGGACCGCATCGCCCGTCATGAGGTACTGCTTCGCGCGCGCCGGTCCGAGTGCGAGCGGCCAGATCGCGGCGCCGCCGTCCCCGGCGACGATCCCGACCCGCACGTGCGGGTCGGCGAAGGTCGCGCCGTCGGCCGCGAAGACCACGTCGCAGAGGAGCGCGATCGACGCCCCGAGGCCGATCGCGGGCCCGTTCACGGCGGCTACGATCGGGATCTCGACGTCGAGCAGGTCCCACACGAGCTGCTTCCCGTCGCGCCGCACCTCCTCGAGCTTCTCGGGATCCTGCAGCGTCGGAAACCAGTTGAAGTCGCCACCCGCGCTGAACGCGCGTCCCTCGCCCGTCAGCAGGACGGCCCGCGCCTCGGTCTCGCGGCGGAGCCCGCGGAAGAGCGCCGCCAGCTCGCGGTGGAGGAGGTCGTCCACCGCGTTCAACGGGCTCGTCGGGTGCGCGATCACCGCCCGCAGCACGCTCCCGACGCGCTCCAGCCGAATCGCGCGGAACGCCGCAGGGTCGAGATCCGGATTCGAGGCTCGGTCGTCGGTCCCCCGCGCATGGTCTCTCGCGTCGTCGCTCACGGAACACCTCCCGCTCCCGGGGCTCGCGCCGGAAGCGACGCCGCGCCGCAGCGCCACTCCAAGCGACACCGATCGTGCGACGCCACCCGCCCGACCGCAACCGCACGGCGAAGCCAGGCGCGCGGCTCGATCTTCCCGCCCGGGAAAAGCCGCCGTGCTGCCGACGCAGCCGGAGCCGTGTTTGCGGGCAAGCGAGCGACTGTCGAGCGAGCGGGACAATCACTCGCCCCCACCTTGATCCATGAGACAATTCGGGGCGCTCTTCCTCCCCCGCGAACGAGACCCGGAGCGAGCGCCCGCACACACGGCTCCGGCGGCCCACCGGCTCGGGAGTGCCCGCCGCGCGGTTGAGCACGGCGGGCGTGCGCTCGTATGCTGCACGCGGAGGTCGCCATGGACGCGAAGACAGCCGCACGGGAGCGCCTCGAGGAGGCGCGAGCGAGCCTCGTCGCCTTGAGCCACCGGATCCACGCCCACCCCGAGCTCGCCTTCGAGGAGGAGAAGGCGTCGGCCTGGTGCGCCGAGGTCCTCGCCGACGCCGGCTTCGCGATCGAGAAGCCCTTCTGCGACCTTCCGACGGCGTTCCGCGCGCGCGCCGGCCGAGGCCCGCTCCACGTCGCGATCTGCGCCGAGTACGACGCACTGCCCGGCATCGGCCACGCGTGCGGCCACAACGTGATCGCGGCGATGGGCCTCGGCGCCGCGATCGCCGCGGCCCGCGTCGCCGACGACGTCGGCTTGACCGTCAGCCTGATCGGGACGCCCGCCGAGGAGATCGGCGACGCCGGCGGGAAGATCGTCCTGCTCGACCGGGGCGGCTTCGCGGACGCCCACGCCGCGATGATGGTGCACCCTTCGCCCGTCGACGCGGAGGAGTTCTCGACCCTCGCGTGCTCCACGTTCGACGTCGAGTACACGGGGAAGGCGGCGCACGCGTCGGCGTTCCCCGAGCTCGGCGTGAACGCGCTCGACGCGCTCACGATCGCGCAGACGGCAATCGGGCTCCTTCGCCAGCACGTGGAGCCCGGCAATCGCATCCACGGCATCGTGACCCACGGGGGCGACGCGCCGAACGTCGTGCCGTGCCGGACGACGGCGCGCTACATCGCGCGCTCCGCGACGCTCGCGAAGCTCGAGGGCCTGCGCGCGCGCGTCCTGCGCTGCTTCGAGGCGGGCGCGCTCGCGACCGGTGCGACGCTGACCGTTCGCGGGGGCGACCAGCCCTACGCGGACATGCGCCAGGACCCGGAGATCGGAGAGCTCTACCGGAAGAACGCCGAGGCGCTCGGGCGATCGTTCCCCGACCTGCGCGCGACCGCCGGCCGCTTTTCGGGCTCGACCGACATGGGAAACGTGTCGCACGTCGTCCCGTCGATCCACCCGATGATCGGGCTCGACTCGCTCCCCGCGGTGCCGCACCAGCCGGAGTTCGCGGCCTGCGCCGCGACGCCGATCGCCGATCAGGCGGTCTTCGACGGCGGCCTCGCGATGGCGTGGACGGCGATCGACATCGCTTCGCGGCCCGCGGTGCGCGATCGCCTGATCGCCGGCGCACGGCGCTGAGCGGGGCGCACCGCCGCCGTCCGCCGAGCGCGCTCAGGGCGCGATGCGGCGGAGGACTTCCTGCGCGGCGGCGACCGGCGCGAGGCGCTCCCAGCCCGCGAACCGCTCGCACGCCGGCGCGAGAAGCTCGCGCGCTTGCGCCGGTCGGCCGGTCTCCGCCCAGAGGCCCGCGAGGCTGGTCGCGGCGCGCAGCTCCCACCAGGCGGCGCCCTGCGAGCGCGCGACGTCGACGGCGCGCCGGAAGGCGGCCTCGGCGTTCGCGCGGGCGTCGTCGGCGGCGAGGGCGGTGCGCGCGTCGCGGATCTGGGCCGCGCTGCGCCAGCATTCCCCCGCTCGCCGGTAGGTCTCGGCGAGGTGGCGGCGATCCCCGATGCGCTCCGCGAGCTCGACCGCCTCCGCCGCGACTGCGAGAGCGCCTTCGACGTCGCCGATGCGCGCGTCGGCCGCCGCGATCGTCGCGAGGAAGACGGCGCGCATCTGGCCGCCGCCGAGCGCGCGATACGCCTCGAGCGCGTCCGCCATCTCGTGCCGCGCCGCGCGCGCGCTCGCGCGCGACGCCCTCTGCCCGGTGCCCGCCGCCATCGCGGTTGCGAGCCGCGCCCACGCGCGAGCGACGCGGGCGAGCGCGCCCCAGAGCGGGAACCCGTGGCGGGCCGCGAGCTCGATCGCCTCGTTCGCGGCGCCGAGCGCTCCGGCCGGGTCCTCGACGGCGTAGGCGAGCTCGCACGACTGGATCAGGAGGAGGCCGAGGCTGAACGGAAGCGCGACCTCGCGGGCGCGCGCCCGCGCCTCGGCGTGAAAGCGTTCGGCCGCCGTCGGATCGCCCGTGAGCGTCGCGACGAAGGCGCGCGCACCGAGCGCCACCACGCGAAAGTCGACGTAGGGCGAGCGCGACTCGTCGAGCGCGGGGTCGAGCGCGCGGTCGAGGTGCGCGCTCGCGGTCGCGAGGTCGCCGCGGTCGCAGTGCATCATCCCGGCGATTGCATGCGCGAGTCCGGCGACCTCGGACCGCGGCGCGAGGTCCGCGAGCGCGATCAGCCGCTCCACGATCGGCTCGGCCTCGTGGAAGCTTCCCCGGAAGCTGTGGAAGGACCACAGGCCCGAGAGCGCCATCACCAGCTCGCGGAGGGCACCGAGCCGCTCGCTCGCGACGCGGACGCGCTCGAACGCGGCTCCGGCATCGGGAGCCGCGAACCCCTTCGTCAAGTACGCGAGCTGCGCCGAGGCGAGCTCGAGCGCGAGCCGCTCGCGGTCGTCGCCCTCGGCGGCGCGCGCGAGCAGCGCACGCGCCCGCTCCAGCGCCGTGGCCGCCTCGTGCGGCGCGCCGGTCGCGAGCGCGCGGTGCGCGACGTCGCGCAGCGCCGCCGACGCGCGGAGCGGCTCGCGCGCCTCCGTGAAGTGGACCGCCAGCTCCGACGCCACCTCGCTCGTGTCGCCGGCGTACCCGGCCTCGAGGCGGAGCGCGATCCGCCGGTGCATGCGACCTCGGCGCGCGGGCGAGATGCCGGCGTAGAGCTGCTCGCGATAGAGCGAGTGGACGAACGCGAAGCCCGCGGCGATCGTCCCGTCGGGCCACTCGGCGGCGTCCGCGGGCCGCAGCACGTGGGCGCGGCGCGCGAGCGCCGCGCAGTCGCGCTCGACGTCGACCAGGTCGCGCTCGAGGGCCGCGGCGATCGCGGCCGCGGAGACCGCGGCGCCGCCCGCGACGCTCGCCGCCTCGAGCAGCTCGCGGTCCGCGGCGTCGAGGCGGTCGAGCTTCGCGTCGATCATCTGCCGGAGGCCTTCCGGAACGCCCATGCGATCGAGCTCGGCGAGGGGCGCGTCCCGGCCCAGCACGCCGCGCGCGATCGCATCCTCGACGAGCCGCACGAGGAAGAGCGGGTTGCCGTCGGTGCGCGCCTGCAGCCAGCGCGCCACGCCGTCGGGGATCGCGGTCGCGGGAAAGCGGAGCGCGAGGAACGCCTGCACGGCCGCCTCGTCGAGGAAGCCGAGCGCGACCTCGCGCGCTCGCCCGCGCACCTGGAGCTCCTGCTGGAGGGCGCGCAGCGGGTGGTCGCGGACGATCGCGTCGGACGGGCGATAGGTCGCGATCACGAGCAGCCGCGCCTCCTCGGGGCGCTGCGCCACGCATGCGAGCAGCTCGGTCGTGGCGTGATCCCCCCAGTGGAGGTCCTCGATCACGAGGGCGAGGGGCCGCTCGAGCGACAGCGCCTCCAGCACCTCGGCCATGAGGCCCAGCATGCGCTCCGGCGACGGCGCGCGTGGCGCGTCGGCGAACGACCGGCCGCCGTCGCCGGTCGCGATGCGGAGCGGGTCGGCCCACTCGGGTGCGACCGCCCGCAGCCGCTCCAGCACGCGCGCTCCGTCGGGATCGCGGCAGAGCCGGCCGAGGCCCTCGCGGAGCGGGAGGAAGGGCTCGCCCGCGCCGTACTGGGCGATGCTCTGCCCGCGGGCGATCCAGAGGCCGGCGTCGCCGGCGAGCGCCCGCGCGCGGTCGAGGAACGCGTCCACGAGCGTCGTCTTCCCGATGCCCGCCTCGCCGGCGACGAAGATCGTCTGGCGCCTTCCGGCCAGCACCTCCCGGAAGGCGGCCGTGAGCGCGGCGATCTCGCGCTCGCGCCCGACGACGATGCGTGCCGGCGCCGACGTCGCCGTGTCCGCGCCCGGTGCGCGGTCGCCGGCGTCGAGCGCGCTGTCGACGGCGGCGACGAAGCGGTAGCCGCGGCGGTGAACGGTCTCGATGAAGCGCGGCGCCTTCGGGTCGTCGTCGAGGGCGCGACGGAGCTCGTTCATGCAAACCTTGAGGACGACGTCGGTCACGAACGTGTCGGGCCAGATCGCCTCGAGCAGCTCGTGCTTCCGGACGAGCCTTCCCGGACGCTCCGCGAGATAGCGGAGGAGGGCGAAGCTCTTCGGGCGGAGCGCGACCGGCTCGGGTCCCCGCCAGAGGCGCTCGTTCGCCGCGTCGAGGCGGAACGGCGCGAAGCGCAGCACTGGAATCACCACCGCCGGGCCGCGATTCCGGGCGGCCCGGGCGCCGCGCATTCGAACCGAAATCGAACCGCAGCCGTAGGACTCGCCCAGGCGGCCGGCGCTATGTCGACACCCACCATGGAAACGACTCGCTCAGGGGGCGCTTCAATCACCACAGGAAACGATCGACGTGCAACCGGCGAAGCCCCGCGGGTGCTTCCGATCGACCGGGCCTTCGTGCTTCAGCTCGCGGACGACGCGGACGTCGGCGCGGGCCAGGTCGTCGGCCGCGCGGAGCACGTCGTGTCGGGTCGCACGGTCCATTTCGCGACGCTCGACGACCTCCTCGCGTTCGTCGCGGGCGTGATCGCGAACGAAGCCGGCTCCGGCGCGCGCGATGCGGACCCGGACGGCGGCGCGGACGACACGGAAGGCTCCCGATGAAAGCGAAGATCGTCCCGGCATCGAAGGGCTCGTGAGGATCGCGCGCCGCGGCGTAACGCTCGCGCGGCGTTCGGCCGAAACCGCGTAGGGAAGCGGACGTGAAGGCTGGAGGGCGGATCATGCGGAATGCCAATGGACATGCGAGCGCGCGAGTGCTGGCGCTCGTCGCGGCTGCGCTGGCGATCGTCGCGTGCGCGCCGGCTTCGGTGAAGCCGCTCGGCTCGACGACTGCGACCGGTCTGCCGCGGCCGACCCGCGTCGCGGTCGTCGACTTCGCCGTGAACGCGGGCGATGTCCACGAGGACCAGGCGCCGGGCACCCGCCTCATGAACGCCTTCAGCTCGTCGAGCGCGTCCGAGCGCGAGCTCGAGATCGGCCGGAAGGTCGCCGATGCGCTCGCGAGCGACATGGCGTCGGGAATCCAGCAGCTCGGCTTCCCGGTCGAGCGAGTCGCGCGCGGCACGCCGCTGGGGGCCGGCACGCTGGTGGTGGACGGCCGCCTTCTCGACGTCGACGAGGGCAATCGCCTGCGCCGCATCGCGATCGGCTTCAAGGCGGGGCAATCGTCGGTCAAGTCGGAAGTCCACGTCACCCTCGTGACCGAAACCGGATCGCGGCCGGTCCTCGACTTCACCGCCGAAGGCGCGAGCGCGCCGATGCCGGGCGCAGCGGTCACGATGGGAGCCGGAGCGGCGGCGCAGGGCGGGGTGACGGTCGCGAGCGCGGCGGCGGCGGGCGGCGTCGGCGCGATCAAGACGCAGCGCTCCACGGTCGAGAACGACGCCGGCGGAGCGGCCAAGCAGATCGTCGCCTACCTGTCGGACTTCTTCGCGCACCAGGGCTGGATCGCACCCGATCAGGCGGAGCGCGCGAAGATCGCGACCCGCTGACAGGGTCAAGCGCCGACGCGATCGAGGAACTCGCGCAGGATCCGCGCCGTCTCGGCCGGCCGCTCGAGGTGCGGGTGGTGGCCGGCGCCGGCGATCGTCCGGCGCTCCGCGCGGAGCGCCGCGGCGCGCGCGTCGATCTCGAGCGGGGCGGCCGTGATGAAGCTCCGGTCGCCGTCGACGTAGAGGACGGGGCAGCGGACGCGCGCCCAGAACGCGCGCGCCTGCGCGACGTAGTAGGGCTGCGGCGACCGCGTCTGGTGGAGCGGATCGAACTTCCACTCGCGCGCATCGGGGGACCCGTCGCGCGGGCGCGTGCCGTGGAGCGCCATGTGGCGCGCGACGGCGGGCGACCAGAGCGGGAAGCGCTCGGCGAGGCGCGCCGCCGCCTCGTCGAGCGTCAAGCTGCGCGGCGCGCGCACGGCGCTGCGCTCGAGGTCGCCGATCCAGCCCGCGAAGCGCTCGGGGGCCGCGTCGAACGAGGAGTCCGGCGGGCCGAGGCCTTCGAGGGAGGCGAGCGCGCGCACGCGCTCCGGCTCGGCTCCGGCGTAGAGGACCGCGACGCTGCCGCCCATCGAGTGGCCGACCAGGATCGCGCGTCCGCCGAGGTTCCGGACGAGCAACGCGAGGTCCGCGACGTAGTCCGGGAAGTGGTAGTAGCCGCCCGCGCCGATGCGACCCGAGTCGCCGTGGCCGCGCCAGTCGAGGGCGAGGACGCGGCGTCCCGAGCGCGCGAGCTCCTGCGCGACGAAGTCCCAGGCGCGCGCGTGCTCCTGGAGACCGTGCAGCAGCAGAACGGGATCACCGGCGGCACCGGGCGCCGTCCAGTCGGCGAGGTGGAGCCGGATCCCGCGCGCATCGACGTAGAGGTCGCGCGGCGCGGCGGCGACGTCCGGCTCCGGCGATGCGGGGCGCGTCAGGCCGGCGTCCCCCGGAACCAGCGCGCCGGGTTCTCGTCGGTCATCGTCGTGATCGCCGCGTCCGGCACGCCGGCCTCGCGCAGCATCGGGATGACGCGCTCGAAGAGGTGCGTCGGCGTCCAGTCCGGCAGCATGGTCGGGATGTTCGACGGATCGAGCACCTGACCCGGGCCGATGATCGGGCGCCCGAGCCACGAGGCGCAGATCGCGTCGTGCGAGAGGCACACCTGCTTGCCGTATCCGTCGCGCACGAGGCTCGCGATGTTCTTGACGCGCACGTCGTCGGGCAGGATGATCGTGATGCCGAGGCGGTCGAAGCCGATGTAGGCGCCCGCGCCGACGATGTCGCGGTGGTACTTCGGGTCGTCGATGCCGTCGGAGTGGCCGATCAGCATGCGGTGCGGCGGCACGCCCTCCGCGGTCAGGATCTCGACCTGGTCGACGCCGCAGCTTCCCTCCTGCGTGTGCGAGATGATCGGGACGTCGCAGCGGCGGGCGGCGCGCGCGGCCGCGACCAGGAGCTTCCGCTCGTACTCCGAGACGTGGTGCGCGCCGGTCGCGACCTTGATCAGGCCCGCGCGGATGCCGGTCTCGCCGATGCCCTCGGTGATCTCCTTCTCGTAGATCGCGGCGATGTCGTCGACCGGCAGGTTCTTGAACGTGTAGGTCAGGCCCTGCTCCTCGAAGTACGCGCCGGTCGTGCAGATGATCCGCATGCCGGACGCCTGCGCGACCTCGGCCATGAACTCGACGTCGCGCCCGAGGTCCATCGGGCACGGATCGAGGAAGGTCTTGACGCCGAAGTCCTTCAGGCGGTGCATCGCCTCGACGGCGCGCGCCTTCGCGGCGCGACGGTCGAAGCGCGGCGCGAGCGCGTCCATCTGCCAGCCGGGATAGCCGACGAGGAGGTGCTCGTGGACGAGCGTCCTTCCGAGCTCGTCGGGCGTGCAGCGGCCCGTCACGGTGTTGATCGTCTGCATGATTCCCGTTTAAGCGCCCGCGCCCGTCGCTTGTCTAGCCCCCGTCCGGGTGCGAGGAACGGTCGCATCGCGCTCACCGGCGACGCGCGCCGAAAGGAACCGCAATGCCGCTCCCGCTCGAAGGGATCCGCGTCCTCGACTGGACGATCTGGCAGCAAGGTCCGATCTGCTCGCTCATGCTCGGCGACCTCGGCGCCGACGTCATCAAGATCGAGTCGCGAGCCGGCGGCGACCCCGGACGCGGCGTGCTGCGCGCGCAGGGCCTCGACGTCGGGAGCCTTCCGAACTTCTACTTCGAGGCGAACAACCGCGGGAAGCGGAGCATCGCGCTCGACGTCCAGACGGCAGAGGGGCGCGAGATCGTCCACCGCCTGGCGGAGAAGGCGGACGTGTTCGTGCAGAACTTCCGACCCGGCGCGGCGGAGCGCGCCGGGCTCGGCTACGCCGACCTGCGCGCGCGCAACCCCCGCATCGTCTACGCGAGCGGGAGCGGCTTCGGGCGGAGCGGGCCCGACGCCGAGCGGCCGTGCATGGACTACCTCGGGCTGGCGCGCTCGGGGATCATGATGGCGGTGGGAGAGCCGGGCTCGCCGCCGCTCGCGATCCAGGGCGCGATCGCGGACCAGATGGGCGGAACGATCCTCGCGTTCGCCGTCATGACGGCGCTCCTCGTGCGCGAGCGCACCGGCGTCGGCCAGGAGGTCGACGCGTCCTTGCTCGGCGCGATGAGCTGGCTCCAGGGCCTCTCGCTGAGCGCGCGCCTCATGCTCGGCAACGAGATGCCGCGCTTCTCGCGGCGATCGGCGTTCAACCCGCTCTGGAACCACTATCGCTGCAAGGACGACCGCTGGATCGCGTTCGCGATGGCGCAGGCGGACCGCTGGTGGAAGGACTTCGTCCGCGTGCTCGGGCGGCCGGACCTCGGCGAGGACGAGCGCTATGCGACGATGGTCGGCCGCGGCATGAACGCGGCGGAGATCATATCGATCCTCGACGAAATCTTCGCTTCACGGACGTCCGCCGAGTGGGCGGCTGCGCTCGACGACGGCGGCGACTTCATCTTCACCCTGGTGAACGCCGTCAACGACCTGCCGAACGACCCGCAGGTGCGCGCGAACGGCCTGATCGCGAGCGTCGCGCACCCGACGAGCGGAACCGCCGAGATGCTGAACCTCCCGATCCGCCTCTCCGCGACGCCGCCGCGCATCGCGGGCTCGGCGCCCGAGCACGGGCAGCACACCGAGCAGGTGCTGGTCGAAGAGCTCGGCTACGGCTGGGACGCGGTCGCCGCACTCAAGGAGAAGCAGGTCATTTGAAGCGCGGTCGCGTGGGCGCGCGACCGGCGAAGCCCTACGACGGCCGGGTGCCGTGGTCGTCGAGCAGGTCCTCGTAGCGCGCGAGGACCTTCCGGACGTAGGCGAATCTCCGGGCGCTCGCGCGGGACAGCCGCCCGGCGCGAGCCGGGCCGACGTTGTACGCGGCCATCGCGACGTGGATGTCGCCGAACTTGTCGTAGAGCTGGCTCAGGTAGAGGAGGCCGAGGCGGAGGTTGAGCTCGGGCTCGAGCAGCGTGTGCGCGCCGCGCCACGCGAGGCCGACCTCGCGCGCGAGCGCGCGCGCCGTCTCCGCCTGGATCTGCGTGAGCCCGACGGCTCCGCGCGAGCTCCGCGCGGTCGGCGTGCAGGTGCTCTCCACCTCGACCAGGGCCTGGACGAAGAACGGATCGTAGCCGGCGCGGCGCGCCTCGCGATCGATCGCGCGCGCGATCCGCCAGCGCTGCTTCTCCGAGAGCTGCGAGCGGCACTTCGAGAGCGCCTGCGCGATGCCGCGCACCGCGCGGTCGGCGCGCGACGGGCGGTGGCTGCGCCAGTACCAGTGGAGGGAGTCAAGACCAGAATGAATCAGCCCGACGCTGGTCTGGGCCATGGAGCTCGACTGTGACGCGACCGGCGTCGCCTCGACGGCGGGCTGAGGTAGGGCGATCGCCGTGCGCGCGGCGTCGGTGACGTGGGTCGCGCCGCGCGGCGCGAGGGCGAGCCCGGCGGGGATCGCCAGGAGGCCGACGCAGACCCTTCCGGCCACCCGGCGCACGGAGCTCGTGCGAGGCCGGCGTCGGCGAGCATGCGGCATGTGCCCGTGCGCCTCGACGCTCGACCCATTCTCGGGGAGCGCCGCGCACGCGCAGAAGTCCGCAATGATGTCTCTTTCGGGACCCATTGCTGTCTGCGGTTGCTGCGGTCGAAGGCAATCAGTTCGACCGCGCTCTCAAGGGTACTGATGGCGCCGCGGTGCACAAGACCGAATTCTGATAGTTTTTCTAATCCTCCGCCGTAGCAACGATGATGCATTGCGCCATGGGGCCCGCGCGCTTCGGGAGACGGTCCGGGACGGCGTCAAGCGCGCGCGGAATGATACTTGACGCGTCGTCCCCCGCGGCAGAGAGCGCGAAACGCAGGCGGTTCCATCGCGGCGGTGAGGACGGCGCGCCGCTCGCGTGCGGCATCGGTCGCTGTCATGCTGCGCTCGGGAGGGCGCCGCGATGGCGGACATCGAGTACGGGCAGATCACCTACGAGCGCCGTGGCGCGATCGGGCTGATCACGCTCCACCGGCCCGAGAAGCTGAACGCCTGGACGCCGCGCATGGCGGTCGAGCAGGCCGACGCCATCGAGCGCGCGAACGGCGATCGCGAGATCGGCGCCATCGTGATGACCGGCGCCGGCCGAGGCTTCTGCGCCGGCGCCGACATGGAGGCGACCTTCCAGAGCCGGATCGACGGCAAGGACCCGGGCGAGGACACCGCGTCGGGGCAGGGCGGCATGCCGGCGAGCCTCGACTGGGTGGCGCTGCTCCGGCGATCGAAGCCGATCGTGGCCGCGGTGAACGGAGCGGCGGTCGGCATCGGCATGACGATGATCCTCCCGTGCGACGTGATCGTCGCGTCCGAGGCCGCCAAGTTCGGGATGTTCTTCATCAAGGTCGGGCTCGTCCCGGAGCTGGCGAGCACGCACTTCCTCGTGCAGCGGGTCGGGTTCGGGCGCGCGAGCGAGATGTGCCTCTCGGGGCGGCTCTACCCCGCGGTGGAAGCGCACGCGATCGGTCTCGTCGACCACCTGACCCCGCCCGACGCGCTCCTCGGGAAAGCGTTCGAGATCGCGGAGGCGATCGCCGCGAATCCCGGCCCCCAGCTCCGGATGATCAAGCGGCTTCTGGACGAGAACGGCTCGGACGACGACCTCGCGGCCGTCCAGCAGCGCGAGAGCCGCGAGCTCCGCGAGTGCTGGAAGTCGGCCGAGCACAAGGAGGCGGTCGCCGCGTTTCTCGAGAAGCGACCGCCGCGCTTCCGCTGAGCCGGCCGGGCGCGCGCTCGCTCGGCGCCCGGACGTCAGGTTCGCGCGCCGAGCGCGACCGACGGGTCCTGACGATAGAACGACGCGAGCTCGTCGTAGAGCTCGGGGTGCCGGCGCTTGAGCGCGACCGGCTGCTCGAAAAACGCTTCGGTCACGACCGCGAAGAACTCGGCGGGGCTCGTCGCCCCGTAGGGATCGATGTCGGTGTGGACGCCGCGCGAAGCCGCGCGCTGGAGAGCGGCGAACTCGCCGCTCAGGATGCGAGCCCACGCCGCGTAGAGCCCGCGCCGCTCGAGCAGCGGCGCGCCGTCGACGACGCCGTTCTCGGCGTCGAGCTGGTGCGCGAACTCGTGCAGCACGACGTTGTGCGCGTGGTGCACGTCCCGCCCGGCGGCGACGACGTCGTCCCACGAGAGCACGACCGCCCCGCGCGTCCACGACTCGCCGAGCCGTGCCGAGTCGAACTCGTGCACGATTCCGTCCGGCCCGCGCTCGACGACGCGCGCGACGTAGGCGTGCGGGTAGACGACGATCGAGACGAGCTCCGGGTAGTACGTCGCCGGCGCCCGGTGGAGGAGAAGGACGCAGGCGTGCGCCGCGATCGTCACGCGGATCTCGTCCGTCATCTCGAGGCCACCCGCGCCCTCGAAGTGCTTCTCGGCGAGGAAGACCTGGAGGTGGCCGAGGAGCTCCGCGCGGTCGCCGTCGTCGAGGCGCTTCCAGACCGGGACGTTGCGCTCGACGATCGCGAGCCGGTCCGGAGGGAAGGGCGTCTCGCGGAGACGCCGACGGCGCCGCTCGCGCAGTCCGAACATCGCGCCGAAGACCTGCGCGCGCGCACCGATCGTGTCAAACGACGGCCGCGGCCGCGCTCGCGCTCATTCGCTGGTCAGCGGAATGAGCCGGCGCACGCGGTCGTCGCGGAGCCAGAGACCGCCCCACGTCATGATGCCGAAGGCGACGGGAAAGAGCAGCCACGGGTTGCCCATGCGGAGCTGGGTCGCGGTCGCTCCGCCGAGGTAGCCGGTGATCAGGATGGCGCCGAGGACGGCAGTCCGCGGGACGACGTAGAGGATCGTCGGCACCAGCAGGCTGAGCGCGATCCATGGCGCGAGCTCCTTCGCGTAGCCGACTTGCGGCAGGGCCTCGACGTACGGGGTGAAGCCGACGAGGCGGAGGCTGCCGTCCACGAAGAGGAAGAGCGCGACGAAGCCGCTCAGGATGCGGCCGGTCCAGAGAGCAGTGCCGGAGGTCGTCATGACCCCCGACGGTACGGTCAGCCGGGCGGCGCCGTCTTGTACAGAAACGACAGCGGCCGCGACCTCCGTCTCAGACGCGCGGGGGTCTCGCCGATCCATCGCCGCAGCGAGCGCGTGAGGTGCGCCTGGTCGAAGTACCCGGCCGCGTGCACGGTATCGACGATCGAATCGCCGTGCGCGAGGAGCTGCGCCGCGACCCGCGCGCGCTCGATCTGGCGATACGTCGCGTGCGTCATCCCGGTCGCCTGGACGAAGTGACGCTGCGCCGCGCGTCGCGAGAGCGCGTGCGCGTCTCCGTGGAGCGCCGCGGTCACGGCGCGGTCGCGCGCCAGCAGCCCGGCGCGCTCCAGCCGCGCGACGAAGGTCTCCGCGTTCTCGAAGCTCGGATACTCCCAGGCCGCGCTTTCGAGCCAGAACGATCGCCCTCGGACATCGGGCAGATCGACGTCGCGGCGATCCATCAGCGCCGCCGCGGGATGGTGCGGGAAGTACGTGCCGAACGAGAGGCGGATGCCGAGCCACTCGCCGTCGGCGGGGCAGTCGCACGGCGTCGCGCGCGTCTCCGGCCCGCGCAAGGTGAGCTGCGTGCGGCCGCCGACCCGCGCCACCACCATCTCGCAGTGGCTCGCGGCGACCGACAGGAACGTCCCCGCCCGCTCGCTGTGGGAGCGCCACACGCGCTCGACGAGCGGCGAGTCCGAGGGCCGGTCCTCGAAGCGGAGCAGGGTGCCGGAGCTCATCCGCGGGAGCATGCCAAGCTGCCCGGCTGGCGCAACGACCGCTCAGCGAACCGCAAGCGGCCCCGCGCGGCTCTTCGCCGCGCGGGGCCGCTCCGAGGGACGGCGATCGGAACTCAGTACCGGTAGTGGTCCGGCTTGTACGGCCCCTCGATCGGCACGCCGATGTAGTCGGCCTGCTTGGCGGAGAGCTTCGTCAGCTTGACGCCGAGCTTGTCGAGGTGGAGGCGCGCCACCTCCTCGTCGAGGTGCTTCGGCAGCATGTAGACGTCCTTCTTGTACTTCTTCTGGTTCTGCCAGAGCTCGAGCTGCGCGAGGACCTGGTTCGTGAAGGACGCGCTCATGACGAAGGACGGGTGGCCGGTCGCGCAGCCGAGGTTCAGGAGCCGGCCCTCGGCCAGGATCAGCACCGAGTGGCCGTCGGGGAAGACCCACTCGTCGTACTGCGGCTTGATGTTGATCTTCCGGATGCCCTTCACCTTGGCGAGGCCGGCCATGTCGATCTCGTTGTCGAAGTGGCCGATGTTGCCGACGATCGCCTTGTCCTTCATGCGCGCCATGTGCTCGGCGGTGATGATGCCGTAGTTGCCGGTCGCGGTGACGAAGACGTCGGCCGTCTCGATGACGTCCTCGATCGTCTTCACCTCGTAGCCCTGCATCGCCGCCTGGAGCGCGCAGATCGGGTCGATCTCGGTGACGATCACGCGGCAGCCCTGGCCGCGCAGCGACTCGGCGCAGCCCTTGCCGACCTCGCCGAAGCCGCACACGACGGCGACCTTGCCGCCGAGCATGACGTCCGACGCGCGGTTGAGACCGTCGACGAGCGAGTGCCGGCAGCCGTAGATGTTGTCGAACTTCGACTTCGTGACGGAGTCGTTGACGTTGATCGCCGGGAAGAGGAGCTTCCCGTCCTTCGCCATCTGGTAGAGGCGATGGACGCCGGTCGTCGTCTCCTCGCTGACGCCGCGGATCTTCGGGGAGATGCGGCGCCACTGGCCGGGGTCCTCGCGCTCGACGCGCTTCAGGAGCTCGAGGATCACGCCCCACTCCTCGGGCTCGCTCTTCGGATCGAAGCCCGGGATCTTCCCCGCCTTCTCGAACTCGAGGCCCTTGTGGACGAGGAGCGTCGCGTCGCCGCCGTCGTCGACGATGAGGTCCGGCCCGGAGCCGTCCGGCCAGACGAGCGCCTCGTTCGTGCACCACCAGTACTCTTCGAGGGTCTCGCCCTTCCACGCGAAGACGGCGCTGCCGCGCGGCCGCTGCAGCGTGCCCTCGCGGCCGACCGCGACCGCCGCCGCCGCGTGGTCCTGCGTCGAGAAGATGTTGCAGGAGACCCAGCGCACGTCGGCGCCGAGGTCGTGCAGGGTCTCGATCAGGACCGCGGTCTGCACCGTCATGTGCAGCGACCCCATGATCTTCGCGCCCTTGAGCGGCTTCTTCTTCGCCCAGCGGTCGCGGATCGCCATCAGGCCGGGCATCTCCTGCTCCGCGAGGCGGATCTCCTTCCGGCCGAGCTCCGCGAGCGAGAGGTCCTTCACCTTGAACGGCGGCCGCTCCAGGTGGCGCTCGCGCGGCTTCAGCTTCGCAATCGACGACATCTCTACCTCCTTGGTCTCTTCGCGTTGGGTTGGCCGGAATGGGTTGCGCCGGCGCTTCCGCCGTTCGCTCGCGTGCGCGCCGCGCGCGCCGCGGATGCGGCGAAGAGGGCGGGCCCCTTCGCCTCGGGCGCGGGCGGAAGCGGCCGCACGCGCGGGTTCTCGAAGCCGCACGCGAGGAGCCAGTCCTCGATGCGCGACGGCTCGAAGCCGAGCCAGACGTGCCCCATCTGGCGCTGGTACTCGACCCGGTCGTGCCGGGCCATGTCGACGATGAGGATCCGTGCACCGGGCCGGAGCGCGCGCGCCGCTTCGCGGAGGACCGCGGCCGGATCGGCGACGTGGTGCAGCACGAGGCACCCGATCGCCGCGTCGAGCGCGCCGTCGTCGATCGGCAGGGCCTCGAGGTCGCCGCTCCGGAGGTCGACGTTCGGGACGTCGCCGAGGCGACGGCGCGCGGCGCCGAGCATCGCGCGCGAGGTCTCGACCGCGATCACGCGCGCGACGAACGGCGCGATCGCGGCGGCAATCGTGCCGGTCCCGCAGCCGAGGTCGGCGACCGTCCAGTCGGGGTCGAGGAGCGCGGCGAGCGCGAGGAGATCGAAGCGGTCGCCGAACATCTCGCGCCGGACGCGGTCCCACTGTCCGGCCTGCGTGCTGAAGAACGCCTGCGACTGCGTCTGTCGCGCCGCGAGCACGCTCGCGAGGCGGCGGTCGTCTTGATCGGTGACCGGCAGCGGCGCCGCCTGCTCGCGGAGGAGGGCCCAGAGGCGGCGCGCCGTCGGCTCGAGCGCCTCGGTCGCCATCCGGTAGAGACGGCTCGTACCCTCGGGACGCGCGGAGACCCAGCCCTCGTCGGAGAGGACCTTCAGGTGCCGGCTGACGGTCGATTGCGGCGCCTGCAGGACGGCGCAGAGCTCGGCGACCGTGAGCTCGTGTCGCTCGACGAGCCGGAGGCAGCGGAGCCGGGTGGCGTCCGCCAGCGAGCTCATCCAGGCGAGGACGGGCGGTGTCGAGGCGGCGAGATTCATCCGTCGATCCGGATGAAGCGTTACCGACTTGGCGCGACGCAGTCAAGCGCCCGCCGGACCCTTTCCCGCGGGAGGCGGTCCCGAGGCTCGGGTCTGCCGCAGCCGCTGCTGGAGCGGCGCGTGGACGTGCGGCCTGCCCGCGCACGCCGCGCTCTTCGTCGCGCCCTATCGCCGGCGAGTCGCGACGGGCCGCGATCCCGCGGAACGCCGCCGCCGAGCGGCGGCCGCGCTTCGGCGGCTCGCGCCCTCCGAGCCGGCGGCACGCGCCGACGCCGTGCTCCGGGCACCGACGGCCCCGAGGCCGGACAGGAAGACGCGCAGGAACGCGTCGACGCGCTTCCGGTAGGCGGCGCCCGTCGTCCCCGGCTGCTTCAAGCCGCGCGCCGAGCGGACGAGGAGCTCCGCCGCCTCGCGCGGCGCGAGCCCGACGCGCGTGGCCGCGATCTCGCCGCGCCGCTCGGCGCCCTCGAACGCGTCCGCGACCAGGTCCAGGAACCGCCGCTCCGCGCCCGCGCCGACGTCGCCGCACAGGCGGCTGCTCTCGTCGATCAGCTCCATGCCGTGCGGCGACGCGCCGACCTCGAGGAAGCGGCCGTTCTTGGCCTCGAGCGCCGCCGCCAGACGAGCGGCGAGCGGCCCGTCCGGCGCGAGCGCGGCCCGGGCCCCGGCCAGCGCTTCCTCGTGCAGCGCCTGCGAGAGGCTCCGGAAGATCTCCTCCTTGTTCCGGAAGTGGAGGTAGAGGGCGGCGCGCGACACGCCCGCCTCGTCGGCGATGTCCTCCATCGACGTGCGCCGGAAGCCGTAGTGCGTGAAGCGCGCGAAGGCCGCGGCGAGGATCGCGTCCGGGCTGGTGGACCTTGGCCGCGGCATGTTGACATAGTGACGTTTTCAGCAAAGAACGTCAACAACCCACGACGAGACGAGGAGGAACCTCCATGGCGGGATCGAAGGAGCTCGCGGGCAAGACCGCGATCGTGACCGGCGCGTCGAGCGGCATCGGCCGCGCGATCGCCGAGAAGCTCGGAGGCGCCGGCGCGCACGTGTTCGTCGCCGGCCGCACGCGCTCCGCGATGGACGAGAGCGCGCGCCGCATCGCAGCGGCCGGCGGGAAGGCGACGGTCGTCGAGCTCGACGTCCGCGACGTCGCGCAGGTGAAGGATCTGGTCGATCGCGCCGTTCGCGACACCGGCCGGCTCGACGTCATGGTGAACAACGCCGGCGTCTCCTACCCGGCCCCGATCACCGAGGGCGACCCCGAGGAGTGGCGCACGATGCTCGAGACCAACGTGCTCGCGCTCCTCGTCGGCTCGCAGGCGGCCGTGCGCGCGATGCGCGCGTGCCGCGCCGAGGGCTTCATCGTAAACGTCTCGTCGATCGCCGCCCAGCGCTCCGACTCGGGCGTCTACGGCGCGACCAAGCACGCCGTGAACTGCATCTCGTCGACGCTCCGGAAGGAGCTCGAGGAGGACACGATCCGCGTCGTGAACGTGATGCCGGGCGCGATCGCGACCAACTTCGCCCGCAACTTCGACCCGGCGTTCGTCGCCGGCATCGCGCGCGCCGGCGGGGCCGAGCTCGAGGTGAAGCGCGGCGAGCGGCTGCCCGACGCCGTGCTCGACAACCTGAAGGGCCCGATGCGCCAGATCCTCGGCAGCCCCGACGACGTCGCGGCCGCGGTCCTCTTCGCTGTGACGCAGCCGATCCACGTGAACGTCGCGGAGATCGTCGTGCGGCCGCCGAAGCAGCTCGCGCTCTGAGGCGGCGATGCTCACGATCGATCAGCACGGCGACGTCGCGCTCGTGACCTTCGACCGCCCCCCCGCGAACGCGCTCAACACCGCATTCTTCGTCGCGCTCGAGGAGGTCCTCGCGCGGCTCGACGTCCCCGACGTGCGCGCGGTCGTGCTGACGGGGACGGGACGGTTCTTCTCCGCGGGCCTCGATCTGTTCGAGGTCTTCGCCTACCCGGAGCCGCAGTTCGCCGAGTTCACGCGCCGCTTCGATACCGGCTATCGCGCGCTCTTCGCGTTCCCGAAGCCGGTCGTCGCGGCGGTGAACGGCCACGCGATCGCGGGCGGCGCCGTGCTCGCCGGGTGCGCCGACGTCCGCCTCATGGCCGCGGGATCGGGCCGCGTCGGCCTCACCGAGCTCCAGCTCGGCGTCACGTTCCCCGCGGCGATCCTCGAGATCATGCGCTACGCGTGCGCCGGGCGCGCGTTCGCGGAGGTCGTCGAGCGAGCGCTCACGTATCCGCCGGAGGTGGGGGCGGCGCGCGGGCTGGTCGACGAAGTCGTTCCGGCCGACGTGCTTCGCGAGCGCGCGCTGGCCGTTGCCGCGGAGCTCGGCGCGATCCTGCCGTCGGCGTTCGCGGCGACGAAGCGGACGCTCCGCGCGGATGCGCTCTCGCGCATGAACGCGAGCGCTCCGGGCGCCGACCCGGTGTGGGATCACTGGCGCTCCCCCGAGGTCCGCGCCGCGGTCGAGGCCTATCGCAAGCGCGTCGTCGGCAAGAAGGCGTGACGGGCGCTGCCGGCCGCGCGGTACGAGGCGTGGCCGTGCCTCCGCCGGTGCGATATCGTGCCGGCCGCAACCCTCGGGAGGGACCGATGAGACGCTTCATCTCGCACGACGAGCTCGCGCGCGACAGCCGCTTCATCCGCCAGGACAACTCGCTCGCGACGGTGCTGTCGCTGCTGCCCGACGACGTCGACCAGGTCGTCGAGGCCTTCGAGCGGCTCGACCCGATGATCGCGGTCAGCGTCCGCGGCACGGCTGCGGAGCCGCTCTACGAGGAGTACGGCCCGGCCTTCGGCCTCGTCGTCCTGAACGAGCCCCTCGAGCCCGACGCGCCCGGCATCGAGACGCGCCTCGTGATGCGCATGCACGGCATCTTCCTCGGTGAGCTCCAGGCTCTCGAGGGCGCCGGCCGGTCGCTGTGGGACTTCCCGGACGCTCCCTGGGAGTTCAAGATGAACATGGCGCGCCAGTGCTGGGACGAGGCGCGCCACGTCCAGATCTACGAGAAGCTCCTCGAGCGCCTCGAGGGGAAGATCGGGATGTTCCCCGAGTCGACGTTCCTCTTCGAGTGCTGCTGCCACGACGATCCCGCCATGCGGGTCGCGGGCGTGAACCGCGGCCTCGAAGGGCTCGCCTGCGACGTCTTCCGCGACATGATCCGCTACGCCGAGAAGACCGGCGACGACGTGATGAAGCAGGCGGTCGACTACGTCCTCGCGGACGAGCTCACCCACGTTCGCTTCGGCAGCGAGTGGGTACGCGCGTTCACCGCCGGCGATCCCGAGCGCTACGAGCGCGTGCAGGACTTCCGCCGACAGGTCGACAAGCAGTTCAGCTTCGGCGGCTCGCGCTCCGACCGCGGCGACGCCGCGATCCCGATCGCGCGCGACGACCGCAAGGAGGCGGGCTTCACCGAGGACGAGCTCGACGAGCTCGCGCAGCTCTCCGCCGGCGGCCCGTCGCGCGAGACGATGCGCAAGGCGGCGCAGATCCTGCGCGAGCGGCACCACGCGCGCCGGCGTGCCGCGAGCGAAGGCGCGCCGGCATGAGCGGGACGCCGCGCCTCTACCCGGGCATCGGCCCGGACGAGCGCACCTCCTTCCAGCCGTACTCCGCGTTCGACGTCCCGGAGGACCTGCGCGAGCTCCACGGCCGCTACGACGTCGAGGCGACGGCGCGGCGCGTGCGCAACTTCCGCTACACGCACGAGTGGATCGCGATGATCCTCGGCGGCTGGATCGCCACCATCCCCGAGCTTCCCGTCAAGACCGGACTCGGGAAGATCGTCTGGGAGTCGGCGCAGGCGGCCGACGCGCTCGGCAAGCGCCTCCCCGAGCTGCGCGCCGGCCGGAACGCCGCGACGGCCTCGCAGCCGCCGAACCAGGGCTACGCGGACCTGATCCAGGAGGTCGCGCGGCCGGAGTCGCCCACGGACACGATCGAGAAGATCGCGGGGATGTTCGACGTCCTCATGCCGCACCTGGTCGAGGTCTACGAGGAGACGATCCGCGCGACGGATGCGATCTGCGACGCGCCGACGATCGAGCTGCTCGACGGCGCCGTGCGCCACCTCCGCCGCCACGTCGCGTGGGGAGGCGACGTGCTGGCGCGCCTCTGCGACGTGGGCGGCGACGCGGCACGCGAGCGGCGGCGGGCGCGCGCGGCCGAAGTGCGGGCGCGGCTCGAAGCCTGCGGCGGCGTCACCGGCACGTTGCCCGGCCGCGACGCGTAGCGCACGGCGGCTCCGGGCGCGCGGCGACCGCGCTCGCCCTCGTCGCCTACGCGGTCGCGAGCGGGACGCGGCGGTGCGGCGCCGGGAACGCGCGGTCGATCTCGGCGACCTCGTCCGCCTCGAGCGCGAAGCCGGTCGCGCCGGCGTTCTCGCGGACGTGCTCGGGGTCCGACGCCTTCGGGATCGTGAAGAGGTCGGGATCGCGCGTGAGGAAGCGGAGCGCGACCTGGCGCGGCGTCTTTCGATGTCGGCGCGCGATGTCGGCGAGCACCGCGTGCCCCTGCGAGCGCTCGCCTGGAAAGCCGCGGCCCGCGAGCGGCGTGTAGCCGACGACGGCGACGCGGTGCTCGCGGCACCACGGGACGAGCTCGCGCTCGATGCCGCGCTGCGCGAGCTGGTAGAGGACCTGGTTGCAGGCGATGCGGACGCCGGTCGCCCATGCCTCCGCGATCTCCTCGACGTCGAAGTTGCTGACGCCGACGAAGCGCACCTTGCCGGCCTGCACGAGGTCGTCCAGCCCGGCCATCGTGTCGGCGATCGGGTGCCGACCGGGCCAGTGGAGGAGGTAGAGGTCGAGGTAGTCGGTCCGGAGGCGGCGGAGGCTCTTCTCCGCGGCGGCGACCGTGCCGCGGCGGGACGCGTGGTTCGGCATCACCTTCGACGCGATGAAGGCCTGATGCCGGCGGTGGCCCGTGATCGCCTCGGCGACGATCTCCTCGGCATGGCCGCCGCCGTACAGCTCGGCGGTGTCGATGTGGGTCATGCCGAGCTCCATGCCGAGGTGGAGCGCGGCGACCTCGCGCGCTCGGCTCGCCCGGGACTCGCCCATGCGCCAGGTGCCCTGCCCGACGACGGCGACCGGGATGCCGGTCCACCCGAGCGCCTTCTTCTCCATCAGCGCGGAAGGCCGAGCACGCGTTGCGCCATGATGTTCCGCTGCACCTCGCTCGTGCCGCCGGCGATCGTCAAGCAACGGTTGTAGAGGTACTTGTAGCCGAGGTCGGCCGTGCCGTCGGGGCGGGCGTCGCTCGGCGGCTCGTAGAGGAGGCCCTCGACCCCGCGCAGCTCCATCGCGTGCTCGCTGAGCGCCTGCAGGAGGTTCGACGTGAAGAACTTGTTCGACGCGGCGATGCCGGGATTGAGCCGACCGTGCACGAGGTCGCTCGCCATGCGCGCGCTCGACCATCGCAGCACGTGGCAGGCGATCGCGAGCTCCGCGATCTTCTGACGCGCGACCGGGTCGCCCGCCTTGCCGCGCGCGCGCGCGAGGTCGACGATCGCCGCCAGGTCCTTGTCGACCCGGATCGACGCCGCCATCCCGGTCCGCTCGTCGACGAGCGCCGATCGGACGATCTCCCAGCCCTGGCCCTCGCGACCGAGGCGGTCCCCGACGGGAACGCGCACGTCGGTGAAGAAGACCTCGTTGAACTCGCAGTCGCCGGTCATCTGGCGGAGCGGGCGGACCTCGATTCCGGGGAGCTTCATGTCGACGAGCAGCACCGACAGCCCCGCCTGCTTGGGGCCGTCCTGCGAGGTGCGACAGAGGAGGAAGCACCAGTCCGAAAGGTGCGCGATCGTGGTCCAGATCTTCTGCCCGTTCACGACGTAGGCGTCGCCGTCGCGCACGGCGGTCGTGCGAAGCGAGGCGAGGTCGCTGCCGGCGTTGGGCTCGGAGTAGCCCGTGCACCAGGTGTGCCGGCCCTCGAGGATGGCGGGGACGAAGCGCGCCTTCTGCTCGGGCGTGCCGAAGCGGATGATCGCCGGGCCGACCCAGAGGAGGCCCATGCCGCCCGGGATCGGCGGCGCGTCGGCGCGCGCCATCTCCTCGTGCAGGATCGCCTGCTCCGAGTCCGCGAGGCTGCCGCCGCCGTACTCCTTCGGCCACGCGGCGCCGACGAAGCCGGCGGCACGGAGGTCGTCCTGCCAGCGGCGCATGCGCGCGCGGTCGCCGCGCTCGCCCGGCGCGGGCATGTGGCGCGCGAGCCACTCGCGCACCTTCGCGCGGAACGCGCGCTCTTCGTGCGTGTCGCTGAGATCCATCGTGGCTACCGGAGCTGCCAGCGCGGCTTCCGCTTCTCGCGGAACGCGGCGAGGCCTTCCTTCGCGTCCTCGGTCATGAACACCTGGCTCGAGAGCTCGGTCTCGAGCTCCAGGTGCTCGGCGAGCGTCAAGCGGCTGCCGCGGTGGACGGAGCGGATGATCGCCTGCACGGCGAGCGGGCCGCACGAGCAGATGTCGTCGGCGAGCTTCCGCGCCTCGTCCAGGAGCCGATCGAGCGGGACGACCCGGCTCACGAGACCCATCCGGAGCGCCTCGTCGGCCGTCAGGAGCCGGCCGGTGATGAGCAGCTCCATCGCGCGCGAGAACGGCACCTGCCGGATCAGCTTCGCGGTCGATCCGCCGCCCGGGAAGAGTCCCCACTTCGGCTCGAAGATGCCGAAGGTCGCGTTCTCGGACGCGATCCGGATGTGCGTCCCCTGCAGCATCTCGAGGCCGCCTGCCGTGCAGAAGCCGTTCACCGCGGCGACGATCGGCTTCCCGATCTCGACGTCGCGGAGGACGGCGAACGTCGTCGGGTTGGGCGGCAGGCCGGTCGTGTCGACGTCGCCGAAGTCGAGCGTCGCCTCGCCGCGGCGGATCTGCTCGGTTTTTCCGACCGTCTGGTTGATGAACGACTTCAAGTCCCCGGCGGCGCAGAAGGCCTTGTCGCCGGCGCCTGTCAGGATCGCGACCCAGACGTCGGGGTCGTCCCGGAGGCGCATCCAGGCGCGCGCGAGGCCCGCCATGACGGCGAGGTTCATCGCGTTCCGGGCGTCCGGCCGGTTGATCGTGACCGTCATCACGTGGTCGCGGACGTCGACCAGCAGCTCGTCGCTCATGTCGGCCACAGTGGGGAGTTCATCGGTCTCGGTCAATCGACTGTGCCAGAGCCTTTGCGATGTCGGCTCCGAGGGAATCTCGATCCGACACGTAAAGTTCACTTGACACGCCAGGCAGGCTGCGATTAGGAGCGCATGGCCGAACGCCAGGGCGGAAGCCCGGGCGCATGGCTTCTCTACCCGAACCGATTCCGTCGTCCTCGTACCGCGGAACCACCACCTGCAGGAGAAACCATGGGGCTTGGGGGCTTGACGAGCGTCGTCGCCGTCACGGCGACGCTCGCGTTCCAACTCGTCGGCGCAGCGTCCAGCTTCGCGACCACGCCGACTCCGACGCCGACCAAGACGCCGGCACCGACGGCGACGCCGACGAAGACACCGGCGCCGACGCCCACCAAGACGCCCGCGCCGACGCCGACCAAGACGCCGACCCCTACGCCGACCAAGACGCCGGCGCCGACGCCGACTCCGACCAAGACGCCGACCCCGACGCCCGCTCCGACCGCGACGCCAACGCCCGCCTCGACCGCGACCTCGGCGCCGAGCCCGACGCCGACGCCGGCCGGCACGCCGCTCGCCGCGCCGGCCGAGATCTGTCACCACCCGTGCCCCGACCTGATCGTCTTCGGCCGCGGCAACAAGCCCGACCGGCTACAGGTCCTGAGCGCGTTCGCGGCCGGCACGGTCGTCGATCCGCCGAACGAGCCGTTCACGATCACGCTCAGCAACGCGAACGGCGTGATCTACAGCGCCGACCTCCTGCCCGGCGACTTGACGTTCAAGGGCCGGAGCTTCCGCTTCGAGGACAAGGGCGCGAAGAAGGGCACCGGCATCCGCGGCGGCCTCGGGAAGGTCGACATCCGGACCGAGCCCAAGACCGGCGCGATCCGGGTTACGGTTCAGACCTTCGGCGACCTGAGCAGCGCGACGGTCGCGAACATGACGCTCGAGATCTCGCTCGGAGACGACGCCTTCGGGAGCACCGCGGACTGGACGCGCAAGACGTTCGGCTGGAAGAACTTCCACCACTGAGACGCGCGCTGGGACCGTCGCCGCCCGTCCGGCGGCGACGGTGCCGCGTCACCGGTTGCGCGCGTCGAAGGCGTCGGGCGCGTTGCGCGTGGCCGCGGGGTACTTGGTCTCCCAGCAGATCGGGCTGCCGTCTCCGCGCTTGACGCGCAACGTGGCCGGCAGGTCGAGGTCGAGCGGCGGAAGCGCGAGCAGCGGCCCCTTTCCGACCACCCCGATCCGCGCCTGGGCCGGCGTCCCGCTCTTGAGCGTCATGCGCGCGACGCCGTCCGGCGTCCCGTCGCGATCGCGGTAGCCGATCGAGCCCCGCTCGCTCCAGCATGGCCGGCTCCCGCACGTCCCGCCGGCCGGCGCGGTGCCGCTCCACTTGAGTCCCGTGCCGTCGAACAAGCAGAGGTGCAGGTCGGTCGACGTCGCGGGCAGCCCGAAGTCGCCCGGGAGGATCGTGACGGTGGGCTTCCAGGTCCAGCTCAGGCGGTCGCGCGCACCGGCGCCGGCCCGCCGGAGCGAGAGGTGCGACTTGCCGGCCGCGGCCGGCTCGCAGACGGTCGTGAACGGCGGGACGCAGCCGAACTCCGGGTAGCACGTCAAGCACGGGTCGCAGCTCACGGAGCCGCTGCCGACGCAGGCGCCGTTGGAGCACGAGTCGGCCGCGGTGCAGGCGTTGCCGTCGGAGCAGGACGTGCCGTCGGGCGCGAGCGTCTGGCAGTCGGCGGAGCAGCAGTCGCCGTCGAGCGCGTTGCCGTCGTCGCACGCCTCGCCCGAATCGACGACGCCGTTGCCGCACGGGCCGCAGATCGCGAGGCCCCATGCGTCGAGGTCGCCCTCGTCGATGCCCTCGCGGTCGAAGACGTCGAGCGTCCAGGTGCCGCCGCGCGGCTCGCCCGCGAAGGCGGAGAGCGGCGAGCTCGGCTGGTGGACGCCGCCGTCGGTCGGCGGGCAGGGGATGGCAGTTCCGCCGTCGTCGGCGAGGTCGAGCGCGAAGTCGTCGTGGTCGGCGCACACGCGGTTGATCACCGTGACGTCCGTGCCGGACGGGCTCCACAGGTGGACCTCGAGGTCGCGCACGTAGGTGTGGTGGCCGCGCAGGTCGACGACCCGGACGCTCGTGATCGGCTGCCCCGCCGGGACGACCAGCGACGACGACGCCATGCCGAGGTCGGGAATCGGCTTCGGGACGTCGGTCGACGCGAAGACCGGGCACGTCGGCGGGGTCGCCGGACCGACGTGGATCGGAAGGCTGACGACGTTGTTCGTCTCGTCGCTCTCGGGAAGGAGGTTCTCGGGATCGAGCGTCACGCGCAGCACGTACGTGCCGTTCGGCAGGGAGACGTCCGTCAGGTCGATGTACTGGCAGGGCAGGGACGCGTCGTAGACGTCCGAGCAGCCGGCCGAGATGCCCTGGAAGCCGCAGCTGTACTGCGGGCTCGCGCACTCGAGGTCGAGGAGGCAGAAGCCGATCTTCCGCGATTCGCCGACGACCGCGCCGGACGTCGTCAAGAGCTCAATCCGGGCGAACCCCTCGAAGTGGGGATGGCCGTGGGCCTCGCTGCAGACGTAGAGCGGGTTCGCGCAGGCCTCGCCGGGATGCGTCGCGCAGTCCGGGCAGCCGGGGTCGCCGAGAACGAGGTCGGTTGCGCCGATGTTGCGCGTGCGGAGCGAGAAGCGAAGGAGCCGCCGTCCCGATTGCGCGCCGGCGCAGCCCTCGACGACGTCGCCCGGATCGACGTCGCCGGTCGCGAGGCTCACCCCGAACACCTCGGGCACGAGGTCGGGGAGCGCGTACGCGGTCGAAGCGGACCCGGCGACCGCGACGAGCGCGATCGCGCACGACAGCGGGCCGAGCCCATGCGCTGCGATCGTGCCGAGAGTGGTCGCGAGCCGACGAGTCGCAGACGTTTGCATCGGTCGCGCTTATCGTCGCGCCGGCGGCCTCGCGTCAAGCGAGAATCGAAGCGCCGCGGCGCCGGCGCCCTCGGTCGCCGTGCGGCTCAGCGCCGCCCGCAGGCGGCGAGGATCGCGTCATTGAGACGCGTCATGCGAAGGAAGTTGTCGATCGACGCGCGCACCCCGTTCGTGAAGTACGCGACCGCGAGGTCGAGCTCGGGATCCGCCCACGCCGTCGTGCTGCCGTGGCCGGAGTGGCCGAAGGTGCGCGTGCTCGAGCGCCGGCCGAACGCCGAGACGGGCCCACCGAGGTGGAAGCCGAGCGCCCAGCGCACGGGGACCTGGAGCGTCCTGTCGCGCACCCCGTCGACGACCGCCGTGGTCGCGCGCGCGATCGTCTCCGGCCGGAAGACGCGCACGCCGTCGATCTCGCCGCCGCGGAGGAGGCAGGTGTAGAAGCGCGTCAGGTCGCGCGTCGTGGTGATCCCGGTCGCGGCGCCGGCCTCGGTCCCGTGCACCTCGGGTCGATTGAAGTCCGCGACGAACTCGAACTCGCCCGAGAGGTCGACGTGGTGTGCGACGCGCTCGTCGTGCTCGGGCGGGAGGCCGAGCCAGGTCTGGCGCATGCCGATCGGCGCGAAGACCTCCTCCGCGAGGAACCGGCCGAGCGAGCGCCCGTCGACGCGCCGGACGACCTCGCCCAGCACCCAGCCGTAGTTGAGCGGGTGGTAGCCGACGTCCGTCCCCGGCGCCCAGCGCGTCTGGCGCTCGACCATCGCGCGCGCGACCGCGTCGCGGTCGCACCAGCGGTCCCACGTGAGCCACTTCGGGCCGATCGGAAAGCCGCCCTGGTGGCTCAGGACGTGGAGGACGGTCGCGCTCTCCTTGCCGCCGCAGCCGAACTCGGGCCAGTAGCGCGCGACCGGCGCGTCGAGGTCGATCGAGCCGCGCTCGGCGAGGAGGTGCACCGCCATCGCGGTGAGGGGCTTCGTCGCCGAGAAGATGAGGAAGAGAGTGTCCGAGGTGACCGGCGGACCCGCCTCGCCCGGACGCATGGTGCCGCCCGCCGCCTCGAAGACGATGTCTCCGTGGCGGCGGATCGTGAGCTGCGCGCCGGGATGAAGCCCGCTCGCGAGCTGGCTCTCGAAGAGCTCCGCCAGGCGCGCGAGCGCGCCCGGCTCGAATCCCGCCGCGCGTGCGCGGTCGTCGTCCATCGCGACCTGCATCGCGGCGATCGTACGGGGTGCCGCGGGCTCGCGAAAGGCCGTCTCGGTCTTGAAAACGGTCTCACCGTCGAGGACACTCCAGCCCCATGTCGGAGCCGGCGAAGATCCTGCGGGGCCCGTGGCGGGCGCCCGTCGCGTCGCGCCCCGCGCCGGAGAACGGCTCCGAGGCACGCGCGCCGGCGCCGGCCGACGAGCTCGGCCCGAACCGGATGCACCTCGGCTTCGTCGTGCGGGAGTGCGCGGTCGCGCTCGGTCACGCCCCGTCGCCCGCCGAGCTCGCCTGGTGGGCGAACCACCAGATGGACGAGCGCGGCGAATTCCGCCTCTTCGGCCGCGAGATCTCCACGGCCGAGGCCCGCATCATCCTGAAGCACCCCGGCCGCGCCGTCACCGTCCGTCCCGAGCGCGCCCGCCCGCGCAGCGCGGCGCGCGACGACACTTCCGCGTCCTCCTGACCTGTCGCGGCGTCTCCCGCGCCGGGTCTCCGGCGCGGAATTTGACGTTCGGAGACCGCGTTGGTACTTCGCTTTCGGCGATCGCGCGATCGCGCGATCGCGCGATCGCGCGGCCGCTCGGCCCGTGGCGTACGGCAGTCGGCCGGGCGCGCGCAGCATCGGACAACACCATTCGAGCGAGGAGGCGGCGATGGATGTCCTGCAGTCGATCTTCCGGTGGGCGCACATCGTGGCCGGGATCTTCTGGATCGGCCACCTCTACTTCTTCAACTTCGTGAACGGCCCGTTCCAGGCGACGATCGACGCCGACACGAAGAAGAAGGTCAACCCCGAGCTGCTGCCGCGCGCGCTCTTCTGGTTCCGCTGGGGCGCAGCGTGGACGTGGGCGACCGGCATCCTGCTGCTGCTCCTGGTCTTCTACCACGGGTGGCGCGGCGGGATCATGTTCGACAGCCCCGACGTGTCGACCGCGGGGGCGATCGTGATGATCCTCGTGAACCTGCTCGCGTTCCTCGTCTACGACGTGCTCGTGAGCCAGGACTTCGCGAAGGACGGTAGGACGCTGTTCGCGGTGGGCGTCGTGCTGACCGCGGTGATCGCGCTCCTGGACATCGTCGTGGGCGGGTTCAGCTTCCGCGCGATGGCGATCCACACCGGTGGCATGTTCGGGACGATCATGGCGTTCAACGTCTGGTTCCGGATCTGGCCCGCGCAGCAGAAGATCATCTCGGGCCTGAAGGCGGGGACGCCGGCCGACGCGGCGCTGGTCGCGATGGCGGGCGCGCGCTCGCGCCACAACACGTTCCTGTCGGTGCCGCTGGTCTTCATGATGATCAACCAGCACGACACGTGGGCGGCCGGCGCGCTCGGCATCCCGGGGTGGCTCTGGCTCGCGGTGATCGTGGCGGTCGGCTGGTGGTTCGTCACGATGTTCTACCGCCAGGGCGCCAAGGTCCCCGGGTTTTAGCGGGCGCGTCGCGGGCCGACCGTTCTTCGCGTCAGCCGCGCAGGAGCGGTCGGCCTTCGAGGTAGGCGGTCTCGACGAAGCGCGCGCGCGGGGCGCGGCGCTCGATCGCGTGGCGGATCGGCGCGACGTCGATCGGCCGCGTGAGCGGCGGCATCCAGTCGTCGTGGTGGCACAGGATCACCTGCCCGGGCTCGAGCATCTCGACCTCGCTCGCGACGAAGTCCGCGAGCGTGCCCTGGGTCGGCTCGCCGTCGACGTTGCCGCGTCCGACGGCGGCGAGGATCGCGACGTCGGGCCGGAGGCCGCGGAGGATCCCGCTCCAGTGGCCCGAGCTGTCCTTCCAGAGGATCGATCCGTCCGGGGTCTCGATGAGGTAGGCGAACGTGCCGCCCTCGCCGCGCGGGTGGCGATCGCTCTCCTTCATGTGCTGCGCGACGTCGGCTCCGAGCGCGCCCGAGTGCAGCATCTCCATGCCGCGCGCCATCCGCGTCGCTCGCTCCTGGTGCGCGACGCCGAGGTCGCCGAGGCACGCGTCGCCCGCGCCGCCCGGCATCGCGGCCCAGATGCACGAGTGGAGGCTCGGGAAGACGCGAATCCGGATCCGGTCGTTGATGTGGATCGGCTCCCCGCCCGCGACCGCGAGGAGCTGCTCCTCGGGGATTTGATCTTTGTCGTGGAGCAGCCGCACCGTCTCGTGCGAGCCGATCACCGTCGCGCCGGTCCGCTTCGCGATCCGCTCGGCGCCCCAGAGGTGGTCGAAGTGCGAGTGGCCGACGAGGATCCCGTCGGCGCGATCGACGTCCGCGGTCGTGATGCCGACGGGCGGCGCCTGCGGCACGCGGTCGATGTAGGCGTCGAGGAAGAGGACCGTGTCGTCGATCGTCAGGCGGAACGTCGAGACGCCGAGCCAGTCGAGGGTCAGGCGCATGGCGGGAGAGGATCACGACGTCGCGGCGCCGTCCACCCCGATGGGAGCGGCCTGCGCTCAGCGGAAGAACGAGTAGCCGATGTAGAAGAGGTTCGCGTCGAAGCCCGGGTTGTCCTTGCCGCTGTAGGCGTTCGAGATGTGCTTGAAGTCGTAGCCGAGCGTGAGCGCCTGGTCGTCGGTGACGAAGAGCTGCGTGCCGAGGCCGAAGTCCCAGGTGTAGTTGAATTTGGTGCCGCTCGCCGGGACGCGCTCCTCGAACATGAGGAAGCCGATGTTGGTCGCGAAGTACGGGCGCCACCAGCCGAAGGCGTCGTAGTCGAAGCGGAGGCCGATCGGCGCCAGGCCGGCCCCATAGACGACGTCCTTCGAGCCGCTCTGGTGATTCGCAGTCCCGCCGCGGCGGAGCGAGAGCAGGGCGAGCGGAACGCCGTCGATCGTCCAGTCGAGGGCGAAGGAGTCCTTGCTCCAGAGCTCGCGCGCATAGCGGACGGCGAGCATGCCGAAGTCGAAGTCGGTCCAGCGGCCGATCATCGTGGCGGAGGCGACGGAGCCGCCGCCCCAGAGGCCGAGCTCGTTCGGGCCGCGGGTCGTGGCGCTCGCTGCCGTGCCGGCGTCCTGCGCGGCCGCTTGGCCCCCTGTTGCGAGGAGGAACAGCAAGGCCGCCGCTGCCTTTGCGTTTCGACGTAACCCGATCTTCCGTCTGCGACCGACCGACATCCCGCCCCCCTTCCCCGCGTACCGGACTACAGGGCTTTGGCGATGAGTTCGAACGACGCGCTCCTGGCGACCGGGCGCGGCGTCGACTACCTGCTGGTACGGAGCCGAAGCGCAGGACCCGCATGCAACGCTCGCCCTGGCTCGCGCTGTATGGTGCGGTGGTCGCGGCCCTCGTCGGCTGCGCTCCGCGCCGCGACGCACACGTCCCGCCGTTCGCGGCCGTGCCGTACGAGCCGTTCTCGCGCGATGCGGCGGTCGCGATCGCGCTCCGCGAGTGGCGCGCGTTCGGTGCGCCGATCGATGACGCTCCGCCGGACCCGGATCGCCAGGTGCCCGCCGACGCGAAGCCGGAGCGTGCCGAAGGCATGTGGCAACGCGTCGGCGAGTACTGGTGGCTCGGCCAGGACGCCGGGCGGGAGGACGACGCGTGGACCGGCAAGCACGACGACGAGGGTCGTGTGTTTCCTGCCGAGCGCGACGGCGACTACGCGTGGTCGGCGGCATTCATCTCGTACGTGATGCGGACGGCCGGTGCCGGTGATGGCTTTCCCTATTCGCCGACCCACGCGACCTACGTGAACGCGGCCCGCACCTGGTCGCCCGAGTGGCGCGTTCGCGCCGAGCGGCCGGAGGTCTATCCGCCGCGCCCGGGCGATCTGATCTGCCTCGGTCGGGAGAAGTCGAAGGGCCTCCGCTACGACGACCTGCCCGTCGATTTCGCCGGGCACTGCGACCTGGTGGTCGCCGCCGCGCCCGGGACCCTGACCGTGGTCGGCGGCAACGTCGGCGACGCGGTGACCGCGAAGCACGTGCCGGTCACCGATGACGGCACGCTGGCGACGTCCGACGGGCACGTGGTCGACGAGCGCTACCCGTGGTTCGTCGTCGTCCGCGTGGTCTACGATCGCTGACGCGCGCTGCGATTGCATCCGCACGCGCGTCCGGCGAGGCTGGCCAACACGAAGGAGGCCTGCCGATGTCGGACTCGATCGAGCGCGAAGCCCGCGCGACCTACGAGCGCTTCGTCGCCGTGCGCGACGAGATCGACGCGGGGAAGAAGCCGTGGTCGGTGCTCGCGGACTTCTTCACCGAGGACGCCGCGTACATCGACCCCGCGTGGGGCCGCATCGAGGGGCGCGAGGCGATCCGCGAGTTCTTCGTGAAGTCGATGGAGGGCCTCACCGGCTACGGCTGGTCGACCCCCGAGAACTGGATCATGGTCGACGGCCCGCGCGTCGTGAGCCAGTGGGACCAGGTGCTCGGCCAAGGTCCGGACGGAAAGCGGTGGTTCGTGGCCGGCCTGTCAATCCTGTATTACGCCGGCAACGGCCTCTTCTGCTACAGCCACGACATGCTGAACATGGCCCACGTCTTCGAGGTGATGAAGAAGATGGGCTGGAAGCCGCCCGCGACCGGGATCAACGTGCCGCCGCGGGAGCCGAACCGCGACGTTTCGCTGCCGCGCGCATGGAAGCACCTCGAGGCGAAGCGGCCCTAGCAAGAAGGCGCTCAGCGGCGGGCCGAAGGCCCTGCCGTCTTAGCGCCCGGTTGGGCAGCCGCCTTCTCGTAGAGGTACTCCGGAGCCAAATCGGCACCGGCCTCCCACGCGATGGTGCTCAGCTCGGGATCCAAGCGAAATCGTCGAAAGACGGACACGTCCCTTATTGGTTCGAACACCTCGCCCCAGAGTTCCTGCGCCAGGTCGATCTCTCCTTCCCGTCCATCAGCGAACCGCACGCAAATTCGGTAGCCGGCCACGTACTCGGCGGCTTCCAGCCTCGGCGTCATCGCCATGTCGTCACTCCAAGGGCTCGATCTTCTGCAGCGGGCTACGAGCGCGAGCCCGTTCCCAATTGTCGCGGAGCTCTTCGCGGTGAAGAGCATACCACTCGAGAAGGAGCCCGAGAGCCCGTCGCGGGAAATCCCCATCCACCGCCCCCATCGTCGATCCGCATGGTGACCTCGTGATCGCCGTACCTCGCGTGAAATGCGGCGGCGCGTGGTCGCTGCAAAACATCGCAACCACGATCCCCAAGAAACGCGAGATCTCTGGCATTCTCTACTGGGCCCCTGTTGGGCAGACGTCTCATCGGAGTTCCTCTGGTTTGAGCAGATGAGGAGCTCCTCCTCGGGACAAGCTGCCCGGACATCGGAAATCGAGGTGGCGAGCCCTTCTGGATACTCGAGCGTCAGGTCGCTGATCTTCTCCGCCACCCTGGGGATTGGAGATCGTCGATTTGCTCCTGGTCCGTCTGCCCGACGATCGGCCGCTCAGCGGCGGCGCGCCAGCGCCGGCCGCTGCAGCGGCCTGTTCGGCCGGGCTGTTCTGCGTCGCATGGCTCTGCTGGCCTCCATCACCGCCCGCAGCGCGTCATTCACGGCGATCGCATTCGGAAATGCCGCCGCGACATCTGGTTCGAGCAGGACTACGTTGGAGCCCTTTCGCAGGCGTTCCGCGTACTTGCCGCGTACCCCGCTGCGCATCGCCGTGAAGTCGTATTCCGCGCGGAGGTCGTCGTTCTTCGAAGGCTTATTCTTCTTCATAAAATCTCCGCTCGCGCTGTGTGGCGCGCCGTGCGCTGATGATCCGGATTTCCTCTCCCACATCTGCGTGAGCCACGACGAGAGAGCGCCCGTGTGCGGACTGTCCGATCGTCACATAGCGCTGCTCTCCGCGCGAGTGATCCGGGTCTGGGAACGTAGCCGAGAGCGGATCGGCAAACACAGTCGCTGCCTCCGCGAAATCGACATGATGCTTCCTTCGGTTGGAAGCTCTTTTTCGCGGATCTCATGTCACTTCCATCGCCACACCACCATACGTTGAAAATCGACACGGCCGGCATCTGGCTAACGCTGGCGCTCAGCCGCGCGGGCGACAACGCGCGGTCTCCCGCTGTTCGAATGGCCACGTGGCCCGCGTCGGCTGCAGCGGCTTGTTAGACCGTTCGCGCATCAGTGAGCTGGGAGTCAAACGCCACGGCGCAGAACGGGCAACAGCGCAATGTTGGGGGAGACGGAGAATGGGCCACCGACCGACGCGAGAAGCTGCCCGAGGCGATTGCGGCACACAGGGCAACGGATCCCGATCACCATGTAGCCAACGCTGAGAAACGAGATCGCGAATCCGACCAGGCCGAAGGTTAGGAGGAGACGACTCGATCCGCCGACGATTGCGCCCACGACGAATGCGACCAGGCCTAGGTATGTCGCAATCGAGGTGCGCCGCTTCTTCAGAGTCAGGTGGTCGCGGAGGGTCACGTATTCCCCACAGGTCTAACAAGAAATCGGCGGTTCCGTATAACGCTGAGGATGGTCTGCATAAATCAGGTCCGCCATCGGTTGGGATGACATAAGTCCCGTCGTCTCGGGGCTATCGACAGCGTCGCCAGCCGTGCCACAAACGTCATGTGGGCGAGGCCGCTTTCTAGGAGCCGACGGCCGTCCGCATCGGGCGGCAGGCGTTCTCGCCACCTTCGGGAGTTCGTGTGCTCTCCGGCCTCCTTTCATGGTGGCACGCCAAGTAGGCAGGCGGCCTGGAGCGACAATCTCGCCGCAGCGTCGTCGAAACGTCGAGCCCTTGCCTTCGCGCGGCGATTCGGCATCTCTTGCCCTGACCGGCCAATAGAACCGGTGGGCCGCGACGGTCAACCTCGGGGGAAGCCGTGTCTCGGGCGGCGGTCAGCGCGACGCGTCGAGCGCCTTCGCCTTCGCGAACTGCTGCTCGGCCTCGGCCGTCTTGCCGAGCCTCCGCTGCACGGCGCCGAGCGCGTTGTACACGCCCACGCTCGGCTTTACCGCGAGCGACCGCTCGTACACCTGCTCCGCCTCTGCGAACTTCCCCTGTCGCGCGAGCGCATCGGCGAGGTTGTTGTACGCCGGCGTGTAGCTCGGATCCGCGTCGATCGCCTTCTGGAACTCGGCGATGGCGTCGTCCATGCGACCTTGCCGCAGCAGCACGTAGCCGAGGCCGTTCGACGTCTCGGCGCTCGGCTTCGAAGCCAGGGCCTGGCGGTAGTGCGACTCGGCTTCTTCGAGCGCTCCCGCCTGGACGAACGACACGGCCAGGTTCCGGTGCGCCGACGGACAGCTCGGATCGAGATCCAGCGCCTTCGCGTACGCGGCACGCGCCTCCTCGGTCCGACCCTGGCGCGCCAGCGCGAAGCCGTAGTCGCTCCAGATCTCGGCCCTCGGCTCGATCTCGAGCGACGCCTTGAAGTGCGTCGCCGCCTCGTCGAATCGACCGAGATCGACCAGCGCGAGCGCAAGGTTGTTGTGCGCCTTCGCGTGCTTCGGGTCCGCTGCAAGAGCGCGCTCGTACTCGGTCACCGCCTCTGCGGACCGACCCTCCTGGAATAGAGTCCACCCGAGCGAGTTCCGGATCTCCGCGTCGTCCGGTGCGAGCTCGATGCCGCGCCGGAACGCGCGCTCCGCGCCCGCGTGGTCGCCGGTGCGCTCGTTCGCGATCCCGGCCCGCAGGAACGAGTACGGATCGAGGAACTGCTCACGAATGTCCGCGATCGCGTTGCCCGGCAGCTTCACGAACTCGGGGATGTTCGCCGCGCGGTCGGGCGACGTGAAGCGCTCCAGCAGCACCGGCGGGCTGTCGTTCCCGTTCTCGTCGATGTGCGTGAGCCAGAGCTGCGTGTACGGGCCGTTCGCCTTCGACGAGAACACCAGCCATCGGCTGTTCGACGACCAGCTGTGCCACGAGTTCATGCGCGGCGTGTTGTGCTTCAGCTTCCGCGCCGCGCCGCCGGAAGCCGGCACGATCCAGAGCTCGCTGTCGGGCTGCAGCAGCATGTAGCTCTTCGACTTCGTGAAGACGATCCACTTCCCGTCGGGCGAGTACTTCGGGAAGTAGTTGCTCATCCCGTCGCTCGACGCGCCGTCCAGCGGGACCGCCTTGCCGCCCTTTCCGTCGTTGAACGGGATCCGGAACAGGTCGTACCGGAACGGCTGCCGCTCGACGGTGAACTCCGGGACGTCCTTGGCGTCGAGGAGGGCCGCGTTCTGCTGCTCGAGGCGCTCCGACTTGTGCGCCTTCGCGCGCGCGAAGACGATCTCCTTCCCGTCGGGACTCCAGACCGCGTTCGTCTGCACGTACTGCGGGTCGTCGGCTCCCGGGAGCGCGGCGAACTTCCCGGTCTCGCGGTCGTACACGACGAGGATGCCCTTGATCGGGAAGAAGAGCTGCGAGATCATCAGGTCCGGCATCGCGACGAAGACCGAGCGGTCCTTGACGGTGCTGATCACGTAGCGGCCGGTCGGCGAGACGCGCGACAAGAGGCCGAACGTCAGCTCGCCGTCCTCGCGCTTGTAGTCGGCCCAGGTGATGATCTTGTCGTCGCTCATCACCATGTGCGCCGACACGGGCAGGATGCCGTACGCGCCCTTGTCGTTGCCGTAGTCGACGTCGAGGCCGAGGACGCTGCCGTTGTCGGCGAACGAGTGGCAGTTCCCGCACACGGGGAGGTTCTGCAGCACGATCGGCGGGCCGTCCTGCATGTCGACGGTCCCGAAGCGCCAGCGGATTTTCGACGGGTCCTGCACCGCCTTCAGGAACGGGAGCGGCACCTCGCGATAGAACAGCGCGTCGCCGACGGGGTCCTCCGACGTGCGGATCCGCACGCGCGCGGAGGGCCCGGCAGTACCGTCACCGGCACTGCCCACCGCGCGGGCGGCGGTGACGACGACCTCGGCGTCGCGATCGCGGCTCTTCTGCTTGATGTGCCGCCACGCGTCCTCCGACGGCCGCCAGCGCGGCGCATCCACGGACTCCTTCGCGAGCTCGGCACCGGCGGCGTCGCGTACGACGACGTCCCAGCGAGCTGCGCCGCCCGCGTCCTCCCAGGTGAACGTCGGCGCGACGATCTCCGGCGGGAAGAGGGTGCCGTCGGCCGGGTACGTGATCCGGAGCGCCGGCGCGTTCGCAGCTCCCGCCGGCAGGAAGACCGAAAGCACCAGCGCGGCCAGAACGACGGCGACGGCCGCCGCCGGCACGCGGGCCCATGAAGCTCGACCCATCAGCAGCGTTCTACGCCCCGGCCGCGTTCCCGGGAAGCATCGCGACGACCTCCGCCTCGCACAGGAGCTCCGGCCGGCAGAGGGCCGCCTCGACCACCGCGCACGGGAAACCGTCGAAGCCGCGCCGTCGCGCGGCCGCGCGGAAGACCGCCGCGTCGCTCGCGTGTCGCAGGTACGTCACGCCCGACACGAGGTCGGAAAATCGCGCCCCCTGGCCGTCCAGGAGCGACGCGATGTTCTCGAGCATGCGCTCCGCCTGCGCCTCGAACCCGGCGACGTGAGCCGTCCGCCCCGCCTCGTCAATGCTCGCCGTCCCCGACACGTGGAGCGCGGTCTTGTTCGCCTCGACGACCCGGAGCCCGCGCGAGAAGTCGGCGCCGTAGCTCCAGGCTTCATTCAAGAGCGGCGTCGACATCCCCGTCACCTCGAGCGGCCGCGCCGACTTCACCGCGTGGAAGCTCAAGGAGCAGGAATGCACCGACGGCCACGGAGCTCCGCCGATCCCCGTGCTCGCCGGCCGGAGCTCGATCCCCGAGCGCGCGAAGAACTCGCGCCGCGCGCGATTCAGCGCGTCGTAGTCGCGGTCGATGTCGCGGAGGTGAATCCAGGTGCGAACGACGTCGCGAAACGTCATGCCGGAGCGCTCGAGAAGTCGCTCCGCGGCGCGGAACGCCTCCCAGGCCTGCTCGTAGGCGCCGGCGCCGCAACCGTAGAGATTCGCGGTGTGCAGAACGGTTTCGTCGCCGAGCACGACGAGCCGCGCGCCCGAGCCGCGGCATCCCTCGCAGCCGCAGGCGACGTCCGGCGGAATGTTCTCCACCGACCACGCGCTGCGATCGCGCGGGACGAGGACGGACGCGATCACCTCCAGCGCGCCGCCGTCGACCGGAGGCTGGCCGATGGAGGTCGGCGCGGGCGCGTTCCCGCCGGCATCACGCAGCACGCGCGCGCGCGCCGCGAGCACCGCCGATGGATCGCCAGCATCGCGCAAGAAGACCCGCTCGCTCACGACCTCGCGAAACGAAGCCCCCGCCGCCGCGAGCGAATCCGCGAGCGCGCGATACGCGGCCTCGGCCTGCTGCCCTGCGCTGCACGACGCATCGTCCGATCGCGACAGGATCGCGAGCTCGTCGGCCACCGGCCCCGCGAAGCGCCGGAGCGCGGTCGAGCCGTCTCTTTCGGACACCGCGCTACCTCTCGTGCGGCGTTCCCATCGCGTGCCGGGCGCGCATGCAGCCCGGCGCGCTCAGCACGGAGGCAGCTCGGGAGCGAAGGTGACCTTGTTCGCCGTGTTGCCGCTGGCGCAGTTGTTCGTTCCGCCGATCGCGAGGAGATCGCCCGCGACGGCCTCGAACGGGCCGGGCGGCGGAGCGGCGCCGTTGCCGGTCGCCGTGTTGTCGACGAGCCGGTTCCCGTCCGGCGACACGTCCGTGTAGAAGGGCGGGTTGTTCTGGCAGCTGTTCGGCGTGCCGTCGACGGCGATGCAGTAGTCGACCACCGCGATCCCGAAGAAGTTGTTGTTGTTCACCTCGTTGTCCCGCACGTCGACCGTGTCGACGCCGAGCACCAGGACGCCGCCGCCTGAAGGCAGCGCGCCGACGAGGCCGCTCGAGACCGGGTTCGGGAAGTTGTTGTTGTTGACCTTGTTATTGACGAGCGTCCAGTTGCGGAACGGCGACGGCGGCCACTGCGACGGCGGCAACCCCGCGCCCGACGGGTGGTAGAGCCCGACGCCGACCACGTTGTCGTGGACGTCGTTGCCTTCCATGTGGATGTCGTTCGAGACCGTGATCTCGAGGCCGGTCGGGCTGTGGTGCAGGTCGTTGTCGAGGATGCGGACGTTCTCGGACGCCTCGACCCAGAGCGCCGAGTCGAGCGAGCCGTAGGCGACGTTGTTCCGCACCTCGCCGTTCGCCGAGATCGTCGGCCAGATCCCATTCTCGAGGTTGTTGATCGACTCGTTCTTCTCGATCGTGAAGTTCTGGACGTGCTTCAACCAGATCCCGTTGTTCGAGAAGCCCTCGATCGTGAAGCCGCTGATCGTGAGGCCGTCGATGTCCGGGTCGCCGGTGTTCGCGGGCTCCGCGACGATGCCGTCGCGCTGGCCGGCGCTCGGCAGGATGCGGACGCGCTGGTCGGGCGGATCGCTCTGGGCGATCAGCTTGAGCGGCTTCGTGATGTGAACGGCCGACGTGCCGGCGTGGGTCTCGGTGTAGTCGCCGGGCATGACCGTGATCGTGTCGCCGGGCGCGGCGGCGTCGACGGCGGACTGGATCGAGTCGCCGGGCCGGACGACGGTTCCGGTCGGCTCCGACGATCCCGAGTTGTCGCCGTCGCTGCAGCCGGCGGCCAGGGCGAGTGCCGCGATGGCACCGATGCTCAAGAAGGCTGATCGCATGGGGCTCTTTCTACGCGCTCCGTGGATGGAAGATGGCGCGAGCTGGGTTCACCAGCCTATACGGTGATGCCAAAGAAGGTGTCAACAAACTGCAATAAAGCGGCTCGGGACGCTAGCCCAGCCGCTCCTCCAGCCATGCGGACAGGTCCGCGAGGCTTCGCGCTCCGACCTCGTGCGCCATGTCGTACTCGCGGAGCGTGACCTCCGCCCCGAAGGCCCGGAGCTTTTCCGCCGACGCCCGGCCCCGGGCCGGCGCGATCACCTCGTCCCGGCGCCCGTGCTGTACGAGCGCCGAGAGCCGGCTGCGATCGACGGCGGGGAGCGACGCGGCGAGGTCGTCCGGCAGCCAGCTCGAGAGCGCCGCGAGCGTCGGGAACCGGTCCGGCGCCGACAGCGCGAGCGCGTACGCGACGACCCCGCCCTGGCTGAAGCCGAGCACGCCGACCCGGCCGCGATCGACCGGGTAGCGCGCCATCGCCTCGTCCACGAACTCGCGCGCGCGGGCGACCGCGCTCGCGACCGCGAGCGGCGTCGGCGGGTTCGCGAGCGTCAGCGGAAACCAGCCGAACCCGCGCGGCGACCCACCGCCCACCGTGTCGAGCACGAGCTCGTCCGGGCCCTCGGCCGCGATGACGAGCAGCCGGCCGCGCGCGACGTGGGGCGCGAGGCCGAGGAGGTCGAGCGCGTTCGAGCCGTAGCCGTGGAATGCGAAGAGCGTCGGGAACGGCCCGTCGCCGCCGGGCTCGTAGAGGGCGTGCGTCAGCTTCACGGCCCCGCCATCCCAGCGCGACGAGCGCCCTGTCGCAACCTACCAGCCCGACAGCTGCGCAACGCGCTCCCGGTGCCAGGTCGGCGTGCCGAACGACAGCTCGTTCACCTTGGCGCGCTTGAACCAGAAATGGATGTCGTGCTCCCAGGTGAAGCCGATCCCGCCGTGCATCTGGACCGCGCGGTTCGCGACGCGCGAGTAGACGTCGCCGAGGCGGGCCTTCGCCATCGAGGCGGCGCGCGATGCGTCCTTCGGGATCGCCTGCTGAGCCCACGCCGCGTACCAGAGGAGCGAGCGCGACGGCTCGATGTCCGCGAAGGACTCCGCCGCCATGTGCTTGACGGCCTGGAAGCTGCCGATCGCGCGCCCGAACTGCTCTCGCACTTTCGCGTACTCGACCGCCATCTCGAGCGCGCGCTCCGCGCCGCCCTGGCTCTCCGCCGCGATCGCGACGCAGGCGACGTCGAACATGCGCGCGAGGTGCTTCCAGGCCTTGCCCTCCCCGCCCAATAAGTGGCTGCGCGGCACCGCGACGTCGTCGAACCGGACCTCGTAGGCGCGGCGCGTGCGGTCGATCGTCGGAAGCGGCGTGAGCTCGAGGTTCGGGGTGTCGCGCGGGACGAGCAGGAGGCTCACGCCGTCGGGGCCGACGCCGCGCTTCGACCGCACGGCCACGATCAGGACGTCCGCGACCTGCGCGTCGAGCACGAAGAGCTTCGCGCCCGAGAGGCGGATCTGGTCACTGCGCGCCTTCCGGGCGGGGAGCTTGATGCCTGCGGGGTCGAAGCGCTCGGAGTCCTCGAGCCAGGCGACGGTCGCCGTGACCTCGCCGGACGCGAGGCGCGGCAGCCAGGCGCGGCGCTGCGCGGCGGTCGCCGCGGAGAGGAAGAGCGTCGTCGCGAGGACGCCCGACGAGAGGAACGGGGCCGGCGTGAGCGCGCGCCCGAGCTCCGTCAGGATGACGGCGGCGTCCAGGATCCCGAGCCCGAGGCCGCCGTACGCTTCGGGGATCAAGAGGCCCGGCCAGCCCTGCTCGGCGATCCGCCGGTTCAGCTCGGGCGAGAAGCCCTGCGGGTCCTCCGCGATCCGGCGAACGGCCTGCGGGGTCGACTCGCCGGCGAGGAACTGACGCGCCGCCTCGGCGAGAAGCCGCTGGTCGTCCGTCAACCCGAAATCCATGGAAGCAGTGTCTCCGACGGGCGCCCCCGCGCCCGCGTATCCGAAAGGGTGGGCTAGGCGCTCCTCGGCATGCCGAGGCCGCGCTCGGCGATGATGTTCTTCTGGATCTGCGAGGTGCCGCCGCCGATGATCATGCCGAGCGTGAACATCCAGTCGATCGGCCAGACGCCGCGGTCCTCGACGTGCGGCGCGCCCTTCGCGAGCCCGCCGTAGCCGCCGAGCACGTCGAGCGCGGCGGCGCAGATCGCGTGGTTCAGCTCCGTCGTGACGAGCTTGTTGATCGACGCGCCGATGCCGGGCGATCGCCCGTGGATCCCGTCGGAGAGCTGCTTCCAGGAGTGGAACTTCATCGCCTCGACCTGGATCTCGAGCTCGGCGAGGCGCTGGCGGACGACCGGGTCCTTCAGCGCCTTGCCGCCGTTCCGCGTGCGGCGGCCGGCGAGGCGGACGAGGTCGCTCATGAGCTGCTGCGTGCGGGTCGTGCTCGCGAGCATGTTGCGCTCGAAGCTGAGCGTCGAGTTGGCGACGATCCAGCCCTCGTTCAGGTTGCCGACGAGGTTCTTCCGCGGCACGCGCACGTTGTCGAAGAAGACCTCGTTGAAGCCCGCCTGTCCCGTCATCTGCACGAGCGGGCGCACCGTGATGCCGGGGCTCTTCATGTCGATCAGGAGATACGAGATGCCCTTGTGCTTCGGCGCGCTCGGGTCGGTGCGGACGAGGCAGAACATCCAGTCGGCGAACTGCGCGGTGCTCGTCCAGACCTTCTGGCCGTTCACGACGAAGAAGTCGCCGTCCAGCTCGGCGCGCGTCTTGAGCGACGCGAGGTCGGAGCCCGAGCCCGGCTCGGAGTAGCCCTGGCACCAGAGCTCCTCGGCGGTCAGGATCTTCGGGAGGAAGCGCTTCCTCTGCTCGTCCGTGCCCGTGCGGATGAGCGTCGGGCCGAGCATCTGGATGCCCATCATCCCGATCAGCGTCGGCGCCTTCGCGAGCACCAGCTCCTCGTTCAGGATCGACTGCCGGAGGATGCTCGCCCCGTGGCCGCCGTATTCCTCGGGCCAGCCCGTGGCGACGTAGCCGGCGTCGTACATCTTTCGCTGCCACGCCTTGGCGTTTGCGATGCGGCGCGGATCGTCGAGGGTGAGCTCGCCGCCCTCGGCGTCGGTCTCGCGCTTCGGGAGGTTCTTCCGCAGCCAGGCGCGGACCTCCTGCCGGTAGGCCTCGTCTTCCTTGCTGAACGAAAGGTCCATGCGAGCGGTATCGCCGGGCAGGCGGCGTCCCGTCAAGGGTTTCGATCCGATGCGCGATGCGTGGTCGCGCGACTCGCCGCGCGTACGAGTACGCGATACGAATCGATCGTGGCCGCGCCGAGCGTCATCGTCGTCATGGGCGTCTCCGGCTCGGGAAAGACGACGGTGGGCCGCGCGCTCGCGCGCGACCTCGGCTGGGAGTTCGTCGACGGCGACGAGCTCCACTCGCCGGAGAACGTCGCGAAGATGGCACGCGGCGTGCCGCTGGACGACGCGGACCGCGCCCCCTGGCTCGCCGCGATCGCCGCCGTCGTCGCCGAGCGCGTCCGCGCGCGCCACCCGGCGGTGATCGCCTGCTCCGCGCTCCGCCGCGTCTATCGCGACGAGATCCGCGGCGGCCTTCCGGAGGTCGCGTTCGCGTACCTGCGCGGCGAGGAGTCGCTGCTGCGCCAGCGCCTGCGCGCGCGGCCCGGCCACTTCGCGCACGAGGACCTGCTCGCGAGCCAGCTCGCGACGCTCGAGGAGCCCGCGCCCGACGAGGGCATCCCGTCGTTCTCGATCGACGAGCCGCCGGACGCGATCACCGCGCGAATCCGGGGGACGTTGGTTCCCTGACGAGCCGCTACGGACGATTTCCAGCGAGCGAGGCGAGCCCGCGGGGGCGAGGGGAGCGATCCCCTCGTTTACTTGACGCGGTGGATTGCCTTGCGTCGGCGCGCGACTGCGAGCGCGCGGTCGTAGCGCGGGTCGGTCGCGACGTCGCCGGCGATCGCGGCCTGGCCGTGCAGGACCTGGCCGCCCGCCTGCTCGCGCGCGGTGCGCGAGCACGACGCGCACAGGTGAAACGCGAACACGCGGCCGTCCGCTCCGGGAACGCGCACCTGCGCGACCGGCTCGCGCTCCGCGCACCACTCGCACTTGCCGCGCCGGCGCGCGGTCAAGCGCGCGAGCACGAGCAGCTCGTCGGGCGCGAGCTCGTGCGCCTCGAAGCGACCGAAGCACGCGGCGCAGAGCCAGATGCGGCGATCCGATCGCCCGCCGAGGAGCGCGACACGGGCGATGATCGCATTGCCGCAGAGGTCGCAGGGGCGCATTCCGCGTCACTATACCACGCGCGCCCGGCGCACGGGCGACGCGCGCACGCCGCCTCCCTCGCCCGCGCGGCGCGCTCGGGTCGACTCGCGCCCCGCCCGCGGATACGACGATCGGGATGGCAGCACCCGCGAGGATGCGACGGAGCGCGCGGCTCGCCCGCCGAAGGGCGACGACGGCAGCGCTCCTCGCGATCGCGGCGGCGCTCGCCATCGCGTCGCCGGCGGCCGCCGGCGAGACGTCGCGCTTTTTCCTTTCCGGCGACGGCGAGGTCTCGCTCCAGAACGGGCACACCGGCGACAAGCTCCACGTGCGCTACCGCCGCGCCGACGGCAGCTACGACGCGCAGTCGCTCGCGGCGGTGGATCGCTTCTTCCGCTCGCGCGGCGACGACGACACGACGCGCGTCGCGCTCCGCCTCATCGAGACGATCGACTACCTCGAGGACCGCGAGCGCCCGCGCGCGATCGTCCTCGTCTCGGGCTACCGGAGCGGCGAGTACAATTCGTCGCTGATCGCGCGCGGCCACAAGGCGGCACGCACGTCGATGCACACCGAGGGTCTCGCCGCGGACCTCCGCTTCGTCGGGCTCGACCAGCGCGCGCTCTGGATCGCGGTGCGCGAGCTCGAGTGCTGCGGCGCCGGCTGGTACGCGACCAACGGCTTCCTCCACCTCGACGTCGGCCGCCCGCGCTTCTGGGAGGAGACGACCTCGCGCGTCGGCGAGAACCTGTCGCAGGGCAACGCGCGCGTGATCGCCCGCACCGACTTCGATCGCTACGACGCTCTCGACGGGGCGACCGTCGCCCTCCACGCCGTGACTTTGCGGCCGCTCCGCCTCGCGCGCGACGCGAGCTTCGTCGCGGACGGCGAGGGAGCGGCAGCGCTCCGCGTGCGGATCGAGAAGGCGCGCCGGGCGGCAGAGGCGGGCGACGGCGCGGCGGCGTCCGACTGCCTCGAGTTCCCGGCGTCGAGCGATCCGTCGCGGATCGTCCTCCGCGTCGCGGAAGCCGACGGCAGCGGCTCGCGCGCGGGCGCGACGCGCGGCCGCATCGTGCTCCGCACCTGCGAGCCCCGCCTCGAGGCGACGCCCGCGACCATCGACACCAACCCGATCGAGGTCGGCGCCCCGGTGCGATCGGGGGGAGGAGAGGGCCGTGCCTGATCGCGTGCCGTGGTGGAAGTCGGGCGTCGTCTATCAGATCTATCCGCGCTCGTTCGCGGACTCGAACGGCGACGGCGTCGGCGACCTCGGGGGCATCCGGAGCCGCCTCGACCACCTCGCCTGGCTCGGCGTCGACGCGATCTGGCTGTCGCCGATCTTCACGTCGCCGATGGCGGACTTCGGCTACGACGTGTCCGACTACCAGGACGTCGATCCGGTCTTCGGCTCGCTCGCGGACCTCGACCGCCTCGTCGCGGACGCGCACGCGCGCGGCATCCGCGTCCTCCTCGACTGGGTCCCGAACCACACCTCGAGCCTCCACCCCTGGTTCGTCGAGTCGCGCAGCTCGCGCGCGAGCGCGAAGCGCGGCTGGTACGTGTGGCGCGATCCGAAGCCGGACGGCAGCCCGCCCAACAACTGGACGGCGGCCTTCAGCGCGGGAGGCCCGGCGTGGACGTTCGATCGCGCGACCGGCCAGTCGTACCTCCATCTGTTTCTACCCGAGCAGCCCGACCTGAACTGGAGCAACCGCGACGTCCGGGCCGCGATGTACGATGTGCTTCGCTTCTGGCTCGATCGCGGCATCGACGGCTTCCGGGTCGACGTCGTGCACGCGCTCGGCAAGGACCCGGCGCTGCCCGACGACCCGCCCGAGATGCAAGGAGTGCCGCACTGCGCGCTCCACGACGACGAGTCGACGCACCCGATCCTGCGCGAGCTGCGCTCGGTCGTCGACGCCTACCCCGGCGACCGCATGCTCGTCGGCGAGGTGTACATCGTCGCGCCGCACGACGTGACGCGGTACTACGGCCGCGGCGACGAGCTGCACCTCTGCTTCGACCTCCCCGCCGTCCTCCACACGCCGTGGGAGGCCGAGGCGTGGCGCAGCCGAACCGAGTCGGTGATGCGGGCCTACGAGCCGATCGGCGCATGGCCGACGATCGTGCTCTCGAACCACGACACGCCGAGGCACCGCACCCGGCTCGGGTCCGAGGCGCGCGCCCGCGCCGCCGCGCTCTTGATCTTGACGCTGCCGGGGACGCCGTTCCTCTACGCCGGCGAGGAGCTCGGGCTCGAGGACGCGCTCGTTCCGCGCGAGCGCCGGGTCGACCCCGGCAACCGCGACGGCTGCCGCGCGCCGCTCCCGTGGGACGGCTCGCCGTCGCACGGCTGGGGCGAGGAACCGTGGCTCCCGTGGCCGCCCGAGGCCGAGCGGCAGAATGCGGAGACGCTGCGCGCCGACCCGCGCTCGATCCTCCACCTCTACCGCCGGCTGCTCGCGGCGCGGCGCGCATCGGCGGCGCTGACCTCGGGCGGCTGGACGGCGCTCGACGCGCCCCAAGGCGTCCTCGCCTATCGCCGCGAGACGGGCGGCGATCGCCGCGTCGCGGTCGTGAACTTCACGTCGGAGCCGCGGCGCTGGGACCCGCCGGCCGGCTCGGAGCGGCTCCGGGTCGAGGTCTCGACGTCGGGAGACGGCGAGGGCCGCGCGTGGGGCGGTGCGCTCGCGCCCGACGAGGCGGTGCTGCTGGTGCCAGGGCGCGGCTGACGCGCGACCTCGCCGCTCTACGGCGGCGGTGCGCGCCGGATCCAGCGGATCGCGTCGGCGCGGTCGATCGGACCCACGGACGTCGCGTCGCGGTCGACCAGGAGGAACGCGGTGCGGTTCGCGAGGAACCCGTCGAGCGCGTTGGGACGGCGCCGCGCGCCCGGCGCGCGCCCGCCCGGCCGGGCGGCCCGCGGGTGATCCGTGGTCGCCTCGTCTCCGCGTCGGGCGTCGCGACGGGCGAGCCGCTCCACGAGCCGCTTTCGCTGGCGGTCGCGCACGATGACGACCCGGGCGCGGCAGCCGGGCGCGAACACGCGGACCGCGTCCCCGACCGAATTGTAGAAGACGGCGATGCCGGCGACGTCGTCGGGCACGCCGAGGACGAAGACCCGCGCGGGCGGATTGCTGACGCCGTTCACGACCGCGACCTCCTCGAGCACGCGGCGCTCGAGCGCGCCCGCCGCGCGATGCGCGGCCGCCATCGCCTCGGTCCGGGGGATCAGCGAGTGCGCGATCGTCGCGGCGAGCGCGATCGCCGCGATCGGCCCGATCGCGCGCAGGCGCGCGACGCCCGCCACCAGCGCGCCGAGCGCGACCGCGATCCCGATCCCGCTCATGAAGAAGAAGCGCGGCGCGTACGCGTTCACGAGCGCGAACGGCGCGTACGCGACCGCCGCCGCAAGGCACCCGAGCGCGGCCGCGACGAGGAAGCGCGGCGACGCGATCGCCGTCGCGCAGGCCGCGGCCGCGAGGAGCCACCGCGACACGCCGACCTGGCCGACGAGCGTCCGGCCGGCGGTCGCGAGGTGATCGAAGAAGCTTCGGCTCGCGACGTCGCGGAGCGGCCGCATCGGGTAGAGGGTCTCTCCGCCGACCGCATGCCAGCGCAGCGCCGCGTAGGCGCCTGTCACGACGACGAGGACCGCGAGCCCGCGGATCGCCGCGGCGCGCGCATCGCGATCGCGCCAGCGCTGTGCGGTCGCGAGGATGGCCAGCGGGACGACGACGACCGCCGCCTCGTAGGTGAGGAGCCCGGCCGCGTACCAGACGGCGCAGGCCGCCAGGCGCCGGCGCGACGGGCGCTCGACGAACGACTCGAACGAGAGCAGCGCGCCCAGCGCCAACGCGAGCGCGATCAGGTGCATCTGCCCCGAGAGCCAGATCGCGCTCTCGTGGTCGAGCGGAAGGAGGACGAAGACGGCGCTCGCCGTCGCCGCGAGGACGGGCGATCGCGACAGGCGGAGGAGGAGCTGCGCGAGGAGCGTCCCGTCGAGCACGAGGAGCGCGAGGCTCGCGGCGTGCCATGCAATCGCCCACGTCCCGAAGGCGCGCGCCTCGAGCAGGAACGCGGTGCGCGCGAGCGGGCGGTAGGCGGGCCCCCATCCCCACGAGCCGACGAACGAGCGCAGGACCTCGCGGACGTCGGCCGACGCGAGCCAGTGGTAGTCGTCCGACAGGAACCACGCGCGGAAGGCGTCGCGGTAGACGACTCCAATGAGCACCGCGAGGCCGGCGCCGACCCAGGCGCCGAACGCGAGGTCGCCGCGCCGTGCCTCCGCCGCCACCGCGCCAGCCGAAACGTCAGGCCGTCGCCGACGGCGCGCCGCCGGCCGCGGCGCCGCTCGCGACGAGGCGCAGCGCGTGCTCCGGACACGCGACGACGCAGAGCCCGCACGCGTGGCAGTCGACGGCGCGCGGCGTGTAGGCGGAGCGCATCCGGTGCGCGAGAACCTTCATCCGCGAGAAGAAGGAGAGCGCGCGGTAGTCGTCGTCCTCGATGCGTCGGACCTCGAGCACGCCGTACGGGCACACCTCGACGCAGTCGCCCTTCGCCTCGCAGCGCGCGCGATCCACGACCGGGACCCACGCGCCCGGCGTCGCCTTGCAGAGCTCGCCGGGGCGATCGGGATGCGCGGCGGCTCGTCGCGCCTTCTCGGGGCTCTTGGACCTCGGCTCCATGTCGCGTCGTGTAGCCCGAACCGCTCGTCCGTCACCAGCGCCCGGCCCAGCGTTTCGGCTGTGCGCCCGGCGGCGCTTGCCCGATCGCGCGCCCGCAGCTAGCGCTCGCTCATGAGCGAGCCGGCGAGCGCAGCGGGCGAGGGCGGCCTTCGCTACCGCGTCGGCGACGACGGCATCGCGACGCTCACGCTCGACCGGCCCGACAAGCGGAACGCCGTCATGCCCGAGGACTGGCGCGCGATGGAGACGGCGCTCGACGACGGCGCCGCCGATCCGCGCGTGCGCGTCTTCGTCGTGACCGGCGCCGGCGACACGTTCTGCTCGGGCGGCGACCTGAAGACGATGGGCGAGCGCCTCGAGCACTCGAGCGTGCGACGGTCGCGCGAGCTCCTCCGCATGACGCGCGCGATCCAGCGCTTCCGCGAGACGCCGAAGCCGATCGTGGCTGCGGTGAACGGGCCTGCGATCGGCGCCGGCTTCGTGATCGCGCTCGCCTGCGACGTGCGCGTCGCGAAGGCGTCGGCGGTCTTCTCCGTCCCCTTCCTGCGGGTCGGCATGCAGCCGGACTTCGGCGGCGCCTACTTCCTTCCGCGTCTCGTCGGCACCGCGCGGACGTTCGAGCTCCTGTGGACCGGCGATTCGCTCACCGCCGACGAGGCGCTGCGCGACGGGCTCGTGAACCGCGTCTACGCGGACGACGCGTTCGAGCGCGAAGTCGCCGAGCTCGCGCGCCGGATCGCGCGCAACCCGGCGGGCGCCCTGGCGACGTCGAAGCTGACCGTCTACCACGGCGCCGAGCAGACGCTCGCCGAGCTCCTCGACCTCGAAGCGCTCGCGCAGACGGTGCTCTCGAAGTCGGACGACGCGCGCGAGGGCGTGCGGGCGTTCGTCGAGAAGCGGAAGCCGGTCTTCCGCGGCGAATGACGTCGCGCGCGCACAGAGGAGCCGCGACGGAGGACGGCGACACATGACGGGACGCGCGATGGTGGCGATCGGAGCGGCGCTCGGGGCGATCGCGGTCGCGCTCGGCGCGTTCGGCGCGCACGGCCTGCGCGCGCGCCTCGGGGTCGAGCAGCTCGGCGTCTACGAGACGGCCGTGCGCTACCACTTCTACCACGCGCTCGCGCTCGTCCTGGTCGGCCTGCTCACGCTGCAGCGCGAGGCCGCCGGTGCGGCCTCCGCCGGCACCGCGGCCGCGGCGTGGTGCTTCGTCGCCGGGATCGCGATCTTCTCGGGGAGCCTCTACCTCCTCACGCTGACCGGGCAGGCGTGGCTCGGCGCCGTCACGCCGATCGGCGGCCTCGCGTTCATCGTCGGCTGGATCCTCTTCGCGCGCGCCGGGCTCGCGCGGTAGCGCGTGCGGGCGCCGGGCCGGCCGCGGTGGGTTGGTTCCGCGGCGTTCGTCGCGTCGACGCTGCTCGTCGCGTCGGCGGCGATCTGGAACGGCTACCCGCTCGTCTCCTCGGACACCGGCGCGTACGTCGCCAGCTCCTTCGCGCTCCGCGCTCCGATCGATCGGCCGGTCTTCTACGGGCTCTTCCTCCGCGCCGCGCACGTCGGGCTCTCGCTGTGGCCGGTCGCGATCATCCAGTCGGCGCTCGTCGTCGCGGCCGTCCTGCGGGTGATGGACGTCTACGCGCCGGTCGCGGGCCGGGCGGTTCCGGTCGTCGCGGTCGCGGCGCTGGTCGCGACGACGCCGCTCGCGTGGGTCGCCGGACAGGTCGCGCCCGACGCCTGGACCGGCGTGCTGGTCTTGACGCTCTTCGTCCTCCTGCACGATCCGCGCGCTCGCGGCTGGCGATCGGTCTGGGTCGGGCTCGCGTTCTTCTGGTCGGTCGTGGTGGACGCGTCGCACCTGCCGCTCGCGGCCGGGCTCGTCGCCGTCGATGCGATCCGCGCGCGGGGCCGCGGCGCCGGCTGGCTGCCGGCGGGAGCGCTGCGGCGCGCCGCGCTCGTCCTTCTCGCGTCGGTCGTCTTCGCGCTCGGCGCGAGCACCGCGCTCGCCGGCCGGCCGTTTCTCGCGAAGACCTCGTGGACGTTCGTGCTTTCGCGCCTCGTCGAGGACGGGATCGTGCAGCAGCTCCTCGCCGACGTCTGCGACCGCGCCCCTCCGCCGTATCGCCTGTGCGCGCACCGCCGCGACATCCGGCCGTCCGCGCTCCACTTCATCTGGGACCCCGAGAGCCCGGTGCACAAGCTCGGCGGGCTGCAGGCGGTCGAGGGCGAAGCGCGCGCGATCGTCCTCGACTCCCTCCGCCGCCATCCCTGGATGCACGCGCAGGCGGCGGTCCGATCGTGGCTCGATCAGCTCATGTCGTTCGAGACCGGCGACGGTCTCCAGCCCTACGGTCGCGGCGCGTAAGTGACCGGTGTCGTGCGGAAGCGCTTTCCGCGCGAGGCGGCGAGCCTGGCGGGGTCGCGCCAGCAGCGCGGCGAGCTGCCGTTCGCGGCGATCGCGTCGATCCAGCGGGACGCGTTCGCGCTCTACGCGGGGGCGAGCGTCATCTTCCTCTCCGCCGGGCTCGCCGGCGTCGCGCTCGCGTCGCGCGAGCTGCACGTCTTCTCGTGGGTCGCGCTCGCGATCAACGCGGCCGTGTGCGGGCTGTCGTCGGGGCCGTTTCCGCGCTATCAGTCGCGCGTCGTCTGGCTGGTCGCCTTCGCGTGCCTCGCGTCCGCGTGGGAGATCGTCGGCCATCGCGGGCCGACGCAGCTCGACGTCGCCGAGGCGAGCGGATGAGAGCGGGCCACGAGCCGGAAGAGACGACCGCGCGCGCGCCCGGGGCGGTCTGCGCCGAAGGCGCCGGGACGAGGCGCTGGTTCGTCGTCGACCTCGGCGGCCCCCATCGCACGCTCGGCTGGACGGTGGTGGGCGGCGGCATCGGTGGCGCCAGCGCAGTGGCGTGGCTCGCGGTGCGCGACGACGAGCTCGCGCCGCCGGTCGATCCCGCGGCGTTCGCGCGCGCCGCGCTCGCGGCGGAACGGCTCGCCACGATGCCCGTCTTCCTCACGAGCTGCGACCTCGAGTCGCGCGTGGAGGAGACCGCGAGCGCCGGCGGCGTCGACGCGCGCTGCGTCGCGACCGTCGGCCTCGGGAACCGCGGCCGCGTCGGGGAGCCGGCGGCGCCCGCGGTGCACGCCGGAACCATCAATCTCCTCTGCGTCACCTCCGAGCCGCTGACGGAGCCCGCTCTCGTCGAGGCGATCTCGATCGCGAGCTCCGCGCGCACCGCCGCGGTCCTGCAGGCTGGTCTCGCGCTTCCGGGCTCGGATCGCCTCGCGACCGGAACCGGAACCGACTGCTGCATCGTCGCGTCGCCGCTCGACCGCGCTCGTCCCGAGCTCGCGTACGCCGGCCTCCACACGGCGGTCGGCGAGGCGATCGGCCGCGCGGCCTTCGTCGCGACCGCGCGCGGCGTCGCGCGCTGGCTCGCCGCGCACGGCGACCAGCGGCGGGCGCGCGCGTGACCCCGCGCCGCATCCTGATCGGCGGCGGCGCGCGCTCGGGGAAGAGCGCGTTCGCGCTCCGCCGGGCGCGCTCGCTCGGCGAGCGCCGGCTCTTCGTCGCGACCGCAGAGGCGCTCGACGACGAGATGCGCGCGCGCGTCGCGCGCCACCGCGAGGAGCGCGGCGCGGACTTCGTCACGGTGGAGGCGCCGGTCGATCTCGCGGCGGCGATCGCGCGCGGCGCGGCGTCCGAGCGCGCGGACGTCGCGGTGGTCGACTGCTTGACGCTCTGGATCGCGAACCTCGTGATGCGCGGATGCGATTCCGCCGCGGTCGCCGCCCGCTGCGACGAGCTCGGCGCGCTGCTCGACGATCCGCCGTGCCACGTCGTGCTCGTCACGAACGAGGTCGGCTTCGGGATCGTGCCGGACCATCCCCTCGGGCGCGCCTTTCGCGACGCGGTCGGGCTCGCGCACCAGCGACTCGCGCCGCGCTGCGACGAGCTCTACCTCGGCGCGCTCGGCGTCCTTCTTCGCTTGCGCCCGGAGCCGGTCGCCGTGGTGCCGCGCGCGGCGGCGCAAAGCGGAGAGCCGCCCGCGTGAGCCTCCTCGACGAGACGATCGCGTCCGTAGCGCCGGCCGACGCCTCGCTCGCGGCGGCGGCGCAGCGCCGGCTCGACGTCAAGACGAAGCCGCGCGGCAGCCTCGGCAGGCTCGAGGAGCTGGCCTGCCGCATCGCGGCCGTGCGCGGCACGCTCGACCTGCCGCCGCTCCGCGCGGCGATCGTCGTGATGGCCGCGGACCACGGCGTCGCGCGCGAGGGCGTGAGCGCGTACCCGCAGGAGGTGACGCGCCAGATGCTCCTCAACTTCGCGGCTGGCGGCGCGGCGATCAACGTGCTCGCCCGGCGCGCCGGCGCGCGCGTCGTGGTCGTCGACATGGGCGTCGCCGAGCCGCTCCCCGAGCACCCCGCGATCCGCGTCGCGCGGATCGGGCTCGGCACGCGGAGCCTCGCGCACGGCCCCGCGATGAGCCGCGACCAGGCGGTCGCCGCTCTCGAGGTCGGGATCCGGATCGCGCACGAGCTCGCGGCCGACGGCACGACGCTCCTCGGTCTCGGCGAGATGGGGATCGGCAACACGACGTCCGCGAGCGCGCTCGCGGCGGCGCTGACCGGATGCGACCCCGCGCAGGTCACGGGCCGCGGCACCGGCGTCGACGACGCCGGCCTCGCCCGCAAGGCGGAGGTCATCCGGCGCGCGCTCGCCGTCAATCACCCCGACCCGGACGACCCGCTCGGCGTGCTGGCGGCGCTCGGGGGATTCGAGATCGCGGGCCTCGCAGGGGTCGCGCTCGGCGGCGCCGCGAGCCGCGTCCCGGTCGTCGTCGACGGCTTCATCGCCGCCGCTGCCGCGCTGGTCGCGGTGCGGCTCTGCCCCGCCGCGCGCGACGCGCTGGTCGCGGCGCACCGCTCGGTCGAGATCGGGCACGCGCGCGTCCTCGCGGCGATCGGCATCGAGCCGCTCCTGGACCTCCGGCTCCGCCTCGGAGAGGGAACGGGAGCCGCGCTCGTCGTCCCGATCATCGACGCCGCGCTCGACGTGCTGCGCGACATGGCGACGTTCGAGTCCGCGGGCGTCAGCGATTCCGGCTCGTGAGCGCTCCGCGCGCGACCGGGTACCCGTCGTGATCCTCGACCCGCTCGATCCGCCGGCGACGCTCGTCGTCCTCGCGGGCGCGCTCGCGCTCGATCGCGCGCTCGGCGAGCCGGCGGCCCGTCTCCATCCCGTCGTGTGGATGGGCTGGACGGTGAACGCGGCGCTGCGCGCGGCGCCGCGCTCGGGGCGCGCGCCGCAGCTCGCGTTCGGCGCGCTTCTCGCGCTCGCCGTGCCGGCCGCGTTCGGCGGGGCGAGCTGGCTCGTCCTCCGCGCGTGCTCCGGGAGCCGCCTGCTCGAGATCGTGATCGCGATCGCGCTCCTGAAGCCCGCCTTCGCGGTGCGCGCGCTCCGCGAGGCCGCCTTCGGCGTGCGGGACGCGCTCGCCGCGGGCGACGTGGCGGGCGCGCGCGCCGGCCTCGCGAGCCTCTGCAGCCGCGACGCGAGCCGGCTCGGCGAGCCAGAGCTCGTCGCCGGGACCGTGGAGTCGATCGCGGAGAACGCGAGCGACAGCGCGATCGCGCCGCTCCTCTGGTTCGTCGCGCTCGGCGTGCCGGCGGCGGTCGCGTACCGCGCGGTGAACACGCTCGACGCGATGATCGGCTACCATGGCGCGACCGAGTGGCTCGGGAAGGCCGCCGCGCGACTCGACGACGCGGCGAACGTCGTGCCGGCGCGCTTGACGGCGCTGCTTCTTCTCGCGGGAGGCGCGCTCGCCGGCGGCGACGTGCGCTCGGGATGGCGCGTCCTCGCGCGCGACGGCGGGGCGACCGAGAGCCCGAACGCGGGGCGCCCGATGGCGGCGATGGCGGGGCTCCTCGGGGTCGCGCTCGAGAAGCCGGGCCACTATCGACTCGGCGACGGGCGCGCGCCGCTCGTGCCCGCGACGATCGACCGCGCGTGGGCGATGGCGGCCGCCGCGCTCGCGGCGGGCGCGTTGCTCGCGGCCGCGGGGCTCGTCGCGGCGGCCGCGCTCGGGGGTCGCCCGTGAGCGCGCTCGGTCGGCTCCGGCTCGCGGTCTCGTTCCTGACGCGCATCCCGGTGGGCGCGCCCGAGGCTTCGCCCGCGGACGTGGGACGATCGCTCGCGCTCTTCCCGGTCGTCGGCCTCGTCCTCGGCGGCGCGCTCGCGGCGCTCGCGCGGCTCCTCGAGAGCCGGCTACCGGAAGAGGTGCTCGCGGCGCTCCTCGTGGCCGCGCTGGCGGCGCTCACGGGCGCGCTCCACCTCGACGGCGTCGCCGACGTCTTCGACGGGCTCGGCGGCGGTCGCGGCGACCGCGAGCGGACGCTCGCGCTCATGCGCGACAGCCGGATCGGCGGCCACGGCGCGACCGCGCTGGTGCTGGCTGTGATCGCCAAGGTCTCGACGCTCGCGGCCGTCCTGCCGGCCGGCAACTTGCGCGTGCTGGTCGTCTTCCCGGCGATCGGGCGCTGGCTCGCGGTCCTGCTGGTGGTCGTCTATCCGTACGCGCGCTCAGAGGGCCTGGGGCGCGCCTTCACGGAGCACGCGGGAGCGCGCGAGCTCGCGCTCGCCACCGCCGTGACGGCGATCGCCGCCGCTTGGACCGGTGCCGGCGCGATCGCGGCTGCGGGCGCGGCGGCGCTCGCGGCGCTGGCCTTCGGCGCGTGGCTCACGCGCCGGCTCGGGGGCCTGACGGGCGACGCCTACGGCGCGGCCGTCGAGCTCGGCGAGGTCGCATTCCTCGTCGCGTGGCTCGCCGGAGGGTGATGCGATGCGACCGGGATGCGATCTCTCGCTGCGGTGCGCTCAAACGGTTTCCAACGCGAGGTGAGGGACTCCGGCGAAGTCCCTCTTGTTGCGGGTGAGCAAGGTCGCGCCGAGTGCCGCGGCGGTCACGCCGATCGCGATGTCGGCGGCCCGCTTGCGGGGTGAGCCGAGGACTCGAAAGACCTCCGCCGCGCGCGTCGCGAGCTCCTCCGACAAGGGCACGATCCCATCCGCCGGCGGAAAGAACGAGCGCGCGACCGCGAGCTGTTCGGGCGTACGCGGTCCTCGCGAAAACTCGTACCAAGCCACGGCGCTCATCTGGACGGCGTCTTCGGAGTCCGCGAGCGTCGAGAGGCGCCGGCGCTCCTCGCCGGCCACCGCGAGAGCATAGATCAGGAAGTCCGTGTCCAGGTGAACGCGCATCTCAGAAGCCGGCGTCCTCCGCCTTGAGGCGGCGTACCTCGTCGGCGGGATCGGTGTCCTCGAACAGCTCGAACAATCGCTTCAGCACGTCGCGGCGGCGTTTGCGTTCGGCTGCGGACGGCTTCGACTCCGCGTCGAGCTGTTTCACGATGGCGCGCCGGATGGCTTCGGACGTGGAGCAATCGTAGCGGCGGGCAAGATCGCGCGCCGCCCTTCGCGTACGCTCGTCCAGTACCAATGTCGTCCGTTGAGCCATATGATATGCATATGCCGCGACAGTACCATATGCAATGCGGGCCTGGGAGCGACTCGCTCGAGCGCTGACGCCGAATCACCCCCGCTTCGCTGCGCTCGCCGAAGACCGCCCGACCGCACTTGACGGCATCGCCGGGTCGCGCTAGTCGCGTCCGCGTTCGCGCCGGTCAGGTCCCGTTACAGGGCGAAGAGGGAAAGGGGTGAGAAGCCCCTGCTGCCCCGCAACTGTAAGGGGGGACTCGCGCCAGCAAAGGCCACTGCCGTTCGGAGGGGCGGATCCGCCGCCGGCGAAGACGGTGGGAAGGCGTGGCGACGAGGGAGATCCCCGAGCCAGGAGACCTGCCTGACCGGATCAACGTGTGAACCTCTCGGAGGAGGAGGGACGCATGCCGGTCGCTCGAATCGCAGGCTCGACGGACGACGTCCGGAGCGCCCTGCCGCGCGCCCTCGCGCCGCGAGCGACCGCCGCCCCCGCCCCCCTCCGCGATCGGTTCGCACCCCACATCCGGTTCCCGGCGTCGGCTCCGCGCGTGGTCGGAGCGCCGCCGGGGGAGGGACAGGCAGGTGCACCGTTTTCGATCGAGAGCTGAAGGCGACGGCAGTCCGACGTCGGGAAGAAGGAGGGCGATCGCGCGCGCGCGGCGGCTCGGCGCAGCGGTCGCGCTCGCGTGCGGCGCGACGACCGCGATCGCGGCCGCGGCGGCCTGCTGGGCCGCGCCGTCGCGCGCGGAGGAGTGGGAGCAAGCCTGCGCGGCGCCGTCGGTCGCCGAAACGGAGGACGCGGCGCTCGTCTCCGAGGCGACGCCGGTGCCGACGTCGGAAAAAGGGCTCGCGACGACCCGCCTCGACCCGATCGTCGTCACCGCGACCCGCACGCGGACGTTCCTCTCCGACGCCCCGCAGACGATCACCGTCCTCACGCGCGAGGACATCGCCTCGCGCGAGGACGCGACCATCCCCGACGTGCTGCGGCAGGTCCCCGGCGTCGACGTCGTGCAGAACGGCACGCTCGGGACCGTCTCGAGCGTCTCGATCCGCGGCAGCGACGACGATCAGGTCCTGACGCTCCTCGACGGCATCCAGATCAACAGCGGCACGCTCGGGGCGTTCGACTTCGCGAACCTCGTCCCGGAGCCGTTCGAGCGCATCGAGGTCCTGCGCGGCGGCGGCGGAAGCCTGTACGGCTCGGAAGCGGTCGCGGGCGTCGTCAATCTCATCACCCGCCGACCGACCGCGCCCGGCGTCGCGACGATCTCGGGCGCCGGCGGCAACGGCGACACCGACCGCGAGACGGCCACGTTCTCCGGCCGGCAAGGGGAGGTCGGGCTGGCCGGGGCCGCGACGCACCTCGGGACGGCCGGCTTCGGCCCCGCCGTGCCGGTCGGCGAGGCAGGCACCGTCACGAAGCACAACGACGCCTACGACCTGACGACCGCCGCGCTGCAGGCCGACTGGGCGCCAACCGACACCGGCCGGCTGTACGCGATCGGCCACTACCTCCGGGCGCGCGTCGGCCTCCTGAACGCGAACAACTTCCTCGGCGTCCTCGATCCGAACGCGAGCCAGCGCGACGACTTCTACTTCGCGAAGGTCGGCTGGGAGGACGCGCCGCTCCCCGGCCTGTCCTACAAGATCGACGGCGCGTACGTGCAGGACGACTCCCGCTTCGACGACCCGCCGGACGCCGGCAACCCCGTCGAGACCCGCTCCAGCATCCCGAACGAGATCGCGCAGGCCGACGCGCAGGCGAACTACGCGTACGGCGGCTGGTCGATCTCGACCGTCGGCTTCCAGTTCACGCGCCGCGCGGCGAACGTGAGCTCGTTCTCGAGCATCTCCGTTCCGCCCGACACGCACTTCGACGTGAGCCGGAACGACTACGGCGTCTACGTCCAGGAGCAGATCCACCTCTTCGAGGATCGCCTGGTCGCGATCGGCAGCTTCCGCCACGACCACGACACGCAGTTCGGCGACGTCACGGTTCCCGCGGCGAGCATCGCGTGGCGCTTCCCCGAGACCGCGACGCGCCTGCGCGCGACCTACGCGGAGGGCTTCCGCGCGCCGACGTTCAACGAGCTCTACTTCCCGAACTTCGGGAACCCGAACCTCGGTCCCGAGCGCTCGAGCGAGTGGGATGCGGGCCTCGACCAGGAGCTCTTCACCGGCCGCCTGCTCGTGTCCGCGACCTACTTCGATCGCCGCGTGAAGGACGACATCGTGTTCGTGCTGGTCGACCCGGATACCTTCAAGTTCCTGCCGCAGAACGTCGGGCGGGTCGACGCGACCGGCGTCGAGACGTCGGCCGCGGTCGACGTCGGGCACGGGCTCACGCTCGGCGGGACGTACACGTATCTCGGCCTCCAGTCGGCGGGCGGCGCGAGCCCGGTGCTGCGGCGCCCGAACAACCGCATGGCGGCCTTCGCGATGTACGATACGCCCGCGCTCGTCGCGCGCGACGACGCGTTCCGCGCGCGTGTCGACGTGTTCTTCGTCGGAGACCGCCCGGACGCCGACCCCGCGACCGGCAGCTTCGGGACGAACCCGCAGTACACGCGCGTCGATCTCGCGCTCTCGTATCGCCTCCCGTGGCGCGTCGCCGACGTCGCGTTCACGGCGTTCGCGAACGTGTCGAACCTCTTCGACCGGAGCTACGAGGAGGTGATCGGCTTCCCCGCGCGGCCGATCAACGCGCTCGCGGGCCTCCGCGCGACGTTCTAGGCAGCACGCCCTACGAGGAAGCTTCCGGTGCCGGCGCGGCCGGCGCCGCGATCGCGTCGCTCGGCGTCGCGTCGCGCGCCGCCGGCGCCGACAGCACGCGCGGCAGCCGGACGAAGAAGCGGCTCCCCGCGTCGACCTCGGACTCGACCCAGACGAGGCCGCCGTGCGCCTCCACGACGCGCTTCACGATCGCGAGGCCGACGCCCGAGCCGTCGCCCTCGGCGCGCCGCGGCACGCGCGAGTACAGCTCGAAGATCTGGCGATGGTAGTCGGGAGGGATCCCCGGCCCGTTGTCGCGGACGCAGATCGTCACGGCGCCCGCGTCGACGACCGCTTCCACCGCGATCGCCCCGTCCGCCGCCGGTACGTGCTTGACGGCGTTCTCCACCAGGTTCGAGAGCGCGTGCTCGAGCTTGCCCGCCTGTCCCCAGATCATCGGCAGCGGCGCGACCGAGATCGTGGCCGAGCGCGCCGCCGCCTTGGGCCCGGCCGTCTCGAGCACCGCGGCCATCGTGCGGTCGAGGTCGACCTCGCCCCACGTCTCCGGCTCCCACACGATCCGGAAGACCCGCAACAGGTCGCGCACCATGTCCTCGGCGCGGCTGAGAAGCCTCACGACGCGGCCGAGGTCCTCCTGCGTCTCGCGGCTGAGCGCGTCGCCGTCGCGATCGGCGATGAGGTCCGTCGTGAGGAGCGCCGAGCTGATCGGGCTCTTCAGGTCGTGGGCCACCGTGTGGACGAGGTCCTTGAGCTCGCGCTGCTTCGTCTCCAGCAGGGCCTGCACCCGGCCGAGGCGATCGTTCGACAGCTTCATGAGGACGTGCGGGCCGAGGGTCGCGAGGGAGAAACCGACGGCGCCGCCGAGGCCCTCGAAGGCCCACGCGAGGTTGATCACGAAGACGAAGAGCGGCGCGACGAAGATCACGACCACCACGAGGTCGATGCGCTCGTCGTCGAGCCGCCAGCGCCACCGCCCGCCGAGGCGGAGCTCGGTCGCCATCGGGAGCGGGACGGCCGCGTGCAGCGCTCCCAGGATCGCGAGCGTCGCGTACTCTGTGATCGCGATCGCGGGGACGAGCGCGAGATCCTGGGCGCGGAGCCACGCGAAGATGCCGCACCGGAGGAGGATGCTGAGGCACCCGAGCGCGCCCGCCGTGCCGTGGTCGATCCACGCGCGCAGCGTGCCGCCCGCGCGCTCCGGGCCGCGCCCGAGCACCGGCTCGAGCGGCGGCGGGAGCGACATCCAGCCGCGGCGCGCGAGCCACGCGAGGATCGGGTACGACAGCACGCGCTGCAGGTACTCGAGCGTCACGACCGGCGGGCCCGCGATGTACGCGAAGGCGTTCATCGTCGTGTAGTAGGGAAGGGCGAACGGAAAGCGCGAGCCGAGCCAGACGAACTGGAACGCGAACGCGATCGCAAAATACGCGGCGTAGACCGCCGCGAACTGGGACCGCATCGTCGCGGCCGCGGCCAGGGCGACCGCCACGCCGAGGAGCGAGAACACTCCGCGGAGCCACGAGGTCGCGCCGGTCGTGCGCGCGTCGCGCGCCGCGCCGCGGTCGGGCTCTCCGAGTGCGCCGTCGGGACGCGAGGCGACCGCGTGCCGCGCGCTCACTCTTCGTCGGGCTCGCCGTCGCGCGGCGCGAGCGGGCCGCGACGGCCGACCTCGAGGCCGAGCTTGTTCATCTTCGCCCAGAGCGCTTCGCGCGTGATGCCGAGGCTCCGCGCCGTCGCCTCGCGGTTGTACCCGTGCTCGCGCAGGCGATCGACGATCATCGTGACCTCGATGTCGCGGACGATCGCCTTCAGCGGGCGATCCTCCTCCGCGACGCGCGCGAGGGTCGCGGCGATCGGCGGCGAGACGGAGTCGAGGCCGATCGGCTCGCCGGGCTCGCCGCAGAGGACGAGGCGGTGGACCTCGTTCTGGAGCTCGCGCACGTTCCCCGGCCACGCGTAGCGCTCGAACGCGTCGAGCACCTCGCTCGCGAGCTCCGGGACGGGCACCCCTTCCTTCTCCGCGCACACCCGCGCGAAGTGGAGCGCGAGGCGGCGCACGTCGCCGTCCCGCTCGCGCAGCGGCGGGATGCGGATCGGGAGGACGCGCAGGCGGTAGAAGAGGTCCTGCCGGAAGCGGCCGTCGCGGACGGCCGCCTCGAGGTCGACGTTCGCGGCGCTCACGATGCGCACGTCGACGCGGCGGGCGACGGTCGCGCCGAGCGGCCGGACCTCGCCCTCCTGGAGCACGCGCAGGAGCTTCGCCTGGATGGCGGGCGTCGTCTCGCTGATCTCGTCGAGGAAGAGGGTCCCGCCCGATGCGGCCTCGAAGAGGCCGCGGCGATCGCGGTCGGCGCCGGTGAACGCGCCCCGGACGTGTCCGAAGAGCTCGCCCTCCAGGAGAGCTTCCGGAAGCGCCGCGCAGTTCTGCGCGAGGAATGCGGCGCGCGCGCGTGCGCTGCGGTCGTGGACGGCGCGCGCGAAGAGCTCCTTTCCCGTGCCGCTCTCGCCCTGCAGGAGCACGGGGACGTTCGAGCGGGCGGCGCGCTCCGCGAGCCGGAGCGCGGCCCGCAGCACCGGGCTTTCGCCGAGGATCCCCGCCAACGACGGCTCGCCGGCCGTCGGCTCGGACGACGGCGCCGCTTCCCGGGGCCGGGCGTCGGCCTCGTCGCGCGACCGCGCGCGCGCCAGGTGACGGCGGCCGAGCGCCTCGCGCACCTTCGCGACCACCGTCTTGAGATAGCGGCCGTGCTTGACGACGTAGTCCGACGCGCCGAGCTTCATCGCCTCGACCGCGATCTCCGCCGAGTCCGCGCCGGTCAGCATCACGACCGGGACGTCCGGCCGCGAGCGGCGGACGCGACGGAGGCAGTCGATGCCGGAGTCGTCGGGCAGCCGGTAGTCGAGGACGATGCAGTCGGGCGGCTCCTCGGCGATCGCGCGCTCGCCGTCGCGCGCGGTCTCGAAGCACTCGAGCACGAAGGTCGGGTCCTGGTCGCGCAGCGCGCGCCCGAGGAGGCGTCCGACCTCCGGGTCGTCGTCAACGAGGAGGATCGTCGGCGTCCGGGCCATGTCTCTGCCAGAAGCGAATCGCGAGCTCGCGCAGCGCGTGCACTCGCGACGGCTTGTGGGCGAAGTCGCGCGCGCCGGCGACGAGCGCGTCGGTGCGCGCCTCGTCGCGGGCATCGCGCGTCAGCACGAGGACCGGAAGCCCCTTCAGGGTCGGGTGCAGGGAGAGCTGGCCGAGCACGCTCGGCGCGGTCGTGTCCGGGAGGTGGAAGTCGAGGAGCACGAAGTCGGGAAGCGGTCCGTCTCCGTCCGCGGAGCGCTCGAGGAGAGCGATCGCGGCGGCGCCGCTCTCGACGGTCGCCACGTCGAACGGCGGGTTGCCGGCGGCGAGCGCGCGCGCGGCGGCGGCGAGGAACGAGACGTCGTCGTCGACGACGAGCACCCGCACGCGGCCGCTCGTCGAGCGACGGCCATCGGTGCGACGCGGCGCTGCCGCGCCCGCGGGCGGACACGGCACTCCGCCCGGCGACAGCCGCGCCCCGCTCACGGCGTCCACCCATGCGTCCATGGGAGCGAGTCGAGTACGGCGAAAGCCGTATCGGGGTCAAGTTGGCCGGGCGGGTCGTTCGCCGCCGGGCCGCTTTCGTGCGGCTGGCGCCCTCTCGGGTGGGCGTGGTCCATGGCCGCGCGGCCCCGGCGCAAACGCCGTGCCGGGCGGAGCCGGGTGGGGTGGCGCCATCGGGGCCGGCTGCGGAGGCCGAAGCCGTGACGCGACCATGGTCCCCGGCGAGGAATGTGAAGCGATCTTCACATCCCGTGGAGATGGCAGATGGCCGCGAAAGCCGCCGGCGCCGGGGACGGCGACGTCCCGCGCACGCATTGCGCCGGCCCGGCGCACCCGCCGGTCGGGCGCAGTTGCGCGAAGGGCGGAAGCCGAGAAGAGTTCGGCGAGGTGGACGACGAGACCGGAGGAGACCCGCTCCGCGACGACACGCTGCCGGCGTACCTGCGCGAGCTCGGGGTCGCGACGCCCGGTGAAGAGCTCGACGTCGAGCCGGCCGGGGACGGGAACATCAACTGGGTGCGACGCGTGCGCGAGCGCCGGAGCGGCCGGAGCTGGATCGTCAAGCAGGCGCGGCCGGCGCTCGAGCGCTTCCCGCAGTACCGCGCGAGCACCGAGCGCATCGCCTGCGAGCGGCGCTGGCTCGAGCTGGCGCGGCCGCACGACCCGGGCCGGGTGTGCCCCGACGTCGTCCGCTTCGACGAGCCTCGCCGCGTGCTCGTCCTCGAGGACCTCGGCGCGGCCGAGCGCCTCGACCGCGCGCTCGCGCGCGGCGCGGACGCGACACGAGCGCTCGAAGCGCTCGCGGCGCTCCTCGGCGCCCTCCACGCCGCGACGTCCGGCCGGCACGCCGAGCTCGCGCCGCGCTTCGCGAACGACGAGATGCGCCGGCTCCACGGCGACCACATCTTCGCGCTGCCGTTCCGGCCGAACGACTTTCCCTTGCCCGCCGCCGTCCGCGCCGCCGCGGAGCGCGTCTGGGCCGACGCCGAGCTCGTCGCGATCGCCGACCGGGCGTACGCGCGCTACCTCGCGCCGACCGGCGCGCTCGTGCACGGCGACGTCCAGGCCGGAAACGTGCTGCTCGCGGCGCGCGGGCCGGTCCTGCTCGACGCCGAGATCGCGCACGTCGGCGACCCCGCGTTCGACGTCGGGACGCTCGCCGCGCACGTCGTCCTGCCGGCGATCGGGCGCGGCGCGCCCGGCCTCGCGGCGCCCCCGGTCGCGGCGATGTGGCGCGCGTACGCGAGCGCGAACGCCTCTCCGCTGCGGCCCTCGTTCCCCGACGCGGCGCGCTACGCCGCGATCGAGATCCTGCGCCGGACCATCGGCGCGGCCCGCGTCGCGGCGGTCGCGGAGGATCGCGCGGCGCTCGCCGCGCTCGCGCTCACGACGCGCTGGATGCGCGACCCACCGGGCGACCCGGATGCGCTCGCGCGCGACCTCGGCGGCTCGGGAGCGCCCGCATGAAGACGCGAAGCCTGATCCTCGACACCGACATGGGAAGCGACGTCGACGACGCCCTCGCGCTCGGGCTCGCGCTCGCGTCGCCCGAGATCGACCTCGTCGCGGTCACGACGGTGAGCCGCGAGCCGCTCGTCCGCGCCCGGATCGCGCGGAAGCTCCTCGACCTCGCAGGCCGGCGCGACGTCCCCGTGTTCACCGGCTCCGAGCGCTCGCTCTCGGAAGGCGACGCGTTCGTCTGGTTCGGGAACGAAGGCGTCGGCATCCTCGAGGCCGACGAGCCGCTGGCGGTGGAGCCGGAGCCGGCGGTCGACGCGATGGCGCGTCTCCTCCGCGAGCGCGACGGGCTCGAGGTGTGCGCGGTCGGCCCGATGACGAACGTCGCGCACCTGCTCGCGCGCCACCCGGCCGCCGCAGCCCGGATCGCGCGCCTCACGATCATGGGCGGCCACGTTCGCGACGTCGCGTACGGCGGCTGCTCGTTTCCCCACGGCGTCGATTACAACCTGTGCTCGGACGCGGCCGCGTCGCTCGCGGTCCTCCGTTCGGACTTGCCGATCCGGCTCGTGACCGCCGACGTCACGCTCTGCACCTGGATCACCCCCGCCGACGTCGACCGCCTCGCCGCGCACGGCGGCGCGCTGCAGGCCGCGCTCGCGCGCGCCGTCCGCGCTTGGACGCCCGTCATGCGCGACATCTTCAGCGGCATGGGCGCGACGATGGGCGACGACAACGCCGCGTTCCTGCACGACCCGCTCGCGCTCGCGAGCGTCCACGACGAGTCGTTCTGCCGCTTCGAGGACCTCGCGGTCGAGGCGGTCGTGCGGGACGGCGTCTTCCGCACGATCGAGGCGGCGCGCGCGAGCGAGGCGACGCGGACGATGCGCTGCGCGACCGCCGTCGACGCCGAGCGCTTCCGCGCGCACGTCATGGAGCGGCTTCTTCGGCGCGCCGCCTGAGCGGCATCCGATCCGGCGCAAAGAACTGGTTGAATCTCGACGCGGATCGGTTTACTGCGAGTAACCGATCCGGCCCGCCACACCGGCCGCTTCCGGAGGAGGACCGCGATGGCCCGCGCCGACCGACGCCAGCCGCTGCAGCTCGCAGCCGGATGCATCCTCGCGTGCGCGATCGCCGCCTGCTCGAGCGGCGGCGGGTCGCCCGCCCAGGCGCCGTCGAACCCCGACACGGGCCCGGGTCCGGTCGGCGGCTGCGACGAGTCGTTCGACGGCACCTTCGCGGCGATCCAGAAGGTGATCTTCGAAGGGCAGGGCTGCGCCCAGGACGCGTGCCACGGGAGCGCGCGCTCGGGCGGCCTCGACCTCCGGCCGGGACGGTCGTACGCGAACCTGATCGAGGCCCCGTCGACGTCGAGCTCGCACCCGCGCATCCAGCCGGGCGAGCCGGGCGAGAGCTTCCTCTACCTGAAGCTCCTCGCCGCGACGCGCCCGGACAGCGTGCACGTCGCCGGCAGCCCGATGCCGCTCGGCCGCGAGCCGCTCAGCGAGGCGCGCCTCGAAGCGGTGCGCCTCTGGATCGAGGGCGGCGCGCCCGAGAGCGGCTCGCTCGGCGACGGCAGCACCGGAAAGTCCGATCGCTTCGCGGAGCTGCTCGGCGCCTGCCTGCCGCCGGCGGAGCCGATCACGATCAAGCCGCTCGATCCGCCCGCGCCCGACGTCGGCGTGCAGTTCGAGATGCCGAGCTACGTGCTGCCCGCGTCGACCGAGCTCGAGGTCTGCTTCGCCTCGTACTACGACGTGTCCGACGTCGTGCCGCACGAGTTCCAGGACGCGAGCGGAAGCGTCTTCTACGTGAACGGGAGCCGGCTCCGGCAGGACCCGCAGAGCCACCACTTCGTCCTGACGCACACCGGCCTCGGGCCCGAGCGCGTGAACGACCCGGCATTCGGTCCGTGGACGTGCAAGGGCGGCGAGCGCGCCGGCGAGCCGTGCGACGCGCTCGACCGGAGCTCGTGCGGATCCGGCCTGTGCGCGAGCGAGGTCCGGAACAGCATCGCGTGCATCGACTACGGGCCGCGCGACGTGCTGGTCGACGTGGCGAAGGAAGGCATCGCCGGCGCCCAGACCGCCCAGCAGTACCTCGAGCCGCGCGACGGCGTCTTCCGCGCGATCCCGACGCGCGGGATCGTCTACTGGAACTCGCACGCCTTCAACCTGACGGGCGAGGACCACCCGATGCACGCGCGCGTGAACCTGTTCTTCACCGAGGATCTGCGGTGGCGCGAGGACCAGGCGACCGACTCGACGCACATCTACATCCAGGCCGGGCAGGCGCCGTACACCGTCGAGGACTACTGCGCCGACCACGTCGCGCCGCGGGGCGCGCGCATGATCCGGCTCTCCTCGCACACCCACAAGCGCGGCAAGCACTTCTGGGTGGACCTCCACGACGGCACGCGGATCTACGACAGCTTCGTCTACTCCGACCCGCTCGACGCGATCTACGATCCGCCGGTCGCCTTCGACGATCCCGACCCGGCGAACCGGACGCTCCGCTACTGCGCGACCTACAACAACGGCGTCAAGGACGACGGCACGCCCGACCCGGAGACCGTCACGAGGCGATCGCGCATGCCCGCCCGCACGAATTGCCAGCCGGTCGCCTGCGCCGCGGGACGGATCGGAGAGCCGTGCAGCGGCGACGACCACGCCGCCTGCGACACGAGCCCCGGCGCGGGCGACGGGCTCTGCGACGCGTGCGCGATCACGGCCGGCGTCACGACCGAGAACGAGATGTTCATCGTGATCCCGACCTACATCGTCCCGGTGCAGTAGCGCTCAGTTGTCGGCGGCGCCCTCGAGGATCCAGTCGCGGATTCGGTTCGTGAGCTCGTCGGAGAGATAGGGGCCGCCGCTCGGCATGCGGACGCCCTCGTCCTCCACGCCGAGAATCTTCCCGTACAAGTGGCTCGACGAAAGGTCGAAAGGCTCGATGAGGAAATGCTCCGCGTGCTGGGTCGAGACGACGAGGAAGATGTTCCGGTACGCCTGCGCGGCCTCGAGGTCGAGGCCCTGCGCGGGGAGCTCGCCGGCGTGGCATCCGGCGATCGCGCAGCGCTCGCTGAAGATCGGCTGGACGTGGCCGCGGAAGGTCGACTGCGTGCCCTCGGGGAGGAGGAAGGTGCCGTCGATCGGCAGGCCGGTCGCGATCTGCGTCCAGGCGGCGTTCGAGCACGGAGCGGCCGAGCAGGCCTCGGCGCCGTAGCAGTCGAGCAGGTACTGGTTGGCCGCGGGGTCGGCAGCGGGAGTCTCGCTCGCGACCTGGCACCAGATGAACGACGGCGGGCTGCCGTCGGTCTTGAAGACGTTGCCGGTGACCGTTCGGGTCGCGAGGTCGAACGAGATCGCCCAGCGCTCGTTCCCGACGTCCTTGCTGATGAGGTAGCGCCGCGAGTCGGGCGTCATCTGGATGCCGGAGGGCGAGCCCTGGGCGTGCGCGGCGGGGACGAAGCCGGCGGTCGCGGTTCGGCGATCGAGCATGAAGCCTCTCCTTTTCGTCGCGAGGGATCGTTCAGGGCTGCGCGGCTGGTGCGAACGGGCTCGCGAAGCGCGGGTCGGCGATGAATTCGCGATCCGTCAAGCTCTTCAGGAACTCGACGAGGTCGGCGCGCGCGGTCGCGCTCAGCGGGAACCCGGTCACGAACTGGCTCTTGTTGGGGCTGATCGCGCCGTCGCCCGCGTCGGGGCCGCTCGCGGTCAGCCGCCCGCCGCGCTCGTAGTGCGCGACGACATCCTCGAGTGTCGCGATGCTGCCGTCGTGCATGTAGGGCGCGGTCAGCTCGACGTTCCGGAGCGACGGCGGCTTCATGCGGCCCATGTCGCGCGGCAGGCCGGTGAACGCGAAGAGGCCGGTGTTCGGCTCGGGATACGCCCCCGTCCCGCCGACGTTGTAGAGCCCGTTGTTCTCGAAGGGGGCCGTGTCGCGGAGGCTTCCGTCGTGCATCAGCGCGGAGGAGAAGTTGAGGCCGCCGTGGCAGTGGTCGCACTCGGTCAGGCCGTTGAAGAAGACGGCCATGCCGCGCTTCGCCGACTCGGACATCGCGGCATCGTCGCCCTGGTAGACGTAGCGATCGTACGGTGAGTTGCCGGAGATGAGCGTGCGCTCGAAGGCGGCGATCGCCTTCGTCAGGTTGCCGACGCTGATCGGGTCGGCATCGGCGGGAAAGGCGTCGCCGAAGAGCGCGCGGTAGTCGGGGTCGTCGCTCAGGCGCTGCAGGAGGACGTCCTCGCGTCCGCCGAGGCCGAGCTCGATCGGCTCCTCGCCGAAGAGCGGGACGAGCATCTGGTCCTCGAGCCGGACCAGGTTCGGGTTCATCCAGGTGAGGGTCCCGTTGTAGGCGACGTTGGTCAGCGACTGCGCGTTCCGCGGGTGGAGCTCGCCGGTCGACCCGAGCGCGACCGCGCGGGCGTCGCTGAACGCGAGCTCCTGGCGGTGGCACGAAGCGCACGCCTGCGTCTGGTTCAGCGAGAGGCGCGTGTCGTAGAAGAGTCGCCGGCCGAGCTCGACCTTCACCTCGCTCATCGGGTTGTCGGCGGGCACGGCGGGTTTCGGGAATCCCGCCGGCAGGCGCCACGTGTAGTCGTCGGGCGGCGCCGTCGTCGCGATCGGCGTGGGCGTGGGCGGAGCCGGGGTCGGCACCGGCTGCGCGAGCCCCGCGCCGACGCGGAAGAGCTGCTGCACGCCCGCTGACCCGCCCGAGAACGGGAGCCCGAGGTGCGCGAAGGGGCCGGCGCAGTCGGCGTCGTTCGTCGATCCCATGCAGCCGGGCGGCGTCTGCGGCGCGTTGCGCTCGACGTCGGTGTCGACGAAGAGGGCGCCGAAGTCGGCGACCACGCCGTCGCGTCGCGGGTCGAAGCCGGAGAGGTCGACCGGGATCCGGTTCGGGTTGCCGCATCCCGTGACGTGGCCGCGACCGTCGCCGTCGCAGCGCGTGCTGCCGACGTGGAGGCGGAGCTCGGAGGCGCTCTCCACGACCCAGCCGTCGAACACCAGGAACCGGTAGCCGGCGTTCCAGTTCCAGAAGAGCGCGGTCTTGTCGAGCGGCGACGGCGCGGTCGCCGCGTCGCCGTGGTTGCGCTCGAACGGGACCCCGACCGTGAATCGGATGCCGACGTAGTCGCCGGGAACGACCGAGCCGCGGACGATCGCGTTCGTCTCCGGCGATCCGGTCGCCGAGCAGCGGCCGGTCGCGTCCTCGAAGTCGAGGAGCGCGAGGTCGTCGAGCTGCCACACGCCGTCCTGGTCGAGCGCGACCGGCGCCTCGCCGCCGGCCGCGTCGACGAGCCGGACCTCCGAGACGTAGAAGCGGAGGTCGCTCGGCTCGACGGTCGCGGCGCTCGTCCCGACGCCCGCGACCCGTCCGCCGCACGCGAACGGCGCGCCGTTCACCTCCGCGACGAACGTCACGCCGACGCGACCGGGATCGGGCGTGGGGCCGACGACTGCGCCGCCGCCCGTGCTCGAGCTCCCGCAGCCCGCGCCGACGAGCGCCGCGAGCGCGAGCGCAGTCGCGGCGGATCCGATCGCGCGCGACGTCACGGCAGCGTCGGCACGCACGACTGCGGCCCTCTCGGCGGAACGATTCCCGAAGGCGGCAGAAGCGGAAGGCCGCGGCTGACCTTCTGCCAGTCGTTGTGGTCGATCAGCGAGAGCCCGTTCACGCTCGCCTCGACCAGGCTGTAGTTGTTCGTGCCGTGGTTCTGGACGTGGACGTAGATCGGCGTCCCGGCCGGCGCGTCGAAGTCGGCGACGAAGCGGTACGGGTCGGCGTCCGCGAGCCCCGGGGTGTCGATGCAGTCGCCGCCGGCGACCGCGCCGACGATGCCGCCGCGGCACGGGATGGGCAGCCGCGCGTCCCAGATGATCCGGTCGCCGACCTGGAGCGCGAGGTAGGCGCGCCCGCCGGCCGGCGCCTGGAGCTCGAAGTGCCAGAACCGGATGAAGATCTCGTCGCCGGCGTGGATCGGCTGCGCGGTCGGCTAGACCATCGTCAAGTAATCGCAGTACGCGGAGTCGACCGAGTACGAGTACTCGCCGACCTGGAGGAACTCGGCGAAGTGGCACGTGTCGTCGCAGAAGTGCTCCGGCGTCCGGAGCGGCGAGAACGGGTCCTCCGCCGGCAGGAGGAAGGAGCCGGGGAGATCGACGGGGCCGAGGTCGGTCCACGCGGACGCGGGGCACCGAGCGCCGCCGCAGTCGTCGGCGCCGCGGCACTGGTACGCGATCTCGCCCGCGACGGGATCGAGGCGGCCGTCGTCGCCGGTGCGCTCGCACCAGACGAACTTCGGCGCCGCTCCCGGATGGAAAACGTTGCCGGTCGCCGTGCCGGCGTTCAGGTCGATCGCGATCGCCCAGCGGTCGCCGCCGACGTCCTTGCTGACGAGGATCTGCTTGCCGTCGGGGGTGGTCTGGGTGCCGAAGCCCGTCTGCGCGGACGCGGTCGCGGCGGCCGCGATCGCTGCCGAGACGACCAGCGCGATGAGAAATGCTCGACTCACGGGGTCGCTTACGCGCGGTAACGTATCCCCGAAACGCCACAGCCCTTCAACATGGAATCGCCGATCGCGCGCGGGGTGCGCGCGCGTCACGCGCGCGGCCGGCGGCCGGGGCGAGCCTTCCGCGCCGCGTGCCGCGGCGGCGCGCCGCTGCGCGGGTGCGCCGCGTCGGCCGACGGTCGCCGCTCGGGCGCGCCGAGCCCGTGCGCGAGCCCGGAGAGGAGCGCTCGCGTGAGGACGTCGAACTGGCGCTCGACCTCGAAGCGATCCGGGCTTCGCGCCTGCGTCCACCAGTCGATGACGCCGGCGACCATCCCGCGGAGCGCGTGCGCCCAGATCTGCGCCGTCGCCTCGTCGAGGCCGCGGTCGCCGTAGATCGCGCGCAGCGAGCTCGCAATCGAGTGGGCGACGGGCTCGCTGCCCGGATCCGAGCGGTCGTCCCACATGCTGTCGAGGACGCCCTCGCTGCGGAGGAACCGATAGAGGTTCCGGTTGTGGCCGACGAACATCTGGAAGCCGATCCCGAACCCGACGACGACGCGGCGGAGCTCGTCGAGGTCGCTCACGACCGGGTAGAGCGCGGCGACGCGCGCCCGGGCGGCGCGCCGCGCGCTCGCCCGGTCCTCGTTGCCGCTGCCGAGCACGAACCCGAAGGCGGCGTCGCGCAACGCCCGCGCGAGACCCCGCCGATCGCCGAAGTGGCGGTAGAGGATCGGCTTCGTGATCCCCGCCTCCGCGGCGAGGTCGTCCATGGAGAGCCCGGGACCGTGGCGGTCGATCGCGCGCTGCGCGGCCTGCAGAAGATGCTCGCGCTGGGCGAGCCAGCGGGGCGAGCTCCGGGTCGGGACGGCGGCGCGCGGAGGTCGCGCGGCGCCTCGGGTGGTCCGCGGCATCGTCGCATTGTCGTGGAAACGGGGCCGCCGGGCGAGCGCTGCACGCGGAGGGACGACCTGGGCTAAGCTCGAGGGGATGTCGCCGTCCGGTCGGTCCCGCTCGCACATCGCGACCGATCGCCTCGCGCTGCGGCCGGTCGCGCGCGCCGACGTCGAGGGGCTGCACGAGCTCTGGATGGATCGCGACGTGCGGCGCTACGTCTGGGACGGCACGATCCGGCCGCTCGCGGAGACGGCGGCGATCGTCGATCGCAGCGCCGCGCTCTTCGCCCAGCGCGGCTTCGGCTTGTGGGTCGCGAGCGCGCGCGTGGACGCGAAGCGGACTGCGCGCGGCGCCGAAGCCGCCGCCGATCGGCTCGTCGGCTTCTGCGGCTACTGGTTCTTCCACGACCCGCCCGAGCTCGAGCTCCTCTACGGCCTCGCGCGCGACGCGTGGGGGCGCGGGCTCGCGACCGAGATGGCGCGCGCGCTCCTCGCGCACGGCTTCGCCGAGCTCGGCTTCGACGAGGTGCAGGCGAGCACCGACGCTCCCAACGTCGCGTCCATCCGGGTGATGGAGCGGCTCGGGATGCGCTTCCACCGGCGCGCCGACGACGCGGGCCGCGACACCCTGTTCTACCGCATTCGGCGCGAGGCGTTCTGCGGCGCCCCGGCGCAGTGATCCGACCACGACGCCCTGGCGTCCGCCCGTCCGCGCCACTACATCCCGCGCATGGGTCTCGCCGACGTCCACGCGCACCTGACCCACCCGCGCCTCGCCGCCGACGAGGCCGGCGTGCTCGAGCGCGCCCGCGCCGCCGGCGTCACGACGATCGTCGCGAACGGCTTGAACCCGCGCGACAACGAGGCCGTCCGCGAGCTCGCGCGCCGCTCGCCGATGGTGCGTCCCGGCTTCGGCCTCTATCCGGTCGACGCGGTCCTGCCGGAGATGCGCGCGCTCGGCGCGGAATATCCGCGCGAGGGCGACGAGTGCACGGCGGAGGAGGGCATCGCCTGGGTCGCCGCGCACGCCGAAGAGGCGTTCGCGATCGGCGAGATCGGGCTCGACGGCCACTGGGTGCCGGAGTCGCTCTGGGCGAAGCAGGAGGAGGCGTTCCGCGCGCTCGTCGGGATCGCGCTCGCGGCCGACAAGCCGATCGTCGTCCACACGCGGAAGCGCGAGCGCCGTGCGTTCGAGATCCTGCGCGAGCTCGGCGCGACGCGCGTCGACTGGCACTGCTTCGGCGGCAAGGTGAGCCTCGCGCGCCAGATCGCCGAGCACGGGCACACCTTCTCGATCCCCGCGAACGCGCGCCGCTCCGAGAGCTTCACGCGCATGCTCGAGACGCTGCCGCGCGATCGCCTGCTCCTCGAGACCGACTGCCCGTATCTCAGCCCCGATCGGTCGCGCTCGAACGAGCCGGCGACGGTCGCGGGCACGGCGGAGTACGCGGCCGAGCTCTGGGGCTGCTCCGTGCGCGAGGTCGAGGAGCGCCTGGCGGACAACTTCGAGCGCCTCTTCCGGGCGCCGCCCTGACGGCTCGAGGACGCCGCGCGCTCAGCCCATCCGGTCGATCTCGGCGAGGACCTGCTGCGCGGGAGCGCGCACGCGGAACGTATCGGGCCGGTAGACCCAGCGGATCACCTGGTTCTCGTCGACGAGGAACGACGTCGGCATGAAGAGGTCGGCGCTGCGCCCGTCGGCGACGGCGGATGACGGCGCGGAGTTCCGGTCGCGGACGTGGAGCGCGTCCATGAGCTTGCCGTCGGGATCGGAGAGGAACGTGATCGGCACGCCGAGCCGCTTCTGGAGCGCGTCCGACGCTCCCGGCGGATCGACGCTCACCGCGAGGATGTCGACGCCGCGCTTCGAGATCTCGCCGTAGTGCTTCCGGAGCTCACCGAGCTCCGCGACGCAGAAGGGTCACCAGTCGCCGCGATAGAGGACGATCAGGTGCCGGCGGCCGGTCGCCTCGGAGAGACGGAAGGTCGAGCCGGTCGAGGTCGCGAGCGCGAAGTCCGGGAAGCGATCGCCGACGCGCGGGCGGTCCTCGCGCGCCGGCAGCATCGACCACGAGAAGATGAAGAGGAACACCATCGCCGTGAGCCCGGACGAAGCGAGCGCCGAGGCGACGCTCCACCAGCGCGGCCGGCGGAACGCGACCCAGACGCCGAGCACCGCGCCCGCGACGCTGAGCGCGAGGAACTCCCACGGGACCTCGCGGAAGACTCCGAGCGACGTCGTGATCCCGACGTACGCGAAGAGCGCGCCGCCCGCGATGATCGGCGCGAGGATCGCTGCGACGACGGGCCCTACCGCGGCGCTCCTCATCCGGCTCGGGTCGGCGGGCCGGCGTGCCCGACGTGCAGGGGGTCCAGGTACTTCGCGTAGTTGCTGCGCCCGCAGGTCGGGCAGACCGAGAGCTGCTCGCGCTTCTCGATGAACGCCTGCACGACGTCGAGCACCGTAGCATGGCTCCACGTGAGCGGGGACACCGAGAGCGGCGCGCCGGTCAGCGGATCGATCTGCTCCGCGAGGACGCCGCTCGGGAGCGCGCGGTCGAGGACCCACGCGAGGCGAGGAATGACGCGGGCGTGCAGGTCGCCGTCGTTCTTCGCGAGCGCGATCTCGTGCTTCGCGAGCCAGAGCGTTCCGAGGAACCACGGGTTGCCCGGCACCTGGTCCGTCACGCGGTGGTAGTAGTCGTTCTGGTAGCGCGCGATTCCGCCGATCGGCGTCCGGACCGCGAGCCCTTCCTCGACCGCCTTCATCGTGGCGACGATGCGCGGGTCGTCGGCGGGGTATCCGCCGAAGGCCCAGAGCCCATACAGCGCGACGTCGATCGTCGGGTCGACGTCGACCTGGCCGCCCGGCTTCGGGGTGACCGCGCGCGCGAAGCGGCCGAGCTCCGGACGCCAGAGATGGCGATCGGCGGCGGCGCGGATCTCGCCGAGCGCGGCGCTCCAGCGCCGTCCGCGATGCCGATCGCCGAGGCCTTCGGCGAAGTTGAGGGCTGCCTGCAGGCCGCCGAGCACCGCGCCGACCGCGAACGCCGAGACGCTGCGGCGCTCCTCCCAGAGATCCCACGACGGCGCCGGCAGGCCGGTCTCGACGTCGCGATAGCGCGTCAAGAAGTCGGCCGCGCGCTGCACGAGCTTCAGGTAGAGCGGCTTGAAGACCTCGATCTCGCGCGAGCGGTCGTAGTACTCCCACAGCGCCCACAGGACGAGCGCGGTCTCGTCCTCCTGGATCGGAAGCTGCTCCTCGCCGTTCTGCATCCACGGGTGCCACGACGACGCGAGCTGTCCCTCGGGCGTGAACTTGTGCGCGAAGTAGCCGTCGGGGTGGATCAGGTCGCCGCACAGGGTGAAGAAGCGGCGCGCGCTCTCGGCGTAGCCGGCCCGGTTCATGGCGTCGGCGACGAGCGCGCCGTCGCGCGGCCACATGTAGCTGTAGGTGTCGCGCGCGAACTGCGTGATGTCGCTGTCGTTCGCGGCGATGATGGCCCCGTTCTCGTTCATCTGCGTGCGGACGACGAGCAGCGACCGCTTGTAGAGGTCGATCAGGTCCGGCGGGAGGTCGCCGAAGTCGAGCTGCTCCTTGTTCACCCAGGCGCGCCAGTACGCCTCCGTGCGCTGGATGAAGCGGCCGGGGCCGCGGTCGATGAGCTTCTCGTTCAGCGAGCGGGCGGAGTCCCAGCCGCCGTGCCAGGTCCGCGCCGCGACGATCCAGTAGTAGAAGGAGACCTCCGAGCGCGCGTCGATCGACAGGGGAACGCCGATCGTCGAGTCGACCGAGCCCTGCGCGATCGCGTTCATCGAGAGGGTGCCGTCCTCCGCGTCGCGCCAGGTCCCCTCGCGGCCGGCGCCGCGCTGGCCGCATGCCCAGGTCGGGACGCCGGCCCGGCCGGCGACCACGACGTTCACGAGGAAGTAGCGGTCCTGCTTGTAGTGGACGATCGTCCGGTTCGCGGGGTCGTAGAGCGCGGTGTCGCCGAGGTCGTTCTCCTTGATGCGGAAGTCGTGGTGGAAGAAGACGCGCACCTCGCGGCTCCGGTCCGCGAGGTTCCGGACGGTCAGGTGGCGGATGAAGACGGTCTGGTGGAAGTCCACGACGTCGCGCGAGCGGAACGCGAGCCCGAGGTCGGCGCTCTCGCCGCGCAGGTCGGTCGACAGCGTCTCCGGCTGGTAGCGGCGCGAGAGATTCCAGCCGGCAGCCGAGACCCACGCGAACTTCCCCTCGACGTGGAAGCCCCAGCGAAAGGGATGCCCCTGCGTGTGGTTCTCCTGTCCGACGTGCGGATAGAAGAGATCGCGAATCTGCCCGTCGAGGTCGAACGCGACGAGCAGCTGCCCGTTGCCCAGCGGCAGATCGCGCGGCACGCCCGCCCTGTATGGCCGCGGCGAGGCCATTTCAACCGTCGTGGCTGCACGCTCCGCGTGCAGATGCTCGCGCAACGAACACGCGGTGAATCGACGCGCTCCGCGTCGGCTCGACGGGCATCTCCCGGCGGCGATGGCACGACGGTTGCGATCCGCGCGCAGGGGCGCCCGGAAGGAGCCGCGCGTGAAGAAGATCGAAGCGATCATCAAGCCCTTCAAGCTCGACGACGTGAAGGAGGTCCTCGCGCGGGAAGGCGTCGACGGGATGACGATCTCCGACGTGCGCGGCTTCGGGCGGCAGCACGGTCACAGCGAGCTCTACCGGAACGCCGAGTACGTCGTGGACTTCCTCCCGAAGATGAAGATCGAGATCCTGATCGACGACGAGCGCTGCGCGCGGCTGGCGGACCGGATTCGCGAGGCCGCGACGACCGGGCGGATCGGCGACGGCAAGATCTTCATCCTGACGGTCGACGACGCCGTCCGCATCCGGACCGGCGAGCGCGGCACGCTCGCCGTGTGACCCGACCGGGCCGTCGGCCGGCTCCACCGACGGCCCGGTCCGGAGCGCGTTTTTTGCCGAATTCACGCGCGCGATGCCCGTCGAACCGGCCATGGACTACGGAAACGACACTCGCGAACGACATGCCGGCGAGGCCCCGGCTCGCGCGGCGGTGCACCTCGGGGTGACGGCCCTCGAGGACGGCAACCTCGACGAAGCCGTCATGCTGCTCTCGCTCGCGACCGAGGTCAGGCCCGAGGAAGTGGACGGTCATGTGGCCCTCGGGATCGCGTACGAGCGGCGAAACGCGGTGAAGGCGGCGATCGCGGCGCTCGAGAAGGCCGTGGAGCTCGACCCCGGGAACTTCCTCGCCCACCTCCGGCTCGGCGACCTCTACCGCCGAGCCCGGCGTCGCCCGCGGAGCCTCGCCCACCTGCGGGCAGCGCTCGTCGCGGCGCGCACCGCCGAGGAGCGGGCGGTGGTTCGCCGGGCGCTCAACGGCTGAACGGCTCGACCGGCTCCCCCGCGACGGTGGCGCCCGCCTCCAGGCAGAGGAGGCGGACGCGTCCCGACGCGAGCAGCGTCCCCCGCTCGTCGACGGCGGTCGCCTCCCAGACCTGCGAGCGCCGCCCACGGACGAGCGGACGAGCGGTGACCCGCACGCGGCCGGAGCGCGCGGCGCGCAGGAAGCTCGTGTGGTTCTCGACCCCGACGACGGACTGGCCGCGCTCCATCGCGTCGAGCGCGGCTCCGGTCGAGCACGCGGTTTCGACGGTCGCGCAGTGAACGCCGCCGTGCACGATCCCGTACGGCTGCAGATGGCGATCGGAGATCGTGTACTCGAGCACGACCTCGTCGCGCGTGAGGCGGACGTACTCGAAGCCCATGCACTCGTCGAAGCCGCCCGCGGCGCGCGCGCTCGGCGCGTCCGGCTCGTCGCCGGTGTGTCGATCGGCCATGACGCCGAGCTACACCGGAGCGCGCGCGCGAACCAGCATCCGCACTTCGCGGCGCTCGACGTATTGCTCTGTCCCTGGCTTTGCGGATGATCGGGCGAAGGGGACGGACGCGCGAGGCGCGACCTTGTCGAATCCGCTGCGAACGAGGGCGGTCCCGTGGCGTCGTCGCGCGCCGCGGTCGAGCCGGGAGCGGGATGGCTCGCCGGCCGACGCACGAGCCGGTCGCAAGACTCACTTCTTAGCGCTGCTAATCCATCAAGATAGGTTTTTTTCGCAACGCTTATCTTGTCAGCGGTCGGCCGCCGCCTAGAGTGGGCCGGGGATGCAGGTCTTCCACCGCAGCACCAACGTCCTCTCCCGCTTCACGATCTTCGGTGGTCTCTTCCTGCTGGCGGGGCTCGTCTTCGGGCTCGCGGAGATCAACCGCTCGCCGTGGGTCACGCGCCAGCGAATCGCGCGCGAGCAGCCCGTCCAGTTCAGCCACCAGCACCACGCGGGGGAGCTCGGCATCGACTGCCGCTACTGCCACACGACCGTCGAGAAGCTCGCGTACGCCGGCATGCCGCCGACCCAGACCTGCATGAACTGCCACGCCCAGATCTGGCGCGACAGCGCGTTCCTCGCGCCGGTCCGCGAAAGCCTGCGCGACGACCGCTCCATCGAATGGACGAAGGTCTACGACCTTCCGGGCTTCGTCTACTTCAACCACAGCATCCACGTCCGGAAGGGCGTCGGGTGCGAGAGCTGCCACGGCGAGGTGACGCGCATGAACGTCCTCTGGCAGCAGCCGACGCTCCACATGGAGTGGTGCCTCGAATGCCACCGGCATCCCGAGAACTACCTGCGGCCGCGGAGCGAGGTCTTCACGATGGGCTGGGTGCCGCCCGAGGACCAGGTGACGCTCGGGACGCGGCTCATCCGCGAGTACGACGTGCGACCGCGCACCGATTGCTCGGCGTGCCACCGCTGAAGACTCGATGAAGCCGCTCGACCTCGAAGAGATCCGCGCCCGCCTCGCCGCCTCCGGCGGTCGCACCTATTGGCGCAGCCTCGAGGAGCTGGCCGAGACGCCGGGGTTCCTCGAGCTGCTGCGGAAGGAGTTTCCGCGCCAGGCCGCGCCGCTCGACGGCGAGATCGACCGCCGCCAGTTCCTGAAGCTCATGTCCGCGTCGCTCGCGCTCGCCGGGCTGTCGGCCTGCACGCGCCAGCCGACCGAGCGCGTCGTCCCCTACGTCCGCGTGCCCGAGGAGGTCGTGCCGGGCGAGCCGCTCTTCTTCGCGACGGCGATGCCGCTCTCGGGCTACGCGCTCGGGCTCCTCGTCGAGAGCCACGTCGGCCGCCCGACGAAGGTCGAGGGCAACCCGCTCCACCCCGCGAGCCTCGGCGGGACCGACGCCTACGCGCAGGCGTCGATCTTGACGCTCTACGACCCCGACCGCGCGCAGGTCGTCCGCCACGTCGACGAGATCGTGCCGTGGTCGGAGTTCGACCGCGGGATCGCGACGGTGCTCGAGGCGCAGGCGGCGCGCGGCGGCGCGGGCCTCCGCATCCTGACCGGAACCGTCACTTCGCCGACGCTCGCGCGCCAGATCGCCGCCGTCCTCGCGAAGGTGCCGGCCGCGCGCTGGCACCAGTACGAGCCCGCCGGCGGCGACGGCGCGATGGCGGGCGCGGTGGCCGCCTTCGGCGCGCCGGTCGACACCGTCTACCGCTTCGACGCCGCCGACGTGATCCTCTCGCTCGACGCCGACTTTCTCACGACCGGCCCCGCGATGCCGCGCTACGCGCGCGACTTCGCTTCGCGGCGCACGATGCGCGACGGCAAGCCCGCGATGAGCCGGCTCTACGTCGTCGAGCCGGCGCCGACGCCGACCGGCGCCAAGGCCGACCATCGCCTCGCGCTGCGCGCGCGCGACGTCGAGGCGTTCGCTCGCGCCGTCGCCGCGGAGCTCGGGCTCGGCGGTGAAGCGGCGCCCGCGATGGCTCCGCACGCCGCCTGGGTGAAGGCGGTCGCGGCGGACCTCCGCGCCGCCGGGCCCGCGGCCGCCGTCGTCGCGGGCGATCGGCAGCCGGCGGCCGTGCACGCCATCGCGCACGCGATCCACGCGAAGCTCGGCAGCATCGGGCGGAGCGTCTTCGCGATCGATCCGGTCGCCGTCGAGCCGACGGGCGGGATCGCTTCGCTGACGTCGCTCGTCGAGGACATGCGGGCCGGCCGCGTCGAGACGCTCGTGATGCTCGGCGGAAACCCGGTCTACGACGCCCCCGCCGATCTCGATTTCGCGAAGGCGCTCGACCGCGTCGGAGTGCGGATCCACCTGAGCCTCTACGACGACGAGACGTCGCGCCTCTGCCACTGGCACCTTCCCGAGGCGCACTTCCTCGAGAGCTGGGGCGACGCCCGGGCCTGGGACGGGACCGCGACGATCCTCCAGCCGCTCATCGCGCCGCTCTACGGCGGCCGGTCGGCGATCGAGCTCCTCGCGCTGATGGCCGGCGCCGAGCAGCGCTCGGGCTACGAGATCGTCCGCGAGACGTGGAAGCCGAGCCTCGGCGGCGACTTCGAGCGCGCGTGGGAGCGCGCGCTGAACGACGGCGTGGTCGCGAAGACGGCGTCGCAGCCGCGGACGGTCGCGCTCCGCGGCGACTGGGCGACGCGCGCCGCGCCTGCGCCCGCGCCGGCTGCACCAGCGGCGTCGCCGCAAGGCGACGCGCTCGAGGTCGTCTTCGAGGTCGACGCCTCGGTCTACGACGGCCGCTTCGCGAACAACGGCTGGCTCCAGGAGCTGCCGCGGCCGCTCACCAAGGTGACTTGGGACAACGTGGTCCGCATCGCGCCCGCCGACGCCGAGCGCCTCGGGCTCGCGAACGGCGATCTCGTCGAGCTGACGGTCGGCGGTCGCAGCGCGCGCGGCCCGGCCTGGATCTCGCCCGGCGTCGCGCCCGGGTCGGCCGCGGTGGCGCTCGGCTACGGCCGGACGCGCGCCGGGCGCGTCGGCGACGGCGTCGGCTTCGACGCTTACGCGCTCCGCACGTCGGCCGCGCCCGCCTTCGCGCCCGGGCTCGCGATCGCCCGGACCGGCGGGTGGCAGCTCGTCGCGTGCACGCAGGATCACCACTCGCTCGAGGGTCGCAACATCGTCCGCGCCGCGACGCTCGACGAGTTCCGCGCCGAGCCGGCGTTCGCGCGGGAGCTCGGAGAGGATCCCGCGCGCGACGATACGCTCTATCCGCTGTGGCAGTACGATGGTCACGCGTGGGGGATGGCGATCGACCTGAACGCGTGCGTCGGCTGCAACGCGTGCGTCGTCGCGTGCCAGTCCGAGAACAACATCGCGGTCGTCGGCAAGGACCAGGTGTCGCGCGGCCGCGAGATGCACTGGATCCGGATCGATCGCTACTTCGTCGGCGACATCGACGCGCCCGAGACGGAGTTCCAGCCGATGCTCTGTCAGCACTGCGAGACCGCGCCGTGCGAGGTCGTGTGCCCGGTGAATGCCACCGTGCACGACACCGAAGGCCTCAACGTGATGGTCTACAACCGCTGCGTCGGCACGCGGTACTGCTCGAACAACTGCCCGTACAAGGTGCGGCGCTTCAACTTCTACCTCTACCAGGACTGGACGACCGAGAGCTTCAAGCTCATGCGCAACCCCGACGTCACGGTTCGGAGCCGCGGCGTCATGGAGAAGTGCACGTACTGCGTGCAGCGGATCAGCCACGCGCGCATCGCCGCGCGGAAGGAGGACCGCCGCGTGCGCGACGGCGAGGTCGTGACGGCGTGTCAGCAGGCGTGCCCGGCCGACGCGATCGTCTTCGGCGACATGAACGACCCGACGAGCCGGGTCACGGCGATGAAGAAGAACCCGCGCAACTACGGCGTCCTGGCGGAGCTCAACACGCACCCGCGTACGACGTACCTCGCGGCCGTCCGCAACCCGAATCCGGCGCTCGCGCCCGCGAAGAGCGGCGAGGCGCACGCCGCGCGGCGAGACGACGACGGACCGGCCGAAGAGGCCGAGCTTCGCGCGTCCATCGCTCCGGCGGACTGGCGGCGCGCATGAACGAGATCACCGAGAGCGCCGAGCGCCCGCCGCACGACGCGCCCGCGATCATCGGCCCGGGCCAGACCTTCCGCTCGGTCACCGACAAGATCAGCCAGGTCGTGCTGGTGCGGCAGACGCCGCTCGGCTGGTACTTCGGGCTGTCGATCGCGCTCGCGCTCCTGCTCATGTTCATCTCCGCGGTCGGCTACCTGCTGGCGCTCGGCACCGGCATCTGGGGCGTCAACATCCCGGTCGGCTGGGGCTTCGCGATCATCAACTTCGTCTGGTGGATCGGCATCGGCCACGCGGGCACGCTGATCTCGGCGATCCTGCTCCTCTTCCGCCAGCAGTGGCGCACCTCGATCAACCGCTTCGCGGAGGCGATGACTCTGTTCGCGGTCGCGTGCGCCGGACTCTATCCGATCCTCCACCTCGGCCGTCCGTGGCTCGCGTACTGGCTCGTGCCGTACCCGAACACGATGGGGATGTGGCCGAACTTCCGCTCGCCACTCGTGTGGGACGTCTTCGCCGTGACGACCTACGCGACCGTGTCGCTCATGTTCTGGTTCGTCGGCCTCATCCCCGACCTCGCCACGCTGCGCGACCGCTCCGAGAGCCGCGTCGGCAAGATGGTCTACGGCATCTTCGCGATGGGCTGGCGCGGCTCGGCGCGCCACTGGCATCGCTACGAGACGGCGTACCTGCTCCTCGCCGGCATCTCGACGCCGCTCGTCGTCTCCGTCCACACGGTCGTCAGCTTCGACTTCGCGGTCGGCATCATCCCGGGCTGGCACGCGACCATCTTCCCGCCGTACTTCGTCGCGGGCGCGATCTACTCGGGCTTCGCGATGGTGATGACGCTCGCGATCCCGCTCCGGAAGTTCTACGGCCTCGAGGACTTCGTCACGAAGAAGCACCTCGACAACATGGCGCGGGTCATGCTCGCGACCGGCCTCATCGTCGCCTACGGCTACATGATGGAGGCGTTCATGTCCTGGTACTCGCAGAACGAGTACGAGCAGTACATGATGCTGAACCGCTTCCGGGGGCCGTACGCGCCGCTCTACTGGTCGCTGATCCTCTTCAACATCGTCATCCCGCAGTCGCTCTGGTTCCAGAGGGTGCGCGACAGCGTTCCCGCGCTGTTCATCCTGTCGCTCGTCGTGAACGTCGGGATGTGGCTCGAGCGCTTCGTGATCGTGGTGACGAGCCTCTCGCGCGACTTCCTGCCGTCGTCGTGGGGCATGTACTACCCGACCGTCTGGGACTGGGCGACGTACGTCGGCAGCATCGGTCTTTTCTTGACGCTGCTCTTCCTCTTCATCCGGTTCCTCCCGATGATCTCGATCTTCGAGATGCGCACGCTCGTGCCCGAGGCCGAGGTGCGGGAGGTGCCGGAATGAGCGACGCCGCCGTCGCCGAGCCGGCCGAGGCGCGCCGGCCGATCTACGGGATCCTCGCCGAGTTCAGCGATCCCAACGAGCTCCTGCACGCGATCCGGAGCGCGCGCGAGGAGGGCTATCGCGACATCGAGGCATACACGCCGTATCCGATCGAGGAGGTCGCGGAGGCGCTCCACTTCCACGACAACCGCCTGCCGCTCATCGTGCTGCTCGGCGGCATCACGGGCCTCGTCGCCGGCTACGCGCTCCAGTACTGGACGTCGGTCGTCGACTATCCGATCAACGTCGGCGGGCGCCCGCTCAACAGCATCGTCGCCTTCATCCCGGTCACGTTCGAGTGCACGATCCTCTTCGCCGCGCTGTCGGCCGTGCTCGGGATGCTCGCGCTGAACGGCCTGCCGATGCCGTACCACCCGGTGTTCCACGCGCCGCGCTTCGCGCAGGCGTCGCGCGACCGCTTCTTCCTCTGCATCGAGGCGACCGACCCGAAGTTCGACCGCGACGGGACGCGCCGCTTCGTCGAGCGGCTCGTGCCGCGCTCGGTGGCGGAAGTTGATCACTGAGCGCCTCGCCGTCCCGCTCATTGCCGCGGCGGCGCTCGCGGTCGTCGCGACCACCGCGGGCTGCCGGCGCGACATGCAGGACCAGCCGCGCTACGAGCCCGACTCGGCGAGCGCATTCTTCCCCGACGGCCGCGCCGACCGCCCGCTCGTGAAGGGCGTGGTCGCGCACGGCACCGTGCTCGACGATCCGATCCTCGAGCTCGGGAAGACCTCGAGCGGCGCCTACGTGGACCACGTGCCGATGCCGCTCACGCGCGACCTCCTCGCGCGCGGCCGCCAGCGCTACGACGTCTACTGCTCGCCGTGCCATGCGCGCACCGGCGACGGCAACGGCATGATCGTACAGCGCGGCTACAAGCAGCCGCCGTCGTTCCACATCGATCGGCTGCGGAAGGCCGCGCCCGGCTACTTCTTCGAGACGATCACGCGCGGCTTCGGCGTGATGCCGAGCTATGCGACGCAGGTGCCGGTCGCCGACCGCTGGGCGATCACGGCCTACGTGCGGGCGCTGCAGCTGAGCCAGCACGCGACGATCGCCGACGTGCCGGGCGCGGACCGCGCGCGCCTCGAGAGCGGCGCCGCGGGCCCGGCGGGCGCGGCTCCCGAGACCCGCCGCCTGCACGGCGCGGGCGACACGAACGCGCCCGGCGGGGTGCGCGGAACCGCCGAGAGCAACCTTCCGGGAGCCGAGCCCCGGCAGCAGGGCGCAGACCCGGGGCGGGAGTGACAATGGCGCTCGATCCCCGCCTGCTCGAGCTCGATCCGGATCACCCGCTCCGCCGCGCGCGCCCGCGCGCGCTCGTCGCCGGGCTCGTCGCGCTCGCGCTCTGCGGGATCGGCGCGCTCTTCGACCCGCAGCAGTTCCTGCGATCGTATCTCGTCGGCTGGCTCCTCTGGTTCGGGATCGCGCTCGGGTGCCTCGCGGTGCTCATGATCCACCACGTCGCGGGCGGGGCGTGGGGTGCGTCGGTGCGCCGCGTGCTCGAGTCGGCGGCCGGAACGGTGCCGCTTCTCGGGCTCCTCTTCCTGCCGATCGTGCTCGGCGTCCATCGCCTCTACGAGTGGGCGGAGCCCGGCGTGCTCGAGCAAGACGCCGTGCTGCGCGGCAAGTCGCACTATCTCAATGTGCCGTTCTTCGTCTCGCGCGCGATCCTCTACTTCGCGGTGTGGACGGTGGTCGCGCTCTTCCTGAACCGCTGGTCGGAAGACCAGGACCGGACCGGCGACGCGGCGATCACGCGCCGCCTCGAGCTCCTGAGCCGCGGCGGCCTCGTCGTCTATGGCTTGACGGTCACGTTCGCCGCGATCGACTGGGCGATGTCGCTCGAGCCGCACTGGTTCTCGACGATCTACGGCCTGCTGCTCATGGGCGGGCAGGGCGTCGCCGCCTTCGCGTTCACGATCGCGATGTCCGCGGTGCTCATCCGCCAGGCGTCGATCGGCCGCGTGATCGGCCCCTCGCAGTTCCACGACCTCGGCAGCCTGCTCCTCGCGTTCGTGATGATCTGGGCGTACCTCGCGGTGTCGCAGCTCTTGATCGTGTGGTCGGGGAACCTCCCCGAGGAGATCAGCTGGTACCTGAAGCGCACCCAGCACGGGTGGCTGTGGGTCGGCTATCTGATCATCGTCGCGCACTTCGTGCTCCCGTTCCTGGCACTCCTCTCGCGACGCCTGAAGCGACACGTCGAGACGCTCGCGATCGTCGCGTGCTGGCTCGTCGTCGCGCGCTGGGTCGATCTCTACTGGCTCGTCCAGCCGTCGTTCCGCGGCGACGGGCCGCTGCCGCACTGGATGGACCTGCTGACGCCGATCGGCGTGGGCGGCGTGTGGCTGTGGCTCTTCCTCGGACGGCTCGCGAGCCGGCCGGTGATCGCGATCGGCGACCCGATGCTGCCGGAGGTCGAAGCGTGAGACCGCGCGACGAAGTGGCGACCGACGAGGCCGCGCACGTTCCGCAGGGAATGCCGTCGGCGCACGGCAGCGGGCACGAGGAAGACCGCCCGTCGCGGCGGCTCATCCTGATCGGCGCCCTCGTCTTCGCCGCGATCGGCGCCCTCGGGCTTCTCCTGCCGACGCTCGCGCAGCTCGGGTTCCAGGCGCGCCAGCGGGCCGAGAACCCGCCGCCGAACCCGCTGCGCGCGTCCGCGGGTCGCGAGCTCCCGCCTTCGCCGCGGCTGCAGGTGAACCCGACGCGCGATCTCGCCGAGTACCGCGCCGAGCAGGAGGAGATCCTCGCGAGCTACGGCTGGGTCGACCGCAACGCGGGCATCGTCCGCATCCCGATCGAGCGCGCCATGGACCTCGTCGCGGAGCGCGCGGGCGCCGCGCCGGCGCCGAGCGGAGGGGCGCGATGACCGCGGCGCGGTGCCTGCGGGCGACCGCCGCGGCGCTGATCGCGGTCGCTGCGATCTTCGCGAGCCCGGCGCCGCGTCGCGCGGCCGCATTCGGCGACTTGCCGGCAGCCGGTCCGCGCGGCGACGGGGTCGCCGGCGATGCGGCCGGCGGGTCCGGGCTGCCCGTCGTCGCGAGCGGGCGCCCCGCGGCGTTGCGCGAGGTCGGCTTCGACCAGAAGCTCGACGGACGCGTCCCGCTCGACGCCGCGTTCCACGACGAGACCGGACGCGAGGTCCGCCTGCGCGACTTCGTCGGCGAGCGGCCGCTGCTCCTCCAGCTCGCGTACTACCACTGCCCGATGCTCTGCCCGCTCGTGCTGAACGGGCTCGTGAGCTCGCTGAAGCCCCTCTCGTTCGACGCCGGGAAGGACTTCGACGTCGTTGTCGTGAGCATCGACCCTTCCGAGACGCCGGCGCAGGCGATGGAGCGCAAGCGCGACGCCCTCGCGCGCTACGGCCGGCCCGGAAGCGAGGGCGGCTGGCACTTCCTCGTGGGATCGCCGGGGTCGATCCGGGCGCTGAGCGACGCCGTCGGGTTCCGCTACGCGTGGGACGAGAAGAGCCAGCAGTGGGCGCACGCCGCCGGCGTCGTGCTCCTCACGGCCGACGGCCGCATCGCGCGCTACTTCTTCGGCGCCGAGTTCTCGCCGCGCGACCTCCGCCTCGGCATGGTCGAGGCGGCCGACGACCGGATCGGCACGGTCGCCGATCAGATGCTCCTCTTCTGCTTCCACTACGACCCCATGCTCGGCCGCTACAGCGCGACGGCGATGAACGCCGTGCGCGCAGCCGGCGTCCTGACCGTGCTCGCGATCGCGGCGTTCGTCGGGTGGAACCTGCGGCGCGAGCGGCGGGCGACGCGCGCGGCCGCTCCGGGCGCGGAGAGGCTCGCGCGATGATCCAGAGCCTTCCCCTCCTGCCGCGCGCCGCCTCCACGATCGCCGGCAACGTGGACGCGCTCTTCAGCTACATCCTCGGCGTCTCGCTCTTCTTCGCGACCCTGATCGCGGTGCTCATCGTCGTCTTCGCGATCCGCTATCGCCGCCGTCCGGGACGCGAGCTCGCGCCGTCGAGCGCCGGCAACCTGCCGCTCGAGATCGGCTGGATGGTCGTTCCGCTCGCGATCGCCATGACGATGTTCGTCTGGGGCGCGAGCGTCTTCGTCGCGATGCGGAGCCCGCCGGACAATTCGTTGCAGGTGTACGTCGTCGGCAGGCGGTGGATGTGGAAGGTGCAGCACGTCGAGGGGAAGCGCGAGATCGACTCGCTGCACGTGCCCGTCGGGCGGCCCGTCAAGCTCACGATGACGTCGGAGGACGTGATCCACAGCTTCTACATCCCGGCCTTCCGCCTGAAGCAGGACGCCGTGCCGGGCCGCTACACGATCCTCTGGTTCGAGGCGACGAAGGCCGGACGGTATCACCTCTTCTGCGCCGAGTACTGCGGCACGCAGCACTCCCGCATGATCGGCGACATCGTCGCGCTCGAGCCCGCGGAGTACCAGGCGTGGCTCGCCGGCGAGTCGGCGCCGGGCGCCGGCACGGTGTCGATGGTCGACGCCGGACAGGACCTCTTCAACCAGCTCGGCTGCGCGACCTGTCACAAGATGGACGGGGAGGGGCGGGGCCCGATCCTCGCCGGCGTCCCCGGAAGCCACGTCGCGCTGGCGAACGGCGCGACGGTCGTCGCCGACGACAGCTACCTGCGCGAGTCGATCCTCGATCCGCAGGCGAAGGTCACGCGCGGATTCCAGCCGATCATGCCGACGTACAAGGGTCTGGTGAGCGAGGACCAGCTCCTCCAGCTCATCGAGTACATCAAGTCGCTGCAGCCGCCCGCGCGCGTCGCGCAGGCGGCGCAGGGCGCGCAACCCGCCGCCGCCAGGGAGTAGCATTCATGGCCGTCACTGCGTTCGACAGCCGTCCCGACCCGTCGGTGACCTTCGGGGCCGTCCACCCCGGCACGAACTACCTGAACGCGAACTACGGGGTCCGGTCGTGGCTCTTCACGAAGGACCACAAGCGCATCGCGATCCTCTACCTCGTCACGATCACGATCATGTTCGCGGTCGGCGGCCTGGCCGCGCTCGCGATCCGGCTCGAGCTCCTGACGCCGGCCGGCGACCTCGTCGGGGACGACACCTACAACAAGCTCTTCACGCTCCACGGCGTGGTGATGGTGTTCTTCTTCCTGATCCCGGCGATCCCGGCCGTGCTCGGGAACTTCGCGCTGCCGCTCATGATCGGTGCGCGCGACCTCGCGTTCCCGCGCCTGAACCTCCTGAGCTGGTACGTCTTCGTGGTCGCCGCGCTGTTCACGACCTACGCGATGCTCACGGGCGGCGTCGACACCGGATGGACGTTCTACACGCCGTACAGCACGGAGGCGTCGAACACGAACGTGACGACCGCCGGGCTCGGCATCTTCATCTCGGGGTTCTCGTCGATCCTGACCGGCTTGAACTTCCTGGTCACGATCCACCGCATGCGCGCGCCCGGCATGACCTGGACGCGGCTCCCGCTCTTCGCCTGGGGCCTCTACGCGACCAGCATCATCTTCATCCTCGGTACGCCGGTCATCGCGATCACCGTTCTGCTCGTCGCGCTCGAGCGGACGCTCCACCTCGGGATCTTCGACCCCGCGCTCGGCGGCGACCCCATCCTCTTCCAGCACCTCTTCTGGTTCTACTCGCACCCGGCGGTCTACATCATGATCCTGCCGGCGATGGGGGTGACGAGCGAGCTGATCACCTGCTTCTCGCGCAACAAGATCTTCGGCTACCACTTCATCGCGGCTTCCAGCGTCGCCATCGCGCTGCTCGGCTTCCTCGTGTGGGGCCACCACATGTTCGTCTCCGGGCAGTCGGTGCACGCGAGCCTGGTGTTCTCGTTCCTGAGCTTCTTCGTCGCGATCCCATCGGCGGTGAAGGTGTTCAACTGGACGGCGACGCTCTACAAGGGCTCGATCACCTTCGAGACGCCGATGCTGTACGCGCTCGGCTTCATCGGTCTCTTCACGATCGGCGGGCTCACGGGTCTCTTCCTCGCCGCGATCGGCGTCGACGTGCACGTGCACGACACGTACTTCATCGTCGCGCACTTCCACTACATCATGGTCGGGGCGACCCTCATGGGCTACCTGGGCGGCCTCCACTACTGGTTCCCGAAGATCACCGGCCGGATGTATCCCGAGAACCTGGCGCGCGTCGCCGCGTTCCTGGTCTTCATCGGCTTCAACCTGACCTTCTTCCCGCAGTTCGTGCTCGGGTATCTCGGGATGCCGCGCCGCTACCACGTGTATCCGGACGAGTTCCAGGTGCTGAACGTCCTCTCGACCGCGGGAGCGTCGATCCTCGGGGTCGGGTATCTGCTCCCGTTTCTCTACTTCCTGTGGGCGTTCCGGTACGGAGCCTTCGCGAGCGCGAACCCGTGGCACTCGAGCGGCCTCGAGTGGACCACGCCGTCGCCGCCGCCCACCGAGAACTTCGACGTCACGCCGGTCGTGACCAACGATCCGTACGAGTACCCCGCGTACGTGCCGCCGAGAAAATGAGCGCTGTGATCCGAGAGCCGAGCGACGTCGCGCCCGCCCCGTACGTCGCACATCACTTCGACGACGCCGAGCAGCAGTTCGAGGCGTCGACGCTCGGGATGTGGATCTTCCTCGCGACCGAGGTGCTGTTCTTCGGCGGCGCGCTGTCCGCGTTCGCCTACTATTACTGGCAGAACGCCGACGCATTCGAGGCGGCCAGCAACCACCTCGACCTCGTCGCCGGAACGATCAACACCGCGGTCCTGCTGTCGAGCAGCCTGTCGATGGTGCTCGCCGTCCACGCCGCGCAGACGGCCGGGCGAGGGCGTCAGATCTTCTGGCTCCTCGTCACGTTCGCGCTCGGCGCCGCGTTCCTCGGCATCAAGACCTACGAGTACGCCCACAAGTTCCACGAAGGCCTCGTCCCGGGTCCGTTCTTCCGGTACGCGGGTCCGAACGCGCCGCAGCACGAGATGTTCATCTCGTTCTACTTCGCGCTGACGGGCCTTCACGCGCTCCACATGATCATCGGGCTCGGGATCATGGGGACGCTGACCGTGCTCTCTTGGCGCGGGTGGTTCTCGCCCGCCTACTTCACGCCGGTCGAGGTGAGCGGCCTCTACTGGCACTTCGTCGACATCGTCTGGATCTTCCTGTTCCCGCTCCTCTACCTGCTCGGGCGCCACTAGCATGTCTCGCACGACGCGCTGCACCCGTACGGAAGGAGGCGGACGGCCATGACCGCCCACGTCACGTCGCCGCGCACGTACGTCTTCGTGTTCGTCGCGCTCATCGCGCTCACCGCGCTCACGGTGACCGCTGCGCAGATCGACCTCGGCTGGATGAACGCGGTCGTCGCGCTCGCCATCGCAACCCTCAAGGCGTTCCTCGTCGTCACGTTCTTCATGGGGCTTCGCTTCAGCTCGTTCGTGTCGCGCGTGTGGCTCCTCGCCGCCGTCGCGTTCGTCCTGCTGCTCCTCGGCGGCTCGCTCGACGACCTGTTCACGCGCCATACGGCGACCTATCTGCCGTACGAGCAGATGGATGGCGCCGTTCCAGGCATCGGGCTCGACGGGCTGCCCACGCGCCCGGCGCACTGAGCGCACGCTGCGCGCCTCGCTGCGGCGCGCCGTCGGTCCGCGCATCGCGTCGGGTAAGAATAAAGATCAGCACGTACTTCTACGGGAGTTGCGCGGTTCCAAGTGGGCGCCTTCCACCCTATGATTCCCTTCCGTGCGAGACGCGGAAGCGTCGAGCAACAAATCAGGCTCGCATCGCTGATGGATTCGGGGCGATGGAAGGTTTGTCGATGCACGAGCGCGTGGTGGAGGCGGCGCCGACGGCGTTGGTCGTCGTGGACGGGGGCGGGACGATCGTGCTCGCCAACCGGGCCGCGGAGAAGCTGTTCGGGTACTCTCGCAGCGAGCTCGTCGGCCGGCCCGTCGAGACGCTCGTGCCGGAGCGCCTGCGCGCGAACCACCCGATGCATCGGGCCGGATTCGCGCTCGCTCCGACCAGCCGCACGATGGGCGCGGGGCGCGACCTCTTCGCGCTCCGGAAGGACGGCACGGAGGTTCCCGTCGAGATCGGCCTGAACCCGCTCGTCCTGCCGGACGGCACGTACGTGCTCAGCTCGGTGATCGACATCAGCGCGCGCAAGCGCGCCGAGGCCGAGCGCGAGCAGCTGCTGGCGCGCGAGCAGGCGGCCCTCCGCGAAGCGCGCGCGGCGAGTCGCGCCAAGGACGAGTTCCTCGCGGTGCTGTCGCACGAGCTGCGGACGCCGGTGAACGCGATCCTCGGCTGGTCGAACCTGCTGCGCGGCGGCGACTTCTCGCCGGACGAGGCCGACGAGGCGCTCGAGACGATCGAACGCAACGCCCGCCTCCAGGCGCGCATCGTCTCCGAGATCCTCGACGTGTCGCGCATCGTCCGGGGTAAGTTCCAGCTCGAGGTCGCCCGCTGCGACCCTGCCGCCCTCGTCGAGGACGCGCTCAACAGCCTGCGGCCCGCCGCGCGCGCGAAACGGATCACGCTGCGCTCCTCGCTGAACCCGGTCGCCGACCTCTACGCCGACGCGGGGCGGCTCGAGCAGGTGATCTGGAATCTCGTCTCGAACGCGATCAAGTTCACGCCGAAGGGCGGAACGGTGGCGGTCGACCTGAGCGACATGGGGTCGCACGTGCGGCTCGTCGTGTCCGACACGGGGTCGGGCATCCCGGCGCACTTCCTGCCGCACGTGTTCGAGCGCTTCACGCAGGCGGACAGCTCGAGCACGCGCGAGCACGGCGGCGTCGGGCTCGGGCTCGCGATCGCGCGCCACCTCGTCGAGCTCCACGGCGGCACGATCACCGCGGAGAGCGAGGGCCGCGACCGCGGCTCGCGCTTCACGGTGCGGCTCCCGTACGCGGTCCCGGACGACGTCGGCGCAGGCGAGAACGAGACGCGGAAGGCCGCGCGCGCGGCGAGCGCGCCGCCGCCGATCGGCCACCTGCGGATCCTGGTCGTCGACGACGAGCCCGACACGCGGACGCTGCTCAAGACGAGCCTCGGCCGCTTCGGCGCGACCGTCGCGGCCGCCGGCTCGGTCGCGGAGGCGCTCGACGCGCTCACGACCTTCGAGCCCGACGTCGTCGTGAGCGACATCGCGATGCCGGGCGAGGACGGCTACGAGCTCCTGCGCCGCCTGCGCGCGATCACGAACCTGTGTCGCGTGCCGGTGGTCGCGCTCACGGCCTACGCGGGCGCGGAGGACCGCCGGGCGATGCTCGACGCGGGCTTCAAGCGACACGTCGCGAAGCCGGTCGAGCCGGTCTCGCTCGCCGCGATGATCGCCGAGGTCGCGCGCGAGGTCGGCGTCCCGGCGCTTCACTGAACCGCGCGACGCGCTTGCGTGTGCCGGACGCGCGCGCCAGGCTGCGACGCGGCGTCGTCACCGCGTTCGCGCGAGGCGGCCGCTCTTCCGACGGCGCCGCTCGGGAGAACACGGATGCCGGGAGCGGAAAGCTGCATCTTCTGCCGCATCGTGCGCGGCGAGCTGCCCTGCCACGAGGTCTACGGCGACGCGGCGACGATCTCGTTCATGGACATCGCGCCCGTGACCGAAGGTCACACGCTGGTCGTGACGCGCGACCACTTCGAGAACCTCTTCGAGGCGACGCCCGAGGTGCTCGCCGGCATCATGGCGACCGCGAAGCGGGTCGCGCACGCGCTCCGGAAGGCGCTCGCGCCCGAGGGCCTGATGGTGTTCCAGCTGAACGGCGCCGCGGCCGGGCAGACCGTCTTCCACTACCACATGCACCTGATGCCGCGCGCGGCCGGCGAGCCGCTCGCGCTGCACGCGCGCACACCGGGCGATCCGGCGCGTCTCGCCGAGATCGCGGCCAGGCTCCGGGCGGCGCTCGCTGAAGAGAGCCCGGCGGGACGAGGCGAGGCACGCTCGTGAGCTCGATCGCCGAGCCGGCGCGTCCGGCCGCGACGTCCGACGAGCTCGCGTCGGTCGCCGAGCGCTTCGCGCGCGCCTGGGCGAGCCCCGACGTCGACCGGTTCGCCGAGCTGCTCCATCCCGACGTCCTCCTCCTTCAGCCGGTCACTCGGCCGATCCGCGGACGCGAGGCGGCGCGGGCGGAGTTCGCGCGCCTGCTCGCATGGCTGCCCGACCTCTGCGGCACGGTCGATCGCACCGCGATCGACGGCGACACGCTGCTCCTCGCATGGCGCCTCCGCTTCGGTCTCGGAGGACGGCCGTACGAGCTCCGGATCGTCGACCGCATCGTGGTCGCGGACGGGCTCATCCGCGAGCGCGAGGCGTACTACGACTCGCTCGGGCTCATGATCGCGCTGCTCGGGCGCCCGGGCGCCTGGCTCGGCTACTGGCGCTACCGGGGATACCTGCCCGGAGCACGCTGAGGCGCCGGCGCGCGCTTGAGCGATCCGCGCCGGCGTGGTCGGTTGCGGGCCGTGCCGCCGCTCGCTCCAGCCCCGGCTTCGCCTCCCGCTTCCGCGTCCGCGGCCTCGCACGCGGCGCGCATTGCGCTCCGCTCGTCGCAGATGCTGCGCGCCGCCGTCGCCGCGACGGCCGTGCTCCTCCGCGAGCTGGCCCGCGGCGGCACGGCCCGCGGCGATCGCGTCGCGCGCGCCGCCGGCCGCGCGCTCGTCCGTCTCTGCACCGAGCTCGGCGCGACCTTCATCAAGGTCGGCCAGATCGCGTCGACGCGAGCCGATCTCCTGCCGCGCGCGCTCGTCGCGGAGCTGCTGGCGCTCCAGGACCGGGTGCCGCCGTTCCCCTTCGACGACGCGCGCCGGACGATCGAGGAAGGGCTCGGCCGGCCGCTCGAGTCGCTGTTCGCGGAGTTCGCCCGGGAGCCGATCGCGGCGGCGTCGGTCGCGCAGGTGCACCGCGCGGTGCTGCGCGCGACCGGCGAGCCGGTCGCGGTCAAGGTGCGGCGACCGGACATCGCCGACAAGGTCGCGCTCGACCGGTCGATCCTGCTCTTCGTCGGGCGCGCGCTCGAGCGCGTCGTGCCGACCCTTCGCCTCGTGAGCCTCGAGGGCGCGCTGCGCGCCTTCTGCGACGCCGTCGCCCAGCAGATCGACCTCTCGAACGAGGCGCGCCACAACGCGCGCTTCTCGGCGAACTTCGCCGACGACCCCGACGTCCGCTTCCCGCGCCTCGTCCCGGAGGCGTGCTGCGACACGGTGCTGACGATGGAGTTCGTGGACGGCGTGCACGAGGACCGGCTCGCGGAGGAGGGCATCGACGTGCGTGCGCTGGTCGCGACCGGCATGCGCTGCGTCTGCCGGATGATCTTCCTGCACGGCTTCGTGCACGCCGACCTGCACCCGGGGAACCTGCGCTTCCTGCCGCGCGCGACGCTCGTGCTCCTCGACCTCGGCCTCGTCGGCGAGCTCACCGACGACGATCGCGTCATGAGCGCGCGGACGCTCTACGCGCTCGCGACCGGCGACGGCGTCACGGTCGCGCGCCTGTTCTACGACAACTCGCCGCACGTCGCGGTGCGCGACTACGCCGCGTTCGAGCGCGACATCGTCGAGTTCGTCGACGCGGTTCGCCGCCAGGGCCTGGCGCGCCTTCAGGTGACGGCGGAGATCGGACGGATCTTCGACATCCTGCGCCGCCACGGCGTCCAGGCGCGGAGCCACATGACGATGGCGAACCTCGCCATGATGACGGCCGAGGGGCTCGGCAAGCGCCTCGCCCCCGACATGTCGCTGACCGACGAGGCGGTGCCTTACCTCGCGGAGGCGCTGTCCTCCGCGCCGGCGGTCGCGGCGGGCGGCGCGCCGAGCTGAACCGACTGCCGCGAGCCGTCGGCCGTCCTGCGGATCGGTGGATGCACCGTCACCTTCGGCGGGGTCTCCTCGAGGGGAGGCTTGCGATCGCGCAGGAGCTGCTCGGAGCCCGCGATCTCGTCGGCGGCGAACGCGCGCGTCGTGTGGCAGAACTCGACCATCACGCCGTTCGGGTCGGTCGCGTAGATCGACACGCACCACTCGTGGTCGATTTCCAGGACCTCGATGCCGCTCTCCTGCCAGTGGCGACGCCGCGAGTCGAGCGCGTCGCGCGTCGGCGCGTCGAAGGCGATGTGGTTCACCCAGATCGGAAGCCCGAGGCTCTCGGAGTGATCGACCTTCCAGCCGTCGCCGATCTTCGGGTCGTGCAGGTCCCAGAAGGCGATGAGCTCGCCGTTCCCGGTGTCGTAGAAGAGGTGGCGCGCCCATCCGCCGTGGTCGCCGGGCGGGGTCGGCGCCACGACCGTCTTCACGAGCTTGAAGCCCATGACCCGGGTGTAGAAATCGTGGTTCGCCTCGGCGTCCTTGGTGGCGATCGCGACGTGATGGAATGCCATGGCGGAGTCCCTCCCCGGAGCGCGCCCGGCGCCCCGGCCAGGACTACGGAACTACGCTCGCGATCGGATGGATACAAGGGTCCGTCGAGAAAGGAGGCGTGGATGCTGTACATGGTGGTCGAGCACTTCAATCCGGGCGCGGCGCCCGAGATCTACCGCAGGGCTCGGGAGCGTGGCCGGATGCTGCCGGACGGCCTCGAGTACGTGTCGAGCTGGGTGAGCCGCGACTTCTCCACCTGCTGGCAGCTCATGCGGACCGACGACCCGGCGCTCTTCGACGTCTGGATCGAGAGCTGGAAGGACCTCGGCTCGTTCGAGGTCGTACCGGTCCGGACGTCGGCGGAGGCGGCCGAGGCGATGGCCACGTCGTGAACCGTGCGGCGTGATCGGCGCGGCTCGGGCCGTCGATTCCGGCGAGGCTCGTTCGACCGAGGGGTGAGGAGGCAAATCGGTGAAGCTCTTCGCGCATCCGTTCTCGTCGTACTGCCAGAAGGTCCTGATCCCGCTCTACGAGAACGGCGTTCCGTTCGAGTGGCGGCTGCTCGCGCCGGGCCACGACGAGGAGGCCGCGGAGCACGCGCGGCTCTGGCCGCTCCGACGCATGCCCGTGCTGGTGGACGAGGGCCGGACGGTCGTCGAGGCGAGCATCATCGTCGAGTACCTGGACCTCCACCACCCGGGGCCGGTCCGCATGCTTCCCGAGAACCCGCGCGCCGCGCTCGAGGTCCGGACGATGGACCGCTTCTTCGACAACTACGTGATGACGCCGATGCAGAAGATCGTCTTCGACGCGATCCGGCCGCCCGACAGCCGCGATCCCGCGGGCGTCGCCGACGCACGCTCGCTGCTCGACACCGCGTACCGCTGGCTCGACGAGCGGATGAGCGATCGCGAGTGGGCGGCGGGTCGCGCCTTCAGCCTCGCCGACTGTGCCGCGGCGCCGTCGCTCTTCTACGCCGACTGGGTGCACCCGATCCCCGACGCGTGCGCGAGCGTCCGCGCGTACCGGAGGCGGCTTGTCGCGCGGCCGTCGTTCGCGCGTGCCGTCGACGAGGCGCGGCCGTACCGGCCGAACTTCCCGCTCGGCGCCCCCGACCGCGACTGACCGAGCGCAGATCGACACATCGCCGAGCTCGAGCGGCGTCCCGCGAGCGGCGGCGTCGTAGGCCGGACCGTTTGGTTGATCATTCACATCGCGAATGATAATCATTCACGACGTGAATAGGCTTCCGCGGCTCGTCGCGAAGGCGCTCGCCGAGCGCCTTCGCATCATGCCGGCCACCGTCCTGACCGGCGCTCGGCAAACCGGGAAGAGCACGCTCGCGGAGCATCTCGTTCCCGGGCCCCGCCGATACGTCACGCTCGACGATCTCGACGTTCTCGACGTCGCGAACCGCGATCCCGACGACCTGGTGGGCGGCGCGGAGGCGTTGACGCTGGACGAGGTTCAGCGCGAGCCGGCGCTGCTCCGCGCCGTCAAACGAGCCATCGACCGGAAGCGGACGGCCGGCCGTTTCCTGCTCACCGGATCGGCGAACCTCTTGCTCATGCGGCACGTGTCCGAGTCGCTGGCCGGCCGGGCCAGCTATTTGACGCTCTGGCCCATGACTCGGCGCGAACAGCTCGGCCTCGGCCGCGCCGGGATCTGGGACTCGCTGCTCGCCGCTCCGGACGACGAGTGGCGCGACCTGCTCGCGAAGGAGCGCACGGACCGGGAGGACTGGCGTGCGCTCGCCCGTCGCGGCGGCTTCCCGACGCCAGCGCTGGCCATGCGCTCTTCGCAGGAGCGCGCGGTCTGGTTCGACGGCTACGTGCGCACCTACCTCGAGCGAGACCTCCAGGATCTCGCGTCCATCAGCGCGCTCCCCGATTTCCGCCGTCTCATGCGAGCGAGCTGTCTACGCCTGGGCCAGCTCGTCAATCAGACCGAGCTGGGCCGAGACGTTGCCCTGCCGCAGCCGACGGTTCACCGCTGGCTCAACCTGCTCGAGACCTCGTATCTGCTCGTGCGCCTGCCCGCGTATGCGGTGAACCGCACCAAACGGCTGATCAAGTCCCCGAAGCTGTACTGGGGCGACGTCGGCGTCGCCCTGTACCTCGGCGAGGTGGCGGAGCCGGGAGGCGAGCACCTCGAAAACCTGGTGCTCCACGATCTCCTGGCGTGGCGCGACGCGCGCGTCGCGCGCGTGGAGCTCTCGTACTGGCGAACGGCGACGGGAGAGGAGGTCGATCTCGTGGTCGAGGCCGGTGGCCGGCTGCTGCCGATCGAGGTGAAGGCGAGCGATCGCCCGAGGCTGTCGGATGCGGTCCATCTGCGGTCGTTTCGCGCCGAGTACGGCAAGAAGGCCCGCGCGGGGCTGCTTCTGCACACCGGCAGCGCTCTCGAGTGGCTCGCACCCGGCATCCTCGCCGCGCCGTGGTGGCGCGTGCTCTAGGCACCCGCCTGTCCCGTCGCCTGTGCGTCCGTCGCTACGGCGTCGCACCGGAGTCCGGGTCGACGATCAGCGACGACGTGTCGACCGCCTCGAAGTCCGAGCCGTGGAGCGTCTTCAGCTCGTTCAGCTCGTCGTCGTCCCAGCGCGGATCGGGAGTGCCGCTGATGAACCAGGACGAGCCGTTGTCGGCGAGGATCATGCCGTAGGTCTTGAGCGCGGTCAGGATCACCTGGTTGCGCGGCGAGAACGACGACACGTTGAACGTCGACTTCAGCCGGAAGCGGACGCCCATCGGCGGGAGCGCCGGATCGCTCGACGAGCTCGCCTCGTGTCGCGCCGGCCACACATACGCGCTCTGCGTCCGCGGCGCCGTGAAGCGGATCGCGTGCGCGATGACGCCGGCCTCGGTCTCGTCCCAGCGGACGAGGCCCGGCAGGATCGGCAGGCCGGCGGCGTCGGCGGACGTCCATCCCGCGGGGCGGAGCGCGTTGCTCGTCAAGTCGAAGACGGCGCCCGAGCCCGCGCTCCAGCTCGCGCCCTTCACGTGGCTCTTCGCCGCGTAGACCTCCCAGAGCGTGCACGAGCCGGTCTCGACGACGAGCACGTGGGCGTCGCCCTTGCCGACTCCCGGCTTCGCTCCGCCCTCGACGGGCGCGAACGGCGGGAGCGGGTAGGGCCCCGGGTCGCTCTCGTCGTCGTAGAGGAACGAGATCGGCACGAGCGGCTGGATCGACGGCACGACCGTGTACGGGATCCCGATCGGCGCATTCCGGTAGAGCGCGCCGCCGAAGTCGGGGTGCAGCGGAGCGCTCATGCCGATGCTCGCGACGTAGTCGTCCGAGAGCGGGTGCGGCGGCAGACCGGAGACGTCGCGGTTCCAGACGTTGTTCGCGGGAAACATCTGGCAGGCGATCGGCGGCGGGATCGGCCGGCACTTCGCGACGTACGCCGCGCAGCGGGTCGGGCCGTCGTCGGCGAGGAAGACGGTGCAGCCGTCGGGGACGGTCGTCCGCTCCGGGGTGCCGACGTCGCCGAGCGTGCAGCGGACCGCGCGGCCCGTCGGCGTCGTGCAGGTGGCGGCGTCGAAGACCGGCGTCGACTCCTGGCCGAGCGTCGTGCCCCAGCGCAGCGTTCCGGTCACGTGGGCGGCGGTAAGCAAGAGCGTGCCGTCGCGCCGGTCGACGCGGACGGAGCAGTGATCGGCGGCGCGCGCGGGAGCAGAAGCAGCGATCGCCGCGACCGCCGCCGCGGCCAGCAGGGAGATCGCAAGCGGCGACCGCTCGCGCGACGCGGTCCTGCGGGCACACGGACGGTTCTGCATGGATGGACGTTCGGCGACCACGCAGAAGCAGTCAAGCGGGGTGCGGCGTCGCATTGCCGCGCGCATGGCGGTTCGCGTACAACGGGGACATGCCGGCCGACCCTGCCCTGCCCAACGTCGGAGCTGTCGTCCTTCCGCTCCTCGAAGCCGTACCGGCTTCGGTGCGGCCGCGGCTCGTCGCAAGGCTCGAGCGGGCGGCCGCGGAGCGCTACGACGGGTGGGCCGCATCGTGTCGGGATGCAGCCCAAGCGGCGGGCCTGCGAGAGTGCGCGCGGCGCGAGCGCGACATCGCGAGCCGCGTCGACGCGCTTCTCGCGCTGAGTCCCGACGAGGAGCGCCGCTGCATGGAGGCGCTCGCGCCGATCGCCGACGCCTACCGTGCGGCGATGGCGGAGCGTCCCGCGGCGGAGCAGTACGCGATCCAGGCGGCCGCGGAACGGAGCGGGGCGGCCTTCTGGCGCGCCGTCGCCTCGGAAGCTTCGGATGCTCGGGCGCGCGAGGCGTTCGAGAGCTGCGCCGAGCTCGAAGAGCGCAGCGCAGCCTTTCTCGAGCAGATCCTCGCGCGCAGCGCGACGGTCTAGGCGCGACGCGATCGCGCGGCGGCAATCGCCCGCAGCCGCCCCGACGCCACCTCCTCTCGCAGCGCTCGCTTGAGCACCTTGCGCGAAGGCCCGAGCGGCAGCGCGTCGACGAACGCGTACTCCCGCGGCACCTTGGTCGCCGCGACCCGCGCGGCGGCCCAGTCGCGGAGGTCCTCGGCGGACGGAGGCGGATCCGCGTGCGCCACGACGACCGCGACCACCTCCTCGCCGAGGTAGTCGTCCGGCCGCCCGACCACCGCGACCTCGCGGACCCCCGGGTGGCTCGCGAGCGCCGCCTCGACCTCCGAGGGGTACACGTTGTTCCCGCCGCGGATGATCAGGTCCTTCAGGCGATCGACGACGAAGAGGCGACCGGAATCGTCGAGCCGTCCGATGTCGCCGGTGTGCATCCAGCCGCCCCGCATCGCCTCGGCGGTGGCGGCGGGATCGTCGAGGTACCCGCTCATCAGGTTGCGGCCGCGGATGAGCACCTCGCCCGTCTCGCCCGCGCGTGCGTCGCGATCCTCGCCGTCGACGATGCGCACCTCGATCCCGGGCGCCGGCCGTCCGACGCAGCCGTAGATGCGCTCGTCCGGAGGCGTGTTCAACGTCGAGATCGTCGCCTCGGTCATCCCGTATGCTTGACGTACCTCGACGCCGAAACGCGCCTCGGCGCGACGCGCGATCTCGTCCGCCATCGGCGACCCGGCCGCGAGGCACCAGCGGAGCGACGCGGGCTTCGGGCCATCCGGAAGCGCGCCCCACGCGGCGTACATCGTCGGCACGGCCGGTACCCACGTGATGCGCTCCTCGATCATCGCGGCGAGCGACGCGGCGGCGTCGAAGCGCGGGACGAGGACGCAGCGGCAGCCGGCGCGAAGGCTCGCCAGCATCACCATCCGGCAGCCGAACGAGTGCGCGAGAGGCAGCACGCCGAGGATGCGATCGCTCTCGCGGAGTCGCAGCACCTCGTCGACGAGGACTCGCGTGTGCGTGACGAGCGCTGCGTGTGAGATGAGGGCGCCCTTCGCCTCGCCCGTCGTCCCGGACGTGTAGAGGATCATCGCGGGCGACGCGGGATCGACCTCGGCCGGGACGTCGGCCGGCGCGCGCTCCGCTGCCGCGAGCAGCTCGTCGAGCGGAACCGCGGCCGCGCCGCCGGACGACGCCGCGACGGCCTCGCGCGCGAGCGCCTCCCATGCGCGGTCGTAGACGATCGCCCGGCAACGCGCGTGGTCGAGCCGGTGCGCGACCTCGCGCGCCGCCGAGACCGTCGACACGGGGATCACCGTCGCGCCCGCGTACGTCACCGCGAACCACGCGACGACGACGCCGGTCCCGTTTCCCGCGAGCAGCACGACGCGGTCGCGCTCCCGCACGCCGCGCGCGCGCAGCTCGGCCGCGGCGTGTCGCACGCGCGCCTCGAGCGCGCCGAACGAGACCTCGTCGTCCGAGCCGTCGGCACGCCGCTCGACGAAGCCGACGCGCTCCGGCCACCGCTCCGCCGCGCGCCGCAGGAAGTTCGCGGCGATCGCCATCGACGACATCAGCCTGGCACCCGCCGCGACCGCCGGAGCGTTTCCCGCGCCGCGGTCGCGAGCGCCCGACGATCGACCGCTACGCCGCGCGCGAAGCGCTCGGGGTCCGCTCGCGAACGTACGCCCCGATGCGCGTGATCGCCTCGCGCCCCTCCGGCAGGATCGGTGCGAACGCCTGCCACACGTGGATCATGTCGTCCCACGCCTCGAGCAGCACGTCGACGCCCGCCTCGCGCGCCCGGTCGGCGAGCCGGACGGAGTCGTCGAGGAGGGTCTCCGCCTTCCCGACCTGGATGTAGAGCGGTGGCAGGCCTCGCAGGTCGGCATGGAGCGGGGCGGCGAGCGGCGTCGTCGCGGGGAGGTCGCCAAGGTACATCGCCGCCATCATCAGCAGGCCATCCTTCCGCACCATCGGGTCGAGCTCGGCGAGCGCGGTCATCGAGTCGCCGATGCCCTCGAGGTCGACCCACGGCGAGAGGCAGACGCCGGCCGCCGGGAGCTGCGCACCCGCGTCGCGCAGCGCGACCAGCGTCGCGACCGTCAAGCCGCCGCCCGCGGAGTCGCCCGCGATCGTCGTCCGGCGCGGATCGCAGCCCTGCGCGAGGAGCCAGCGATACGCCGCGACCGCGTCGTCGACCGCCGCCGGGTGCGGGTGCTCGGGCGCGAGCCGGTAGTCGATCAGGAGGACACGCGCGCCGCACTCGCGCGAGACGCGCGCGGCGAGGTCGCGATGCGTGTTGATCGAGCCGACGACGTACCCGCCGCCGTGGAGGTAGAGCACCGTGCGGCGCTCGTCGACGTCGCCGGCGGCGATCCACTCCGCCGGCACGGTGTCCGCGACCACCGTGTCGAGCCGCACGTCGGGCGACGGCGGGAAGAGCCCGACCATCTGCTCCAGGCCGGCGCGCATCTCCGCGACCGTCGGATTCGCGGGCGCGGGCCGCGACCGCAGCATCTGGACGACCATCTGGAGCTCCGGGCTCGCCATCACGGCACCTCCGATCGCGGCTCCGCGGCGCGCCGCTCATGCGCACCGGCAGCCGGAAGCCAAGTAGATGGACCGCCGACGCGCTCGACGCAAGGCCGGCGCCCAGCCTCCTAGGCCGAGCGCGGGAGCGCGAGGCGCGTCACGCACGAGACGCGCGGACCCGAGAGGTCGACGTCGACGTCGACGCCGATCGGGCAGTGATCGGAGCCGCGCACGTGGTCGAGGATGAAAGCGTCCCGCACGCGCGGCAGGAAGTCGCTCGAGACGACCGTGTGGTCGATGCGCCAGCCGATGTTCTTGTCGCGGACGCCGAAGCGGTTGCTCCACCAGGTGTACTGGACGCGCTCGGGATGCAGCGTCCGGTAGGCGTCGATCCAGCCGCGGCCGAGGCAGCGCGCGAGCAGCTCGCGCTCCTCGGGCAGGAAGCCGCTCGTCGTCTCGTTGCCGCGCGGGCGAGCGAGGTCGATCGGGTGCGGCGCGACGTTGAAGTCGCCGAGGATGACGGCCGGCTTCCGCGTGCGCCGGCGCTCGCGCTCCATGAACCGGAACAGGCGCTCGGTGAACGCGAGCTTGTACGGCACCCGGCTGTTGTCGCGCAGCGTTCCGCTGCCCTTCGGGAAGTACACCGAGGCGACCAGCGCCGACTCGAACTCCGCCAGCACGAAGCGCCCCTCGCGATCGAACTCCTCCGCGCCGAGCGACGTGGCGACCCGGAACGGCTCCGCTCGCGACAGGAGCGCCACCCCGCTGTAGCCGCGCTTCGAGCTCGCGACCGACCACGCCACGTGGCGGTAGCGCCGCATGCGGCGGAGCGCGGCCGGCAGCTCGTCGAGCTGGCAGCGGGTCTCCTGCAGCGCGACGACGTCGGCGCGCGCGCGCCCGAGCCAGTCGAGGAAGCCCTTGCTCACGCACGCGCGGATCCCATTGACGTTCCACGACACGAGCCGCGTCACGCATCGGTCTCTAGCGCCGCACCGAGCGCGCGTCATCCCGCTCGCGCCGCGGCGCGCCCGCTTGACCCCACCGCGCGCCGAATCCATAGACCGCAAGTGACCTCGCGCACCGGCCGCGTCCGACGCCGCCCCCGAGGGCGCGCGATGAGCGACCGCCGGCGGGGTGGTCGATGAGCGACGCCGATCGCCGCGCGCGACGCTTCGCGCTCGGGCCGTACCACGCGGTCGTCCGCTACCGCCGGGACGGCGTCCCGGCGGAGCTCGCGATCCCGATCGATCCGGAGCTCTCCGTCGGCCGCTTCGTCGAGGTCGGGAACCGCGATCTGCTGGTCGACATCCGCATCGAGCGCGATCGCGCCGGCGATTCGGCTGCGGGCGACGCGCGCACGGCGATCGTCGTCTCGTCGCACGTGACGTCGCGGCGCGACGGCATCCGACTCGAATCGGTCGAGCCGCTGTCGCTCGACGGCTGGGACACGCCCCCGTCCGCGATCCGGTTCCTCCACAACGGCTGGCAGAGCTGGTCCGGCACGTCGGCGCTGGCGGGAGGCGCGCGCGAGCCGCGGCTCTTCCCGCGGTTCCTGCGCGAGGTCGTCGCGAGCCCGTTCGCGCCGGCGACGGCGCGCGCCGGCCGGCTGACGTCGGATCTGTTCACCGCGCTCACGGTCGAGGGTGCTCCGACCGATCGCAGCGCGCTGGCGCTCGGATTCCTGCGAAGCGGCTCGCAGTTCGGAAGCTTCGAGCTGGCGACGCGGCCGGGCGAGGGGCCGCGCCTCGTCGCGCGGCTTCCGTTCGACGGCGTGGCGCTCGCCGCGGGAGAGACGCGCGTCGGCGAGCCACTGCTCGTGCAATGGGGACCGCCCAACGCTGTGCCGGCGCTGCTCGACGCGTGGGCGGCGGGGCTCGGGCGGGAGATGGGCGCTCGCATCCCGCACGCGCCGACGACCGGATGGTGCTCCTGGTACGAGTACTTCACGCGCGTCGACGAAGCGGCGATCGAGCGCAACCTCGAGGCAGGGGCGCGTCTCCGCGCGCGCCTTCCGCTCGATCTCTTCCAGATCGACGACGGCTATCAGGCGGCGATCGGCGACTGGCTCGAGACCAACGCGAAGTTCCCGCGCGGCCTCGCGCCGATCGCGCGCGAGATCGCCGCGGCCGGCTTCGCGCCCGGCGTCTGGGTCGCGCCCTTTCTCGCGCGCCCCGAGTCGAAGCTCGCACGCGAGCACCCGGGCTGGCTCGTGCGCGACCCGACCGGCCGCCGGCGTCGCGGCACCTACAACCCGGCGTGGGGCCGCCTCGACTCCGCGTGGGCGATCGACCCGACGCATCCCGGCGCGGCGGAGTGGCTCGCCGACACCTGCCGCACGCTCGTCGGCGATTTCGGGTTCCGCTTCTTGAAGCTCGACTTCCTGTTCGCGGCCGCGCTGCCGGGCCGGCGGCGCGACCCGCGCGCGACCGGCGCCGAAGCGCTGCGGCGCGGCCTCGAGATCATCCGGAGCGCGGTCGGCGACGACGTCCACCTGCTGGCGTGCGGCTGCCCGCTCGGCCCCGCCGTCGGCCTGGTCGACTCGATGCGGATCGGCGCCGACGTCGCTCCGTTCTGGCGCGATCCGCTGTCGCGCTGGCTCGGCCTCGACTACGAGCTGCCCGCGACCCGCAACGCGGTCAGGAACGCGATCGCGCGCGCGTTCCTGCACGGCCGTCTCTGGCGGAACGACCCCGATTGCCTGCTCGTTCGCGACCAGCGCACGCGCCTCACGCCCGACGAGGTCCAGTCGCTCGCCTCGGTGATCGCGGTCTCGGGCGGGACGCTGCTCGTGTCGGACGACCTGGCCGACCTCTCCGCGGATCGGCTCGCGATCGCGGAGCGGGCGCTCGCAATCCGCGACGACGTCGCCGACGAGCCGCCCGTCTGCCTCGACCTCCTGCGCTCGGGCTTCCCGTCGCTCCTCGCGGCGCGCGCGCGGGGCGGTGGTGCGTATCTCTTCGCGCTGAACGCGTCCGAGGAGCCCGCGCGCATCGAGCTCCGCCTCGCCGACTTCCCGGACGTCGCGCGCATGCTGGCGGGCGCGGCGCCGGGAGCGGCGCGCGACGTGTGGACCGGCGAGACGCTGCCGGTCCACGAAGGGCGGCTCGATGCGGGACGGCTGCCGGCGCACGCGGCGCGCCTCATCCATCTGGCCGGCGCGAGCGGTCCGTCGGCCGCCGCGAACCGCCGCAGCTGAGGCGCCCGCGAGTCGCTACCAGCGCGCTTCGGCGTCTGCGGCGACGGCGTTCGGCTCGAGCCCCTGCGTCGCGGCCGCCGAGCCGGGCCGGCGGTCCTGCCCTGGCTCCACGGTCGCGGTCGCGCCTTCCGGCGCGGCGAACGCCTCCCCGAGCGAAGCGAGCCACGCGCGCAGGCCGCTCCGCCAGACCGAGCGCGCGACCAGGAGCGCGAGCGCCACGAGGGCCGCGGTCGCGATGGGTCCGGCCGAGCGCGCGCCGCTCGCGACGGCGCCGACGTCCGCCCGAACGCCGAGCGCTCCGCAGACGAGCGCGATCGACCAGGTCCCGCCGACGAGCACGGCCACCGCGGCGATCGCCGTGCGCCGCCCGGACGAGCGCGCGAGGGACGCGATCGCCGGGATCCCGATCGCGGGAGCGACGACGAGCCCCGCGAGCGCCGCGGCGCTCGAAATCCCCTTCGCGACCAGCACGGCGGCGAGCGGGATCGCGGCCGCCGGGCACACGGCGGCCGGAAGCGCCGCCGCCGTCACGAGGAGCAGATCGAGGTGGCTCGTCGCGAAGCGCGCGAGCGCACCGTCGGGAAGCGCGAGCTCCGCGTAGGTCGCGGCGACGAGCCCGGCCACGATCCACGCGCCGGTCCGGAAGAGGAGAGCGTCGCCGGCGCGCGCGAAGCGCTCGACCCACGTTCGCGTGTCCCGTTCGAAGGGGAGCGCGCGGGCGGCGCTTTCGCGAGCCAGGACGGTGGCGTCCGCGTCGTTCGCTCGCGTGTCCGCGAGCGGTGCGGCCGCGAGCGCGACCGCGAAGGCGACGATCGACCCCGTCGCGACGCGCGCGATCGCGAGCGGCCAGCCGAGAAGGCCGACCGAGAGCGCAAACGCGTCCGCGGCGAGCTGCGGCGCGCCGACCAGGAATGCCAGGACCGCCGCCGGCGCGGCGCCGGCACGCCCGAGCGCGGCGGCTCCGCCGAGCGGCTGGCAGGTCGCCGTCTGGCGCACGCCGCCGAGGAGCCACCCGCGCGCGGCCTCACCGAGCAACGAGCGCGCACTGCGTGCGTGCGCGCGGAGCCGCGACGACGACGCCTCCACCGTCGCTCCCGCCACGACGCCGAGGAGCAGCAGCGGCGCGGTCGCGAGCGCGAGCCGGACGAACGTCGCGCCGAGCTCGGTCGTGCCGTGCCCGTCGTGGGAGCCCGCGTGCCCTCCGGCGAGGAGCAGGGCGAGGCCCGCCGCCACGGCCAGCAGCTCGAGCGCGCGCTCGCCGGGCGTCCGGAGCGGCTCGACCGGCCAGTCGTGCGCGATCACGTGCAGGAGGAGGCCCGCGACGGCCGCCGTCAGCCAGGGCTCGATGGGGCCCGCGACCGCGGGCGGCACGGCGCCTGCCGCCAGCACGCCGACCGCCATTGCGCAGCCGAGCCACGCGGCGCGCAGCACCGCGGAGCGCGTGCCGCGCTGGCTCGCGAACGCGACCGCGAACAGCGCGGTGACGGGAACCGTGTGCGCGGCGATCGAGAGCGTCACGGGAAGCCACGCGTCGCCGCCGTGCAGCGGGTCGGCGAGCGCGCCCACCGTCAAGCCGTCGCCGAAGCTGTGGATGACCAGCGCCGCGTAGCCGAGCTCGAGCCCCGCTGCGTGATCGTCCGCGTGCTGCCCGTGGTCGTGGTGCGCGCCGTGGCGGCGGTGGCGCGCGTGCGCGAGGCGCTCGAGCGTCGCCGGCACGGCGAGCGCGAGCGCGAACACGAGGAGCGCCGGCAGCCCGACGTCGAAGAGCGCCTCGGGCAGCAGCTGCCCGAACACGACGACCGCCGCGGCGACGAACGCGAACGTGCGGACGGCGCCCAGCCGCGGCTTCCCGCCGCCCGGCGCGAGGCCGACGAAGGCCCCGACGCCTACCGAAAGGAGGACGATGGCGAGGGGTAGCGCGATGGGCGGGTCTCCGGGCCGCTATCCTACGTCGCGGTGGACGGTGTCGGGCGAGAACGCCGGCAGGCAGACCGCGACGTACTCGGCGCCGCCCGCCTCCGGGCTGCTGTAGCGCACCCACTCGCCGGGCCGGGCGACGATCGCCTGTCCGGCCCGCACGTCCGTCGTTCCACCCTCGTGCTCGACGCGCAGCATTCCCGCGAGCACGACCGTCACCTCCTCGAAGTCGGGACGCTGCCCCGGCTCGACCCATCCCTGCGGCGATTTCATGCGCGCGACGCTGACCGACGCGTGGCCCGAGTTCACGCGTCCGACGAACTCCTCGATCTGCTTCGGCTTGTTGCCGGCCGCCGCGATCACGGTCGGCTTTTCGATCAGTCTCGGCATGCCCGCGACGCTCGCATGCGCGCCGTCGGGCGTCCAGCCCGCGGCCGGATGCGAGAATGAAAACAAGCGGCTGGCCGAAGGAGGCCCCGAGGGCAGGACTCCGTCGCGGCGAATTCGTTTGCCGGGCCTCCGCAGGCCAGACGTATCGAGCGGCTGGCCGAAGGAGGCCCGAGGGGCAGGACTCCGTCGCGGCGAATTCGTTTGCCGGGCCTCCGTAGGCCAGACGTATCTTGACAAAATCTACCGACAGGTGGATATCGTCGGCATGCTCGACGCGCGCCTCTTCACGCCGCTTCCGCGCGAGGAGCGGCGCCGCATCGCCGACGACTACGTCGCCTTCGCGCTCGCGCGCGACGGCGATCCCGACGTGCGTGAGCGCCGTCTGTCGCGACGGGAGGAGTTCTTCCGGAAGCTCGCCGAGAGGCCGGCGCCCGAGTGGCGCGGCGAGCGGATCGATCGCGAGAAGTTCGCGCGCCTCCACCGCGGCACGATCCCGCCGTCGGAGGTGTCGCCGCTCACGTTCTGGCTCGTGCAGGTCGCGCGCGCGAACGAGGGCGAGGGTTGGGGCGTCGACTACCTGCTCGACCGCGGCGGCTTCGACGGCCTCGGCGAGGGCGGCCGGAATCTCCAGCCGCGCGACTTCGCCGACCTCGAGGAGACCTACCACACCCGCATCATGCACGAGGTCTGCCGCCTCTTCGGGATCGAGTTCCAGATGCGGACGCCGCCGCGCGTGATCCAGCAGTCCGTCAAGATCATGGCGCACCTGCCCCGCCGTGCGTCGTACATGCTGCTCCTCGCCGGTGAGCTGATGGGCACGGTCGCGTTCGCGAGCATGGCGCAGAAGGGCGAGCGCCTCCTCGCCGACCACCCCGAGATGCGCGAGCGCGTGCGCGAGCTCTTCGACGAGATCCTGGTCGACGAGGTCGGGCACGTGACGTTCCTCCTCGGCTCGATGAACGGCTGGCAGCTCGCCGTGATCCGCCGCCTCGCGCTCGCGTACTCGGGCGCCTCGCGTCGCGGCTACGACGACGCCCCGCCGGCCGACGTCGCCCTCATGCAGAAGGGGATCCGCGACTATAGCTTGACGCTCATGCCGGAGCGGGTCGTGCGGCGCGCATTCGTCCCCGAGCAGTACTGGCCGGACGCCTACGGGCCGTACCCGGGAGCCTGGTGGGCCGCCGGCGGGGACCCGCCGGCCCGAACGGCGCTCGCATGAGGCGCCCGCACACGGCCACGCGGCGCCGCGCGCGCGGCCCGGGGCGCCCGCCAGGACGCAGCCGCGCGCACGTGCTGCGCGGTCGGATCGTCGCCGAGGCGAGCCGCCTGTACGCCGACGGCGGCGACGCGGGGCTGAGCCTCGCGCTCCTCGCCGAGCGCGTGGGCGTCAACAAGGCGACGCTCTTCCACTACTTCGCGAACAAGGACGCGCTCGTCTACGCGGTCTTCGAGTCGCTCGGTGAGCGGCTCGATGCCGCGACGCACGGCCTCTTCGATGCGCCGCCGGCGAGCCACGCCGCGCGCCTCGACCGCGTGATCGAGGCGCTCGTCGACTTCTACGGCGCCGACCCGCTGAACGCGCGCATCCTCGCCCACGCCCTCCTCGAGAGCGATCGCGTCCTGCCGTCGGACGGCGGGCGGCGCGACGCGATGCCGGTCTTCGCGCGCTTCGTCGAGCGCTTCGCGACCTTCATCGCGAGCGGCGTCGCGGCGGGCGAGCTGTACCCCGATCGCCCGCTCGGATCGATCCTGTCGATCGGCGGCGCGATCCTCTTCGAGCTCATGCTGCCGGAGGTCGGACGCCGGCTCTACCGCGACGTCTCGTTCGAGGAGCGAAAGCGCGAGCTCGTGCGCCTCATCCGGCGCGCGCTCGTCCGCCCGGCCGCGCGGCTCTCCTCGTCGCGACGTCTCGAGAGGTGATCGCCATGGAAACGATCGACGCCGACGGCCACGTCATCGAGCCCGCCGACCTCTGGGAGCGCGAGCTCACGCCGTCGCTCCGCGAGCGCGGCTTCCGCGTGCGCTGGAATCCCGACACGCTGCAGGAGGAGGTCTACGTCGAGGACCGCCTGCTGCTGCCCTACGGGATCGTCGGCGTCGGCCTCGCCGGCCGGCCCTTCGAGGACGTCGGGAAGGGCGTCCGCTACGCCGAGCTCTGCCCGGGCGGCTTCGACCCGAAGCTGCGGCTCGCGGACATGAACCGGGAGCGCATCGACACGGCGGTACTCTATCCGTCGATCGGCCTCCTGCTGGAGGCGATCGAGGACCCGGCGGTCGCGGAGGCGTGCTGCCGGGTCTACAACGACTGGCTGGCCGACTACTGCCGCACCGACCCGCGTCGCCTGATCGGGATCGCCGGCATCCCGATGCAGGACGTGGACGCGGCGGTCCGCGAGATGCGGCGCGCGGTCGGCGAGCTCGGCATGCGCGGCGTGTTCATCCGCCCGAACCCCTGCAAAGGCCGCGCGCTGCACGACCCGTACTTCGACCCGTTCTGGGCGGCGTGCGCCGAAGCGGGCGCTCCCGTCGGGCTCCACCCGTCGGGCTGCGGCGATCTCCCGGGCGCGCTGCAGGGATTGCGGCTCGACGCGCCGGTCATGGGCCACCCGTCGATCTTCTTCATCGACGCGTTCATCGGCTTCTCGCACATGGTGTGCGGCGGCGTGCTGGAGCGGCACCCGAGTCTGAAGGTGGTCGTGCTCGAGGCCGGCGGCGGCTGGATGGGGCACTGGTTCGACCGCTTCGACCACTTCGCGCACGTCTACGCGTGGATGGCGCCCGACCTGAAGCGGAAGCCGAGCGAGTACTTCAAGCGCCAGTGCTGGGTCTCCTACGATCCCGACGAGACGACGCTGCCGCTCCTGACGCCGCTCATCGGCGAGGACCGGATCGTGTGGGCGTCCGATTACCCGCACCTCGACGCGACGTTCCCGGGCGTCGTCGACGAGCTCGAGGAGCACCTCCTGAAGCTGCCGGCGACGGCCCAGGACAAGGTGCGCGGCGCCAACGCGAAGGCGCTCTACGGTTTGGCTTGACGATTGACCGGCGCACCGGGCGTCGAACGACGGTGATCGCGGCGAGGTGAGGCGATGAAGAACGCGCGGCTCCTGCACTACTCGCACTGCGTTTCGGACATCGAGCGGTCGCGGCGCTTCTATGTCGACGTCCTCGGCTTCGAGGTCGTCGCGGAGTTCGACTTCGACGACGAGGCGACCGCCCGCGTGATGGACGTCCCCGGTTGCAAGTTCAAGGGGATCTTCATGAAGCGGGACGGCATGCGCATCGAGATCATCGGCTTCAGCTCGCCGCCGCCCGATCGCGCGCGCCGGCCGCGGCGGTCGAACGAGGTCGGGCACTCGCACTTGAGCTTCTACGTGACGAGCCTCGACGAGACGCTCGCCGAGCTGCGGGCAAAAGGGGTCGAGGTCGTCGACTCGACGCGCGCGGTCCTCCCGAGCGGAATCGAGTGCTGCGTCGTCCGCGATCCCGACGGCTTCCCGATCGAGATCGTGCAGGTGCCGGAGCTCACGCTCCTCCCGTACGAAGGCGACTGGCAGGGCTGAGGCGATGGCTTCCGGGACAGGCCGGCTGGCGGGCAAGGTCGCGATCGTCACGGGCGCGGCGAAGGGGCAGGGCGAGGGCGTCGCGCGGACGTTCGCGGAAGAGGGCGCGTGCGTCGCGCTGCTCGACGTCCTCGACGACGCCGGCCGCCGGGTCGCGGAGGAGATCGGAGCGGCCGGCGGCGAGGCGCGCTTCTGGCACTGCGACGTGTCGAGCGAAGCCGAGGTTCGCGCCGCGATCGACGGCGCCGCGTCCGCCTGGGGCGGGATCGACGTCCTCTACAACAACGCCGCGGTGTGCGCGTTCTTCCGGAAGATCGCCGACCTCTCCGCCGACGACTGGGACCGGACGCTGGCGATCAACCTGCGCGGCCCGTTCCTGTGCGCGAAGCACGCGCTGCCGCACATCGTGAAGCGCGGCGGCGGCGCGATCGTGAACGTCTCGTCGCACGGCGCGTTCCAGGCGTCGCCGATCGGCTGCGCCGACTACGGCGTCGCGAAGGGCGGGCTCATCACGCTGACGTACTACCTCGCGTCCGAGTACGGCGCCGACGGCGTCCGCGCGAACTGCATCGCGCCCGGCCCGGTGCCGACGGATCTCAACCGGCTCTTCCTCGACGACCCGAACGCCCGCAAGATGACCGAGGCGATGATCCCGCTCGGGCGAGTCGGCGAGATCGCCGACGTCGCCCGCGCCGCCGTCTTCCTCGCCTCTGACGACGCCAAGTGGATCAGCGGGGCGGTGCTGCGCGTCGACGGCGGGATCGTCGTGCAGTAGCCGTCACGGTAGTGTTAGCTCGGCGGAGCCCGCTGGCACGATCGCGCGCGAAGCGCGCGCGGAGCGGAGCGACCTGGGGAGTGGGACCCTAGTCGCGGCTTTGCCGCGACTAGGGCGAGGGGAAGATCCCCTCGTTTGACACCGCGGTGCTGCGCGTCGACGGCGGGATCGTCGTGCAGTAGCGTGGCCTCGCTCTACGGATATGCGCATTGCCCGCCGTCGGCACAGACGGTGCCGGCCGCGCAGGCGTAGTCGCCGCAGCAGACGACGCCGTCCTGGTAGCAGTGGCCGGCGCAGAACGTCGGGTAGCCGGCCGGGCAGCACCCGCCGCTCGCGATGCAGGTCTCGCCCGGGTCGCAGAACGTGCTTCGCTCCGCGCAGCACACCGATCCGTCGGGCGCGCAGCTGTCGCCGCACGCGAACGCGCCGTCGGGGCACGTCTCGTGGCAGCCGCTCGGGTCGAGGGTGCAGGCGCCGGTGCACGTG
>DASRFA010000038.1:0-43094 GCA_035651755.1 Binatia bacterium | reverse complement strand
GCCGACCGGCTCCTACGACTGCACGTTCATCGCGCAGGTCACGGGGGCCGGGTCGAAGACGGACGTCGTGACGGCGTCCGGGATCGACGACGACGGCTTCCCGGTGCAGGACGACGCGGCCGCGACCGTCCTCGTCGTCGGTTGCGGGGACGGCATCGTCGAGCCGGACCGCGGCGAGCAGTGCGACGACGGCAACAGCCAGTTCGGAGACGGGTGCACGCCGACGTGCACGATCGAGGACCAGACGACGCCGGTCTGCACGCACAGCTGTGCGTCCAAGATCGTCAAGACGCCCGGGACGAGGCCGGATCTGCTCACCCTCCGCGTCGGCTGGGTGCCCTCGGATCCGAGCTTCAGCCCGCCGCAGCACGAGTTCGGGGTGATGCTCGTGAACTCGCACGGAAGCATCTGGGAAGGACGGCTCCTGCCCGGAGACTTCGTCCAGTCGGGGCGCAGGTGGATCTTCAAGGATCAGACGGCGACCCTCCGCGACGGGATCACGCAGGCCATCATCACATTCAAGCCCGACGGGATCTGGCGCCTGGACATCCGCGTGAAGACCGACCTCACGGCGGCCACCGAGCCGGTGATGGCGGTGGCGGTCTTGACGGGGAACCAGACGTTCGTGATCTCCGCGCAGTGGAAGCGGACGGCGAGCGGCTGGCGGGTGTTCATGAGCCAGTGAGCATCGCCAGCGCGGTCCCAACCGAGCGCACGCTCGCCGTGGCCGAGCGCGCGCTCGCCCTGGGTGCAGCGGTCACTGCAGGTCGACGGAGCGCAGCGGAACGAAGGCGGCATCGTAGAGCCGTCGATTGACCCGATCGCGCACCCCGCGTGCTTCGAACGCCTGCCGGTCGCCAGGAAGTAGATCCGCAGCATCTTCTCGAGCCCCAGAGGCTGGCGACCTTTCCCGGTCTTCAGATAGTGCGGCTCGATCAGCGCGATGAACGACGCCCACGGGATCACCGCGTCCATCTCGAGAAAACGCTCCCGGCGCGCCACCTTGCCCTTCTGGCTCCGCGCTACGACGCGAACGTCCACTGATCAGCCATCGCCACCACCCCTCAGCCGTCGATCGGCCTCCTCCATATGCCCGTTTCCGATCGACTTATGCAGACCTTCCCTAGGAGCCGGGCAGCGCGCTGCGCGCCCATGCTACAACCGCGCTCGCGGAACGTCGCGAGCACCGTCGCGCGCTCCGCGGAGGAATGCCGCGCGATGCCCAAGTACGACTACGACCTCTTGACGATCGGCGCCGGCTCGGGCGGGGTGCGGGCGAGCCGGATGGCGGCGTCGTACGGCGCGCGCGTCGCGGTCGCCGAGGAGAGCTCGCTCGGGGGGACGTGCGTGAACCTCGGCTGCATCCCGAAGAAGCTCCTCGTCTACGCGTCGCACTTCGCGCACGACTTCGAGGACGCGGCGGCGTACGGCTGGAACGTCGGCGAGCGCTCCTTCGACTGGCGCCGCCTGATCGCGAACAAGGACCGCGAGATCGCTCGCCTGAACGGCGTGTACCGGCGGCTCCTCGAGGGCAGCGGCGTCGCGATCGTGAACGGCCGCGCGACCGTGGTCTCCCCGCACGAGGTCGACGTCGACGGCCGGCGCATCTCGGCGCGCCATCTCCTGATCGCGACCGGGAGCCGACCGTACGTTCCGGGGCTCCCGGGCTGCGACCTCGCCGTCACCTCCGACCAGATGTTCCACCTCGACGAGCTTCCGCGCCGCATGGTCATCGTCGGCGGCGGGTACATCGCCGTCGAATTCGCCGGCATCCTGCACGGCCTCGGAGTCGAGGTGACGCAGCTCTACCGCGGACCGCTCTTCCTGCAGGGGTTCGACGACGACGTGCGGAGCGTCCTCGCCGACGAGATGCGGAAGGCCGGCGTGAACCTCCGCTTCGACGACGGCGTGAAGCGCATCGACCGCTCGCCCGACGGCCGCTTCTCCGTGTCGCTCGAGAGCGGAGGGGTGCTCGCCGCGGATCTGGTCCTGTACGCGACCGGCCGCCTTCCGAACACGCGCGGGCTCGGGCTCGAATCCGCCGGTGTCGCGCTCGAGCCGAACGGCGCGGTGGCGGTCGACGAGTACTCGCGGTCGTCGGTGCCCTGCATCCACGCCATCGGCGACGTCACCGACCGCATCAACTTGACGCCGGTCGCGATCCACGAAGGCATGGCGATCGCCGCGACCCTCTTCGCCGGCCGGCCGACGAAGCCCGACTACGCGAACGTTCCGTCCGCGGTGTTCAGCCAGCCGAACGTCGGCACCGTCGGGCTCACGGAGCGCGTCGCCGGCGAGCTGCACGCGGCGATCGACGTGTACCGGACGCGCTTCCGCCCGCTCAAGCACACGCTCACCGGCCGGGACGAGACCACGATGATGAAGCTCGTGGTCGAGCGCGCCACCGACCGCGTGCTCGGCTGCCACATGGTCGGTCCGGAGGCGGGAGAGATCGTTCAGGGGCTCGCGATCGCCGTCAAGTGCCACGCGAAGAAGGCGCAATTCGACGCGACCATCGGAATCCATCCGACCGGGGCCGAGGAGTTCGTGACCATGCGGGAGCCGGTCGCCGACGTCGCCTGAGGAGGCGCGCGAGCGCCATAGGCCTCGCTCGCGCGCGGCGCTCGCCATTTGCGCATTGCCCGCCGGCGCACCCGGTTGCTAGCGAGGTGCGTCGTGCGGGCCCTGGCCGTCGCTCTCCTGGTATCTTCGCTCGCGGTGCCCGGGGCGACGTTCGCGGCTCGGCCGCAGCGCCGCGCGCCGCTTCCGGAGGCCCGCGGCGCCGGGACGGCGCGCGAGCCGACGCCCGCGCCGCCGGAGCAACCGCGAATCGTGAACGGGGTCGTCACGTCCGACTATCCCGCTGTGGGCGCGCTCCTCCGTCGCATGGACGACGGCCAGTGGCGGCTCTGGTGCAGCGCGACCCTCATCGGGTGTCGGACGGTCCTGACCGCGGCGCACTGCGCGTGCGAGGAGGACGGCCCCGCGTGCCAGACCGGCGCCGCCGCGCCGGATCCGGGCCGCTACGCGTTCTTCCTCCAGAACGCCGGAGTCCTCGACGTCGACGCGGTCTTCGTGCACCCGCGCTATCGCTTTCCGGTCGCGGACGTCTCGGTGATGCGGCTCGCGCACGACGCGGACGGCATCCGCCCGAGCGCGATCCTCTCGACCGCCGTGCCGCAGGGCACGCAGGCGACGATCGTCGGCTTCGGCCGAACCGGCAGCGCGAGCGGCGACTACGGGATCAAGCGGGCGGGGCGCGTCCTGACCTCGGCCTGCGGCGACGGCGTCGACGCCGAGTCGTCCGTGTGCTGGCGCTTCGCGGCGCCCGTCGGTCCCGCGGGCGAGGATTCGAATACGTGCAACGGCGACTCCGGCGGCCCGCTCTTCGCCGATCTCGGCGCGGGCGATGGGATCGGAGGCGTCACGTCCGGCGGGCGCAGTGCGACCTGCCAGCCGTTCGATCTGAGCTTCGACGCCAGCGTTCCGCGCTACCTCGGCTTCATCCAGCGACGCGCGGCGGGCGACCGCAGCGAGGCGTGCGGCGACGTCGCGGAGCTCGGAAGCGGGTCGACGTCCGTCGCGTCGTTCTCGGGCGCGCTCGATGCGACGACGCGCGAGGGCGCGCACGCGTTCGGGGTCGCGGCCGGCTCGACCCGCCTCGTCGTGACGCTCAATGGCGGCGAGACCGCGCACAGCCGGTTCCGTCTCTTCGTCAAGCACGGAAGCCAGCCGACCGCGACCCGGTACGACTGTCGCGCTTCGCACCGCGGCCAGTTCGGGACCTGCAGCATCGCCGACCCGGCGCCGGGAACCTGGTTCGTCCGCGTGCGCCGCGTCGCGGGAGGCGCGCCCTACCAGGTGACGGCGACTTCTTTCTCGCCCGCTCCGACCGGCGATTGAGCCCGACGGCAGCGCGCGCGGTCGCGGAGCCCGGTTGCGAGCGCGCCGGAAATCAGGGACATCTCGCGCGTGGCCGACGGGAGCGCGACGAATCCCCGGGCGCTCGTCGTCCTCGGCATGCACCGCAGCGGCACGTCGGCGCTCGCGCGCTGCTGCAGCCTGCTCGGGGGCGACCTCGGCGACGACCTGCTCCCGCCGCGCGCGGACAACGAGGCCGGGTTCTGGGAAGACCCGGTGGTCGTCGCGGAGAACGATGTCGCGCTCCTCGCGCTGAACCTCGTCTGGTCGGACGTCTGGCCGATCGATCCGGCGGGCTGGCGCGATCCCGCCCTCCTGCGCGCGCGCGCGGCGCTCGTCGACGTCGCGCGCGACCGCCTCGCGCGCTCGGACCTCTGGGTCGTGAAGGACCCGCGCATCGCGCGCCTCGTCCCGCTCTGGACCGGGATCTTCGACGAGCTCGGCGTCGAGGCGGCGTATCTGATCGCGCTCCGGCACCCCGCCGAGATCGCCGACTCGCTCGCGCGCCGGGACCGGCTGTCGCGCGCGCACTGCCACCTGCTCTGGCTGCGCTACGCGCTCGAGTCGGAGCTGCACACGCGCGGCCGGCGGCGCGCCTTCGTGCGCTACGACGACCTCCTCTCCGACTGGCGGCACGCGCTCGCGAAGGCGGCGTCGGACGTCGCGCTCGCCTGGCCCGTCGAGCTCGACGCGGCCGCGCCGCGCATCGAGCCGTTCCTGCGCGCGGGGCTCCGCCACGAGGTCGCCGACGACGCCGCGTTCGCCGTCGACCCGACCGTGTCCGACTGGGTGCGGCGCACGGCGACGGCGCTCGAGGACGCGGCAGCCGGCGACGCCGAGCGCGCCGGCGCGGAGCTCGACCGAGTGCGCGCGGAGCTCGCGGCGGGGGACCGCGTCGCGACCGCGGTCGCGCGCGAGATCCAGGCCGACGTCTTCGCGCTCCGCGAGATCGTCGACCGCCCGTCGCACCCGATCCGGTACGCGCACCAGCGCATCGCCATCCTGGAGGCGGAGCTCGCCGAGGCGAAGCGGACGGCCGGCGACGTCGTGCGCGCCGCGGAGGACGCCGCCGCGGCCTCGGCCGAGCGGGCAGGGCGCGCGGAAGCGGACCTCCAGACCGCTCGTGAGACGATCGGCGTCGTCGCGCGTCGCGAGTCCGAGCTGCGCGGGATGCTCGACGAGATCCTGCAGTCGCGCTCGTGGCGCTTGACGGGCGTCCTGCGCGAGGTCGCGCGCCGTCTGCGCCGGCTCGGAGCGCGCGCCGGCGCGACCGACGGATCGCCGTCCGCGCTCCCCGGCGCCGGGTCCGCCGATCGCCCGCCGGCGCGCGGCCGCGTCTAGACTCTAGGAGCCGTCAGCGCGCCCGGAGCGCGAGCATGAACTCGTTGAACTCGCCGCGGTTGTGCCAGCGGCCGGCGGCGGCGACGTTCGCCAGGACCCCCATCGCGATCAGCTGATCGACCTGCGCGAAGAAGTCCTCGTCGCGCCACACGTGGCAGTGGACGTCCGCCTGTCCGGTCGCGTGGTTCGCGCGCGCCCAGTGGAACACGGTGCCCAGGTCCTTCCCTTTCAGGTCGTCGATCACGCAGGGGGCGTACTCCATGATGTGCTCGACCGACGGGTAGGTCGGCTTCTCGTGGAAGTCGTTCAGGAGGTGCTGGAGCGACGTGACCGGGCGGGGCTCGTCGTGCGTGCGGCGCTTGTCGGGCAGCATGATCACGAGCACGCCGCCCGGCGCGAGCAGCCCGACGAGGTCGACGAGATAGCCGATCGGGTCGGCGATGTGCTCGAGGACGTGCGCGAGCACGATGTAGCCGTAGCGATCGGGCGGGATCTGCCCGGAGAGCGGCTGGTCGCGGCGGACGACGAAGTCGACCTTCGGCATCGCGCTCGCGTCGAGGTTCCAGAGGGCGGCCATCTCCTCGCGCGACCGGAAGTCGGCGTAGCGGCAGCGGTTCGGCTTCACCATGACGGTCGGCAGGTCGGCCGCGCCGATCTCGAGGCCGATGTCGGCGGCGACGTTCACGAACCGGCAGAGGAACGAGAAGCGATTCCGCTGGTAGTCCTCGCGCGTGATCATCGCGCTCGACCCTGCGCTCGGGCGCCGGCCGGCAGCCGGACGAAGGACCGCTCGACGAGCTTCCGCTCGAACGCGCGCGCGGACGACGCCCACGTCTTGTTCGCCATCGCGGAACCGCCCGCGGTCGCGATGCGCGCGCGCAGGCCGCCGTCGGCGACGAGGCGCTCGAGCGCGCGCGCGACGGCCTCCGGATTCGGCTCCGCGAGGAGGCACGTGCGTCCGGCGTCGACCATCGCGCGCACCGGCGGGAGGTCGGCCTCCACGACCGCGCAGCCGCACGCCATGCCCTGGAACGGCACCCACGAGATGTTCGCGGAGAGCGAGAACGAGAGCAGCACGTGCGCCTCGTTCATCGCGCGCGCGAGCGCATCCGGGGCCAGAACGCCGAGGTTCTCGAAGCGGAACGGAACCGCGCCGAGCTCGCCGTCGCTCGCGCCGAAGAAGCGGATCCGCACGTCGGGCCGGAGCTCGAGCAGGCGCGCGAGCGCGCGCACGCCGACGTCGTAGCCGCGGCGCTTGAGGGACGGGCGCGCGAAGAAGAGCACGACCGGCGGTCCAGGCCGCTCCGCCGGCGGAGCCGTCGTCCGGAAGACCTCGCCGTCGACCGCGAAGTCGATGACCTCGACCGGCCGCTGCGACACCTCGGCGATCCGCGCGCCGAGCGCGGCGCCGATGCAGAACGGCTGGAGCGCGAGCGTGTACGTCGCCTCGGCCTCACGGTGGTTCGGATCCTCCGGCGAGTAGAAGTCGGGCTCGTAATCCTGGACGAAGTACGCGCGGAAGAGCGCGTTCGCGAGTCGCGCGACGGTGTACGCGGTCGGCCAGTTGGTCGCGATCGCCCAGTCGCAGGGCTCGATGCGCTCGTGGTCGGCGACGACGTCGACGCGGAGCGGACCGAAGTGCTCCTCGACGAAGGACTCGATCTCGCGCGGCGCGCGTCCGGCGAGGTGGGCGATCGGCTCGACGTAGACGCGCACGCGATGGCCCGCGTCGGCGAGCGCGTTCGCGAGCTGGAAGATCGTCTTGTAGCCGCCGCCCGTGCCGGCGATCGGCGCGCGGACGATCCAGTTGATGGTGAGCGGCTCGTCCGGGTCACGCGGCGCGAGCTCGCTCAAGGTCGCGACCAGGCGCTGCCGGTTGGCTCGCGTCGAGTGGTGGCGGAGGACGTCCTCGCGCGCGCGCCTGCCGATCTGCTCGCGCAGCTCGCGCGACTCCACGAGGCGTCGCAGGCCGTCGCGCCAGTCGGCATCGCTGGCCGCGAGGAGGCCGTTCCGCCCGTGCTCGATCACGCGCTCGAAGTCGGGCAGGGGCGACGCGATCGTGGGCACGCCGACGATCGCCGCTTCCAGATACTTGATGCAGCTCTTCGAGGCGGTGAAGGGGTTGTCGGGCTCGAGCGGAGCGAGGTTGACGTCGACGAGCGCGGTCGCCTCGATGAGGCTCCGCCACGGCATGAGCGGCAGGTGCTCGAGGCGGTCGGCGAAGCGCTCGAAGCGGCGCGCGACCTCGATGTGACCGACGGTCACGAGCCGCATCTCGGGGAACGTCTCGAGCGCCCACTCGATCGCGCTCTCCGCGACCGCGAAGTCGCGCTTGTGGGTCGGCGTGCCGCTCAGATACGCGACCCGCACCGGCTCGACGTCACGTCGCCGGCGGCGCTCGGACGTGCGGCGCGCGAGCGCGATCGCGGCGAGCTCGATCATCTCCTGGCTCACGACGTTGGGGCAGACGCGCACGTCGCCGACGACGTCCTGCGCGAGGCGCGCGAGCGTCGTCGTCGTGACGACGCAGCCGTCGCAGCGCCGGAGCGTGTCGCGGTAGCGGCGGAGGCCGCTCAGGTAGAGGTCGCGCTCGCTCCGATCCATGTCGTCGAGCGCGGCGACGTGCTTCGCGGCCTCGAGGTCGAACACCCAGTCGTCGGTGTCGAAGATCACCGGACGACCCGACGCATGCGCCTCGGCGATGAACTCGTCGACGTCGGGGCCGAACGGCACGCGGTGGAAGACGAAGCCGGCGAAGGTGCGGAGCGCGTGGCCGAAGTCGTACTGGCCGTAGATGCCGACCTCGCAGCTCACCCCGAGCGTCTCGAGCTGCTCCGCCTGGTGGTCGCAGCGGTAGCGCTTGGCGTCGCCCGGGCAGCCGCTCAGGATCAGGACCGCCTTGAACGGCGGCATGTCGCCGCCCGCGACGGCGGCCGGCGAGGCGGCCGCGTCGGCTGCCTGCTGCGGCAGGAGCCGGCGGAAGACCGAGAACCGGCGGCGCGCGTGCTGCGCGAAGCCGCGCATCGGCTCCGTCATGCGCCAGGTGCGCGATCGCAGGACCTGGTCGAGCGTCTCCTTCGCCGACATCAGCTCGCGATGGAGGCCGTGGATGAAGCTCTCGTGACGGCGGACTGCGGCGAGCGCGTCGTCGAGCTGGTCCTCGAGGGCGACGCAGCGCTCCTCCGCGGCGGCGAGCCGGCGGCGCGCGGCGGCGAGCTCGGCGACGAGGCGGTCGCGTTCCGGCGCCGAGCCGACGACGCCGCCGTCGGCGGGCCGGGAGCGGTCGCGCTCGCTCGGCGCGGCGGCTTCGTCGTCCTCCCGCGGCGGCGACGGGGTGCGCATCACAGGGCGGCCAGCTTCACGCAAGATGCCTCGACTGGCCGCGGCGGGCGCGGGTTCGCGAGCCCCGCTCGACCCTCGAGACGCCTAGCGAAACGTCGCCCGGCGCGTCAACCGGCGTGGCACCGGGACGCCGTCCGCGATAGGACGTCGACGTGAGCGACGACACGGTCGGCCCGGTCTCCGAGGCGTACATCTCCCAGCGCCTGAGGCTCCGCTATTTCGACTGGGGCAACCACGCGAAGCCGCTTCTGCTGCTCGTCCACGGGGGCCGCGATCACGCCCGCAACTGGGACTGGGTGGCCGCCGACCTGCGCCGCGACTTCCACGTCGTCGCGCCCGACCTGCGCGGCCACGGCGACTCGCAGTGGGCGATCGGATCGACCTACTCGCTGATCGACTACGTGCTCGACGTCGCCCAGCTCATGAAGCTGATCGACAAGTTTCCGGTGTATGTGATCGGCCACTCGCTCGGCGGCTCGGTCGCGCTCCACTACACCGGCGTCTACCCCGACCGCGTCGTCAAGCTGATCGCGATCGAGGGCCTCGGCCCGCCGCCCGAGATGATCGAGTCCTTCAAGCGGCGGACCGCGCACGAGCGCATGCTGCAGTGGATCCGCGAGATGCAGTCGCTGGCGCGGCGCCACCCGCACCACTACGCGACGCTCGACGAGGCGGTCGCCCGGATGCGCGAGGCGAACCCGCGCTTGACGGAGGCGCAGGCGCACCACCTGACGGTGCACGGCGCGCAGCGCGAGGAAGACGGCACCTGCGTCTGGAAGTTCGACAACTTCGTCCGGGCGGTGTCGCCGTACCTCTTCAACGTGACCGACGCGCACGACATCTGGGGCAACATCGACTGTCCGACGCTGCTGATCCGGGGCACGGAGTCGTGGGCGAGCGATCCCTCGCTCGACGGCCGCGCGAAGGCGTTCCGCAATGCCCGCGTGGTGAACGTGGAGGGCGCGGGGCACTGGGTGCACCACGACCGGCTGGATGTGTTCCTGCGGCTCGCGCGCGAGTTCCTGCTGGGGTGACTGAGCTGGTGGGCGTCGCTCTGGCGCGGCTTTACTTCGCCTGGGGCACGTTTCTCGTCGTCGGCCTCGTGGGCGTGCACGCCATGGTGCTCGCCTGCGCGGCCTATCGTGGCCGGCCGGCGTCATGGAACGGCGATCACGGCCGGCGGATCATCGTGGCGATCGAGTTCGCCTACGGATTGGTTTCGGGCGGTCGGTCCCGAAACCCGATCCCCGTCCCAATGACTTTGGTCGTGAGGTGCAAGCGGCTCATGAAGATCCGTGGATGGTCGAATCGTTCGCGACGAGCACCGCGGCGCTTGACGTTGGCTCATGAGCCGCCATATCGCGCGTCAGTGCGTAAAGGAGGCTAGGATGCTCTTCATGTTTCGCGGTCAGCCGAGGGTCGGGCTCACGGAGGCCGAGCAGCAGCGCGGGCTCGCGGTGTTTCGGGCGTGGAAGCCGCCCGAGGGGCTCACCATCAAGGCGCACTACCTCACCGCGACTGGCGGGGACTACGTGATCGTCGAGACCTCGTCGGTGGAGGCGATGATCGAGGCGGTCTCGAACTGGGCTCCCTTCATCACGTACGACGTGTCGCCGATCGTCGAGGTCGGCGATGCGAGCGCGAGCCTCGCGCGCGCGCTCGCGGTCCGGTCCGCGATCGCCTGAAGCACGCGCGGAGCCCGTCGGGCGACGCGCAAACAGCTGCGGCGCACGAGTGATGCGCCTCGCATCGCCGGCGACCGGATGGTACGACGCCGAGCGGCGCCTTGGCGCGACTCGCGCTCCCCCCGAGTCACGCCAAACCAATCGCCGCTCTCGAAAACCCTCGGAAGCCAAGAAATGGTCGGAATCAGCTCGATCGCCGTCTACGTGCCGCGCTCGCGGCTCGACCGCGGGCTCATCGCCAAGGCGTGGGGCAGGAAGCAGCCGCCCGGCGAGAAGGCGGTCGCGCACTACGACGAGGACGCGCTCACGATGGCGGTCGCCGCGGCGCACCGCTGCTTCGCGGACGTCGATCCGTCCACGATCGACGGGCTCTTCTTCGCGTCGACGTCCTCGCCCTATCGCGAGAAGCAGGTCGCCAGCGTGGTCGCGACGGCGTGCGATCTCCCGCGCGCGATCCTGACCGCCGACTTCACGGGCTCCGTCCGGGCCGGCCTTTCCGCGGTCTCGGCCGCCATCCGCGCGGTGCAGAGCGGCGCCGCGCGCCGCGTGCTGGTGGCAGTCGCCGACTCGCGTCCCGCCGAGCCCGAGGGCGACCTCGAGGGCCTCTTCGGCGACGCGGCAGCGGCGGTCGTGATCGACGGCAAGGCGCGGCTCGCGCGGTTCGAGGGCGCGGCCGCGGTGGCGGAGGAGTTCACTTCGCAGTGGCGGACGGATCGCGGCGACGCGGTGCAGGCGCAGGACGCGCGCTTCGCGCTCACGCACGGCTACCTGCGCGACATGGCGGAGGTGATCGAGCGCGTCATGAACGAGGGCGGGGTCGGGACCGACCAGCTCGCGGCGCTCGCCGCCGGACATCCCGACGCGCGCGCCGCGCAGGACCTCGCGAAGGCCGTCGGCATCGACGCGAAGGTGCAGCTCGTGCCGTCGCTCGTCGGCTCGATCGGCATCACCGGCTCGCCCGATCCGCTCCTCCTGCTCGCGGCGGCGCTCGAGCGCGGCAAGCCGGGCGACCGGATCGTCGCCGCGGCGTTCGGCGAGGGCGCGGAGGCGCTCCTCTTCACCGCGGGCGAAGGCGCGGGCGCCGGCGCGTGCCGCCCCGCGCTCGCCGACGCGGTCGCGAGCAAGCTGCCGCTTTCGAGCTACGAGCAGTACCTCAAGTACCGCCGGGTCCTCGGGCAGGACGAGACGCCCGTCGAGCTCGTGTCGAACGTCCTCGAGCACCGCGAGCTGCAGCAGGACGCGCGGCTCTACGGCTCGCGCTGCTCGGGGTGCGGGATGGTCCAGTACCCGATGGCGCGCGTCTGCCTCGCGTGCAAGAAGCGCGAGTCGCTCGAGCCCGTCAAGCTGAAGAAGAGCGGCAAGATCTTCACCTACACGGTCGACCACCTCGCGGCGAACCTCGAGCACCCGATGGGCATGGCGGTCGTCGATCTCGACGGCGGCGGCCGCGTCTACGTCCAGATGACGGACAGCGCGCCGGAGGAGGTCCAGATCGGCGCGCCGGTCGAGCTCACGTTCCGGCGCCTCCACGCGGGCGGCGACAATTACAACTACTATTGGAAGGCGCGGCCGGCGGGTGCGATGCGCGCGACGGGAGCAGCGTCATGAGCAGCAAGAGATCGATCCGCGACCAGGTCGCCGTCATCGGCGTCGGCTGCACCAAGTTCGGCGATCTGTACGACTCCACGTACGAGGACCAGGTCTGCGAGGCCGCGTTCCAGGCCTACGACGACGCGAAGATCGATCCCGCGGAGATCGACGCCGCCTACGTCGGCACGTACCTCCCGCACCCGCAGGGCGGGAAGGCGGGGATCTCGCTCGCCGATCCGCTCCGCCTCTACGACCGCCCCGTCACGCGCGTCGAGAACTTCTGCGCGACCGGCACCGACGCGTTCCGGAACGCCTGCCTCGCGATCGCGTCCGGCCAGCACGACATCGTGCTGGTGGTCGGGTCCGAGAAGCTGAAGGACCGGCCGGGCCGCGGCATCCCGCGCGTCGGGCACCAGATCCTGGGAAAGGGCAACACCGCGCCCGGGCTCTTCGCGCTCGCCGCGAACCGCTACATGCACGAGTTCGGGGTCACCCGCTCGACGCTCGCGAAGGTCGCCGTCAAGAACCACTGGAACGGCAAGCGGAACCCGCTCTCGCACCTCAAGATGGAGGTGACCGAGGAGCAGGTCCTGAACGCGCCCATCATCGCGACGCCCTTCGGCCTCTTCGACTGCTGCCCGACGACCGACGGCGGAGCCGCCGCGATCGTCTGCCGCGCCGACATCGCGAAGCGCTTCCGCGACGACTACGTCCTCGTGAAGGGGGCCGCGCTCGCGGTCGCGACCGGCCGGCCCTACTACGACCCGACCTTCGACTACCTCGGCTTCCGCTCGACGCAGGCCGCCGCCAGGGCCGCGTACGAGCAGGCCGGCATCGCGCCCTCGGACGTCGACCTCGCCGAGGTGCACGACTGCTTCACCTGGACCGAGATCTCGAACATCGAGGACCTCGGCTTCTTCGAGAAGGGCCAGGGCTGGAAGGCGGTGGAAGAGGGGAAGACGCGCATCGACGGGTCGATTCCGATCAACCCGTCGGGCGGGCTCAAGTCGTTCGGCCACCCGATCGGCGCGTCCGGCGTCCGGATGATCTACGAGTGCGTCCGCCAGCTCCGCGGCGAGTGCGGGGAGCGCCAGGTGAAGGACCCCGAGATCGCGCTCGCGCACAACGTCGGCGGCCCGGGCGCGGTGTCGTGCGTCGTGGTGCTGGGGCACGCGAGCTGAGAAGTGCCGTCGGAGGCGTGATGTCGGTCGAAGAGCTCTATCCCGTTGATCGCGTCAAGCACAGTCCGTTCCTCTACTACCCGAACGTCAACACCGACACCGACGCGGTGACGCCCGAGAGCGCGCGCCGCTTCGCCGACGCGCTCTCCGCGCCCGCGAGCGCGGGCCGCAAGGCCGCGCTCTACGTGCACGTTCCGTTCTGCAAGAACCACTGCACGTTCTGCTTCTACAACATCGACGTCGTGAAGCGGACGGACCCGACGATGCGGAGGTACGTCGACTCGCTTCTGCGCGAGATGCGCGCGTTCGCCGAGTCGGCCTACGTGCAGGGTCTGACGATCGAGAACGTCTTCATCGGGGGCGGCACGCCGAGCATGCTGCCGGACGACGCCTTGCGCGACGTGCTCATCGCGCTGCGCCGGCATTTCGATCTCTCGGGCGTGCTCGACTTCACGATCGAGATGCATCTCGAGACGATGACCGCGTCGAACCTCGAGATCTGCCGCGAGCTCGGCGTGAATCGCGTGAGCTTCGGCTGGCAGACGTCCATCCCGCGGCTGCGGAAGCTCCTCGCGGTGCTGCCGAGCGAGGAGACGCTGCACGAGGTCGTCCGCCACCTCCAGCGGCTCGACTTCCCGCTGGTCTGGGATCTCATGTACGCGCTTCCCGGACAGACGGACGAGGAGTGGGAGGAGGACCTCCGCCGCTCGATCGAATTCGGCGTCGCCTGCATCGACATCCACCGCTGCGACATCGTTCCGCCCGCGCCGCTCTACGACCTCGTGCGAGCGGGCAAGATCGCGGGCCTCGCGACGCCGCAGCAGCAGCTCGACCAGTACCGGATCGCGCATCGCGTGCTGCTCGAGCAGGGCTACGCGTTCAACACGTTCGGCCAGTTCAACCGGCCGGACGTCCCGAAAGCGGTCTCGCACCACGGGCGAAACATGTATCGCTCGTCGCACGACCTGCTGGCGCTCGGCCCGGGCGCGATCGGCGTCGTCGCGGACAGCGCGTACATGAACGCGCGGGACCTCGGCGATTACGCCCTGCGGACGGAGCGCGACGGGCGCGCGACGGCGTGCGTCTGCGCGATCGCGGACGAGACCTGGCAGGAGCGCGACTTCGTCCTCGGCCTCGGCCAGCTCTGGTCCGTTCCGAAGAGCCTCCTCCGCGGCCCGCTGAGCGACCATCAGGAGCAGGTCGTCGAGCGCCTCGTGGCGCACGGTGCGCTCGAGGAGACGGCGGACGAGTATCGGCTGACCGACGGCGCCGTCGGGTATCACTTCTCGATCGCGCACGAGTTCGTTCCGCGCCACCAGGTCGGGCGGAACGTCGGCTACCTGCGCGCCATCCGCGCCGAGGTCGATCGACGCAGGCGACGGCAGCGGCCCGGAGAGGCCTCGAGTGCTGCGGACCGCTGACGTCGCGGATCGCGTCACCGGAACCGACCGAACGAGCGATTCGAGTCTCTGGCAGCAGCTCCGCTATGGCGCCCTGCTGCGCGCCGCCGGAACGAGCGTCGCGGCGGCGCGCGCGTACGCGGCCGTCGTCGCGGAAGTCGAGCGCAGGCGCGACCCGCATCGCTCGAGCGTCGCCGAGGCCCGGATCCGCCGGTCGCTGGGAATGACCGGCGACGCCGCCCGCCGCATCTACCGGGACGCGCTCTACTCCGAAGCGCTCGAGGAAGCGGACAGCCTCCGCTTCATGAGCGGCCGCAGCTCGATCGCTCGGGACGTCGACGTCGTCGGGGTCGCTCCGCGCGGCGGCGGGCCGCGCCTGTATGCGGCGCTTCACTTCGGGAGCCCGGTGCTCGCGTATCTCGCGCTGCGCGCGGTCGCGGAACCGGATCTGCTCCTGATCGGACGGGAGCTCGACGAGGAGAAGAACCCGATGCCGGCGAGCAAGCGGGAATTCGCGGCGAGGAAGGTCGCGTGGGTCGAGGCGGCGGGGGCGCCGTTCCTCGGAACGACCGATCGCGACGTCCTGCAGGCGCGCGAACACCTGCTCGCCGGCCGTCCGCTCTGCGCCGCGGTCGACGTGCCCGGGAACGTCGTCCGGCGCGCCGAGTGGATCGACGTCGCGGGCCATCGCGTGTCGGTCGCGACCGGAGTCCTGCACCTCGCGGTCCTGACCGGCTGCGACGTACAGCTGGTCGCGGGAGCTCATCGAGCCGGGCGGATCTCCGTCTGGTGCAGGCCGGCGTTCTCGGCGCCGACGGTCGCCGAGCTCGCGCGGAAGATCGCCGCGGACGTCGACGCGGTCGTGAGGGAATGGCCGGGCGAATGGTGGATGTGGCCGTTCATGGTCGCACCGAGAGAGGAGCGAGGGTTTCAATGAAGCGCTGGCTGGGCCGGGCGTGGGGCGGTGGCGCCGCGGCGGCCGGGCCGTCCGCGCGCGATGGCGGGGCGGCCGCAGCAGCGGCGCGCAACGTCGCGCGCGGCAGCTCCGCGCTGCAGCCCGACGACATCGACTGGTTCCACTCGATCGACCTCGGCGACGGGTGCGTCACTGCCGGCGCGAAGAGCGGGGAAGACCTCCGGAGCGAGTTCGCGCGCCTCGGGCTCGACGAGGCGGCGCTCCGCGGGAAGACCGTGCTCGACGTCGGCTGCGCGGACGGCTGGAACTCGCTCGAGTGCGAGCGGCTCGGCGCCGAGGTGACCGCGGTCGACGCGATCCATCGCGACGGGCTCCGCTACGTCCGCCGCCATCTGCGCCCGCGCTTCCGGTTCGTGCAGGTCGACGTGCTGAGCCCGTCGTTCCTCGAGCTCGGCTCGTACGATTTCGTCCTGTACCTCGGCGTGCTGTACCACACCCCGTATGCCTTCGATCAGCTCGCGCGCGTCGCGCGGGTCTGTCGCGGCACCGTGTTCGTCGAGAGCGCGTTCCTGAACCTGGCCGGACACGCCGACCGCGCGACGCTCACGTTCAACTTCGACGGCCGGATCACCCCCGACCTGTCGTCGCCGGTCTTCCCGTCGGTCGCATGGATCACGTCGGCGCTCGGCGCGCTCGGATTCGCCGACGTCGCCGTGGTCGCGGGCGGCGCAGGCGACGCTGGCCACGGCGTTTCCGCGGCCCCGGGGCGCGTCCTCGTGCGCGCGTCGAATCGCCGCTTCGACGCGATGCCGCTCGTCTTCGCCGCCGAGCAGACGGCGGTCTAGGACGTCGCGCCGAGGCGAGGCGCGCAAGCGGACATGCCGGCGAAGACGAACGCGATGCGGATCCTGGACGGCCTCGGGATCGCGTACCGCGTGATCGAGTACCGGATCGATCCCGACGACCTCGCCGCGGAGAAGGCGGCCGTGAGCCTCGGAATGCCGCCCGAGCAGGTGTTCAAGACGCTCGTCGTGCGCGGCGACCGGAGCGGCGTCGCGCTCGCCGTCATCCCCGCCGGGACGCGGCTCGACCTGAAGGCGCTCGCGCGGCTCGCCGGCGACCGGAAGGTCGACACGGTCCCGCTGAAAGAGGTGCAGCCCCTGACCGGCTACCTGCGCGGCGCCGTGACCGCGCTCGGGTGCAAGAAAGCATATCGCGTGTTCCTCCACGCCTCCGCCGAGCGCCTCGACGCGATCGGCGTCTCCGCCGGTGCGCGCGGCGTCGAGATCGTGCTGGCTCCGGCCGACTACGCGCGTGCGGTCGACGCGACCGTCGGCGAGATCGCCGTTCCCGCGTCGCCCTCGCGGTCCTGATCCGGGGCGCCGACGAGCTCCGCCGCAATCGCCGCGCGCACGGCGCCGAGAGCGCGCTCGTTCACGCGCGCCTTGGTCGCGACGTAGGCCGCTCCGTCGAGGTTGCGCAGGCGCTCCGCCTCGCGCCGCGCGACCGTCTCCACGTCTTCCGCCGCGACCGCGCGATCGAGGTAGCCGAACGCGACCGCTTCCTCCGGATCGAACATTGCAGCGGTCGTGATGCGCGCGAAGCCGGGCGCCGTAAGGCGGTGGCGTGCGATCTCGATCGCGAAGAGCGGGACCGTGAGGCCGATCGCGGTCTCGTTCATGCCGATCCGCCACGGTCCGAGCGCGCCGATCCGCACGTCGGACGCGAGCATCAGGAATGCGCCCATCGGGTACGCGTGGCCGGTGCAGGCCGACACGACGGGACGCGAGAAGGCGAGCAGGCGCTCCACGAGGCGCGCGCCCGCGAGCACCATCCGGCGCGGGGCGTCGCCTCCGAGCCGGAAGGTCCCGAGGTCGAAGCCCGCGGAGAAGATGCCGGGGCGCCCGGCGAGCACCGTCACGGCACCCGCTCGCTCCGCCTCCGTGAGCGCGGTTTGGACGTCGTCCATCATGTCGACGGACATCGCGTTCACCTTCCCGTCGTCGATCACGATCCACGCGATGCCTTCGGCGATTCTCACCGTGGCCTTCTTTCCCATGTGCCGCTCCTCTGGAGTCGGGATGCCGCGCAATGTAGACCGGTCGTCATAATCAGTCCAGAGCGCCGAGAAACTTCTCGATGGGAGCCGCCGCAAAGCACAAGGAAAGCCTCGTCCGGAGCGCGATGCGGCTGTTCCGGCGGCAGGGATACGCCTCGACCGGCCTCCAGCAGATCCTGGCGGAGAGCGGCGCGCCGCGCGGCTCGCTCTACCACTACTTCCCGAGCGGCAAGGAATCGCTCGGCGAGGCCGCAGTCGGCATGGCGGGCGACCTGATCCGGGAGATGCTCGAGAGCCACGCGGCCCGTCACCCCGACCCGAAGGCGTTCGTGCAGGCGTGGAGCCGCACCATGGCCGGCTGGATGGAGGAGTCCGGCTTCCAGTCGGGCTGTCCGATCGCGACGACGGTCCTCGAGACGGCGCCGCGATCGCCGGCGATCACGCTCGCCGGCCGGAACGCCGTCGACGGATGGATCGACGTCGTGGCCGACGTGCTCGCCCGCGACGGGATGCCCGCGCGCGAGGCGCGCTCGCGGGCGCAGCTCCTCATCGCGGCGATGGAGGGCGCGCTGATCCTCGCCCGCGTGCGCCAGTCGAAGCAGCCGATCCTCGACGTCGCGAAGCTCGTCCGAGGGCCGGCACGCGGGCGCCCCGCTGCGCCTCGCTCGGGCTAACCTCCTGCCGATACCCGCACGTCGGCCGCGAGCGGCAGGTCGCGCGACGACGTCCCGACCTCGATGCGGTACGTCGTCGGCTCGACGACCCACGCGCCCGCCGGGTCGTCCCAGTAGGCGAGCTCGCCGACCGGCACCGCGAGCTCCACCGTCGCGGTCTCGCCGGCCGGGATCGACACCCGGCGGAACGCCCTCAGCTCGCGCACCGGCCGCCGGACGGCCGACGCGGGATGGCTCACGTAGAGCTGCACGACCTCGTCACCGGCGCGCCGGCCGGTGTTCGTCACGTCGACGCGCGCGCGGATCGTGCCGTCGGTCGGAACGTCGGCGGCCTCGAGCGCGAGGCCGGAGAGCGCGAAGCTCGTGTAGCTGAGACCGAAGCCGAAGGGATACCTCGGCTCGAAGCCGTGGCGATCGACGAAGCGATAGCCCGGGTCGTCGTCGTAGAACACGACCGTCGACGTGTGATCGAACGGCGGAAGCTGGTCGGGCGAGCGCGGGAACGTGACGGGAAGCTTCCCGGAAGGGACGACGTCGCCGAACAGGACGTCGGCGATCGCGTTGCCGCCCTCGACGCCGGGATAGAACGGGAAAAGGATCGCGCCCACCTCGTCGACGAAGGGCTCGACGAGCACCGAGCCGCTTCCCTCGATCACGACCACGGTCCGCGCTTGACGCGAGGCGACGTCGTGCACGAGCTGCACCTGCTCGGGCGCGAGGTCGAGCGAGTCGCGATCGCCGCCGATGCCCGGGCCGAGCTCGCCTTCGTCGCGGGCGTCGAGCCCGACGACGACGACCGCCGCGTCCGCGCTCGCGACGTCGGCGAGCTGTGCCGCCGACGGCGCGTTCGTCGTGATCGCCGTGATCTCGATTCCGCCCGCGCGGTTCCGGATGCCGGCGAGCGGCGTCACCGGGCTCGTGGGGTTCACGAAGCTGCTGCCGACGTCGCCGAGATTCGCGCGGTCGGCGAGGAGGCCGACGACGGCGATCCGCCGCAGCGACGCGCGCTCGAACGGCAGCGTCGCGCCCTCGTTCCGGAGCATGACGATCGCGCGGCGCTCCACCTCGAGCGCGAGCTGGCGGTGCTCCGGGCTCTCGATCACCGCCGTATCGACGGGCGGGAGCCCGTCGAAGATGCCGAACCGGAACTTGATCCGCAGGATGCGGGTCACCGCTTCGTCGATGACCGATTCGGGGACCTCACCCGACTCGACCGCGGCCACGAGCGCGTCGCCGTAGTAGATCGCCGACGGCATCTCGACGTCGAGCCCGGCGAGCGCCGACGGGACCGTGCTGCGCGTCCCGAGGGTCCAGTCGGACTCGACGAAGCCGTCGAAGCCCCACTCGCCCTTCAGGATGTCGCCCAGGAGGTGCGCGTTCTCGGCGCAGTACAGCCCCCGGACGCGGTTGTAGGCGCTCATGACCGAGCCGACGCCGGCCTGCACGGCCTTCCGGAAGTGCGGGAGGTAGACCTCGCGCAGCGTGCGCTCGTCGGCCTCGACGCTCACGTCGAAGCGGGTGTCCTCGATGCTGTTCATCGCGAAGTGCTTGACGCTCGCGACGACCATCTCCTGCGCGCCGCGCACGAACGCGGCCCCCATCTCGCCGAGGACGAAGGAGTCCTCGCCGTAGGTCTCCTGCGCGCGGCCCCACTGGGGATTGCGCAGCAGGTTGATCGTCGGCGCGAGGATGACGTTCGCGCCGCGGGCGCGCGCCTCGCGGCCGATCGCGCGGCCGACCTCGCGCTCCAGCTCCGGATCGAAGGTCGCTGCGCGGGCCGCCGCGACCGGGAACGCGGTCGTGTGGCCGGTCAAGCCGCTCACGCCGCGCGGGCCGTCGCACATCCGGAAGCCCGGGATCCCGAGGCGCTCGTCGTCCGGCGTGTGGTAGACGCCCTGGATCGCGTCGAGCTGGAGGCCGTGCATCTGCGCGACCTTGTCGGCGAGCGTCATGTGCGCGAGCAGGTCGGCGACACGCGCTTCGACCGGCGCGGTCGGGTCGCGATAATCGACCGGGCCGCCGGCCGGAGAGGTCGCGTCGCTGCACGCGGCCGCCAGGAGGAGGAGCGCCGCGAGCGATGCGCGCGCCGCCGCCGACGCGGCGCCCGATGCCGCGACCCCGCGCGCGTTACGCTGCCGTGAACGTCGCATGACGGCGGTTTTGCCGTGCGCGCCGCGTCCAGCACAAGCGCGCGGATTGCAGCGGTTCGGCGACGGACCTAGCCTCGACACGACGACGAGCGGCGAAGATGCCGCGCGCGGAGGAGGAGAATCCATGCCGAAGAAGGTGCGACCGATTCCCAAGGGCTATCACACCGTAACGCCGTCGCTCATTCAGGCGGACTCGCGCCAGACGATCGAGTTCTGCAAGAAGGCGTTCGGTGCGAAGCTCCTGATGAAGCTCGAGGCGCCGGATGGGAAGATCGCGCACGCCGAGATCCAGGTCGGCGACTCGATCCTCATGCTGAACGACCCGATGGGCGACGTGGGCCCGCAGCCCGCGAGCCTCTACCTCTACGTCGAGGACGCGGACAAGACGTTCGCCAAGGCCGTGAAGGCGGGCGGGGCGGTCGTGATGCAGCCGCAGGACATGTTCTGGGGCGACCGCTTCGGGAGCGTCACCGACCCGGCGGGAAACCGCTGGAGCATCGCCAGCCGGCGCGAGGAAGTGGCGCCGAGGGAGATGAAGAAGCGCGCCGCCGCGATGTTCAAGGGAGCCGCCGCGGCCGGCTGATCCGCACCCGCCGCGGCGGTCGAAGCGCCGCCGCCGCGGCAGGCCCGCGGCGGCGGATCGCCTACGCGGCCGTCCTCCCGAACTGGCGGCGATACGCGGCCGGGGCGAGACCCGTGTGGCGCTTGAAGAGGCTCCGGAAGAAGGCTCCGTCCTCGTAGCCGACGGCGGCGCCGACCTCCTGCACGGAGATCGCGTCCTCCTCGAGGAGGCGGCGCGCCGCGCCGACGCGGAGCCGCTGCAGGTACTCGACCGGCGGGAATCCAGTCGCCGCCTTGAAGCGCCGGATGAAATTCCGCCGGCTCATGCCGAGCTCGCGCGCGAGCCCCTCGAAGCGGAACTCCTCGCGGCAGTGCCGGTGGATCCAGTCCTCGGCGCGCCGGATCGCGGGATCTCCGTGCCGCTTTCCCATCGGCAGGACGGCGAAGCCGGCCTGGCAGGGCCTCGGCATGTCGATCAGGAGCGCTCGCGCGCACTGCAGCGCGAGCTCCCGGCTGCAGAGCTTCTCGACGAGGTAGAGCGACAGGTCGAGCGCGGCGTACACGCCGCCGCCGCAGTAGAGGCCGTCCTCTTCGGTCACGAGGTCGGCCGGCCGCCAGTCGACCGCGGGAAAGCGCGCGCGGTACTCCTCGGCGAGGCCCCAGTGCGTCGTCGCGGCCTTGCCGTCGAGGAGACCGGACGCCGCCAGCAGCGCGACGCCCGAGCACACCGCGGCGATGCGCGCGCCGCGCGCGTGCGCGCGTCGGAGGAAGCGGACGACCGGCGCGTTCCGCTCGAGCGACTCGTCCAGGCCGAGCCCGCCCGAGGGGACGAACACGAGATCGGTCGACCGCACCGATTCGAGGGCCTCGTCGGGGACGATCGCGTACGGGCCGTCGGGATGGACGGGGCGTCCGCCGATCGATGCCGTCCGCACCCGGAAGGCCGGCGACGGCTCGGTCGCGACGATGGCGTTCCAGAGCGTGCCCGCGGCGCGGAAGACCTCGAGCGGCCCGACCGAGGTCGACGCGTGGCTGCACTCGAGGAAGAGCACGGTCACGTCGATCGCGCCGGACGCGCCGGCGCCCGCGCGGCGTTTCGGCCGCTTTGGCGTGATCACCACGGTACGATGTCACATCTGCCGTCTGGTCGCAATCGCCGATCGGGGCGAAAGTGCAGCATCGAAGCGGCGACGGCGCGAACGGCCGTCACGAACGGAGGCGAACATGCGGAAGTTCATCATCGAGCGCGACATCCCGGGCGTGGGCGGCCTCGACTCGTGCGAGCTCGCGTCGGCGGCGCGGAAGTCGAACGACGTGCTGGCCGAGCTCGCGCCGGCGATCCAGTGGCAGCAGTCCTACGTCGCGGGGAACAAGACGTTCTGCGTGTACCTCGCCGAGGACGAGGCGGTGATCCGCCGGCACGCCGAGAAGAGCGGCTTCCCGGCGACGCGGATCACGGAGGTGACGGCGGTCATCGACCCGACGACCGCGATCGCGCCCGCGCGCGGCTGACGGCCGGACGCGCTTCCCGGGTCATCGCGGGCAGCGCGGGTCGGCGTTCTGCAGGACCGCGATCTGCTCGCCCGTCACGGGCAGCTTCACGCAGCCGTGGTCCTCCTCGCAGATGAAGTCGAACTCCTTCGCGGCCTCGTGGCAGCCGAAACACTGGCCTCCGAACATGTTGATGATCTCGTCGCGGCCGCGCTTCCGGATCTCGGTGCCGGCGGCGCTGAACGCGAGCTCGAAGTACTCCCAGTTGTGGTTGTCGGGATCGAAGTCGGGCCCGCGCTTCACCATCGCCTCGCCCGGGAAGAGCTGCACGATCGTCCCGACCGGGAACTGATCGCCGGCCGGCAGGTCCTCGGCGAAGCGCACCGCCTCGTCGAGGTGCCCGAGCTTGTTCGCGATCCGCATGTTCCGGACCTGCGCCCAGTTGCGGAGGCAGTCGAAGTCGCTCGCCTGCGCGACGAAGTCCTCGGCCGGCGGGTCGCTCGCCTGGCCTCCGCTACCGCTCGAGCCGCCGCCGCACGCAGCGAGCAGCGCGGCGGAGAGGCCGATGCAAAGCCAGCGGCGCGCGGTCCGTGCGGCCTTCCACGCGCGCTGCGGCGAGCTCGTCGTATCGGTCATGGGTGCCCCTCCCGCCGCGAGCGTGGCGCCCGTCGAGCGCGGCGGTCAAGGCGAGACTGCGCGATCGGCTCCTTGGTGGGTCCAAGCCGCCCCGACTAGGCCGGCGGCTCCGTCGGGCCGTCGTCGCGCGCGTCCCACGGCATGGCCGCCGAGATCCAGTGAGTGATTCGCTCGGCCTGATCGTTTCGGTGCAGGTGCCGCGGCGGCTGTGCGAAGGTCGAGTACGGACGGCAGCGGAGGACGACGCGGTCTTCGTCCTTCGCCATCGCCTCGACCGCCGGCCGGGCTTCCTCGGGAAGCCGCTGGCCCGACATCCGCTCGCCGACGGCCATCATCACGTCGACCACGAGCTTCGGCTCCGCGTCGACGCGCGCGTCGCAATAGACCTGGAGGTAGGCGAACGGCCAGCGCTCGTCGAGGACGCAGAGGCTCGCCTTGCCGCTGCGCGCGACGGCCTTCGCCTTCGCGCGACCCCGCATGGTCGAGATCAGGAGCTCGTCGTCGTCCGTCGGGACGTAGTAGACGACCGACATCGACGGGCCGTCGGCGCGCCGCGCGTAGCCGAAGATGCAGGTCCGGTGCGTGCGCACGAACGCGCGCCGCTCCGACGGGAGCATGTCGCGATCGGTCGGGGCCGCAAACGGCTCCGGAGACAGGGGCAATAGCTGCACGAGCTCCCTCCTCGGGGTTTATTATCGCCTGATAATAAGCTACGACGGCCGCGTGAAGCAAGCGAGGCGAAAGGCGCGCCGCGTGCGGGTGGTTCGCGACGACATCCGCGAGCGCCTGCTCGACGCCGCGCTCGTCGAGTTCGGCGCGAAGGGTTTCGACGGCGCTTCGACGCATGCCATCGCGCGTCGCATCGGCGCCCATCAGCCGCAGATCAACTATCACTTCGAGTCGAAGGAGGCGCTCTGGGCGGCGGCGGTCGACCACCTCTTCGCGGAGCTCGGCCGGACGACGGCGGGGCTCGACGTCGGAGCGGCGGTTCGCCGGAACGGCGACGCGTCGGAAGCCGCCGCGACCTTCGCCGAGATGATCCGTCGCTTCGTCCGCTTCGCGGCGCGCCGTCCCGAGCTGAACCGGATCATGGTCCACGAAGCGACCGCGGAGAGCGACCGGCTCACGTGGATCACCGAGCGCCATGTGAAGCCGCTGTACGCGACGGTCCGCCGCCTGTGGCGACGCCTGCGCGAGGCGGGGATCGCGGCGCCGATCGACGACCGGCTGCTCCACTACGTCATGGTCGGCGCGGCGTCGCTCGTCTACGTGAACGCGCCCGAAGCACGGCTGCTGACGCGCATCGAGCCGACTGCTCCGCGCTGGGTCGAGACCCACGCGGACGGGCTCGTCGCGATGCTGCTGCCGAACGCGCCGGCGGCCGCCGCCGCGCGAGGAGGAACGGCATGACCGGGAGACGTCCCGAGCTCGACACCGATCTCTACACCGACGCCGCGATCGCGGATCCGTACCCGATCTACCGCACGATCCGCGACCTCGGCCCCGCGGTGTGGCTCAGCGCCCATGGCGTCTGGGCGATCGCGCGCTTCGCCGACGTGCGAGCCGCGCTGCGAGCCGACGCGGTCCTGGTCTCCGGTCGCGGCGTCGCGATGAACGACGTCGTGAACTCGAGCGCGTCGCGCGTGACGCTCACGAGCGACGGCGCCGACCACCGTCGGCTCCGGAAGGCGCTGATGGCCCCGATGATGCCGAGCACCTTGACGGAGGTCGAGGCCGAGATCCGGGGGCTGGCGGACGAGCTCGTCGATCGGCTCGTCGCTCGCGATTCCTTCGACGGCATCGTCGACTTCGCCCAGGTCCTGCCGCTCTCCGTCGTCGCGCGGCTCGTCGGCCTTCCGGACGCGGGACGGCAGCGGATGCTCGAATGGGCGGGGGCGATGTTCGACGCGCTCGGCGTGATGAACGAGCGAGGCGAGCGCGCGCTGCCCTTCGTGCTCGAGCTCGCCGAATACGTGGCCGGCCTCGACCGGAGCCAGCTCCGCCCCGAGGGCTGGGCGGCCCGGCTGTACGCCGCGGTGGAAGAGGGGCGCATCGAGGCCCGAGACGTCGCCGGAATGCTGATCGACTACGTCGCTCCGAGCTTGGATACGACGATCCTCGGGACCGGGCATCTTCTCTTCGAGCTCGGCCGGCATCCCGAGCAATGGGAGCTCGTGCGGAAGGATCGCGTCCTCGTTCCGCGCGCCGTCCACGAGGCGCTCCGCCTGGAGTCGCCGGTCCGGGCGTTCACGCGGCTCGCCGTCGAGGACTATTCCGTCGACGGCACCGTGATTCCGGCGGGCGACCGGGTCCTCGTCCTGTACGCGGCGGCCAACCGCGACGAGCGCCGGTACCCCGGGCCCGATCGGTTCGACGTCACCCGCGACGCGAAGGACCATCTCGGCTTCGGCCACGGCGTGCACCGCTGCGCCGGCAGCCATCTCGCCGAGCTCGAGATGCAGTCGCTGCTGCACGCGATGGCGGCGCGCGTTCGTCGGATCGAGATCGGCAACTCCCAGATCGTGCTGAACAACGTTCTCCGCGGGTACCGCGGATTCCGCGCCTCGTTCGCGTAGCACCGGCGCGCGACGGCGGGCGGGCGAGCGCGCTCCGCGTAGAAGCACCGGGTCGCGCGCGCACAAAATCGGTCTGACGGCAGACGGCCTCGTCCGGATAGGGACTGCTCGAGGAGGCCCCCATGCCGACGTGCAAGTCGCTCACCGAAAAAGCTTCTCGCGCGGCGCGCGCCGCGCTCGTCGTCGCCACGGCGACCGTAGCGCTCGCGCCCGCGCCGCGAGCTGCGATCGCGCAGACCTGCCCGGCAATGGACGATCCGGTCTGCGTGCCGACGGCGACGTGCGACCGCTACGGCAACGACCCGGCGCGCTACGACGCGGCGGAGGTCGCGGTCGTCCCGGAGTGCGTCGGCGGCACGCGCCTCGGTCCGGTGCCCGATCGCGACGGCACGCCGCGCTACGCGTGCCTCTACGAGCCGATCTCGGCGCCGTCCGGACCGCTGCCGCTCGTCGTCTACCTCCATCCGTCGATCGCGACCGCGGACTCCGCCTGGCAGGTCACGAATCTCGTGCCGTTCGTCCAGACCGCGAACGTGAGCGACGACTCGTCGCGCCGCGGCTTCATCCTGCTCGCGCCCGAGGGTCGGAAGACGTGCCACTACTACCCCGAGCCCGATCGCCGGCAGACCGGCTGGGACAACTGGTACCGCAACCTGAACCCCTGCGATCCCGAGGAGAACGTCGACGCGGCGACCATCGACCACTTCGTCGACGAGCAGATCGCGCGCGGCGTCGTCGACGAGAATCGAATCTTCGCGACCGGCTGGTCGAACGGCGCGGCGATGGCCTACCTCTGGGGCCTCATGCGGCCGAGCGTTGCCGCGATCGCCGTGTTCAGCGCGCCCAACCCGTTCCGCGCGATGGACGACCCGTGCCCGCAGGTGCCGGTCGCGAAGGGGACGAGCACGGTCGAGCGCGTCCGCATCCTGAACGCCGGCGTGCCGACGATGCACGTGCACAACGACTGCGACATCATCGGCCTCTGCCCGAACGGCGAGCTCCTCGCGCGCCAGCTCCTGCCGCTCGGGATCGGCGTGCAGGACGCGATCATCGACAGCGCGCTCCTCCCGGCAAACGGCTGTCAGGACGCGTGCGGCACCGATCCCGACGCGAGCGCCGACCCGTGCTCGAACCCGGGCGGCACGACCGTCGGCGTCGGGAACCACGTGCGCTGGCCGCTCACGTGGACCGCGTCGCTCGTCGACTTCTTCCGCGCGCACCCGCTCGGCGCGCGGGCGAAGCAGCGGCCGGCGAGGATGTGTACCCGCTGAGCGGGGAGCCCGTCGTGGCCGGTTGACGGCGGCCGGCAAGTCGCGGTCAATTCGCGGCATGGACTTCGAGATTCCGGCCGACGTCGCCGAGTTCATCGGGGAGATGGACGCCTTCATCGAGCGCGAGCTCCGCCCGCTCGAGCAGAAGGACGACAACATCCGCTTCTTCGACCACCGCCGCGAGGACGCGCGCACCGACTGGGAGCGCGGCGGCCTCCCGAACCGGGATTGGGAGGCGCTTCTCCACAAAGTGCGGAGGATGGCCGACGACGCCGGCTTCTACCGCTACCCGCTGCCGAAGGAGTACGGCGGCCGGAACGGCACGAACCTCGGCATGGCGATCATCCGCGAGCACCTCGCCGCCAAGGGACTCGGCCTCCACTGCGACCTCCAGAACGAGCACTCGATCGTCAGCAACCACGTCGGGCTTCTGCTGATGCTCGAGTACGGCAGCGACAAGCAAAAGGCCGAGTTCCTCGACCGCCTGCTCGAGGGGACGATCGGCTTCGCGTTCGGGATCACCGAGCCCGAGCACGGCTCGGACGCGACCCACATGGAGACGACCGCCGTCCGCGAGGGCGACGTCTGGCGCATCAACGGCGAGAAGACCTGGAACACGGGGATCCACGTCGCGCAGTACGACCTGATCTTCGCGCGCACCGCCGGCAAGGCGGGCGACGGCCACGGCATCACCGCGTTCCTCGTCCCGACCGCGTCCGAGGGCTTCAAGGTCGAGGAGTACCTCTGGACGTTCAACATGCCGACCGACCACGCCCACGTGTCGCTCAAGGACGTGCGCGTCCCGCACGACGCGATCTTCGGCGGCGAGGGCCGCGGCCTCCAGGTCGTGCAGCACTTCTTCAACGAGAACCGGATCCGCCAGGCGGCATCGAGCCTGGGCGCGGCGCAGTTCTGCATCGATCAGTCGGTCGAGTACGCGAAGGTGCGAAAGCCGTTCGGGAAGCCGCTCGCGACGAACCAGGGCATCCAGTTCCCGCTCGTGGAGCTCCAGACCCAGTGCGAGATGCTGCGCGCGCTCATCCACAAGACGTCGTGGATGATGGACGTCCACGGGAACTTCTCGGCGTCCGACAAGGTTTCGATGTGCAACTACTGGGGCAATCGTCTCTGCTGCGACGCGGCGGATCGCGCCATGCAGGTGCATGGCGGGCTCGGCTACTCGCGCCACAAGCCGTTCGAGCACATCTACCGCCACCACCGGCGCTACCGCATCACCGAGGGCGCGGAGGAGATCCAGATGCGGCGGGTCGCCGGCTACATGTTCGGCTTCATGAAGCAGCGCGCGCCGAAAGGCGTCGCGGAGGGGTGAAGGCGTCGCGACGCCGCCGCGGGCGGGCGCACCTTCCCACTCCGTTGCCGATCGCGTAGTCGTACCTGGTGCGACGTTCCGAGGCAACCGCGCGTGTGACGTCGGCGTGGCCCGATCGGCTCGTCGCGGCGGCGTCGCTCTACGCGATCGCAGGCGGCGTCGTCACGCTCACCGGCTGGGCCACCGACGTTCCCCTTCTCGCCGACTGGGACAGCGACGGCATCGCGATGTTCCCGAACACCGCGCTCTGTGCCGTCCTGAGCGGGGTGGCGCTCCGTCTGGCGGCTCGTGACGGTGACGCGCCGCGAGGCGCGGCGAGGGTCGCCGCGGTCGCGGTCGCGCTGCTGGGCGCGCTCACGCTCCTCCAGCACGTCACCGGCCTCGACCTGCGGATCGACACCGCGCTCTTCTCCGCCTCGTGGGGCCAGGCGGCCGCGGCAGCGCCGATGCGGATGGGGCCGCCGGCGTCGACGGCGTTTGCGCTGCTCGGAACGGCGATGGCGCTGCTCGGCGGCGGCGGCGCAGCGCGCCGCACGGCGGCCGCGCTCGGAGTCGCAGCCGCGGGCATCGCCAGCTTGTCCCTCACGGGCTACCTGTACGGAGCCGAGCAGCTGTACACGGTGCCGCGCTTGACCGGTATCGCGCTGCAGACCGCCTCCATCATCTTCGCGCTCGGGATGGGCGTGGTGGCGAGCGCTCCGGACGTGGAGCCGATGCGGACGGTCCTCGAGCCGGGCGCCGCCGGCATGCTGGCGCGCCGCACCCTGCCGGTCATCATCGCCGTGTCGCTCGGGCTGGGCTGGTTCCGGGTCGAGCTCCAGGACGCACGGCTCGTGGACACGGCGTTCGGCACCGCTCTCCGGACGGGGGTCGAGATCGCGCTCGTCACTTGGCTCCTCTGGCGCGCGGTCGCGATGGTGCGGCGCCACGAGCGCGCGCTCCACGAGAGCGAGGCGGAGGTGAAGCGGCAGGCCGCACAGCTCGCCGCCTTCCTCGAGACCGCCGCGATCGGTCTCCACCGCGTCGGCCCGGACGGGACGATCCTGTGGGCCAACGACGCGGAGCTCGAGATGCTCGGCTACGAGCGCGGCGAGTACGTCGGCCGCCACATCGCCGAGTTCCACGTCGACCAGCAGAACATCGCCGCCATCCTCGCGCGCGTCCACCGCGGCGAGAAGCTCCTGGAGCACCCCGCCCGGATGCGCTGCAAAGACGGCACGATCAAGGAAGTCCTGATCGACTGCAACGCGCTGTGGGACGAAGGGCTCTTCATCCACACGCAGGGCTTCGTGCGGGACGTGACCGAGCAGCTCCGTGCGGAGGCCGAGCGCGAGGAAAGCAACCGGCGCAAGGACGAGTTCATCGCGATCCTGGCGCACGAGCTGCGGAACCCGCTGGCGCCCGTGCGGAACGCCGCGCGCTATTTGAAGCTCAAGGCGCCGCGGGACGCCGAGCTGGCGCGCTCGATCGAGATGATCGAGCGACAGATCGGGCAGATGTCGCGGCTCATCGACGACCTGCTCGACGTCTCGCGCCTCTCGCGCGGCATGCTGGGGCTTCGACGCGAGCGGGTTTCGCTCTCCGAGATCGTCGACGCGGCCGTCGACGATTGCCGGCACGAGCTCCAGGTGAAGGGCCACGCGCTGCGCGTGAGCCCGCCCCGGGTGCCCGTGGAGGTGGAGGCCGATCGCGACCGGCTCGTCCAGGTGCTCTGCAACCTGATCGGCAACTCCATCAAGTTCACACCGCCGGGAGGGCACATCGAGATCGCTGCGTCGATCGCGGAGCGGGGCGTGCTCGAGATGTCGGTGAAGGACGACGGCATCGGCATCCCGGACGACAAGCTCGACGAGATCTTCGATCTCTTCGCGCGCGTCGACCGCTCGCTCGAGCGGCAAGGCGGGCTCGGCATCGGGCTCACGCTGGTGCGCCAGCTCGTGGAGCTGCACGGCGGCACGATCGAGGCGCACAGCGCGGGTGCGGGGAAGGGCAGCGAGTTCGTGCTCAGGCTGCCGATCGTCGTGCCGCCGGCCGAGATGCCCGCCATCGTCGCAGAGGCGACCGCCGCCGCCGCGCCGCTCCGGATCCTGCTCGCGGACGACAACGAGGATGCCGTCGAGAGCCTCTCGATGCTCCTCGAGATGGCCGGGCACGAGGTGCACGCGGCGCTCGACGGCGAGGCGGCCGTCGCGCGAGCGGAGGCGGTGCGCCCTGACGTCGCGCTGCTCGACATCGGCATGCCGAAGGCGAACGGATACGAGGTGGCGCGCCGCATCCGTAGCCACGCGTGGGGAGCGGCGATCTTCCTCGTCGCGGTGACGGGCTGGGGTCAGGACGACGACAAGCGCCGGGCGCGCGAGGCCGGGTTCGACGAGCATCTCGTGAAGCCGGTCCCACCCGAGGCGCTCGAGCGCATGCTCGCGACGGTCGCCGAGGCGAGGGCCTCGTCGCGCGCCGTCCGAGCGAGCCAGGTGGCGACGAACGGCTCCCCCTTCGACCGGGAGCCGTGATGGCATTCGCCCGTCAAGCCGCGGCCCGCGCGCTCTCGGCGCGCCGGACGACCTGTCCCGCAGCCAGCACCGGCAGCGCATCGGTCGGCGGATGCTTGCCGGTCTGCTCGCCGTACTTCGCGCGGTACCAGCCGCCGCTCACCTTCTCCTCGCTGTAGAGCTGCGACCAGAAGCGATGCGTGTCGGGGTCGTGGTCGCGCGCCGCGGCGAAGCCGCGGTCGAGCGCCTGCTGGCAGTCGACCATGCGCTCGGCGTCGCGACGGTTCACCGCCTTGAACGCGTCGAGCTGCGCGACGAGCCCGCGCACGTCGCGCAGCTCCGCGAGCTGCTCCGAGAGGATCGGCTCGACGCACGCCGGCGTCGGCGCGCCGCCGAGGGCGCGGATCCGCTCGGCGAGGAGTCGCGCGTGGTTCGCCTCGCGCTCGGCGATGATGAGGTGTCCCGCGCGCAGGTGCGGGTCGTCCTCGCTCTCGGCCCACGCGGCGTAGAGCGCCGCGCCGAAGGCTTCGAGGGCGCGGAAGACGTTCAGCCCTTCGATGATCTCGCCTCGATGATCCGTGCTCACGATCGCATCTCCATCGCCGGCATCATTGCTCCGGGATCGTTGTAGGCCCGCGCGCTTCGGCGGGTCAACGGGGCCGGGATCCGGCGTCTTCCGCCGTGGGCGGCGACGTGCGATGAACGAGGGACCGCACGGTCCAGGAGAGAGCCATGCCGTACGCGACGTCTTCCGACGGAACCCGCATCCACTACGAGGTCCACGGGTCGGGCGACCCCGTCCTGCTGATCATGGGCCTCGGGTCGAACGCCTACGGCTGGGCGCGCACGATCCCGTGGCTCTCCGAGCGCCATCAGGCGATCGCGTTCGACAACCGCGGCGTCGGCCGCTCCGACGTGCCGGAGGGCGCGTACACGATCGCGCAGATGGCGGCCGACGCGGCCTCCGTGCTCGACGCGTGCGACCACGCGACGGCGCACGTCGTCGGGGCGTCGCTCGGCGGGATGATCGCGCAGCGCTTCGCGATCGCGTATCCCGAGCGCGTTCGCTCGCTGGCGCTCCTCTGCACGACGCCCGGCGGCGCGCGCGCGGCGCGCGCGTCGGAGGACGTCATGGCGGCGCTCGTCGCCGGCGGCGAGGACCCGGCGACGGTCTACCGCCGGAACGCGTGGTTCCTCTACGGCGACGAGACGCGAAACCGCCATCCCGAGCGCATCGAGGAGGACATCGTCGAGCGCACGCGCATCCCGACGCAGCCGCAGGGCTACTTCGGCCAGCTCCAGGCGGCGATGGGGCACAACGTGTGGGACGAGCTCCCGGGGATCCGGGCCCGCACCCTCGTGGTACACGGCGACGCCGATCTCCTCGTCCCGACGCCGAACGGCCGGCTCATCGCCGAGCGCATCCCGGGCGCCGAGCTCGTGCTCATTCCCGGCGCGGGCCACATGCTCCAGGCCGACGGCGGCGACGCCGTCCGCGAGGCGATGCTGTCGTTCCTCGGGCGCTAGAGACGGCGCCGTGGCGGCACGAGGCTACTTCACCCCGGCGACCTTCGGCTTCCTCCGCGAGCTTGCGCGCAACAACGAGCGCGCCTGGTTCGAGGAGAACAAGCCGCGCTACGAGCGCGACGTCAAAGGTCCGCTGCTCGACTTCATCTCCGATTTGCAGCCCGGCCTGCGAAAGATCACCAGGCACATCGTCGCCGATCCGCGGCCGGTCGGCGGCTCGATGTTCCGGATCTACCGCGACACGCGCTTCGCGAAGGACAAGAGCCCGTACAAGACGCACGCCTCGGCCGCGTTCCGCGGCGCCGTCAAGACCGAAGGATCGCAGCCCTGCTTCTACGTCCACCTCGGCGACGGCGAGGTGTTCGCGGCGGCGGGGCTCTGGCACCCCGATCCGAAGTCGCTGCAGAAGGTGCGCGAGGCGATCGTCGCGTCGCCGAAGGAGTGGAAGCGCGCGACCGCCGGCATCGAGGTGGACGGCGACGCGCTCTCGCGTCCGCCGCGCGGTTTCCCCCCCGACCACCCGTTGATCGACGACATCAAGCGGAAAGACTTCACGAGCCATCGCCAGTTCACCGAGAAGCAGGCGTGCTCGCCGCGCTTCATGGACTCGGTCCTGGCCGTGTACGCGGAGTCCGCGCCGCTCGTCCGTTTCCTGTGCAAGTCGGTCGGTCTGCCGTTCTGAGCGCGCTCGTCGCGGCGGCGGTCGTCGCGGCATGCTCCGACGCTCCGCCGAGGGGCGACGGTCTCGACCCTGCGCGCGCCGACCTCTCAGCCGGCCGCTGGCAATCCGCGCTCGACGTCTGCGAGAGCGCGCCCGCCGCCGAAGCGGCCGACGCCTGCGCGGTCCGCTACTGCGCGCTCCTCGCGCGCACGATGCTCTTCGTCGACGAGCTGAACGACTTCCTCCTCCCGAACTTCCGCTCGGCCGAGATCGGCGTGCCGCCCGGAAGCCTCGACCGCTACGTCGCGATCTCACAGCTCCTCGATCGCACGGCGGCGGACGCCGACGCGGTCGTCGCCGGGGGCTGCAGCTTCGACCTCGACCGCCTGCCCGTCCGCCTCGGCGACGCGGCCGATCCCATCGTGGACTCGGAAGTGCGCGGTCGCTTCACCACCCGGAGCGCCGCCTTCGTCGGCGCGATCGTCGATTCCGTCCGCTACGTCTTCGCCAGCACGATCGACGCGGCGCCGGTTCCGCCGCCGCCGCCCGGATCCGACGTCCCGGGCCTGCCCGCGCTCCTGGAGCGCATCCGCTCGCAGATCTCGGTCCAGGACGAGCTGCTCGCGACCGTCCCCGCCGATCCGAACGTCCCGCAAGGGGGCTGGCTCGATCGCGCGCGCGACGGCCGCATCGGCCCCGGCGACGAGCTGCTCCTCGACTTTTTCGAGCCCGGCTCGGACGATCGCACCTTCGACTTCTCGCGCGCCGAGATCGCGACCGCCGCTGACGAGCCGGTCGGCGCCATCGCGTCGACCGACGCGCTTCCGCCCGCGCGCTGCGGCTACCGCGCGTGGCACGTCGACACGCTGCTTCAGTCGCCGGACGTCGGCACCACCGACGGCATGTCGTTCTCGCCCGACGGCGGCACGCTCGCGCTCCCGATCAAGGTCGACGGTCGGTACGAGGTGCACCTCGTCGACGCCGATGGCCGGAATCCGCGCTGCCTCACCTGCGACACGACCGTCGGCTGGGACGACGGCGTCCGCTGGCGCCCGGGATCCGACGTGCTCCTCTTCGTCTCGAGCCGCGACCACGCGGGCTTCGTCGGCGGCGCGGGCGGCGGCTTCGGCCAGGAGCTCTACGCGATGCGCGCCGGCGGGAGCCAGCAGACGCGGCTCACGACGAGCCCGGCGTGGGCGACGAACTACCACGCGAACTGGTCGTTCGACGGCTCCCGCATCGTGTGGGGATCGACCGCGGATCGCACGTGGGACGTCATGGTCGGCGACTTCGTCGACGACGAGCGCGGCATGCGGCTCGAGAACGTCAAGCGTCTGACACACGACACGAGCTGGTGGGAGACGCACGGCTTCACCCCGGACGGCTCCGCGGTGATCACGACGAACACGCGCGCGGGCTGGCAGTCCGCCGACCTCTACGCGGTCGCGCTCGCCGACGGCCGGCGGACGCGCCTGACCGACGACCTCGCGTGGGACGAGCACGCGCACCTCTCGCCCGACGGACGCGAGCTCTCCTGGATCTCGGCGCGCTGGCGCCCCGCGTCCATGCTGCGCTTGACGGACGGATCGCTCTCGCCGGCGTTCGACTTCTTCTGGATCGTGCCCGCGATCCTCTTCGAGTTCTACAACCCGCCCGCCGGCTTCTCGACCGAGCTGACGCTCATGGACGCCGACGGCGCCAACCTCCGGCGCTTGACGTTCGACGACGACGTCGTCGCCGACAACCAGTGGAGCCCCGACGGCACGCGCATCGTCTACCGGACGACGCCGAACCGCTTCCCGCGCGGCCCGTCGAGCATCCGGGTGCTCACCTTCGACGACTGCACGCGCTAGAACGCTTCATGGGGTCGACCGTGGAAGCCGGAGCGATCAGGCTCGTCTCGGGCGCGCAGCATCTCGGGTCGGTCGCGCTGGTCGCGGCCGCTGCGATCGTCGCCGTCGGCTGCACGAGCCGGGATCCGGCCGAGCAGCCGACGAGGGCGACGCCGGCCGCGGCCACGGCGCCGGGCGCGACCGCGGCGCCGGCCGTCGCGTCGCGCGGCGACGCCGCGTGGGAGGAGCTCGCCGCGACGCCGCCGATGGGGTGGAACAGCTGGAACCGCTTCCACTGCGACGTCAGCGAGGAGCTGATCCGCGAGACCGCGGCCGCGATGGTCGCGACCGGCATGCGCGACGCCGGCTATCGCTACGTCGTGATCGACGACTGCTGGCAGGTCGCCCGCGATTCGGGCGGGCACATCGTCGCGGATCCCGTCCGCTTCCCGCACGGCATGAAGGCGCTCGCCGACCACGTGCACGGGCTCGGCCTCCGGTTCGGCCTCTACACGGACGCCGGCAACCTGACCTGCCAGCGGCGCCCCGGAAGCCGCGGCTTCGAGGCCGAGGACGCGCGCCAGTACGCCGCCTGGGGCGTCGACTACGTCAAGTACGACTGGTGCAACACCCGCGGCATGGACCCGCACGTCGCGTACGCGACGATGTCGTCCGCGCTGCGCGCGACCGGCCGCGGAATCGTCTTCAGCATCTGCGAGTGGGGCGTCAGCTCTCCCTGGACGTGGGCGCGCGGCGTCGGACACCTCTGGCGGACGACCGAGGACATCCTGCCGTGCTGGGACTGCACGACGGAGATGGGCGGTCTGTCCTGGCCCGCGATCCTGGACCTTCAGGTCGGGCTCGCGGAATACGCCGGCCCCGGCGGCTGGAACGACCCGGACATGCTGCAGGTCGGGAACGAGGGCATGACGGTCCCGGAGAGCCGCGCGCACTTCAGCCTGTGGGCGATCCTCGCGGCGCCCCTCATGGCCGGCAACGACCTGCGCGACATGCCGCCCGAGACCCGCGCGATCCTCACGAACCGCGACGTGATCGCGATCGATCAGGACGCGCTCGGGGTGCAGGGCCGGAAGATGCGCGACTCCGGCGACCTCGAGGTCTGGAGCAAGCCGCTCGCGGACGGCGGCGTCGCGGTCGTCCTCTTCAACCGCGACGAGGCCGAGCGCGAGATCGCGGTCCGGTGGAGCGAGGTCGGCCTACTGGCCGACTCCTCGCCCGCGGTCCGCGACCTCTGGTCGGGGCGAGATCACGGTCGGGTCCCAGGTGGTTTCGCCGCGCGCGTTCCGCCGCACGACGTCGTGATGATCCGCGCGACGCCCTGAAGCGCGCGCCCTGGCGCGCGGCCGCCGCCCTCGCGCGATCACCTTCCGTGGCAATCGCGCGAGCTTGCACCCCGCCCAAATCGAGCCGCTACCGCGCGATCGCGACCGCGTGGTACGTCGTCACCGTCGAGGTCCGCGGCAGCATCGCCTCGAACTGCGCCCGGCCGCCGAGCGGATCGATCGTCTGATCCAGCGGCGGGGTCGTGACGCTGGTCACCACGCGACCGCTGTCGTCCAGGCCTTCGACGCGGATCGAGAGCCGGGTCACGGCGCGGTCGCCGTGGTTGACGATCGTCCCGACGACCCGCTCCTGCGCAGGGTCTCCGGTCGGCACCGGGTGCATGTCGATGAACGAGATGTCGGTCATCGTCGGAGGCGGCGGGATCGTGTGCTGCTGGACCGTCGTGGTGCGCGACTCCACCACCGTGGCGCGCCGGGGCGCGCACGATACGGCGAGGAGCGCCGTCGCGCTCAAGAGAACCACTGCCGCGGCCCATCCCATCGTTCCCCTTCCGCGGCGCAGGGGATTCATGTCGATGTGCTTCATGCCTCAAGGGTACAGGTGTCCCTGAAATCGAAGAACGGGGTGCCGGCCTGCCGGAAAAACCCCCAAGATATCGACCTTCGATGCATCCCGCACAGCCGATCGCCATCGATTTCCTGATCCTGGCGGTCTACTTCGCCTTCGTCCTGGGGATCGGCTGGGTCCTCCGGCGCTCGATGCGGACGAGCACGGATTTCTTCCTGTCCGGACGAGCGCTTCCCGCCTGGGTCACCGGGCTCGCGTTCCTGTCGGCGAACCTGGGCGCCCATGAGGTCATCGGGATGGCCGCCTCGGGCGCGAAGTACGGGATCGCGACCAGCCACTTCTACTGGCTGGGCGCGGTGCCGGCGATGGTCTTCGTCGGCGTGTTCATGATGCCGTTCTACTACGGCTCGCGCGCGCGCTCGGTTCCGGAGTACCTGCGCCTGCGCTTCGACGAGAAGACGCGCGCCTTCAATGCCCTGACGTTCGCGGTCATGACGGTCTTCTCGTCGGGCATCTCGATGTACGCGATGGGCCGTCTCCTCGAGACGCTGCTCGGCTGGGACTTCGACACGAGCGTCGTCTTCTCGGCGGCGGTCGTGCTCGCGTACGTGACGCTCGGCGGCTTGACGTCGGCGATCTACAACGAGGTGCTTCAGTTCTTCCTGATCGTCGCCGGCTTCGCGCCGCTCGGCTTCCTCGGGCTCCGCGACGCGGGCGGGTGCAGCGGCCTCGTCGATCGCCTGACGTCGGTCGCGACCGCGCGCGGATACCCGCCGCACGCGTGGACGCACGCGTGGTCGGGGCCTCTCCTCGGCGGCCGACAACCCGATGGGGGTCGACGCGTTCACGATGGTCGCCGGCCTCGGCTTCGTGCTGTCGTTCGGCTACTGGTGCACGGACTTCCTCGTCGTGCAACGCGCGATGGCGGCCGACTCGATGTCCGCCGCGCGCCGCACGCCGCTCATCGCGGCGTTTCCGAAGATGCTCTTCCCGGCGCTCGTGATCGTGCCCGGCATGGTGGCGATCGCGCTCACCGAGCGCGCCGGCGCGACCGGCTTCGCGCTCCCGCGGAAGCCCGACGGCACCTTCGACTACGACCTCACGATCCCGCTCATGCTGACGCACTACTTCCCGCCCGGCATGCTCGGCCTCGGCCTGACGGCGCTCCTCGCGTCGTTCATGTCGGGCATGGCGGGGAACGTCGCGACCCGACCGCAGCGCTCCGACGACGAGCTCCGGGGCCTCGTCTACTCGCTCACCCCGCGACCGCGGTCGCAGCACGCGGCCTGGTACGAGAACCCGCCGCGCCTCGCGGTCGCGGTGCTCGCGCTCGCGGTGCTGCTGAACGTCGTCTTCTGGTGAGCGCGATGGGCCTCGAAATCCGCATCCCGATCGGGCTCCTCTTCGCGATCGTCGGCGGCATCCTGCTCGCGTACGGGCTCGCGACCGACGCCGAGCTCTACCGGCGGTCCCTCGGCATCGACGTCAACGCCTGGTGGGGAGCCGCCTTGCTGGTATTCGGCGGCGCGATGCTGGCGCTCGCGCGCCGGGCCGCTCGCCGGGCGCCGCATCCCCTTTCGTGAGGGCGGACGGTGCTCTATCCCTGAAGCGTGGCGGATCGCTACGCGGGACTGCCGGTGCGGGACGACCTGCGGGACGCGCAGGACGCGCTCCTCGAGCACCTGCGCTCTCCCGGCACGTGGTGGACGGGCGCCGAGCGGCATGCGATGGCGCGGGAGGTGTGGCGCGCCGGAAGCTGCGCGCTCTGCCGATCGCGGAAGCAAGCGCTGTCGCCGAGCGCGGTCGCGGGCGAGCACGGCGCGACCGGCGACCTTCCCGCGGCCGTCGCCGACGTCGTGCACCGCGTCCGGAGCGATCCCGCGCGCCTGTCGCGCGCCTGGTACGAGTCGGTCGTCCCGGACGTTCTGAGCGAGCCGCGGTACGTCGAGCTGATCGCGGTCGCGACGCTCGCGACCGGCCTCGAGTTCTTCGCGCGCGCGATCGGCGCGCCGCCCCCGGAGCTGCCGCCGGCGCTGCCCGGCGAGCCGTCGCGCCGCGTTCCGGAGACCGCGAAGCCGGGAGCGGCCTGGGTCGCGACGATCGCGCCCGAGGACGCGAGCGGCCCCGAGGCCGGTCTGTACGGCGGCGCGCCCTTCGTCCCGAACGTCATCCGGGCGCTGAGCCTCGTTCCAGACGAGCAGCGCGCGCTCTGGCGGGCGCTCGGTGCGCACTACGTGCCGGTCGCGAGCATCCCCGACCCGAGCGCGCACCGCGCGCTCGACCGCATGCAGACCGAGCTGGTCGCCGCGCGGGTCTCCGCGCTGAACCAGTGCTTCTACTGAACGACGGCGCACGCCGCGCTGCTCCGTGCGAGCAGCCAGGTGAGCGGAGCAACGGTCGACCTGTCCGCCGTGAACGGCGGTGTCGCGTCCGACGCCGGTGTCCGCCACGGCGATCGCCTGCTGTCGTTCACGGAAGCGGTCATGGCCGACGATGACACGACGCTCGACCGCGAGCGCGCCGCGCTCCGCGCGGTCCTGTCGCCGGAAGAGTTCGTCGACGCGGCGGCGGTCGTCGCGGCCTTCAACGTCGTCGATCGCGTCGCGGACGCGACCGGCATCCCGCTCGACGACATGCTGCTCGCGATGAGCGCCGACATTCGGCCCGGGCTCGGGCTCGAGCGGTTCGCGTCGGCCGCGAACACGCCGGGCGTCCGCTGAGCCGCGCGTGACCGCGAAGGCGCGCGGACGCGGCCGCGGCGAGATCCGCACGCGGCGCTGGAACGATCCCGAGATGCGCGGCGACGGCACGCGCATCCTCGTCTGCCGCTATCGCCCGCGAGCGCTCCCGAAGAAGGACGAGACCTGGGACGAGTGGCAGCGCGACCTCGGCCCGAGCGCCGACCTCCACGCCGCCTTCTGGGGGAAGGGTCAGGAGCCGATCTCGTGGGCCGAGTACCGCCGGCGCTACCTCGCGGAGATCGCGCGCGAGCCCGCGCGGTCGCTGCTGCGAGCGCTCGCCGACCGGGTCGCCGCCGGCGAGACCATCACGCTCCTCTGCTCGAAGGCGTGCGTCGACGAGGCGGCCTGCCACCGCGCGCTGCTGCGCGACCAGATCGAAGCCAAGATCGACGGCGGAGCGGGAGGGCGGCCGACGCTAGGGGGCACACCCAGTATGGCGGCTCGGCGTCGAAGACGTCGAACGGCGGGTTCACGACCGCTCCGCTCGCGACGACCGGCGGCTCATCGATCCTGTCGTACCGCATGCACGAATCGCGGGTATCGGGGACGGCCGTCAGACGCGCGGTTCCGACGAGCGAGATTTGCTCCGTCCATTGATCGTCGCAGCCGTGCCCAGATGTAGCCGGCCTCGCACTCGCCGCCCGGTGTGCTTGCCCGGATCGTATTTGCGATGTTCACAGGCCCACTGGTCGCCTCGAGATCGATGCAGTCGGAGGGGCCGCAGTGCTTTCCGCTTCCGCCGTCGGCCGCCACGATGCCCGTCAGGAGGTCGACGATGGAGCCCGCGACCACGTTCACGCGCCCGCTGCCGCCGTTGCCGCTGACGTCCATCTGCGGCCGGGAGCCCTTCATCATGAACGGGCCGACCACGTTGACGGGCCGCCGGCGACGTCGTTGCCGCTCGACCTTCCGGAATCGCTCGGCGTCAAGCCAAACGGCGAGTTCGACCTATTCATGATCGACTTTGTGTACCTCGTGGACCGCGCGGACGTCATCCGGCGGGTCGCGAATTTCGGATTCAGCGGCGACCGCGGACCCCACGAGCAACCAGCGCATCCGCCGCGTCGATCCGAGTGGGACGATCCGCGCTCGGCCAGGCGACCGACACGCGGTCCTACAACTCGTTCGGCGAGCTCGCGCGCTACACGGCCTCGTTCGCGGGCGGTCACCGCTGCTCGCCGTGTCGTATGACTCGCGCGACGCCGTCGGCCGGATCACGCAGAAGACGGAGACGATCGGCGGCGCGACGACGGTCTACGTCTACGACGGCGGGCCGCTTCGAAGCGGTGCGGCGCAACGGCGCCTTCGTCTTCACGGACCGAGACTCGTCCAAGAGTCGCTCGCTCTACTCCCGCGCATGATCCGGCCGCTGGAGTTTGGGTACGTTCGTGCTTCGTCAGATCCGCGGGGCCTAGCACAGCTAGGCCCCGTGGATCGGGCTGGATGCTCAGCCCACGCGCTCCTCGCTACCGGTGCGGATTTTGCCAGCCGTATCTTCGCTGAATCCAGACTGCGGTCGTCGCAATCGCGTCATCACCTGCCGTGATCTCGACCGTCATCTCCTCGACCGTGGCCGTCGTCAGGTCTCCGTAGGCCCATACCGTGACGCGCACTCCCCCCTGGACCTTCGGGAGATCGCGAAGCTCGACCAGGCCGAGCCCGCCGCGAATTCCCTGACCTCGCTTCGCTCCGGCATCTTTGAACCTGTGGAACGAGCCGGTTCGTTTGAGATCGCCCGGCAGCAGCGAAGCGGAGTAGATGAGACCGCTGGCGTTGCTCAGGCGAATCGTGAACGCCTCGTTGAGCGGGTCGAGCACGGTGCCCGGTGCAAATGCGGTCCGCACTAGAAGCCTATCGATGCTTTGGCCCTCTCCTCCAAACCTGAGGAGGTCGGAGCACAGGTGATGGCAGACCGCCTGCCCGGTGGCGATCGCCGTCGGCGCGGGTATCACCGTGGGCTTGGGCGTCGCCGTAGGGGTGGGAGTTGCTGGCGGCGCGGGCGTCGCTGTTGTGGCAGGTGTGGCTGTCGGCGCCGGTGTCGCTGTTGTGGCTGGCGCCGTCGGCGTCGGTGTGAGCGCAGGTGTCGGGGTAGGAGCTGGCGTCGGTGTCGCCGTAGGAGCTGGCGTCGCCGTCGGAGCGGGCGTCTCTGTCGGTGCAGGTATCGGCGTCGGCGTGGGCCCAGCCGTGGACGTCGGTGTGGGCTCTGCCGACGGCGTCGGAGATGGAGTCGGGACTGCGGTGGGCCCGGCCGTCGACGCCGGCGTTGGTGTGGCCGCTGGCGTGATCGTCGGCGTCGCGACCACGCTGCACCCCCCGATCGTATTGCTGCCGGCGATGGTCACTGCTCCGGCCGTCGTGGTCAGTGCGCGACCGAAAAGGCTCGCGCCGGACCCCACCGTCACGCCCGCTTGAGCGACGACGTTCCCGACGAAGTTTACGCCGTTGAGAGTCGCCGCGCTGGTGACCTGCCAGAAAACGTTACACGGGTCGGCGCCGTTGAGCAGCGTGACGGTCGAGAGCACGTTGGCAGTGAGCGAGCTCCCCACTTGGAAGATGTAGATCCCGGCACCGTTGAGAGTGAGATTTCCGGTCGCCGCCAGGTCGGCCGTGGACGTGAAGCAATAGATGCCTGGTCCAACCTCGACCCCATCGAGTTGCGCGGCCAGTGCGCCACACGGCCCGGAACCGGACAGGACCGTATACAAAGAACCGACCGAGCTCTGAGCTGCGATCGCCGGGCCGTCGTTGGCATGCGCGGTAAATGGTGGAACGATCGTGGCCGAGGATCCGTCGAAGCCGGTGATCGAAGTCCCCGGCGAGACCCCGACGTCGCCGTCGATGAGGCTTCCCGTTCCGGCGGCGGTTGCCGCCGACCCCCCCACGACGGCAAAGGTCTGCGCCGCTCCAAGCGACTGGGCCAATCCCGCCGACGGCACGAGGAGAAGCGCCGCGACGCCGGCGAAAGCGCCGATCCGGGGTCGCTTCGCGACGCGCCGCAGCCGGATTTCAAAAGCAAGGAGCATTCTGCCCTGATCGTGTGCTGGTCCAGAGGTATTCATCACCACTCCCATTGCGGCGAGCCGGCGCGCCTTCCCTGACTTCGACGACGCGGTTCGCACTTCTGCGGGGCGCGCTACGTGAATGCGCGCTCCGGCGGACGGGGGCCAATGTGTCCCGTCCTCACTCGATTAGGTGCGAATTGCGACGGTCGTCAAGTAGTTGATATTGCGTGCGACTATCACGCGCGGCTTTTACGCGCGGAACTCACCCGTGCGAACGCGTTGCGCTGGCAAGATGCCAGCAGCGCGGGGGAGGCGGGATGGAGCCGCCTTCCTCGGTCTGTCGATGCTCGATTCGGGCACGCGCGGTTGGCGTTGAGCCACTGCTCGACGCCGACAAAGCTATGGCCGTGGGGGTCCATCGGCTGCGCGTTGCGCAGTCGACGATCCAGCGCGTGCGCGCGTCGAAGCTGCCGCGGTGAAGGCGATGCGCAAGCGGCGGCCGAGACAGCTCAAGCTCTTCGAGCGCGAGCGACCCGGCGATTGCGTTCAGGCGGGCGTAGAGTTCGTTCGTGTCGGAAGCCGGCGCATGTTTCGGTACACGACCATCGATGACTGCAGCCGCTATCGTGTCCTGCGGCTGTATCCGCGGCTCGACGCACGCACGAGCGTCGCGTTTCTCAGCGAGATGCGCACGTTGCCCGTTCATGAGGTGGTTCCCCTCCTCGACTGGACAGGGCATAAGGCCCGAGTCCTGGGTGGGAGGAGACGATGGAACCGACGATCCAACGCTGGTCGGCGAAGCGGAAGGTGGAGCTGCTGCTCTCTCTGATCAAGGGGGAGAAGAAG
>DASRFA010000037.1:0-6399 GCA_035651755.1 Binatia bacterium | reverse complement strand
CGGGCACCCCGACGCCGACGCCTCCCCCGGGCACGCCCACGCCGACGCCTCCCCCGGGCACCCCGACGCCCACGTCGCCGTTCATTCCGCCGACGCCGACGCCGACCCCGCCGCACGGGACGCCGACGCCGACCTTCGTGCCGGGCACGCCGACGCCGACGTCGCCGATCGTCGTGCCGACACCCACCCCGACGTCGCCCTTCGTTCCGCCCGGGCGGCGCCTGAAGGGCAAGCCGTGGGGTCGCCAATTCTTCGTCGGCAACCCCATCACGAACTACGCGAACTTCTTCATGCAGAAGCCGCTCGCCGGGAAGATCGCCGGCCTCAACTGATCGCGCCGCGGGCGCGGGAACCGAAGAGGGGCGGCCGCGAAAGCGGCCGCCCCTTTTTCGTTCGGCGACGGCGCGCTAGCAAACGCGCGTCGTGAACGCGCGCTCCGGGAGCCGAATCGTGATCGCGCCGCCGCTCGGCCGCTTCTACCCGATCGTCGACGTCGCGCGCGTGCCCGCGCCGGGCGCTCTCGCGCTCGCCGAGGCGGTCGTCGCCGCCGGCGCCCGCTGGGTCCAGCTCCGCTGCAAGGACATCCCGTCCGGTCCGGTGCTGGCGCTCGCACGCGAGGTCGTGGGGCTCGCGGCGCGCGGCGGCGCGCGCGTGATCGTGAACGACCGTCCCGATCTCGCCGTCCTGGCCGGCGCCGCGGGCGTCCACGTGGGCCAGGACGACCTGCCCCTCCCAGCGGTCCGGCGCATCGCGCCCGGCCTCGTGGTGGGGGTGTCGACGCACGACGTCGCGCAAGCGCGGCGCGCGGAGGCCGAGGGCGCGGACTACGTCGGCTTCGGGCCGATGTACGCAACCGGCTCGAAGGCCGACGCGCTTTCGCCTCGCACCTCGGCGGAGCTGCGCCTGGTGCGGGCGGCGATCGCGATCCCGATCGTCGCGATCGGCGGCATCGACGAGGCGACGGCCGCCGACGTGCTCGCCGCCGGCGCGGACGCCGTCGCGATGATCGGCGCGCTCGCGCGCAGCCGCGATCCCCGCGCGCTGACGGCGCGGCTCCTCGCCCTCCGCTGATCGCGTCGTTCGATCGCCCACTTCGTGCCTGTGGACCGCCGGAGGCGTGTGTGCGGGCGCTCGCTCCGGGTCTCACTCGCGGGGAGGAAGGGCGCCCCGAATTGTCTCATGAATCAAGGTGGAGGCGGGTCATCGTCCCGCTCCTTCGACAGTCGCTCGCTTGCCCGCAAACACGCCTCCGGCTGCGTCGGATGAGCTGCAAGGCAGGTCGGCGCGACGAGAGGACCGCGATCGCGCTAGACTGGGCCGGGGCGGCGAACGCGCTGCGCGGTCGTGGCGAGGCTTCAGAACTCGAGGTCCTCCCGCAGCTCGCCGACGGCGGGCTCGTCGCGGTCGCTCAGGTTCTCGAACTTCGTGAGCTCCTTCCGGAACGAAAGTTCCACCGTCCCCTGCGGGCCGTTCCGCTGCTTCGCGATGATGATCTCGGCGACGCCCTCCTTGGTGGTCGCCTTGTTGTAGAACTCGTCGCGGTACACGAACGCGATCAGGTCGGCGTCCTGCTCGATCGCACCCGACTCGCGCAGGTCGGACAGCATCGGCCGCTTGTCGGCGCGCGTCTCGACCTGGCGGTTCAGCTGCGAGAGCGCGATCACCGGCACGTCGAGCTCCTTCGCGAGCGCCTTCAGCGACCGCGAGATCATCGAGATCTCCTGCTCGCGGTTGTCGACGTCCCGGTGCGCGCGCATGAGCTGCAGGTAGTCGACGATGATCATGCCGCAGTGCTCGTCGCGCCCGACGTCGCGCATGAGGCGGCGCGCGCGCGAGCGGACCTCCATCACCGAGAGCGCGGGGGTGTCGTCGATGAAGAAGGGCAGCTCGGCGAGGCGGGCCGCGGCCATCGCGAGGCGCGGGAGGTCGCGCTCGCCGAGGAAGCCGGTCCGCACCTTCTGGCCGTCGACGCGCGCCTCGCCGCACAGCATGCGGAGGACGAGGGACTCCTTCGACATCTCGAGCGAGAACATCGCGACCGGGTAGCCGGCCTCCGCGGCGTGCTGGCCGATGTTGGTCGCGAGCGCGCTCTTCCCCATCGACGGGCGGCCCGCGATGATGATCAGGTCGCCGCGCTGAAAGCCCGAGGTCAGCTTGTTGAGCTCGTAGAAGCCGGTCGGGACGCCGGTGACGAGCTCCTTCTTGCCGTAGAGCTCCTGGATGCGCTCGATCGAGCCGACGATCACCTGCTCGATCTTCGAGAAGCCCGTCTTGATCCGGCCCTCGGAGATGCGGAAGACCGAATTCTCGGCCTCGTCGAGGAACTGGTCGACGTCGCCGGTGGAGCCGCTCATCGCGCGGCCCACGATGTCGCTCGCGACGTCGACGAGCCCGCGCAGGATCGACTTCTCCTTGACGATCTTGGCGTAGAGGACGACGTTCGCGGCGGTCGCGGTGCGCTCGACGAGCTCCGCGATCGCGGCGGCGCCGCCGACGGCGTCGAGGTCGCCGCGGCGCTTCAGGCACTCGGTCAGGGTGATGACGTCGGCGGGCTCGTGCTTCAGGTCCAGCTCGACGAGCGCGCGGAAGATCCGCCGGTGCGACTCCCGGTAGAAATCCTCGTCCGTCAGGATCTCGGCGGCGCGCTCGAGGGAATGGTTGTCGAGCAGGATCCCGCCCAGCACCGCTTCCTCGGCCTCGATGCTCTGCGGCGGGACGCGGGGCGCGCTGCTGCCGTTCTGCTCCACGTTGCCACCTCCTCGACCTGGCCGGCGGAGAGGTGCCTCTACGCTCGGCGACGGTGGCCGTCAAGAGCGATCGCGCCACGCGACGGAAAGCGTCGCGACGTCGCCGACTAGCGCGAGCGATTGCGCTCGGCGGCGCGATCGAGGACCGCGTCGAGCGCGCGTCGATCGTCGTCACTGAGGCGCTCGCGCGGCGGCGCGGGCTTCGACGGTCGACCGGACGCGGCCTGTGGAGCCGCCGGCGCGATCGCGCCCGCGTCGGCGTCGGCTGCCAGCGGGCCGGGCGCGACCATCGCCGGCGCGGCCGCGGCCGGCGCGACGACCGCGGACGGCGCGACGACCGACGCGGTGCCGCGCGCGTCCGCTTCGATGCTGCGCGCGACCGGCGGCGCGTCCGACGGCGCGAGCGTTCGATCCGTCAGGCGGAAGCCCGTCCACGCGGCCGCGAGCGCGACGGCGCACGCGAGCACCGTCCATCGCAGCGCGCGCCGTGGGCGCGCGCTACGCCGCGCCATGCAGCTTCTCGGCGTGGTCGAGGATCGGCCAGCCGCGCTTCCGCGCGAGGCGGCGCAGGAGCCGATCCGGGTTCACGATGCGCGGATGCCCGACCAGCTCCAGGACCGGAAGGTCGGTGATCGAGTCGGTGTAGAAGTAGCTGTCGGCGAGCGCGACGCCGCGCTCGCGCGCGAAGCTCCGCGCCCAGTGGACCTTGCCGGGCCCGTAGCAGACCGGCGCCACGGCGCGGCCGGTGAAGCGCCCGTCGACGATCTCGAGGCGCGTGACGAGCAGGTGGTCGACGCCGAGGTCGCGCGCGAGCGGCGCCGCGAGGTAGCTCGTGCTGCTCGAGAGGAGCGCGATCTCGTGCCCGGCGGCCCGATGCTCGTCCATGACCCGCGTCATCCCGGGGACGAGGTACGCCCGCACCATGTCCTCGTACCAGCGCTCGCAGAAGGCCGCGACGTCGCTCTCGAGCTGGCCGACGATCATCCGGCTCGCGCGCTCGAGGGCGCGGTCGATGTCGAGCAGGTTCAGCCGATACTGGAGGAGGTAGTACGCGGTGCGGACGAGGTCGCGCCGCCGCGCCCTCCCGTGCCGGCGGAGGTAGCGGGCGTAGAGCGGGGCCGTATTGACCGACAGCAGCGTCCCGTCGATGTCGAAGAACGCCGCCGCCGACACGCTCCCCCTTCCGATCACCGCTCGACGAGCATCGCGATTCCCTGCCCGCCGCCGATGCACAGGGAGGCGACGCCGAGCCCGACGTCGCGCGCCTGCATCGCGTGCAGGAGCGTGACCAGGACGCGGGCTCCGCTCGCTCCGATCGGATGGCCGAGCGCGATCGCTCCGCCGTTCACGTTGACCTTCTCGGGATCGATCTTGAGCTCTCGCAGAACGCCGAGCGACTGCGCGGCGAAGGCCTCGTTCAGCTCCCAGAGGCCGACGTCTTCCCTGCGCGTGCCGGTCTTCGCGAGCAGCTTCTCCGACGCCGGCCACGGGCCCATGCCCATGATCGACGGATCGACGCCGGCTGAGGCCCAGCCGCGGATGCGGGCGAGCGGCTTCAGACCGCGCGCCTTCGCAGCCGCGTCGCTCATGACGACGAGCGCCGCGGCGCCGTCGTTGATGCCCGAGGCGTTGCCGGCGGTCACGGTGCCGTCCTTCTGGAAGGCGGCGCGGAGCGGCGCGAGCTTCTCGACGGTCGTGTCCGCGCGCGGGAACTCGTCGACCGCGAACTCGACGGTCTCGCCCTTCTTCTTGCCGGGCACCTGCACGGGCACGATCTCCGCGCGGAAGCGGCCCTCCTTGAGCGCGGCCGCCGCCTTCGCCTGGCTCGCCGCCGCGAAGCGGTCCTGCTCGTCCCGCGGGATCTCGTACTTCTTCGCGACGTTCTCCGCCGTGATCCCCATGTGCACGTGCGTGATCGGGCACGAGAGGCCGTCCGCGATCATGGAGTCGAGGAGCTCGCCGTGTCCGAGGCGGTACCCGTAGCGCGCCTTCTGGAGCAGGTAGGGCGCGTTCGACATGCTCTCCATGCCGCCCGCGACCGCGACGTCGTACTCGCCGAGGAGCACGCCGGCGGCGGCGAGCGCGACCGCCTTCAGCCCGGAGCCGCATGCCTTGTTCACGCCGTAGCCCGGGACTTCCTTCGGGATCCCGGCCTCGAGGTACGCGACGCGCGCCGCGTTCAGGCCGAGACCCGCCGCGAGGACGTTCCCGAGGATGACCTCCCCGATCTCCTTGCCCTCGACGCCGGCGCGTTTCAGCGCCTCGCGGATCGCGACCGCGCCGAGCTGCGTCGCCTGCAGGCTCGAGAGCCCGCCGCCCATCGACCCGATCGCCGTCCGGGTTGCGGAAACGATGACTGCCTCTGCCATGACTCCCTCCTGCAAGAGCCTCGAATCGCGGCCTGGACCGCGACGTTACCGGAACGGACGACCGAAAGCGCGCCGAAAGCGCGTCACGACACGCCGTTGTACCAATTCATTCCGATTCTTTGCGCACGGTGGGAGAGGCGCGCAACCCCGAACCAGAAGCGGCTCGAAGAACCGTAGAAGAGCCGCGCCAGCAACGCCAGCCGGGCGAGCTTGGTGCCCATCTCCGAGCGCCGGACGGTCGCGCCGAAGTCCCGGAACGCGAGATCCCCGGCGCGAAAGCCGGTCGCCAGGGCGTTCGCCGCATGCCGGCCGTACTCGAGGGCGTACGAGATGCCCTCCCCGAGGAGCGGATCGACGCCCGCAGCGTCGCCGACCAGGAGCGTCCCCGGTGCGGAGATCGCGCCGCGCGGCCGGTAGAGGCGGATCGGGTGCGCCCGCCGGCGCGCCTCGGGACAGCGCGCGCGCTCGTCCACGAGCCGCGCGATGCGCTCGCCCTCCCCCGTCCGCCGGAGCGAGTACGCGCCGACGTTCCAGTGCGGTCGGCCGTCGATCAGGCAGGGGAAAGACCACGCGTACCCGGCGAGGCCTCGGGCGACCGGCCGGAAGTCGAACTCGAAGCGATCCGGCACCGCGCCGTCCGGGATCGGCGCGTCGCACATCGTCGCGCGTGCGACCCATCCCTCGCTCGCGTCGACGAGATCGCGCCGGACGACGCTCCCCGAGCCGTCGGCGCCGACCACGGCGCGCGCGCGAATCGGCCCGGCCGAGGTCTCGAGCCGGATGCCGTCCTCGTCCCGCCGCGCGCCGGCGACCCGGACTCCCTCGCGCACCTCGACCCCGCGTGCACCCGCAGCGCCGAGCAGGAACGCGTCGAACTCGCGCCGGCGGACGATCCAGCAGCAGCCGGGCTCCGGGATCTCGATCGGCCGTCCGCCGGCCTCGACGCGCGCGCGGTCGACCCGCACGTGCGGGACGTCGAGCCCGAGCCCGAGGTCGCCGAGGAGGTGGATCGTCCGCGGGATGAGCCCGCCGGCGCAGGTCTTGTCGCGCGGGAATTCCGCGCGGTCGAGGATCAACGTCCGCTGCGCGAGCTCGGGCGCGAGGCGCGCGAGCCAGAGGGCCGTCGCGCTGCCCCCCGGGCCGCCGCCGACGATGACGACGTCACGTCGCTCCACGCGTCCGGACCGACGCCACGGGCGTCAAGCGACGGCGCGCGGGTGGATGTTCGCCCGCACCCAATCGATGATCTCGTTCGTCGTCGCGCCCGGGGTGAACACCTTGGC
>DASRFA010000036.1:0-66495 GCA_035651755.1 Binatia bacterium | reverse complement strand
CGTTCCCGTACACGTCGTCGACGAGGCTCTGGATCGTGACGGTGTCGAACGTGGACGTATTGCTCACGCGAACCGTGAACGCGACCGGGCCGCCGGGTGCGTCGATCTGCGTCGGGTCCGCGGCCTTGACCACGTCGATCTGGGCCGGGACGTTCCGCACCACGACCGTGGCGTCGTCGGCCGCGGTCAGCGACTCGCCGTCGTCGTCGGTCGCCTTCGCCGTGACCACGTCGACCTCCGTGTATCCGCCGTGGCCGGTGATCGTCGCCTGGAAGGAGCACGAGTAGGATCCGCCCGGGGAAATCGTCTGCGGAACCGAGCACGTGCCCTGGCCGTCCAGGTTCCCGTGGATGGAATCGATCAGCGAGTGGATCGTGACCGCGTCGGCGACCGACTGGTTGCGCACGTCGACGTCGAAGGTCACCACGCCGCCGGGCTCGTCGACCTGCGTCGGGTTCGCGGTCTTGACCACCGTCATGGCGGACGGGAGATCGGTGATCGTCACGATCTCCGAGTCGGAGTCGAACACGAGGTTCCCGTGGGCGTCCGTGCCCGACGCGGTGACGACGTTCGTCTCGGTGTCGCCGGCGTTGCCGCTCACGTTCGCCGGGAAGGAGCAGGAGTAGGACCCGCTCGGTGCGATCGTCTGCGGGACGGAGCACGTGCCCCTGCCGTCCAGGTTCCCGTAGATCGTGTCCGTGAACGACGTGATCGTGACCGCATCGACGGCCGAGAGGTTGCGGATCGTGAAGGCGAAGGTGACCGGTCCGCCCGGCTCGGGAAGGTGGTCGGGGGTGGCGGCCTTCACGACGTCGATCTCCGGCGGAAGCCTGAGGATGTTCACGGTCTCGGCATCCTGGTCGAGGACCGCCTGCCCGCAGGCGTCGGTCCCCGAGGCCGCGACGACGTCGGTGTGAGTCGTCCCGGCGCTGCCGCTGACGGTCTCCGAGAAGGCGCACGCGTAGGAGGCGCCTGCCGGGATCGTCTGCGGCACCGAGCACGTGCCCTTGCCGCTCACGTCGCCGTAGACCGTGTCGCTGAGCGAGGTGATCGTGACCGCACCGGCCGACGGATTTTCGATCGTGATGGCGAAGCTCACGACGCCGCCCGGCTCGAGGATGGAGGTCGGCGTCGCCGTCTTGGTCACGTCGATGGTCGACGGAACGTCGGTGAGAAGCACCGTCGTCTGGGCGGTGTCGATCACGGGGTTGCCGTCATCGTCGGTGCCCGACGCGGCCACGACGTCGGTCTCGGCCGCATTGCAGCTCCCGGTGACGTCGGCCACGAAGGAGCACGAGTACGAGCCGCCGGGCGGGATCGTCTGCGGCACGGAGCAGGCGCCCCGGCCGTTCAGGTCGCCGTAGATCGAGTCGACGAGGAGGGTGATCGTCACCGTGTCGACGGCGGACAGGTTCTTGACGGTCACGCCGAACGTGACGGGGCCGCCCGGCACCGGGAGCGTTCCGGGGCTCGCGGATTTCTGGACGTCGATCTCGGATGGCACGTCGGTGAGCGTGACCGTCGCCGAGTCCGCATCGCCCACCGGGTTGCCGTGGTCGTCGACGCCCGAGGCGGTGACGACGTCGAGCTCCACGGTCCCGGCGTTTCCGGTCACGGTCGCGACGAAAGCGCACGAGTACGCGACGCCCGGTCCGATCGTCTGCGGCACGGAGCAGGTACCCTGGCCGTTCAGATTCCCGTGCACCGAGTCGACGAGCGAGGTGATCGTGACGACGTTCGCCGACGTGTTCCGGACGGTCACGTCGAAGGTCACCGGGCCACCCGGCTCCGGCAGGTTGTCGGGCGTGGCCGACTTGTCGACGTCGATCGACGGGGCCACGTCGAGGATCGTCACGGTCGCCGGATCGTCGTCGGAGACGGGGTTGCCGTCGTCGTCGGTGCCGGAGGCGGTCGCGACGTTCGTGTGCGTCTCCCCGGACAGCCCCGCGATGAACTCCCCGAACGAGCAGGCGTAGGTTGCACCCGGCGGGAGGATCCGGGGCACGGAGCAAGTGCCGAGGCCGTTCAGATCGCCGTAGACCGTGTCGGTCAGCGAGTCGATCGTCACGGTGTCGACCAGGGAGAGGTTCTCCACCACGATGCTGAACGTGACGAACCCGCCTGGCGGGACCGTGCTCGGGCTCGCCTCCTTCGTGATCCGGATCTGGGACGGCACGTCGACGATCGCGACCGTCGCCTCGGCGGAGCCCGTGAGCTGGTTCGAGCTCGGGTCGGTCGCCGTGGCGGCGACCACGTCGGTTTCGATGGAGCCGCCCGGGCCGGTCACCGATGCCGTGAACGAGCAGGTATAGGTCGCGCCGGCGGCGATCGACCGGGGCACCGAGCAGGTTCCCTGGCCGCTCAGGTCGCCATGGACGTTGTCCACGAGCGACCGCAGGGTGACCGTCACGGATGAGGTGTTGAATACTCTCACCGTGAACGTCACCGGGCCACCCGGCTCCGTGACCTCCGCTGGATTCGCCGTCTTGGTGACGCGGATGGCGCCGGGCGGTACCGGGATCTCGATGATCGGGACGCTGTCGCAGTTGCACTTCGACGGCGAGCCCGCGACGGCCTCGAAGGGCGTCGCGCAGAAGTGCTTCTGGTCTTGCGACCAGGTCAGGCAGTAGCGCAGGTCGAGGAAGCCGTTCCGATCCGGGTCGGTGCACGCGACGGTGATGCTGCTCAAGCTGGCCGTGAGCGGGCTGTGTGCCCCATCGATGTCGCCGCAGAGGTCCCCCGGAGGGTCGAGGCTGACGTAGGGCGGCCTCGGCGTGATGGGAAGGATGTCGACCAGGCACGTCCCGGTGAGCGCGTCACCTCCATCGGCGGCGATGTAGATGCCGACGTCGTAGCGCTGCTGGGTCGTGAGGACGACCGACGCAGTCGCGCTGAACGTGACCGTGTCGCCCGGTCCGGCGCACCCGTCATCCAGCACCGTCACGTTGCCGACGTTGGCGAGCAGGACGTCGTTCGCGCTGCACGTGAGACCGATTCCGGCGAGGTCTTCCGCGCAGCCCGTGAGGACGGCTGCCGCGTGCGCGCTGCCTGCGGCGATCGCGAGGAGCAACGCGACCGCGCCCGCTGCGAACGCGATTTGCCCGAGCCAATGCTTCTTTGGTGCCATCGTCGACCTCGGATTCTGCGCCGAGATCGAAAGCCGACGTCCGTGCCGCCTGCGGCGCCGTCCGCGCTCCTTCGATTCCGCGCGTCTTGCCGCAGCCCCTCCCGCGCAGCCCGCACGGGCCTGCACCTGCAATGATGCAAGGCGGACGCCAGCCGCGCGCCCCCGGAATCGCAGGCTTGCGGTCGACGGAAGCGCCGGCGCTTTCGCGAAGGTGGGAGAGCGGACGCGCGCGTTATCGCTCGTGGGAATTCGGGCATCGCATCGCAGCGCTTGGGCCTCACCCCGTACCGGAGCGCGCCCGGGTGGTGGTTCGACGCCGAAGCCGGCGGCGGCTGGCTGGGCAACATCCGGCGCATCGTCGGCGTGGTCGACCGGCTCGCGGCACCCGGCACGGCCGACGATACGTTCTCGCTCGTCGCGGAGGCCGAGAGCGGCGCGCGCATCGTCCTCCACCAGAGCGCGGCGGTGATCGGGCCGCGCAGCAGCTCGCTCCGGGTCGCGGGCTCGGAGGGCACGGCGTGGCTCGACGACGAGTGGCGGCTCTGGGTGGCAGGGCGGCGCGCGAGCGGCGACGGCGGTGCCACGGCCGGAGCCGGCGACCCGGTGCTCGTACCGGCGTCGGCCGATCTCGCTCTCCCGCTCGTGGGCATCCCGCCCGGATCCGGTCCGTTCGCGTCCCGCGAGCTTCCCTGCTTCGTCCGTCAAGCGCTCGCGTTCGCCGACGCGATCGAAGACCGACCGGCGTCGGGTCCGGCGGCCGCGACGTTCGCGGACGGCGTCGCCGTGCAACGCGTGATGGAGGCAGCGCGGGCGGGGCGGTGGACGGAGGTTTGACGGCCGTTCGCGAGCCACCCGGCCTTGCCTCTCGGTTCCGCCGCGTGATTCGATCGACGGCGATGGCTCGAAGGTCGCCATGCATCCTCGCGACGATCGCGTTCGTCGCGTGCCCGCTCGTGCTCGCTTCGCAGGCCCCGGCCCTCGATGCGTGCAAGGCCAGAATCGAGCCGAAGACGGGCCTCATCCGGATCTCCGCCGCGAAGGTCTCGGGCGCGTTGCTCTGGCGCGCGTCGCCCAGTGCGCCCGGCAGCCCGGTCTTCGATCCCTCCTGCGTCAAGGGCACGAGAGCGACGAAGTGCCTGCTCGCGGATCCGGCGACGCTCGCCGCGCGCACCCCGCCACCGGCGTGCACGCTGGTTCTCGCCGACGCCTCTTCGACCTGCTCCGCCTGGGTTCAAGGCTGCGTGCCGGGATCGCGCGCGGCCATCGACCTCGTCGCGGTGATCGTCGGCACGTGGCAGCTCCACCAGGGCGGCACGATCACCTTCAACGCCGACGGCACGTTCGTCACGAGCGAGCTCACCACCGGCACCTACCGCGTGGTCGGTGAATCGGTGGTGCTCGACATCGACTCGATCCCCGGCGAGCTGAACCAGGTGCTGACCTATCTCGGCACGACGCCGGCGGGGCAGCTCCTCTTTGCGCAGGAGACGCCGCTCGGCTTGACGCGCGCGCCGTGAGCCGGGGCGATCCGCGCGCCCGTCACGCAAGCCCGGCGAGCAGGGCCGTCGCGTCCTTCAGGTCGGGCGTGGCAAACCCCTCCGTGAAAGCGTCGTAGACGGACTGGAGAGCGCGCCCCCGTCGCAGGCCCCCCTGCTCGCCGCGCATTCGATAGAGCTCCGCCTCGCACCACCGTCCGCCGCTGCGACCAACCTCAGCGAGCGCGCGGTCCAGGACGTCGAGGGCGTCCGAGGCGGCGCGCAAGATGCAGGCGGCGATTCGTCGGGCCGAGCACGTGGCCGCAGCGTTCGATCTCGGCAACGTCCACGTCTTCGCGGCGATCCTGTACGTGGGCCGCGGCGATGTCGACGAGGTCGGCCGGCGCGCGGCCGCGATCCGCGCCGTCGGCGCGGAGCACGGCCTGCCGATGCTCCTTCCGAGCGGGACGATGCTCGAGGGCTGGGTGTCGGTCCGGCGAGGACGGGTTCCGGGCGGGCTGAAGCGTCACGGTCCGCCGGCGCGTCTTCACCCGGATGCCGACGCGCGTGCGCTCGTCGCCGAGGTGACGGTCGAGTCGAAGTCCGCGCGCGGTCGGCCTGCTTGGAGCTGACCTCCTTCATCTGACCCCGCGCTCGGCGATGATCCCACGCAGTCGGCCAGGGGTCACGCTCGCGAACGGCCTTCCACGAGCGGCTGCGCCGGTCCGCCGGGTAGCAAGCAGCTACCCGAAAGGTAGCGGCTTCTGCGCGAGGCGCGGAGCGAGCCGCACCCGCACCGCGTGCCGACGTCGCGAGCCGCGACGTCCGTCACGTCGGCCGGGCGTGAGCCTCGTGGGCCGGGCCCAGGAAACGGGCGAGGTCGGCCTCGACCAGAACGGATGAGCGCAATGCTGCGAAATCGTACGACCGCAACCTTCGTGACGGCGCTGGCCGTCCTCGCCCTCCAGGCAGCGACCGCGGGAGCAGCGGGCTACTGCTTTCACCTGCGCGACGGCGAGACCGTCACCGTCAAGAGCTTCCGGATCCCCGCGAAAAACAAGTGCAAGCCGTTCAACGGCGTGGAGCTCGGAGGAGGAGCCGCCACCGCCGGCATGGGCTGCACCAATGCGGACGAAAGCGAGCTCATCCTCCATTACACGTCGAACGATTTCAGCCCGACGTCGCGCAACCGCTTCGACAGCGCCACGTGCCGCTTCCCCCTCCCCTTCCCTCCCGTCGGCCCCCAGCAGGGCGAGTGCAAGGGAATGCTCGTCGTCCAGACGGCCGGAATGGCGCCGTACATGAACGTCTACGGCGAGCTCGCGTACCTCGGCCCCTGCGATCAGGACGTGGACTGACGCGGGAGCTGTCGGTGCGAACGATCCATCACCGCCGACATCGGCCCCATGCGAACCGGCTCCGTGACCGATCTCATGCCCACCGGGATCGTGTATTGCCGCGTGTCCGGCATCGCCAAGAGCAAGGCCCGGGTGAGACCTCCGACTGTGATCGTCCCCGTCACGGCGAAGGTGATCTTGTCGCTCCTGGATCGCCGGCCGGGCACCCGCCGACGGCAGCGTTGGTGTTGGCGGCGTCGATGGCGTTACCGAGCGTGCATGTCGCGCCGCCGCTCGCATCCGCCACGTCGTTCACCGCGATTGTGGCCGCACGGCCCGTGGCCGCGAATCCGATCAGCGCCGTCGCGACGACAGCGATGGTGAAGCGCAGCATGCTGCCCCTTGCCGTCCGGGCGCGACGTTCAAACTCCCACGAGCGTCGGGCGCGAGGTCGCGTTGCGCGTGGCGACAGCCGTGCGTCGCGAGGGCTTTGCCGCTTGCGGCCACGAACGGATCGAGAGATGCCACGGAGGCGCTCGGCCGTTGCCTCGGGCGGCCGGTTCCAAGGCGCATTCCAGGGCGGACCGGGGGACTTCGTGAACGACTCCGGCGGGGGGCGCGCCGTACGAGCTTCCGGCGATGACCGCTCTCGCTAGGGAAGCTCTGCACGAGTCGATCAGAATCGGGCATATGGAGGAGGCCGATCGACGGCTGAGGGGTGGTGGCGATGGCTGATCAGTGGACGTTCGCGTCGATGGCGTGGAGCCAGAAGGGCAAGATCACGCGCCGGGAGCGTTTTCTCGCCGAGATGGACGCGGTGATCCCGTAGGCGTCGTTCATCGCGCTGATCGAGCCGCACTATCCGAAGACCGGGAAAGGTCGCCAGCCTGTGGGGCTCGAGAAGATGCTGCGGATCTACTTCCTGCAGCAGTGGTTCGATCTTTCGGACCCGCAAGCTGAGGACGCGATCTACGACAGCGAGTCGATGCGGCGCTTTGCGCGAGTCGAGCTGAGCGAGGACGTGGTGCCGGACGAGACGACGATCCTGCGCTTCCGACATCTGCTCGAGGAGCACGGGCTGACGGGCAAGATCTTCGACGCCGTCCGCGATCTGCTCACCGAGAAGCGGCTGCTGCTCAAGGCCGGGACGATCGTGGACGCGACGATCATCGCGGCACGGAGCTCGACCAAGAACGCCACGAAGACGCGCGACCCCGAGATGAAGCAGACGCGCAAAAGGAAAGCGTGGCACTTCGGGATGAAGCTGCGCACGGCATGGTGGCGACGGACGCGGCGCCTGCGGACATCACGCGTATGCCGGAGGTGCGGCGATCTCATGAGCAAACTCGAAAAGTTCCGTCGCGCGACCACCTGCGCAGAGCTTCCCTATGACGTCGGATACTCCTCGTATCGCGGCAGATCGTCCGCGATCTCGTACCAGGGCGCCTTCGACCCGACGAAGATGTGAGCGTTCGGACGGATCCCGGGGTCGCCGTCGATGCCGCCCATCGGCACGACGACGTATGGCCGCCCAGAGATGGCGCGCGGCATGACGGACCCGCACGTGGAGCAGAAGTGCTGCATGAAGCGCTCGGCCTCCGGCAGCTTGTAGCTGACGAGCCGATCCTCGCCGCGCACGAAGCGAAAGCGGTCGGGGGCGACGAAGCCGTTCGTGGCGTGTGCCGCGCTCCGCGCTCGCCGGCAGCGAGCGCAGTGGCAGTTTCGAACGACGTCGAAGCCGCCTTCGATCTCGTACGCGACCGCGTCGCAGAGGCAGCTTCCGGTGATGACGCCGGGGCGTGTGGGCGTGCGCGCCGGGCCTTCGACCGCGCGCGCGTCGAGCCCGGGTGGATACTCGTCGAACTGCGCCACGTCGTCCGCGATCTCGAACCACGGCGCCTTGGAGCCGACGAAGATGTGCGCGATCGGACGCGCTCGCGGATCGCCGTCGAGGTTTCCGAGCGGAACGAGCGCGACGTCCGTCAGCTCGTGCGGCGCGTTCGAGCCGCAGCGCGAGCAGAAAGGCCGACCGCCGTCCGGAGACGACGCGTAGGTCCCGATCGCGTCACGGCCGGCGACCCACCGGAGCCCATCCTTCGGGACCACGCCGTGAGTGCAGAACGGCGTGCCGTGGAACTTCCTGCACATCGAGCAGTGGCAGTGCATCACCATGCCGACGTGGCCGGTCACCTCGAACGCGACCGCACCGCAGAGACAGCGCCCTCGCAGCATCGTCGTTCTCCCGCGGGCCGTCCTGCGTCGATCGTGGCCCGGATCGCGACGTTTCCAGGTTCGGCGCGCCGATTCCAGACGCGGCGCTTCTCCGCCCGTGGAGCGCGCGGCCGGCCGTCGCGGCCGGTCCTCGCGGCCCGCCCGGCCGGCCTGCTAAGCGACGTCGGCGATGGACGTTCCGAGCCGCATCGCGACCCTCGTCGAGGACCTGATCGAGCTGCCGCGCTTCCTCGAGATCCGGCGCGCGCTGCAGGGCGCCGGGGCGGGCGCGTTCCGCACGATGGGCTACGTCTGCCGCGACCAGGCGGAGCGCATCCCGGACCGGGTCGCGCTCCGCTTCGAGCGCGAGACCGTCACGTTCGGCGAGTTCAACCGCGGCGTGAACCGCTGGGCGAACGCGCTGCGCGCGGCCGGCGCGGGCAAGGGCGACGCCGTCAACCTGATGATGGAGAACTCGCCCGCGATGCTCATGGCGCAGGGCGCCTGCGCGAAGCTCGGGGCGATCGCGGCGCTCGTCAACACGCACCTCGAGGGCGAGGCGCTGGCGCACGTGCACCGCGCGTCGAAGGCGAAGATCGCGCTCGTCGACCGCGCGTGCTCGCGCGCGATGCTGCCGCTCCTCGAGCGGCTTCCCGACGTGACGGTCTTCGGGGACGTGCCCGACATCGTCGTCGAGGGGTCGCGCTTCCGGTCGCTCGGCGAGGCGCTCGACGCCGCGACCGAGGACGAGCCCGACATCCCCGACGTCAAGATCGGCGACGTCTTCCTCTACGTCTACACGTCCGGCACGACCGGCTTTCCGAAGCCCGCGATCGTCCGGCACGCGCGCTTCACCGCCGGCGGCCACTCGCTGTCGATCCTCCTCGAGGAGACGCCCGACGACTGCGCCTACGCGCCGACGCCGCTCTACCACGGGTATGCGAACTTCGTCGGCTTCGCGCCCGCGTTCCACCGCGGCGCCTGCTTCGCCTCGCGTCGGAAGTTCAGCGCGACCGAGTTCCTCGACGACGTCCGCCGCCACGGCGTCACGATCTTCTGCTACGTCGGCGAGCTCTGCCGCTATCTCATGCGGCAGCCGCCGACGCCGCGCGATCGCGACCATCGCATCCGCCTCGCGACCGGACCCGGCCTTCGTCCCGACATCTGGGAAGCCTTCCGCGACCGTTTCGGGATCCCGAAGATCATCGACTCCTACGGCCAGACCGAAGGCAACGTGAGCCTGCAGAACCGGCGCGGACGCGTCGGCTCGTGCGGGCGCTGCGCGCCCTTCACGCACGACTCCCTCAGGCTGGCGCGCTACGACCTCGAGCGCGGGGAGCTCGTGCGCGGGTCCGACGGCTTCCTCGTCGAGTGCGGGGTGGGCGAGGCGGGAGAGCTCCTGAGTCGCGTCGCGAAGGACAGCCCGATGGCGTTCGACGGCTACGCCGACCGCGCCGACAACGAGAAGAAGCTCCTCCGCGACTGCTTCGAGAAGGGCGACACGTGGCTACGCACAGGCGACCTGCTGAAGCGCGACTACGCGGCGTACTACTATTTCGTCGATCGCATCGGAGACACCTTCCGCTGGAAGGGCGAGAACGTCGCGACCATGGAGGTCGAGCACCTGCTGAACCGCGCGCCCGGCGTGCACGAGACCGCGGTGTACGGCGTCCGGATCCCGGGCAGCGACGGCCGCGCCGGCATGGCGCTCGTCGTACCGGCCGACGGGGCGGCGTTCGACCCGGCGTCGTTCTACGCGCATGCGGCGCGCACGCTGCCGGCCTACGCGCGCCCGCTCTTCGTGCGCGTCGCCGATGCGGTCGACGTGACCGGCAACTTCAAGAACCGGAAGCTCCGGCTCCAGGACGAGGCGTTCGACCTGGATCGCGTGCGCGATCCGCTCTGGCTGCGCGACGACGAGCGAGCGACCTACGTCCCGCTCGATCGAGCGCTCGCGGACGAGATCGCCGCGGGCCGCAGAAAGCTGTGAAGGCCGTTTTCGCGCTCGCGGAACGACCCTAGCCGACCTGCTCCACGTCGTTGGAGTCGCACTCGGGGCAAGACGGGTGCGCCTCATCCGAGTCGAACACCTTGCCGCACAGCTTGCACTCGAAGAGCTTCGGCGGCTTGCGCGTCGCCGCGCGCGCACCGCCCTGCCCTGCGTCCCGGGGAGGATCGGCAGCCATGCCGCCGACCCTACACCGACGCGCGCCGCAAGAGGAACCGCGGCCGGGCGCCCCGGCTACTCGCCGATCACCTTGATCAGCACGCGCTTTCGCCGGCGGCCGTCGAACTCGCCGTAGAAGATCTGCTCCCACGGGCCGAGGTCGAGCTCGCCGCCCGTGATCGCGACGACGACCTCGCGCCCCATGACCTGCCGCTTCAGGTGGGCGTCGGCGTTGTCCTCGCCGGTGTCGTTGTGGCGGTACTGCTTGGTCGGAGCGTGCGGGGCGAGGCCCTCGAGCCAGCGCTCGTAGTCCTGGTGGAGGCCCGGCTCGTCGTCGTTGATGAAGATGGACGCGGTGATGTGCATGGCGTTCACGAGCACGAGCCCCTCGCGCACGCCGCTCTCCGCGACGGCGCCGGCGACCTCGCGCGTGACGTTCACGAACCCGCGCCGCGACGGGACGTTGAACCAGAGCTCCTTGCGATGGCTCTTCACGTCGCCTCCCGCGGCCGCCCGAGCGGGTACGACGCCTCGCAGCGATGCACCGCCCGCTTCGCCGAAAGCTGGCTCGAGTACAGATGGAAGTCACGCACCGTGAACGGGTCGCAGCGGAGAAGGCCGTTCATCGCGAGGAAGCTCCCGACGGCGCGCTGCGGGGTCGCTTTCAGGCGCGCCAGCGTCAGGTGCGGCGAGAACTTCCTTCCCTCGGGCGCGACGCCCGCCCGGACGACCGCCGCCTCGACGCGGTTTCGGAGGTCGACGAGCGCGTCGCTCTTCTCGATTCCGGCCCACAGCACGTGCGGCTCGCCGCGCGGCGGGAAGTGACCGACGCCTCGCACCTCGAGCGGGAACGGCTCCCCGCGCACGTCGTCGAGCGCGTCCGCGATGTCGTGGAAGACGAGGCCGTCGACCTCGCCGATGAAGCGCAGCGTGAGGTGCATCTCGTCGGGCTCGAGCCAGCGGGCGCCGGGCACGTCGCAGCAGACGCGCCGGAGGGCTTCCTTGACGTCGTCGGGGAGCTCGATGCTGACGAAGAGACGGATCATCGGATCATCGCGCGGTCCTCGCGCGCGCCGGGCCTAGGAGCGCGCCGCCGTCTCGGGCGCTTCGCCCGCTCCGCCTGCACCGGCGACGCTCGCGACGACGTCGAGGAATCCGCGGATCATGCGATACGTGAGCCCCCAGACCCGATGGCCCTCGTAGACAAACGCCGGGTAGCGCATCTCGTGGCCCTCGCGCGTGAACTCGATCGTTCCGTGGAAGCGATCGTCGCGGAAGACGCGCATCGGGAGCCAGAGCGCGGCTGCGACCTCGGTCGCGTCGATGCGCGTCGGCAGCGGCCGGTCCACCCGGAAGAGGAACGGGCTGATGACCATGTCGAGGTGCCGGCCGTTCGCGACCGCGTGCAGGTCGTCGAGGCGCGCGAGGAGCTCGCCGTCGCGCGCGAGGTCGATCCCGACCTCCTCGGCGGTCTCCCGGATCGCGGTCGCGGCGAGGTCGGGATCGCACGCATCGTGGCGGCCGCCGGGAAAGGCCATGTGCCCCGACCACGGGTCGAGCGGATGCTCCGCCCGCTTGATCAGCAGTAGGCGCGCCTCGTCGTCGCCGGGTGCGAGGACGATCGCGACCGCGGCGCGCGAGCCGGGCTCGTGGGGAGTGAGGACGGGCACGCGACCGCGCAGGCCGCGCTGGAGGATCACAAGCTCGTCGCGTGACATCGGCAGCAGGCGGGATCGGGCGGGGGCATCGATCGCCGCACCGACCTTAACACCGCGTCCGCGGCGGCGGTACCCGGTACCGATCGCGGAACCGCGCCGCTGCGCGCCGGGGCCCTATTCGCCAGCTCCAGGCTCCCATTCGAAGGCGAGGCTGTGCTTCTTCGCGTCGTTACAAGCCTTGCACGCGGGAACGACGTTCCCGCGCGTCGACCGGCCGCCGCGGATGATCGGAACGACGTGATCCATCGTAAGCGCGCTCGCGCCGACCCGTCGCCCGCAGTAGTGGCAGACGCCGGCCGCGCGCCGCCTCTTCCACCACGGCGACGCGCGCAGCTCGCGCGCCCGCGCGCGCTCGCGGCGGACGTGGCCTTCGTCGACCTCGACCAGAAACGGCGCACCGGACACGCGCTCGGCCATCGATCGAAGCTTAGCGCGTCCGCCGCTCATTGCGACGAGACGACGAACGGCAGCACGACCAGGAGCTGCACGCCGTCGAACACGCTGTGCGCGACCATGCACGGCAGGACGTCGTCGCTCGCGCGGAAGAGAAGCCCGAGAACGAGCGACACCGTGAACACGCCGATCAGCATGAAGGGCATCCCGTAGCTCGCATGGCTCATCGTGAAGAGCAGCGTCGAAAGGAACAGCCCCGCCCGCGGCTGCAGGAACGAGCGGAAGAACGCCTCCTCGAAGACCCCGGCGGAAATCACGAGGAGGAGCCGCCGCCAGACCGGCAGGCCGACCAGAAACCGCACGACGTCCGGGATCTCGCCGACGCCGGCCGCTGCATCCCCGCCGCCGCTCATCCCGGCCGCTCTCTCGCCGAGGCCGAGGAAGTAGGCCGCAGCCGCCATCGCGGCAATCGTCGCCATCCAGCCGGCGAGCCCCGCCCCGAAGCCGAACCACACCCGCCGCGCCGGTCGCTGCAGCGACAGTCGCAGAAAACGCTCGGGTGCGACGAACCCGGCGAGGCCCCACCAGACGAGCAGGAACCCGCCCAGGACGACATGGCCGGCGAAGAGCGAGAGGAACGAGGCGTTCTCGAGGTCGGGGGGCGCGGACTCTCCGAAGATACCCTGGAGCGGCAGGAAGACCGTCACCGCCAGCACGCCGACGAGCAGCACCACCGCGACCGCGGCGCGCGCGACGCTGGGGAACGGCTCGATCGAGAGGCGCGGCGACCGGCGGCGGGCGATCAACCCCGCCGTCACGACGGCCGATACCAGGACAGCGGACAGGAGCCTCATGAGCGCGTGCAGTGGGTGGGACAGTGCGGCATAAGGGCCCGGGGAAACGTCCGCGATGACGACGACGCTAGCACGAAACGCCGACTCGGGCGGAAAGCTGGGCTTGGTCCTCTCGGGCGGCGGCGCGCGTGGACCGTTCCAGGTCGGCGTGTACGAGCGCCTGCTGCGCGACCCGCGCTTCGCCGAAGGGCCTGCGGTCCTGAGCGGCACCTCCGCGGGCTCGCTGAACGCGGCCATGATCGCGTGCGGCATGTCGCCGCGCGAGATGATGGACGCGTGGAACGCGTTCGCGGACGACCCGCCGGTGATCGCGAACACGCGCTTCTTCAGCACCCTCTTCGCGACCGTCGCGCGGCTCGCGATCCGCGAGCTCGCCGCCGCGCCCGCGCGCCTGCCCGGTGACATCGCGCGCTTCGCGCGGCGCGCGCGCCACTACTGGCCGCCGCGCATCGGCTCCCTCACCGCGGTCTGGCTCGATTTCTTCCTGACGAGCCGGTTCGATCTCCTGAGCTCGCTGCTCGACGGCATCGAGTCGCCGTCGCTGGTCGACACCGGGCTCCTGCGCGAGCGCCTGATCCAGCTCTTCGGAAGCGAGCGCGTCCCCGCGCGGCGCCGGCTCGCGATCAACACCGTCGACGTCAATACCGGCCGCGTGGTGCGCTACGTGACCGGCCCCGTTCCCGCGGTGCCGGCCTCCGAGTACATCGTCGTGCCCGCGATCAGCGTCGACATGCTGGTCGCGAGCTGCAGCATCCCGCTCTTGTTCAACCCCGTGACGGTCGGCGCGCGTCTCCTCTGGGACGGCGGGCTCCTCGTGAACACGCCGCTCGCCCCCGCGGTCGCGCTCGGCGCCGATCAGATCGTGACCGTGATGGTGACCGAGCAGCACCGCGGGAACCCGCCGCTGCGCCGATTTGGACGCGCGCTCGAGCGGACCGCGGACTCGTTCCTCGAGAACGCCTACAACGTCGACCGCCTCCTGCTCCTCGAGCGCAACCGCCTGTCGCACCTCGAGGGAAGCCCGTATCGCGACGTCAAGCTCTACCAGGCGCTCCGGCCCGCTCCGGATCGCCGTCTGTTCAGCGCCGGGTCGTACCTGAACTTCCAGCGCCCGATGATGGCGGCCATGTACCGCGCCGGGCAGCGCGCCGCGTCCGAGTGGCTGGCGCTCGGCCCGCCGATCGATCGCCTGGAGGCGCGCCAGTCGCCGGCGCCGTCGTCCACGCGGACGTCGCGCGAGCGGGCTTAGGGGCCGATCGGGCGGAGCGTCATCCGACGCCGGCCGCCCGCGCGATCAGGAGCAGGCCCGCCGCGACGGCGGTGCCGCCGATCGCGCGCGCGACCCGCTCGCCGGCCGGCGCCACTCGCTCGGCGGTGATGGCGGTCGGGACGAGGGACGGCAGCATCATCGCCACCATCATGACGCCGCGATGCGTGTCCGGTTCCGCGGTTCGTCATCGGTCCTCCACCTCCTTCCGACGACCACATCGTGAGATGGATCGAGAGCCAGGTATAGACCGATGGGGGTTACAATTTTGGCGCGATTCCGATGGACCCGGTGATCGCCCGCGCGGCGCGCGCGCTCGCAGCCGGCGACGCGCTCGGCGCCTTGAGCCGCGTCGCCCTGCGCGACGACGCGCCCGCTCTCGCGCTTCGCGGCATCGCGATGGCGCAGCTCGGCGATCTCGATCGAGCGAAGGCGCTTCTGCGAAGGGCGGCGCGTGCGTTCGGTCCCGAGGACGCGCTGGCCGGCGCGCGGTGCGCGGTCGCCGAAGCCGAGATCGCGCTCGTGTCGCGCGATCTCGGCTGGCCCGCGAAGGCGCTCGAGGCGGCGCGGGCAACGCTCGAAGCGCACCGCGACCGCGCCAACGCCGCGTACGCACGCCTCCTCGAGGTGCGACGCCTCGTGCTGATCGGGCACATCGACGAAGCGGAGCAGGTCCTCGCGGGGCTCGACCCCGGCGCGCTCGCGCCCGCGTCGCGCACGGTCCACGAGCTGGTCGCCGCCGGCATCGCGATTCGACGGGTGCGGACGAAGGCGGCTCGCGCCGCGCTCGCCCGGGCGGAGCGCGCGGCGCGGCGCGCGCGGATCCCCGCGCTGACGGCGGAGGTCGAGACCGCGTGCCGCATCCTGCGCACGCCCGCGGCGCGCTCGATCGCGCGCGGCGAGGAGCGTCTTCTCCTGCTCGAGGACGTCGAAAGGTTGCTCGCCTCGAAGGCGCTCGTCGTCGATGCTTGCCGACACGTCGTGCGCGAAACGCGTCGGGTCGTCCCGCTCGCGCGGCGTCCCGTGCTGTTCGCGATCGCGCGCGCGCTCGGAGAAGCGTGGCCGGGAGACGTCGCGCGGGACGCCCTCGTCGCGCGCGTGTTCGGAGCCAAGCGCGCCGACGAATCGCATCGCGCGCGCTTGCGCGTCGAGGTCGGCCGGCTCCGGAGATTGATTCGGACGCTCGCCGACGTGACGGCGACGAAGCGCGGCTTCGCGCTCGCGCCCCGCCGCGCACGCGAGGTCGTCGTGCTGGCACGGCCCATCGAAGACGAGCGCGCGGTGGTGCTGGCGTTCCTCGCCGACGGCGAGTCATGGTCGAGCTCGGCGCTTGCGCTCGCGCTCGGAGCCAGCCAGCGCACGGTGCAGCGCGCGCTCGACGCGCTCGCGGAAGCGGGCAAGGTACAGTCCTTCGGTCGCGGGCGAGCCCGCCGGTGGATGACGCCGCCCATGCCGGGATTCACGACGACGTTGTTACTCTCCGCTGCGCTGCCCACCGGCTAGGATGGCGGGATGACCCGATCGGCCGCCGAGATCGTCCGCGAGGATGGACCCTTTCCGGGCGTCGACCACGTGCACGGCGTCACCTTCGACGGCCGGAACGTCTGGATCGCCGCAGGCGACAAGCTGATCGCGTTCGATCCGGCGACCGCGAACATGGTGCGATCGATCGCCGTCGCCGCGGATGCGGGAACCGCGTTCGACGGCGAGCACCTGTTCCAGCTTTCGGGCGATCGCATCCGGAAGATCGATCCGAAGACCGGCCGCGTGATCGGCACGATCCCCGCACCCGGCGGCCGCGGGTCCGGGCTCACGTGGGCCGAAGGAACGCTCTGGGTCGGCCACTATCGCGACCGGAAGATCCATCAGATCGACCCCGAGACCGGGGCGGTCCTTCGCACGATCGAGTCCAATCGCTTCGTCACCGGCGTGACCTGGGTCGACGGAGAGCTCTGGCACGCCACCTGGGAAGGGAACGAGAGCGACCTCCGGCGCGTCGATCCCCGAACCGGAGGAGTCCTCGAGACGCTCGCGATGCCGCCCGGAGCGGAGATCTCCGGGCTCGAGTCCGACGGCGGCGAGCGATTCTTCTGCGGAGGAGGAAGCAGCGGAAGCGTGCGGACCGTCCGCCGACCGAGGCGGGGCTCCGCGACGCGGAGCTAGCTCGTCGGCGCCTGCACGGCGCCGGTCAGCGAGACGCCGTCCGATTCTCGCTCCCGTCGTCGTGCGAGGCGCGGACGACGGTGAACACGGCGCCGTCGCGGCCGACGGCATGCACGATCGGCGACTCGGCGAAGTTCGCCGCGAGGCCGACCCGGGTCGTCGCGACGTAGTAGTCGACGCCCGCCGGCAGCGGTCCGGCGAGCGGGCCGTCGATGCCGCCCTCCCAGAGGGCGCGCACCTCGACGTTCGGCGGAGCGTAGCGCTCGGCGCACGGTAGCGAGTAGTCGGTCGCGGCGACCACGACGGTCGCGCGTCGGCCATCCGCGACGCGCCCGGCGATCCACTCCATCGCCTCGCGATAGCTCGCGACCCAGTAATCGGTGTCGTAGCGCTTCCACGCGCGCGCGACGCCGCCGGCGAGCGGGTTGAAGTACGCCATCTCGTACGGGTGCAGGCGGATCAGGTCGGCGATCGGCGAGAGCAGCACGAGCGCGGCGGCCGCGACCGCGACCCGGCGGAGCGCCGGCGCGCGGATCGCCGCCACGGCGCGCTCCGCGCCGATCGCGGCCAGGATCGCGACGCCGGGGAGGACGAAGAGGAAGTGTCGCAGGCCGTCGTACGCGGGCGGTCGAAGGAGCGCGAAAGACACGACGGGCAGCGCGACCCAGCCGACGACGAGGAGCGCGGCGAGCCCGGCGCGCGAGCGCGGCCGCGCGGCAAAGCGTCCGATTGCCACTGCGAATCCGACTGCGCCCAGAGCGAGCACGGCGATCGGCGTCTTGAGCGCGATCAGCTCCGCGAGGTAGCGACCGGGCAGAGCATCGCTCTTCGCATACGCGCCCTCGAAGAGGACCGGAAACCGGACGGGGAACGCGGCCGCGACCGACAGCGCCGCGAGCGGGTTCCGGATCGGCGCCTCGTGCGCGAACGGCCAGGTCGCGACCATGAGCGTCCACGCGAGCACGCCGAGAAGCGCCGTCTGCGCCGCGATGCGGGCGGCGCGGCGCGCCGCGGGCGCGGTCCCGCGGCCGCCCAGCGCCCACCAGTGAAGCGCACCCGCGGCGACGTACGCGAACAAGACGACCCCGCCCACCCGCACCGCGAGCGCGACCCCGACGGCGAGGCCGGAGACGAAAGCGTCGCGCCAGCGCGGTCGCTCGCGGCCGTAGAATACGGCGAGCGCGACCAGCGACCACGCAAAGGCGGCCGCGAACGGGACGTCCTTGGAGTTCTGGAAGGCGTTCCCGAAGAACGGCGGCAGCGTCGCGAGCGCGAGGCAGGCGAAGACGGGCGCGAGCGGCATCTCGAGCAGGCCGGCGAAGCGGACGGCGCCCAGCACGGCCGCGATCGCGGTCGCCGCGATGCATGCATGTCGCGCCTCGAGCGCGTGCGCGGGGAACAGCCGCGCGGCGCCGCTCGCGAGCATCTCGAAGAGCGCGCCGTAGTAGCGGAGGTTCCAGAAGTCGTCGTACGAGCGGTCGCGCAGGCCGGAGCGGAAGTAGTCGAGGGCGAGGTCGCCGTAGCGCGACTGCACCGACTCGTCCCAGGTCATGCCGTAGTCGGCCACGATGGCCCAGACGACCGCGGCCGCGACCGCGACGAACGCGAGCGGCCAGAGGCGCCGCCACGTCGCCGGTCGCGCGGCTTCGCCTTCGGAGGCCACTTCGCGCGACCGGTCTACGCCGATGCCGATCGGGCGGGATGCGGCGCCGGCGCGGCGTCCGCCGCCACCACGGCGGCGCGCGCGCGGTCCGTCCGTCCCGCGCGGAGGCGCGGACCGAGCAGCCGGAGGAGCGACGCGCTCGCCCGCACACCGGCGGCGACCGAGACCTTCGAGCCCGGCACGTCGCGCCACACCTCGAGCGGCTCCTCGGCGATCGCTCGGAGCGGGACCGGCGTGCCGCCGTCGCAGCCCAGCACCAGGCGCTGCAGGAGCTCGACGTCGAACGACCAGCGGCTCCGGAACGGGCGCGCGAGCGCCGCTTCGAGCGCCGGCGAGACGCGGAAGAGCTTCGCCCCGCATTGCGTGTCGTACACCGGGAGATCGAGTACGATCGAGGCCAGCGTCGCGAACACGCGGCCCGTGTAGTGGCGCGACGCCCGCCGGTCGATCCGCCGGCCGAGCAGCTTGACGCGCGAGCCGAGCAGGACCTCGAGCGACGACGAACGCATCTTCGCGATGAGGCGCTCCGCCTCGGCGATCGGCGTGGAGAGGTCCGCGTCCAGGTAGCCGACGATCTCGGCGCCGCCCGCGACGGCCGCGAGGAGGCCGCGGCGGACGGCCTCGGCCTTCCCGCGGTTCGAACCCAGCGCCAGCACGTCGATCCGGGTCGGGCAGCGCGCCGCGAGCGACTCGAGCAGCGACCGGGTGCCGTCGGTCGATCCGTCGTCCACGAGGAGGAGCCGGACGCCGTCGGCCAGCGCGAGGCGCAGGAGGGCCGGCGCATCGAGGCGGTCCCGCTCGTCGAAGCACGGGACCGCGATCGTGACCGCCTCGGCCATGGACGCCATTCCCCCTCCGGCTATCGGCAGCCGGGGCTCGGCTCTTGAGGCGGGTCGGGGCATCCTGGGGATCAGGATGCAAGGCGCACGGCGGGCGCCGGCGGACCGGCGCCGGCGCTTGTCAGGCATGCGGCTCGAAGTGTAGAAACCGGCTCCCGAATCAAACGAGCCGCAATCGCCAGGAGGTCGTACGATGGTCGACGAAATCATCCTGGAGGAGGAGGCGATCGTCGAGGAGCGGACGGCGGAGGGGGCGTGGGAGGGGGCCATCCTCGATCGCCCGATCCGGACCCTGCCGGGGCTGCAGGATCCGATCCAGCTCCCGTACGACGCGAGCGTACGGGAAGCGATCGACACGATGAACGACGCGCGCGTCGGGTGCGTGATGCTGGTCGACGACGGACGCCTGGTCGGCGTCTTCACCGAGCGCGACGTCCTGCTCCGCGTCGCGGGCTCGCGCGTCGACATCGAGGAGACCGCGGTCGGCGAGCTCATGACGCGCGACCCGGAGTGCTTGACGCTCGACGACCGGATCGCCTACGCCCTCAACCGCATGAGCGTCGGCGGCTTCCGCCACGTCCCGCTGGTGGACGACGACGGCCGGCCGACCGGCCTCGTGTCGATGCGGCACATCGTCGACTACCTCGTCGACCTCTTCCCGCACGCGGTGCTGAACCTGCCGCCGTCGCCGTCGCGCGTGTTCCCGAAGGAACGCGAAGGGGCGTGAAGCTCAGCTCCGCGTAAAGAATACGGGCATGCGGCGCGGGCCGTTGATGAAGGTCGACGGGAGGCGCTCGATCGGGCCGGCGAGCTCGAGGTCGGGGAGCCGTCGCAGGACCTCCCCGAAGAGCGTCCTCATCTCGAGGCGCGCGAGGCTCGCGCCGAGGCAGAAATGCGTCCCGCCGCCGCCGAACGCGACGTGCTCGTTCGGCGTGCGCGCGACGTCGAAGCGGTCCGGGTCGGGAAAGACGCTCTCGTCGCGATTCGCCGACGCGTAGAAGACGACGACCTTCTGCCCCGCGGCGATGCTCCGGCCGCGCAGCTCGACGTCGCACGTGGCGGTGCGCCGGAAATGGACGACCGGCGTGCACCAGCGCAGCATCTCCTCGATCGCGCTCGCGAGGAGGCCGGGGTCGGCGGCGAGGCGGGCGCGCTCTTCGGGGCGGTGGACGAGCTCCAGCATCCCGCCCGCCACGAGGTTCCGCGTCGTGTCTCCGCCGGCGTTGATGAGGAGGAGAAAGAACATGTCGAACTCGAGCTCGCTCAGGCGCTCGCCGTCGACGTCGGCGGACAGCAGCACGCTCGCGATGTCGTCGCGGGGCGTCGCGCGCTTCGCGGCGCGCACCGACGCCGAGTACGACATCATCTCCGCGATCGCGGCCTGCACGTCGGCGATGCCGGCGGGCGTCGCGACCGCGGTGTGCATGCGCTCGGTGAGCTCGTAGAGACGCCGGCCGTCGGCGAGCGGGATCCCCATGAGCTCGGCGATCACGTACGACGGCAGCTCGCCCGCGACGTCGGTCACGAAGTCGCATTCGCCGCGCGGAGCGACCGCGTCGACGATGGCGCGCGCGAGCTCGCCGATCCGGCCGTGCAGGCGCTGCACCATGCGCGGCGTGAACCCTTTATTGACGATCGACCGCAGCTTCGTGTGCTGTGGCGGGTCCATGTTGAGCATCATGAGTCGCATCATCGCGAGCTGATCGGGCGGCGAGTCGGCGATCATCGTGCCGCCGGACCACGACGAGAAGGTCTGCGAGTCGCGCGACACCCGCACGACGTCGTCGTAGCGCGTCACGGCCCAGAAGCCGGCGCCGTCGCGCTCGGGGTGCCAGTGCACGGGGTCCTCGGCGCGCAGCAGGCGGAACAGATCGTGCGGCGGCCCGGACGCCGCGTACTGCGCGACGTCCAGCAGATCGATCTCGGCGAGGCTCATCGTTTCCCTCGTTAGACAATCCGCCGCGCGAGAGCCGCCTTGTCGACCTTCATTCCTGGCGTGAGCGGCAGCTCGCTCGCCAGCACGACGCGGTCGGGCACCTTGTAGTCGGCGATCCGGGCCCGCACGAAGGCGCGCACCTCGTCCGCGTCCAGCGCGACGCCCGGCCGGGGTACGAGGAACGCGACGCCCTTCTCGCCCAGCACCGGGTCCGGGACGCCGATGACGGCCGCCTGCGCGACGCCGGGATGGTCGTTCAGGACCGCCTCGACCTCGACCGGGTACACGTTGTAGCCGCCGCGGATGTACATCTCCTTCTTCCGGCCGACGAGGCGGAGGTAGCCGTCGTCGTCGAGGATCCCGAGATCGCCCGTGTAGAAGAATCCCGCGGCGTCCTTCACCGCGGCGGTCGCCTCCGGGTCGTTCCAGTAGCCGCGCATCACGGCCGGCGATCGGATCGCGACCTCGCCCGCGACGCCCGCCGGCACCGGCCGGCGCTCGCCGTCGACGATCTCGAGCTCGACGATCGCGCTCGCGCGACCGACGGTGGTCGCGAGGCGCTCCTCGCCGTCGCCGGGACGCGATCCGGTGCCGACGGCGGTCTCGGTGCAGGAGTATCGCGTCACGAGCTCGATCCCGAGGCGGCTCCGGATCTGGCGCACGAGCTCGGGCGTGAACGGCGCGCCGCCGATCGCGCCGACGCGGAGCGACGAGAGGTCGAAGCGCTCCAGGTCCGGCTCCATCAGCATGAGGCTGTACTGCGCGGGGACGCCGCCGACGTACGTCGCGCGCTCGCGCTCGATCGTCTCGAGGACGGTGCGGGCCTTGAACGCGTCGAGCAGGATCGTCGTCTGCGCGCCCGCGATGTTGGCGGCGATCTTCGACATGAAGCCCACGTGCGAGAACGGCGTCCCGGTCGCGATGCTGCGCTCGCCGTACTCCTGCAGCATCTCGTCGCGAAGCGGCCGGATCGCGTCCAGGCTCGCGAACGTGAACGTCGCGCCCTTCGGGCGGCCGGTCGTCCCGCTCGTGTAGACGATCGCGACGACGTCGTCGGGCGAGAGATCGACCGCCGGCGGCGCGGCGGCGCGCGCGGGAAGACCGCGTCCCTCGCCGCCGCGTTCGACGGCGAACACGTGCTCGAGGGTCGGGATGCGGTCGGCGAGGCGGCGCGCGAGCGCGGCGTGCTCGCGCTCGCCGAGCCGTTCGATCGCGATGACGGCGCGGGCCCCGCTGTCGCGCAGGATGAACTCCACCTCGGTGTCGCCGAAGCGCGGGTTGATGCCGGTCGTCACGACGCCGATCTTGGCGGCGGCGAGGTAGGCGATGGCGTACTCCGGGCAGGGCGGCAGGAGGAGCGCGAGGACGTCGCCCTTGCCGAAGCCGATGTCGGCGAGGCCGGCGGCCATCGCGTCGGAGCGGCGATCCCATTCCGCATAGGTGATGCGAGCCGCGCCCTCGGGCGGGCGACCGCCCGGGAAGTGGACGAACGCGTCGCGCCCGCCGTCGCGCGCCGCGATCTCCCGCAGCCAATCGCCTAGGAGCTTCATCCGGCGCGCTCCGCGCGCTCATGCGCGCCCCGCGGCGCCGGCAGCGCGGGCGCCGGCGCCGGTGCACCCGTGCCCGGCTCTCCCGGCGCGGGCGACGCGAAAGCCCGCAGGCGGAAGAGCGCCGAATCGATCGCGCTGAACACGAGCGTTCCGACCTGAACGACGTCGTCCGGCGGCGCCGCGCGCGCGTAGAGCGCGCTGCTCGCGATCGTCAGGCTTCCGATCTCGAGCGTGCGCGTCGTCGCGTCGTCGAGCGTCAGCGCGATCGTCGCCTGCGGCTCGGCGAGGCCGAAATCGGCGAGCGCGCGGTCGCCGCGCGGGAACCGATCGATCACCGGGAGGTCGATCACCTCGCGCACGAGGGCCGACACGATGTCTCCCGCCTCGGCGGCGGACGGCGTCGGCTCGCCGCCCGTCCCGGGAGCGGCGGCGTCCGACGCGGCCGCCTGCGCGGCGGCGCGGAGGCGCACCTCGCTCACGTGCCAGCCGGCCGCGGTGCGCTCCGCGCGCAGCGTTCCCTGCCAGCTCCTGATCGCGATCGCTCGCACGCTCTTCGGATCGAAATCGAAGAGGGGCTCGTTCGACTGCGCGGGCGGCGGCGGGGGCGGCGGTCGCAGCCGCCAGGCTGCGAGCGTCGCGAGGCTCGCAACCGCGATGACGGCGAGCGCGACCAGCATTCGCCGGCTGGCGTCCATGGGCGATCGGCGATCAGCGGCGGCGCCGGCGCACGAACACGACCGCCGCGCCGGCGACCAGAAAGGCGAGCGGCTGCGCGACGACCGCCGTCAGGAAGATGAAGCGCGACTGCTCGTCGGAGACGTACACCGGCGAGACCGGCCCGAGCTTGGTCGCCTGCTCGCGCGGCCGCGCGCCGACGGCGCGGTCCGCGACGAGCCAGCCGATCGTGTTCACCAGCAGGTCCTTGTTGCCGAGCAGGGGCAGGAAGCCGTCGCTCGGGAAGTCGGCGTCGCCGACGAGGACGAGCCGGCCGGTCGCGTCGCCCGGCGGATGCGCGACCGCCATGATGCCGACCGGTCCGGCGCGATCGCGCGCGGCGTCGAACTCGACCTCCCCCTTCTTCGTGCGCGTCGCGTCGGTCGCGGCGAAGCTCTCGTTCGCGGTGCGCGCGACGATGCTCGTGCCCGCGGCATCGTCGTCGTCGGCTCCGTTCTTGAGCGACACCGAGCGCGCGCGCCCGAGGACGGCCGGGATGTCCATCGCGCGCGTCACGTCGTGCTCGCGGTAGAAGGGCACGATCGCGTTGGTCCCGTCGCTGCCGTAGACGCGGTTCGCGCGGTCGATGACGACGTCGTCGCGCAGAACGATGCCGTGCGCGTCGAGCCACGCGGTCAGCTTCGGCACCTCGACGGGATCCACCAGGACCAGCACGGATCCGCCGCGCTCGAGGTACGAGCCGAGCTTGTCGAGCTCGGTCTCGACCAGATCGACCTCCGGCCCCGCGACGATCACCGCGCTCGCGTCCGCCGGGACCGACGGCTGGTGGAGCAGGGAGATGGTCCGCAGCTCGAAGCCCTCGTTCTTCAGGATCTGCGCCGCGCGCCCGTACTGGTCGTCCTTGCCGGCGGCGAGCGTCCGCTCGCGGTGGCCGGCGACGAAGTAGAGGATGCGCGGCTTGTCGTGGAGGACCTTCGCGATCCCGCCGGTGAGCGTCTCCTCGGTCCCCGCGCTCACGACCGTCTCGCGGCCCTGGTAGTCGATGACCGCGCGGTCGTAGTGGTCGACGCCGTGGTCCTTCGCGCGCCCGGGATTCCGGTCGAGGTCGACGAGCTCGTAGCTCAGGTCCGGGCAGTGGTCGCGCATGAGGGCGAGCAGGTCGTGCGAGCGCTCGCGCTCGCCGCGGCGGTAGTAGAGGTCGATGCGAAGCGGGTGCTCGACCTCCTTCAGCACCGAGAGGGTGTACGGCGAGAGCGAGAGCCGGTTGTCGACGGTGAGGTCGAGGCGCCGGTTGAAGATCTCCGCGTACGACTGCACGGCGACCGCGACCGCGACGACCGCCGCGAGCGACACCACGAACGCTGCCCACGCCGCGAAGCGCCGCTTCACCGGACGCCCCGCCAGCGCCGCGAGCCGAGCGCGAGCAGCGTCCAGGAGAGAAAGACCGCGCTGAAGAGGACGAGGAAGCAGACGTCGCGCGTGTCGATGCCGCCGCGCGCGAACGTGTAGAAGCGATCGAACAGCGAGAGGCTCGAGAGGATCCAGAGCACCGGCGCCCCGACCGCGAACTCGTTCCACGTCATCGCCCAGAAGAGGATCAGGATCGCGTAGGTGGCGGCCGCCGCGAGCACCTGGCTGTCGGTGAGCGACGAGATCAGCGTTCCACACGCGAGGAACGCGGCGCCGATCAGGAAGAGCCCGAGGTAGCCGGCGACCAGCGGCCCGGGCGCGATGTCCACGTGCGACGGGAGCAGGAGGAGCGGATAGATCGCGCTCGCCGCGAGCATCAGCGCGAAGACGATCAGCGCCGCAAGGTACTTCCCGAGCACGATGTCGAGATCGCGGAGCGGATACGTCCAGAGCAGCTCGAGCGTTCCGAGGCGGCGCTCCTCGGCGAAGAGCCGCATCGTCAAGAGCGGCAGCAGGAAGATGTTCCGCTGCAGCATGTCGTGGAACTGGTACTGCCAGAGGCCGCGGACGAGATCGAAGCCGCCGTTCAGGAGGAAGAAGGCGAGGTTCGTGTAGAAGTAGAACCCCGAGAGCGCGAGGAAGAGCGCGATCACCACGTAGGCGAGGAACGAGCTGAAGTAGGTGACGAGCTCCTTCTGGACGACCGCGAGCATCGCCGGGTCAGCGCTCCGCGCCGGCCGCGAGCGCGCGCCCGTCGTCGCGCGGGCGGTCGGACTCCTCGCGCACCAGGCGGAGGAAGATCTCCTCGAGCGTGAGCGCCTCCTGCGCGAGCTCGAGGAGCGGCCAGCCGCGCGCCGACACGAGCTGCGACACGCGCCTCACCGTCGCCTCGTCGCCGGCGGCGACGCGGAGCCGGCCGCCCTGCTCCGCCACCTCGCGCACGCCGTCCACGAGCGCGATCGCCGCGCGCGCGTCGCCGAGCGGCGCGTCGATCCGGAGCCAGAGCGTGACCGCGCCGGCGAGCCGGCGCGCGAGCACCTCGGTCGCGTCCTCGGCGACGATCTTCCCGCGGTGGATGATCACGACCCGCTGCGCGACCTGGCTCACCTCCGAGAGGATGTGGCTCGAGAAGAGGATCGTGCGCCGGCCGCGGAAGCTCTTCACGACCTCGCGGATCTCGCTCACCTGCTCGGGATCGAGCCCCGAGGTCGGCTCGTCGAGGATCAGGACCTCGGGATCGCCGAGGAGGGCCTGCGCGAGGCCGACGCGCTGGCGGAAGCCCTTCGAGAGCTTGCCGACGAGCCGCCGGCGCACGCTCGCGAGCCCGCACGCGCCCACGACGCGCTCGACGTGCTCGTGCCGCGCCTTGCGCGCGACCCGCTTCGCGCGCGCGACGAATGCGAGGTACCCGTCGACGCTCATCTCCGGGTAGTAGGGCGCGTGCTCGGGGAAGTAGCCGAGCTTCCGGCGCGCGGCGTCGGGCTCGCGCGCGACGTCGTGGCCCGCGACCTTCACCGTTCCGGAGGTCGGCGGAAAGATGCCCGCGATCGTCCGCATGGTCGTCGTCTTGCCGGCGCCGTTCGGGCCCAGGAAGCCGACGCACTCCCCGGTCGCGACGGCGAACGAGACGTCGTCGACGGCCGTGAAGTCGCCGAACTGCTTGGTCAGGTGCGAGACCTCGATCATGGAGTGCGCGGTCTGGGGAGCGTTATTCGGTTGCGCGGCGGTCGGCAAGGCCGCGGTCGGCCCGTCGGTTTGGACGACCGCGCGCGGCGGTCGTCCAACTCGCGACGGGAAAAATCGCGCCGCGACGGCGGCCCGCCCCCCCGCTCCGCCGCGCGCGCCGCGGCGGTGCCGGCATTCAGCGGCCGGCCGCGCGCCCGCGCGCGCCGCTCCAGGCGTAGGCGCGCATGTCGACCCGGCCGCGGCCGTCGAACCGCACGCCCTCGTGCTCCAGGCGGAGCCGCTGCGTCACCGCCGCGTCGGGCCGCTTCCGGCCGAGCGCGAGGAGCCCGCCTGCGCCCACCACCCGATGCCACGGCACCGGCCCGTCGCCGAGCGCGTGCAGGGCGTAGCCGGCAAGCCGGGCCTGGCGCGGAAGGCCCGCGAGTGAAGCAACCTGACCGTACGTCGCGACCCGGCCCTTCGGGATCCGGCGCACGACGGCGTAGATGCGCGCGTACTTGTCGTTCCGGTCGGAGCCCGGCAAGCGGGCCGGTCGCTTCATCGCAGGAAGATGCGCTCGGCGTCGTCGAGGAGCGCGTTCGTCTCGGGCTCGCTCCGGCCTTCCGCGTAGAGGCGCACGACCGGCTCCGTGCCCGAGGCGCGCAGCAGCACCCAGCGGTCGCCCTCGCAGATGAACTTCGTGCCGTCGATCGCGACCACGCGCTCGATCGGGAAGCTCGCGATCGCGTCCGGCGGGCGCGCGACGCGATCGGCGAGGCCGGCGCGCGCCGCGGCCGACAGGTGGAGGTCGCGCCGGAGCGGGACGCGCATCCCGACCTCGGCGAAGAGCCGCTCGAGCATCGCGCGGATCGGCGTCCGGCGGCGCGCCGCCATCTCGACCACGAGCAGGCACGCGAGGATGCCGTCCTTCTCGGGAATGTGCCCCTGGATCGACAGCCCGCCCGACTCCTCGCCGCCCAGCATGATCTCGTTCTTCGCGATCAGCTCGCCGAGGTACTTGAAGCCGACGGGCGTCTCGACGACCTCGATCCCGCGCGCGGCCGCGACCGCATCGACCAGGTGCGTGGTGGCGACGCTCCGCCCGACCCGGCGCGTGAAGTGCGGACGCGTCTCGCACAGGTAGTCGAGCAGCAGCGCGATCACGTGGTTCGGCGAGATGAACGCGCCGTCGTCGTCGACGATGCCGAAGCGATCGGCGTCGCAGTCGGTCGCGACGCCGAGCCGATGTCCGGCCCGAACGCGCGCCACCAGCTCCTGCAGCTCGTGCTCCGACGGCTCCGGCCGACCGCCGCCGAACGTCGGATCGGTCTCCGCGTGCAGCACGTCGCCGGTCGCGCCCCACTCGGCGAGCAGGCGATCGAGGTAGTCGCGCGCCGTCCCCCACAGGACGTCGACCGCGATCTTCATGCGGGCCGCGCGGATCGTGTCGACGTCGATGTGCTCGGCGAGCCCCGAGCGGTAGAGGTCGCCGAAGTCCGCCTCGCGCCATACGCCGATCGGCTCCGCGTCCTCGCGCGCGAGCGCTTCGGGCACCCGCCCGGACGCCATCCAGGCGTTCGCGCGCCGCTCGATGTCCGAGGTCGTCTCGGGGAGCGCCGGCCCGCCCCACGAGGGCGAGAACTTGAGGCCGTTCCACATGTAGGGGTTGTGGCTGGCCGTGACGTTCAGCGCGCCCGCGAGGTCGCGACGGGTGACGGCATACGAGACCGCGGGCGTCGGGAAGGGGTGCTCGGTCCAGAGGACGGGCACGTCGTTCGCCGCGAGCACGCCGGCCGCGCGCTCCGCGAACTCCCTTCCGAAGAAGCGCGTGTCGTGCGCGACGAGGACGCCCTGGTGGACGAGGCCGGGCCGCGACCCGTCCTCCAGCAGGTGCTCCGCGACCGCCTGCGCGACCGCCGCGACGCCCGACATCGTGAAGTCCTCGGCCAGGATCCCGCGCCACCCCGACGTCCCGAACTTGATGGTCGGCTCGCTTCGCTGCCCGGCCTGGCGGCGCCGCAGCACGCGCGCGAAGAGCTGCGCGTAGCGCGCCGCCGAGCGCGACCACGAGAAGTCCTGCGACATGCCGCGTCCCATGAGCGCGCGCCACGCCTCGTCGTTCCGGTACACGGCGAGCGCGCGGTCGAACGCCGCGAGCAAGGCCGCGGTCGCGTGCTCCTCGAACCAGAAGCCGGTCGCCTGCTGCGGGGCGACCGCCATGTCGACGACGGTGTCGATCAGGCCGCCCGTCGCGTGCACGACCGGGACGGTGCCGTAGCGCATTCCGATCATCTGGTTGAGCCCGCACGGCTCGTAGCGCGACGGCATGAGCAGCACGTCGGAGCCCGCGAAGATCTTGTGCGCGAGGGTCTCGTTGAACTCGCCCCGGAACGCGACCCGACCGCCCAGGCTCGCGGCCGCGTCGCGCAGCGCCGCCTCGAGGCGCGGCTCGCCCTGCCCCAGCACGACCACCCGCACGCCGCGCGAGGCGAGGTCGCCGATCGCGGGTAGGAGGATGTCGAAGCCCTTCTGCGCGACCAGCCGCGACACCATCGCGGCGATCGGCGAGTCGAGGTCGGCCTCGAGCTCGCACTCGACGATGAGGTCGGCCTTGCAGCGGCGCTTCCCGGCGAGGTCGTCGGGCGAGTAGCGCGCGATCAGGTGCGGGTCGCGCGCGGGGTCCCAGACGTCGGCGTCGACGCCGTTCAGGATGCCGGTCAGGTCGGCGCTCCGGCGCGCGAGCACCCCCTCGAGACCGTTCCCCTGAGCGGGCGTACGGATCTCGCGCGCGTAGCGCGGGCTGACCGTGCTCAGATGGTCGGCCCACAGGAGTCCCGCCTTCGCGAGGTTCAGCTTGCCGTGGAACTCGACGCCGTCCATCGCGAAGAGCGTCCGCGGGAGCCCCGTCACCGCGAAATCGGAGGGCGGAAAGATGCCCTGGTAGCCCAGGTTGTGGACCGTGAACACGACCGCCGCGCGCTTCAGCCGGTTGACGGCGACCGCCGCCGGATCGCCGCTCAGGATCCCCGCCCGCAGGTACGCCGGGATGAGCGCCGTCTGCCAGTCGTGGCAGTGGACGACGTCGGGATCGATCGCGAGGCGGTGCATCGCGGCGAGCGCGGCGCGGCAGAAGAACGTGAAGCGGCGCGCGTTGTCGGCGTAGTCGCCGGTCGGCTCGCCGTAGAGGTGCGCGCGATCGAAGTAGGCGTCGCCGCCGATCGCGTACACCGCCACGCCGGGCGGCGACTGCACCGCGCTCAGGACCTGCGCCTCCTCCATCCCGTCGTGCATGCGGACGGCGACGGGCGACGCGTCCGGCACGAGGCGGAAGCGCTCCCGCATGCCGCGGTAGAGCGGCAGGAAGAGCGACACCTCGTGGCCGAGCTTCGCGAGCGCCGCCGGCAGCGCCCCCATCACCTCGCCGAGGCCGCCCGTCTTGGCGAAGGGCGCCGCCTCGGAAGCGATCATCGCGATCCTCATGGAACGGTAGTCTCCCGGATTCGCGCAGCCACGCAACGCGCGCGGCACCGGCGTGGCGCGGCGCAGGGGCGTGGTCGCGTCAGGTCTTGCGCGAGTCGTACACGGCGGGGTTGGCGATGTACGGCGGCCGCTCGCCGTGCAGCCAGGCCTCGATCGAGTCGCAGATCATCTCGCCCTGGTGCGCGACGACGTCGACGGTCGCGCCGCCGATGTGCGGCGTCACGAGGACGTTCGGCAGCTTGACGAAGCGGTCGTCGGGCTGGACGGGCTCGTTCCACATGACGTCGAACGCGCCGGCGCGGATGCGGCCCGACGCGAGCGCCTGGTAGAGCGCCTCCTCGTCGACGGAGGCGGCGCGCGCCGTGTTCACGAAGTAGGCGCCCGGCTTGATGAGCGCGATCTCGGCCGGGCCGAGCATGCCGCGCGTCTCGGGGACGTCGGGCACGTGGATCGTCACGAAGTCGCCGGCGGAGAGCACGTCGCGCAGCTCGGCGCGCTGGACGCCGAGGGCCGAGAAGGCGCCGTCCGGCACGTACGGGTCGTACGCCACGGCGCGCGCGCCGAAGGCGAGGACGCGGCGCGCGACTCGCTGGCCGATCGCGCCGAAGCCCACGATGCCGACCGTCCGCCCGTAGAGCTCCACGCCGGTCATCGCCTCGTACATCTTGAGGAAGTCGCCGGCGCCCGAGAACGCCGTCTTCTCGCCCTTCACGAACGAGATCGCGTCGTAGACGTGGCGCGCGAGCGTCAGCATGAAGGCGAGCGTCAGGTCGGCGACCGCGTCGGCGTTCCGGGCCGGCGTGTGGAAGACCGGGATGCCGCGGCGCGTGGCGAGCGCGACGTCGACGTTCACCGGATCGCCGCGGCACGCGCCGATCATCGCGAGCTGGGTGCCCTCGATGACCTCGCTATGGACGAGGTCGGCCTCGACGATCACCACGTCGCAGCCCTCCTCGCGGATGCGGCGGGCGAACTCGTTGCCGTCGAAGAAGATCTTCTTCGTCTCGCGCCAGTCCTCGACGTGCACGGACATGAGCTTCTCGAGGCGAGCGCGGCTGCGCGCGTCGAACGACGCGGTGAGAAATGCTTTCAACGAGACGCCCTCCGTTCAGTGCACGCCGACCAGCGTCTCGACGAGGCCGATCACCTGCGTCCGGAGCCGATTCCGCACGGCCGCCTGCTTGACGGATCCGCCGACGATCGCGGCGACGTGCGGGCTGTCGAGCATGACGACGAGCAGCACGCTCTGGACCGTCAGCATGAGGAATCCGACGTCGCGCTCCGACATGCGTCCGCCGACGAAGCCGCGCGTCCATTCCCCGAAAACCTTCCACGCAGGACCCATCGCGTCGCGCGCCGGGACGCCGGCGAAGCCGTCCGCGTCCATGATCCGCCGCATGAGCAGCCGGGGGACCGTGGGGTGGTCCGCGAAGAAATCGTACGCCCGGCCCATCGCGCGCGCGATGACGGCGCGGGCGTCTTCGCGGCTCGCGGGCTGCGCGAAGTCGTCCTGCAGGGTGTCGAAGAGCTGCTGGTAGATGCGCTCGAACACCGCGACGTAGAGCGTCTCCTTCGACTCCCAGTGGTAGTGCAGGCTCGAGATGTTGACGCGCGCGCGCGCCGCGATCTCGCGCGTCGACGCGCCGTCGAACCCCTTCTCGGCGAAGACCTCCTCGGCGGCGAGGAGGATGCGGGCCTTGGTGGACTGCGGCGACTCTCGCACCTTGTCGAGCGACGCCCTCACTCGCGCCGCCCTGCGGCGCTCGCGCGCATCTCCGTGGGCGCGCCGCCGCGCGCGGACGCGCCGCGGGCAGCCGCGCGCGCGGCGGGCGGCGCGTCCGCGCGCGTGCCGGCGCCGTCCGCGGGCGCGTCGCCCGCGAGGTCGCGCAGCCGATCGTTCTCGGCCGCGAGCAGCGCGCGCTCGTCGCGCCACGCCGTCTCGCGCGCCTCGAGCTCGGCCACGCGGTCCCTGAGCGACCGCAGCTCGTCTTCGCTGCGGCGCGCGCTCTCGACGATGTGCTTCGCCGCCCCGATCTCCTGCACGAGCTTCGTGAGCTGCGCCTCGAGCGCCTCGCGCTCGCGCTCGTGTCGGCTCGCGGCGCGCGCGAGCGCACGAGCGTGCCGGGCGTCCGCTTCCGCGGCGCGCGCCTCGGCGTCGGCGAGCGCGCGGCGCAGCGCGCGGATCTCCCCGGCGGGCGACGCCGGCGTGCGCGGCGCGGCGGCCGGACCGCGTGCGGCGGGCGGAGCGGCCTTCCGCGTCGCCGGCCGAGCGGGCGTCCCCGCGGATCCCGAGCCGACGCCCGCGGCGCCGGCGCGTGCCGATCCACCTTTGCGTCTCCTCGCGCGCCGCTTGTCGCCCATGGCCGAGCCTCCGGTGAGCGGGTCATATCGTCCCCCGCCCGGCCGCCGCAAGGTGCTCCGGCGTCAATCTCCGCGCCAGCGGCGATGGACCCAGAGCCACTGCGCCGGCCACTCGCGCACGATCTCCTCGAACTCGTGGTTGACGCGCGTCATCGCGGCCACGAGCGCGGAAGGGTCGCGACCGGGCCGCGGCGGATCGATCGGCGGCCGCACGAGGATGTCGTGCGCGACGGAGTCGCCGCGCCGCACCAGAACCGCTACCTGCAACGGCGAGCGCGTGAGCTGCGCGAGGCGCGCGGGCCCGAGCGTCGTCGCGGCCGGCCGCCCGAAGAACGGCACGGGCGCTCCCTGCGCGCCGGCGGCGTGCTGATCGATCGGGATCGCGACCAGCGCGCCGCCTCGCAGGAGGCGGAGCAGCTCGCGCGCGGCGGCGTGCTTGTACACGACGTCGGTGCCGGCGCGCGATCGCACCTGGTTCAGGAGGTCGTCGAGGCGGGGGTTGCGGAGCGGGCGATGCACGATGTGGATCGGCGTCCCCATGAGCCCCGCGGCCTGCGCGAAGAGCTCCCAGTTCCCGAAGTGACCGGTCGCGATGATCGCCGCGCCGCCGTGGACCGTGCGCTCGTGCCACAGGCGCTCGTCTTCGTCGGAGCGGAAGCTCACGCGCTCGCGCACGTTGCCCGGCCGGAGGTCCTCGAACCACGCCACCTCGGCGGCCATGCGGCCGAGGTTCCGGAGCGACTCGCGCAGCGTCTGGACGCGCCACGCCTCGTCGCGGTCGGGAAACGCATGCCGCAGATTCGAAAGGCCGATCTGCCGGAGCCGCGGCGCCGTGTGATACGCCAGGCCGACGATCGCGGCCATGCGGCGCGCCGCGCGCTCGAGCGGCTGGCTCTGGAGCCACGCGAGCAGCGCGCGCACGCCCTGGTGCTCGATCCAGGCGCGGGCGGGCGCCATCGGCCGCTTGTGGCGGCGCGGCGACGGCGGCGGCGCGAGGCCGAGCTCGCGCTCCCTCGGGACCGCGGTCGCGCTCACGAGAGCGGCTCCCTCTCGGGCCCGCCCGCCTGGATCCAGCGCAGGAGCGCGACCAGGTCGTCGATCTTGCGATCGTCGAGGAAGCGCTCGTAGGCCGGCATCTGGATCTGCTGGCGGCGCGAGAACCAGCCGCCGATCCAATGGCTCTCGACCCGCGCCAGCTTTCCCTTGCGGATCCACTCGCGCAGCTCGCCGTCGTCGCGCACGAGCTCGCGGAAGTCCGCGCCCGAGAAGCCCGGCACGTAGCCCTTCAGGGAGCCCGGATTCGCGCGGCCGCCCATCCCGAGCGCGCCGTGGCAGCCGAAGCAGCCGCTCGCCTGGGCGACCTCGAGGCCGCGCTGCGCGGACTCGTCCTTCGGCGTCACCATCCCGGACACCGTGCGAACGTACGCCACCACGAGGTCGATGTCGTCCTGGCTCAGCACGCCGCGATAGGCGGGCATGCGGATCGCCTGCGCCTCCATCTCGGCGCGATGGTCGACGTCGTCGGCGAGGCGGTCGGGACGGCCGTCCGCGACGTACTGCCGGATCTCGGCGTCGCCGTGCACGTACATCATGAGCGTCGAGCCGCTGAAGCCGGGGATCGTCTCGCGCCGGCTTCCGGGGTTGCCCACGCCGCCGCGCCCTTCCGCACCGTGACACGCGAAGCAGCCGGCCGCGGCCGCGACCTCCCGCCCGCGGAGCGCGCGGCTCGACTCCGGTCGCACGACGAGCCGCCACGCCGCCGGAACGGCGAGCCACGCTGCGACGACCGCGAGCGGCGCGACGAGCAGCCACGTGCGACCGCGCACACTAGCCACGCCGTCTCGCGCCGTGCGCGATCGAGGGCGCGGCGCGATCGCTCGCGGGACCACAATTGCCGATCCGGGGGTGGCTGGCTAAGACCGAATTCGTGGCCCGTTCGTCTGGCAACGGCGCGCGCGCGGCGGCGCCGGGCGGAGGCCCGTCGCGCCGTGGCTTTGCGAGGGCGCCGGAGCTCGCGGTGGTCGTCGCCTTCGCGCTCGCAGCCGCGACGCTCGCCGGCTGCCCCGCGCGCCGCCCGGACGCCGCGGCGTCTCCGCAAGAGATCGGCCCCCCCTCCGTCCTCAACCCGTCGCTCCTCGACCGCGGCTGAACGCGCGCCGCCTCCGCACCTGCCGTGCGCGCCGCTTCTCTTCGCTAGGCGGTCGGCGGAATGGCGTCACGCGCGCTCGGCCGCGGCGCCCGGAAGTCGACCGCTCGGTAGCCGCCTCGCTTCAGGGCCTCGACGAGCTCCTCCTCGTCGTGGACGTCGCGATCGAACTCGGTCGCGCACACGCCGACGAAGCTCACCAGGTGCGAGTCGCTCCCGCCGAAGCCGAAGTAGCCGTGGTCCCGCATGAGGTCCTTGACGCGCTCGTTCTCCGCGGGCTTGCTGCCCCCGTTCAGCGCCTCGACCGCGACGACGCCCTCGAGGGCCGGCAGGCGCTCGTAGTGCGCGCAGAGGCCGACGTTCACGCGCCCGGGGTGGCAGGGACACGCGATGCCGCCCCGGCGATCGACCTCGCGGATCACCTCCTGCGCCGGCAGGCGCACGTCGGAGAAGTCGAAGCGGTCGAGGATGTCGCGGTTCACGCCGTAGACGAGGATGTGCCCGTAGTCGGTCTCGACCTCGGCGCCGCGCAGGATGCGGAGCCCGTACTTGTCCTCGAGGTCGCGGTACTCGGCATTCAGATCGAACTTCCGGTGCTCGGTGAGCACGAAGCCGTCGAGCGGGCGCTCGTCGCGCTTGCGCGCGAGGATCTTGAGATACGCCTCGACCGGCGCGCGACTGTCGTCGGACGCCTCCGAGTGCAGGTGAAGGTCGAGGATCATCGGTCGTGCGGGTCGGCGGGCGTGCGGGGTCGAAACCTCGGAATGGCGATCTCGTCGTCGACGTCCTCGAACACGACCTCGACCGGCATTCCGATCCGGACGTCGTCGACCGGGCATCCCACGACGTTCGTCAGCATCAGGACGCCTTCTTCCAATGTCACGTACGCCAGGACGTAAGGCAAATCCTCCCGGAAGCCGGGCGCCTGGTTCTGATGCGTGACGGTGAAGGTGTAGACCGTGCCGCGACCGGACGACAGCACCCACTCCGTGTCGCTCGACAGGCACTGCGGGCACACCGCACGCGGGTAGTAGCGGAACGTCCCGCACGCGCGGCAGCGCTGGATGCGGAGCTCGTGCCGGCGGCACGCCTCCCAGTATCCCTTCGACTCCTCGTCCACCCGCGGAACGGGCTTCTTGTACGCTCGCTCGCTCACGCGGCACCCAGGATGAGCGTCGCGCCGCTGTGGCGGAGGCCGAGGAAGCCGCCGGTGCCGTGGCAGAGCGCGACCTCCGCGCCCTTCACCTGGCGCGGGCCGGCCTCGCCGCGGAGCTGCTTGACGGCCTCGATCACGAGGAACATGCCGCGCATGCCCGGGTGGTTCGACGAGAGCCCGCCGCCGTCGAGGTTGACGGGCAGCTCGCCGCCGAGCGCGATGCGGCCGCCCTGGACGAACGCCCCGCCCTCGCCCATCGGGCAGAAGCCGAGGTTCTCGAGCGTGAGGAGCACGGTGATCGTGAACGAGTCGTAGATCATGCAGAGGTCGACGTCCGAGTGCTTGACGCCCGCGCGCTCGAACGCCTTCTTGCCCGACTGGCGCGCCGCGATGTCCAGGATGTCGCGCTGGCCGATGCCGCTGTGCCGGTTCGCGATGCCGGCGCCGAGCACGAGCGCGGGCTTCTTCGGCAGGTCGCGGGCGCGCTCGGCCGACGTGACGACGAGCGCCCCGCCGCCGTCCGAGATGACGCAGCAGTCGAGCAAGTGGAGCGGCGACGAGATCACGCGCGACGCGAGGACGTCCTCGACGGTGATCGCGTCGCGGTACTTGGCGTACGGGTTCAGCCCCGCGTGCCGGCGCATCGTGACCGCGATCTCCGCGAGCTGCTCGCTGGTGGTCCCGTACTGGAACATGTGGCGCTGCGCCGCCATCGCGTACGCGCCGACGATGGTCGGGCCGTAGGGAGCGTCGAAGTTGTCGGGCGGGTCGGTCGCGAAGCCGCCGCCGGTCCCGATCGCGAAGCGCTCGGAGGCCGCGGTGCTGCCGTAGGTGATGAGGACGGTGCGGCAGAGGCCGGCGCGGATCGCGGCGCCGGCGTGCGCGACCTGCGCCACGAACGACGACCCGCCGATCGCGGTCGAGTCGAGCCAGTCGGGCTTCAGGTTCAGGTGATGGCACATCGACATGACGCCGATCGGGCCGACCCCCGAGGTCGCGTAGCCGTCGACGTCGTGGATCGTGAGGCCGGCGTCGGCGAGCGCGCCGCGCGCCGACTCGGCCGCGATCTGGTACGCCGTCTTGTCGGGCGCCCAGCGGCACGGGTGCTCGTAGACGCCGACGACCGCGATCTCGTTCTTGAGGCTCATGGGCGCGGTCCCGGCGTCACGCCGCGACGAACTCCTCGATCGCGCGATTGACGGCTTCCGCCTGCTCGAGGTGGACGACGTGCCCGCCGCCCGCGACGACGACGAGCCGCGCGCGCGGGATCGCGGCGGCGAGCTCCTCTGCCTTGGTGCGCTCGCACATGCGGTCGTCCGCACCGTGGACGACCAGCACCGGCTTCGCGAGCGAGCGCAGCGCGCCGCGGAGGTCGCTCGCGCGGTACGCGCGCACGTCGCCGAGCCGGACGCGCGGATCGGTCTTCACCATCTCGCCCCAGAACTCGCGCATGACGGCCATGTCGGGCGAGCTGCCGAAGAACGGCGTGTCGAATTGCTGGCCGAGCCGGCCCTGCACGATCTTCTCGAGCTGCTCGACGAGCGCCGGTGCGATCGCCGGGCTCGCGGCCGTGCCGATCGTGACGACGGCGCGCACGCGGTCGGGCTGCCGGAGGGCCGTCGCGAGCGCGACCTGGCCTCCGAGGCCGTGGCCGACGAGCACGGCGGGCGGGGCCTGGAGCGCGGTCAGCACCGCAGCGACCGTCGCCGCGGCGTCCGCGACCGACGCGGGAGCGTCGAGCCCCGTCGAGCGCCCGTGGCCGGGCAGGTCGATCGCGACCGGGCTGTGTGCGCGCGCGAAGTGCGCGATCTGGCGCGACCAGAGCGCCGCGCTTCCGCCCTCCCCGTGCAGGAACACGAGCGCAACGCCCGAGCCGAGCGGAGGCGGCAGGTGCGGCAGCGTCGAGACCCCGGCGTGCACGACGTGGATCGCGGTGTCTTCGTCGAGATGCAGATGCTTGGTCGGCATGGCGATGCCTCGAGCGGGCCCGGTATCCTTACGGACCGCCGCGCGGTTATCAAACGAGGGAATCGCTTCCCTCGCCCCGTTCGGCCGAGCCGAACGGGGCCCCACTCCCTGCGCGGTCGCTTCGCTCCCAGCGGGCTCGCTTCGGTCGCTTTCCCCCTTGCGCGCGGCTCGCCCCGCCCGATACGTTGATCGCGGCGATCATCCCCGCTCCCCCGCCCGGAGCCGCCCCGAAAGTACGGAATGATCCCTCGCCGTTTCACGTACGTCGTCCTCGCGCTCGCCGCCTTCGCCTGCGCTCGACCGGCCGCAGCGGAGCCGTGCGGCCCCGGCAGCGGGAGGACATGCGGCTGCGGCGACATCGTCGTCGCGAACACGGTGCTCGACGCCGACATCGGCGTCTGCGACGAGACCGCCCTCCGCGTCGCCTCGGGCGTGACGCTCGACTGCGCCGGCCACACGATCACCGGCAGCGATCTCTCGAACGCGAAGTTCGGGATCCAGCTCGACGGCGTGGAGGGCGCGACCGTCAAGAACTGCCGCGTCACGAAGTTCCGCCGCGGCCTCCGCATCAACGGCGGCAAGAACAACGTGCTCTTGAAGAACAAGAGCTGGGAGAACAAGTACGGCATCGACGTCGCCGACACGACGGGCAACCTCATCAAGGGGAACGGCGTGCACGCGAATCGCGACGAAGGGGTGCACCTCGGCGAGGCGCACGACAACCGCATCATCGGGAACCGGATCGCGCGCAACAAGCGCGAGAACCTCTACCTCCTGCGGAGCCACGGCAACGACGTCGAGCGCAACCTGATGCACCACGGCGGCCACTCCGCGATCTACATCAAGCACTCGAGCGACAACCACTTCTTCCACAACACCGCGCGCGACACCGCGGTGCAGCTCCGCGGCGACGCGCACGGCAACACCTTCGACACGAACTACCTGAAGGGTGACGGCTACCTGCTCGAGGCGTACGAGGAGCCCGCGCCGACCGGATGGACCTTTCCGCACGACAACACGATGACGAACGACTGCATCCGGAAGACGGACTTCTGCTATCGCTTCGTCGGCGCCTTTGACAACGCCGCAACTGCGGCGCGCACCGACGGCCGCTGCGACCCGCCGATGACGGAGACCTCCGAGGGCGGCCGCGACGCGACCGGCAACAGCGTCGAGCTCGCCCCGCAGGGCTGCAACGTCGATCCGTTCTGAGCGCGAGCGCTCCGCGCCCCGCCACCCGCGTCACCGCAAGCCGCCGACCCCCACGACGACCGCCGGCGGCGACGCATCGCTGAGATCCTGCGGCGGCGCGACCGCGATGCGGTCGCCGCCGACGCCGTACTGATCGGCGAGGAGCGCGCGCAGCCGCTCGGCGCGCGCCGACGCGAGCGCGGCGAGCTCGCCGTCGCCGACCGGGCGCGCGGCGAGGCGCTCCTCGAGCGCGGCGCGGTCGCCCTCGTCGAGATCGGGCGCGGGCCGACCCGCGGCGCGTGCGGCGAGCCAGTCGCGGATCGCGGCGTCCTGCCCGCGCTTGGGAAGGCCGCGGAGCGTGTCGAGGAAGCCCTTCTCCTCGCGCAGCTCGGCGAGCAGCGCGGCTTCCTGCAGCGCGCGCCGGTCCGCCGCCCCGGCGCTCCCGCGCATCGTCAAATGGAGCGCCGGTACCGCGGCGAGCCCGTTCGCCGTCTGCTCGACGCGCCACCATCCGTCGGCCGCGATCTCCGCGCGGCCGGCCTCGAAGGGAATGGGTTCGGGCGTGAAGCCCGACACCTTGCCGTCGCTCACGAGGACGGCCCCAAGCAGCTTCAAGGGCGACGTGATCGCGCCCAGGATCGCCTTCCCGAGCGCCTGGCCGATGACGGACGTCAGGTCGATCTGGGCGCCCGCGGTCCGCCCGCCCGCGACCGGGACGGTGAGCGCGATGCGGCCGCTCAGGTCGCGCAGGAGCGACAGCGCGAGCGTGAGCGGGACGCCGAAGCGGTCGGCGAAGATGGTGTCGCCCTCCGCACCCGCCAGCTCGAGGTCGTCGAGCGCGACGTCGTTCGAGCTTTCGTACCGGCCGCGCGCCCAGCGCACGTGCGAGCGCAGCGACGCCGCGCCGCTCGTGATCGTGTACGTCCCGAGGCTCGCGAGGTACGGATTGAACTGCGGGAGCGCGAGCGACCGCGCGTCGACGTCGACCTCGATCGCGTCGCCGGAGCGCTTGGCGCGGACGTCGACCGGCGCCGCTCCCGCGACCCGCGAGGCAAACGAGAACGTCGCGAACGTCTGCTCGGGCCAGCGGAGATCCCGTCCCCGGAGCTCCATCGCCGCCAAGTTGGTGCGAACGAAGGGCTTCACGGTGCGATCGACGACCGTCAGGTCGCCGCGCGAGAGCTCGAGCTCCGCGACGTGCACCGCGACCGGCCCGCCTTGCGCGGAGCCGGGCGCAGTCCCGGCGGCCGGCGAAGGTGGCGTCGGCGGCGCGGGCGTCGCGGCCGGGTTGGCCGACGGGGGCTGCGCTGCCGGCGCCACCGCGCCGGGCAGCAGCAACCCCTCGTCTGCGCGCGTCAGGCGAACCGATGGCGCGACGAGGCGAAAGCGATCGAGGTCGAGGCGGATCGGCGGGCGCGCTTCGCCGTCCCGAGCGGGGCGCATCCACACCGCGGGCACGGTGAGGTCCCGCACTCCGAGCTCGAGCGACTTCCAGGCGGCGGAGAAGTCCTTGTCGTCGGGCACGCGTGCGAGCGCGAGGTCGGAGATGGAGAGCGTGCCCGTCATGTGCGCGTCGCCGCCGGCCGCCGGGTCGAGGAGGGCGACCTTCAGGTCGCCCGCGAGCGTGCCGCCCGCCACGTGCACGGGCAGCTCGCCCGCGCGGACGGCGAGGGCCGCGAGCGGGAGGCCGGTCGCGTGGATCTCGGCCGTTCCGGCGAGCGGCTCGCGCCGGAACGTCCCGGAGAGCTGCACGCGCCCGCCTTCGACGGCGGCGTCGAGCTTGGCGGTCACGTCGCCGCCGGTGCTCGCGACGCCGCGCACCTCCGCCGACGTCACCGCGAGCTCCATCGGGGCGGGCGGCAGGTCGACGGTCACGCTCGCATCGCTGAGCGCGACCTCCTCGAGCTTCCATGTCCAGGCGGTCGAGGGCGCACCCGCCGGGACCGAGCGTGCCTCGGGCGCTTCGACCGGCGCCGCGTCCGCGGCCGGCCTCGGGGCGGGCGCAGAGACGAACGCGAGCACCGGCAGGGGTGCGGGCGCGCGCGGTCGGACGAAGACCCGCGCGCCGTCGAGCGCGAGGCGACGGACGGTCGCATCGCGCCGCTGCAGGTCGACGCCGGCGATCGCAACGTCGAGCTTCCGCCACGCCAGCGCGGGAGCGTCGAGCCCGGGGACCCTCGTCTCGAAGTCGTGCAGCGCGACGTCGCCCGACAGCGCCGGCTGAGCGCCCGGCTCCACCCGGGCGTCGATGTGCGCGTCGAGCCGGCCCGTGAGCGAGCTCCATCCCAGCTGCGGCACGTGGAGGTTCAGCCGATCGAGCGGAACGTGCTCGGCCGCGATCGTGCCGGCGATCGCGAAGCCGGCGCCCCTGCTCTCGATCCCGGTCTCGACGCGAAGAACGCCGTCGCCGAAGCGCGCCTCGACGGTGGCGCGCCCCGGCTTGCCGGTCGCGTCGGCGATCAGCCGGAAGCCGTCGGCGCGGACGCCGTCGAGGGCGAGCTCGGCCGTCTCGGGCGGGTCGCTCAGGTGGTCGACGAGGCGGAGGCGCCCGCCGCGGAGGACGGCCGTGTCGACGGCGACGTTCCAGGGCGGTCCCGGCGCCGGCGGCGGAGGCTCCGCTGCGGGCGGCGGAGTCTCCGGCGCGGGCGGGGGGGACGCCGGCTCGCGCGCGAGCGGGACGAAGATCGCGCCGTCGCTCAGGCGATCGGCCCGGACCTCCGGATCGTCGAGCTCGAGGTCCTCGACGCGAAGCGTGCGGTGCCAGAGCTCGAGCCAGGAGACGTCCAGGTAGAGGCGTCGCAGGGAGAGCGTCGGAGGGTCGTTGGACGGAGCGCCGTCGGCCTGGAAGCGGACGTCGTGCAGCGCGATCGCGCCGCGCGCCACCCAGAGGTCCACGTCGCCGACCTCGAGCCGTCCCGCGACCGCCTCGCCCGTTCGCGACTCGAGCTGCGAGCGGACCGCCCACGGCAGAAACGCCCGGACGAGGACCGCGACGGCGACGAGCGCGCCGGCGGCGATCGCGAGCCGGCGAAGGCGGCGGCTTCCCAGCTTGCGGCTCGGAAGATTTTCGCCCCCGTCCGGTGCGTCCCGCGCAGCCACCGCGCTCCTTTCCTTGCCGGATCGAACGAATCTGTGATCAGTCTAGCCGGGAACCCGGCGCCGCCCCAAATCGCGCGCGGGGGCTCGGCAGCGCGTCCGCCGGAGAGGAGGACCCAATGCTGAAAGAGTTTCGCGAGTTCGCCATGCGCGGGAGCGTGCTCGACCTGGCGGTCGGCGTGGTCATCGGCGGGGCGTTCGGGAAGATCGTGAACTCGTTCGTGACCGACATGCTGATGCCCGTCGTCGGCCTGCTGCTCGGCCGCATCGACTTCAGCGGGCTCTTCGTGAACTTTTCCGGGCAGGAGTTCGCGACCCTCGCCGACGCGCGGAAGGCGAACGCACCGGTGCTGGCCTACGGCTCGTTCATCCAGTCGATCGTCGACTTCGTCATCATCGCCTTCGCGATCTTCCTCCTCGTGAAGCAGGTGAACCGCTTCCGGAAGGCGGAGGTGCCGCCACCGGCGGCGCCGCCGCCGCGCCAGGAAGTGCTGCTCGAGGAGATCCGCGACCTCATCGCGCGGCGCGGCCTGACGTGACGGGATCGCGGCGCGCGCCGCTCCGCGATCGGCCGACCGGGCGGGACGCATAGGGTCGGCGACCGGGCCCGGTGGGCTCCTCCTCCCCGGTCGGCGACGCCGTTCGACCGTTCGCACGCCGCCAGCCGCCGACGGCGCACATCGTAAGATTACCCGATTGTCTCCTGGCGGCCGCGAGAGGAGGAGTTTCGCGGGGCCTCATGAAACCTCCCGCACCCTCGGCCTTCCGCCCCGGCACGACGAGCGCCCGCCGCGTCCGGTGGCGTCGACACCGCTATCCCGAGCAGTTCATCAACCGCCGCCAGGAGATGGTGATCGCGATCCTGTTCGGCCTGATCGGCCTCTTCTTGACGGCGATGGCGTTCCTCTACTCGGACAGCCTCATGTGCGCGCTCGGCGAGTGGTCCCGGGAGTGCGCCGAGATGCTGCCGCCGCCCTCCGAGTAGGCCGCGCCGCCGTCGGAACGCGCGCCGACGAGCGCTTCGCGTCGCGCCAGACCGGCGACAGCCAGTGCGCCCAGCGCTCGTCCGCGCCGCGCGTGACCGCGTGGACGCGCTCGGTGATGGCGCGCGTGACCCGGCCGACCTTCCCGTCCGCGATCGTACGGTGGTCGATGCGCGAGACCGGCGTGACCTCGGCGCCGGTGCCGCAGAGGAACACCTCGTCGGCGACGTAGAGCTCGGTCCGCGAGATCCGCCGCTCCGTGAACGACAGCTCGAGCGGGTCCGCCTGCGCCAGCTCGATGATCGTCCGCCGCGTGATGCCCTCGAGGTTGTCCGCGGTCGACGGCGGGCTCACGAGCTGGCCGCGTCGGCAGAGGAAGAGGTGCTCGGCGCTGCCCTCGCTGACGTCGCCGGCCTCGGTCAGGAAGATCGCCTCGTCGAAGCCGTTCCGCTTCGCCTCGGCGCGCGCGAGCGCGGAGTTGAGGTAGGCGGCCGTAGGCTTCGCGCGCGCCGGGATCGCGTTGTCGGCGACGCGGCGCCACGAGCTCACGCAGCAGTGGATCGACTCGTGCGCGAAGTAGCGACCGAACGGGAGGCAGTAGATGCTGAGCGAGACCGGAACGTCGGTCATGGTCGGCGAGAGCTCGTCCGAGTCGACGTAGACGAGCGGCCGGATGTAGGTGTCCTGGCGGCAGTCGTTCCGGCGCAGCAGCTCGAGGATGATCTCGCCGATCCTTTCCGCCGGGAACGGCGCCGCGAGCCCGAGGATGCGCGCCGACTCCACGAGGCGCGCGACGTGGTCCGCCAGCCGGAAGACGTAGAGGTCGCGTCGCGCGTCGCTCCAGTAGGCACGGACGCCGGCGAAGCAGCCGAGGCCGTACTGCAGCGCCTTGGCGCGGACGTTCACGTGCGCGTCGGCGTCGTCGACGAACGCGTTGCGATGCCAGGTGGTTCCCACGTTGACCTCCGGAGAGCGGACGGCCGCGACGCGCGGCCCGGCCACTTTCCGCACAATCGCGCGCACGGCGCAACGCGCCGTCCGCCGCCTGCGCGTCCACGGCCGTTTAAGCGGGAGCTCCGCGGTCGGCGTGCGCGAAGTGGAGCAGCGTGACCTCGTCCGTGACCCGCTCGAACACCGGCTCGACGCGATCCCCGACCCGCACGTTTTCCGCCGGGCACCCGACGATGCGCGTCGGCAGGCGCACCCCGCACGGCAGCTCGACGATCGCGTACACGTACGGCGCCTGGTCGAAGAACCAGGGGTTCGTCGGCTTGTGGACGACCGTGCAGGCGTAGACCGTCCCGCGCCCGTCGACCGCCTCCCACGCGACGTCGTCGGACAGGCAGGCGGGGCAGAACGGGCGCGGGTAGAAGATGGTCCTGCTGCATGCCCGGCAGCGCGGCAGCTCGATGCGGCCGGCGGCGAGCGCGCGCCAGTACGGCGCCGCGTCGCCCTCGACCTTCGGGAGGGGCCGCGGGAAGCCTTCGCTCATCGCGCCGCCCCGAGCACCAGCGAGCACTCCTCCGTGAACGTGCCCCCGTTGCCGTGCACGAAGGCGACGTCCCGCCGCGCGACTTGACGCTCGCCCGCGCGCCCCATGATCTGCCGCACGGCCTCGACGACGAGGGTCATGCCACCGCCGAGCCCGGGCTGCCCGAACGACAGCATCCCGCCGTGCGTGTTCAGCGGGAAGTCGCCGGCGTACGTCAAGTCGTGCGACTCGACGAACGGGCCGCCCTCGCCCTTCGCGCAGAAGCCGGCGTCCTCGAGCTCGATCAGGACGGCGCTCGTGTAGCAGTCGTAGATCTCGGCGAAGTCGACGTCGCGCGGCACGACGCCGGCCATGCCGAAGGCGCGCCGCGCGGATTCGACGACGGGCGTCACCAGGTAGTCCGGGCGCTGGAACGGGTCGGGCTCGAGGTGCTCGCCGAAGCCGAGCACGAGCGCAGGCGGGTGCGGCAGGTCGCGCGCGCGCTCGGCGCTCGTCACGATCACCGCCTCGGCGCCCGTGCACGGCATCACCACCTCGAGGAGGTGCAGCGGATCGCACACGAGCGGCGACGCGAGGACGTCGTCGACGGTGAGCGGCTTCCCGTGGAAGAGCGCGAGCGGGTTCTTCTGCGCGCTCGTCCGCTGGTCGGCTGCGATCTTCGCGAGCTGGCGCGACGTCGTCCCGTAGCGCGCCATGTGGAGCTTCGCCGCCATCGCGTAGTCGCCGTTCGCGCCGGCCGCGCCGTAAGGCATCGTGAAGTCGCGGAGCGGCGAGATGAGCGGCGGCGGCTTGAGATACATGCCCTTCGGATCCCAGGTGTCGCCGTTGACGCAGAGGACGACGTCGGCGCGACCGGTAGCGACCGCCGCCGCCGCGCGCGCGATCATCCCGCACGACGAAGCGCCGCCGAGGTCGACGAACTCGAGATAGCTCGGCGAGAGGCCGAGGTGCTCGGCGACGACCGACGGCCAGAGCATCGAGTACTGCATCATCGCCGGGCAGACGACGATGCCGTCGACGTCGGCGGGGCGGAGCCCCGCGTCCGCGATCGCGAGCCGCGACGCGTCGGCGATGAGGCCGAGCGGCGTCCGGCCTTCCGGCGTCTTGCTCGGCCGGAGCTCGGCGATCCCGGCGACGGCGGCGCGGCCGCGCAGCTCCGGTGCGCTTTCGATCGTGCCCTTCACGCGGATCGTCAGACCGGCGGCTCGACGGGGAACGACGGAACGGGCAGCCGGTAGCCGGTCCCGAACGTGCCGAGCGACTCCGCGAAGAAGATCATGCGCGTGACGTTCTCCGAGACCGGATTCGCCGTGAAGCGGATCGACCCGGCGGAGCCGTTCACGCCCGGCCCGACGACCGACGCGAGGTCGGTCACGTTCACGCCGCTCGCGCCGAAGGTCGTCGACGCGATCGACGAGCCGTCGCCCCGCCGCGCCGTCAGATCCCACGGCGTCGAGGCGGGCGCCGCCGAGTAGGTCGCTCCGGGGACGTCGACGAAGCTCACGAAGATCAGCTGGTTTCCCGACTGCGCGACCGGCGCGAGGTCCTCGGGATCGTAGTACGTGGCGAGGTCGAGCGCGGTCGGCTGGATCGGCTGCAGGAACACGCTGTTGCCGTCGATCACGGTGCCCGTCGGCGGCACGATGAAGGGGCTGAACCCGCTCGCTCCCGCGACGGGCCCGCTCGTGGTCTTGAGCACGGAGGACACGGCGCTCCGTGCGGCGGCCGGGGCTCCCCACGCCGACTGGGTCGCGAGGTTCGCGACCGTGAAGTTCCCCGTCAGGGCGCGCGTGACGATCGGCGCGCCGCCGCCGTTCACCGCGAATGCGAGCGCCACCCCGGCCTGCGACGCGAGCCCCGATTCGCGCAGCCCGCCGACGTCGATGATGCGGAGGGCTCCGGCAGCGAGCGTGACGTCCTGCTGGAAAGGCACGGAGAACCCGCCGCTGTAGTAGAGGATCCGCACGTCGAGCTCGTCCGACTCGGCGTTCCGGAGGTTCAGGAAGGTCGTGAAGCCGTCACGGGCGTCGTAGTAGAAGATCGCCTGGTCTCCCTGCCCGTCGGGCTCGGAGAGCGCGAACAGGTTCAGCAGGATGCCGGCGCGGGCCGGCGCTGCAGCGAGCAGCGCGCCAGACAGCGCGGCGGCGGCGACGAAGATCCACGGCTTCCTCATCTCGACCTCCCGATCTCGGCTCCGCGGGCCGGCCGAATCAAGCGACAAACCGGGCCGAACGTCAACGGGAGAGGGGGCGGGCGCCGGACGGTCGTGCCTCCGCCGCCAGCCACCGCGCCGCTGCCCCGGCGGAGCGCGTCCCGTCGAGCGCGGCGGAGACGATCCCGCCCGCGTAGCCCGCTCCCTCGCCGCACGGAAAGAGCCCGCCGAGGCCCGGGTGGACGAGCGACTCCCGCGCCCGCGGAATGCGCACCGGAGACGACGTCCGGCTCTCGACCGCCACCGCGACCGCCTCGTTCGTCACATAGCCGGCCATGCGCCGACCGATGCGCCGCAGTCCCTCTCGCAGCTCCGCCGCGACGTCGCGCGGCAGCACCGACGCGAGATCCGCGGGCGCGATCCCCGGCAGGTACGAGGCGGAGGGCAGATCGCGCGACGCGCGGCCCTCGCAGAAGTCGGCGAGCCGCTGCGCGGGCGCGACCAGCGCTCCGCCGCCCGCGCGCCACGCCGCTCGCTCCACCGCGGCCTGGTACGCGACGCCCGCGAGCGGTCCCGCGTCGGCGTACCCCGCCAGATCGGACACGCGCACCTCCACGACGATGCCGGAGTTCGCGAAGCGCGAGCTCCGGCTCGACGGCGACCAGCCGTTCACGACGACCTCGCCGGGCGCGGTTGCGGCCGGGCAGATGATACCGCCCGGGCACATGCAGAACGAGAAGAGGCTTCGGTCGCCGACGCGCTCGACGATCGCGTACGACGCGGCGGGAAGGCCGCGCGGCCGGCCGGCGACGCGGTACTGGATGCGGTCGATCAGCGCCTGCGGGTGCTCCACGCGGACGCCGAGCGCAAACGCCTTCGCCTCGAGCGCGACCCCGCGCCGCCGCAGCAGCTCGAACACGTCGCGCGCCGAGTGACCGGTCGCGAGGATGACGGCGCGCGCCCGGAGGCGCTCGCCGCTCGCCAGCTCGACCCCCGCGATGCGATCGCCTTTCGTCGCGAAATCGGCCACGCGCGTCTCGAAGAGCACCTCGCCGCCGCACTCGCGGATCGTCCGGGAGAGGCGCTGCACGACGGCAGGCAGGCGGTTCGTCCCGACGTGCGGGTGCGCATCGATCAGGATGTCGGACGGCGCGCCGTGCCGCACGAGGAGGCCGAGGACGCGCCGGACGTCGCCGCGCTTGGTCGAGCGCGTGTAGAGCTTGCCGTCCGAGAACGTGCCGGCGCCGCCCTCGCCGAAGCCGTAGTTGCTGTCGGGATCCACCTCGCCGGAGCGGCAGATGCGCGCGACGTCGTGGCGCCGGCCGCGGACGTCCCGGCCGCGCTCGAGCACGATCGGCCGGAGCCCGCTCTCGACGAGCGCGAGCGCCGCGAAGAGGCCGGCGGGCCCGGCGCCGACGACGATCACGGGCTCGGCGGCGGCGACGTCGCGGGCCTCGAAGTCGACGCCCGGATCCGGCGCGGGCGGCTCGTCGACCCAGACTCGCACGCGCAGCACCAGGCGCGGCGCGCCGTGGCGCGCGTCGACCGAGCGCCGCAGGACCGTGACCGCCGTCACGGCGTCGCGAGCGACGCCGACCGCGCGCGCCGCCAGCCGCTCGAGCGCGCCCGGCTCGTCGAGCGCGTCCGGGGCGACGCGGAGGTCGGCGTCGGACGTCACGCGGCGGTCGCCAACATCGGCTCGCGACTGCCCGCCGCGTCAGGACTTCGGCTTGAAGGAGTCGCGGATCGCGAGCAGCGCGGCGAAGGGGTTGTTGAACGGCTCGGCCGGCTTCCGCGGCTTGGGCGGCGGGCCGGCGGCTTTCGCCGCGAACGGCCGCCCGCGATCCGTGCCGTGGTGCGCGCGCTCGCGCGCCGGGCGATCGGGACCGCCGCGGTCGCGCGCGTCCTTTCGCGCCGCGTACGCGCCCGGGCCGCCGGGCGCGCCGTGCGCCAGGCGTCCGCCGTTCGCGCGCGCGGCGTCGCGGTCGCGCGGGTCGCGATCGTCGCGGCGGCGCTCGTCGGGCCCGCGGCGCGGTCGGCCGCGCTCGCGCGAGCGCGGGTCGCCGTTCGCACCCGCCGCGCGCGCCTCGCCGCGCGCCGGACGCTCGGCTCGCCGCATCGAGAGCGAGATCTGGCCCTTCTCCGCATTCGCCTCGAGCACGCGCACCTCGACGCGATCGCCCGGGCTCACGACGTCGCGCGGATCGCGCACGAAGCGGTCGCTCAGCTGGGAGACGTGGACGAGCCCGTCCTGGTGCACGCCGACGTCGACGAACGCGCCGAAGCTGGTGACGTTCGTCACGATGCCGGGACACGTCATGCCGGGCTTCAGGTCCGCGATCTCGTGCACGTCCTCCCGGAAGCGGAACGGGACGAACTCGTCGCGCGGGTCGCGGCCGGGGCTCGCGAGCTCTTGGACGACGTCGTCGAACGTGAAGCTCCCGAGCGCGGTGCGGAGCGCTTCCGACTCGCGCACGAGCGCCGCGCCGGTGCCGACGAGGTCGCGCGCCGTCTTGCCGATCTCGCCTGCGAAGCGCTCGAGGGCTTCGTAGGCCTCGGGGTGGACGCCGGTCGCGTCGAGCGGATGGTCGCCGTCCCGGATGCGGAGGAAGCCCGCGGCCTGCTCGAACGCCTTTGCCCCGAAGCGCGCGACGTCGAGCAGCTGGCGGCGCGAGCGGAAGAGGCCGTTCTTCGCGCGGTGGTCGACGATCGCTTCCGCGAGCGCCTCGCCGATCCCGGAGACGTGCGTCAAGAGGTGCGTCGATGCGGTGTTGAGGTCGATCCCGACCTGGTTGACGCACGACTCGACGACCTGGTCGAGGCGGCGCTTCAGGCGATGGGGCGGGATGTCGTGCTGGTATTGCCCGACGCCGATGTGCTTCGGGTCGATCTTGACCAGCTCCGCGAGCGGGTCCTGCAGCCGCCGGCCGATCGAGATCGCCCCCCGGACGGTGACGTCGAGATCGGGGAACTCGGCGCGCGCGACGTCGCTCGCGCTGTAGATGCTCGCGCCCGCCTCGTTCACGAGCGCGACCGGGACGGTCGACGCGGACTCGCCGAGCGCCGACCGGACGAAGCTCTCGGCCTCGCGGCTTCCGGTGCCGTTCCCGACCGCGATCGCCTGCACTTCGGTGTCGCGCACGAGGCCGAGCAGCTCCTCCTTCGCCTGGCTTCGCGACTCGTCGCTCTTGAGCTTCAGCACCGCGCTCTTCACGAACGAGCCCGCGTCGTCCACGACCGCGACCTTGCAGCCGGTCCGGATGCCGGGATCCACCGCGAGGACCGCCTTCGGGCCGAGGGGCGGCGAGAGGAGCACCTTCCGGACGTTCGCAGCGAAGATCTCGATCGCGACGTCGTCCGCGACCTGGCGGAGCGCCTTGTGGACCTCGGTCTCGATCGCGGGGCGGACGTGCTCCTGGAGCGCCGTCCGCGCGACGCGCGCGAGCACGTCGGCCCCGGGCGAATCCGGAACGGTGCAGGCGGCGGCGGCGAACCCGCGCACGAGGCGCTCGTCGAGGTCGTCTTCCGGCCCGGCCTCGATCGCGACCGCGAGCTCCTCCTCGGCGACGCCGCGCCGGATCGCGAGGTAGCGATGCGAGTTCTCGGGCTTGAGCAGCGACGCGACCGCCTCCCGGTGCTCGAAGTACTTCTCGAAGCGGCTGTTCGGCTTCGGCTTCTTGCCGCGTCGCGACACGACGAAGCCCTTCTCGCGCAGCTCACGCCGGACCAGGTCGCGGAGCTCGAGCGACTCGGCGAGCCGCTCGATCAGGATGTCGGCCGCGCCGCGGATCGCCGACTCGGCGTCGGGGAAGCCCTTCTCCTCGTCGCGGAACGTGAACGCCCAGAGCTCGAGCGTCTGGCCGGGCTGCGGCGTCTCGGTGCCGTGGCCGCAGCCCCAGATCCAGTCGGCGAGGGGCTCGAGGCCGGCGGCGCGCGCGACGGCGGCGCGGCTCTGGCGCTTCCGCTTGTAAGGAAGGTAGAGGTCCTCGAGCGCGTCGCGGTCGAACGTCGCGATCACCTGCTCGCGCAGCTCGGGCGTGAGCTTCTTCTGGCGCTCGATCTCCTCGAGGATGAACGCCTGGCGCGCCAGGATCGCGTCCCATTCCTCGCGCGCGTCGAGCACGGCGCGGATCGCGACCTCGTCGAGGTTGCCGGTGCGCTCCTTCCGGTAGCGCGCGATGAACGGGACGGTCGCGCCGTCCGCGGCGAGCGCGAGCACGGCCTGCGCCGACGCCGCCCGGACCTGCGGCACCTGCAGAGCGAGAAAGCTCTCGAAATTCATGTCGGAGAGATGGGGCTTCGGCGACGCGTCCCGTACGGCTCGGCGCGAGCCGCGCGTGGCCCCTGCACCGGTGCGGCCGCTCGACCCCCTTTACCTGGCATGCCACGGCTGCGCGGCTTTTTCCAGGGTGTCGGCCGAACGGCCGCCGCGATCGGAGGCACCCGGCCGATCCGGGAGCGCGAGCGACCGCTCGGGCGGTCAGATCGGCGCCGGGATCGCGGCTAGACGCACGTATTGATCACGATCTCGACGCGCCGGTTCCGCTGGCGGCCGTCGGGATCGTCCGACCCGTCGGCCTTCGCGTTGGGAGCGACCGGCTTCCGCTTTCCCCACCCGACGATCGTGAGCCGCGTCGGAGGCACGCCGTGGGCGACGAGGTACGTCTTGACGGATCCCGCGCGCTCTTCCGAGAGGTGCTGGTTGTAGTCGTCGGCGCCTTTCGCGTCGGTGTGGCCCTCGATCGCGACCGGGAATTGCGATCCCGTCAGGCGCTCCGTGATCTGGCCGAGCGTCGGCTCGGCCTCGTGCCGGAGCGACGAGCTGTCGAAGTCGAAGAAGAGATCCGAGCCGACGCGCAGGCGCTGCTCGCAGCGCGACTCCACGATCTCCAGGCTGCCCGCGCGCGTCGTCTTGACGGTGGGCGGCGCGGTCGCCGGGGCCCCGGCCGTGGCCGGCGGCGCCGGGCAGCCGCCGTCGCCGGTGGTCGGAAACGCCTTGCCCCCGAGCTCGAGGCAGAACCTTCCGGTCTCCGGACCCTTCACGCGGAGGCGGAACACCTGCCGGCCGGTCGCGTCGATCGGGAAGCCGCGCGTCGCCTGCGCGCTCGGCTCGCTGCCGTGGATCCAGTAGTGGTCGCGCACGCGCGCGCTGCCGTCGAGGAGCTCGAGCTCGACCTCCTTCGGCGCACCGTCGCGGCCGGCGTACGACATCTGCGTCATGAGGTCGCCCGGCTGGACGTCCATCGCGAAGTAGTAGCGCGCCTCGCCGGACGGGAACGCGCCGGCGACGACGCCGTTCGCGGGAACGGCCGATGGGCGCATGACCGACGTCGAGAGCTCGTCGGCGCCGAGGGCCAGAACGGGAAGAAGCGCGATCGCCGCGAAGATCGCGGCGCCGCACAGGAGCTCGAGCGCGAGCGCGTTCGGCCGGCGCGCGGGAGCGATCGCAGCGGAGCGAGCGGGATGCACCGTCGCGCTCACAGAGCCGGGGCCTGGGCTTGCGCCGTCGTCGCCGCGCCGCTCGCCGCGGTCGGGGGGACGAGCGCGGAGCCGCCGAGCTCGACCTTGAAGCGCGCCGTCTCCGGCCCTTCCACGACGAGCTTGACGATGCGGCGTCCGTCGCGATCGATCGGGAAGCTGCGCGTCTTCTCTTCGGCGGCGCCTTCGCCGTGCACCCAGTAGGTCTGGCCGGCGGCCGCGTCGTCGGCGAGAAGCGAGAAGTCGAGCGACTTCGCAGCACCCTCGCGTCCCGAGAGAGAGATCTGCGAGAGCAGGTCGCCCTTCTTGGCGTCGACGGCGACGTAGTAGGTCGCGCGCTTGTCCGCGCCGGGCAGCGGGCCGCTCACGACGCCGTCGGGACCGACCGGGGTCGGCGTGAAGATCGAGCGCGAGAGCTGTCCGGCCGGCGGCGCCGGCTTGGGGGCGGCGGCGGCGAGCGCATCGCCGCCGAACTCGACCCGGAACCGCGCCGTCGGCGGCCCCTCGACCTCGATGCGGACGACCTGCCTTCCGCTCGCGTCGATCGGGAAGATCCGCGTCTTCTCCTCCGCCGGCTCCTCGCCGTGCACCCACGCGCCCGCCGACTGCCGCCCGCTCGCGTCGAGGAGCGTGACGTCGACCGACTTCTGCGCGCCGGGACGCCCGTCGAACGACATCTGCGTCAAGAGCGACCCCGCCTTCACGTCGGCGGCGACGTAGTACGCCGTCTTGCCCTCGGGGAACGATGCTTCCACGACCCCCGACTCGCCGACCGGCGTCGGATTCATGATCGAGGTCGAGAGCGCGGCCGCGCGCCCCACGCCCGCGGCGAGAGCGAGAGCCGCGACGGCTGCGATCGCGACGACTGCGAGAGAGCGGCGCCCCATGAGATCCTCCTTCGCGCGCACCGGCCGCCGCAGGCGGCGCGGTGCCGCATGGAATGGCTTCGACCGAAAGTGGGGCGGCCTTAAGCCGCGCGGGCGACGTCAGGCCCGGAGGATCAGGGCGACCGTCTCGACGTGATGGGTCTGCGGGAAGAAGTCGATCGGCTGCGCGCGGTCGAGCCGGTACTGGCCGGAGCCGCAGAGCCGCTTCACGTCGCGCGCGAGGGTCGCCGGATCGCAGGAGACGTAGACGATGCGCTGCGGTCCGAGTGCCGCGATGCGCGGCATCGCCTCCACGGCGCCGCTCCGCGGCGGATCCAGCACGACGGCTTCGAGAAGGACGTGCTCGTCGCCCCACTGGTCGAGCACTTGCGGAACGTCTCCGGCGATCGCTTCGAGGTTCGCGAGCCCGAGCCGCTCGGCGTTGGCGCGCGCCGCCGCGGCGCCGGAGGCGGCGCGCTCGACCGCGAGGACGCGCCCGGCGCGTCGCGCGAGCGGGATGCTCAGGTTGCCGGCGCCGGCGTAGAGGTCGGCGACCGTCTGTCGGGCGAGCGGACCGACGAGGTCGAGGACCGTTCGGATGAGGGTCTCGTTCGCGTCGTCGCCGACCTGCGAGAAGTCGCCGGCCCGAAGGCGCATCTCGTCGCCGTCGACGAGCGGAACGCGGACGAGATCGTCCCCGAAAGCGCGCCGCCAGCCGCGGCCGCGGAGCGTCGCGCCCGCGACCCGCGGCTCGCGAGCCAGGAACGCCTCCGTCGCCGCGGCGTCCGCGGTTGCGAAGGCGCCCTCGGCCTGCGCGACGAGCGCGATCCGATCGCCCTCGCCGGTCGCCGCGATCTCGATCCGGTTGAGCGGCGTCCGGAGCGCGTCGATCCAGGCCTGCGCGAGCGGGATCGATCCCTCGAGCTCGGGCGCGGCGAGGAGACACCGGTCGATCGGGACCAGGTCGTGCGACGCGGCCGCGAGGAACCCGATCCGCCCGTCCGCGATCCGGAGGCTCAGCCGGCGGCGGTATCCGAAGGCGGGCGACGGTCGCAGGATCGGGAGGACGCGCGGATCCGCGACGCCGCCGACGCGCGCGAGCAGCTCGCGCACGACGCGCTCCTTCGCCGCCGCCTGCTGGTCGTCCGCGACGTGCTGCCACGGGCATCCGCCGCAGCGCGGCAGGTACGGGCACGGGGGCTCGCGCCGCGCTTCGCCGCGACGGATCACGCGAACGACGTCGGCGTACGCGAACGATCCGCGGTCCTCGCGAACGGCGATCTCGACCTCGTCGCCGGGCGCGGCGCCGCGCACGAAATGGACCTTGCCGTCGATGCGCGCGACGCCGTGCGGGCCGTAGGCGAGCGATTCGATCCGGGCGACGGGCACGGATCGAATGTCGCAGACGGCCGATCCGGCGCAACGCGCCATGCGCCGTTCGCGTACGGCGCCCTACGCGACGGCAACCCCGTAGCGATCGAAGACGTCGCGGCCGATCGCCTTCGCCCGCGCGACGTCGCGGAAGAGGTACGCCGCCTCGCGCGGGCGGCGCGCGAGGTCGCGCGCCCGGTCGACCTCGACCAGGCCGAACGTCTTGGTGTAGCCCTCGGCCCACTCGAAGTTGTCCATCAGCGTCCAGTAGAGGAAGCCGCGGACGTCGGCGCCGTCCTCGATCGCGCGGTGGACCTGCGCGAGGTGCGCCAGGAGGTGGCGGCAGCGCGCGCGCTCGTCGCGCGTCGCCATGCCGTTCTCGGTGACGTAGAGCGGCTTCCCGAGGGCCTTCAAGCGGACGAGCTGCGCGTGCAGGCCGGGCGGGTAGACCTCCCATCCCATCTGGTCGTGGAACTCCGGCGGCTCGTCGCGACGGCGCGCGCCCATGAGCGGCATCTCGCCTTCGCCGCCGTCACCGGAGCCGGCGCCACCGGCCGGGTGCACGAGGTCCTGCGCGCCGGTGCCCGAGACCAGCATGCGCGCGTAGTAGTTGAGGCCGACGACGTCGTACGAGCCCGCGAGCCCCGGGATCTCCTCGCCTCCTCCGATGGGCGGCGAGACGACGCCGCGCACGAGGCCCTGGAGGTAGTACTCGTTGAAGAGGAAGTCCTGCTGCGCCGCGGCCGCGCGATCGACGTCGGAGCTCGGATCGAGCGGCGCGATGTACGGCATCTGGAGCACCGGGCCGACCGCGGGCGCGTGCGGCGCCGCCTCCTTGATCGCGCGGTACATCGCGCCGTGGGCGAGCAGCACGTGGCGCGCGACCGGGAGGGCGCGCGTCAAGTCGCGCACCGCCGGCGGGTGGATGCCCATGAGGTAGCAGAGCGCCGGCGCGACCATCGGCTCGTTGATCGTCCACCAGATGCGGACGCGATCGCCGAACGCGCGCGCCGCGCGACCGGCGAAGCCGGCGAGCCAGTCGACGACCCTCGGGTTCTCCCATCCGCCCTGCCGCTGGACCCAGAGCGGGTTCGTGAAGTGGTGGAGCGTCGGCAGCGGCTCCATACCGTGCTCGCGGATCGCGTCCAGGACGGCGCGGTAGTGGTCCGCTTCGCGCTCGTCGAACGCGCCCTCCTCGGGCTCGAGACGCGACCACTCGATCGAGAAGCGGTGCGCGTCGTGGCCGAGATCGCGCGCGAGCGCGAAGTCCTCGCGGAAGCGCCGGTAGTGGTCGCACGCGAGGTCGGCCGTCGAGCCGTCGCGGATGTGGTCGCCCTCGTGCTCCCAGGCCGACCACTGGTTGCTCAGGCAGCCGCCCTCGACCTGATGCGCGGCGGTGGCGGCGCCGAAGAGGAATCCGTCGGGAAAGCGCAGCTCGCGTGCCATCGCGCGACCTTGGCTGGCGCGCGCCGGCGCCGTCAAGACGGCCGCGGGGAGGAACGCCATCGGGCGGCGGCGGCCCGGGTCAGCGGCCGGGTCCCTGATAGACCGCCACGAAGCGCATGATCATGTCGGGCGGAAGCTGGAGGTTCGCGTCGCGGTCGGTCCGGAGGCAGATCACCGCCGGACCGTCGGCGGCCCGCGCGCCCGCGAGCGCGGGAGGGAGGTCCTCGAGCTTCTCCACGTACCAGGCGCTGCAGCCGAGCCCCTCGCCGACCTTGTCCCACCGAACCGTGCCCATGGCCGTGCCGAACGTGCGCCCGTAGAGCATTCGCTCGTTCGGCTCCTCCATCGTCCAGGACCCTTCCGCGAACACGATCGCCGTGATCTTGACGCGCTCGCGCGCCGCCGATTGCATCTCCATGAAGTTGAACCCGGCGGCACCGTCGCCGGTCACGCAGACGACGTCGCGGTCGGGGGCGCCGAGCTTCGCGCCGATGGCGGACGGGATGCCGGTGCCCAGCATCCCGAGCTCCAGGATGCTGTGGTACGACCTCGGCCGCGTCGCAGGCAGCCCGCCGTGCGCCCACAGCGAGGTGTTTCCGCCGTCGGTCACGTACACGGCATCGGGTCCGAAGGCTTCGCCGATCGCCGCCATCGCGTGGGCCGGGTGAATTCCCGGCCCCGCCCACGCGGCGACCGCCGCGAGCTGCGTCTCGCGCCAGCGCCGATCTGCGGCGCAGTAGCGCTCGACGTCGCGCGCATCGCAGCGCTTCGCGCCCGCTTCGCGCAGCGCGGCCGCGAGCTCGCGTGCCGCGAACGCGAGGTCGGCGACGATCCCGAGCGCCAGAGGGCGGGTGACTCCCATGTTGCGCGGGTCGACGTCGATCTGCACGAGCTTCTGCTTCGTCCCGTCTCCCCAGTACTCGTCGTACGGCAGGTCGAGGTTGCCGAGGCGGGAGCCCAGCACGCACAGGACGTCGGCTTCGCGCCGCGCCATGTCGGCGCCGGGACCATAGCCGTGTAGCCGCTGCGGGTGGTCGGCGGGGAAGGCGGCTCTTCCGGCCATCGACGTGATCACCGGACAGCCGAGCAGCTCCGCGATCTCGCGCACGGCGCCGTTCGCGCCCGCGCGATCGACGCCGGAGCCGGCGAAGAGAACGGGGTGCTTGGCCGCGGCGATCATCGCGGCGGCCTCGCGGATCTGCTCCGCACCCGGGCGCGGCGCCGCGGCGCGGTAGCGCTCGGGAGGAAGGACGCGAGCCTCGCGCTCGTCGCCGGTCGCGTAGAGGACAGGGGCCGGGATCTCGAGGTGGACGGGCCCGGGCCGTCCGCACCACATCTCGCGGAACGCCATCGCCGCGACTTCCGGGATGCGCGCCCAGTCGAGGATCGGCCCGCCCCACTTGACGGCGGGCCGGAACACGTCGAGCTGGTCCTGCCCCTGGAACGTCGACGGCGGCGACGGGTAGACGATCCCGAGGCGGTGCTGCGCCGTGACGACCAGGACGGGGACGCCCTCGTGCCGCGCGGTGATGACGCCCGGGAGGAGGTTCGCGGACCCGGGCCCGGGATTGCCGAGCACCGCGGCCACCGCGCCGGTCGTCTTGTAGAGGCCCTCGGCCATGTGGACGGCGGCCGCCTCGTGGCGGACGGGCACGAGCCGGATCTCGTGCGCCTCCAGGCTCGCGAGAAGCGGGTCGACCTCCGGGCACGGCAGCCCGAAGACGAAGCGAATGCCCTCGCTCGCGAGGCAGCGCGCCAGCACCTCTCCGCCGGTGATTTCGCTCATGGCAGTCGCCTCCCGTGAGCACGCGCCCCTGCGAGCGGGCGGCTCCGATCATTACGTAGCGGTGAGACGAGAATCGTGGCTCGGTTTGCTCAGCCGCACAAGCGAAGCGATCGCCGGGAGGTTACGCGAGACGGCCGCCGCGCTCAGCCGGCGTCACGCGCGGACGTCGCGATCGCCCGTGCTCGCGCGACCATGAACGCGACGGCGTCGTTCATGCCGACCGGCTCGAGCGTCACCTCGGGGTGCGCCCTGGCGAACGAGCGGCATCAGCGGCGGCGCGCAGCGCCGGCCGCTGCATGCCGGTGTTAGACTTCCGCGGTTCAATGAGCTGGGTCATGAACGAGGCGAACCGTGGCCGGCTGAAGCCCTCGTTGCAACGCCCCAGGCTACCTGTGGGTTAGCTCTTGCGGTAGTGCACAAAGAAAGTGATATCTCGCTGGCTGGGGTCGACGCCTAGCCCCGACCCACGTTGTACTGAGAAGTCCACGCCCGTCGCCTGTTTCAGAACTGAGGCCAGTTCTTTCGCTGCAGGTAATGCCGAAGCTGCGTAGTACAAGACGGTTGAGCGCTGCGCGAACCAGGGTGGGACGTCGTTGAGTTGATATGACGCCGATATGTCATTGAGACCGTAGCCCGCGTTGCTCAGTGTCTCATTGAGGTTCTGCCTAACGTCCTCGGGCATTCCGAGCGTCTGGACACCGACAAGATAGTCGGACCGCCGTGTGGGGTTGTTCGTGGATGGGGTCGCCTTTGAAACAAGCGGGGCATTTCCCGCGATCGTTTGCGCCACGTTCGCCGCAACTTGCCTAGTCGTGGTCTTCAATTGCTCATTTTCCTGTTCCAAGCGTGCAGTGCGATCGGTAAGCGATGGGTCGGATAGCCTATGAGTTACTTCCGAGAGCACTTTGGCCAATTGGTCATTCTTCGTTTGAAGGTCGGTGATGGTTGTCTGTGCTTGTTGAAGTGCGGCGTCTGACTCGAACAGTTTGGACTTCCACTTGAATCCGACAATGCTCCCCTCTTCGAAGCCAGCGTTCACGAGTATGGCGTTGAAAGCGGAAGGGAAGACGACGAGAAGGACGGCAAGGATGAACAGAGAGGCGTCTCGAAGAAGAGACAAGAGGTCCTTGCCGACCGAGATCCCACCAGACAGCCTCGAGCCGTGGTCAGGTGAACCGTTATCTGCCATTCGAAACTCCAGATCTCACGCCGTTTGCGGAAGAGGCGGTTTGTACTGGGCGTCAGGATGACATGGGAGCCCCGACAGCCAGGGCCGCTCGGGCTGATCCGCGCGTCGCGCCTGAATGCCATCGCCGTCGGTCTAACAAGAAATGGATGGTTCCATTTTGCCGCGAACCGCGCCCGTGCAATTCCAGAGCCCTCGCACACCGAGCGCCACAACGACGCGAACGGAAAGCACTATCTCCGCCCTCTCCAGATCCAGCGTCTCGTTACCTGGGCGACCTCGCCGTTTAAGGAGCAGCACGAGGAGGCGGACGGTGCCCTGCGGTGCCACCGGAAGCGGCAAGTCTGCGTGCTTCTCAATTCTGGCATGCAAGATCAGGGAAAGGCCCATAGATCCTCGATCCGGCGCCGTCAAGTAGTTCGGTTGTCACGCCTCCGGGAGGTCGCCACGCGGTACTCCCCCCCTCGAGTGGCAATCGGGGCTGCCATCCGCGCCATCGAGCTCGCGGGCTGAGGCACACGCGTGCACCTCGTGCCGGGCCATCAGGCAGAGCACGACGTGGTCGTAGTCGACCCGCGTTCCGTCCCACCGCGGGTAGCCCGTGCTCGCGTCGATCGCGACGCCCGCTGCGCGGTGCCGCTCCCGCAGCGACTCGAGCGGGTTCGCACCGAGCGCGGGAACATCGCACGCCGCCTTCACCTCGACTCCGCTCGGGCGGAAGAACGCAAACCGTTCGCGGCCGTCGCTCTCGACGCGGAACCCGAGCTCGTGCACGAAGCGATGGTGGCGGCGGCAGAGGCTGAGCAGGTTCGCGAGCTTCGTCGCTCCGCCACGCGACCAGGGCACGACGTGATGCCCGTCGACGAGCCGGTTCGTGCAGCCCGGGAAGCGGCAACCGCGGTCGCGGAGCCGAAGGGCGCGCCGGAGGACTCCGGGAATGGTCCGGCGCCTCCGCCCGACGTCCAGGACGTTCCCGCGGGCGTCCTCGACCACTCGGACGACGGCCGAATCGCACGCCAGCCGGTCGACGGTCGCGGGCGGAAGCGACGTCCCGTCGTCGAGCGTGGCGCTTTCCCGGGCGCTCTCGTCAGAGATGCCGTCGCCGGTCGCCGACGCCTCGACGTGGACGACGATCTCGACGGGCGGCCCGTTACCCTCGATCTCCTCGGCGGTGGCGAGATAGCCCTCCGCGATCGCGACCAGCGCGTCGGCCCGGCGTAGGCTCCGCGGGTACTCTCGCCGCTCGGCGATCTCGAGGGCCTCGGAAGGCCGCGAAGACGTTCCCGCGGAAACGCGTTCAGCCTTCCACGATCGCGACACCGCCAGCTCCAGCGCTCGCCGCACCACCGCCGCCTCGTCGGGCGTGAGCTGCGCCTCGAAGCGGATCAGGCCGGAATCCGTCGCGCGCTCGCGCACCCAGCGCCGCTCCATCTCGTCCTCCGGACGCTCGCCCAGGAAGCCGCGCAGCGCTCTGCGGTAGCCGCGGCAGATGCGCTCGAGCTGCGACGCGGTCGACGACCGGGCCATCTCGAGCAACGACGCCTCGTCCTCCGGCGTCGCGACGCGGGTCAGGGCACGGACCTTCGAGTAGCTCACCTGCCCGCGGCCGAGCGCGTCCTCGATCCGCGGCAGCGCTGCCAGCGCGCGCGCGACACGAACGCGCTCGCGCGCGGCGCCGAGGTCCAGGCCGACGCGCCAGCAGAGCCAGTGGGCGCAGCTCAGCGCGCCCTGATCCGCCCACGCGCCGGACTCGTCGAAGCGGCGGATCAACGCGAGCAGCCGCTGCGTGGCGGCGTCCACGTGGGCGGAGATCTCGGCGATCTCGTCCGCCAGGCGGTCGATCTCGGCAATCGAAAGAGTCGGCCTGGTCTGCATGGGACGCTCGTACCATGCGTGTTTTCGGGCTCCGGATTCGGCCGCTGTCGGTCGATCGGCGCTGCGACGGACGTCGCGCGTCAACCGATGAGCGAACGCGCGGCTATGGGGCGATGGCGACGCTACGGGCCAGCTTTCGCGAGGGCGCGGGCGGTTCGGCGAGCGCGATCTCGAAACTCGTCAAGGGCAGCGCCGGCAAAATGCTTCCGCGTTCAATCCGATGGCGTGCAAGCGCTCACCCCGGCCCCGCGACCGGCGTGCCGGCGCGCTCACATGTCAAGCGGAGCGGCCGAGGGCGGACGCGAACGCCCCGAGCGCGCCTGCGCCGTCGTCGCCGAACGGCACCGTGGCCACGAGCGGCACGCCGGCGAGCTCGCGCAGGCTCTCGCCCAGCGTGTCGATCGCGAGGTCGTGCGTCGGCCCGAAGTGATTGACGACCAGCCCCGCGACGGCGAGGCCGCGAGCGCGCGCGACCTCGATCGTCAGCAGCGCATGGTTGATCGCGCCCAGCCGCGCCCCGACGACGAGCACCAGCGACGCGCCGACCGCGCCGGCGAGGTCCGCAAACGTCTCGGCACCTCGCAGGGGGACGAGCAGGCCGCCGGCGCCCTCGACGACGAGCCAGCCGACTTCGGCGGAGCGCCGGCGCGCGTCGCGCACGAGTCCCCGCACGTCGATCTCGACGCCCGCGCGCCGCGCCGCGACGGCCGGCGCGAGCGGCTCGGCGAAGCGGTACGGACAGACGGCCCCGAGCGATTCGCCGCCGCCCGCGGCATCGCGCAGCGCCGCGCCGTCGGCGGGCCAGAGATCCGTGCCCGCGATCGGCTCGCGTTGCGAGCCGAGGACGTCCGCCTGTCCGTCGCGAAGCAGAGCCTCGCCCGCGCCTGCGGCAGGCTCGGGCGTCCGCGCCCGGGACGCCGCTAACGCCGGAGCGCATCCCGTCTCCGCCGGCTTCCGGACCGCCACCGACGCGCCGAGCGAGCGCAGCGCGCGCACGAGCCCGCAGGCGACGTGCGTCTTGCCGACCCCCGTGTCGGTGCCGGTGACGAGGAGCACGCGACCGTTCGGCGAGGTGGGGGGCGCGCCGCTCGGCGTTCCTCCGCTCATCCCTCGGTGATCTCGCGGATCGCCGCCACCGTCGCGTCCACCAGGAGGTCGAGCTCGTCCGCGCGCAGCGACAGCGGCGGCATCAAGACGACCACGTTCCCGAGCGGCCGCAGGATCACGCCGCGCTTGCGTACCGCTTCGCACACGCGATGCCCCACTCGCGCGGCGGCTTCATGCGGCGTGCGGCGCGCGCGATCAGCGACGAGCTCGATCCCGACCATGAGCCCGCGCCGACGGACGTCGCCGACGTGCGCGAGCGGCGCGACGTCGCGCTCGAGACGCGCCGCGAGCTCCTCGCAGCGCCGCGCCACGTTCGCGAGCGTGTCCTCGCGCGCGAAAACGTCGAGCGACGCGATGCCGGCGGCGCAGGCGAGCGGGTTCCCGGTGTAGGTGTGCCCGTGGAAGAACGTGACGAAGTCCTCGTACGGCCCGAGGAACGCCTCGAACACCTCCTCGCTCGCGAGCGTCGCCGCGAGCGGCAGATAGCCGCCGGTGATCCCCTTGCCGACGCACATGAGGTCCGGCGTCACGTCGGCCAGGCGCGAAGCGAACATCGCGCCGGTCCGGCCGAAGCCGGTCGCGACCTCGTCGCACACGAGAAGCGTCCCCGCCTCGCGCGCGAGCCGTGCGAGGCCGTGCAGATACGAGACCGGGTGCGTCCACATCCCGGCCGCGCCCTGCACGAGCGGCTCCACCACGACCGCGGCGAGCTCGTCGCCGTGGCGCGCGAAGAGCTCGGCGGCCTCGGCGAGCGCGCGCCGGCATGCCTCGTCCTCGTCGAGCCGATCGCGCCAGCGATAGAGATGCGGCGGCGTCAAGCGCAGGACGTCGAACAGAAGCGGACGGTGGAAACGATGGAACGTCTCGCTGTACCCGAGCGAGACCGCGCCGATCGTGTCGCCGTGGTACGCCTCGACGAGCGAAGCGAAGCGCCGGCGCTCCGGCCGGCCACGGAGCTGCCAGTACTGGAACGCGAGCTTGAGCGCGATCTCGACCGCCGTCGCTCCCGCGTCGGAGTAGAAGACGCGCGTCAATCCCGGGGGCGCGATCTCGACGAGGCGAGCGGCGAGCTCGGCCGCCGCCGGGTGCGTCAAGCCGAGCGACGTCGTGTGCGCGATCCGGCCGAGCTGATCGGCGATCGCGCGATCGATCGCCGGATGGCGGTGCCCGTGCACGTTGCACCAGAGCGACGAGACGCCGTCGAGGTAGCGGCCGCCGCGCTCGTCGATGAGGAAGTTGCCCTCGCCCGCCACGATGACGAGCGGCTCGCTCGCGAGCCAGTCGCGCATCTGCGTGAAGGGATGCCAGAGGAACCGGCGATCGAGATCGGCGGCTGCGCTCATCGATCCCCACCCGAAACGGCAGCCGCGAGCACCGCGGTCGCGCGATCGATCTGCTCGCGCGTGTGCGTCGCGATCGGCGTCAGGCGGAGACGCGCGGTCCCGTCCGGAACGGTCGGCGGCCGGATCGCGGGCGAGAAGACGCCGCGGTCGAGCGCCGCGCGTCCCACCGCGAGCGCGGCGTCGGCCGTTCCGACGACGAGCGGAACGATCGGGCTCTCGAGCTCCGCCATCGCGATGCCGGAGGCCGCGAGCCCGTCGCGCAGGCGGCGCGCATTCGACCACAGGCGCTCGCGCCGCGCGCCGTCACCGCGCGCGATCGCCGCTGCGGCGCGCGCGGCGGCGACGACGGCCGGCGGCAGGGCGGTGCTGTACACGTACGCGCGCGCGCGGTTCACGAGCAGCTCGACGAGCGCGCGCGATCCCGCGACGAACGCGCCGTAGCTGCCGAGCGCCTTCCCGAGCGTGCCCATGCGGATCGCGACCCGCTCACCGAGGCCGAGGTGCGAAACCAGGCCGGCGCCGTCCGGGCCGAAGACACCGGTCGCGTGCGCCTCGTCGACCATGACCCACGCGCCGAAGCGGTCGGCGAGGGCCGCGATCTCGGCGAGCGGCGCGACGTCGCCGTCCATGCTGAACACGGAGTCCGTCACGACGACGCGCCGCCGCGCACGCGACGCCGCGAGCAGCCGCGCGAGCCCTTCCACGTCGCGGTGCCGGTACACGCGCACCGATGCTCGCGACAGGCGGCACCCGTCGATCAGGCTCGCGTGGTTGAGCTCGTCGCTGAAGATCTCGTCGCCGTCGCGCGCGATGGCGGCGAGGACGCCGATGTTCGCGTGATATCCGGAGCCGAAGACGGCGGCGGCTTCGCAGCCGAGCCAATCCGCGAGCTCGCGCTCGAGCGCGTCGTGCGCGCTCATATGGCCGCTCACGAGCGGCGACGCGCCCGACCCGGCACCGCTAGCGGAGAGGGCGTCAACGGCGGCCGCGACGACGCGCGGGTCGTCCGCGAGCCCGAGGTAGTTGTTCGAGGCGAGGCAGAGCGCGCGCCGCCCGTCGACGATCACCTCGGCGGCCTGCGCGGTCGACACGACGCGCCGGACGCGTCGCAGATGCCGTTCCTCGAGCGCCGCGAGCTCGGCGTCGAGCTCGGCCGCCACGTTCGCGTGCATGCGGCGTCGCTACGAGACGCGATCGCGGCTGTCAACCGCGAGACAGCACGTGGTTGACAGCGGTCTTGCCGCCGCTGCCGTCGACAGCGATCGCGCGTGTGATACGCACGACGCCCGTGGCTCGCGCGCGCACCGTGTTCGTCTGCCAGCAGTGCGGCGCCCAGTTCTCGAAGTGGCTCGGGCGCTGCACCGACTGCGGCACGTGGGAGAGCGTGGTGGAGGAGGTCGCCGTCGCGCGCACGGCGCTCGCACCGGGCACGCGCACCTCGATCGCGGTCGGCGCGGTGCGCGGTGGCCGGCCGACCGCGCTGTCGGAGGTCCGGCCGCAGAGCCACCCCCGGCTCTCGACCGGCCTCGCCGAGCTCGACCGCGTGCTCGGCGGCGGCATCGTCGCCGGCTCCGCGACGCTCCTCGGCGGCGATCCCGGGATCGGCAAGTCGACGATCGGACTCCAGGTCCTCGCCGAGCTCGCCGGCGGCGGCATGACCGCGCTCTACGTGAGCGGCGAGGAGTCGCCGGAGCAGGTGAAGCTGCGCGCCGATCGCCTCGGCTGCCACGAGTCGGTCCTCATCCTGCCCGAGACCTGCGTCGAGGACGTGCTCGCGCACATCGATGCGGTGAAGCCGGCGGTCGTGCTCATCGACTCCATCCAGACGCTCCACTCGCGCGAACTCACGGCCGCGGCCGGCAGCGTCGGCCAGGTGCGCGAGTGCGCCGCCGCGCTCGTCTCGCATGCGAAGGCGTCGGGTCGCCCGATCCTCCTCATCGGGCACGTGACGAAGGAGGGCACGATCGCGGGCCCGCGCGTGCTGGAGCACGTCGTCGACACGGTGCTCTACTTCGAAGGCGACCAGGGCGGCGGGCTGCGTCTCCTCCGCGCCGTCAAGAACCGCTTCGGGCCGACGAACGAGGTCGGTGTCTTCGAGATGGGCGAGCGTGGTCTGGCCGACGTCGCGAACCCCTCCGCCCTGCTCCTCGCCGAGCGCCCGACCGGCGCGCCCGGATCCGCGGTCCTGCCGGCGATCGAGGGAACGAGGCCGCTTCTGGTCGAGGTGCAGGCGCTGGCCGCGCGCTCCGCGCTCGCGATGCCGCGGCGGACCACCCTCGGCCTCGACGCCAACCGCGTCGCCGTCCTGACCGCGATCGTCGACAAGCGGGCCGGCCTAAAGCTCTACGAGCACGACCTCTTCGTCAGCGTCGCGGGCGGGATTCGCGTGCAAGAGCCGGCCGCCGACCTCGCGATCATCGCGGCGATCGGCTCGAGCGCGAGCGACACGGCGCTGCCGCCGGACCTCGTGCTCTTCGGCGAGGTCGGCCTCGCCGGCGAGCTGCGCGCGGTCCGGCACGCCGAGACCCGACTCCGCGAGGCCGCGAAGCTGGGCTTCGCGCGCGCCATCGTGCCGGGCGCGATCGCGCGTCAGGTGAAGCCGCCGCCCGATCTCTCGGTGACCGGCGTCGACTCGGTCCTAGACCTCTGGAAGGAGCTCTTCGGCCGACGCCGCGCGCGCGCGGCGGCTGCATCCGAGGACTAGCGAGTGGACGCGGTTGTAGCCGCCGGGGCGGCTACGCAAGGCCGTGTCGTCGCGGGGCGCGGTGGCCCGAGTCGGACACCGATGGCCCTGGCGATGAGGCGGGCGATCGGATGGCACGTCAGCGGGACGTCGACTCGGGCGACACGGGCGGCTGACTAGGTCCGGCCGGCGGCTGCGTACCAGGGCGGTCGGCGTTCCCGGTCATCTGGATGGCAAGCCTCTCCACGAGGATTCGACCCGTGCCCAGGACCAGTTCGATGAACGGCATTCCGATCATCGCCGCGATGAGTCCGAAGCTACAGAGGACTACGAGAGCGGCGGGGGACGTCGCGCTTCTCTCCAAGAAATTTGAGCTCGAAAGATAGAGCGGGCCCGGAACCATCAACGCGGCGACGGCGCCCACGATCATGAACCTCGCCTGCTCGACCACGGATGGAGGCTGCCGAGCCATCTCCGTCGCCTGCGTATCGGTCCCTGCGGGTCGCGGCGCGATGGCCAATCCGTGGCGCTCCAAGACGAACGACGCCCACCCTCCGACCGCACCCCCGAACAGCAGCCACGCGACGATCATAGCCGCCAATTTTGCATTCGAATTGTTCGGATCGAGAGGTTGGGGCGGGCGGTTCGGCTGCTCATCGTTGTGGCGTGCCCCCGCCGAATCGCCCTGGTAGGAACGCGATCGACAGCAGTCGCAGCACTCGACCTTCATTGCTTGCATCGACGACGGCGACGGCATGGCACCGTCGACGTTCACGTGAAGGTCTGGAAGGTCGTTCCAGCGGACGTCGACGCGCACGGGTTCGCCCACCGTGACCGGGATCGCGCCATCGACATCGAGCCGTAGGGGCTTCGCGTCGA
>DASRFA010000035.1:0-38277 GCA_035651755.1 Binatia bacterium | reverse complement strand
GCGCGAGCACCGCACGGGGGCGAATGGGAATAGCCTCGCGGCTTTGCCGCGGCGACGAGGCCCATCGGAGGAGCGGAGCGCGGGCAGCGATAGCTGCCTGCGCGAGCACCGCACGGGGGCGAATTGGAATGGCCCCGCTCGTTCGACAGTCGCTCGCTTGCCCGCAAACACGGCTCCGGCTGCGTCGGCGATGGCGTCCGCGCGTGGGACAGCGGTTGCGCCGACGACGCTTGACTGCCGGTGGGCGCGCACCTAGAAGCCGCGGATCGCGCGGCGGCGGCTCATGGTTCTTCTGGCGACCGGCTTCGGCGTCGGGAACGTTCCGTTTGCGCCGGGGACGTTCGGCAGCTTGCTCGCGATCCCGATCTTTCTCGGCCTCCCGTTTCTCTCGACGCTCGGCGGGGCCACTGTGGGCGCGCTCGTGTTGGCGGTCGCGATGGCGGTCTGGATCGCCGCGGAGGCGGACGCCGCGATGGGCGAGCACGATAGCGGGCGGATCGTCGTCGACGAGGTTCTCGGGATGCTGGTTGCGCTCGCGGGGTTGCCGCGGACGGCTTGGGGGATCGCGGTCGCGTTCGTGCTGTTTCGCGTGTTCGACGTCGTGAAGGTGTGGCCGGCGAGCGCGATCGACCGGCGGGTCGCCGGCGGAGCGGGCGTCGTGCTCGACGACGTGGTGAGCGGCATCTACGCTAACGTCGCGGCTCGTCTCGTGCTTTGGTGACGCCATGCTGGAGAAGGTCGTCCTCCTCTCGACCGGCGACGAGCTCACGACGGGCAAGATCGCAGACACCAACGCGCAGTGGCTCGCCGACCGGTGTCTCTCGCTCGGGCTCGATGTCGTGGCCGTGCTCGTGGCGGGCGACCATCGCGACCGCATCGCGTGGGCCTGGGAGCGCGCGTTCGAGCTCGGCGACCTCGTGGTCTCGACGGGCGGCCTGGGGCCGACCAGCGACGACCTCACGACCGAGACCGTTGCGGAAGTGCTCGGCGAGCCGCTCCGCTTCGACGAAGCGTCCGCCGAGAAGATCAGGCAGCTGTTCGCGCGGCTCGGCAGGGTGATGCCGGAGAACAACCTCCGCCAGGCGCAATTCCCGAAGAGCGCGGTGATCCTCGAGAACCCGCTCGGCACCGCGCCCGGCTACCGCGTCACCTGCGAGCGCCGGCTCGTTGCCCTGGGCGCGCGCGACGCCGCGACCGTCACGCGCCACCTCGTCGTGATGCCGGGCGTGCCGCGCGAGATGAAGCCGATGTTCGACGACCAGGTCGCGCCCTGGATCCGCGAGCTCCGGGGATCGACCGACGTCATCCTCACCCGGACGTTCCAGACTTTCGGCATGAGCGAGTCCGCGCTCGACGAGGCGGTGAACGCGGTCGTCCGGCCCGAGGAGGCGCGGCTGAGCTTCCGCGCGAGCTTCCCGCAGATCTCCGTGAAGCTCCTCGTCCGCGACCAGCCCGGCCGCGCCGAGGCGCGCCTCGCCGAGGTCGGGCAACGGGTGCGCGCCGCGCTCGGGCCGGTCGTGTTCGCGGAGGGCGAGAAGACGATGGAGGCCGCGGTCGGGGACGCCCTCCGCGAGCGCGGCGCGACGCTCGCGATCGCGGAGTCGTGCTCCGGGGGCCTGGTCGGACACCGCGTGACCGAGGTCGCGGGGAGCTCGGCCTACTTCATCGCGGACTACGTGACGTATACGAACGCCGCCAAGATGGACGTGCTCGGCGTGCCGCGCGAGACGCTGAAGGAGTTCGGCGCGGTGAGCGAGGAGACGGCGCGCGCGATGGCGGAGGGCGCGCGCCGGCGCTCGGGGGCATCGGTCGCGGTCGCGACGACCGGGATCGCCGGGCCCGACGGCGGGACGCCGGACAAGCCCGTCGGCACCGTCTGCTTCGCGCTCTCCGCGGACGGGATGCTCGTGTCGCGCCGTCACCAGCTCTGGGGCACGCGGGACTGGGTGAAGCTCCTCACGTCGCAGCTCGCGCTCGACTGGGTCCGGCGCTGGGCGCTCGGTCTACCCGTGCTGGAATCCGGCTTCCGGAGGTGATACGAAGAAAAAGCGAAACATGCGGCGGGCGAGCGAAACGATGCACGGGCGACGGGTACGCGGGCCGGAAAGCGCGAACGCGGCGGTGGTACGGAGCCCGGCATCGGGCACGCGGCCGCGGCGACCCGTCCCATGGCGACGAAGCGATGAACTCAGGGCAGGCGGCAGATGGGGGAAGGTAAGCAGATGGATGCAAATCGGGATCGGGCGGTAGAGCTGGCGATCAGCCAGATCGAGAAGCAGTTCGGCAAGGGCGCGATCATGAAGCTCGGCGACGACGCCGTCGAGCGCGACATCGCCACGATCTCGACCGGCTCGCTGTCGCTCGACATGGCGCTCGGCGTCGGCGGCCTGCCGCGCGGCCGCGTGGTCGAGATCTACGGGCCGGAGTCGTCGGGCAAGACCACCCTCGCGCTCCAGGTCGCCGCCGAGGCGCAGAAGGAGGGCGGCATATGCGCCTTCATCGACGCCGAGCACGCCCTCGACACCGGCTACGCCCGGAAGCTCGGCGTCAAGCTCGAGGACCTGCTGATCTCACAGCCCGACAACGGCGAGCAGGCGCTCGAGATCGCCGAGACGCTCGTCCGCTCGGGCGCGCTCGACGTCCTCGTCGTCGACTCCGTCGCCGCGCTCGTGCCGCGCGCCGAGCTCGAGGGCGACATGGGCGACCCGCAGATGGGCCTCCAGGCGCGGCTCATGTCGCAGGCCCTCCGGAAGCTCACCGCGACGATCGCGCGCTCCCGGACGATCGTCGTCTTCATCAACCAGATCCGCATGAAGATCGGCGTCATGTTCGGGAACCCCGAGACGACGACCGGCGGCAACGCTCTCAAGTTCTACGCCTCGGTCCGGATGGACATCCGGCGCATCGGCGCGATCAAGCAGGGCGACGAGGTCATCGGCAGCCGCACCAAGGTGAAGATCGTCAAGAACAAGGTGGCACCGCCGTTCCGAGAGGCCGAGTTCGACATCCTCTACGGGAAGGGCATCTCGCGCGACGGCGAGATCGTCGATCTCGGCGCGGACGCCGGCATCATAGAGAAGTCCGGCTCGTGGTACGCGTTCGACGGCGAACGGATCGGGCAGGGCCGCGAGAACGCGAAGGACTTCCTGCGCGACCACCAGGACGTCGCCGAGAAGGTCGAGGCGAAGATCCGCGTCAAGTTCGGCGTGCCCGCGCGCGGCGGCCAGCGCGCCGCGGCGGCGGCGGCTGCGGCAGGAGCAGCGCCGACGGCCGCGACGAACGGCAATGCGCCCGCGAACGGCGCGGCCGCAGCCGCCAACGGCGGCTCGTCGGCGGCGGGTGCGTCGCCGGCCGGTGCCAACGCCGGCCTCGGCGCCGGCAAGCCTTCGGCCGCGAGCGTCGCCGTGCCGCCCTCCGCGGCGAGCGCGAATCGCGGCGGCGTGGCTCGGAAGTAACGTCTCGCGACCGCAGCGGGCGAGGCGAGTCCTCGCCCGCTGCGCCGTCCCCGGGGGCGCGTCCGCGTTCGTCGAATCGCGCGCGTTGAGTCGGTCTGCCGCTCGGATAGCGCGTCGGGATGGCCCCCGTGCCGTCGGAGTCCTGGGACTTCCCTGGAACGTCGGCTCGGCCGCGGCGCCGCCGCGCGCCGCCGATCGGGTCTGAGCCCACCCGCGAGCCCGCGTCGCAGCGCTTGGCGGGCTCGCGGCACCCGGGTAGCCTGTCGCGCCGTGCGTCTCTCCCGCTTGCACGAAATCCCTCCTCGGCTCGGCCCCGTGCTCATCGCGGCCGGCATCATGCTGGCCGCCGGCTGCTCGGACGGCGGCGGAGCCGGTCCGGGCGGCGCGGCTCCGCCGTTCGACGTCGCGATGACGACGCTCGAGCTCGTCGACACGACCCGGCCAACCGCCGCGACGCAGACCACGCCCGGCTCGCCGTCGCGCGCGATCGCGACCGACGTCTACTACCCGCTCCGCGACGGGCGGTCGCCGATCGTGCTCCTGAGCCACGGCTTGCGCTCGCACCCGGCGCGCTTCGCGCACGTGCTGGAGGCTCTCGCGCGCGCCGGCTACGTCGCCGTCGCGCCGGCGTACCCGCTCACGAGCTCGAGCGCGCCCGACGGCGGCGATCATGCCGACGACGTCGTGAACCAACCCGCCGATGCGAGCTTCGTGATCGGCGAGATCATCCGGCTCGGCGACGCGCGCGAAGGCGATGGCGGCGACGCAAAAGCCGGTGACCTCGCCGGGCGCGTCGACGGCGATCGCGTCGCGCTCCTCGGAAGCTCCCTGGGCGCGATCACGTCCCTTGGCGTGTCTTACGGCCGCTGCTGTCGCGACGACCGGATCGACGCCGTGATCTCGATCTCCGGCTTCCTGTTCCCGTTTCCGGGCGGCTTCGACGTCGCCGGCGTCCCCGCGCTATTCATCCACGGCGACCGCGACGACACCATTCCGTACTCGCTCGGCCTCGCCGCCTACCAGACGGCCGCGCCGCCGAAGTGGCTCGTCACGAACCTCGGCGGCGGACACGGCATCGAGGAAATCGGCTTCGACACCGCCGACCCGCGCAGCGACTTCGACGAGTTCTTCGCGATCGTGCTCGACTTCCTCGATCTGTACGCGCGCGGGGATCGCGCCGCCGCGGACCGCCTGGTCGCGGACGGCGCGATCCCCGGTCGCACGACGCTCACCTACGAAGAGAGCGGCTCGTAGCGGCCTGCGGGGTCGCCGTCAGCGACCGGCTGCGGCCGAAGCGGTCGGGCGCCCCCGTCCGCCCTGGACGAAGCGCTCGAAGCCTTGCTGGAGCATCTCGCCGAGCTCGGAGAGGCGCTCCGAGCCGAGCTTCTCGGCGAGCTTGAACATTTCCTTCTCCTCCTCCTCGACGTGGTGCTCGACGAGCTCCTCCAGGACCGTCATCTTCGCCTCGAAGCGCTCGTCGTTCGGGTCCACCTGGGGAAGCTCGCCGATCACGAGCGCGACGACGTGGTGCTCCTCGTACGCCTCCGGGACCATCTCCTCGGCCTTCTTGGTGCCGATCTCGCGCACCGCGGGGTAGAAGCTCTCCTCTTCGATCTTCATGTGCGCTTCGAGCTGGCTCGCGATCTCGTCGAGCACGCGCCTGCGCTCCCGCGGGCTCGCCTTCTTGGCCTCGCGAAAGAGCTTCTTCACGTCGCGGTGTTGCCGCTTCAGCAGGTCGGTCGCTTTCATTCACCTTCCTCCGGACCGCCCGCGGCTCGACACCGAGCTCACGAGCGCGCTGCGGCCCATGCCCGGGGGTCGCCATCGCGCGACCGCCGAAGAGAGCCCGTTGCCGGACCTTTCCATGCAAAACGGCCGCCGGTGTGGCCGTTGCGGGCGACGCGGACGGTGTTTGGCGGGGGCGGGGGGGGCCGCTCGCGATCGCGCGCCGGCTTGTAAGTTCGCCGGACCGCCTTTCTACAAACGCCGTCCGTCGCGCCCGAGCGGTCGGTTGAGTTTCGCGGCGGCCGCCCGGAAGATCGGCCGCGATGACGGCTCTCCAGGGCACGGCCGCCGGCGTCCCGGCGGCAGCGTCGCAGGAGGACGATCGCGGGGCTTCGTGGGAAGCGCCGAACGCGGCCGCAGAGCCGGTCGGGCCACCGCGCTGGGTCGCGGCAGCGGTCATCGCGGGCGCGGTGCTCCTCCTCTTCTACCCGCTCCACCTGCCGTACCAGAATCCGGACCAGGACTTCCCGGTCGCGCTGTCCCTCTACGACTTCGTCCGCGGCGGCTGGTCGCCGCTCTCGCTGCAGTACCCGTCGGGTCTGACGAACGCGCTTCGGTTCGCCTACGAGGGCGCGCTCGCGGCGGCGCACCTTTCCGGCTCGACCGCGGATCGCTTCGATTTCCTCGTCGCCTGGGCGCGCGACCCGCGCCCCTTCCGGACGCTCGCCCGTGCGCTCGCGATGCTCTGCGGGGTCGGCGCGCTCTTCGCGGTTCGGCGGCTCGGCGCGACCGTCGCGGACGGAACGATCGGACTGATCGCGCTCGCGCTCCTCGGGTCGTCGTTCGGCTTCGTACGCGAGTTCCACCACGGGATGTGGGACGCGCCGCCGGTCGCGGCGATCGCCGGCCTCCTGTGGGCTTGCGCCGAGCACTCGCGAAGCGGCTCGCGGCTCTCGATCGCGCTCGCCGGAGCGTTCCTCGGCGCGGCGGTCTCGTTCAAGCAGAACGACGCGATCGCCGGCGTCGCGATCGTTGCGGCCCTCTTAGCCGCCCCGGGTCCGACGCCGTTCGCCGAGCGCGCGACGCGCGCGGTCGTCGCCGGGCTCGCGAGCGTCGCGGCCGTCCTCGTTCTGAGCCCCGCGATCGTCCTCGAGCCGTTGCGGTTCGCGGCGTTCCTGCGGTTCCACCTCGATCTGCTGTACGGCGTCCTGCCGCGGCTCCTGGAGGACGCGCCGCCGCGCTATCCGCTGTCCGCCGTCCTCGGAAACGGCTACGGCGTCGCGCTGATCGCGCTGGCGATCCTCGGCGTCGCACGTGGGCTCTTCCGGAGGGAGCGCGCGCTCCTGCCGGTCATCGCGTTCGCCGCGATCTACGCGGCCATCGTCGCGCGCAGCAACCTGGTCTACAACCGCTACGCGCTGCCGCTCGCTCCCTGCCTGGCGGTCCTCGCCGCCTACGCGCTCGGCGCCGTGCCGCGCGCCGGCGCCCGCGCCGCGATCGCGGTTCTCGTCGTCGCGCTGCAGCTCCGTCCGACGCTCGCGTACCTGCGCCTCCTCGCGGTCGAGGACACGCGCGTCGCGGCAGCCGCCTGGCTCCGCGCCAACGCGTCGCCGGACGACACGATGTTCCTCCCCGGGCCGATCTGGGCCGCTTACGCCGCGCCCGACCTGCCGCGTCCGGTCCAAGTCCCGAAGGCGATCGATGCATCGCTCGCCAGCGAGATCCAGCGGCGGCTACCGCCGACCTTCCCGCGCCAGTGGCGATGGGTGAACGCGCTCCGCACCGGGCCCGACGCCGATCGCGATCCGCTGGCGCCGTTCCGCGGCGCGATCGTCGTCACCGCCGAGCACCCGAGCCCGCGCTTCGGGAGGGTCGTCACGTCGGCCGGCGTCGTGCGCGCGCTCGAGGCCGGCGCGGAGCTGCGCGCCGACTTCCCGATCGAGCGCGTCGCGGCCGACCGCGGCTACGAGCCGGGCGATTTGAACTTCGTGCCGATCGTCGGCGCGGAGACGCTGCTGCGGCCGGGGCCGCGCATTCGAATCTGGTTCGTGCCGAAGCGCGGTCGGTCGTGAGCTCAGCGACGCGCCGACCGCTGGTGCGCGCGACGCGGTCACGTGACGTGGGGACGGTGGAGCGCGGCGGGAGCGTCGCGTGTGCGAGCCCGGCGCTCCTGTCGGAGGCGGCCTTTTGTTGTCTCATGGTGAAGGAAGGCCGCCTCCTCCAACGTCGCTGCCGGTGCTCGCACACGCGACGCCCCCGCCGCAGGCAGCGCGGTGCCGGGCGAACGGGACCGTTTACCCGCTGAACTGTGCCGGTGGCCGCTCGCGCGGCTCGCCGCGCGTCGCTGCGGCAGCATGCGATGTTCGCGACGTGCTGGCGCCTGACCGCGCCGCCCGCGGCGGCGCGTGCGCGACTCAAGCTAGCTCGCAGGCACCCGGTCGCCGAGGCAGACGCCGAGGCCGCGCGCGGTTCGGACGAGGTTGTGGTCGAGGTTGACGTTCCGGTAGTGCGAGATCGCGTCGCGGATGGGAACGGAGACGATGTCGTCGCCGCGGAGGGCGACCATGTGGCCGAACTTCCCCTCGGCGATCAGGTCGACCACCGCGACGCCGTAGCGGGTGGCGAGGAGGCGGTCCATCGGGACCGGGATTCCGCCGCGCTGGATGTGGCCGAGGACGCAACAGCGCGTGTGCTTGAAGCCTCGCACCTCGAGCTCGTCGCCGAGCCAGCGCCCGACGCCGCCCAGGATCGGGTTCGGGTGGCCCGGCTCGCGCTGCTTCACGGTGAGCGCCGTGCCGCCGAGCGGGAACGCGCCCTCGGCGACGACGATGATCGCGAAGTGGTGGCCGGCCTTCCGTCTCCGCTTGACGTGCAACGCGATGTGGTCGACCTCGAACGGAATCTCGGGGATGAGGATCGTGTCGGCGCCGCCGGCGAGCCCGGCCGAGAGGGCGATCCAGCCGGCGTCGCGCCCCATGACCTCGACGATGATGACGCGGTCGTGGCTCTCGGCGGTCGTGTGGAGCTTGTCGATCGCGTCGGTCGCGGTCTCGACGGCCGTCTGGAAGCCGAACGTCATCTCGGTCGCGCCGAGGTCGTTGTCGATCGTCTTCGGCACGCCGACGACCGGCAGGCCCTTCTCGAAGAGCCCCTGCGCGATGCGCTGCGAGCCGTCGCCGCCGATCGACACGACCGCGTCGACGCCGATCCGGTGCAGGCGGCGGATGAGCTCGTCGGAGCGGTCGACGACCTCGATCTCGCCGTCGGGCCGGCGCGCCGGGAACTCGAACGGGCCGCCCTGGTTCGACGTGCCGAGGATCGTGCCGCCGCGCATGAGGAGCCCGACCACCGAATGCAGGTCGAGCTTCATGATGCGCATCGGGTCGTCCAGGACGCCGTTGAAGGCCTCGATGCTTCCGACGACCTCCCAGTCGTAGCCCAGGATCGCGCGCTTGACCGCTGCGCGGATGACCGCGTTCAGGCCGGGAGCGTCCCCCCCGCCGTTCATGACGAGGATCTTCTGAACGTCCAAAGAAAGCGGCTCCTCTCTTCCCGTTGGTGTCCCATGGAACGCTAGCAGACGCGTCGCGGCGGAGTGAGGGCAGGCCGCGCTGCCGCTCGCGCACACGTCGGCCGCGGCATTTGGCGGGCCGCCGCGCGGCGGCTACAACGCGGCCTCGCATGGCGCGCCGCGCGACCCCGATCGACGGCCGCACCGCGGTCGTGGCCGTCCTCGGCGACCCGGTCGCGCACTCGCGATCGCCGGCGATGCACAACGCGGCCTTCCGCGCCGCCGGCCTCCCGTACGTCTACGTCGCCTTCCGCGTGGATTCGCGCGACGTCGGCCCCGCGCTCGCGGGGGTTCGCGCGCTCGGCATCCGCGGCGTGAACGTGACGGTTCCCCACAAGCAGGCGGTGATACCGCACGTCGACCGGCTGACGGAGCGCGCGCGGGCGTGCGGGGCGGTCAACTCGATCGCGAATCGCGACGGCGTCCTCGAGGGCGACAACACCGACGTGCTCGGCCTCGACCGCGACCTCTCTGCGGTCGGCCTCGCGAAGCGGCGGCTCGCGAGCGCGGTGGTGCTCGGCGCCGGCGGCTCGGCGCGCGCCGCGGTCGTCGCGCTCGGGCGGCGCGCCCGCCGGGTCGCGATCGCCGCACGCCGCCCGGAGCAGGCGGCGGAGCTCGCGCGCGCGCTCGCGCCCGTCGTCTCGGCGGAGCTCGCGGCCGTCGACCTCGCGGAGCTCGCCCCGGGCCGCGCGGGCGCGCGCGCGACGCTCGCCGACGCGGGCGTCGTCGTGAACACGACGCCGGTCGGCATGCGCGGCGAGCGGTTCGTGCCGCTCGCGTACGACGTCACCCGCGACGACTGCCTCTTCTACGACCTGATCTACACCGCGCGGAAGACGCCGTTCCTCGCTCCCGCCGCTCGCTTGCGCCGCCCGACCGCGAACGGGATCGGCATGCTCCTCCATCAGGGAGCGGCGTCGTTCGAGGCGTGGACGGGCGTGCGCGCGCCGCTCGACGCGATGCGACGCGCGCTGCGGCGCGCGTAGACGTCGGCACGCGGCGACCCGCGCTTCGCGGGCTCGCGCGCCGTCGCCGCGTCAGCCGGCGCTCGCGCGCGCGGCGAGATCGCTCACGATGGCGTCGCGGACGGCGCGGCGGCTCGGCGTATCGGCGCCCGGGAGCTCGTCGAGCCACACCGTGTCGGCGAGCTCCGGCCGACCGGTCGAGAGCGCGACGAGGCGCCCGCGCGCGAGAAACGGCGCGACGAGCGATCGCGGCAGCACGCCGGCACCCGCGCGCGCGAGCACGAGCTCGAGGACGAGGTCCGTCGTCGCCGCCCAGATGCGCACGTCCGGACGGACTCGCCTTCCGCCGCCGTGGTGCTCGATCCAGCGCGCCACGAGCGGGTCCGAGCGGTAGTAGTCGACGACCGGCACGCGGGCGAGGTCTTCGACGGCGAAGCGACGGCGCGGCCGATGGCGCCCGGTCGCGAGCTCGCGGCTCGCGACCAGGAGGAGCTCCTGCTCGAAGAGAGGGGTCGAGCGGACGTCGCCGCGCGCGGAGCGGCTCGGACGAAGCGAGAAGGCGAGGTCGACCCGCCCGCCCACCAGGCGGTCGCGCAGGTCGTCCTGCGAGCCGTAGACGACCTGCGGGCGGGCCGCCGGATGGCGCGCGGCGAGCCGCACGAGCAGGCGGGCGAGCAGCGGTCGCGGAAACCCGAGATAGACCCCGAGGCGCACCGGCCCGGCGACGTCCCCGCGCTCGCCCACGACCTCCTGCAGCGTGCGCGCCAGGACCGCCTGGTACTCCGCGAAGCGCTCGCGCAGGAGCTCGCCCTCGCGGGTCGCGACGAGCCGCCGGCCCACGCGGTGGAAGAGCGCGACGCCGAGCGCGCGCTCGAGCGCCGCGACCGCCTGGCTCACCGCGGAGCGGGTGACGGCGAGCCGGCGCGCCGCGGCGGAGACGCCGCCCGCGTCGGCGACGGCGAAGAACGCGTGCAGCTTGTTCAGGTCGACGTTGTGTAGCTCCACTGGACGATTGGCGTAGCAAGTTTAGCGTTGCCGATCGAACGAGATCCGTTTAGCGTCGCGGCCATGTTCGACGCCGACGTGCTCGCCGCCGCCGACCCCGAGGTCCACGCCGCCATCGCCGGCGAGGAGGACCGCCAGCGTCGCGGCCTCGAGCTCATCCCGTCGGAGAACTACACCTATCCCGAGGTCCTCGCGGCGCTCGGGACCGTCTTCACGAACAAGTACTCCGAGGGCTACCCGGGTCGGCGCTACTACGGCGGCCAGCGGTTCACGGACGCCGTCGAGGAGATCGCGCGCGCGCGCGCGCGGGCGCTCTTCCGCTGCGACCACGCCAACGTCCAGCCGCTCTCGGGATCGCCGATGAACCAGGCCGTCTACCTCGGCCTCCTCGAGCCGGGCGACGCGATCCTCGCGATGGACCTGTCGCACGGCGGCCACCTGACGCACGGCGCGCCGGTCTCCCACATGGGGCGGCTCTTCCGATTCGTGCGCTACCGCACCGTGCCGGACGAGAGCGGCCGGATCGACTTCGACGAGCTCCGCCGGCTCGCGCGCGAGCACCGGCCGCGGCTCGTCCTCTGCGGATCGACGTCGTATCCGCGCGAGTTCTCGTACGCGGCGTTCAAGGACGTCGCCGACGAGGTCGGCGCCGTGACGATGGCGGACGTGTCCCACGTCGGCGGGCTGATCGCCGGCGGCGCCCTTCGCAACCCGTTCGACGACGGATTCGACGTCGTGACGACGACGACCCACAAGAGCCTCCGCGGCCCGCGCGGCGGCATGGTGCTCTGCCGTCGTCCCTTCGCGGACGCGCTCGATCGCTCGGTCTTCCCGGGGCTGCAGGGCGGCCCGCACATGAACACGGTCGCCGCGATTGCGATCGCGCTCGGGAAGGCGCTCCAGCCGGAGTTCGCGGTCTACGCGCGGCGCGCCCTCGAGAACGCCCAGTCGCTCGCCGCTGCGCTCCGCGAGCGCGGCGGCGCGCTCGTCACCGGCGGCACCGACAACCACATGATGGTGCTCGACACCGTACGGAGCTTCGGGGTCGACGGGCGCGAGGCCGAGCGCCGCCTCGATGCGATCGCGATCGCGACCAACAAGCAGATCGTCCCGGACGATCCGAATCCGCCGCTCCGGCCGAGCGGCATCCGGCTCGGGACGCCGGCCGCGACGACGCGCGGCATGGACGAGGCGGACATGCGCGCGCTCGGCGGGTGGATCGTCGAAGCGCTTCGCGACGCGAGTCCCGCGCGCGCCGCCGCGCTTCGGCGTGAGGTCGAAGCGCTCTGCCTCCGCCGGCCGGTGCCGGGGCTGTAGCGATCACGGACGCGCGCGCTTTGCGGCGTTAGCGAGGTCGGTCGTGCGACGAAGCGGGTCGCACGGCGTTCGCGTGGTTCGCTGCGATGCGGGCTGCCGCGCTACGACGCGGGCGACCGGAGCGCGCCTCGTGAACGGTCTTGTCACGCGCGACATGGCCGACGCCAGGCGGCGACACTAATCCTCCGCGGTCGCGTCGCGGCAGCAGCTGCGACCCCGCACGCCGTCGCACTCGCCGCGCGGCGGGATCAAGCGACGCAAAGGTGTCGCCGATATGGGGCTTGAGTCCGCAGCGACTCGAGGGTGGTTCAGCCCGCGTTCCGGGCGTGGGGCCGGTGCGTCCGGCGCCTCGCAGACGCGGGCAGGGGCAGGAAAGGGGTCCGTGTCCGCGCGCATGGAGGCCGTAGCCAGAACGAACGTCGAGCCGGTCGGGAAGGCGCAGCCCGTCGCGAGTCGCATCGGCGAGGTGCTGATCAAGCACGGCCTCATCGGCCCTGCGGATCTGCGCGCGGCGCAGCAGCGCCTGAAGGAGGCCGGCGGCGCTCTCACGACCTACATCATCACGACGTGCGGCGTCTCGGAGGCCGAGCTGCTCGCGGTGCTGCAGGAGGAGTATCGCCTGCCGGTCGTCGATCCCGCCGCGCTCGACATCCCGCCCGAAGTGATCGACGTCCTCCCGGCCGTCCTCGCGAACAAGTACCACATCGTGCCGGTCAGCCTGAACCGGACCAGCTTGACGCTCGCGATGGCGGACCCGTCGAACCTGGTCGCGATCAACGAGGTCAAGTTCCTCACCGGATTCGACGTCCGGGCCGCGATCGCCGGACCGCTCTCGATCGAGCGCGCGATCGAGCGCTACTACGACAAGGCGATCAACTACGGCGAGGTGCTCTCCGCCCTCGGCAACGAGGAGATGGAGATCGTCCGCGGCGAGGACGAGCTCGATCTCAAGTCGCTCGAGAAGGCGACGGAAGAGGCCCCGGTCGTCAAGCTCGTGAACGCGCTCCTCTCGGACGCGATCAAGAAGCGTGCGTCGGACATCCACATCGAGCCCTACGAGAAGATCCTGCGAGTGCGCTTCCGCGTGGACGGCGTGCTGTACGAGATCATGCAGCCGCCCGTCAAGCTCAAGAGCGCCATCACGTCGCGCATCAAGGTGATGGCGTCGCTCGACATCGCGGAGCGGCGGCTGCCGCAGGACGGCCGCATCAAGGTGAAGCTCGGCGGCGGCGGCGAGATCGACATGCGCGTCTCGACGCTCCCGACCCTCTTCGGCGAGAAGGTCGTGCTGCGACTGCTCGACAAGTCGGGATCGCACCTCGACCTGAACAAGATCGGGTTCGACGAGGCCTCGCTCGGGCTCTTCCGCTCCGCCATCGGGAAGCCCTACGGCATGATCCTCGTGACCGGCCCGACCGGCTCCGGAAAGACGACGACGCTCTACGCCGCGCTCTCCGAGCTGAACAAGGTCGGGACGAACATCTCCACCGCCGAGGACCCGGTCGAGTACAACCTCGTGGGCATCAACCAGGTCCAGATGCACGAGGACATCGGGCTCAACTTCGCCGCTTCGCTGCGCGCGTTCCTGCGGCAAGACCCGGACATCATCATGGTCGGCGAGATCCGCGACTTCGAGACCGCCGAGATCGCCGTCAAGGCGGCGCTCACCGGCCACCTCGTTCTCTCGACCGTCCACACGAACGACGCTCCGTCGACGGTCAATCGACTGCTCAACATGGGCATCGAGCCGTTCCTGATCGGCTCGTCCGTCAACCTCATCATGGCGCAGCGCCTCGCGCGCGTCGTGTGCCCGAAGTGCCGCGAGGGGCTCGAGATCCCGAGCAAGGTGCTGATCGAGCTCGGCGTGCCGCCCGAAGAGGCGCAGCCGGTCACCGGCTACCGCGGCACCGGCTGCCCGAACTGCGGCGGAACCGGCTTCCGCGGCCGCTGCGGCCTCTACGAGATGATGGCGATGACCGACGGCATCCGCGACATGGTCCTCTCCGGGGCCTCCGCCGCCGAGATCAAGCGTCAAGCGGTCGACGACGGCATGAAGAGCCTCCGCCAGGCCGGGATCGAAAAGGTCCGCCAGGGCATCACGACGGTCGAAGAGGTCATGCGCGTCACGATGAACGACTGAGCTCGCCCTGAAGTGAAGCGTTAACGGAGTAACGCGAGTGATCGCGCGCGTGCCGCGCAGCCTCCCATCTGCAAGCGAAAAGCGCCCGAAAAGCCGGGCGATCTCTGCGCGCCCGGCGGTGGCACTCGCCTTGCAAACCACCAGGCGGGCTCTCCTGTCGGCGGGGTGACGCAACGAGGGGGACGATGCAGATCCACGAGCTGTTCGAGCAGATGCATGCGCAGAACGCGTCCGACCTGCACCTCGCGGCGGGCGCGCCACCGATGATCCGCGTCCACGGCGACGTCGCGCCGCTCCCGTACGAGCCGCTCACGCCGAACGACACGAAGCAGCTCTGCTACAGCGTCCTCACCGAGCAGCAGAAGAAGAAGTTCGAGGAGGAGGCGGAGCTCGACTTCTCGTTCGGCGTGCAGGGCTTGTCGCGCTTCCGCGGAAACCTCTTCCTGCAGAAGGGCGCGGTCGGCGCGGTGTTCCGCGCGATCCCCGAGAAGACGCCGGTGCTCGCCTCGCTCGGCCTGCCGCCCGCGGCGGAGAACCTGATCAAGCTGCCGCGCGGCCTGATCCTCGTCACCGGCCCGACCGGCAGCGGCAAATCGACGACGATGGCCGCGATGATCGATCAGATCAACGAGTCGCGCGCCGAGCACATCATGACCGTCGAGGACCCGATCGAGTTCCTCCACAACCACAAGCGCTGCATCGTGAACCAGCGCGAGGTGTTTGCGGACACGCACAGCTTCGGCGCCGCGCTCAAGCACATCCTTCGCCAGGACCCCGACGTCGTCCTCGTCGGCGAGCTCCGCGACCTCGAAACGATCGAGGCGGCGCTGACCATCGCGGAAACCGGCCACCTCGTCTTCGCGACCCTGCACACGAACTCCGCCGTCCAGACCGTGAACCGCGTGATCGACGTCTTCCCCGCCCACCAGCAGGCGCAGGTGCGCGCGCAGCTCTCGCTCGTGCTCGAGGCCGTCATGTCGCAGACGCTGCTCGCCCGGTCCGACGGCAAGGGCCGCGTCATGGCGTGCGAGCTCATGATCCCGAACCCCGCCATTCGGAACCTCATCCGCGAGGAGAAGGTCCACCAGCTCTACTCCCAGATGCAGGTCGGCCAGTCGAAGTGGGGGATGGTGACCCTGTCGCAGGCGCTCCTCGACCTCGTGCAGCGCCGGCTGATCACGCCCGAGACCGCGCTCGAGGCGGCGACCGAGCCCGAGGAGCTGAAGCAGATGCTCGGCGTGAAAGGTGCGGCCGCGGGCCCGGCCGGCCGCCTCATGGCGACGGGAACGCGCTGAGCGGCGGCGGTGAGTTGAGGAGCTGATGCCGGTATTCGCGTACGAGGGCCGCACGGCGGCCGGCAAGGTCCTGCGCGGCAACATGGAGGCGCCCTCGCGCGAGGCGGTCATCAACCGCCTGCGCGCCCAGCGCGTCCAGCCGATCGTCGAGAAGATCCGCGAGCGCGGCAAGGGTCTCGACCGCGACATCAAGATCCCCGGCTTCGGCCAGAAGGTGAAGGCGAAGGACGTCGTCATCTTCACCCGCCAGCTCGCGACCATGATCGACGCCGGCATGCCGCTCGTGCAGATCCTGGAGATCCTCGCGTCGCAGTCCGACAACCGGACGTTCGGAAGGCAGGTGCGCGAGGTGAAGGAGTCGGTCGAGGCCGGCTCAACGCTGTCCGACGGGCTCCGGAAGTTCCCGAAGACCTGGGACGACCTCTACGTGAACATGGTGCAGGCGGGCGAAGCCGGCGGCATCCTCGACACGATCCTGTCGCGTCTCTCGACGTACATGGAGAAGATGCTCTCCCTCAAGCGCAAAATCAAAGGCGCGATGATCTACCCTGCGACCATCATCGCGGTCGCGGTCATCGTGACGCTGATCCTGCTCGTCTTCGTCATCCCGGTGTTCGGAGAGCTCTTCTCGAGCTTCGGGCGCGCGCTGCCGGCGCCGACGCAGTTCGTCATCAACCTCTCGAACTTCGTGATCAACTACCTCCACTTCATGATCGCGATCGCGGTGCTGATCGTCATCGGCATCCGGCAGACGTACCGGACCGAGCGCGGGCGCTACGTGATCGACCAGATGCTGCTCCGCGTTCCGGTCGTGGGCGAGCTCATCCGCAAGGCGTCGATCGCGCGCTTCTCGCGCACGCTCGGAACGCTGGTCTCCTCCGGTGTCCCGATCCTCGACTCGCTCTCGATCACCGCCCGCACCGCCGGCAACAAGGTCGTCGAGCGCGCGGGCTACATGGTGCGCGAGTCGATCAGCCAGGGTCGCACGATGCTCGAGCCGCTCCAGAAGAGCGGCGTCTTTCCGCCCATGGTGTGCCAGATGATCGGCGCCGGCGAGATGACCGGTGCGATCGACCAGATGCTGCAGAAGATCGCCGACTTCTACGAGGACGAGGTCGACACGGCGGTCGCGAGCTTGACGGCCCTCATGGAGCCGCTCGTGATCGTGGTCCTCGGGACGATCATCGGAGGTCTCGTGGTCTCGATGTACCTGCCGATCTTCCAGCTCGGGTCGCTGCTGTCCTCGTGAGCGTTGCGATGATGGAAGTCGATCACAGCTTTCCGGCACCCGGCGCGACCGCCGCGTCCTCGCCGTCGGACCCGGTCGCGACCGCCCCTTCCGCAGCCGCGCCGAGCGCGGGGCGTCCCGCCGACGCCGTGCGATCGAGGGTTGCCGAGCGCGAGCCCGGCGCGACCGCCGTGAGCGTTCGCGAGTCGCTACTGCGCGAGCGGCTCGGCGTCGCGTTGATCGGCCGCCTCTCCATCGCGACCGTCTTCCTCGCGGCCATCCTGGCGACGCGCGTCTTCGGTCCGGTCCACGACGTTCCGATCGTGAGCACCGGGACTCTCGTCGGCGCCACCGTCGCGGTCGCGCTCGCGTTGATCTCGGTGTGGTGGGGCCGGCGCGTCCGGCGCGTCGTCGCGTTCGCGTACGCCCAGGTGATGCTCGATGTGGTCCTGGTCGCGGGCGCGATCGCCGCGGTGTGGAACGGGGTGCCGGGGTCGGCCGCGCTCCTCTTCTTCCTTCCGATCGCGAACGCGGCGGGCCTCCTCCTCTGGCGGGGCGCGTGCCTGACCGCGGTGGCCGCATCGGCGGCGTACCTCGCGCTCCTCGCGCAAGCGTGGGCGGTCGATCCGGAGGGCACCTGGCTGTCGACGGTCGCGTTGCCGGCGCTGGGCGCCGCCGGGATGTTCGTCGTGGCCGGGCTCATGGTCGGGGCGCTCGCGCGCCGGGTGGCCGCCGCCGAGGAGGCGCTGGCGCGGCGCGAGGAAGAGGTCGAGCGGCTCGAGGGCGTCCAGCGCGCCCTCGCGAACGACCTCGAGTGCGGACTCCTCATCGCCGACGTCGCGGGCCGGGTGCGCTCCGCGAACCCCGCCGCGCAGCAGATCCTCGCGCTTCCTTCCTCCGCGACGCTCGGCCGCGAGGTGCACTGGCTGATCCCGACGCTGGTCTCCGCCGAGCAGGATCGCGACCGGGAGGTCCCGGGGGGCGGCGAGCAGGGCTTCGTCGAGTGCGACCTGCGCGCGAGCGACGGGTCGGCGCGTCGGCTGCGCGTCAAGCGCACGACGTTGCTCGACACCTACGGAAACCGGGCCGGCGAGCTCGTTCTGCTCCAGGACATGACGCGCATCCTCGAGCTCGAGGAGCGGCTCACGCAGGGCGACGACGTCGGCCTTGTCCTCGCGGAGGGCGACACGGAGGTCGATTCGGCCGAGTCCGACGACGGGATGGTCGGGACGTGCCCCGCGATGCGCGCGGTCGCGAAGCTCGTCGACAAGGTGGCTCAGACCGACGCGACCGTCTTGATCACCGGCGAAAGCGGGACCGGCAAGGAGCTCGTCGCGCGCGCGATCCACCGCCGGAGCGCACGCGCGAGCGGGCCGTTCGTTGTCGTCAACTGCGGGGCGATCCCCGAGAACCTGATCGAGAGCGAGCTCTTCGGCCACGTGAAGGGCGCCTTCACCGGCGCGATCGCCGATCGCCCCGGCCTCTTTCGGCGTGCGCACGGCGGCACGATCTTCCTCGACGAGATCGGCGAGCTGCCGCTGAACCTCCAGGTCCGCCTTCTGCGGGTCCTGCAGGACCACAGCGTCATGCCGGTCGGCGGCAACACCCAGATCCCGGTCGACGTGCGCGTCCTCGCGGCCACCAATCGCGTGCTCGAGGACGCCGTGAAGGCGGGGCAGTACCGCGAGGACCTCTACTATCGCCTGGCCGTCATCTCGATTCCGCTTCCGCCGCTGCGCGAGCGCGGCGCGCGCGACCTCGAGAAGCTGATTGCCCACTTCGTCCGCCACGCGGCGGAGCGCCACGCGAAGTCCGTGGGAGGCGTCTCGGCGCGCGCCATGCACCTCCTCCTGCGCTACGCGTACCCCGGCAACGTGCGCGAGCTCGAGAACGTGATCGAGCACGCGACCACGCTGTGCGAGGGCGAAACGATCCGCGAGTCCGACCTGCCGGAGTCGGCGCGCGAGGGCGCGCGCACACGCGCGCTGCCGCCGGGGATCGCGGTCGCCGGATTCGCGCGCGACGCGCTGCCCGCGTCCGCCGAGACCATTGCGGAGGAGATCCCGGGCGCGGACGCCGCGTGGTCCGCATCGCCGCTGCCGGCGTCGGACGCGGACGGCGACTGGGGCGCCGTGCTGCTTCCGATCGACGAGGGGGAGGGCCTGAGCCTCGACGACCAGCTCGCGCGCCGGGAGAAGGCCATGCTGCTCGCCGCACTCGCGCGCGCCGACGGCGTGAAGAAGAGAGCCGCGACGCTCCTCGGCATCAACTATCGGTCGTTCCGGCACCGCCTCCAGAAGTACGGCCTCGACTCGCAGGACGCCGACATCCTCCCGCGCTTCGACACTCCCCTGCCGCGCGAGCGCAGCCATTGAACGAGGGGCTTCGCGCCCCTCGCCCCGTCGGGCAAAGCCCGACGGGGCCCCACTTCCCGCGGGCTCGCTTCGCTCGCCGCACCGCACTTCTTCCACGAGCTTGCGTGTGGCGCCCTTCGGCGCCCGTCGCCCCGTTCGGCAAAGCCGAACGGGCGACCGTCCCACGAGGGAATCGCTTCCCTCGCCCCGTTCGGCAAAGCCGAACGGGGGCCCCATTCCCTGCGGGTTCGCTTCACTCCCCGCGGGCTCGCTTCGCTCGCCGCACCACACTCCTACCTCGAGGTTGCATGCGGTGCCTTCCGCTGGTCGCGTTCGCTTGCGGACGTGCTGCCGCACGCGCCGTCCGACGGGACGGGATTCGATCGCTCGGTACCGGCGTCGTGATCGCGACGGCCGAACGCTCGCTCCCGCGGAGCGTGCTCGCGAAGCGACGGGCCTCGCCGGCGGCTCATGGGCGCGTGGCGGCCGGCATGGCGGCCGACGTGCCTGTCGGCCGGCCCCGCTCGTCGCACTCCGACCGAGCCCCGCGCCACCCGAGCAAACGCACCCCCCGCCGCATTCGCGCGATGACGATTTTCGTCACCGTCATCCTTGCCCACGCGTGAGCCGCGGCATCCGGCGATGCGCGATCGACGCTCGGTGACGGCCGCCGGCGAACCCCCGGTCGAGAAGCGTCACGGAAGTGCCGCTGCGACGTGACGCGCGATGCGCGGATCGTCGGCCCGCTTGTCCAGGTTGCGGCATCGCGCAACGCAGCGAGCGTTTCCCTACCAAATATGGATCGCCGGCAGCGTCGCGCGGTGACGCTTCTCGCCACCGGCCCGTGGCACCCGGCTTGCTCCCGGCGGCTGCAGGTGGCCGCACGGCGACGGCGGCTCAAGCGGATCTTCGGATCGGTCGAACAGTTGGGAGGCAGCCGAAAGGCTCAGCAACCGGGGCAGTTGGAGGAAGGAAGATGGCAGTGAAGGACGAGAAAGGGTTCACGTTGATCGAGCTGCTGGTGGTCGTCGCGATCATCGGCATTCTGGCTGCGATCGCGATTCCGCAGTTCTCGGCGTATCGCGCTCAGGGCTTCAACGCCCGCGCGTCGTCCGACCTGCGCAACCTCGCGACGGCCGAGGAGGCGTACTTCGCTTCGAGCGCCGCCTACACGACGGTCCTGAGCGACCTCGTGGGCTTCAAGCAGTCGCCGGGCGTCAACATCAGCGTCACGAACACCACCGCCACGACGTTCAAGGCTCAGTCGAACCACGGCAGCGGCAACAAGACGTTCGACTGGGATTCCGGTGCGGGCGGTCTCCAGAATGCGCCGTAATCTGACTCGACTCGTTTGATGAAGGGGTCGGGAGATCTCGCGCAGGCGGATCCCCGACCGCGGACGGAAGGGATGGCGTCGGGCCCACGGCTCGACGCCATCCTGCAATTGGGGGATGAGTGACCGAGGCGGGCGCGCAGCGAGGCGGCGGGATGGGCGATCGTCCGGCGTGGTGGCTGGCGGTCGTCCTCATCATCGCTTCCGCCCTTCACTTTCTCGCTGGACAGTTCGCGGACCCGGACCTCTGGCAGCATCTTCTCTTCGGCCAGATCATCCTCCGCGACGGCAGCTTCCCGCGCAGCGACGCCTTCTCGTACACCGCCTACGGCGCGCCGCTCGTCAATCACGAGTGGCTCGCGCAGGTCTTCGTCGCCGGACTGTACGGCGTGGGTGGATCGCCGGCCCTGATCGCGTTCAAGCTGCTGGTCGCGGCCGCCGTGGTCGCGCTGCTCGTCGATGCGGTGCGAACGCTCGCGAGCGAGCTCGCCCCGGAGGGGCGCGTCCATCCGCTCACCGCAGCGGCCGGCCTGGTGCTCGCACTCGCCGTGATCGCGCCCGGCGCGAGCTTCCGGCCGCAGCTCTTCACGATCGCGCTGCTCGCCGCGCAAGGCTCGCTGCTCGCGCGCGCCGATCGGCGGCTGCGATCGTTGCCCGGGCGCGGAGCCAGGATCTCATGGGAGCTCGCGCTCCAGCCGGTCTTGCTCGGCGCCTGGGCGAATTTGCACGGCGGCTTCCTCGTCGGCCTCGCCCAGCTCGGCATCTTCGCCGGCGCGGTCGCCCTGCGTGCGGTCGCGCCGGCGCGATGGCGCCGCGGCGCGCATCCGCCGTCGGCGCGCGAGGCGCGGCTCGCGATCGCCGTCGCGCTCGCGTCGGTCGCGGCGACGCTCATCAACCCGAACGGCATCGCGCTGTACGCGTTCCTCGCGCGCACGCTCGGCGTTCACGACGAGATCAGCGAGTGGCAGCCGGTGGCACTGCTCTCCGGCGAGTTCCTGCGCTTCAAGGTCCTCGTCGCAGGGACGGCGATCGCGCTCGCGGCGCTCTGGCGACAGCGGCGGGCGTGCGAAGCCGCCGGAGCGGCCACGGACTGGCGAGCCGCGTTCCTCGCGCTGGCGGCGCTCGCCGGGTTCCGCCATCAGCGGCACACGGTGCTCTTTGCGGTCGCGGCGGCGCCCGTGCTGGTCGTCGGCGCCGAGCGGCTGCGGCTGGCAGCGCTCGCTCGCTTTCCCGGCCTCGCACCGCGCCCGGCGGTCCTCGCGGTGGCCGGGGTGGGAGCGCTCGCCGTCGCGGCGGCGCAGCTCGCCGGCTACGCGCGGACGATCGCCGAGCACGGTCTCGCCATCCGGTTCGGCCGGCTCGACTATCCCGCGGACGCCGTCGAGTTCCTGCGCGCTCACCACATCACGGGCAACGTCGCGATGCCGTTCGAATGGGGCTCCTACGCCCTGTGGAAGCTCGGCCCCGATTGGCGCGTGTTCATCGACGGCCGCTTCGAGACCGTCTATCCCGAGCGCGTCATCCGCGACTACTTCGCCTTCATGCACGGCACGGAGGGCTGGGAGCGGCTCCTCGACGACTACCCGACGGACATCGTCGTCGTGCAGCGCTGGCGGGACATCCATCCCCGGCTCTTCGCGCGGAAGGACTTCGAGTACGTGTACTCGGATCCGGCCGCACTCGTGTTCGTCCGCCGGCAAGGCCGCATGCAGCCCGCGCTCGACCGTCTGGCGCTGCTCGCCGATCGCACCGCGTTCGAGCGGCCGGACACGGTGTTCCCGTGAGCGCGCCGTCGGCGGACGGCCGGCTCGAGCTCGCGGGGGCCTCGGCGACGGCGCTCGCCGTCGTGGTGCAGAGCCTGCTCCTCGCCGGACGCTATCCCTCCGCCCATCTCGACGCCGACCTGCTCTCCTATCTCGTCTACTACCGCCAGCTCGCGACCGGCGACCGGATCCCGTTCGGCTACACCGTGCCCAAGGTCCTCCCGGTCCTCCTGCTCGGGCCGCTCGGCGATCCCCACCGGGCGATGCTCGCGACGGTGGCGGTCGCGGCGCTGGGCGGCGCGCTGCTCTTCCTCCTCGCGGCTCGCTCGCTGGGACTTGCCGTCGCGTTGCTGACGGGCGTGCTCTACGTCTTCGATCCACTGCGGAGCGTCTTGACGCTACGCTCGAGCGTCGACCTGTACATGGGCGTCGCGCTCATCGCCGCGATGCTGGCGCTCCGCCAGCGACGGATCGGATTCGCGGCGGCGGCAATCCTGGTGGCGGCGCTCGGAAAGCCGGTCGCCGTACCGTGCGCGCTCGCGATCCTCCTCGTTCCGGGCATCGCGCCGCGCCGGCGCGCCTGGTTCGCCGCGCTGCCGCTCCTCGCCCTGCCTGCGACGGCGGCTCTCGGATCGGCGTTGGCGGGGCAGGGTGTGCTCGACGCGCTCGTTCACCCGCGCCTGCCCGACCAGCACGAGCGCTTCGTCCGCGTCGCGCAGGCGAGCCCGCTCGGCGTCGGAGAAACGCTCCACCTCGTGTTCGTCGAGTGGTTCGGCGGCACGCTCTTCGCGCGCACCTGGCCGCTGGTCGCCGTCGGGATCGCGCTCTGCGCTCTGTCATCGTGGCGCGCGCGGCGCGAACCCGAAGGAGCACCGGATCGCGGCCATCCGCATGGCGCGCGCACGATCGGCTTGCCGGTCGCTGCCGTCCCGGCCTTGCTCGCGGCCGGCTACCTCGCGGTCTCGCTCGTGCAGCCGATGGTCGTCTTCACGCGCTTCTTCTGGATCGTGACGGTGGTCCTCGGGCTCATGGCGGCGTACGGCGTGGTCGCGCTGTCGCGGGCGGTTCCCGGGTCGCGCGTCGCGGGCGCGGCGGTGGCGGCGACGCTGGTGGCCGCGCTGCTCGCGGATCGTTGGGACGATCATCGCTGGCGCGCGCAGTTCATGCTCGTGCCGTTCGAAGAGTACGCGGCGGTCGCCGACGGTGCCGTCGACGCGATCGCGCACGACGTCGCGTGTGCGGGGCCGGCCGTCGTGCCGCTCGCCTACTTGCCGCTCGCGGTGTGGCGGGCGCCGGACAAGCTCGCTCGCGGCGAGCTCTGTGCCGCGGAGGACTGGGTGGACGGGCTGGGCTGTGGGGCGCCCAACTGCGTCCTTTTCATCCCCGACGCGCTGAATCGCGATCGCACGCGCACTGCAGTCGCCGAGCTGGTGCGGGGTGGAACGATCCTGGGAGGAGGTCATGGCAGCGGGGCGCTGGTACGGTCGAGACATACTTGACGGCGCAGGCGGGCAGGCCGTCGCCCGCCCGGCGCGCGAATCGCGGCTGCAGGCCGACGTCACCGCCCTCGTGTGCGATCTGCGCGACGGGTGGACCGGACGCTGGCTCGCGCTGACGGCCGCGTACGTCGCGGTCGGCTACGCGACCGGGTCCGCGCTCGCGCTGCCGATGAACTGGCTCCTCCACTACATGCTCGCGCAGGCGCGCGCGGTTCTGGTGGTGACCTATCTTCCGCTCGCCCTCGCGTTCGCTGCGAACGCGGTCCTCGGCCCGCGCGCTCGCCTCGACGGCGTCGCGTCGCGGCTCACGTCGTTCCGGTTTCTCGGGGAGTTCATCCTCGCGACGGTGGCCGTCCACGTCACGTTGATGGTGTTCGTGAACCTGAAGCTCTGGATCCCGGCCATCAACGAGCGGCTTTACGACTCGCCGCTCTGGCGCCTCGACGCGCTCCTGCACTTCGGGGTCGAGCCGTCGGCCTTCGCGACCGAGTTCGCGGGCGACCACGGCCTCCTGCCCGCGCTCGACCGCGCATACCTGCTGTTCTTCCCGGCGCAGGCCATCGTCCCCCTTCTCTTCCTGATCGCCGCGCGCCTGCGACCCCTCCGCGGCCCTTTCTTCTTCGCGTACTGCCTGCTCTGGGTCGTGGGCAGCGCGATGTACGTCGCGTGGCCGTCGCTCGGCCCTGTCTACTACTGGCCGGGCCGCTTCCCATGGCTCGATCAGGCTCCGTACGCGCAGCAGCTCCAAGAGCTGCTGATCCGCGACTACGCGGCGTTTCGCAGCATGCCGGGCGCACACCAGGTGAAGATGTACTACGGCGTCGCAGCGCTCCCGAGCCTGCACGTCGCCGTGCTCGCGCTCTTCGCGATCGCGACGCGGCCGTGGCGGGCGCTCTCGATCGCGCTGTGGGTCCTCACCGCGGTGACGTTCGTCGGCTCGCTGGCGCTCGGGTGGCACTACGCCGTCGACGGATACCTCGGCGTCGCCCTCGCCTGGGGCTGCTGGTGGGTCGCCCGGCGGATCGAAAGGACGCGTAGCGCGTGATGGCAATGGAGGCGGCACGCGGCGATCGCGCGGCCGTGCGCCGGCCGGGCTGGTTCGCGATCGGCGTCCTTGCGGTCGTGTTCGTCGCAGCCGCCGCCTACGCGACCGCGCTCACCTGCGGCTTCGCCTACGACGACGTCGTGCACGTGGTTCAGAACCCGCGCATCCGGCACCTCTCCAACGTCGGCGGCTTCTTCCTGCACGCGACCTGGCCGGGCGATCTGTATCGTCCGGTGGTCGGCGCGACCTACGCGCTGACGTACGCGATCGCCGAACTTCAGCCGTCCGCGTACCACCTGAGCAACCTGCTGCTTCACGTCGCCGCCACGCTCGTCGCGCTCGCGTTCTTGACACCGCTCCTCGGTCGCCGGTGGGCGCTCCTCACGAGCCTCCTCTTCGCTGCTCATCCCGTGCACGTCGAGGCGGTCGCGAGCATTGCGGGCCGGACCGAGGTGCTCGCGGGCCTCTTCGGCCTCGTGACGCTCTGGGCGCTCCTGCGCGCGCACCGAGGCGAGGTCCAGCCCGACGGCTCCGTCCGCTCGGCCCAGCCGATCACGCGGGCGACGTGGCCCGCCGTCGCGCTCGTCTCGTTCGCCCTGGCGCTGCTCTCCAAGGAGAGCGCAGCGTGCCTGCTTCTGCTCGTGCCGCTGAGCCTCTGGCTCGTCGCGGGCGGCGACGCGGCACGAACGGCGCCGAGCGCGTGGCGCGGCTGGCTGCGCTCGTGCGCCGTACCGATGGCCGTCCTGGCAGCCGGCTTCGCCATCTACCTGGCGCTCCGGTGCAATGCCCTCGGTGGTGTGTTCTCGCCCTCGGCGCAGCCGCGCTCGCCGATCGACAATCCGCTCGCCGGGCTGCCGCGGCATGAGCGCCTCTTCCACGCGGCCGTCCTTCTCGGACGCTACGCCGGCATCGTCGCCGTGCCGTGGCGCTTGAGCCCCGACTACTCGTACGGAGCCGCCGGGATGCCGCCCGACGTCGGTCCGTTCGACGTTCTCTTCGGCGGATTCTGGCTGGCGGCGCTCGTCGCCGCGATCGCGCTCGGCTGGCGTCGCGACCGCAGGATCGCGTTCCTCGCCCTGTGGTTCTTCGCGGCCTTCGCGCTGACGGCGAACGTGCTCGGCCCGTTCGGCCCCGCGTTCGCGGAGCGCCTCGCATACCTGCCGAGCCTCGGCGTGTGCGGGCTCGTGGCGGGGGCGATCCTGGCGGTCGAGAGCCCGCCGGTGCAGGCCGCGCTCGCGACGGCGATCGTGGTGACCTTCGGCCTGTGCACCGCCGCGTACAACAAAGCGTGGACGGACAACGAATCCCTCTGGCGGTATGCAATGGCGGTCGTGCCGGGCAGCGCGCGTGTCCAGGCCGGGGTCGGCGAGCTGCTGTCGCGGCGAGGCCGGTTCGACGAGGCCCGACGGCACCTCGAGACGGCGCTTCGCACCTTCCCGGACTTTCCGCAGGTGAAGATCGACCTCGCGCTTCTCGAGGCTTGGGAAGGCCACGATGAGGGCGCGGCGGATCGCCTCCGCGCTCTCCTCGCCGAGCAACCCGACAACGCGGCCGCCCTGCTGCTGCTCGGACGCCTCCACCTGCGCGCCAACCGGCCCGACGATGCCGGCAAGCTCTTCGCTCGGGTGCTGAATCGGGACCCCGAGGACGTCGACGCGTGGCGCGGGGTCCTGAGCGCGTGCCTCGCGCGCGGGAATCTCGCCCAGGCGATCGCCGTGCGCGATCGCCTCACGGCGATCGACCCCGACGATGCCGAGCTGCGGGCGCTTTCGCAGGAAATCGAGCGGCGCGTCGTGGTCGATCCGGCCGGCGGCGCGCCCGCGCACGCACCCGCTGCCGTGGCGGCGTCGGGCTGATCGTGACACGCTCGGCACGCGCGGTGGAGCGGACGATGTCGCGACGGAGAGAAGAGTGAACGGCGTGCCTTCGACGCCGGACGGGATCGTTCTCGCGGCCCTGGCGGCGCTGTTCGGAGCCGCGCTCGGCAGCTTCCTGAACGTCGTGATCCACCGCGTGCCGCGCGGCGAGTCCATCGTGTCGCCGGGGTCGCATTGTCCGCGCTGCGACAGAGCGATCCGCTGGTACGACAACGTCCCGATCGCGAGCTGGCTCTTGCTTCGCGCCCGCTGCCGCGACTGTGGCGCGGCGATCTCGCCGCGCTACGTCTTCGTCGAGGCGCTCACGGCGATGCTCTCGGTCGTCGTCGTGCTGCACTACGGGCCGACCCTGCAGGCGCTCGGCGCGCTCTGGTTCGCGGCGAGCCTGCTCGCCCTCACCTACATCGACCTCGATTGCACGCTACTCCCCGACCGCATCACCCTGCCCGGGATCGCGGTCGGCGTCGCGGTCGCGGCGCTCGCCCCGTCCGCCGACCGGTGGGCCACGGTCGAGGCGTCGCTCCTCGGGGTCCTGGTCGGAGGCGGGATCCTCTGGCTCGTCGCGTGGTCCTATCACGCCCTCACCGGGCGCGAGGGCATGGGCGGAGGCGACGTGAAGCTGCTCGCGATGATCGGCGCCTTCCTGGGATGGAAGGGCGTGCTCCTCACGCTCCTGCTCGCGTCGTTCATCGGCTCGGCGATCGGAGTCGTCATCATGGTGCGACAGCGCGCCGACTCGAAGCTCGCGATCCCGTTCGGTCCGTTCCTCGCGCTCGGCGCGCTGGTCGCGCTGTTCTGGGGCGATCGTATCGTCACCTGGTACATATCCTCGCTCGGCCTCGCGACAAGCTAAACGATCGCCATTGTGCCCCTGCGCGCGTCGCGCTAGCACGGTCGACGTCCCGCTCGGCGCGCGCGTGCGCGCCCTCCGCGCGACGTGTGCTCGCGCGGAACAGCAGGCGACGAGGAGGCGACCGATGGCGGTGGGGCGGACGTCACGGATGCGGCCGGCGGCACGGCGGCCGGCCGGGTCGACGGGCTGGTCGCTCCTCGAGTGTCTCGTCGGGATCGGCGTTGCGGCGATCGTCGCGGCCGCGACGGTCCCCGGGCTCGCGCGGTCGCTCGCCTCGGTCCGCCTCCGGACGGCGTCGCTCGCGGTCGCGGCGGCACTCGCGCGCGGGCGCGCGGGAGCACTCGCGGAAGGACGGACGTGGGAGTTCCGCATCGTCGCGAGCGACGCGTTCGAGGTCGCGGCGCTCGGATCCTCGGCCGCCCGCGAGAAGCTGCCGGCGGGCGCGGAGTTCGGGCCGGCCACGTCCGGAGGCACCGTGCGTTTCACGCAGAGCGGCACCGCGGAAAACGCGACGATCGCGCTCCGGCTCGCGGGCCAGGAGACCTCGGTCGTGATCAACCAGCGCGGGAGGGTGACCCTTGACTAGGAGCTCGCTCGGACGGCGTCGCGGTCGACGGCGAGGTTTCTCGCTCGTCGAGGTCATGGTCGCGCTCTGCCTCCTCGCCTCGGTCGGCGTTCTCGCGAGCGGAGCCGCGTACTCGATCGCGAAGCTCGTCCGGGCCGCGCGCTCGGAGGCGGCGGGGCTCGTCGCGGCCACCGACAAGATGGAGGAGCTGCTCGCGACGTCCGGCGCACCACGCACGTCGGGAAACGACGAGGTGGTCGTCGACGGGCTCGCGGTCGCGCGCGTCTGGCGCGTCGTGCCCGATCAACCGGTCTCGGGCGTCACGCGCCTCGAGGTGACGGCGCGCTGGCTCCAGCCGACGGTCACCCTGCTCACGGTCGTCGCGGTGGCGCCATGAGGCCACCGTCGCGGTGGGCGCGCCGTCCGAGCGGCGAACCGGTTCCCGCCGCGCGTCGCGCGCTCCTCGCGCGCGCGGACGGAACGACCGTGCTCGAAACGCTGATCGCGGCGATGCTCGCTTCGCTCGTGCTCGGCGCCGGCCTGGTCCTCCTGCGCGCGCACGCGCGCTTCGCGCGCGAGGTGCAGTCCTCGGTCGCGGCGCTCTCCGCGGCCGCGTGGACCCTGGAGGTCGCGACCCGCGACGTCGCGCTCGCCGGCGCCGACGCGCGGCGGATCGGCGTCGCGCCGCTCCGGACCGCCGATGCTGCACACGTCGACCTCGAGAGCGACCTCGACGGCGACGGCGCGATCAACGCGTCCTCGTCCGAGCGCACGTCGCTCGCGTGGAGCTCCGGGTCGGGCGGGCGTCTGCTGCGCCGGATCGGCGCGCAGTCGATGGCGGTCGCGTCGCCGGTCGGCGCCGGCGGCTTCCGCCTGCGCTATTTCGACGCCGCGGGGGTCGAGATCGGCGGCGGCGGCGCGCTCGACGACGCCGCGCGCGCACGCGTCCGCCGGGTGACGATCGAGCTCGCGGTGCGTGAGACCCCGCCGCGCGCCGGAGCGGAGGTGCGGCTCCGCGGAGCGGCAGCGCTCCGGGCCCGGCTGGGGGCGCCGTGAGGCCGGCGGGGCGCGATCGCGGACGGCGCGCTCGCGGCGCGGGCGGGCCGGGGGCGTTGGCCGCGACCAACGCAGGGTACGCGGTCGTGGGCACGATCGTGGTCCTCGCGCTGCTCGCGGTCGCGGCGGCCGGCACGCTCGTCGTCACGCAGGGCGAGCTCTGGAGCGCGGGCCGCGCGCGCTCGCGCGTGCAGGCGCGCTACACGGCGGAAGCCGGGGTGCGGCACGCGGTCGCGCTGCTCGCGCCCGGAACGACGTTCGCGCCGGTCGTCGCGGCGCAGGGCGGCGTCCTCGATGCCGGCGCGCCCGGTCCCCTGCCGTTCCCCGGCGGCGGCTGGACGGTCTTTCCGGGGCCGCCCTACGGGTACGGCGTCACGCCGTCCCTCCTCCCGGCTGCGGGCGGACCGGCGGGCGAGCGCCTGCTGCTCCTCGCGCGCGCGACGGCGGTGCGCGGCGCCGAGCGGACGATGGCCGGCACCGTCGGCCGTGCCCCCGAGCCGTACGCGCCGGCCGCGCTCGCCGTCGGCGCCGGCGGCGTCGCGCTGGAAGGGGCGGCCGTCGCCTCTGCGGGCGACCCGGCCCGCGTCGTCCTCGACGCGACCTCCGCCGAGACCGGGCAAGTGGCGGTCGCCGCGGCGACCGAAGCGCAGCGCGCGGCGGCGCTGGAGGCGATCGCCGCCGGCGGAGGAGCGCTCCTCGGCGCGCACGCGAGCGCGCCGCTCCTCTGGCCTGACGTCGCGAGCTACGCGGCCGGCACCGGGATCGCGGCCGCGGATCCGGCGACGGTCGCGATGCCCGTCGGCACCGTGGCCGCTCCGGCCGCGGCGCGGCTCTCGGCCGGCACGCTCGCGAGCCTCTCCGGCTACGGCGCGATCGTCGCGAGCGGCGACCTCGAGCTGCACGGCGCCGTCGACTGGTCGGGCGCGCTCGTCGTCGGCGGGACGCTGACGGTGGACGCGGGCCCGTGTCGGCTCGCCGGCATCGTGTTCGCGCACGGCGTTCGCTTCCGGAGCGCGTGCACGGTGCGCTTCGACGGCGATTCGGTCCGGATGGCCGACGGCGCGCTACGGCTGCCGCGCGCCGCCGTGCTGCTCGCTCTCGTCGACGCCTGAGCCGGCCGGCGTCGCGCGGCCTGCCGCAGCGGGCGCCACCTCCCCGCGCGGGGTCGCGACCCCGAGCCGGGGCGCGAGGAGACGCGCCAGCGTCCGGTGGCCGCGCGCCGTCAGATGGCGCCAGCCGCGGTAGTAGGTGTGCTCGTCGCCGACGCGGGCGTGCCGCGACGCGCGCGCGAGCGCCGGCAGCGCGTCGATCACCTCGATGCCGCGACCCTCGAGCGCCTGCGTCAGACGCCGCTGCGGCCGGCGCCAGTCGGCTCCGGCCGCGCGCAGCTCGCGACGCCAGTCCGGGCGGTTCGCGACGTCGACCTGCCAGAGATCGGGGACGAGGAGGACGACGGGTCGCGCGCCGATCGCGCGCGCGTGCTCCGCCGCGGTCGTCAGGAGCCGCTCGGTCAAGTCGAGCGTGCGCTCGTCCGCGTCGGTCGGGCGCGGGCCGTAGATCGTCCGGTGGATCGGCGTGTGCGCCGGCAGCTCGTCCACGCGCAGGAACGGAGGGGGCGCATTCGCGGTCGCCTCGCCGATCGCGTTCAGGAACGCCGAGTACCGCATCGCGAGCCGGTACGCGTCGACCGCGAGGTGCGTCGCGCGCGGGATCGCGACCGGCACGCCTTCGAGGACGAGCTCGCCGCGGGCGCCGCTCCGGAAGTACGGCTTCGGGTACTGCCAGGTGCCCGGGCTCGCGTTGTCCGCGAGATCGTTGCCGATGTACGTCGCGATCACGACGACGTCCGGCGCCCAGCGCGCCGCCCGGTCGTCGAGCGCGAGCAGCTCCTGGTCGGTCCCGTAGCCGGGAGCCGAGAAGTTCAGGACCTCGACGCGATCTCCGCCCGCGACGTCGAGGAGGTCCGCGAAGGTCTCGTCGTCGGCGACTCCGTCGCCCCACGCCTGCGAGTCGCCGAGCACGGCGATCCTGAACGTCCCCGGCGTGCGCTCGCGGGGGTAGGCGCGGCCGCGCTGGGCGTCGGCGTTGATCGTGACCCAGGTGAGGAACTCGTCGCCTCCGTACGGGCCGCTCACGCCGGGGCGATTGCGCCACCCGAGGAGCGCGTCGGGCTCGGCGAAGTACACGCGGTTCCGCATGTGCGGGCGGAAGTCGTAGCCGAGCGCGCGCGCGCCGATCTCGGCGATGGCGAGCCCCGCGATGGTCCCCGCGACGGCGAGCGCGACGCGCTGTCGCCAGCCGAGCGGCGGTCGTGTGCCGCGCCCCGGAGAACGCTCGGGAGGCCGCTTTCCGAGACGCTCACCGGCGTGGCGCGCTGGCGTCTCCGGCGTCGAGATTTTGCCGCTCACGGGACGCAAGCGCGTCGAAGACTATCCGAAACGGCCCGCGTAACAAGGATTTTTCCGGGCACGCGCGCGGTCGCCCGAGGAACGTCCCTTGCTGTCGCCAGCAGGTGGGAGGGACCGCGTGCACTGCTTCGGAATGATCGTGCGCCGGCGTGAGGGGACGTCGTCGCAGCCGATGCGGGCCGCCGCCGGGGGTGCGGCGGCGGCCACCGCATCGCTCGTGCGCGCGCGCGACCGCGGGGAGCGGCGCGCGTGCATCGCGCGGGGCGCCGCCCCGACTCCTGCCGGACGGAGCCGGCACCGGGCGACGTCGCGCGTCGGCGGCGAGGCCGGCTGGACGCTCATGGAGCTCCTCGTCGCGTGCAGCATGTTCGCGATCCTGGGGGCGATCGCGGTGCCGAAGTACACCGCCGTCGCGCTCCAGATGCGGACGAGCGCGGCCGCGACGCACGTCCTCGCCGACCTGAACTTCGCGCGCGAGATGGCGCAGAGGACGGGCGTCCCGCACTACGTCGACGTCACCGCGGGGTCAGGCGTCAATTATACGGTCAAGCGGGAGAAGGTGCCACCCGCGATCTCGGCCGACGACGATGCCGTTCGCACGCAGTCGCTCGGGACCCGCCTCCCGGGCGTGAACTTCTCGCTCAACGGCGCGACCGTCGATCCGTACGGGGTCGCGGCAGCCGCCGCGACACCGCCGGGTCGGCTGATCTTCACCGCGCGCGGGCTTCCCGTCGCACCTGGCTCGTTCTTCATCGCCTCGTCCGACGGCAACTACTCGTACGTCGTGTCCGTGACGGGTGCGGGACGGATCCGGCTCTTCACGAAGGACGGCTCGGGATGGCGATGACCGGACGGCGCACGACCCGCTCCGGCGGCTCGCAGGCGGACGCCCGCGCGCGGCTCGCCTCCGAGCGCGGGCTCACGATCGTCGAGACCCTCTTCGCGATCCTGATCCTCGCGGTCGCCTTCCTCGGCATGGCCGGAGTGCAGGCGATGGGGAGCAAGGCGCAGACGCTCGGCAAGAACCAGGGCCTCGCGACCTACGTGGCGAACCAGGACCTCGAGCTCATGCGGCGGAGCAACTTCGCGAACGTCCAGGCGGCGACCAGCAACACGACGGTCGACGGCGTCCGCTTCGACCTGACGCGCACCGTGACGACCGTAGGCTCGAACCGGCGCGTCCAGGTGGTCGCGTCGTGGACGGATCGCTTCGGTCCGCAGAGCGTCCGCCTGGCGACCGTCGTGAGCGCGGTGACGAACCCATGAGCGGCGCAGCGGCGAAGCCGTCGGCCGGCAGCGGACTTCTCGCGAGCGAGGCCGGATACACGATCGCCGAGCTCCTGGTCGCGGCGTTCATGGCGACGTTCGTCCTGACGGTCGTCTTCGCGGCCGTGCGGGTGCAGGGGCGCGGCGCGGCGATGCAGTCCGGCGTCGCGGACACGCAGGTGACCGCGCGCGGCGCGGGGGAGCTGCTGAGCGAGGACCTCCGGATGGCGGGCTACGGGATGCTCGGCGTCGCGCCGACCGAGAACGTTCCGCCGCTCCAGGTGACGGTCGCGGGCGGCGTCACCACGCTCACGCTGCGCGGCAACTACTCGGACGTCTCGACGACGCTCGTGACCGCGGCCGCGGCCGGCGTGTCGACGATCACCGTCGCAAGGCCGACGAACGGCGCGACCTTCCAGGCGGGCAACCTCGTGCTCGTCGACAGCGGCCTCAACTCCGAGGTGAAGACGATCGCGAGCGTCGCGGCGAACGGCCTCAACAACCTGGACATCGGGCTCGGTCCCACGCCGCTCGCGCACGCCTACCCGATCGGTCCCGACGTGACGCAGATCGAGGTCGTGACGTACACCTACGACGGCACTCTCCTGCGGCGGAACGGGCAGGTCGTCGCGGACAACGCGTCGACGTTCAGCATGCAGTACGTCGACCAGGCGGGCGTCGTGACCCCGACCCCCGGAACCGACGTGCGGTCCGTGATCCTCAGCCTCGTCGCGCGCCAGCCGACGAAGCTCCCCGGGAACCCCGACGCGACGTCCTCGGTCACGACCGAGGCCAACCTGCGGAACCTCGCGTTCCGCTTCAGCCTGAGCTGAGCATGAATCCGGTACGCGACGAACGCGGCATCATCATGGTCGTGGCGCTCGGCATCGTCGCGGCGCTCGCCGGCTTGACGCTCGCCGTCGCGACGAGCGGCCAGATGTCGACCCTCACCGCGGCGCTCTCGACGCACGCGGCGAACGCGTTCTACGCCGCCGACGGCGCCGCGTACTACGGGCTCTCCGACATCAACAACTTCGTCCCGTTCATGGCGCCGCGCGCGACGAACCTCGAGGGTGGCCCCGCGGATCTGAAGAGCACGGTCACCGCGAACTACGAGGCGTACCGGGCGCTGCCGGGAAACCTCCTCATCCGCACGGTCGACGGCAACGTGCGTCCGGCGCAATTCGGTCAGAACGAGGGGCTCGGGAAGATGTACATCTTCCGCCTCGACGCGCGGAAGAACATCACGACGGCCGGCGTCGATCCGGCGAGCACGGTCTCGATGAAAGCCGCGAGGCCGGGCCCGTGCGCCGACTGCGGCAACTGAAGAGCGCGACGGGGGAACGTGAATGGGCAGCGGGGCAGGGACCGGTCGCGCGTTCGCGCTGCTCCTGGCGGGCGCGCTCGCAGTCGCCGCGGCGGAGGCGGCGCGCGCTTCCGACATCGACATCTTCACCGGCAATCAGGTCAACCCCAACGTCTTCATCATCTTCGACAACTCGGGCAGCATGGGGTCGCAGGCCTACAACACCTACCCGAACACGGTGTACTCCGGGTCGTTCCAGCAGGGAACGATCTACACGCGCTGCGCCAACAAGAACGGCGTGTCGGGCGGCGACGTCAATGCCGGGAGCTGCACGTGCCGCAACGCGCAGACGAACTGGGTCATCGACAACAGCCCGTGCGCGGCCACGTTCGACGACCAGATCCCGCCGCCCTCGGGCGACGACACCGACGACCGCGAGTCGCGGCGGAAGTACGGCAATCGGCTGAACTTCGAGACCAACGCGCCGAAGAACTGCACGCAGGCGCCGTTCCAGTCGTGCACGTCGAACACGCAGTGCACCGGCATCGGAAACACGTGCGCCGCGCAGAACAAGCTCGCGGTCGCGAAGGGCGTGATGACCTCGGTCGTGAACGACCCGGCGAACGCCAACGTGCGCTTCGGGATGATGGTCTTCGATCCGCCGGGGATCGACTACAGCAACGCGAACTACGGCAGCACGACGTGGGTCACGAGCTGGCAAGTCAATAACAACGTTTTCCAATTTCCGGTGCAGGACTCGACGGCGTCGAGCCGCGCGTCGCTCACCACGATCATCAACAACCAGACCGCGAACGGAGCGACGCCGACGACCCATCGGCTGATCGACGCCTGGAAGTACTTCAACGGCCAGGCGACGAAGAGCGGCTTCACGACGTCGCCCGTGCAGTACACCTGCCAACGGAACTACTTCCTGATGGTGACGGACGGCATCCCGGAGGTGGAGGCCGATCGCAACGTCTCCGATCAGACGCAGTGCCCGTTCACGCGCCTCCAGTCCTTCGTCGGCAACCCGGGCGACCTGAACGCGGACGGCAAGGAGAACCCCGCGAGCCCGAACTGGATCGCGGCGACGGGCGAGGCCTACAACTGCGGCTCCGACTACCTCGACGACGCGATGTTCAAGATCCGAGGCCTCTTCCCCCTCAACAACAGCCAGAACCAGCCGATCACGCTCTACGCCGTCTCCTTCGGCTTCGACTTCTGCGAGGAGCCGGCGGCCGGGGACACGTACTCGGGCGCCGGATCGCTCCTGTGGCGCGCGGCCGAGAAGTACGGCGGCGGGCAATGCCTGTCGGCGACGCAGCCGGACGAGCTCGACGACGCGCTTCGCGAAGCGCTGAACCTGATCAAGAACGACGCGCAGTCGTTCGTCGCGCCGGTGGTGCCCGTCAGCCAGACGAACCGCACCGAGTCCGGCAATCGCCTCTACGTGGCGCTCTTCAGCCCGCGCACCGGGATGCAGGAGTGGCCGGGCAACATCAAGAAGTACGGCCTCGATCGGGAGCACGGGACGATCTGCAACGCGAGCACGCCGACCTGCACGGTCGGGAGCGGGTCCGCGACGACCGACGACGGCACGATCACGGGCACGGGGGAGTCGTTCTGGGACGCCACGACCGGCGGCCCGTCCGGAAGCTCGGTCACGGCGGGCGGCGTCGGCGCGGTGCTCAAGGCGAGCAACCTCTCGCAGCGGAAGATCTACACCTACACCGGGACGGCGACCGGCAACCTCGGCAGCGTCCCGCTCACCGCGCCCGCGCAGGCGTTCAGCAAGACGAACACGGCGATCACGCCGACGATGCTCGGCTTGCCGGGCGCCGCCGCGACGACCGCGAACCGCGACGCGCTGATCGACTACGTCTACGGGTTCGACTCCTACGACTCGAACAACAACGGCAACACGACCGAGAAGCGGAGCTGGGTCCTCGGCGACATCATCCACTCCGTTCCGCTGATCGTGAACTACGACACGACCGGCACCAACGCGCTCATCATCGTCGGAGCGAACGACGGCATGCTGCACGCGTTCGACGACGCGACCGGCGCGGAGGCCTGGGCGTTCGTCCCGCCGGACGTGCTCGGGAACCTGAACCTGCTTCGCCCGGGACAGGCGTCGTCGCACCCGTTCTTCGTCGACGCCTCGCCGCGCTACAAGCAGCTCGCCGACGGCCGCAAGATCCTGGTCTTCGGGCTCGGGCGCGGCGGCCGCGCGTACTACGCGCTCGACATCACGAGCAAGAACGCGCCCGCGCTCGTCTGGCGCCTCAACAACGGGACGACCGGGTTCTCGGAGCTCGGGATGACGCAGTCGTCCCCGGCGCTCACGAAGTTCGCGAACGGCGGCTCGCCGATCGAGGTCGCCGTCTTCGGCGGGGGCTACGACCCGTACTTCGACAACCCGACCGCCGACTCGCCGAACAGCTCCGGGTATGGCCGGACGATCTTCATGGTGAACCTCGCGACCGGCGCGAAGATCGCCCAGGCGTCGGCCTCGGGCATGAGCTTCGCGGTCCCGAGCGACGTGCTCACGTTCGACGTGAACGGCGACGGCATCTTCGACCGCGGCTACGTCGGCGACCTCGGCGGCAACATGTGGCGCGTGGGCGACGACTTCACGGTCACGAAGCTCTTCAGCGCGCCGTCCGGCCTCAAGATCTTCTACCCGCCCGACGCCGTGATCAACGCCGGGTCGGTGATGGTCTACTTCGGCACCGGCGACCGCTCGAGCCCGCTCGAGACCACGGACGCGAACCGCTTCTACGCGGTGCGCGACGACGGCGCGAGCAACCTCGGCGAGGGCAGCCTCGTGAACGTCACCGGCCGGGTGACCCAGGCCGGGACGCAGGCGGCGAAGGACCTGGCGACCGACATCGCGAACGCCCACGGGTGGTTCCTCACGCTCTCGAACCCGGGCGAAAAGGTGCTCGCCCCCCCGACGGTCTTCTTCAACGTGGCGTTCGCGACGTTCACGCCGTCGACGCAGGTCTGCCAGGCGGGCGGCACGGCGCGGATCTACGTGCTGGATCCCCTCCTCGGAGGACCGACGCTCGATCTCGCGGGAACCAGCGGCGGCGGGCTCGGTGGCGGCTCGGGCACGGGCGGCGGGATCGGGACCGGCCCGAACGGAACGCTGGTCGCCGCGGACCGCTTCGTGGTGGTCGGGCAGAGCATCCCGACGTCGCTCAAGGTGACGTTCGGGGACAACGAGACCAAGGCCTTCTTCGGCGTCACGAAGGGGGGAGGGATCGCCTTGCAGCCGCTCCTCCTGCCCCAGATCGCGGCGAACGTCGTCCCGATCTCGTGGCGCCAAGCGTGGTGAGCCGCCCGCGGTTCGCGCTGCCAGCGAGGAGATGTGGGATGCGATACGCGAAACGAGAGCTCGTCGTGGCGATCGCCGTGGCGGTCGCGCCGTTCCTGTGCGCGCCGGCGTTCGCTCAGGACGACACGCACCAGGTGTCCGGCGTGATCACGTGGATCTCGGAGGACGCGGTCGAGGTCGGGGGCCAGCGGGGCCTCTTCGAGGATTCCTCGGACGTGCGAAGCGACGGAAGACCCGTCTCGCGAGCGTCCGTTCGGGCTGGGATGCCCGCGCAGATGGAAACCGACGCGGCGGGACGCGTCTTGGAGCTACGCGTCAACGGCGTGGTTGAATAAATCCAGGTTGAGTAAAGCGTGCGGAAAGCGAATATTGAGTCTGGGCGATCCGTCAAACGGGATGGGTGCGGGGCAGTCGGTTCAGGAAGGGCGAACGCCACCCCCTCCGGCCGTTTCACCCGCATCTGGTCTTCGTCACGACGAGACCGCTCAAGTCGGCGGGTGCGTACGGTGGGGTTCCTCCTCTCCCCTGCCGTCCACCCGCCGACGCTTTTTTCGGCTCCGCTTCCTGACGGCCGGGCCGCGCGCTTCTGCCTCTTCGACGGGCGTCAAGTCGATCGGTAGTAGATCACCCCTTCGCGGTCCTCCGACGCGGCCGCACCGCGCGCCCGCAGCAGCTCGAGGTGCGCGATCGTTTCCATGACCGCGGCTCCCCGGTGGAAACGGTCCGTCCCCTCCTCGAAGACCCAGTCGAACGCGCTGCGCGCGACGTCGTAGGCGGTCGCGGGCCCGGCTCGCACGACGTCGAGCATCTGGCGCAGGCGGTACTCGTGGTGGAGGACCAGCTGGCGCGCCCGGTGGCGATGGTCGCGGTAGACGGCGCCGTGCGCCGGGCAGACGAGGCCGACGTCCTCC
>DASRFA010000034.1:0-61613 GCA_035651755.1 Binatia bacterium | reverse complement strand
CGCCGGAGCCGTGTGTGCGGGCGCTCGCTCCGGGTCTCGCTCGCGGGTCGCCGAGCGCGCCGAATTGTCTCATGAATCAATGTGGGCGCGATTGATTGTCCCGCTCGTTCGACAGTCGCTCGCTTGCCCGCAAACACGGCTCCGGCTGCGTTCGGCGATCGCGTCCGCTCCGTATCGCGGGCGGCGCTTCACTCGGTGGGCTGGACTGCTCGCGCGCGTCGGGTGGGGGTGCGTACCGTGGCTGCGGTTCGTGTCGGAGCGCGGCCTCGTCACCATGCACCGACGTCAGACGCTCGGGGCGGAGCGGTTGTCCACAGGTACTCCGCTCGGCATGGCGTCGAGGCGCCGTCGCGCGCTGCCGAAACGTCCGGCGGCGGGGCTTGCGCTCACGCGGGAGGGCGGGGAATCGTCTCGGAGCCGCGACGACGCGCGTCGCGGCTCCGAGGGGCCCTCGGGTGATGTTTCCGTAAGCGCGTTCGGTGGGGGTGTTACGGTGATGCCCGGTCGGGGGGCACTGTGCAGGCTTCGAACAGCAAACCGGGTGCCTGGAATTCGACCTCTGCACAGGGTCGGTGCAGGCTCGAATCTCCCGTGAATCCGGTCGCTAACGCGCAACGGACCCTTCGGCCACACACCCTCGCGCTTCTGCACGAGCAAGGAAATCATGGCATGGATGCAATGAAGGAATCTCGCACGCGCGCGCTTCTGCGCGGCGCCGCCCGATCGCGCGCGATGTTCCCGCTCGCGTGCGCGATCGCCGCGTGGGGCGCCGCCGCCTCGGCCCCGGCCGCGACTCCCAGCGTGCCCGCCAACGAGGCAGCGCGCGAGACCGTGGTCGTGGGCGAGGTCGTGGAGACCGCCTGCTTCGTGATGGCGGGCCGCCGGGGCGAGAACCACCGGCAGTGCGGGGTCGCATGCGCGCGCGCCGGCCAGCCGCTCGCGATCCTCGACGACAAGGCCGGGACGCTCTACGTCGCCGTCTTCGATCGCAGCGAGGGGACGCCCGACAATCCGCTGCTCGGCATGGTCTCGGAGCGCGTCGAGGTCCGCGGCATCCCGCTCGAGCGCGGCGGCGTCAACGCCATCCTCGTCAAGCGGGCGCGCTCCCTGAACCCGCCCGCCGATTGACCCGGCCGCCTGGTCGGGCGCGCGCGGATTCCGCCCGCCCGCCGGCCCAGAGCATCTGACGCGCGATGCCGCGCCAGATGCGGACGTCGCGCGCCGTCAGCGAAGCGCGCGCGAGGAGCGAGCGCACGTCGCGCAGGATGTGCGCCGGGTTCTGGCGCGAGAGAAAGCCGATCCGGTCGAGCGCGTCGGCGAGGTGCGCGACGAGCGCCTCGCGCTCGCCGCTCGTGGCGGGCCGCCGGTCGCTCTCGCCGCTCGCGCCGTGACCGCGACCGTCGTCCCGCGGATCGACCGCCCGCGATCTCGCCGCGAGGTGGATCTCGTAGGCGCACACGAGCACCGCCTGCGCGAGGTTCAGCGAGCCGTACGCTTCCGCCGTCGGGATGCGGACGAGCATCTGGCAGAGGTCGAGCTCCGCGTTCGAGAGCCCGTGGTCCTCGGGCCCGAAGACGAGGGCCACGCGGCCGCGGCGTGCGGCGATCGCGATCGCGGACCCGGCCGACCTGGCGGCGATCGGCTCGGCCGGGCCCGTCGTCGTGCGCCCGACCGTCCCGACGACGAGGTGGCAGTCGCGAACGGCGGCCGGCAGGTCGCGCACGACGCGCCGCCGCTGGAGGACGTCGCCCGCGTGCGCCGCCATGCGCTCGGCGGACGCCCCGACCGGCGTCCGCGGCGCGACGAGGACGAGGTCCGCGAGTCCCATGTTCTTCATGGCGCGCGCGACCGACCCGACGTTGCCGCCCCGGCGCGGTCGCACGAGGACGACGCGGATGCGCGCCAGCATGGGAGACTGGTACAGCACCGCCGTGCCCGGTGCGATCGTCGCGGTCAGCTTCGACGCCGGCGGGACGCTGATCGACGTGCGCGAGCCGGTCGGCGACACGTACGCGCGGCACGCGCGCGCGCTCGGCTTCCCGGTCACGAGCGACGCGATGGCCGCCGGGTTCGCCGCCGCGTTTGCGTCTGCGCCGGCGCTCGCCGCGCCCGCGGCCGCTTCGGCGGACGAGGTGTCCGCATTCGAGCGCGCCTGGTGGCGCGCCGTCGTCGCCCGCGCGCTCGCGCACGCGCTCGCGTCGAACGGGTCGACCGACGAGACCGAGCCGGCGTTCGAGCGGCTCTTCGACGACCTCTTCGCGCACTACGCGACCGCCAGCGCCTGGCTCGTCCATCCCGACGCCGAGCCCGCCCTCGCGGAGCTCCGGGCGCGCGGCGTCGCGATCGGCATCCTCTCGAACTTCGACGCGCGACTGCACCCGCTGATGCGCGACCTCGGGATCGCGCGCTACGTCCGCGCCGTCGTGGTGTCGAGCGAGGCGCGCGCCGCGAAGCCCGCGCGCGCCGCCTTCGACGCGGCGGCGCGCGCGCTCGGCGGCACGCCACCCGACCGTCTCCTCCACGTCGGCGACTCGCTGCACGACGACGTGCGCGGCGCGCAGGCCGCCGGCTGGAACGCCGCTTGGATCGTGCGCGGCGCGGGCGACGTCGCGGACGAGGCGCCGCCCCGCGGAGCGGCACGCGTCGGCTCGCTCCTCGAGGTCGCGCGCCTCGTCTCCGATCGCGCCTGACGCGGAAGCGCACGGACCGTGCTTTGCTTGACGATCGCGACGTGGCGCCGGATCGCCTCGACAGCTTCGGACCCCTCCGATATACCGCCGCGACGATGAGCGTTCTTTCGCGAGCCGGCGCCGGGCTTCTCGCCGCGGCCGGCGTCGTTCTGCTCGCCGCATGCCCGAGCGGTCAGAGCAAGACCATTCCACCCGCTCCGACTGCTTCGCCCGGCAGCGCGCAGGCCTTCTTCTACGTCGCCGAGGCGACGGATCCGGTCCTCGGGACGTCGGGCGGCCGCGTGAGCGCGTACCAGGTCGGATCCGACGGGCTCCTGCCGGCGGCGCCCTTCGCCAGCATCTCCGTCGTGAACCCGCGCCGGCTGCTGAAGCACCCGGTGCTCCCGGTCCTCTACGCCGCCGGCGCGAACCAGATCTTCGCGTTCGACATCACCGGCGGGCAGCTCGTCTCGCTTTGCCCGGAAGGCACCGGGCTCGCGCCGCCGTGCGCGACCGATCCGAATCCGGGCGCGAACCCGTTCGACATGACGATCGCGGTGAACGCCGCCGGCGACTACGTCCTCTACGTCTCCGAGGCGGGGAACGGCGAGAACCTGAACGTCCAGACGCGCCTCGCCGCGTACATGCTCGGCCCCGACGGGGAGCTGCCCGCGAGCCCGTCGTCGCAGCAGCAGGACGTGACGTCGCTTCGCTTCGTGAGCTCCGTCGCGCTGACCGGCATCGGCTTCGTCTACATCGCCGACGTCTCCGCCGGGAACATGCTGCGCTACGTGCTCGACGAGAACGGCGACCTTCCCCAGCCGCCGGTGTCGCCGACGCCGGTCGGCGTGCCGACCCCGACTCCCTCGCCGACGCCTCCGCCGGTCACGCCGACGCCGTCGCCGAGCCCCACGGTGATCCGCGCGTTCGGGCCCTCGCGCATGATGGCGGTCGGCTTCCCGGCCTGCCCGTCGCCGACTCCGGGCCTCGTCCCGACGTTCATCTATGCGGTCGCGCAGCGCCAGAACCGGATCGCCGCCTGGCCGGTCTCGACCCCGGCGCCCGCGCCCGATCCGTCGAACACGCCCTACGCCGGCGGCGACCTCCCCGAGAACCCGAGCAGCGAGTCCAACACGCGCGGCTTCTACAACGCGATCCTCACCGACCCGTGCGCGACGCACATCTACGGCGCCGCGTTCAACAACGGGCAGATCGACTTCTACGAGCTCGCGAGCGACGGCAACATCCTGTTCACGACGCAGGGCTCGACGTTCGCCGACACGGCGACCTACCCCACCGGCCTCGCGTGGTTCGAGGTGACGCCGCCCGGCGGCGAGACGCAGCGGACCGTTCTCGTGTCGCTCGGCGGCGCGAACCGCGTCGACGCGTACGCGGTGCAGCCCGACGGGTCGCTGCCGGAGCGCCCCTTCTCGAGCACGCAGCCGATCGACGGGACTTTCCCCGCGGACATCGTCGCGTACGTGCCATAGCGCTTCGCTTCCGTGCGCGGCGCTTGACGTCCATCGGACGCGACCATAGAAGCCGGCCGAACAGGAGTGTGCGCGATGGAGATGGTCGGTAGCCTGGTCGCGAGTCGCGGATTCTTCGTCTTCGCGCGCTTCGCGGTGATCGCGTTCTTCGCGATCGTCTTTCTACAGTCGAGCCTCGACAAGCTCCTCGACCCGGACGGGAACCTCGCGTACCTGCGCGATCACTTCAAGAACGCCCCGATCGGCGAGGAAGCGATCGTGCCGCTCTTCTGGACGCTCGCGCTGGTCGAGCTCATCACCGGCGTCCTGTGCGGGCTCGCCATCGTCACGTTGAGCTTCGCGGCGGGCGGCTTCCTCGCGCGCTGGGGGATCCGCTTCGCGACGTTCGCGCTCCTCGCGCTGCTGTTCGGTCAGCGCCTGGCGAAGGACTACGCGGGCGCGGCGGTGGTCGCATCGTACTTCGCGGTCGCGCTCATCGGCCTGTTGACGTTCGCGATCGGACGTTGACCGGAGGACATCGACGCCCTCACTTCTCGAGCTCCTCGCGGATCGAGTAGAGCTTCTGCCGGCCCTCGTTGACGTAGACGTCCATGTTGCGGCGGTGGTTGGCGATGAAGCCGGTGTCGCCGCCGTTGAAGACGACGAGCGGCTTCAGGCGGGCGCAGCGCTCGAGCGGATCCTCGGCCTCGCCGAAGAGCGTCTTCAGGACCGGACGGCTGTCGAGCTCGCGGTGGTACTCCTGCTCCACCGCCGGGATCATGTGCGCGATCACGTGGCAGTAGCCCTGCGCGCGGTAGAACGCGTCGTCGATCGCGAACCAGTCGATCTGGCTCTTGTAGAGCTCGGCGTGGGCGTCGCCGAGGAGATCGGTCCAGCTCTGGATCAGCCGGATGAGCTCGACGTTCCGGGTATTGATGGGGCGCGACGTCTGCGGGACGTCGAAGAGGCCGGCGGCGTAGTTGCGGAGGCCGCGCGCCGCCGACTCGTAGCGGCTCTCGGCGGAGGGAAATGCCCACTTGCGCGGGTCGTTCCGCAGGTCGTTGTCGGCGGCGACCAGGTTCTGGTCGTAGACGTCGCTCGAGACCTTCGTCAGGTGGTCCTTGAAGACGCGGATCGTCTCGCGCAGCGCCTGCAGGATGCCGAGCTGGCGATTCGAGTTGTTGTCCGCCCAGAGGCCGGGGCCCCAGAGGAAGATGTCGTTCGGGCGCCAGCCGGTCGTCGCCTGGAGCTCGTGCTCGATGATCTCGGCCGCGGCGGTCGCGTAGGCGGCGCCCGGAGGGATCGCTTCGGGGGGCTTTCCCTCCGCGCCCGGGATCATCGCGTCGCGGGGGAGGCGATCGTGCGATCTCTGCCCGAAGTGGAGCACCAGCGGGACGACGACGAGCGCCGCCAGCACGAGCCCGCCCAGGATGCCGAGCGCCTTCTGCATCTCGCCGTGACCCTATCCCAGGTTGCGTGTCCGCGTCACGGGCGGGCGCACGCTTCGCGGTCGTCGGCCTCGCGTCACGGCACGGCGGTCTGGAGGCGCTGCACGATCTGCGTCGTCGCCGAGTTCATCGCGGCGCGCTGCGCCTGCCCGAGCGCGCTCGCGGCGTAAGCGTTGCTCGCCTTCCCGAACCCGAAGAGCGAGAACCCGTTCGCCGCCGACTCGCTCGTGAACGAGCCGTTCGCCATGACGCTCCCGACGATGCGGCCGTCGGTCGGCTGCACGACCTTCAGGTCCATCGCGACCGAACCCGTCCGGCGCGCCTCGGTGTTCTGGTAGGTCGGGTTGGCGGCGGCGACGCCGACTCCGGTGTACGTCGCGGGGTTGTTGCCGGCGATGGCGCCGCCGATCGCGAGCGCGGCGCCGAGCGCGCCGAGCGAGCCGCCCGAGGACGAGCCCGTCGCCTCCGCGACCTCGTTGAACTCGGTGATCGTGCCGCGGATCACGAACGGCCCGACCTCGTTCGACTTCTTGTTCACGAGCTTCGCGGGATTGCGGTTGTTCTGCTGGTAGAAATCGTAGTCGATCACGCGGATGTTGCCCGCGTTCGTGAGCGCGGTCTCGAGCTGCGCGGCGACCGCGTCGCCGACGTTCGCGGCGATCGTCTGCGGGGATCCCTGGTACGCCTCGGCCTGCGGTCCCGTCGGGAGGAGGCCCCAGCCCCACGAGCCCCAGCCGTAGCGGGTGACGCCGGGGGTCGGCGGAGGGGGCGCGTACGACGATTCGACCCCGACCCGAAGCGGCTCCACCGTGACGACGTAGTACGGATAGTTCGGGTCGTACGGAACCCGGACGACCTCGACCTGCGTCGACTCGGGCGCCTGGTCGGTCGCGCGCACCGAAGCCTTGTTCACGGTCGCCGGCGCGCACGCCGAAGCCGCCACGCCACACGCGACCGCTGCCGCGATGCGTCCCATTGCTCTCATCGTGCCCCCCCACGTCGCGCCGCGCGGAGCGCGGGCCCCGGGGAGTACTATCGGCCGTCCGCGCCACAGTCCAAGGCGAGCGCGGTTGACGTGCCGCGAGGCGAGCCCGTAAGTTTTCGGCTTCTCGGGCAAAACAGGAGAGGTCCGTGGGAAAGATGCTGGAAGGACGCGTCGCGGTCGTGACGGGCGCCGGACGCGGGATCGGCCGCGGCATCGCGCTCCTCATGGCGGAGCACGGCGCGAAGGTCGTGGTGAACGACTTCGGCGTGAAGGGCGACGGCAGCGAGCCGTCGAGCGAGCCCGCCAACGAGGTGGTCGCGGAGATCGCGCGTGCGGGAGGCGAGGCGATCGCGGTCGCCGACACGGTCGCGACGATGGAAGGCGGAGCTCGCATCGTGAACGGCGCGATCGAGCGCTGGGGCAGGATCGACGTCCTCGTCACCTGCGCGGGAATCCTCCGCGACCGGATGATCTTCAACATGAGCGAGGATGAGTTCGACTCGGTGATCGCGACGCACCTGAAGGGCACGTTCGCGTGCGTCCGCGCCGCCGTCGGGCCGATGCGCGAGCGGGGCTCGGGACGCATCATCACGTTCACGTCCGGCTCCGGCCTCTTCGGCAACCCCGGCCAGTCGAACTACGGCTCGGCCAAGAGCGCGATCGCCGGCTTCACCAAGACGATCGCGCGCGACCTCGGGAAGTACGGCATCACCGCCAACGCGATCTCGCCGGTCGCCGGCACCCGCATGACTCTCACCGACGCCTACTTCAAGGCGCGCGAGGTGCGGAAGGCGCAGGGCATCGTGCGCGAGGAGCGCGGGGTCGCGTCCATCGAGAACCTGTCGCCGGACGACGTCGCGCCGATGGCCGTCTTCCTCGCGAGCGACCTCGCCGCGAACGTGAACGGGCAGATCTTCCTCTGCACCGGGCCGTCGTACGCGCTGGTCTCCTACCCGCGCCCGGTCGCGACGATCTTCAAGCCCGTGCGCTGGACGGTGGACGAGCTGATCGAAACGGTCCCCGAGACGCTGATGCTCGGCGTGTCCAACCCCGCGCCGCCGCGCGCCTAGGAGCCGGCCCATGCCACGCAATCTCGAAGGGAAGGTCGTCGTCGTGACGGGCGCGGGCCGCGGCATCGGCCGCGGCATCGCGATCCTGATGGCGGCGGAAGGCGCGTCGGTCGTCGTGAACGACCTCGGCTGTGCGGTCGACGGCAGCGGCAACGAGGCGCAGGCGGCGGATCAGGTCGTCGACGAGATCCGCGCGGCCGGCGGCAAGGCCGCCGCGAGCCACGACTCCGTGTCGGAGTTCGCGTCGGCCGGCCGGATCGTCGCGACCGCGGTCGAGAAGTTCGGTCGCCTCGACGCGCTCGTGAACGTCGCCGGCATCCTCCGCGACCGGATGATCTTCAACATGTCGGAGGCGGAGTGGGACGCGGTCATCGCGACGCATCTCAAGGGCACGTGGAACTGCACGCGCCACGCCGCCGCCATCATGCGCGAGCAGAAGAGCGGCCGCATCGTCTCCTTCACGTCGACGTCGGGGCTCTACGGGAATCCCGGCCAGGCGAACTACTCGGCGGCGAAGGACGGCATCGCCGGCATGACGCGCGTCGTGGCGCGCGAGCTCGGCAAGTACGGCATCACCGTGAACGCGATCTCGCCGATCGCGCAGACGCGGATGGTCGCCTCCGTGCCGACGAGCGCGGCGCAGGCGAAAGCGTCCCGCGGCATCGCGACGCCGCGCGCGAACCCGTCCGCACGCATGGGCGAGGCGGACGACGTCGCGCCGATGGTCGCCTACCTCGCGACCGACGCCGCCGCCGACGTGAACGGCCAGGTCTTCCTCGTGAACGGCGGCACGATCGCGCGCGTCTCCGACCCGACGCCGATCCGCACGATCACCAAGCGGACCCGCTGGTTGCCCGAGGAGATCGCGGAGGTGTTCCCGCGCTCGCTCGGGCTCGACCTGGTGAACCCCGCTCCGCCGCGCCCGAAGGAAGGCTGAGCGAGCGCAACGGCGCGGCGCGCGCGGCCGTCCCGTCGCCCGGTCGGGCGACGGGACGGCCGCGTCGAAACCTCGGTCAGTTCACCTGGACGCCGTTGTTCACGGTGAAGGCGACCGGGCTCGGCAAGCCGAGGCTGCCGTTGATGAGCGGGCTCAAGCCGCCGGCGCTCACCGCCGGCAGGCAGCTCAGCCCGCCGATGGTCCCGTCGACCGGCGGCTGCCCGGTGATCAGAATGCCGGACGAGATGCCGCTCACCGCGACGCCCGTGCAGACCCCGGGCGTATCCGCGTAGCGCGGACCGGTCGCGTTCGCGCTCCCGAAGCAGCCGTTGAAGTTCGTGCAGCTCCCCATCCCGGCGCCCGTGCAGCACGGGTTCGGGTTTCCGGAAGCGACGCAGTCGGAGTTGCCACCTTGCCCGGGGCAGAAGTGGCCGACCGGGTCGGAGATGCTGCCGCCCGCTGTGCTCGCGTTCAGCGTGAGCGGGATCGGCGGCAACGGCAGGCCGGGAACCGGCGTGCAGTCGGTCGACAGCCCCGCGGTGCCGAAGACGAAGCAGACGTCGCCGGCCTCCCCGTCGTTCGTGGCGTTCCCATCGTCGTCCGGCGTCGTATCGGAGTCACAGACGCCGATGCCCGGGATCGGCCCCGTCGGGAACACCTCCGGGCTGGTCGTCGCGGTCGTCGTCCGGCAACGCGGGCAGGCGGTGTCGGGGAAGGACGTGCTCGTGGCGGCGTAGATGTTGACCGCCCCGGGGATCGTGAGCGAGTTCGTTCCCTGCACCAGGTTCAAGCTTCCGGTGATCGACCCCGCGAGCTTGATGAGCCCGCAGACCTTGAACGGCGTCGTCGTATCCAGCGGCGGCAGGAAGCCGCAGCCGGTGGTCGTGCAGTTCACACCGTTCGGCAGGTCGCCGGCATTGCCGCTCACCGTGCAGGCGGTGTCGATCGGGCTGCTGCAGCTGAGAGTGAAGCGCCGCTTCTGACCGGCGGTTTGCGCGAGCTCGGGTCCGGGCAGCGTCGTGTTCGGACCGCCGCCGCCGATCGCGACGCCGCCGCAGATCACCGACGTCCGCTCGTCGCAGTGGCCGGTGCCCGCGCCCTCGCAGCAGGGCAACGGAGCGCCGCTGCCCGTGCAGCTGGCGTTCGCGTTCGTTCCGCTCGCCGGATCGAGGCGGTTCGGAACGCCCTCGGCGCCGCCGAGGTTCGTCGTGATCGTCCCGCAGACGCCGCCGATGTCCGAGGTGGTCGCGGTGAGCGTCGTCGGGGTGGTGAACGTCGGGAAGGCCGGGTGGATCGCCTTCAGCGCGGGGAGGCAGTAGTCCGTCACCTTCTTCGCATCGAGGTAAGACGGCGCGATCATGTTGTTGATCGCCACCTCGTGCGCGACGAACTTCGTGAGGTTCGTCTTCTGCGACTTCGCCTGGTAGCAGATCAGGTGGCCGGGGAACGGATTCCCGTCGGGGATCGACGCGCTCGGTAGATTGACCTTTTCCGTCGGCGCGCAGACCTTGGTGATCTTGTTCATCAGGTAGGTTTCGGAGTAGCCGAACTGGTCGGTCACCGGGCCCACGGTGCCGAACGGGCCCTTCGGTCCCTTGACCGAGTAGCAGGTGTAGTCGGCGGTGTTCGTCGCCATCGCGTTCGCGCTCGGCGGCGTCGTGCTGGGCGGTAGGCAGAGCCCGCTCTGGCAGCTGTCGCCGCCCGAGCAATCGCCGGAGACCTTGCACTTGACGATGGGCCCGTAGTCGATCTTGTTCGACCGCACCATGAGGCTCTTCGGCTTGCTGATGGTCACCCCGTTCCGAGCTCCCACGCAGTCGGCGAGGTTGTAGACCGACGACGGCGCCACGAACTTGGGCACCGCCTTCAGGTCCTTGACGGCGTACTCCGCGAGGTGGACGGTCGGGTTCAGCGACGGGCCCGGGCAAGCCTTGCCGGTCTGCACCGGATTGCAGACGTTGACGAACTTCGAGACCAGGTAATCCCGGTAGGTCGCGTCGAACTGGTCCTTGACGCGGACCTGAGGCGCGAGGTCCTTGAGCTTGTTCTGGGTCGGGACCTTCGACTCCTTCGCCTGGTAGCAAAGGTACTCGTCGAGAGGCAGACCGACCTGCGCGTTCGCCCGGCTCGCGCACACGAGGAGCGCGGCAGCCGAAACGAACAGGGGGAGGCGTCGTCTGAGCATGGGATGTCCCTCCGTGGTCGCGGTGTTCGTCCGGCTCGCCGCCGGTGTTTCAGGCGCGCCGTATTTCCTCCGCCATGGACTTGTCAACCCTCGAATGTTCGACTCGGCGCGGCAGGAGGCGCTTCCGCGATTTCGTTTGCGCAGCCCCAACGGGTGCGAGATATCGCAAGGCTCCCAAAACAGACCTCTTCCCCCGAGTCCGCGCCGACTCGACGCCGGAGCCGAACATGGGCGATCGCTCGCGTACCGCCGCCTCACCCGGAACCCGCGCCAGAGGAGCGACGTCGCTTCGCGCCCGCCGGACGGCCGGCGCCGTGATCGCGGGGCTCGCCGCCCTGGCGTGCCTCGCGCGGCCGGCCGCCGCGCGGGAATGCGCCGGCGGCACCCTGCGCTCGCTCGCGATGGGCGCCGGCGGCATCAACCTGACCGCCTGGATCACCTTCCCCGGGGCGACGCACGACGGCGTCATCCAGTCTCCGGACGGGCTGTCGCTCGAGATCGTGGACGCCGAGGACCCGACCCAGGCGTACCTGGAGGTGAGCCTGCCCGCCGACCGCTTCACGTCGAAGCCGAAGGTCACCCGCTACGACGGCATGGGCTCGTTCGCGGGCTCGATCCAGCTCCGAGGCGTGCCCGGCCAGAGCGACACCGTCGCCATCCGGCTCGCGACGGCGTCTCCCCCGGCCCTGCCCGTCCCGGACCAGGCTTCCCTCCGCGTCTTCCTCTCGAGCGGCAACTTCTGCGCGCGGACGTGCGTGAGCGAATGCGAGCGGCCGTCGCCGTCCGACCCGCTCGCCTGCGGGACGAGCGCGCACTACGTCCCGTTCGCGGACTACGGCTTCGGCGGCCTGAAGGGCGCTACGGCGCCCGCGACGGTCTCGCCCATCTGCGGGCTCGACGTGCGTCCCGGCGGCCCGCGCTGCGACTTCCTGATCGAGGAGCAGTGCCTGCTGCCCTACCCGTCGTCCGCCTTCCTCGACCCCGATCCGACGACGCCGACCGGGCGCCGCATCCACTACGACGTCGGCTCGCTCCCGACGAGCTTCGACGACAAGCCGATCGATCCGACCGACTGGAACACCCTGGACGGCTTCGGCCCGGGCCCGATGATCGAGGCCCTCTTCCCCGACACCGGCTTCCCCGTCGACCGCGTCGCGTCGGGCGCGGCCTTCCACACCGACATCGCGCCCTCGCTCGACGCGGATCACCCGACGCTCCTGATGAAGTGGGGAAACGGCCAGCGCGTCCTCCACTTCGTCGAGATGGACGAGACCGCCGAGACCGTCGACGAGAAGGTGCTCATCATGCGCCCCGGCGTGCGGCTGGACGACGCCACGCGCTACATCGTCGCGATCCGGCACCTCGTCGACACCCTCGGCAACCCGATCCGCCCGCGCGCCGTCTTCCGGGTCATCCGAGACGGCATCCCGCACGACGACGTCGCGCTCGCGTGCGGCGAGGCGTGTGCGGACGCGATCGAGGCGCGGCGTCCGGCGCTGCGCCGCGTGCTGAAGCGGCTCCGCAAGCACGGCGTCGACACGAGCGACATCCTCCTCGCCTGGGACTTCACGACCGCGAGCACGGAAGCTCTGACGGGCTGGATGGTGTCCGTGCGCGACCAGGCGACGGCGCTCGGGACGCCGCAGTTCACGATCACGAGCCAGGACACGAAGAACGGAGCGGGCTTCAACTCGGACATCTGGGTCCGTATCCAGGGCACGTTCCAGGCGCCGCTCTTCATGACGTCCCCGAATCCGGGCTCGCGCCTCAACATCGTCGGCGGCATGCCGCAGCAGAACGCGACGACGCCCTTCGCGGCGATCCCGTTCGTCGTCGACATCCCGCGCGTCGCAGTCGACGCCGCGGCGTCAGGCGACCACCCACGGCCGAAGCACCCGGCACGCGCGACCCTGTGGGGTCACGGGCTCCTCGGCGACCGCTTCCAGCTCGGCGCGCTGTCCGGGTTCGCGAATCAGGGCAACGTCGTCATCGGGGCCGTCGACATGCAGGGCCTGTCGTTCGCGGACATCGGGCCGATCGCGGGCGCGCTGGGAGTGGACCTGTCCACGTTCCACGTCGTCCCGGAGCGCCTGCACCAGGGGGTCCTGAACCACCTGCTCCTCGGACGCCTCTTCGCCGATCCGGTGAACGGGTTCTCCTCGCACGCGGCCTTCAAGCTCGGGACCGGCGGCACGTCGGTCATCGACACGTCGCAGGTCTTCTACGCCGGCGGCTCGCAGGGCGGGATCCTCGGCGGGACCGTGATGGCGGTGAGCGAGGTGTTCGACCGCGGCCTGCTCGCGGTTCCGGCGTCGAACTACTCGACGCTCCTCCAGCGCAGCGCCGACTTCGTCCCGTTCATCCCGATCCTGCTCGGCACGTACCCCCATCACCTCGACGGGATCGTCCTCTTCCCGCTCATCCAGCAGCTCTGGGACCGCGCCGACTCGCACGCGTACCTGCCGCACATCCTGCCGGGCGACCTCTCCGACCCGCCGTTCCCGCACAAGGTGCTGCTGCACATGGCGACCTACGACTGCGAGGTGTCGAACCTCGGCACCGAGATCGAGGCGCGCTCGCTCGGCATCCCGCAGGTCGGACCCGTGGCCCGGAGCTTCTTCGGAATTCCGGAGGTCGCCGCGCCCTACGACGGCTCCGGGCTCGTCGAGGTCAATCCGCAGAAGAGCGAGAGCCATTGCCACACGCCCGACAACGGCTCGACCGACAAGGGCGCCGTGTGCACCAACGACTCGCAGTGCCCGGGCGCCGGCGACCCGCCGTCGCGCACGCAGTGCGCGTCCGGGATCCCGCCGCTCGAGAACCTGCCGCCGCCCTTCAACAACGGCGCGCACACCTCGACCGCGAATCCGACGACGCTCATGCAGATCGACCGCTTCATGCGGAACGGCGGCGAGATCGAGCAAACCTGCGACGGGCCGTGCGACCCGCAGTGATCCGCTTCGCCGCTCAGGCGCCGGCGAGCGCTTCGCGCAGAGCGTCCTCGAGCTTCGGGTAGAGGAAGGCGTAGCCGGCGCCGAGGGCCGCCCGGGGAACGACGCGCTGGCCCTGGAGCAGCATCTCGGCCATCTCGCCGAGCGCGAGCCGGAGCGCGAACGCCGGGACCGGCGCCCACGACGGGCGGCCGAGCGCCGCGCCGATCGCGCTCGCGAGGTCGCGCATCGTGCGCGGATCCGGCGCGGTCGCGTTCATCGGACCGCGCACGTCGTCGCGCGCGAGCGCGAACGCCAGCAGCCCGACGACGTCGTCGAGGTGGATCCACGAGACCCACTGGCGACCGCTGCCGACCGGTCCGCCCGCGTAGAGCTTGAACGGCGTGACCATGCGCGCGAGCGCGCCGCCGCCGCGCCCGAGCACCACGCCGATCCGCATCCGCGCGACGCGCATCCCGAGACCCTCCGCCGCGACCGCTTCGGCCTCCCAGTCGACGCACACGCGCGAGAGGAAATCGTGGCCGGGGGGCGACGGCTCCGAGATCTCCTCGTCGCCGTGCGGGCCGTAGTAGCCGATCGCCGATGCGCTCACGAGGACGGGAGGCGGCTGCGCGAGCGCGCGGCAGCCCGCGACCAGCGCGCGCGTCGTCTCCACGCGGCTCGCGACGATCGCGCGCTTCCGCGCGTCCGTCCACCGGCCGGCGGCGACCGACTCGCCCGCGAGGTTCACGATCGCGTCGCAGCCGGCGACGGCGTCGCGCCACCCGGCGGCGTCGCCGGCGCGCGGCGTCGCGCGCAGCTCGGCGTCGTGCGCGAGCGATCGGCCGGCGGCGCGCGCCGGATCGCGCGTCAGCACGCGGACCGTCCGGCCTGCGTCCGCGAGGTGGGCGCAAAGACGGCGTCCGATGAACCCCGTGCCGCCGGTCACGAGGACGGTCATCGATCGGCAGTGTGAACGTTTCGCGGACGCTCGCAAGCGGGTTGCGCGCCGGCGGCACGCGTGCGCGAGAGGGCGCCATGGAGTGGCTTCTGGTCTCGCACTTCCACTGGGATCGCGAGTGGTACCGGCCGTTCCAGGCGTTCCGCGCCCGGCTCGTGGACGCGATCGACCGCGTGCTCGACTGCGCCGCCGCGGATCCCGGCTATCGCTTCCTCCTCGACGGCCAGGCGATCGTGCTCGAGGACTACCTCGCCGTGCGACCGGAGCGACGCGCCGAGCTCGAGCGCGGGGTCCGCGCCGGCCGGCTCGCGGTCGGACCGTGGTACGTGCAGCCGGACTCGCTCCTGCCCGACGGCGAGGCGCACGTGCGGAATCTCCTTCTCGGGCGTCGCGTCGCGGGAGAAGTGGGGCCGGTCTCCGAGATCGCGTACGTGCCCGACTCGTTCGGCCACCCGGCGCAGCTCCCGCAGCTCTTCGCCGGCTTCGGCCTCAGGGCGTTCGTCTACTGGCGCGGAAACGGCTCGGAGATCGACGCGCTCGGCCGGGTCTGGCGCTGGACGGCGCCGGACGGCAGCTCGATCGCCGCGCGACTTCTCGCGGGCGGCTACTTCGAGGCCGCGTGCCTGCCGGAAGATCCGGACGCCGCCGCGCGCGGCCTCGCTCGCATCGCGCAGGCGGCGGGCGAGACGGGGGACGTCGTCGTCCTCATGAACGGGTTCGACCACATGTTCCCCGATCGCCACACCGGCGCGGTCGCGGAGCGGCTGGCGGCGATCGCGGGCGCCGAGGTGCGGCGCGGCGTGCTGGACGACCTGCCGCCCGCGCCCGACGGCCTTCCCGAGCACCGCGGCGAGCTGGTCGGCGCGCGGCTCGCGAACCTCCTCGCCGGCGTCTGGTCGGCGCGGACGCCGCTCAAGCTCGCCAACCGCGCTTGCGAGAACGAGCTCCTGCGCTGGGCGGAGCCCTGGTGCGCGCTCGGGCGCGCGCTCGGCCTCCGCGACGAGCGCCCCGCGCTCGCGGCCGCGTGGAAGGCGCTGCTCGCGAATCAAGCGCACGATTCGATCTGCGGCTGCTCGACCGACGAGGTGCACGACGGCATGCGGGCGCGCTTCTCGGAGGCGGAGGGGCTCGCGCGCGAGACCGGGCGACGCGTGCTCGAGCGCCTGGCCGGCCTGGGCGACGGGCGCGCGGTGCCGTGGTCGGCGGAGCAGGATGTCGTCGTCTTCAACCCGTCGCCCGAGCCGGCGACGGGCGTCGTCCGGGTCGCGCTCGACGCGTACCCGCCGATGCGGCTGCCGCTCGGCCTTCCAGAGATGCACCCGCTCGCCCTCCTCGGCGACGATGCTCCCGGCTTCGCGGTCGACGGCGAGCCCGCGCGCGCCGTTTCGTCGCCCGATCCCGCGCGCGTCTCGTTCCTGCCGGGGATGCGGCCGGTCGACGTCGAGTTCGTCGCGCGCGACGTGCCCGCGCTCGGCTGCAGGCGCTACCGCCTCTCGCCGGCGGCGCCGGCGCGCGACGCGGTCGACGCCGAGCGCGCGCTCGCGACGGGCGACGTCGAGGTCGACGTCGCCGACGACGGCACCCTCGCCGTCCGCTTCGCCGGCGGGACGCGCTACGCCGGGCTCTTCGCGATCGAGGACCTCGGCGATCGCGGCGACTCGTACGACGCCGACCTGCTCGACGACGCGTCGCGCGCGCGCGTGGTCGACGTGTCGGTCGAGCGGCGCCGGCACCCGAGTGGGATCGCGGCGATCGCGGTGCGCCGGCGGATCCGGGTGCCCGCCGCCCTCGATGCGTCGCGCGACCGCCGCTCGGAGGAGACGGTCGACCTCGACCTCGCGCTCGAGGCGCGTCTCGCGCCCGGCGTTCCGCGCGTCGACGTCGCCGTCCTGCTCGAGAACCGCGCGCGCGACCATCGCCTTCGCCTCCTCTTCCCGACCGGCCGCGCGACCGGCACGTTCCGCGCCGCCACCACGTTCGACGCCGCGGAGCGGTCGGTCGAGCCGCCGGACGCAGCGGGATGGGTACACCCCGCGCCGCGGACGTTTCCGTGCCAGGGCTGGGTGAGCGCGAACGGCTTGACGGTCGCCGCGCCCGCGCTCGCCGAGGCGGAGGTGCGGGCGAGCGGCGAGATCGCGTTCACGCTCGTCCGCGCGGTCGGCTGGCTCGCGCGCTATGACCTCCGGAGCCGGCCCATCCCAGCCGGCCCGGCCATGGAGGTCGCGGGCGCGCAGTGCCTGGCGACGATCGCGGCCCGCTTCGCGCTGTTCGCGAGCGCGGGCGACGGCGACGCGCGCGCGGCGGCCGCGGCGGAGGCCGGGCTCCGCGCTGCGATCGGCGGGCCCGCTCCGCTGCTCGCGCCCGGGCGGCCGCTCTTCGAGCTCGATCCTTCGCCGCTCGTGCTCGCCGCGCTCAAGCCGGCCGAGTCGGGCGCCGGCTTCGTCGCGCGCGTCCTGAACCCGACCGGCGAGCGCGTCACCGCGCGGATCCGGCTCGGCGTGCCGTTCGGCAGCGTGTCCGCCGTTCGGCTGGACGAGGAGCCCGCGCCGGTCGACGTCGCGCGGAGCGGCGACGCGGTCTCGGTCGCGATCGGGCCGCACGCGCTGTGCTCGCTCCGGTTCTCGCCGTGATGAACGCGCGCCGGGTCGCGCCCGGGCTTTCCATGACGCGGCCGCGTCGGATAGTTAAGGCAAGCGGCGCGCTGTAGCGATCGTTACAAACGAGCGCGCGAATCGAAGGCAGGAGGTACGCCATGAAGGCCGATCTCGTGATCCGCGGGGGAACGGTGGTCGACGGAAGCGGGAACGCGCCCTTCACCGCGGACGTCGTCGTCGCGAGCGATCGCATCGCCTCGATCGGGCGCTGGGACGGTCCGGCGGCGGAGGTCGTCGACGCGCGCGGCAAGCTCGTGACGCCGGGCTTCGTCGACGTGCACACCCACCTCGACGCGCAGATCACCTGGGATCCGCTGGGCTCGCCCTCGAACCTGCACGGCGTGACGTCGGCGGTCGTCGGCAACTGCGGCGTCGGCTTCGCGCCCTGCCGACCCGCCGATCGCGATTACCTCATGTTCCTGATGGAAGGCGTCGAGGACATCCCGCGCGCGGCGATGAAGGAGGGAATCGCGTGGGGCTGGGAGAGCTTCCCGGAGTACCTCGCGCACCTCTCGCGCCTGCCGCTCGGGATCAACGTCGGCGCGCACCTGAGCCACGCGCCGCTCCGCATCTGGGCGATGGGCGAGCTCGGCGCGACCGACGCCGCCGCGACCGACGACGAGCTCGCGCTCATGCACCGCGCCGTCGTCGACGCGATGCGCGCGGGCGCGCTCGGCTTCGCGACCGGCCGGACGACGATGCACCGGACGCCGAGCTGGGACCCCGTTCCCGGCACCTTCGCGGACCGCCGCGAGCTCGACGCGGTCGCGAGCGGGCTCTCCGAGTACGGGACGGGCGTGTTCGAGGTCGTGCCGTACGGCGCGGCCGGCGAGGCGGCACACGGGTTCGACGTGGACTACGAGTGGATGGTCCCGCTCGCGCTCGCCACCGCGCGGCCGATCAGCTTCGGCATGATCCAGAACCTCGCCTACCCCGAGGTCTGGAAGGACATCCTCGCGAAGGTCGAGGCCGCCGCGAAGCGCGGCGCCCGGCTCGTCCCGCAGGTCGCGGTCCGGAGCGTCGGCATCCTGATGGGGATCGGCACCGGCGTCCCGGCGCTCACCCTCTTCCCGGCCGGCTTCGAGCTCGTGCAGAAGCCGCTCGACGAGCAGCGCGCGGCGCTCCGCGACCCGGCGCTCCGGGCGAAGCTGGTCGAGAGCATGCGCGGGACGTCGGGCGACATCCTGGGCGGCATGGCGACGCTCCGCCACGTCTTTCCGCTCGAGGACCGCGGCGTCCGCGCGTACGAGCTTCGCCCGGAGGAGAGCGTCGTCGCGCTCGCCGAGCGCACCGGGCGCGAGGTCGGGCAGGTGATCCTCGACCACCTCGTCGCGACCGAAGGGCGCGGCTTCTTCATCGTGCCGCTCTTCAACCCGGACATCGACGCCGCCGGTGCGATGCTGGAGCATCCCCTCACCGGCATCGGCCTCGGCGACTCGGGCGCGCACACGAGCCAGACGAGCGACGCGAGCTACGCGACCTTCGCCCTCGCCTACTGGGTCCGCGAGCGCGGCCTGCTGCCGATCGAACGCATGGTGCGGAAGCTCACCTTCGACCCGGCGCTCGTGTGGGGCCTCGGCGGACGCGGGCTCCTGCGCGCCGGCTTCTTCGCCGACGTCAACGTCATCGACTTCGACCGGCTCGACGTCGAGCTCCCGGAGCTGCGGCACGAGTTCCCGGCGGGCGCGCCCCACTTCTCGCAGGCAGCGCGCGGCTACTGCGCGACGATCGTGAACGGCAAGGTGCTGATGCGCGACGGCGCGCACACCGGCGCGCTGCCCGGACGTCTCCTCAAGAACGAGCTTTGCGCTAGCTGAAGCGGTTCACGACGTGGCCGGCGTCGCGCCCCCGCCGTGGTGGCGGTACTCCCACGGCGGCGTCGGGTGCGGGTCGATCCAGAGGCCGCGGTGCGCGGCGCGCGCTTCCGCCTCGAGGCGCGCGAGCGTCGGGTCGTTCGAGTAGTGGCGGTAGTGCCAGGCGAGGCCCTGGCGGACGAGCTCCTCGCCGAGGTTTCGGCCGTCGGGCAGAAGGACCTCGCCGACGGTGCGCCCGTAGACGTCGTGATCGTGCACGCGCACGACCACCTCGCGGTTCCCGACGAGGTCGGCGGTCGCCTGCTTCGCCTTCGCCGACCAGGGCTGCCCGCGCTCGGGGCAGTCGATGCCGGAGACGCGGACGCGGATCGTCTCGCCGCCCCGGCGAATCTCGATCGTGTCGCCGTCGCGGACGCGCGTCACCTTGCCGCGCAGGTCGCCCGCGCGCGCGTCGACGCAGCCGAGCGCTCCGAAGACGACCGCCATGAGGACGGCGACGACGAGTCGCTGCTGCGAGGCGCGCGCCACCGCGGCGCGCCGCGCGCGCTCGGAGACTCGCGATCGCGACATGGCCGCCGTCTGCTGCCACCGCCCGCCGGGGCTGTCAAATAGAGATCCGCGTGCTATCGGCATCGCAGCCGGCGCGGCCGGGGGAAGGGACGGCACGACGACACATGCGGCGGTTCGCGGTCATCATGGCGGGGGGCGCCGGCGAGCGCTTCTGGCCCGTCAGCCGGCGCCTTCGGCCGAAGCAGCTCCTCCGCCTGACCGATCCAGAGCGGTCGATGATCGCCGAGGCGATCGACCGCATCGCGCCGCTCATCCCGCGGGAAAACGTCCTGGTCGCGACCAGCGAGGCACTCGGCGGCGCGATCGCGGCCGCCGTTCCCGACCTGCCGCGCGACAACCTGATCGCGGAGCCCGCGAAGCGGAACACGGCCGCGTGCCTCGCGCTCGCGGCGGCGCACGTCGCCGAGCGGCGCGGCCCGATCGACGACGTGTCGATCGCGGTCCTGACCGCGGACCACCGCATCGGCGAGCCGGAGCGCTTCCGCGCGACGGTGGACGCGGCGCTGTCGTTCGCCGAGGGAAACGACGTGCTCGTCACGATCGGCGTAATGCCGACGCGGCCGGAGACCGGGTACGGCTACATCGAGGTCGCCGCCGATGCCGAGGCGGCTGGCGCGACCGGCGAGCGCGGTGAAGGCTCGGAGTGGGCTCCCGAGCACCCGGTCCCCACGTCGCCCGCGTTCGGGATCGATCCCGACGACCTCCGCGTGCTGCCGGTCGCGCGCTTTCGCGAGAAGCCCGACGCCGCGACGGCCGCGGAGTGGGCGCGCTCGGGGCGGCACTACTGGAACAGCGGCATGTTCTTCTGGCGCGCCACGTCGTTCCTCGAAGGCCTCGCTCGTCACATGCCGGAGCTCGCGCGCGCGACCGATGGAATGCGCGCCGCGCTCCGCGCCGGCGATGCGCGGCCGTCCGACCTGCGCGCGATCTTCGAAGCCCTCGCCGACGTCCCGATCGACGTCGGCCTCATGGAGCGCGCGACGAACGTCCACGTCGTGCCGGCGACCTTCCCGTGGGACGACGTGGGCGCGTGGGACGCGCTGGCGCGGAGCCGCCCGGCCGATCGCGACGGCAACGTCGTCGAGGGCGACGCCGTCCTCCTCGGCGCGCGCGACTGCGTCGTCTACAACGACGGCGGCGAAGAGATGGCGGTCGCCGCGATCGGGGTCGAGGGCCTGATCGTCGTGACGACGCCCGACGGCGTGCTCGTGTGCTCGAAGGAGCGCGCGCAGGACGTGCGGCGCGCCGTCGCGGAGATCCGCGCCCGCGGGCGCGATCGCCTCACCTGACGCGACTCCTAGGCGGATGCCGGCGTCGCGGCCCGGCGTGGACGCGGCTCGCGGCCGAGCAGCGCCGAGAGCACGCGCGCCGAGCGCCGGAACGCCGGGCGGATCGTCTCGTCGCGCACGAGGCGCGCGCCGTCGGCGTGGTACTCGAGCACGAGCTTCCGCGTGTGGAACGCCTCGAGCTCGGCGCGGTGGCCGACGCTGATGACGGTCGACTCGGGAAGCCGCTCGAGGACGAGGTTCATCATGCGCTCCTGGGTCGGCGGGTCGAGCGCCGCGGTCGCCTCGTCCATCACGACGATGTCGGGGCGATGGATGAGGATGCGCGCGAACGCCAGGCGCTGCTTCTCGCCGCCCGAGAGGATGTCCTCCCAGCGCGTGCCCTCCTCGTCGAGGCGATCGACGAAGTGGTCGAGGCCGACGTCGGCGAGCGTCTTTCGGACGAGCTCCTCGTCGACCTCCTCCGGCGGCGTCGGATACGTCGCGGCGCGGCGCAGCGTTCCGAGCGGGACGTACGGGCGCTGCGGCATGAGCGAGACGCGGGCGTTCGACCGCACCCGGATCTCGCCCTGCCCCCACGGCCAGAGTCCCGAGATCGCGCGCACGAGCGTGCTCTTGCCCGCGCCCGACTCGCCGACGACGAGCACCTTCTCGCCGGGCCCGATCTCCGCCTCCGCGTCGCTCACGACCGCGCTGCCGTCGTTCAGGGTGACCGACAGGCCGCGTAGGTCGAGGGCGGCGCCGTCGCGGCACTCGCCGCGCGCGATGCGGTTCGTCCCGTCCTCGACGTCGGCGCGCTCCAGCCGGTCGAGCGACACGAGCAGCGACGCGAGACGGCGCGCGGACGCAGTCCAGTCGGCGAGCCGCGGGTAGTTGTCGACGAGCCAGTTGAACGCGACCTGGACCGTGACGAAGGCGGATGCCGCCTGCATGACCTCGCCGAGGCTCATGCCCCCCGCGACGTACTTGGGAGCGCACAGGATGAGCGGCACGACCGGCACGAAAGCCGCGCTCGTCTGCGATACGACCTGCGTCTTCATCCACTGCCGCAGGACGTGCCGCCACGCCTCGAGCACGCCCTTGAACGATCGGTCGAGCCCGGCGCGCTCCTCGTCCTCGCCTCCGAGAAGGGCGATGCTCTCGCCGTTCTCGCGCAGCCGCGTGAGCGCGTAGCGGTACTCGGCCTCCGCCTGGTTCTTGTTCTCGGAGACGCCGACGAAGCTCCGCCCGATCATCACCATGGAGCCGCTCGCGATGACCGCGTACAGCACGGCCGCGACGACGAGGAAGCCGGGGATGGTGACGGCGGTGCCGCCGAGGTGGATCGTGAGCGGCCCGCCGATGAACCACAGCACCCCGATGAACGTGATCGCGGAGAGGCTCGCCGACAGCAGGCCGACCGCGAAGTCGACGGGCGCGTCGCACGCGACCCTGAGGTCCTCGGCAACGCGGTACTCCGGGTTCTCGTGGTCGCCCGCGACCAGGTTCAGCTGGTAGTAGCGCCCGCCGGCGAGCCAGCGATCGAGCACGTGGCCGTTCAGCCACGCGCGCCAGCTCCGCTGCGTCGTCATGCGCGCGTGCAGCGCCGCCACCGCGAGCGCGACGTTGGCCGCGATCAGCGGAAGGAAGATGAGCGACTGCACGAGCACGGCGCTCGCGTCCTTGCGCTCGAGCGCGTCGAACATCGTGCGATGCCAGACGTTGATCCGGTACTGCACGCCGACGTTCACGACCGTGATCCCGATCACGAGGACCGTGAGCATCCAGGCGTGCGACCCCGAGGCCTTGCGCCAGAAGCCGAGGGCTGCGTCCCAGAAGGCCGCGAGCAGCTCGCGCCGGACGGCGCTCTCGTCCTGCTCCGTCCGGTCGCTCACGGTCCCGGCGTCTCCATCGCCGCGCGCGGCGCCGCCGGCTCGCTCACGGCTTCAGAGGCGAGCGGGCGAAGGACGCGGGCATGGAGTCGGAGCAAATTCATGTCTTCGCGGGCCAGGGAGGAATCCGTCCGGCACTGCGAAAAAGATGGCACAGGCGGCGGAATGAACCGCATGCGGCTGTCGCGCTGAACCCGCCGATCGCAAGAGTTCGACTGGACGAATCGCAGCCGATTTCGGCCCGCTCGGAGCGTCGCGCGCCGACCGATGCTCGCCGCTCCGCGTCGCCCGCCTTCGCATGGTACAGAGGCCGAGGAGCAGGCGATGGCGCATGCGGCGGAGAGAGGCGGCCGGGCGGCGGCCGTGGACGGCGGGGCGTCGCTGGCACCCGGCACGATCGGGCGCCGCGCCGCCGAGGTGGTCGACGACCAGCGGCGCCTCCTCGCGGAAAACCTGGGCTCCGCGCTCGACGGGCGCGATCCCGAGGGCGTGCACGACATGCGCGTCGCGTCTCGTCGCCTGCGCGCCTGCCTGCAGACGTTCGCGCCCTGGTGCGACGCCGGCGAGCTGCGGCGCGTCGAAGCTGGCGTGCGCGAGGTGACGCGCGCTCTCGGGCGCGTGCGCGAGCTCGACGTCATGCGGCTTCGGATCGCCGGCCTCGCGCGCCGCTCCCGGCCGGAGCGCGCGCTCGCGCTCGAAGCGCTCGACGCGCGTCTCGAGCGGCGTCGGCGGCGCGCGCGTGCCCGCATGATGGCGCGCTTCGCGAAGGTCGATCTCGACCGGCTCGATCACCGCCTGCGACGGCTCGCGAGCCACCTCGAGGCCGCCGGCGCGCCGCGCGAGGCCGCCTCGCCCGCCGCGTCTCGCGCGAACGGCGCGACGGCAGGCGGCCATCCGCCTCTCCCGAACGGCGCGGCGAACGGCGGCGGCCACGCGGCGGCGGCGACCGCGACGGCCGGGCACGCGCCCGCGAGCGCGGACGTCGCGCAGCTCGTCGCGATCGCCGCGACCGACGTCCTCGGAGCCGTGAGCGCGATCGTGGACCGCGAGATCCCCGCGGCGATCGGCGCGCCCGAGGCCGCGGAGGAGATCCACCAGGTCCGGATCGCGGCGAAGAAGCTCCGCTACCTGCTCGAGATCCTCGCGCCGACGCTCGGCGCGGCCGGGACGCGCCTCGTGAAGGACCTGAAGGGCCTGCAGGACCGGCTCGGCGACTTCCACGACGACAGCGTCCTCGACGAGGCGCTTCGGGCGATGATCGCGCGCTCGGCCGAGCGCGATCGGAAGCTGCTCGCGAGCGAGCTGCGACGCTTCCGGTCGCTTCGCCGGCGCGCGCTCGCGCGCGAGGAGCGCGCGGTGCGCGCGGCGATCGCGTCGCTCCGCGAGCGCGACTTCGCGGGCGAGGTCGCGAGCGCGCTCGCCGCGGCCGGAGCGTCGACGGGAACGGCGGCCGCTGCCGCCGCCGCGGAGACATCGCGATGACGGGCGACGGCGGCGACCTGATCCTCCATCAGTACGACAGCTCGCCCTTCTCCGAGAAGATCCGGAAGATCCTCGCTCACAAGGGACTCGCGTGGCGCGCGGTCGAGCAGCCGAGCATCATGCCGAAGCCGGACCTCGTGCCGCTCACGGGAGGCTATCGCCGCATCCCCGTGCTCCAGATCGGCGCCGACGTCTACTGCGATTCGCAGCTCATCGCCCGCGTGCTCGAAAGGCTGCACCCGTCCCCCACGATCCATCCCGGGGCGTCCGAGGGCACCTGCCACGTCTGGAACCTGTGGGCCGATCGCGTGCTCTTCGCGGCGGTCGTGAGCGTCGTCTTCGCGGAGATCGGCGAGCACGTCCCGAAGGCCTTCATGGAAGACCGCTCGAAGATGATGCCGGGGCGCGACTTCTCCGAGATCCCGAAGCTCGCGCCGTACGCGCGCGAGCAGCTGCGCGCGGCGCTCGACGTGATCGCGGCCGAGCTCGACGACGGGCGCCCCTGGCTCCTCGGGCGCGGGTTCTCGCTCGCGGACGCGGCCTCGTACCACCCGCTCTGGTTCCTGCGCGTCGCTCCGCGCGAGGCGGCGCTGGTCCAGCGGTTCCCGCGCGTCGCCGCCTGGATGGAGCGCGTCGCGGCGCTGGGCGAAGGTCGGCGGTCCAACATGGAGCCGTCCGAGGCGCTCGCCGTCGCGCGCGCCGCGACGCCGTCGCCCTCGCCCGCCGGCGGTCGCGACGCCGAGCGCGCGGCCGGGGACGAGCCGAACGGGATCGCGCCGGGGATGCGGGTCGCCGTCATGCCGGACGACTACGGCTTCGATCCGGTCGTCGGCGAGGTCGTCTTCTCGTCCGTGCACGAGATCGCGGTGCGGCGGCGCGACGAAGCGCTGGGCGAGCTCGCGGTGCACTTCCCGCGCCTCGGCTTCCGTGTGGACCGCGCCTGAGGGCGCCGGCGCGGCCGAGACGGCTCAGCGCTGGAGGAGCGTCTGGGCGCCCTTCGCGAACTCCTCCGCGCTCTTCGCGTCGTCCTCCATCGCCGGCAGCGGAAACGGGACGTCGACGCCCTTCCGGCACGCGGGGCGCTCGCTCATCTGGCGCATCCAGCGCTGCAGGTGGTCGAGCCCGTCGATCCCGACGCCCGACCACTTGTAGGTTCGCACCCACGACCAGTTCGCGATGTCGGCGATCGAGTAGTCGCCGGCGAGCCACTCGTGGTCGGCGAGGCGGCCGTCGAGGACCTCGAACAGCCTCCGGCACTCGTTCTGGTAGCGTTCGATCGCGGGCTGAATCTTCTCCGGGAAGTAGCGGTAGAAGACGTTCGCCTGCCCCATCATCGGGCCGATGCCGCCCATCTGGAACATGAGCCACTGGATGACGAGCGAGCGACCCTTGCGGTCGCTCGGGAGGAGGCGCCCCGCCTTCTCCGCGAGGTAGATCATGATGGCGCCCGACTCGAAGATGGCGAACTCGTTCTCGTCGCGGTCGACGATCGCGGGGATCCGGCCGTTCGGATTGATCTTCAGGAACTCCGGCTTCTTCTGGTCGCCGGCGAGGAGGTTCACGATGTGGACCTCGTACGGGATGCCGAGCTCTTCGAGCGTGATCGAGGCCTTGTGCCCGTTCGGCGTGGGAGCGGTGTAGAGGTCGATCATCGCTTCTCTGCCTCCTCGGTCGACGGCGCCGGCGCGCACGCGCGCGCGGCTTCGGCGGTGCGGAGGTCAGGTGACGTCGCCGTCGGCGCCATGTCAACCGCGCGCGTGCGCACGCCCGCCGCGCCGAGCGCGGCGAGCGCGATCGCGAACGGCTCGAGGACGAAGTGGTAGCGCGCCTGCGATTCGGCGACCGCGTGCGTCAGCGTGCCGAGGGCGATGACCAGCAGCGCGACGTCCGGAGCGGGCGCGCGGCGACCGACCCACACGCCGCGCGCGACGGCGAGGCAGCCGCCGATCGCGAGCAGGAGGACGGCGAGATGCGCGACCTGCGCAATCCAGGCGAGCGCGGCGCGGTCGATCGCCGGCGCGGGGCCGCGGAACCGCTCCGTGCTCCAGAACCAGGCGTAGTCGTCGGCAGCCCAGAGCTGGATCGTCTTCTGCCAGGCGAGACGCGCGAGCGCGGCCGGCTGCGAGCGCAGGCGCGACGCGATCTCGGCACGCGCGTCCGCGTCCGCCTCGGCGATGGAGCGATGGCCGAAGAAGCGATCGCGGTCGTCGGAGCTGAAGCTGCCGCTCGAGTCGAGGTTGGTGCCGGTCAGGACCGTCCACCAGAGGGCCGGGAGCGGTGCGGCGCCATACGCGGCGCGGAGGCTCGCGCGCCAGGCGAGCGTTCCGCCGGCCGCCGTCGCGACGACGATCGCTGCGAGCACGAGCGCGTGCGTCGCGGACGATCGCCATCGCCAGAGCGCGAGCACGAGAGCGACCGGCAGGAACAGGAGCGCGGAGCGCGTCGCCATGCACGCCGCCGCGGCCAGACCGCAGAGCGCAGCCCGCACTGCGGTTCGGCCGTCGAGCGCGCGCGGAGCGGACGCCGGTGCCAGCAGCTCGGTGAGGAGCAGCACCGCCGTGAGCACGAGCGGCACCGCGAGGTGCTCGGTCGCGAGGACCGACGTCAAGTAGAGCTGTCCGGGCCACAGCGCGAAGATCGCCGCCGCGACCAGCGCGGCCGCGCCGGAGCCCGCGACGCGCCATGCGACGCGGTGCACGAGGAGCAGCGCGGCGACGCCGAGCGCGACGTTGCAGAGCTCGAGCGCGAGGATCGGTGCGCCCGTCAGCCCGAGCGTGCGGAGGACGAGCCCCAGCACGACCGGATAGCCCCACGACGCGACCGCGGCGCCGATCGGCCACCACATCGCGATCGGCTCGCCGGCCGCGACCATCTCGGCGATCCGCTGGTAGCCGAGGAAGTCCGAGACCGGCGCGGTCGGCACGAGCGCGACCCACGCGAGGCGCGACGCGACGAGGGCCGCTGCGATCGCCGCGAGCGCACGCCGGCCGGCGCGCCGGGATTCGGCGCCCGCCTCGACCGCGGCGAGCCCTCTCGATCGCGCGATCGCGACGGCGGCCGCACACGCGAGCGCGATCGAGAGCGCCGAGAGCCAGGGACGAGCCGCGAGCGCCGGATCGTCCGCCGCGCGGAGCGCGACCAGGGAGAAATGCGCGGCGACCGCGACCGGCAGGATCGGCCACGCCGCGGGCGGCGAGAACGGCGTACGATCGCTCTGCAACGGCGGGACGCCTATCACGGCCTGCGTCGCGCCGGCACGGCCGCCTGCACGCGCTGATCCGGCTCGGTGCCGCCAGCGTTTCGGATTGGGCCGTGGGATCGCCGCCGCCGGCGTGATAGCCGTCGTTCCGTGAACGGCGTCCACGACATGGGCGGGACCGACGGGTTCGGGCCGGTCGTCGTCGAGCGCGCCGAGCCCGTCTTCCACGCGGACTGGGAGCGACGCGTCTTCGGGATGGTGCTCGGCCGCGTCGCCGCCGGGCTCGCGGGCACGGACGCGTTCCGCTTCGCGATCGAGCGGATGGATCCGCGCCACTACCTCGCGGCGACCTACTACGAGCGCTGGATGACCGCTCTCGCGACGATGCTGGTCGAGGCCGGGCGCGTCTCCGCCGACGAGCTCGCGCGGCGTGCCGGCTCGTTTCCACTCTCGCGCGCCGCGGACGAGGTGCGCATCCCGGAGCAGGAACGCGTCGGCGGCGAGCCGCGCTTCCGCATCGGAAGCGCGGTCGTCGTCCGGAACGAGCACCCGTTCGGGCACACGCGCTGCCCGCGCTACGTGCGCGGAAAGCGCGGGACGGTGGTGCGGGCCGACGGCCTCTTTCGCCTCCCCGACGTCGTCGCGCACGTGCGACGGCCATGCGACGAGCCTGCGTACGGCGTCCGATTCGCCGCGCGCGAGCTCTGGGGACACGGCGCGGAAGACGGCGTCGCCGTGCACGTCGATCTCTGGGAGAGCTACCTGGACCCGGCATGACGAAGCGGCGCGACCCGAAGCCTGGCAAGGATCGCCACGGCCACGATCACGATGACGGCGGCGGCGGCCACCACCCGGCGCCCGAGACCGAGGTCGAGATCCGCGCACGCGCGCTCGAGGGGCTCCTCCGCGAGAAGGGGCTGATCGACGAGTCGTTCATCGATTCCGTCGTGAGCGCCTACGAGAACGACATCGGGCCGATGAACGGGGCGCGCGTCGTCGCGCGGGCGTGGGTCGATCGCGAGTACCGGAAGCGCCTCCTCGCGGATGCCACCGCGGCCGTGGCCGAGCTCGGCTTCGGCGGCCCGCAGGGCGAGCACCTCGTCGCGGTCGAGAACACGCCGACCGTCCACAACGTCGTCGTGTGCACGCTCTGCTCCTGCTACCCGTGGCCGGTCCTCGGCCTTCCGCCCACCTGGTACAAGAGCGCCGCGTACCGCTCGCGCGTCGTGCGCGAGCCGCGTGCGTTGCTGCGCGAGATGGGCCTGCCGCTTCCCGACGACGTCGAGATCCGCGTCTGGGACTCGAGCGCGGAGATCCGCTACCTGGTGCTGCCCGAGCGGCCCGCCGGCAGCGACGGGCTCGGCGAGGAAGACCTCGCGAAGCTGGTGACGCGCGACGCGATGATCGGGACGGCGCGGCCGTGAGCCCGCGCGCGCCGGGAGAGCCGGGCGACGCGCGCGTGAGCGACGAGGTCACGCGCATGGCGGGTCCCGCCGCGCTCCCGCGGCGGAACGGCGAGCTCGTCTTCGAGGCGCCGTGGCAGGGACGCGCGTTCGGGATGGCGCTCGGCGTCGTGCAGCGGCTCGGGCTCCCGTGGCGGGCGTTCCAGGACGAGCTGATCGCGGAGATCGCCGCGCGTCCCGATGCGCCGTACTACGACTGCTGGCTCGCCGCGCTCGAGCGCCTGGTGGTCGAGCGCCGCGTGGCGTCCGAGCCCGAGCTCGCGGCGGCGCGGCGGCGAGCGGAGGACGAGCCGGCCTGACGAGACCGTCTCTCCGTTCGTGCGACGCGCGCTACGGCGGCGTCGCGCGGAGCCAGCCGCGCGCGACGAGCTCCGTCCGGACGCGCTCCGCGATCCGGCGATGGCCTTCGTCGGTCGGGTGGAACGCATCCTCGAGCAGGAGCTCCCCCGGATCGCTCGAGAACAGGCCGCGCAGCTCGACGAAGCGATCGGGGTACTCCCGTGCGAGGACGGAGCTCGCGGCGTCGCCGCTGCCGTTCCAGCCGGGCGCCTGGTAGCCGAGGAAGAGGACGTGCACGCCCTTTGCGCCGGCGGCCGCGACGATGCGCGCGGCGCTGGCGCGCAGGATGCCGTCGAAGTCCTCGCGATCGAGGACGCGCGCGGTCTCGAAGCGGCGCGACCAGTCGCCGCGCGGCGGTCCGGCGACGTCGTACGTCGCCGCGCCCGGACCGGCGGCGAGCCAGAGGCGCGCGAGCCGCCAGAGCCGCGGCTCCGGGAGCCACCGCCGCCAGCCGGCGAGCGGACCGAGGACGGCGGGATCGATGCCCGCGAGGTTCCAGACGTCGTTCACGCCCGTCATGACGACGATCGCGCGCGGCGTGAAGCGAGCGAGGTCCTCCTCGGCGATGGCCGCGGTCTGCGTCGAGTTGATGGCCGGGCGGCTGCGGTTCACCACGCGGACCCCGGTCGCGCGCGCGATCTCCGCGGGGAAGCTCGTGGTCGCGCCGTAGCCGAAGGGCGTCGAGTCGCCGTACACGGCGAGGTCCGCGCCGTCGACGAGCGCGGGGTCGTCGCGGAGGCGCTCGAGCCGGTCGCCCGCGACCAGCGACGCCGCGCGCAGCGCCAGCTCGAGCACGACGAGCGTGATGGCGACGACGGCCGCGGCGCGCGCGAGGCGACGGGCGAGCGACCGGCGCGCGCTCGGCGTTCGCGGGTGGTCCGGCGGCCGCGCAGCAGCTTCGTGGGTTGGCCCGGGCTCGGGCGACGGAAGCTCTGGTTCGATGTCGAGGCTCACGCGCGCTCTTCGCCACCATAGCGTTCCGGCCCGCCGGACGCGCCCGCTTGCGCGCGTGTGGCCGCGGGGCTCTTGTGTTCGGGTCATGCCCGCCGATCCGGAGTCGCCGACCGCCCGCGGCGCGTCACGCGCGGGCGAAGTACGCGACGGCGCGTCGCGCGGTCTCCGCGACGTGCTGCCCGCGCGCTTCGTCCAGCGCGCCGACGAGTCGGACGACGCGGAGTTCTACGCCCCGACTCGCCTCGTGACCCACATCGACGACGCGACGATCGCCGCGCTGACCGAGTTCTATCGCAGCGTGCTGCGGCCCGGCATGCGCGTTCTCGACCTGATGTCGTCGTGGGTGTCGCACCTTCCGGCCGAGATGGCGTTCGCGCGCGTCGCCGGCCAGGGGATGAATCCCGAGGAGCTCGCTCGGAACCCTCGCCTCACCGCGCGCGTGGTGCAGGACCTGAACCGGTCGCCCGAGCTGCCGTGGGACGACCGGTCGTTCGACGCCGCGCTGTGCGCGGTTTCCGTGCAATACTCGACGAGGCCGCTCGAGCTCTTCGCGTCGGTCCGCCGCGTGCTCGCGCCGGGCGGGCTCTTCGCGGTCGCGATCTCGCACCGGATGTTCCCGACGAAGGCGGTCGCGATCTGGCACCCGCTCGACGTCGCGGACCGCGCGCGCCTCGTCGGCGTCTACTTCCGGCTCGCCGGCGGATGGACGGAGCCGGAGATCGTCGACCGGTCCCCGGCGGGCGCGGATCCGCTGGTCGTCGTCACCGCGCGAAGGGAGGGAAGCTGAGCGGCCTGCGGCACGGCGTGCGCGCGGCGTGGGCGGCACGGCGGCGCGCGTTGCCCGCCAGAGCGCCGTCCGCTACGAGTGCGGGTCGAGCCACCCTAGCTCAGATGGTAGAGCAACTGATTCGTAATCAGTAGGTCGCCGGTTCGATTCCGGCGGGTGGCTGTCGGTTTCCCGCGCGGTTGGCGGTGGAGCGTCGGACTCTTCCACGAGCGGAGCGCAGTCGCGACCAGCGCAACGACCGCGAGCGCCGGGTTTCAGGAAGCCCGGAAGGTATCTCGACTCAGGGTATGGGCGCGGGCTCGCAGCGGGACGCGGCTGATTGGCCGGCTCCTCCCGCCGATTCTCCGTTCAGCGCTCTGGTCACGTATCGGGTTACCCCGCCGGCTAGCGATGGATAGGGGAGCGTGGTGCGTACGCTCACCTCCTCATCGTACCCACCTGAGTTCGTTCGTAGCGTGGTCCAATGAACGTGGAGAGTGTTCCCGAACGCATTCAGACAGGCCGTGCCCACAGCGGGGTATGGAACGCTCGTAGACGCCTCGTATGCCGAGGTCAGGGCATTACACCTTCCGGGGCGAGGGCGCTTGTAGCTCTTGACGACCAAGAGGTAGCCCAGACCGGGACTACCGGTATCGAAGCACATGTCGACCGCCGAAGCCGTTCCGGCAACGAGGAGCGCGGCCAGCGTGATGCCTGCGATCTTCATCCTGCGCATGTGATCCTCCGTCACCCCGAGCGCGGATTGTCGTGAGCCCCCATCGCACGGCGTAACATTCCATCGAACAATGTTCCGTGCGCTCGCTACCCCCCGCTGCCCGGTGCCGCTTTAGGAATGTCGTTCTTCTCGAAGGCGGGGCTGCATCGAAGCGGCGAGGGTTCCGACGGGCCACCTTCAATCGGCTGCTGAGAAGTTGTCGAAGCGAACGCCGCTTCCGTTGGCGAGCACCCCGACGGTGCCCACGGCGATCGAGGAATCGGTGGCCGCTGCAACGACGACGTTGTTGAACGAGAGCGTCAGGCTGGTTCCGGAAGCGGCGAACTGCACGGTGCCGGTTTGACTGCCGATGACCTGCGAATCGAGCGTCGATGTCGTGCAATTCATCGTCTTCATGATTTCCGCACGGAACGTCGACGCCTCCTTGCGAATGCGACCCAGGTAGAACGTCGGGCACGCGGGACCGCAGGTCGCGGTGGCCCGCAGCAGCAAGCCGCCGATGGCGTCCGTAGGCGTGCCGGCAAGATCGACGTCCGCCCGCACGGAGACGGTCCCACTGTTGATCCCGCTCTGGATGGCAACCGAATCGTCGGCGAAGTTCGACACGAGCCCATTGCTCGAGATGACGAAGTCCCCCCGGACTTCCACCCATGCCGCTCCGAGTGCGGTCCCATTGCTCCGGTTGAAGTCGTCCGAGACGGGCAGCGTTGCCGGCGAAGATGGGAGCTCGCAGCGGTACGGGGCTGGCACGCAAAGCGTCTGGGAATCGCCCATTTGCTGCCGAACGATGAGGGTTCCGATCCCGAACTGATCTCGCACGTCGAGCTGAGTGGGTTCGTTCGCGGGCGGCGGGGAGCATCTCAGCCGGTAGCAGACGTAGTCCGCCCTCAGATCGGGCCCGGACGGTGGTTCGCTCGGTGATTTCTCGACCGGCACGCACACCTGGTACGCGCGCGCGCTACGCACCCTACAGCCTACCTGAACGGAGAACGCTTCGACCTGATCGGGGGTGAGCATGAGGCCATCGACCTGGGCCACGTCTCGCAGATCGCGCTGTACGCGGTAGCACCTCAGGTGGTCGAAAGGACCGGCGGCAATCGCGCTCGTGGTCGCCAGCGACGCGACCGCAACCGAAGCAAACCAGAGGACCAGCAGGGATTTTTCCGCGCTTGTCATTGTGGACTCCTCGCAGCATCAGCGGTGTCATGTCGCCCCGACGCACACCAGCACCCGGTGAACAGCCTGGCAACGCGAAATCATGATCGGCGCGATGTTTTTTTGGACCGAAGCATTGCTGATCCGCCGCGCAGGCGGTTCGCTGGACGGACGTCGCCGGTGGCGTCTTGCTGGTGGCGCTGTTGAACTGTGGGCAGGTCGCGCCCGAACGCTCTTGATCGATCGATTCACTCAGCGCGCGCGGGGACATCGCTCGCCGGGAGGTCGCGCTGGTTGACTTTGGCCAGACGGACGCGCGACAGTTTCGCCTCCTGGTGAGACGCGCATCATGCGGTTCGGTCCGCGATGGGAGGTCCCATGGGCTTTCTCGGGATGATCGTAGTCGGCCTGATCGTCGGTGCGGTGGCGAAGCTGGTGATGCCCGGAAATGACCCGGGCGGAATCGTCGTCACGATCCTGCTCGGGATCGCCGGCGCCCTGGTGGGTGGGTTCCTCGGCCGCGCCCTCGGTCTCTATCAGGAAGGCCAGGCCGCCGGCTTCTTGATGTCCGTCGTCGGCGCGCTGGTTCTGCTGTTCGGCTATCGCATGGTGACCGGCGCGCGCGCGTAGGCGCAGCGAATCACTCCGGCAGGACGTCGCCCGAGCCGCCGAAGTCCTTCGGGAAGTCCTTGAACTTCGGCAGGCCGTCGCGGACGGCGAGCACCTTCTCGCCGTAGTGCACGTGCAGAGCGGGCTGGAACGGAAAGCCGGGAATCGTGCCCGCCGGCACGTCGGTCATGCCGATCGCGGGGTGAACGACGAGCACGGGGCTGCCACACGCCGTACAGAACTGACGATGGCTCGCCTCCGTCTTCTTGAACGTCGCGAGCTTGTCGGCGCCCTTCACGACCTTCACGTTCGGCGTCGGCCACAGTGTCGCCGCGTGGATCGGCGCGCCGAGCCATCCGCGGCACGAGCTGCAGTGGCAGTACGCCTGAACGCTCGCCTCTCCGATGAGCTCGAGCTGGACGGCGCCGCAGAAGCAACCGCTGGTGCGCGTCTGCGCCATGTGACTCCCCTCCTTCTGTGAGCAGCTGTACCAGCGGCCGGATGAAGAGGACAGCCGCCGCCGTACGATCCCGCCGAGTCGGCCGACGGGCGAAGTCGCGTCGCGCAGCGCGCCGCAGGTTGCACCTCGCCGACCGCGTCGATCGCGCTGGTGACCGGCGTCCCGGACGATCCATATCTCCATCGCGACACGGTGACTACCCCCTACTCGCGGGCGCGCTGCGCTCGCATTGCTACGGCGCGCGATCGGGCCGTCTTCTCGCGACGATTCGTAGAATTAGGGCTTGACCACCGACGATGAAGTTGCTAGGGAGGGTGTGGACCGAGTGCGCCGACCAACGACTGTCTCTAGCTTTGGCGGCACATAGACGACATCCCCGACACGCTCGAGTGCGCGCGCTGCTCTCGTAGCGGGAAGGCCACTCGGATCGGCAGCGGCGATCGGGCGGCGGTGCAACGCCCGTAGGCCTCCTGCACCCCGTCGAGCAGATCGCCGTCGTCGGGCGCAAGATCGCGGTTTTTCTACGACAACGGCGGCAGTGATTTCGAAGGGACGCGGCACGGACGCCGCAACGCCGTGCGAAGCGGTGCGGTGCTCGCGGTGCTCCCGTCAGATCGCAATGCGATATATTGCGTCGACTCGCCGGGCGCGCGGGCAGCGTAGCACCGCGTCGAGCACCAGGGCCGACCGGAGAGCTGGGCGAAGCGGCCGAACCGGTAGACTGACATGTCGGTCTGACGCCGAGCGGGTGGACCGGCTCGCCCTCCACAGCGGGGGACGTTCGCGTGGCATCCACGCCACGTGGTCGCCGCGGGTGGACTGACATGTCCGTCTACCGACCCGGACCCGGGCGGCGGCTCGAGCAGGCCGACGCGCCGCTGAGACACCGGATCCTCGAGGCCGCGCTCGAGGTGATGTCGCGGAAGGGCTTCGAGCGCGCCTCGATCGCGGCGATCGCCGGGCGCGCCGGGGTCGCTCGCGCGACCGTCTATCAGCACTTCTGCGACAAGCAGGACATTCTCCTCGCCCTCGCCGAGCGGATCACCGAGCGCATTCTGGAGGCGATCGAAACGTGGGCGCCGCTGCCGACGTCTCCAGCGTCCGGCGAACGCGAGCTGCGGGGCACGATCGAGACGCGCGTCGCGCAAGTCCTCGCGGCGATCGCGGCAAACGCGGACGCCGCCCGGCTCGTCGGGCGCCTCACGCGAGGCAGCGATCCGTCCGCGACGCACGAGATGTTGCGCAAGATCGGCGACCGCGTGGTCGCGGTGCTCACCGGCGAAATCGAGGCCGCCACCGCCTATCGCTGGGCGCGCGCATGCGATGCGCCGGTGGCCGCCCGGTTCATCCTGGGCGGGCTCGAGAAGGTCGCGATCGACGCGATCGAGCGGGACGAGGCGTTCACGCTCCGAACGGACGCGATGGCGGCCGAGATCGGTGCGCTGATCTTCTTCGGCCTTGCCCACAGGAAGCTGCTCGCTGCCGCTCCGTCCACCGCCCGCGATTCCGACAAGGAGGGGTCGCGAACGGGCTCGAAGGCCGGCGCTCCACCGCGACGCGAGCCGTCCGCCGTCAGCGGCACGGAACGGGGCGTCAAGCATACCGACAGGCGTTGGGGAGGCCCGCGACCGAGCTCGCCACCCCGGCCACGAGATCCGGCGGGCAGGAGGTAGCCATGTAGATCGCTCGAGTCTCTGAACGTGATCTTCACCGGCGCCATCGAAAGATGGACCACGTCGATTGCCGATCCGAACCTTCCCGCTCAACTCCCCCCCATCCAACGCTCCTCGTGGCGGGCTATCGCCGGGAACCTTCAGAACACCGTGGGTTCAGCTCTACCGCCGCGCTTCGCGAGCAGGCGCGCGCGACGCGGCGAGGCGAAGGAGGGAAGCATGTCATCGATACGTTTCTCGGGTGCTCCGAACGTCGCCACCGGCCAGCGCGACGGTGGGATGCGCTGCACATGGACGGCCCTTGCGTGCGTGTGCGTGCTCGTCGTCGCGGGCCCATGGACGGCGACGAGCGCGCTCGGCGCGCAGAGTCATCTCTTCATCAGCGAGTTCACCGGTAGCGACACGCCCCAGGGCTCGCTCGGCACCGAGGCGGACAAGCTCGCGCTCCGCCAGTCGACCGGCGACGTCTACGTGATCGCCACGAGCCAGGGCTTCGTCGACGTCTTCGACGCCTCGGGCAGCTACCTGTCCCAGGTCGGGACGTTCGGCTTCGGCGCCGATCCCGACGTCGCGGTCGACAACTCGGCGACCGCCTCCGAGGGCCATCTCTACGTCCTTCCGGAGTTCGGCCCGCTATCCGCGTTCGACGCGTCCGGAATGCCGCTCTACCAGCTGAACGGCTCGAACACGCCGATCGGCTCGTTCGGCGACGTGTGCGGCACGGCAGTCGACTCCAGCGGGAACGTCTACGTGTCCGACTTCAGCCACAACGTGCTCCAGAAGTTCGACTCGACGGGGGCCTACCTCACGACCTTCAGCTTGTCGTTCAGCCCGTGCGACGTCGCCGTCGATCCGAACGGCACCATCTACGTGATCCACTGGAACCAAGCGGTCCACAAGCTCGACTCGGCCGGGGTCGACCTGGGCATCATCGACACCAACGGCCCGAGGGCGGTCAACGTCGATCCCGTCACGCATCACGTCTACGTCGCCCACGACACGTCGATCACCGAGTACGATGCCGCAGGAAACGTCGTCAGCGAGTTCGGCGCCAACCGGCTCGCGGGCGTCCGCGGCGTGGACGTCGACGGATCGACCGGGAACGTCTACGTCTCGTCGAACCCGGCCGCCGGCAGCCGCGTCGTGGTCTTCGGGCCGCTCGTCCCGGTGCCCGACGTCATCACCGGCAACGCGACGAACGTGACCAATACGAGCGCCACGCTCAACGGTCACGTCGATCCGGCGGGCGCGGGCGACATCACGGAGTGCCACTTCGAGTACGGCATCGACACGTCGTACGGGACTTCGGTCCCGTGCGTGCCGGCGACGCCGATCACGGGCCCGACGGACGTCTCGGCCGACATCGCCGGTCTGACGCCGTCCACGGTCTATCACTTCACGCTCGTCGTCGGGACGAGCGGGACCGGAACGTTGAGCGGCGCCGACAACGCCTTCCAGACGAGCGGCCCGCCTCTCGTCGGAAGCCAGTCGGCGACGAACGTCACCGACGCGAGCGCGACGCTGAACGCGACGGTCAACCCGTCCGGGTTCGACACGAGCTGCGTGTTCGAGGTGGTCGACGACGCCGCCTTCCAGGCGACCGGCTACGACACCGCGGCGAGCGTGCCGTGCGTGCCGCCGAGCCTGGGCTCGGGCTTCGCGTTCGTTCCCGCGAGCGCGGACGTGAGCGGGCTCACGCCGAGCACCGTGTATCACTTCCGGGTCGTGGCGACGAACTCCGCCGGCACGACCAACGGCGCCGACACGACGTTCCGGACCGCGGGCGCGCCCGTCGTCGTGAACGAGTCGGCGTCCGACGTGACCGACACGAGCGCGACGCTGAACGCCACCGTCGTTCCGTCGGGGTTCGACACGACCTGCGTGTTCCAGATCGTCGACGAGGCCGCCTTCCAGGCGAGCGGCTTCGACACGGCCACGACGGTGCCATGCGCGCAGGCGAGCCTCGGGTCGAGCTTCGACCCGCAGAATGCCAGCGCCGGCGTGACCGGCTTGACGCCCGGCACGACGTACCACTTCCGCGTCGTGGCGACGAACGAGGCCGGGACGACGAACGGTCCCGGCGCGACGTTCCAGACGCTCGTGTCGTTCCTCCGGCTCATCGACACGTTCGGCGGTCCGGGCTCCGCCGCGGGCGAGCTCCAGACGCCGATCGGCGTCGCCGTCGATCAGCGTGGCGGCAAGGTCTACGTCGCCGACAGCGCGAATGCGCGGATCCAGAGCTTCAGCGCCAACGGTGCGTTCCGAGCCGCGTGGGGTTGGGGCGTCCTGGACGGCTCGGAAGCGAGCCAGGTCTGTAGGACGAAGCCGAAGTGCCAGGCGGGCATACCCGGGTCGGGCGCCGGCCAGTTCTCCAATCCGACCAGCATCGCGGTCGACAACTCCAGCACGCCCTCGCACGGGACCGTGTACGTCGGCGACGCCGGCAACAACGTGGTCCTGAAGTTCACGCCGGCCGGGAAGCTGTTGGCGACGATCGACGGCACGACGGCGCCGCAAGGCCACTTCGTGAGCGTCGTCGGCGTGGCGGTCGATGACGGCGGCAACCTGTGGGTCGCCGATGCCGGCACCGGGAACGTGGTCGAGTTCGACGGTGCGGGCAACTTCCTGCAGCAGTGGGCCAGCCCGTCTTCCGGCATCCGGGCGATCGCCGTCGACTCGACGCACGACGCCGTCTATCTGATCAACGGCGGCGGCACGACGGAGCGGTTCTCGCTCACCGGCGGGACCCCGACGACCGTCGACAGCGGCACGGGCAGTGCGCTCGCGCTCAATCCGAGGACAGGTGACCTCTACGTCGATCACGGGGACGACGTGGTCGTCTACGACGCCTCCGGGACCCGGATCGACGACCTGTTCTCGCTGGGCGCGGCGACCGACTCGCGCGGACTGGCCTACTGGGCGACCGGGAAGGCCAGCGGCGGGCGGAAGAACCGCCTCTTCGTGAGCGATGCGACCGACGACGTCGTGCAGGTCTACGGCGTGCCCGAGGCCGGCGCGCCGTTCATCGCGGCGCAATCGCTCGTCGGCGCCGGCAAGACGGCCAAGACCCTGAACGCGACGATCGTCCCGCTCGGCCGCGCGACGACGTGCACCGTTCAGGTCGTCACCGCGGCGGAGTTCGCGGCGAACGGCTACGCGAACGCGACGAGCGTCCCGTGCACGCCGTCCAACCTGGGCTCGAGCTTCAACTACCAGCAGGCGAGCGCGACCGTCACGGGGCTCACCGTCGGAGACTTCTACCACATCCGCGTGGTCGCGATGAGCTCCGCCGGCACGACGTTCGGACCGGATGTGACGTTCCAGGCCGGCCCGGGCGCGTGGACGCCGTTCAGCCGCTGCCCCGTCGATGATCCCGCGATGCTCGCGACGGACGGCGTCACCACGTCCAGCGTCTGCATCGCCTCGAACTCCACGCACGGCAGCATCAAGATCGGGAGCCTGCCTGCCACGACGACCGGAAACAGCAATCTCCAGGGCGGGCTCGTGGCCGACTTGAATGCCGGCGTCTTCACGTTCATCGCACCGGCCGGTGGCGCGCTCATCGCCGATCCGGCCACGGTGACCGCCGGCGGATTCACGGTCATCGCAACCGTCGAGTCCGCGGGCACACCGAGGGACTTCGACCTGCTCGCGGGAATCGACATCGGGAAGCCGATCGTCACCATCCCGGTCAGGATCCACCTCGTCGGCCAGAACGTCGACCTCGGTCCGAGCTGCTTCATCGGCTCGGAAGCCGACCCGATCCTGTTGCGGCCGGCGAACACCGATCTCACGAACGCGATGGCCGAGTTCCTGATGTTCGATCCGGACGGCACGCTCGACCCGAATGGTCCCCTGGCGGCGCTCGTCGTGAGCGGCGCGGTCCAGGGTGACAGCACGTTCGCGGTCCCGGCGGCCGGCGGATGCGGACCGAACGGAGACGGGTCGCTCGACGCGGCGGTCAACGCCGTGGTCGGGCTGCCGTCGCCGGCCGGCTCCAACACCCTGGTGCTGGACGACGCCAGCTCGGCCCTGGCGATCCCGGCCCCCGGCACGACGGGAGCCCAGTTCGCCGCCTTCTGGCACAGCGCCTTCGACTGATCGCCGCATGCCGGGCGGGGCGGAAGCCCCGCCCGGCATTTCACCTCAGCAGTCCGCCGAGGCGGCCTTCCGCTCGCATCCGCTGCCGCGATCGGAACGTCCGATCGCCCAGCACACGCGGCCTCCGGCGCCACCGACCCGAAGCTAGATCCCGGGATAGATGTCGTTTGCCGCGGTCAGCGTATCGATGCACACCTGAAAATTCGCAGTATAGAAGCACGCGTTGCCGAAGCTCACGTCCGCCCTGGTGATTGCCGTCGTGCACCTGTTGTATGCCTTGTCCCGGCAGGTCGTCAGGTCGAACGAGAGATCGAATTGTGCCTTGTGGTTGCACTGGATGAGGTCCTTGAACAGCCGCGAGACGGCGGCGCTCTTCACCGTGTCGCATCTGAGCCGATCGTCCGCGTAGCTGACGGATGCCGACGCGGCGGCGATCACAGCGACGGCCACGATGGTGACGATTCCTCGCATGGGTTCCAGCTCCTCTTTCAAACCCGGGTAGCGACTCCGTCGGTTGGAGCCCCGGGGCCTCTCCTCACCTCGAACGGACGGCATACGGCCTCTCGAAGGAGGAGCCGTAACTTTTCAGCGAACCTTGTTACTTCGCCCTTACTTCGCCCCGCGGGGAAGCGGCTCGTCTGGCTAGCCCGGCGCGTCAGAGCGCGACGCAGCCGCCGCGGCGCGCATCGACGGCGCAAAGCCGCCCATCGCGTCGCCGGTGTCGTTGATGTCCAGGGGCGCGCCAACTCCGACCGGCGCGGCGCCGCGTTGGACGCGGCCGGACACGGCTCAGGTGACGCCATGAGAGAGCTCGTCGAAGAGATCCGTCGGAATCCACTGCTCTGGCTGCTGGTCTTCGTGCCGGTGGTCCTGGCGGCGCAGACGGCCGAGCCCGAATCGCACACCCTGCTCTTCGTGCTGTCCGTCCTGGCGGTCGTGCCGCTGGCCGCCCTCTTGAGCCACGCCACCGAATCGGTGGCGGCGAAGACGGGCGATGCGGTCGGCGGCTTGCTGAACGCGACGCTGGGCAACCTGACCGAGCTCATCATCGCCTTCGCGGCGTTGCGCGCGGGGCAGCAGACGCTCGTGAAGGCGTCCGTCGCCGGCGCGATCGTGACGAACACCCTCTTCATGCTCGGTGCTTCGTTCCTGCTCGGCGGCCTCAGGCACCACGTACAGGAATTCAACCGGGTCAATGCGCGCGTCCAGGCGGGATTGCTCTTCCTCGCCACGATCGCGCTCGCGGTTCCCTCCGCGGTCTCGCAAGCCGACTCCGCGACCTTCACGGCCCATCTGAGCGTCGGGCTCGCGGTGCTCCTCATGGTCGCCTACGGGCTCGGCATGCTGTTCTCGCTGAAGACGCACAAGGAGCTGTTCGCGGGCGCGGACCACGGCGAGCAAGGCGAGGCACCCTGGCCGATCGGCCTGGCCGTCGCGACGCTGACCGGCGTCACGGTCCTGGTCGCGCTCGTGAGCGAGATCTTCGTCGAGTCGGTGCAGAAGGCGGCGGTCGCATTCGGAATGACCCCGGCGTTCGTCGGGTTCATCGTCGTGGCGCTCGTCGGCGCCGCGGCGGAGATGGCGTCCGCGTTTTCCGCAGCGCGGAAGAACCGGCTCGACCTCAGCGTCGGCATCGCGATGGGCAGCGCATCGCAGATCGCGCTGTTCGTCGCGCCGGTGCTCGTCCTGGCGAGCTACCTCGTCGGGCCGGCGCCGATGAACCTTCAGCTCTGGCCGGGAGCGGTGGTGATGATCCTCGTCGCCACCCTGACGGCGGCGCTCGTGACCAACAGCGGGCGCTCGGCCTGGTTCGTCGGGGTGCTGGTGCTCATGGTGTATCTCGTCTTCGCCCTGACGCTCTACCTGCTACCGCCGGCCGCACGTTGATCGAGCCGTCAGTCGAAGAGAGACCGCGGCCGGTCGTCACTCCAGATCGATGGAACGCAGTATGGCGAAGGCTGCGTCGTAGATGAGCAGGTTCGCGCGTAGCTTCTTGGGGTTGCCGAAGACCTTCGCCGCGCACGCGTACGCGGCGCCGAAGCCGATCGTCGCGGAGACGGTACACGCCGTTTGGCCGCCTATCGGAAACGTACAGTTCGAACCGCTGTCCATGACGTTTCCCGACTCGTCGTAGATGTGTGCGTCCACGGTGATCGGGCTGGTGCCGATGTTGGCGATGAAGCACTCCGCCCGTTGCTGATTGAAGCCGGCGAACGCCGCCGGGGTGGCGATCGTCTGGACTGCGCGCGCGGCGACCGGCGCGGCCACGAAGCATCCGACGGTGATGGCGATGACCGAGGCTTTCATGGCGATCTCCTTCCTTGCGGAGCGCCGAGCACGTCGCGGGGCGGCGTCGTCTGCGATGGCTATCGAAGGGTTTCGGCGGCGAGCACGTGCCCGTCCCCGGCATCACGGAGCTCCGCTTCGGCGCGCAGGTTCCTGCCGCTGCCGGAGAACTCCGCGGAGCACGAGAAGCCCACGTGATCGGGAAGCAGATTCACCAGCAAGTAGCAGGTCTTCCCGGCCGCGAGCGGAGCGCCGTTACAGCTCTCGGAGCTCGGCGTGATGAAGCCCGCCTTGAAGTTCCGGAGCGCGCTCACCTGAAGCGAGATCGGAGTCGTGCCCACGTTCCGGAAGTAGCAGGCGCCAGCATTGTTCGATCCCGCCGGCAACATGCGACTCGTGATCGTGCGCGCCTGAGAGGGGGCGGCCATCCCGAGCAGGGAGGCGACGACGACGGCAGTCGAGAGCTTCATAGGCACCTCGTCAGGACGCGACGCCGGGCGTCGCGTCAAGCAGCTGGACCCGGAAACGAGACCTCTCCGCACCCTGATCCGGCGATAGCCTGATCACGGCCCCTTCGCCGAGTGAGTCCGGCAGCGCGAGAAAACGGATCGAGCTCGACGCGCGCCTCATCGCGCTCACCGTGCTCCGGGCGACCTTCCGAAGAGCCCGAAGGACTGGGCGAGCCACGGCCGCCCGATCTGACGCAGGTTGCCGGGAAGGCCGCTCGCCCAGAACCAGGCGACGTAGTGCAGCATCGAGCCCGGATAGACATGCCTGAACCAGCGCAGGCTCTCTGCCGCCTTCGGCGGCGCGCCGACGAGGGCCAGGGCCGCCTCGCGATCCGCGTGCACGACGTCTCCCGCATGCCGGGCGAGCTCCGCCTGCAAGCAAGGGAGCTCGTCCCGCATCGCGAAGGCGTCGAGGACCACGGCGATCGCGTTCACCGACACGCCGAGGACGTTCTCTCGCGCACGCCTCGCGAAGAAATCGCCCCAATTCGCCGTCGGCTCGACGTCGCGCAGGAAGAGCGCGACGTCGAGCAGCTGCTTCAGGTTCGACGTCGCCTGGCCGAGGTCCTCGAAGGCCGCGAGGAGCAGCAACAGCAGCGTATCCTCGTCCGAGAGCGTCGGGACCGAGAGGCCGTCGATGACGACGTCGCGCGAGCGGCGCCAGAGCGCTTCCTCGTCGATCCGGTAGGCCGGCGCCCAGCGCAGCGACCCGTGAAGGTCCACCTTGAGCCCGTTGCGGATCACCGTGCGCGAGTGGAGATCGTACGCCTGCGACGTGAATCCGGCCGCCCGGAGGACGACGACGGCCCGCCGCAGATCGCGGCGCCGTACCAGGACGTCGACGTCGAACTGAGGCCGGCGGTCGATCCCGCCGTAGAGGCGCTGCGCCAGGTAGAGGCCCTTCAGCATGCGGGCCTCGATCGCGGCGCGCGCGAGCGCGCGCCGGACCTCGTCGAAGGTCGCGAGCAGCTCCTCGGGCGCAGCTCGCTGGATCGGGCGCTGTGCGGCGAGCGCGGCGAGAAGCTCGGGGGAAAGCCGCTCTTCCGCGCTCGCCTCGCGCAGCGCGCGCTGGGCAAAGCCGAGGAGGTGATGCGAGCGCAAGGCGGCGGCGATTTCGTGCGGCGGCCCGCCCAGCGCGCGGAGCGCGTCGACGACGGTCGCCGGTCGACCGAAGCCGACCTCTCTCGCGATCGCGACGTAGTCCGCGATCGCCGGGCGGGAGCCGTCGAACGTCAAGCGGCCCCGCCGGCGAGCGCCAGCATCCGATCCGCGATCGCTCCGCGCTCGGCGATGGTCCGCAGCTCCCACGCGCGAGCGATCGCGAGCCGGCTCGCGAGCGCGTCGCGGCTCGCGACGACGCGCGCGATCGCGGAGCGGACGGACTCGGGATCGACCGGAGCGCTCGGCCCGGACACGAGCGGCACCGCGAGGCCGAGCTCCTGGCAGCGCCGCGCGAGGGCCGGCTGATCCCCGAAGAACGGATACGAGACCATGGGCACGCCGTGAAAGATCGCCTCGTGCGTCGAGTTGAGACCGTGATGCGTCACGAAGACGTCGGCCTCGGCGAGAGCGGCCCACTGGTCGGCGAACTGCGCGATCGTCGCGTTCGGGCGCGCGAGCGCCGTGCGCGCTCTCGCGTCCAGCGCGTGCCCGCCGAGCGCGATCACGACGTCCGCGTCGAGGTCCTCACACGCACGCGCGATCGCCTCGAGCGCCGCGAGCGCCTTCGCCTCGAAATACCACCAGACGACCGTGCCGAAGGAGACGTACACCCGAAGGCGGCCACCGGCCGACGGGAAGACCGGCGCGGCCGCTGCCCGTCGCAGCTCGGGTGCGAGCGATCCGAAGAACGCGATCGGCTCGAGCGCTGCCCGATCGCTCGCGTCGAGGAACTCCGATGGCTCGCAGTAGAGGTTCAGGTACGGGCTCAGCTCCTCGACGTAGGAGAACGGGTGGGCGCGGCTCATCCCGTGCGCCTCTCGCAGGCGCCGCACCGCGCGCCAGCACTCCTCGGACACGGCGACCCTGGGATCGCCGCGCAGCTCGGCCACCAGACGAGAGGGGACGGGGGCGTGGTTCGGGCACACGTTGACGTAGGGGATCCCGAGGCGCCGCGCGACGACCGGCGCGATCACCGAGAACGTATCGTAGACGACGAGCTCGGGTGAGAACCGCTTCACCTCCTCGGTCAGCTGCTCCGCATGGGCCCCGGCGAAGCTCACGAAGCGGCACGGGACGGGGAGCGACGTCGCATCCGCCGACTCGAGCGGACGGCCGGCGTAGAGATCGACGAAGCGACCGCCCGCGCGCTCCACCATCGGTTGCAGGTCGCGCTCGGTCAGCACGCGGACCGTGCAGCCGCGCGCGCAGAGCGCTTCGATGACCGGCACGAGCATCTGGAGGTGCCCGACGCCGCGCATGCAAAAGGCTGCGACCGATGCGGCCAGGGCGTCACCTCGCGTCGGCGTGCTCGAGATCGCGACCGGCGGCGAGGCGGCGCAGGAGCTCGAGCGACGCATCGAGCCGCTCGGGGATGCGCTGCAGGAAGACGCGGGCGCCGACGAGCGCCGCGACGATCCGCCAGAAGCCGGTCGCTCCGGGATCCGCGGGCGCGCACGCGCGGTAGCCCGCGATGAATCGCGTCCAGGCGGCGCGCGACATCGGCCAGCGATGGAACGTCCGGCCGAGGTCGAAGCCGGCGGGCCCGACCTCGAGCTGCTCGTTGTCGATGAGGCGCAGGCGACCGCCGCCGTCGACCAGCATGTTCTCGGCGCAGAAGTCCTTGTGGATCAGCGCGACCCGCGCCGCCTCGGGATCGAGCGCCGCGAGCGCGGCGCCGAGAGCGGCGGCTTCCGCGGCCGAGAGGGTGCCCGCCCGGCGCAGGATCTCGAGGTCGGAGTGCGCGGCCGACCTCCATCGCCGCGTGTCGCACGTCGTTCCGAGGCTCGCACGCATCGGCGTCGCGTGCAGACGACCGAGCAGCGCCCCGGCCTCCCCCGCCCGCTCCTCGGGATCGGCGTCGTCCAGCGGGACGCCGGCGACCCACGCCTCGAACACGACCGCGCCGTCGCGCCCGAGGACGGGAGCGAACGCCTCGTCGAGCTCGGCGCGGAGCGCGACGTGCTCGCGCGCCGGCTCGGCGGCCCCGAAGTGGCGCAGCTTGACGGTGCGACCGTCCTCGGTATCGACGCGGTAGGCGAAGCGGATTCCCTTTCTCTCTCCGAGCGGCGAGACGAGCTGCACGCGACGGCAGCGGAGGCCGCTTCGATCGAGCGCCGCCGCGATCTCGCACGCGACCTCGGGCGGGCCCGGGATCGTCACCGCTCCACCAGGTCGAGAAGCCGCGTCGCGAGCTCGGAGCGGGCGTTCCGGCCGAGGACGACGCGATAGCCGGGCGCCGAGCGGGCAGCTTCGTCCGCGAGCCGTCGTCGCGGCGGATGCAGGCCGCCTGCGAGGTCCTCGAACACCGTCGGCTCGCTCCGGCCCGACGGCTTGCCGTAGAGGTTCGCCCACAGCCGCGAGGCGACCTGCTTCGGATCGAGCGGCTCGATCGCAAAGGCGTCGACGTCCGAGCGGATCTCCGGGAACACGATCGCGGCGAGAGGCGCCGCCGCGAGCCGGTCGACGTGGAGCTGGTGCGCCACCTGCGCCGGACTGAGCGCGAGCTCGCGCGGCGGCGCAATGACGGACGTCGAGTCCTCCGCGAGCACCTCCGCGAGCGCGTCGAGATACGGGCGATCGAACGGCCGGAGGCCGCGGCCGAGCTCGGGAAAGCGCTCCAGGGTCGGCGCGAGGATCTTGACGGGCGTCGGCATCCCGCGGAGCTCGATCCCGCGCGCGCTCGGCTCCGCGAACGCCCGGTCGTTCGCGATCCAGCGGCATCGACCCGACCGCAGGAGATGGAAGGAGAGCGTCGTCTTGCCGGCGCCCTTCGGACCGACGATCGCGATCGCGCGGCCGCCGGTCGCGACCGCCGCGGCGTGCAGGTCGAGCGCCGTGCGACGGAGGCGCGTCGCCGAGAGCTCGTGGAAGACCCACTGGAGCGTGAACCGCCATCGCCGCGTGTCGGGATCGCCGTGGAGCGCGACGCGCCCCGGCTCGACGACGAGGCAGCAGGAGCGCTCGAGGTCGGCCACCGCGACGCCCCCGCGCTCCGGCCACGCGGGCAGCGAGATCACCTGCTGGTCGAGCGCGAAGCACGGTCGCAGCGCCGCATCACGCGGACGACGCTCCACGAGCGCCCGGAATGCCGCGCGCGCCGTCGAGAGCGTGGCGTGCCAATCGGCGTCGCCCGCCGCCGGCCCGAACCACGGGCCGAGGAATTCCGCGAGCCACTCCGCCGCGGCGGCGTCGTCCGAGCGAAGCTCGATCACGATCGGACCGAAACCGAGCTTCCGCCGCGCTTCGGGCAGAGCCGCCGCCGGGCGCGCGCGGTCGATCGCCGAGCCCGCGCCCGTCAAGCGGCTTCGCCGAGTCGAGCGAGCACCTTCGAGTGCCGTTCCTCGATCGGCTCGCGTGAGAGGATCTCCCGGTGCAATCCGTCGAGCCCCTCGACGACGCCGGTGACGCTCTCGTGAAGCGGCAGTCGCCCGGCGCGGTACAGCCGGAGCACGTCGTCGAACCCGCCGCCGAGGTGGCCGCGGGACCCGACGATCGAGACTCCCTGCGTGATCAGGTGATCGACGGCTGCGACGTGCAACGGCTGCCCGCTGCGCGCAAGGAGGCCGACGCGCGACCCGGGTCCGAGGCGGCCCAGCACGCGGTCGACGTTCTCGAGCACGCCCGACGTCTCGACCGCGACGTCGAACGGCTCGGCGTCCGCCTCCGCGAAGAACGGCTCGACGTCGAGAGAGCGATCGCAGAAGCGCGCCACCACCTGCCGGCGCCCGGCGATCGGCTCGACGACCTCGACCGACGCTCCGAACGCCTCGCGGCAGAGCATCGCGGCATAGACGCCGATCGGTCCCGCGCCGAACACGACGACGCGCTCGCCGGGACGCACTCGGAGCCGCGCGATCGCGACGTGCGCGCACGCGGCGGGCTCGATGCACGCGGCCGCGCGCAGCCCTTCGGGCGTCCTCGCGAGGTCGGAGACGTCGTGCGCGACACACGCCGGCACGTCGACCACCTCGCGAAAAAGGCCGTCGACCTCGGTCCCGACGAGTCGGCCGCGACGGCACTGATTGAAGAGCCCGCGCCGGCACGGGACGCATTCTCGGCAGGTGAGGATCGACTCGAACGTGACGACGTCGCCGACGGCGAAGCGGTCGACGCCTTCGCCGACGTCGCAGATCTGGCCGACGCCCTCGTGGCCGAGCACGCGACCCGCCGTGCCGACGTCGAGCGGCACGGAGCCGACGATGTACCCGGTCCGCGGATCCGCGCGGACGAGGTGCATGTCCGTGCCGCAGACGCCGGCAAGCAGCATCCGGACGCGAAGGTCTCCCGGCGCGGGGCGCGCGGGAAGCGGGCGCGATTCGATCGTCAGGCGGGGCGACCGATAGCGCTCGCGACCGCCGGCATGCGCCGGAGCCTCACGATCGAGATAGACGACGATCGCAGGGTTGCCGCCTCGCAAACGCACCTCGCCCTCCGGGTCGAGATCCCGGCGGCGGTCTACGCGTTGGCCGTGCGGGGAGCAAGGCGGGGCGCGAGAGCGAAGCGCCGCTGCACGGCGACCGCCGCGAAGAAGAGCGCGATCCGGATCCGCGTCGCGAGGCTCGGCCGCCAGTTGCCCGCGAGCACCGAGACGACCGCGGCTCGGATCGCGGGGGACGCGTCCTTCCGGAAGAACACTTCGCGGAAGGCCGGATCGTAGAAGCCGGTCGCGAAGCGCCGGAACCAGCGGTAGCGCGCCGCGACGGCCTGCTCGTACGCGCGGAAGCGCGCTCGCGAGAGGTCGCCGGCGGCGATCGCGGCGTCGAGCGCGTCGGCCGCGTCGATCCCGGCCTGCAGCGCGAGCAGCACGCCGGTCGAGAAGATCGGGTCGAGGAACGCGCCCGCGTCGCCCACGACGAGCCAGCGATCGCCCGCGTAGCGGCTCGACTCGTAGGAGTAGTCGGCGTCGAACCGCACCTCGGACACGCGGCGCGCGGCGGAGAGGAGAGCGGCGGCGGCGGGCGTCTCCGCGACGTAGCGGTCGAGCGCGTCCGCGAGCGGAGCGCTCCGCCGTCCCGCGTGCACGTCCTTCGGCACGACCAGCCCGACGCTGGTCACCGTCTCCGACACCGGGATGAACCAGAACCACCCGCGATCGGGGCGCGTCACCATGCGGATGTCGCCGGCGCGGCGCCCCGCCCGACGAGGCACGCCCTCGTACCAGGCGTGCACGGCGACGTTCCGCAGATGCTGGTCGTACCGGCGCTCGACGAGGCGCCGCGCGAGAAAGCCCGTCCGGCCGGACGCGTCGACGATCGCCGCCACGCGCGCGACCTCGGACGTCGGTCCGATCCCGAATCGGAGCTCGGCATGATCGCGCGTGAACGAGGCATCGCGCGCCTCGGCGCCCTCGATCACGTGCGCGCCGGCGCCGCGGGCGTGCTCGAGCAGGATGCGATCGAGCTCCGAGCGCGTGACCTGCCAGGTCTGCGGGCGCGGCGTCTCGGCGGCCTCCGCGAAGTCGGCGTACTGCTCGACGGCGCCGTCGGCGCTCGTGAAGCTCGCCCCCCACTTCTCGACGAATCCCGCCGCTGCGACCGCGCGGTCGACGCCGAGCGCGCGGAACACCTCGTCGCTCCACGGAAGCTGGGATTCCCCGATGTGGAAGCGCGGAAAGGGCTCGCGCTCGAGGACCACGACGCGCCGGCCGCGCTGCGCGAGGCGCCCCGCGGTCGCGGCGCCGGCGGGCCCGCCGCCGACCACGGCGACGTCGAAATCGTGGCTCGCGGCCGCCGGTGCTCGCACGACCCGTCTCTTCACAGACCGTTCCATCGGCGGCAATCGACCGCGGCCGCGGCCACATCGAGGACGGCGGCGGCGTGATGGCGTCGCGCTTTCCGATCGCGCGCGCGATCGAACGGAGCCCTCCGGCCCGGCGATCATCGGGTCGAGGAGTTCGCGAACGGCGCTTTCGTGACGCACCTCGTCGGATGCCGGGCGCCGCAGCGACCGCTCTGCGAAGCTCATTACGCCTTGACCACGCGTGAACGAACGATGTACGGAGGGCCTCCGACGCGTTCAAGCAAAAGGCACGAACCCGTAGAACCCTGAACCCGCAAAGCCTGGATTGCGGCCCGATGGGAGGGACCATGATCCGTTCGACCTGGACCCGTATTCCCTCGAACCTGAGAGCTCTGGTGCCCTTCATCGTCGGGGTCGCGCTCGCGAGCTTCTTCGATGCGGCGCCCGCCCTCGCGCAGATCACCGGCGCGACGTCGAGCAACGCGGGCTCCGCATGCCAGGGCTCGAACAACTCGGACGGCTTCTGCGGCAGCTCGACGTCCGTCCTCGTCAACAACGGCACGACGTTCCAGAGCCGTCACGCCTGGAACATCAACGCCGACGTCGGCGCCTTCACCACGCGCGACACGAGCGGCAACAACACCATCCACAACCTGAGCTTCAGCGCGACCGCGCCAGGCAGCTACTCGCTCACCATCACCTCCAACCGGGTCGGCATGCTGCAGCGCAACGACGACCTCCTCAATTGCAACGGCCAGGCTCACACGAGCGGCATCACGGGGACGAGCAACATCGCCCTCGCGTCCGGCACGCTGAGCACTGGCAGCCCGGGCGACATCGGCAACGGCGGCGGCAACAACCAGATCGGCTACAACCAGACGAACTCGCCGCTCGCCGTCATCGGCCCGCGGCTCAGCAACGGCGTGGCGCAGAGCCACGCGCTCACGTTCACCTGGAACGGCTCGGTGCGGAGCAACTCGTGCGAGGCGGCCGTCCGTCAGGGGCAGCAGAACGGCTCGACGTCGAGCTGCGGCGCCTGCGAATACACCGGCAGCCCGGGCAGGACGCAGTCGAGCGACGGACATTTCGTGACCGTCGCCTTCACCTCCTTCTGCGGTGACGGCGTGATCAACGGCACCGGCGAGCAGTGCGACGCGGGCGCGAACAACGGCTCCGCGACTTCCTGCTGCACCAGTACGTGCCAGTTCCGCACCGCGGGCCAAGTGTGTCGCACGTCGGCGGGCATCTGCGACGTCCAGGAGACCTGCCCCGCCAACCCGGGCACTGCGGGCGCGTGTCCCGCCGACGCCTTCCAGCCGTCGTCCACGGTGTGTCGCGGCTCCGGCGGCGTCTGCGACATCGCCGAGAACTGCACCGGCTCGAGCGCCGCTTGTCCGGCGGATGCGACCCAGCCGGCGAGCACGGTCTGCCGCGCCGCCTCGGACGTGTGCGACCAGGCCGAGAACTGCCCCGGTGTCTCCGGTCCAGGCGGCTACAACTGCCCGAGCGACGCGGTGAAGCCGTCGACGACGGTCTGCCGCCCGTCGGCGGGCGTGTGTGACATCGTCGAGAACTGCGACGGCACGAACAAGGCCTGCCCGAGCGATGCCGTCGAGCCCAGCTCGACGGTCTGCCGCGGCTCGGCCGGCGTCTGCGACATCGCGGAGAACTGCGACGGTTCGGGCGTGAACTGCCCGGCCGATGCCTTCGAACCCTCGAGCACGGTCTGCCGTGGGTCCGGCGGCGTCTGCGACGTCGCCGAGAACTGCACGGGCTCGAGCGCGCCGTGCCCGACGGACGTAACGCAGCCGTCGAGCACCGTCTGTCGCGCGTCGACGGACATCTGCGACGCGACCGAGAACTGCACCGGCACGCCGGGTCCGGCGGGCTACGACTGCCCGGCCGATGCGGCCGAGCCGACGACGAAGCTCTGCCGTGGGCTCAGCCCGACGTGTGCGACCTGCACCGGCGGGTTCGAGGAGTGCGACCTCGAGGAGTACTGCGACGGCACGAACTTCGCCTGCCCGCCCGATCTCGTGAAGCCGGACATCGACGCCGACACGGTGTGTGACGAGGTCGACAACTGCGGCGTCGTCCCGAACCCGGGTCAGGAGGACGGCGACGTCGACGGTGAAGGCGACGCGTGCGACGACTGCACCGACCTCGCCCAGACGTTCATCGCAACGCCGCGCCTCTACATCGGCAACCTCACGAAGCCGATCGGCGAGCGGAAGACCACGTTCTCGGGATCGTGCGTGCAGCCGCTCCAGCCGGAGATCGACCTCGTCATGAACGGCCTCCGCTTCATCGTGAAGGACTCGAACGAGGTCGCGATCATCGACGCACTGATCGCTCCCGGCATGTACAACCCGGCGACCCGGACCGGCTGGCGCCACAACCCGCGCGGCTGGTTCTACAGCACCACCGACTACTCGCTGAACTTCGGCATCTACAAGATCACCGTCAGCGTCCGGCCCGACCAGCCGCACGCGCTGCGCTTCCGCGTGAAGGGCAAGGACGGCAGCTACTTCGTCGCCCCGAACCAGCTCCCGCTGCGGGTGTCGATGGTCATGCAGCCGCCGAGCGGCGCCCAGTCGGGTCAGTGCTGCGCGTCGACGTTCGACCTGGCGGCATGCCGCTTCGACCCGTCGCTCAAGACCCTCACCTGCCGTCCCCGGCGGCTCTAGGGTCTCTCGACCGACGAGCGCTCTCGCCCGGCGCGCCGGAACCGCGATGCGGTTCCGGCGCGCCGGGCCGCCTCGCTCCGCCCGCGCGCGGCAGGCGACGAACGCCGCTCGGGCTCGCCTGAGCGCCTCTTCGTCGGCTTGACCTGCCGCGCCGGCGTCGTCACCGTCGCCCGTATCCGGCGATGTCGCGGTCGAGTCCCAGTCGCCCCACCGCAGCCGACGCCTCGGGCGCGCCCGCGAGGCCGAGCGGCACCGCAGCAGCGGCGGTCCCGCGCTTCCCGAAGGCCGTCCGGCAGATCCGCAACCACGGCCACCTGTTCGGCTCGCTCGCACTCAGCTTCGCGATCTTCGCGGTCCACACGATCCTGTGGCCGGAGACCCGGCTCGCGACGCGGCTGCTGGTCGCCTGGGACACGGGCGTCCTCGTCTACCTCGTGCTCGCGCTGTCGCTGATCACGCGCTTCGAGCTCGCGCTCGTGCGCCAGCGGGCCGCGATCCACGACGAGGGCGGCATGGCGATCCTGGTCCTCACCGTCGGCTCGGCGGTCGCGAGCCTCGGCGCGATCGTCGCCGAGCTCGGCGGGGTGCCGAAGGACCAAGGTCGGGCGCTCTCCTTCGCGCTCGCGGTCGCGACGATCCTCCTGTCGTGGGCGCTCATCCACGTCATCTTCGCGCTCCACTACGCCCACGAGTACTACGGCGAAGGCGACGAGGGCTGCGGTCTCGTCTTTCCGTCCGACGACCGCCCCGACTACTGGGACTTCGTCTACTTCTCGTTCGTGATCGGGATGACCTTCCAGGTGTCGGACGTGCAGGTGACGAGCAAGCTCCTGCGGCGCGCGGTCGTGGCGCATGGGCTCGTGTCGTTCCTCTTCAACGTCGCGATTCTCGCGCTGGTCGTGAACCTCGGCGCGGGCCTCGTCTGAGCCGCGCCCGAGGCTCGGGAAGCGCGCGTTCGCTTTCGTCCGCGCTCAGAACACGCCGGGGAGCCAGCGCCACCGCACGCGGGCGGCATAGTCGGCGTAGCCGGGGAGCTCGGCCTTGAGGGTCGCGTCCTCCGCGAACGTCCGTACCGCGATGAGCCCGACCAGCATGCCGGCCGGCACCAAGCCCCAGAGCGATCCCATCGCGAGCGGCATTCCGAGGACCATCGGGATCGCGAACGCGTAGCCCGGATGGCGAACGATCGCGTACGGGCCGGTGCTGACGACGCTGTGGCCGCGGTCGGTCTGGATGCGCACCGTCGCCTCGAAGTGAGGGTTGACCGACTGCGCCCACGCGAAGCCGAGGAAGCCCGGAGCGAAGAGCGCGTAGCCCAGCGCCACGACCCAGTCGGGCGGTCTCGCCCATCCGAAGCGGGCGTCGTCGAGCGCGGACACGATGAGAATGGCGACCCAGGAGGCGACGATCGCGGCGGTCAGCGCTCGATCCCACGGCTTCGTCCCCTTCTGGATGCGCGATCGCGCGGCGAAGATCTCGGGGTTCGTCCGCCAGAGCCAGGCGCAGGCGGCCGCAGTGAGTGCCCCGTAGACCGCGAGGAACAGCCGCCCGCGCGGCCAGGCGATCGTCCCAGCGGCGGCGAACATCAGCGCGCCCAGGATCGCGAGCGTCACGGCGACGAGCGCGACCACGGCTCCGACGGATGGATGGGGCGGAGCGCCGGGGCCGATCTCCGCCATGCGCCGAGCGTAGCGCGGCGCGCCTGCCGTCACGACCTCAGAAGAGCACCGGAACGTCCGCCGTCTGGACGAACTTCAACGTCAGCTTCGGGTCGAGCACCCGGGAGCGGCAGATCGCGCCGTTCCGGGTGAACGACTCGTCGATGCTCTTGATGACCACGCCCTCGTTCGTGTCGGGGTAGACGAGCCACTGCGTGACCTGCGCGAGGATCATCCACGGTCCCCTGCCGTCGGCGAGGGCGTCGTTGGGCACGAGACCGGACGACCAGCCATCGACCCAGTCCGCCGTCGCCGTTCCGATGCCGCCGATGCACGTGTCGCCGGGAGCGATCGGAAGATCGTTGCCGTCCTCGTCCGCCCGGTTCAGCACCTTCTCCTTCACGCTGAGCTGGGCGTCGAGCATGAGCTTGTGGGGGATCTTCTGGATGTCGCTCAGGTCGAACCAGAGGAGTCCCTGCGTGACGAACTCGACCTGGCAGCGAAAGAGCGCGTCGGGATCGTAGTCGTCGCGGAGGTATCCGACCTCGACCTTGCCGCTCTCGACGGTCGGGCTCGGATCGCAATCGCTCGCGAGCGGGCCGATGTCGGAGTGGACCTCGCTCGTGTACGTGCCGACGGGGCGGAGGACGACCGTGCGCGTCTCCGGCGGCGGGACGACGAGCTTCACCCGGAAGCTCGCCTTCCGCTTGTCGCCGGGGGCGATGCGGAGCGGGTGCGCGGGTGTGCCGACGATCGCGCGGGTCTTGTACCTGTAGTCCCACGCCGGGTCGCAGTGGGCGGACAGCTCGACCTGCGCCGGGCCGTTGAGCGAGAACGTCGACTGGTAGCGCCAGTGATGGCCGTCGATCGTCACGGCGATCGCGTCGGCGTCCACGTCGTACTCGTTTCCGACCGCCTCCACCGGCTGGCACGTGAGCGGACCGCTCGGGCAGTAGATCGAGCTCACGAGCTCCTGCACGTGGATCGTCACCGTGAGGGCGCCGCACCAGCTCATGTCCGCCTTGCTCGGCTTGAGCTTGACGTTGCCGCTCATCTGGACGAGGTCGCTCAGCTTCGGGATGTCGCCCGGACCGGTGCCGATCGGGCCGGACAGGGCGTGTGCGGGACGCGCGATGCCCATGGCGAGGCAAGACGACGTCAGCAGGCAGGCGAGTGTCGTGTGTCTCATGATCGTCTCCGCTCTCCGCCGATCTCGGCGGGGGTCGGAAGCGTCGAGCCTCCGACCGGTCTCGTCGCGGAGCGCGATTGCAGCTCGCGTGCCGCGCGCGATCGGCGCGAAGTGACCGCCGGACCTGGCTTCCTCGGGGCGCGACCGGGCCCAGAGGGCCGGCGCGGTGCACCGTCGTTCAGGGCACGTGAACCGGCGGTGACGGCCGCTCCCGGACGTGCCGCCCCCTTCGTACGCGGGCGACGGCGGTGCCACCGCGGTCGCGCGGCAGCGGCGGCGATCGGTAGTGTCCTTAGAACACTACCCGGCGATCGACCCGATTTGCGCTTCCGCAAGCGGTGCGGACAATCGTTCTTCACCGCCTCCTGGGCCACCTCTCCTACCGCTCGCCGGCAACCACCTCGGGCGCTCGGAGACTCGTCGTGATGAAGTCGAATCGTGGCTCGTGGGTCGCCTCCACGGCGTTCACCGCGTTGGTGGCCCTGACGGCATCGGCCCGCGTCGCACTCGCGGGGCACATCGGGACGACGGCGGTCCCGATCGGCTGCGCAACGAAGATCGCCGTCGGACCGGACAACACGGGCCAGACGCTCACGCTCGATGCGAGCGATCCCATCCTGTCGGGAGCGTGCCCGGGGAACGGCCTCGCGGTCGTGAACACCGGAAGCGGATCGCTGGATCGGAGCTTCGCCGTCGATTGCCAGACGAACCAGACCCGGCCGATCACCGGGGGCACCGGCGGCGTCGGGATCTCGCTCCACGGGCCGAACCTCGCGGCCTTCAACTGCTACGTCTCCGGCTTCGGCCACGGGATCGTCGCGGTCGGAGACGGCGCCGACATCGAGGACAGCCAGGTGCAGGACGCCGCAGGGGACGGCTTCGTCGTCAAGTCGAACACGTCGCTCCGGAACTCCAATCTCATCGGCGTCACGTTCACCGGCAACCTCGCCTTCAACAACGGCGGCTGGGGCTTCCGCCTGAAGGCGAACGCGATCAGCGGGGGGACGGGCAGCTTCTTCAACAACGTCGCGGACGGGAACGGCCTCGGCGGCTTCAGCGTCAAGGGCGACGGCAACGCGCTCTCTGGCAGCGAAGCGTTCGACAACGGCGGACCCGGCTTCGCGATCACCTCGACCTCGTGCTGCTCCGGCGAGTTCGGGCACAGCTTCGACACGGCGATCGCGTCCCTCAACAAGGGACCGGGGATCGTCTACGTCGCGCGCGACGACGGCAGCAACTGCGTCGGCGGCACGGGCCTCACGTGCACCGGCGGTACGTTCTTCCCGGTGGGATTCGACACGACCCCGGGCGGGATCACCGCCGCCGACAACGGCGGAAGCTGCCCGCCGAGAAGCCTGCCGTACCTGACGGCGGAAGGCGTGTGCCCCATCGTCCTCGGCAAGCCGTGCAGCGAATCGGTGCTCGACCGCTGCCCGTGATGCCGTCCACGTCGCTCGTGCGCGCGCGGATGTCGCCGCGCCGGCGATCGCGCGGATAGCGTCGGCCCTCGCGCATCGCGAGTGCGCGGGCACACGAGCCGCGTGCGAACGCCGCTCATCGCCGTCTCGTCGTAGCGGGGCGGACACCGCCGCCCCGTCACGATCGTTCCGTCCCCGCCGTCACACACGTGACGGCCCGCCGTCACGCCTAGAGATTGAAGACGGATCGGCGAACGTGAGTCGCCGCGGTCCCACGCTCGGCGTCGATGAGAGGCGGTTGCCGGTTTCCGGAGCCGGCGCGTCACGCATCGGCCGGCGAGCGGCGGCCGTGGGTCGTCACCCGAGCCGCTCGTCTCGTGAGTTCCAAATCGTGGGGACGAAATCGCGGCACGCGTGCCGCAGAGGAGACGACCATGCGTATTCTCGTTGGATTGATGACCGCCGGCCTCATCGCCGGTCTGGCCGGGCCTGCCGCGGCCCTCAGCTCGCTGGGCGCCTCGAGGCGCGCCACGCCCGTCGCGTACGCGAAGGTGGACATGGACACCTCCACGGTGCTCACCTTCGGCGGCAAGGGAACGGTCAGCGCGACCGCTTCCTGTCCCGGCTTCGGATACTGCGACATCACGTTCAACGGGGTGTTTCCGACCGACATCAGCGCCGACAAGGTGATCATCACGGCGCTGGCGCAGTCGTACAGCTACGGCGTGGCCAACGCCTACGTCTACTCTGCGCAGCCCAACCAGATCGGCGTCGAGGTCTACAACTGGAAGAGCGACGACTTGTCGTATGCGACGCCGAGCCCGATCTTCGTGACGCTCCACATCGGACGGTAGCACGTCCGGCCGAGGCAGGCGGTCGAATCGGCCGCCTGCCTGCGGCAGCGGCTTCCCGCGAGACCGCCTTCAAGTCTCGCGCCGAAACTGCCGTCGCACAGGGCAGATGAGCCGGAATCGCTTCGCGGTCGGGGTCACGACCCTGGTCTTGCTCGCGGTCGCGCGCGACCGCGTGTCCGCCGCGCCGCCGGCTGCGGTCCGCGAGATCGAGCTGACCGACGGGACGACGCTGCGAGCGGAGATCGTCTCGCTCCACGACGGCGTCTTCCACCTGCGATCGAGCGCGCTCGGCGACATCGACGTGCCGGAGAGCCGGGTGCGGCGGATCGCCACCCCGCCGGTGAACGCGCCCGCTGCCGCTCGGAATCCGAGCGGCTCGATCGCGCGCGGGCCGGGCGCCGATGCCGAGCGACGAGTCGTCGAGAACCTCGCGCACGACCCGGCGTTTCGCGACCAGGCACTGGCGCTCCAGGACGACCCGACCGTCCAGTCGATCCTTTCCGACGCCGCCCTCATGGACGCGATCCACGCCGGCGACCTCGGAAGGATCGCGAACGACCCGAAGATCCAGGAGCTCATGCGAAAGCCCGCCGTCCGCGCCCTCACGGAGCGCCACGGGCAGTAGAACGAGGGGATCTCCGCTCTCGCCCCGTTCGGCAAAGCCGAACTGTCCGCGCGCGAAGCGCGCGGATCGTTGCGCGACCGAATGCATGGCGATGAGCGGCGCTTGGGGCCGGCGACGGACCGCTCGCAAGCGCTTCGTTGACGGCGAAACCCGGCGCGGATAGCTCCACCCCGGGGCGATGGGGCGGCTCGCGACTTTGGGTACGACGTTCGTCCTCGCGGTCGCGGCCGCGACCGCCTGGGCCGTTCGCGCGCACCACGACGATGCGCTGACGCGGGCGTCGTCGCTCTACGGGCCGCGCATCGCGATCTTGAAGCGCCTCGCCGCCGACAGGATGCCGCCGGCCCCGTTCGTGGCATGGCTCGGCGACTCGACGATCCTCGACGTCTCCGCGCAGGGCTCCTATCCCACCATGCTCGCGAGCCGCTTCCAGGCGCCGCCCCCGTGGATCGTCGGCCACTTCGGGTTCGAGCCGTTCGCGTACTACTTTCTCGTCGACGAGGTGCTGGAGCGCGGGCCGCGGGCGATCGTCCTGGTCGCGAACCTCCGCCTGCTCTCCGATCGCACCACCCGGCCGATGACCCACGTCGCGGAGCGGCTACCCGCCGACCGTCTCCCGGCCGCGGCGCTGCTGCCGCTCTACGCGCGCGGATGGACGATGCCGCGACTTCTCCTCGCCCGCCTCTGGCGCGAGGAATGGGCCGCCGGCGCGATCCTCTTTCTCGACGGCCTGCGCGACCTGTGGCAGCAAAGCGACGCCTGGATCTTCGCGGGCCCGCTCTCCCTGCCGGGGGGGCCGGCGCTCGTGAGCTACGCGCACGCGCTCGATCACGCGCTGCGCGCGTGGGACGCGCCCATCGGCCCGGGCACACCGGCCGTCCGCATGCTGGGCGCCAGCGTCGCGCGCGCGACGGCGCGCGGCGTCCCGGCCCTCGTCGTCGTCACCCCGATCCCGTGGCACCAGATGGAGCGCCGCGGCTGGTATCGCGAGCCGCGCGTCGCGGCGCGGGTCGCGGCGATCGCACGCGTCGTGAGGGCGAACGGTGGCGAGGTCGTCGACCTGCATCGGCTCATCGACGACGACGGGTTTCTCGACACCGGCGGACATCTCAATCGCGCCGGGGTCGCCACGACGGCAGAGGCCGTCGCCCCTTCCCTGCAAGCCCTGCTCGCCGCCTCCGCGCCGCCCGCTTCCTGACCCGATCCGAACGCTCCTTTCGTGTCGTTCAACAGCCCAGAGTTCGGGATCTTCCTGGCGATCGTCCTGATCGCGTACCACGGCGTCCTCCGGAGCAGCGGCTGGCGGGCGCGGAAGCTGCTCCTCCTCTTCTCGAGCTGGCTCTTCTACTTCTCGTGGAGCCCCTTCTTCGGGCTCCTTCTCGTCGGGTCGACGGTGCTCGACTTCACGCTCGGGCTCGCGATCGAGCGCGCGACCGGCACGGCCAGCCGCCGCTTCCTCCTCGCGCTGAGCCTCGCGTACAACCTGGGCGTCCGCTGCGCGACTATCTCTACGTGTCGCTCGGCGGCAACCGGCGCGGGCGGGCGCGCACGTACCTCAACCTGCTCGCGACGATGGTCCTCGGCGGTCTCTGGCACGGCGCCGCCTGGACGTTCGTCGCGTGGGGCGCGTACCACGGCGCGCTGCTCGCGATTCGACGCGCGCTCTCGGAACGGGCGGCGGCGTGCGCCGGGGGAGGCGCTCGGTCGCGATCTCCCGCCCGAGCGCTTCTCGCTCGGATCGCGACGTTCCACCTCGTCTGCGTCGGCTGGCTCCTCTTCCGTGCGCCCTCGTTCGCCGAGCTCGGCTACCTGCTGAGAGGCCTGCGACACCTCGATGTCATCTGGACCCGGCATACGACCGAGGCGCTCGCCTTCGTCGCGGTGGGCTTCGCGCTGCATCTCGGGCCGCTCGCGGAGCCGGCGCGCAGCGCCTTCACCCGGCTTCCCGCGGCCGCTCAGGGCGTCGCGTACGCGGCGGCGGCGATCGCCGCATTCCTGTTCTCGCCGGGCAGCGAGCGCTTCATCTACTTCCAGTTCTGAGGGCCGGGAGCACGGCCGCTCGGGTGCTCAATACCCCGGCACGCAGACCACCTCCGCGCGCCTGAGCGCGACGAAGCGCGGGCCGCCGAGGCTGTCCGCCAGGACGAACTCGCCGACGTCGCGCGGGCACACCATGCGGTAGCAGAGGTAGTAGTGGCCGATCAGGTTGGGACCGGCCGGCGCCGAATACGGCGGCGGAAACACGCCGTCTTCGAGCGTGGCCCAGCAGACCTGCTTCGCCGGCACCTGAACCTTGCAGCCGTCCTGGCGAAGCAGCTCGTTGGACGCGAGATTGATCGTATAGAGCTGACGCGCCGCCGTGTCCTTGACGTCCCGGCACTCGAGGTGGTCGGCGAAGTTGACCGGGGCGGCGAAGGCAGCCCCGGAGAGACCGAGGATCACGGCGCCGCACAGGAGCGCGAGTCGCTTCGGCGCGATCATCCTCCGGTCGGTGATGGCGGCGACCGCCATGACTCCGACCCACGCGACTGCCAGGAACGCGGCCGATCCCGCGATGAAGTCGATCGCTGCAAACGGGGCCATGACGCCTCCTCCCGCCGCTCTGGTCCGGCGCGGCTGAAGCGTGAATTGCAACCGGGATGCCATGGGGAGCGCGGCAAAAGCTCTACGTTCCAGCGGCTCGCGCCAGGGTCGGTCGTGAACGCGCGGACACACCGAGGAACTGGCGTATCCCCGTGGAGCGCTGCCGAGCGAGCCCCGCGAAACGAGCTTGAAAACGAGACGCAAAGCCTCTACCTTGTCGCGCCGCACGGTGATCGCGCCGATCACCGCGCGCCGATCGTCACGACCGCTTGCGTTACGGACTCTTCCGCCGGCGTGGACCAGCCGACGGACGTCCGGTCCCGGGGCTCGCCGTACCGAAACTTGGTCCCACTCGAACCGAACACCGGGAGAGCCATGAGAACGCACGGATTCGTAGCGTGTACCCCACGCCTCGCCGCGATCGCGCGCGCCGCCGCGGCCATCTTCGTCGCTGCGAGCCTGGTCGTGATCGGGCCACCGAGCGCACGCGCCGGCATCGTCGATGGCTGCATGCAGGACGTGGCTGGGCTCGGCACCCTGAACTGCACAGCCGAGGACGTGACGATCACGTCGGTGCACGTGCTCCAGGTCATCGACGGGTGCTCGGGCATCGGCGACACGGCGCAGCTCCAGCTGTCCTCGGACATCGAGGTGAACGCGACCACCCGCTATGACGTCGGCTTTTATCTCGCGCTCGACGGCGGCGACGCGCTCACCGGCAGCTGCTTCCGCGAGTACTTCCCGCCGCCGTTGTCGAATGCCCCGACCGACGCCGACCTCGCGACCGGCTACGGGCCCTACCTCAATGCGACCGGCGACAACGACCAGTGCGGCGACGGAAACCAGAACGACGTCACGATCAACCCGATCAAGCGCCTGTTCTCCGACTCCGTGGTGCCGTCGCAGCCGGCCACGATCACCTTGACGTGCAAGGACGACAACCACGACGGGCTCCTGGACGTCACGTACTGCTCCGCGTGGCGCAACAGCTCCAACTTCACGTGCAACTCGATCTCCGACTCCGGCCTCCCGGAGACGAAGGCGAAGTGCAAGTGCGCCACCATCGACACGATCCCCGGCGTCCCCGTTCCCACGCCGACGCCGACTCCGACGCCCAC
>DASRFA010000033.1:0-2388 GCA_035651755.1 Binatia bacterium | reverse complement strand
GCTGCTGCGCGTCGCCTGCGCGATGCTCAGGGAACAAACCCGCTACGACCCCATGCGACGCAACGGTCCGCTTGCGGCCCATTGACAAACGGTGGGGAGTCCACTCCCCGCGGGCTCGCTTCGCTCGCCGCACGGCACTCCGGCCACGAGGTGGCGTGCGGTGCCCTCTGGGCGCTCGTCTTGAGTGAGCTCTAAGCTCCGCGGCGCAGGAGGGCGGACGGGCGCGGGAGCCAGCGCGGCACCTGGCGGCAGTACGCCTCGTAGTCCGCTCCGTAGGTCGCGCGCAGGGTCGGCTCCTCGTAGAGGAGCACGAAGACGTGGAAGCCGACCGCAAGGACCGCGGCGTAGACGAGCGTCGCCGGGCTTCCGAACCAGAGCGCCTGCCCCGCGATCATCGATACGACGCCGACGTATCCCGGGTTGCGGGTGAATCGGTAGGAGCCGCCGCGCACGAGAAAGCGCGTCGGCGCGACCGGCGCTGGGGTTCCGTGGCCCTCCGCGACGAACCGGGTCACGAAGTCTGCGAAGATGGCGAGGCCGCCCGCGCAGAGAAGCGCACCCGCGATGCGAAGCCACGCGCCCGGCGACGCCCCGGCGGCCCCGCCCGCTGCGCTCCGGATCCACCACGGGACCACGAGGACGACGGTCCCGGGAACCAGCGCGACGAAGACGGCGGTGCCGACGATCGCCGACGTCGGCGATCGGCCTCTCGCGGCGGTTGGCGGGTTCGACATGGCGCCTCCGCGGCGCGGCTGTGCGCGCGTTCGGTGTCGCTGTTCCGGCCGGGAGAGTAGGCCGGCCGGCGGGTCGAGACAACGGGCGCGCGCAGACCGTCAGAGCTTCCCGAGGTCGGCGAAGCTGGCCCACCGGCCGCGGCCGATGACGACGTGGTCGAGGACGCGGATGCCGAGCAGGTCGCCGGCCGAGCGCAGGCGTGCGGTGAGGGTGACGTCCTCGGGCGAAGGGTCGGGATCCCCGCTCGGGTGGTTGTGCACGAGGATCACCGACGCCGCGGCCTCGCGGATCGCGAAGCGGAACACCTCGCGCGGATGGACGAGGCTCGCGGTGAGCGAGCCTTCGGATACGCGGACCTCGCGCATCAGCCGACCTTTGCCGTCGAGCAGCACGACGTAGAAGCGCTCCTGCCGGAGTGCCGCGAGGCGGGGGTGGAAGTGGCGATGGACGTCGGCGCTGCCGCCGATCGGCTCGCCGGGCGCAAGCGAGCGATGGTCGACCCGCCGCCCGAGCGCGACCGCCGCTCCGATCGCCGCCGCGCGCGCCGGCCCGACGCCCGCGACGGCGGCGAGCTCGGCGAGGCTCGCCGCCGCCAGGTCCTCGAGGTCCGGGTAGCGCGCCCGGAGGCGTCGCACGACCGCCGCGACCGCGACGCCGCTTCGCCCGCGTCCGAGCACGAGCGAAAGCAGCTCGGCGTCGGTCAGGGATTCGACGCCGGCGCGCTCCACGCGATCGCGCGCACAGTCTTCGGAGACCTGCTCGTGAAGCATCGCCAGCGCTCGCTCGCGAGCGGCGTGCCACGCGCGGATCTCGTCGCGCGCGCACCAGCGCCCATGCAGGGATGGTCGCGCGCTCGGCTGCGAAAGCGGTGAAGCAGCGCGCTACCCGGCGCGTTTCGCCGTGCAACGCTTCCGTTCAGCCGCCGGCGTTTCCACCGGTGGCCGGACCAGCGCCGCCGTCGACGGTCGCGCGGACGAGCAGCGCCTTCAGGTACTGACCCTCGGGGTGCGCGGCGAGAACCGGGTGGTCGAGATCGGCGCCGAGCGATCGCAGGACCTGGAGCCGCATCCCGGCCGCGCCCGACGTCGCGACCGCGTGCAGGAACGCGTCCGCCGCGACGTGCGGCGAGCAGCTGCACGTGAGGAGCAGCCCACCCGGCTCGAGCGCGCGCAGCGCACGGCGGTTCAGGTCGCGGTAGGCGCGCACCGCGCGCTCGCGATCGGTCCGGTGGCGCGCGAACGGCGGCGGATCGAGGACGATCAGGTCGAAGCGCCCCGCCGTCCGCGCGTCCGCGAGCACGTCGAAGGCGTCGCCCGCGACCCACTCCGACCCCGCCTCGGGAAGCTCGTTCAGCGCCCAGATCTCGCGCGCGAGCGCGAGCGCCGGCCCGGACGTCTCGACCGACGTCACGTGCGCGGCGCCGCCCAGCGCGGCCGCGACGCCGAACGCGCCGGTGTAGGCGAACGCGTTCAGGACGCGACGTCCGCGCGCGAGCCGCGCGACGAGAGCGCGGTTCGCGCGCTGGTCGAGGAAGAAGCCGGTCTTCTGCCCGCCCCGCACGTCGACGAGGAGCCGCGCCCGCCCTTCCCGGATCTCGATGCGAGCGGGAGGCTCGCCGCCGCGTGCGACGCCGACCCGGTCCGCCAGCCCCTC
>DASRFA010000032.1:0-194007 GCA_035651755.1 Binatia bacterium | reverse complement strand
GCTGCGCGCCGTCGCCGACCGGCTGCTGCGCGTCGCCTGCGCGATGCTCAGGGAACAAACCCGCTACGACCCCATGCGACGCAACGGTCCGCTTGCGGCCCATTGACAAACGGTGGGGAGTCCACTCCCCGCGGGCTCGCTATGCTCGCCGAGCGGCACTTCTGCCACGAGGCTGCGCGCGGTGCCCTCCGGGCGGTGGTCTTAGGTCACGCCGCTAGGCGTGCGCGGCCGGCCTCGCCGGGACGACCGGCGCGTGCTCGCTCGGCGCCGTCGTTCGTACCTCGCGCTCGAGCATGAAGCGCGGGCGGATCACCTTGACGAGCGCCGGCACGACGATCAGCGCGCCGAACTTGTTGAACATCATGAGCAGGCTCAGGAGGAGCCCCATCTCGGCGAGGAACTTCAAGTCGGAGAGGTAGAAGAACATGGTGCCGGCCATCATCGTCGTGCCGGTGAAGATGATCGCCTTGCCGGTCGTCGCGGTCGCGAAGTCGACGGCCTCGTCGAGGTTCCCGAACTCGTCGTAGCAGTCGATCATCCGGCTGAAGTGGTAGATGCCGTAGTCGACGCCGACGCCGGCGCCCGCCGCGGCGATCGGAAGCGAGTTCACGTTCAGGTCGATGTGCAGGACGACCATCGTGAACTCCGCCGCGAGCTGGGACAGGACGACCGGGATCATGAGGAGCCCGGCTGCGACCAGCGACCCGTACGTCAAGTACAGGCAGATGAAGACCATGATGAAGATCAGCGTCAGGTTCGTCCAGTACGAGTTCTCGACCGCCTCGTTCACGGCGTGGAGGATGCCGAACAGGCCGCCGGCGAACTTGAACTCGACCGAGCCGCCGCCGTGGGTCTTGCTGAAGGCCTTCCCGTACTCGATCGAGTTCTTGATGATGTCGTGCGAGTACCCTCGGAAGAACGTCAGCACCGTCCCGTAGCGACCGGACGGATCCATGTAGCGGTCGAGGTCGCTGCCGGTCGCCGTGTTCGTGAACACGTAGAAGAGCTGCCCGATCTCCTTCGACGTGTCGGGCACGAGCCCCCACTTGGGATCGCCGTCGTGGTAGAGCTGCGCGAGCCGCTTCACGATGTCGATCACGGTGACCGACGTGCTGGCGCTCTCCGCGCCCTGCATGTAGTTGGAGAACTCCTGGATCTCGGCGAGCGGCTGCGCGTTCTTGATCCCGTCGGGCTGCTGCGTGTCGGCGATAACGATCAGGCTGCTCGCGCCGAGGAACTTCTCGTTCAGCTTTCGGTACGCGACGTTGTACGGGTGATCGGGGAAGAGGAGCGCGGAGCCCGGCGACATGTCGCCGACCTTGAGCGTCCACCCCCAGATCGGGAAGAGGATGAAGAGCGCCGCCGTGATGCCGACGACGATCCAGCGGCGATTCCCCTGGGTCGCGACGATCGCGTAGTGCGTCCACGCCTGGTAGGCGCGCTCGCCGAACAGGATCCAGTACCACGCGAGGACCGGTGCGATGAGGATGAACGCGACCCACGACGACACGATGCCGTACTTGTAGAGCGCGACGGCGATCGCGATCGCGCCCCACATGACGATCCTGCCGGTCCAGATGCTGATGGTCGTGGTCGACTCCGCCGGCGCGTGGTGCTCGGGCGGCGGATCGATGAAGGAGAGCAGGATCGGGTGCAGCGTCACGACGCTGATGAAGATCGAGACGATCCAGAAGCTCGCGAAGATCGCCACCTTCTGGATGAGCGGGATCGGCGCGACCGCGACGATCAGGAGCCCGATGCCGTCGGTCACGATGCCCGACATCGCCGGCTGGAAGAGGTGCGAGTACGACTCGATGATCGCCTGGTTCTTGTCCTTCAGGCGATAGAACTCCTCGTGGTAGCGGTCCATCGACTGGACCGAATGGCTGAGCGCTCGCGCGGTCAGGAAGATCGGGATCACGAGCACGAGCGGGTCGAGGTTGAAGCCCAGCACCGCCGCGATCCCGAGGCCCCAGATGCTCGAGAGGATGCCGGAGAAGATCGGCACCCAGATTCCCGTCCACGTCCGGAAGTAGGTGTAGAGGAGGAACGCGAGCGTCAGCGTGGTGAGGCCGAAGACGTAGAGCAGCTGCTTGGAGTACTGCAGCACCGACGCGTAGAGCCACGGGAAGCCCGTCACGTAGACGGTGTGGTTGGCATCGTCCTCCTCCGCCTTCAGCTGCATCACGTTGTCGTAGAGGTTCTGGAAGTCGAGGCCCTCCTCCCAGAATCCGGCGTGCACGACGGCGGCGGTGTCGTCGAGCGAGGCGAAGATGCCGCGCACCCCTTTCGTGGAGTAGACCGCGAACTTGACGCGGTCGGCGTCGTCCTGTGTCTTCGGCACACCGGGATAGAAGATCTCACGGATCTGGAGTGATCCGCCGTGCGCGGTGATGCTCTTCACCTTGGGATGCGCGATCGAGAGCACCTGGTAGGGCACGACGCCCTTCAGGAGCGTGATGCGCTTCGTGATCCGGTCGAGCTTCTGGAGCGTCTCGGGGTTGTAGATGTCCCCGTTCTTGACCTCGAGGATGACCGACAGGATGTTCGCGCTGCCGAACATCCGCCGGAAGTCGGTGTAGATCTGGATGTACGGATCCGGACCGGGGCGAACGACGGACGGGATGAAGCAGTCGACCGGCCCGCCGCCCTGCGCCTTACAGTCGGCGTACGCGTCCGCGAAGGTCCGGTACTTCGGGTAGAAGTCGAAGAAGTTGATCTGGAGCTTCATCCGCACGAGGAAGAAGCCGAACGTCGCGGTGAAGAGCACGACCGCGATGCTGACGGTCAAGCGGTAGCGCAGCAGGAAGCGCAGGTACGCTTCGATCCATCTCTGCGGAATCATAGCGGGGACCTCCGATCGGGCCGCGGGCCGGTCACGAGCCCTTCAGCTCGTGGAACTGATCGCCAGTGGTGAGCAGGATCTCGCCTTCGCTGCCGACGATGATGCCGTTGGCGCGCCCGGAGACCGCGATCCCGCGGAAGGAGTTTGCGGCGAGCCGGATCGGGAGCGCGACGCGCTCCCAGGTGTTGCCGCCGTCGGTCGTTCGCAGGAGCGTGCCGCTCTCGCCGATCGCCCAGCCGACGTTGCCCTTGACCGCCACGTCGTAGATGCCGAGCACGAAGCCCTTGCGGGGAGGAACCTGAAGCTTCTTCCAGGTCTGGCCGCCGTCGGTCGTATGGATCAGCGATTCCTCGATCCCGGTCGCCCAGCCGTTCTTCTCGTCGGCGAAGTAGACGCCGAAGAGCGTGTTCTCGACCGGGCTCTTCTGGGCCGTCCACGTCTTGCCGCCGTCCGCGGTCGTGAACACCGCGCCGAACTCGCCCACTGCAAAGCCGCGCTCCGGCGTCGGGAAGGCGATGTCGTAGAGGAGGATGTCGCCCGGATCGATGCCCTGCTCTTCGAGCTGCGGCAGCGCGGCGTCGGTGGGCAGCGCGATCGTCGTCCAGGTCTTCCCGCCGTCCTCCGTGCGGATGATCGTTCCGAAGTCGCCGACCGCGACGCCGACGTCCTTGGTCGGAAAGGCGACGCTCAGGAGCGCGCGCTTGGCGCCGGTCTGGAGCGTCTGCCACGTCGTGCCGCCGTCGCTCGTCTTCATGGCCGCGCCCTTCGGGCCGGTCACGACCACGCTCCCGTCGGGGAGGCACGCGACCGCGAGGAACGCGTTCCGCGTTCCGGTGTCGGCGATCGCGAACGTGTTGCCGCCGTCGGTCGTGTGATAGACGCGCCCGAGCTCGCCGACGACCCAGCCGTCGGTGTCGCTCGAGAAGCACGCCGAGAAGAGATTCTGGCGGATCTCGTGGCGCGCGATCGGCTGCGGCGCGGCGCCGGCGCGAGCGCTGGTGCTGGCGAGACACGACGCGAGAGCCGCTGCAAGCGAGAGGGCGAGTCTCCGGCGGGAGGCGTTCATGCCTGCCCGTATAGCCGCCCGTTCTCTGGTTGTGAAACAAGTATCGTCACGGTGAGTGCGCATTGATTTCCGCTTCGGGCCGGGACGGCCCGCGTCGTTTCGAGCCCGACGGCGATGTCCGCATCGCATGGCGAACGAGGGTGGAGGCGGGCGATCCTGGCACGCGGCGGCCCGGCGCGCCAAGCCCGATCGGCCGAAAGGTCGTTGCCGACGCCTTCCCGGGCGCGGTTCTCCGTTCCCGGGAGAGTCGGCCGCCCGGCCGAGAGAGCCCCCACCCTGGCCGAGCCGGCCGTACCGTCGCGAGCGGGGACGGCGCGCCGCATCAATGGCGCGCTGGAGGGTCGGACGATGTCGGAACGGTCGGGGACGCCTCAGCGGATCCCTTCGTCGAACGCGTAGAGCCGCGCGCAGTTCGTCGCGGTGACCTTCTCGACGAATCCCCGTTCCAGCCCCGCGAAGGCCTCCGCGATCGCCTCGCGCGAGCGCGGGAAGGTGCTGTCGGGGTGCGGATAGTCGGACGCCCACATGAAGTTGTCCGGACCGAGCAGCGGAAGGAGGCTCGGCCCGAGCGGCTCCTCCTCGAAGGTGGCGAACACCTGGCGGTGGAAGATCTCGCTCGGCTTCGCGCGCAGGCGGTAGTCGGTCGCGTTCTTGACGTGCTTCTCGGCGGTCTGGTCGAGGCGGCGCACGAAGTACGGGAGCCAGCCGATGCCGCTCTCCGCGAGCACGAGCCGGAGGCCGGGATGGCGCTCGAGGACGCCCGAGAAGATCATCATCGAGAGCGGCTCGTCGAGCTGCATCGGGCCGCAGGCGGCGAACGCGGCGAGCTCCCAGCTCCTCGGCACGACCTTCACCTGCGAGGTGCCGTGGCCGATGTGGAAGCTGATCGGCAGGCCGACCTCCTCGGCGGTCGCCCAGAAGGGCTCCCACGCGGGATCGGTGCAGCGGAACTCGAAGGGGCTCAGGATCGCACCGCGATGCCCGAGGCGCGCGACGCGCTGGAGCTCCGCGACGGCCGCCTCGGGCGCGTGCGTCGGCAGCACCGGCAGCACGCACAGCCGATCCGGCGCGTGTCCGTTGAAGTCGAGCCCCCAGTCGTTGTAGCCGGCGAGCACCGCGCCTTTCAGCTCCGGGTCGGCGATCGGGAGGCCGAAGAGGTTCGGGCCGTAGATCACCGACGCGTGCACGCCGTCGCGATCCATGTCGGCGAGGCGCAGCTTCGGATCCGACGCGCGCGACCCGTCGTCCTCGATGCCGGCGCGGCGAATCGCGCTGTACTGGCTCGACATGCGGTGCGGTCCGAGGATCTGGCCGTCGCAGGTCCACCACGACCCCTCGTTCTGCCGGACCACGTCGGGCGCCCGGGCCGCGAGGCGGGACGGCAGGCGGCCGGCCCAGAGGTCGGCGGGCAGGTTCCACAGGTCGAGGTGGTCGTCGCACGAGTAGAGCCGATGCGTCTCCATGGCGCGGTTCTGGCGCGGCCCGCGCGCCACGGCAAGCGGCCGAACGACGTCGGGAAGTGATCGGCCGCCGGGATCAGCGACTCGGGCGCCGCGCCGCTCCTTTCGCCGGGCGGCTCGCCGCAGGCTCGGTCTCGGCGAGGAGCGCGCGCGCGTCGGCGACCTTCCCGCTCGCCCGCCACAGGCGAGCGAGGTCGCTCGCGGCGCGGAGCTCGAAGCCCTTTGCGCCCTGGCGACGCGCGATGTCGATCGCTTTCCGGAAGCACGACTCCGCGTCCGCCTCCGGCGACTTCGCCGCGGGACGGCCCGCCCGCCGCGCGCCGCCCTTCGCCCCGACGAGGAGCGCCCCGCGCAAACGCCAGAGCTCGGCGTCCCAGTAGCGCGATCCCGTCGAATCCGACATCGCGAGCCCGTCGTCGACGACCGCCAACCCCTTCTCGGCTTGCGCGTCCTTCCGGTACTCGTCGGCGAGGAGCGCGAGGAAGGTCGGCACCGCGACGAGCGCTCCGCGCGCGCGGTAGCCGGCGATCGCCGCGTGGATCGCGTCGGCGCCCGCCTCTCTCTCGCCGCTCTCCGCGCGCACCCAGCCGACGTGCACGCCCGCGACGCCGAGCAGGAGCTCGAACGCATGCCACGACTCCCCGGGAGGGATGCGGCGCCGGCACTCCTCCACGTGCCTCGAGGCTTCCTCGCTGAGCTCGCGCACCAGGGCGACGTCCGCCCCGGCCGCGGCCTCGATCACGGCGGCGTAGCTGCACGACGTCGCGAGCATGAACGGCGATGCCGTCGCGCGCGCGCGGTCGAGCGCTTCCTGCAACATCGCGCTCGCGCGCGCGGGGTACCCGAGCACGCCGAGCACCCACGCGGTATGCACGCCACACGAGGACACCGCGTCGTGCCCGCCCCACACGGCGGGGACGCGGCCCGACCGCTGGCGGCGCGCGGCATACGCGGCGAGGCCGCGCTCGAGGCGAGCGAGCGCGTTCTCGAAGTCGCCCGCGTAGAACGCGAGGACGCCGACCGCGTTGTGGATCGCGACCACGATCGCGGTGTCGTCGGCCGCGTCCGCCAGGGGGGCGAGCCGCTCCGCGATCTCGCCCGCGGCGCGGAGGTCGGCGCGGCTGATGTAGTAGCGGAAGAGCCCGATCAGCGCCGGGACGTTCTCCAGCTTCGCGTCCATCCGGGTCGAGACGTCCTTCGCGTCCGCGTAGGTCCGCACCACCTCGGGGGCGTCCGCGCCCCGCCGGATCTGCGCCGCGGCGAGCGCGGTACGCATCGCGAGCTCGCGCTCGAGGCGCCCCGGCGATTCGGGAAGCGTCGCGATGAGCTCCAGCGCGCGCGTCGCGTGGCTCGCCGCCTCGCGGTGCCCGTAGCGGCGGAGCGCGTTGTCGGCCGCGTGCCCGTGATACGCGATCGCCCGCTCGACGTCGCGACCCTCCTCGAAGTGCATCGCCAGCTCGCCCGCGATCTCGTCGGCGCCCGCGCCGTACGCCTGCTCGAGCCGCGTGCCGATGCGCGCGTGCAGCCCGACGCGATGGCCGACCTCGACGCGCGCGTACAGGACCTTCCGGTAGAGCGCGTGGATGAACCCGTAGCGGCCGGCCACCGTGCCGTCGGGCCATTCCGCGACGCCGAGCGCGCGCACGAGCTGCCCGCGACGCGCGAGCGTCGCGCAGCGCTGATCGGCGTCGGCGACGGCGATCCCGTCCGCGGTCGCGAGCGCGGCCGAGAACTCCAGCCCGGCGACGCCGCCGACGGCGAGGACCGCATGCTCCTCGGGGCTCAGACGCTCGATCTGCTTCTCGACGATCTGCCAGAGCGTTTCCGGGAGATCGGACGCGACCTCGTCGACCCCGATCGCGAGCCGCCAGCCGTCCGCTTCCTCGCGCAGGCGGCCCTGCGCGAGGAGATGGTCGACGAGGTTCACGAGGAAGAGCGGGTTGCCGCCGGTGCTGCGGTGCAGGACGCGCGTCAGCTCGCCGACGAAAGGCGCTTCCGGAAAGCGCCGTGCGAGGTACTCGCCGACCGCGGTCTCGGTCAGGAAGTCGAGCACGATCTCGTCGCACTGGCCGTGGATCTGGAGCTCTTGCTTGACGGGCTTCAGCGGGTGCGAGCTGGCCGCGATCTCGGCCGCGCGCGCGGTTCCGACGAGGAGGAGCCGTGCCGGGTCGCGGCGGCGGGCGAGCATCGCGAGCAGGTCGACCGTTCCCGAGTCGCTCCAGTGGAGGTCCTCGAGCACGAGGACGAGGGCCCGCTCGCCCGCCAGCACGTCGAGCGCCTCGATGAGCTCGCGCATCATGCGCTCGCGCGTCGAGCCGTGCGCCCGCCGCTGCACGGCCTCGAAGTCCTCGTCGGTCAGGAGCGCGGGGAGCTGCACGAGCCACGTCGGCGCATGCTGGCGGAGGGTCGCGACGAGCGCGTCGCCGCCCGGCTCTCGTCCCATGCGCCCGAGCGCCTCGAGCACCGGCAGGTACGCCTCGCCCGCGCCGTACTGCTCGACGCACTGGCCACGTCCGATGCGGACGTCTCCGCCGGCGCCGCGCTCCGTGACGCCGGCGAGGAACGCCTCGACCAGCGACGTCTTCCCGATGCCGGCCTCCCCCGTCACGAAGACGACCTGGCGCCGTCCGCCGAGGGCGCTCGCGAAGAGCGCGCGGAGACGCGCGAGGTCGCCGTCGCGGCCGACGAGCGGCGCATTCGGAAGGATCGCAGCGACGGCCGCAGGGGCGCCTCCGGGCGCGGCCGGCGCCGCGGCCGCGGCGGACACCGCGCCCGCAAAGGCGGCCTCCGACGCCGTCACCGGGCCGATGAAGCGAAACCCGCGCCGGTGGACCGTCTCGAGGTAGCGTGGCGAGCGCGAGGAGTCGCCGAGCGCCTTCCGGAGGTCGCGGATGCAGCTCGTGAGCGCGGACTCGCTGACGATCGTCTCGTTCCAGATCGCCTCGAGCAGCTCCGCCTTCGTCACCAGCCGGCGCGGGCGTGCGATCAGGTATCGCAGGACGGCGAACGCCTTCGGCGTCAGGTCGAGCTTCCGGTCGCCGCACCACGCCCACTCGTTCTCCGGCTCGATGCGGAGCGGGACGGGGTCTGCGAGCCGCGGCTGCCTCAACTATTCAACGAGGGAAGCGCTTCCCTCGCCCCGTTCGGCGAAGCCGAACGGGGCGCCACTCCCTGCGCCGGCTCGCTTCGCTCGCATCCCGACGTCCTCGTAGCTCTCGGCGCGAGCCGGAGGCAACGCGCCGCCGAGCGGCGGGCGAGAAGCGCGAGCCGTCGCGGCGCGACTTCGTCGCCGGCCCGGAATCGCGGAGCTGCGCTCTAGCGCGCGACGGCGGCGCTCCGCGGGTCGCGCCGGTCCGCCGCGTCGGTCTCGGAGAGCGGCGTCAGCATCGGGCCGTCGCGCCGGCTGGTGTCGATCGTGGCGACGACCGAGAGCCCGACGCGGAGCGGGTGGTCGGGAGTGGGCGGCTCGTCGAGCCGGATCCGGACCGGGACGCGCTGCACGACCTTCACCCAGTTGCCGGTCGCGTTCTCGGGCGGAAGGAGGCTGAAGGCCGCGCCCGTCCCCGGCGCGAGCCCGTCGACGCGCCCGCGAAAGACGACGTCGGGATAGATGTCGGCGACCACGGTGGCGGGCTGGCCGACGCGGACGTCGGTGAGCTGGGTCTCCTTGAAGTTCGCCTCGACGTAGGTGCGTGCGACCGGGACGATCGCCATGAGCGCCTGGCCGGGCTGCACGCGTTCGCCCACCTCCGCGGCGCGCCGCGTGACGATGCCCGAGATCGGAGCGCGGATCCTCGTGTACGACAGCAGGAGCGCGGCCTCGTCGCGCGCGGCCTGGGCCTCGCGCACGGCGGCCGCCTCCGCGTCGGGCGCTTCGTCGGGGATGCCGAGGGTCGCGCGCGCGCGGGTCGCCTCCCCGCGCGCGCTCGCGACGCGCGCCTCCGCGACGCGGAGAGCCGTGCGCGCCCGGTCCAGGCGCTCGGTCGGAACGACGCCGCCGCCCGCGAGCTGCGCCGCGCGGGAGTGGTCGATCCGAGCTTGCTCGAGGTCGGCCTCCGCGAGCGCGAGCCCGGCGTCCGAGGCTCGCACCGCGGCGCGCGCCTGGCGCACGCCCTCGCGCGCGTGCGCGAGGGCCGCCTCGGCACGCTGCAGGCGCAGGCGCTGCTCGGCCGGGTCGATGCGGACGAGCAGCTGCCCGCGCCGGACCTCCCAGTTCGCGTCGACGTAGATCCGGTCGACGGTCCCGGCGATGCGGGGCGTCACCATCGCGACGTCGGCGTGGACGTAGGCGTCGTCGGTGCCGACGTGCGTTCGCGAGAAGAGCCACCAGCGCGCCGCGAGGACGAGCCCGGCGACGGCGACGACTGCGATCGCGAGCGCGACGGCGCCCCGCCGCCAGCTCACGGCTCGACCTCGCCCAGCGTTCCGGCGACGCGCTCGAGTTGGACGCGCGCGACCGCCTCGGCGTAGCGCGTGGAGGCGACGTTCGCGCGCGCGGTGGCCAGCGTGTTGAGCGCGGTCAGCACGTCGAGGTTCGTCGCGACGCCGGCGGTGTATTGGTCGGAGAGCATCCGGTACGTGTCGTTCGCGAGCCGGAGCTCCTCTTCGGCGGCGATCCGGCGGGCCTCGAGCGTGCGCGCCGTCACCCACGCGCGCCGGACGTTCACCTCGAGGTCCCGCTCGAACCCGGACAGCTCGGCGCGCGTCTGGGCCACGACCGCGCGCTGCTCCGAGAGGTCGAGCCAGCGCGAGCCGCCCGCCTCGAAGATCGGCACCTGCGCTCGCACGACGAGGTTCCAGAAGTCGTTCCGGTCCGCGAACGTGTCGTGGTTCAGGTTCTGGTAGTTGAACTCGAGGCCGAGCGTCGGGTAGAGCGCGGCCGCCCGCCGCTCCTCCTCTCCTCGCGCGACGTCGACCTGCGCCTCCAGCTCCTTCAGGTTCGGGTTCCGCGTGCGCGCGGCCTCGAGGAAGGGCTCGACCGACGCGATGTCCAGCTTCCGGGGAGCCGGCTCTGTCACCGAGAACGGGCCTTTCAGGCTCGCGAGCCGCCGGAGCACGTCGTGCGAGGTCTCCACCAGGCCCGAAGTCTCGACCGTTCGCTGCGTGACGCGCGCCCGCTCCGTCTGGACGCGGAGGACGTCGCTCTCGACGGCCTCGCCGGCTCGCACGCGGGCCCGCGCGTGCTCGATCTCCACGTCCGTCAAACCTTCGGTCTGGCGCGCGACCTCGTCGAGCGCCCGCGCGCGGAGCTCGTCGTAGTACGCCGCGGTGACCGCGAGGAGCACGTCCTGGCGCGCGGCGCGATAGACCTCGTCGCTGCGCTTGACCTCGGCGTCGCCGATGTCGCGGAGCGCCCAGAACTGGTGCGTGTAGAGCGGCTGGCCGACCGAAAGCACGTTCCGCACGACGTCCTGCGCGATGACGACCGGCGGCAGGCCCTGCAGCGCCGCCTGGACGTCGGACGGAAAGGCGATCTCCTCCTTCTCGCGCGTGTAGCTCGCGCTCTCGCGCACGCTGGGCGCGAGCGCGCTCACCGCGCGCCAGGGCGCGACGGCGGCCTTTTCCCGGCCGGCGTCGGCGGCCCGGATCCGGTCGTGCGTCGCGAGCGCGTGCTGCTGCGCTTCCGCGAGCGTGACGACGGGATCGCCGGCGAGAGCCGGACGCGGTTGCCCGAGGAGACCTGCCACGAAGAGCAGCCGGCCCGCAGCGCGGAGCGCTTGCAGGAACGGGGCGTGCGAGGACTGCGCCGCGCGACGTTCCGCGCCCGCTCCCGCCACGCTCGGGCTCACTGCCTTCGCCTCCGCGCGGGATGCGCCGCCGCGCGACGCGCGCTCGTGCGCGCCGCGGCCCGCGCACGCATCCGTCCCCGCCCGCGCGCGGCGACGCCTTCCAGAAAGACGTCGAGCACCGCCCGCTCGACGGTCGCGAGCGACTCGCGCGCCGCCGGGTAGCGGTTCATCGCGCGCAGCATGCCGAGCAGCATCTCCGCCGCGAGACGCGGCTCGATCGCGCGGAACTGACCGGTCCGGACGCCGTCGTCGATCACGCCGGCGACGAGACGCGCGAGCTCGGCGCGGCGCCCGAACCACCGCCGCGCCGCCGCGCCGCGCTTCCTCTCCTCGCGATCGACGAGCCCCGCGAGGCCGGGGCGCGCCGCGAAGTGGCGCAGGATCGAGCGGACGATCGCGGCGAGCTTCGCGGGCGGCGCGCTCTCCGCGGCCGCGACCGCGCGAATCTGACCGGCCAGCTCGGCCAGGCCTTCGAGCATGACCGAGTGGAAGAGCGCGTCCTTGCTCTCGAAGTACCGGTAGAGCGTTCCCTTGCCGACGCCGCAGCGGCGCGCGATGTCGTCCATCGCGACGGCGTGGAAGTCGCGGCCCGTGAACGAGGCCTCGGCGTTGCGGAGGATCGCGTTCCGGAGACCCGCGGTCGGCGGGCGGCCGCGCTGCGGCGCGACCGGCGACGGCGTTCCCGCGGCGCGCATCGAGATATGAAACTGACCAGTCAGTCCGGAATTGTCAAGACGCGACGTCGCGGGTAACGTCGCCCCGAGTGGTCGGGCGCGCGGAGAAATGGCTGATCGCGGTCTCCGTGATGCTCGGGACGATCCTCGAGGTGCTCGACACGAGCATCGTGAACGTCGCCCTGCCCCACATGCAGGGCGCGTTCTCGGCGAGCATCGACGAGATCACCTGGGTGCTCACGTCGTACCTGATCGCGAACGGCATCGTGATCCCGATGACGGGCTGGCTGTCGGCGCGGTTCGGCCGGAAGCGCTACTTCATCACGAGCGTCGCCCTCTTCACGGTCGCGTCGATGTTCTGCGGCGCCGCGCCCGACCTGCGCGCGATGGTCGTCTTCCGGCTGCTGCAGGGCCTCGCGGGCGCCGCGATGCTCCCGTCGTCGCAGGCGATCCTGATGGAGACCTTTCCTCCGAGCGAGCAGCCCATCGCGATGGCGACCTGGGGCGTCGGGCTGATGGTCGCGCCCGTCATCGGGCCGACCCTCGGCGGCTGGATCACCGACACGTACTCGTGGCGCTGGTGCTTCTACATCAACCTGCCGTTCGGCATCGTGGCCGCGCTCATGTGCGCGCGCTTCCTGCGCGAGCCGGCGTACGTGGCGGCGCAGCGACGGCGGCCGGACTGGGTCGGCATCGCGCTCCTCGTGCTCGGCCTGGGAGCGCTCCAGCTCGTCCTCGACCGAGGCGAGCGCGCCGACTGGTTCGACGCGACCTGGGTGCGAGCGTCGACGGTGCTCGCGATCGCGGCGCTCGCGACCTTCGTCTTCTGGGAGCTGCGCGTGGACGAGCCGGTCGTGAAGCTCCGGCTCCTGCGCGATCGCGGCCTCGCGGTCGGATGCGGTCTCATCTCGTTCATGGCCTTCATCCTCTTCGGCAGCCTCGCGCTCTGGCCGCTCTATCTGCAGACGCTGATGGGCTACAGCGCCGCGCAGTCGGGCTGGGCGAGCGCGCCGCGCGGCGTCGCGACCGGGCTCTCCATGTTCCTGGTCGGGCGACTCGCGCGCTTCTTCGATCCGCGCCTCCTGATGGCGTTCGGCATCGCGCTCCTCGTCGTCGGCCAGTACCGCATGACGCTGTTCAGCCTCGGCCTCGGCTGGTGGCAGATCGTCGCGCCCAGCATCCTGCAGGGGGCGGGCCTCGGCTTCATCTTCACGCTGCTCTCGACGACCGCGCTCGCGCGCGTCCCGCGCGAGGAGATGAGCAACGCGGCGAGCCTCTACAACCTGATGCGCAACATGGGAGCGAGCTTCGGCATCGCGATCCTCGGGACGCTCCTCATCCGGCGCGGGCAGTACCATCAGGCGGTCCTGGCGAGCTGGTCGAGCCCGCTCTACCGCCCCTTCGAGCACGCCCTCGAAGCGCTCTCGCACGCGCTCTCGCAGGGCGGCGGCGTCGCGGCCGACCACGCGCGCGCCGCAGCGGTGCTCTATGGTCAGGTCCGCGCACAGGCGACGATGATGGCCTTCGACGACATGTTCCTGATCGCCGGCGTGCTCGCGGCGGCGATGCTGCTCGGGGTCATGCTGCTGCCGTACAGCCGCCCGGCGCCCGGCGCCGCGGGCGCGGCACACTGAGCGGCGCCGGCATCCGAGAGCGGCATGCCGAGCGCCGGTGCGCGAAGAGCGTCGGGACGGAGAGCGCGATGAGCCAGGCGGTGATCGACCACTTCGAAGAGCAGGCGGGCTTCTGCGAGGCGATGGGCTCGCCGTTCACCGCGCGCCTCTTGACCGCGATGGCGCGCGACCTGGCCGCCGGCGGCCCGACCGCCGCGCTCGTCGCCGGCTGGCCGGGCTCGCCGCGCGCCGATGCCGTGTCGCTTCGACTCGCGGGCGCGCTGCACGCGGCCGCTCTCTCGGGCCGCGATCCCGAGCTCGCCGCCGCCTACCCGGCCGCCCGCGCGACGCCCGATGGCGACGCGGCGTGGGAGGCCGCGCGCGCCTTCCTCGCGCGCGACTCCGAGTGGGTGTCGGACTTCCTCCGCCACCCGCCGCAGACGAACGAGGTGAACCGTTCGATCGCGCTCTTCGCGGCGTTCCTGCACGTCGCGAGGCGCTTCCCCGACCTCCCCTTCGACATGCTCGAGATCGGCGCCAGCGCCGGCCTGAACCTCCACTGGGACCGCTTCGCCTATCGCACCGAATCGTGGACCTGGGGGCGCCAGAGCGCGGCGCCGATCGAGACCCGCTGGAGCGGCCCGCCGCCCGCGCTCGACGCCCGGCCGATCGTGCGGAGCCGCGCGGCGTGCGACCGGAACCCGCTCGACGTCCGCGACCCGGACGACCGCCTCCGCCTGCGCGCGTACATCTGGCCCGACCAGCGCGATCGACTCGCCCGCCTCGACGCGGCGATCGCGATCGCGGTCGCGAACGACGTCCGCGTCGAGCGCGCGGATGCGGCGGAATGGCTGGAGGACCGGCTCGCGCGCCGCGCGCAGGACGGCGTCGCGATCGTGTACCACTCGGTCTTCTACCAGTACCCGTCGCGCGAGACGCGCCACCGCATCCGGGCGGCGATCGAGCGCGCCGGCGCGAGCTCGAGCGCGCCGCTCGCCTGGGTGCGGCTCGAGCCCGAGGCGATCCTCGGCGGACCGCGCGACAGCATCGGCTTCCTCGTCGACGTCGTCACCTGGCCGGGCGGAGAGCGTCGGACGCTCGCCCGTACCGACGGCCACGTGCGCGCGATCGAGGCGACGGGCTAGGCATCTAGGCGCGCCCACGGCGAAGGCCGTGCGACGGCGACCGCGTGCCGCCGCCGTCGCACGGTGTCGCTCAGCCGATGCCGCCTCCGCCGCCGCCACCCGTTCCGTCGCACGGGAACACGTCGGTCCCGAAGATCCCGAGCAGCTTCTCGCGCAGAACCTCGCACGACGGGTGGTCGGAGCCCGGGCAGTCCTGCGCCTCGCAGTACGCGACGCAGAGGCCCCAGGCCCTGCCGGTCAGGCCGTCACAGGCCACCTCTTCCGCCGGCGGATCGGTGTCGGGCGTCCCGTCGCCGAACGCATGAGCGCTTCCGGCGCCGAGCCCGGACATGGCGAGGCAAAGCGCGAACGCCAATCCGACGGCCCCCGCCCGCCCCTCGTATCCGGGCCTCCGGACCCGCTTCCCTCCGCTCTTCGTTGCTGTTCCCCACATCATCGTGTCCCCCCATTCGCGGTAGGATCGTTCCGTAGCCCCCATCGAGCGCCGGTCGGGGTGCAAGCGGGGCGCCAGCGAAAACCCGCGCGCGTTCGAGGCCCGCGCAGCGCCCCGCCGCGCCGACCGTCGAATCGTTGCCGCGCGGCGCGATTCACGTCGCTTTGCCCGGGCGAGCAGCGGTCCGTTGCCGCTTCGGCGGCGATCGGTGTAGCCAGTACGGAGAAGGAGAATCCCCGTGAACCGACGCGCGCTCTTCTGGCTCCTGTCCCTCACCGTCGCCGCCGCCGTGCCCGCGGCCGCCGAAGACACGGCCCGCTACATCCTGCCGCCGGGCAACTACGGCGGGCTGCCGACGACCGAGAACTCGCTCGATCAGCTGCCGCTCTACTCGGCGCTCACGCCGCTTCGCGACAACGTCACGCGCGACGACATCGAGCGGCTGTACCTCCCGGAGAACTTCACGCCGATCGAGCCGTCCCACGAGGAGGCGACCGGCCGCCCGGGCCTCCGCCTCGTCTACGACGCCTACGGCATTCCGCACGTCTACGGCGAGACGCGGGCGGACGTCGCCTTCGGCGCCGGATGGACGACGGCACGAGATCGCGGCCTCTTGCTGCAGGTGGGCCGCGGCCCGGCGCGCGTCGCGGTCGCCGACGTCCCGAACATCGATGCCTTCTCGCTCGTGACGAGCGGCAACTCGTTCGTCCCGAGCGCCGAGTGCGAGGCGCTCGTCACCGGTCAAGCGCAACTCCTCGTCGAGGAGTATGGCCGCGAGGGCCGCCAGATCCTGGCCGACGCCCAGGCCTACGCGGACGGCATCAACGCCTACCTCGCGGCGCACGGGGGCAGCAACGATCCGCCGGCGACCGTGAACGACGTGCTCGCGGTGACGGCGTTCATCGGATCGATCTTCGGCGCCGGCGGCGGGGCCGAAGCCGCGAACGCGGACCTGCTCGCGAAGCTCGAGCAGCAGCTCGGCAGGAGGCGCGGCTTCGCGGCGTGGGACGACCTCATGCTGGCGGACGATCCCGAGGCGCCGACGACGATCCGCCGCCGATTCTCCTACCCGCCCTTGACGGGCGGCCCGGTCACGGGATCGGTGGTCGTCGACGCCGGCTCCATCGAGAGCATCGATCCGCGCCAGTCGCCGGCGCAGGCGGCCGCGGCACCGGCGCGGAAGCGCGCGTCGAACTTCCTCGTCACCGCGCCGTCGCGCTCCGCCTCGGGCAACGCGCTCGCCGTGATGGGCCCGCAGCTCGGCTACTACTACCCCGAGATCGTCCAGCAGATGGATCTCCACGGGCCGGGGATCGAGGCGCAGGGCATCGCCGTCCCCGGGCTCGCGATGTACATCCTCATCGGCCGCACCCAGAACTACGCCTGGAGCTTGACGTCGGCCGGACACGACGTCCGCGACGTGTACGCCGAGAAGCTGTGCGAGCCCGGTGGCGGCACGCCGACGCGCGACTCGACGCACTACGTGTTCCAGGGCGGCTGCCGAGCGTTCGAGACGTTCAATGCCGGGACGCTGAACGGCACCCCGATCGTCTACCACCGCACGGTGCACGGGCCGGTGTTCGCGACCGCGACCGTGGGCGGCGTGCCGTACGCGCTGTCGCGGCGCCGCTCGACGTACTTGCGCGACGCCGTGAACCTGGTCGCGCTGAAGCGTATGACCGAGGGCGAGGCGAATACGCCGTCGCGCTTCTGGCGGACGGCGAACAACTTCGGCTTCACGTTCAACTGGGCGTGGGTCTCGCGCCACGGGACCGCCTACTTCACGTCCGGCTTGCTCCCGCGCCGTCCGGCCGGGCTCGATCGGCGCCTGCCGACGCTCGGAACCGGTCGCTACGAATGGCTCGGCTACCTGTCCGGCACGCAGCACCCGCACGACGTGACCGGACCGAACGGGCTCCTCCTCAACTGGAACAACCGCTCGGCGCCGGGATTCATGCACGGTGACGACGAGCCGTACGGCTCCGTCCAGCACGTCGAGCTCTTCGGCCCGTGGCCCGCCCGCCCCGTGATCACCGACAACGTCGGCATCATGAACCGCGCGGCGACGGAGGACGGTCGTGCCCTCGTCTGGCCGGTGGTGAGCCGGACGCTCCGCCGCGGACAGGCGCCGAGCGCGCGCGACCAGCAGGTCGTCGACATCCTCGACGCGTGGGTCGCGCGCACCGCGCCTCGCCTCGATACCGACGGCGACGGCCTCTACGACGAGGCGGGCCCCGGCATCATGGACGCCCTCTGGCGGCGGATCGCGGACGCGGTGATGTCGCCGGTGATCGGCCCGCTGCTCGAGGACGTCGACCGCGTCCGGAACCTCGACGGGGCGGAGGGGCAGTCGTACGTCGACAAGGATCTGCGCACGCTCCTCGGCGACCCGGTGCAGGGCCGCTTCAACCTCTCGTACTGCGGCGACGGCGTGCTGTCCGCCTGCTCTGCCTCGCTGTGGCAGGCGGTGCACCAGGGGGCGGACGCGCTCGCGGCGCAGCTCGGCCAGAGCGATCCCACGCTCTGGCGGACGACCGCGTCCCGGACCGGCTTCGTGCCCGGCCTGATCCCGGACACCTTCCCGACCACCAACCGGCCGACGTTCCAGCAGGTCCTCGAGCTCGACCGGCACGGCCCGTAAAAGGGACGCCGGCGACGGCGGTTGCGTCTTCGGCGGACGTGGAACAGCATCCAGTTCGCGTGGGATTGCGGCCTCTGTTCGCGTACGGCGTCGCCCTCGCGAGCGTCGCGATTGCGCTCGTCGTGCGAGCGGCGATGCCGCCGGCGACCGCCGCTCAGCTGCCGCTCCTGACGTTGTTCATCGCGACGATCGTCTCGGCCTGGGTCGGCGGCGTCGGCCCAGGACTCCTCGCGGTGGCGGCGACGCTGGTCGCCAACGGGCTCTTCCTCGAGCCGGTCGGGACACAGCGCATCGCCGGGTACCTCGTCATCAGCGGGATCACGATCGCGCTCTTCGGCTGGCTCCGCTCCGCGCGCGACCGCGCCGAGCGCGCGCGCCGGAACGAGCTCGTCGCGCGCGAGGCCGCCGAGAGAGCGCGCGAGCGGGCGTCCTTCCTGTCCGACGGCAACGTCGTCCTGAACGAATCGCTCGACTACGACCGGACGCTACGCAGCCTCGCCGGGCTCCTCGTGCCGCGGCTCGCCGACTGGTGCGCGGTCGACGTCGTCGAGGACGACGGAACCGTGCGGCGCGTCGCGGTCTCGCACGCCGACCCGGCGAAGGCCGACCTCGCGCGCGCGACCGCCGTCTACCAGCCCGACCCGGACGGACGTCACCCCCGCACCGAAGTCATCCGCACCGGGCGATCGCAGCTCTTCGCCGAGATCGACGAAGATTGGCTCGGCGCGATCGCGGCCAACCGCGATCACCTGCGCGTGATGCGGCAGATGGGCTACGTCTCCGCGATGATCGTCGCCATGGTGGCGCGCGGGCGAACGCTCGGCACCATCACCTGCGCGACCATGGAGTCGGGCCGGCGCTACACCGGCGACGACCTCGCCCTCGCGGAGAACGTCGCCATCCGCGCGGCGCTCGCCCTCGACAACGCGCGCCTCTATCGCGAGGCCGGGACGGCGCGTGCGCAGGCGGAGGAGGCGAATCGCGCGAAGGACCAGTTCCTCTCGGTCGTCTCCCACGAGCTGAAGACGCCGCTCGCGGCGACCCTCGGCTGGCTCCGCGTCCTCCGGTCGGGGAAGGGCGAGCACGCCGAGCGGGCGATCCAGGCGATGCAGCGGAGCATCCAGGTCCAGGCGAGGCTGATCGACGACCTGCTCGACATCTCCCGGATCGCGACCGGCCGGCTTCACCTCGACGTGCGCGCCGTCAACCTCGCCGACACGGTCGCCGCCGCCGTCGACATGGTGCGGCCGGCCGCCGACGCGAAGGGCGTCCGCCTGGACGTCGCGCTCTCCGCGGTCGCGGACGAGGTCCACGGCGATCCCGACCGCATCCAGCAGATCGTCTGGAACGTCCTGGACAACGCCGTCAAGTTCACGGAGGCCGGCGCGTCGGTGTCGGTCGCGCTGGCGCAGGTCGGCCCGCAGGTGGAGATCGTCGTGCGCGACACGGGCCGCGGCATCGCCCCCGACTTCCTTCCGCACGTCTTCGAGGCGTTCCGGCAGGCGGATGCGGTGTCCGCGCGCTCGAGCGGCGGCCTCGGCCTCGGGCTCGCGATCGCGCGCCATCTCGTCCACCTGCACGGCGGGGACATCGCCGTCGCGAGCGAGGGCGAGAACCGGGGCTCGACCTTCACCTTGACGCTGCCGACGCGCTCCGCTCCGGCGAGCACGGCGCCGGTCGACGGCAGCTTCAGCTCCCCGGACGACGGCGATCGCGTCGCGTCCGGACGAGCGGGGAAGGAGCCGGTCGCGTGACCGGCGGCCACGTCCTGATCGTCGAGGACGACGCGGACCTCCGCGAAGTCCTTTCCGTGGTGCGATCTCGACGTCGTCGCGGCGATGACGGAGCCGCTCGATCTCGACGCGCTCCTGCGCGTCGTCGGCCGGCATTGCCGAGGCGTCGGCGCGCGCGGTCGGCTCAAGGCCCCGCGGTCAACGCGTACAGCTTCGCATTCTTCGCGCTCACGTAGAGCACGCCGTCTCCGAGGGAGAGCGAGATCGCGTCCGCGGGCAGCGTGAAGCGCCACTTCGGGCTCGCGGGATTCGCGGCCGCCGGGTCGAAGCCGTAGATCTGAGGTCCGATCGCGGCGTAGAGGAATCCGTTGCCGCCGACGACCGCCGAGGGCGTGAGGGCGAGGTTCGTCGTGCTGGTTCCCGGCCCGGTGAAGCTCCAGAGCTTCGTCGGCGGGTTGGTTCGCGGGTCGATCGCGTAGAGGGTGCGGGTTCCCCCGTCGAACGAGCTCGCGAAGACCTTGCCCGTGCCGAGGCCGATCGTCGGCGTCGTGTCGACGCCGCCCGCGGTCCCGAACGGCCAGCCTGGCAGGACGTGTCCGGACGTGCCGTCGTCCTTGACGGCGAAGAGGCCGGCGGCGTTCCCGACGTAGATGATCCTGCCGGCGCCGATCGCCGGCGACGAGTGGGCGCTCGGCGCGCCGAGCGGCAGGTGCCACGCGATCTGGCCGCTCGTCCCCAGGTCGTCGATCGCGTAGAGCTGGCCGTTGTTCGTGACGACGTAGAGACGGAAGTGCGAGCCGACCTGGATGCCGGCCGGCGACGCGTCGCGGACCTGCGGCAGATCGACCGACCAGAGGAGCGTCCCGTCGGGCCGGAACGCGTGGAGCACGCCCTTCGTCGTGCAGCCGCACATCATGTAGACGGTGTGCGCCGGCCCGGGGCCGATGAGCGGAGACTGACGAACGTCGCCGTCGAGGTGGATCCTGTAGTGCCAGAGGACGTCGCCCTCGGAGTCGATCGCCCAGAAGACGTTGTTCCGGTCGCCGATGTAGATCGTCTGCACGGTGCGCGTGCCGCCCGCATCGGTCTTCGAGAACGGGTTCCCGACCGCCGGCGACGACTGGTTCACGAAGCCGCCGACGTCCGTGCACCAGATTCGAGCTCCACTCGGGGTGAGGGCGCAGAGCGGGAACTTGGAGTCGCCGATGTAGATCGTCCCGTCCGGTCCGATCGACGGCTCGTTCTTGATCCAGCTGACCGCCTTGTACTCCCAGAGCTTCCGGACCGAGCTCGTGGACGGTCCGATCGCGGTCGTCCTGCCGGTGTGGCGCCGGTCGTTCTGGAACATCGGCCACGAGGTCGCCGAAGCGGGCGCGCTCACGGCGAGAAGACTCGAGACGAGGAGCGCTGCGGCGGTTCGGCGGAACATCGGCGACCTTCTCGGACGCGACGAGCGAATCACCGCCCCCGCTGAACGGCAAGGGGTGGTCGCACGACCTGCCAGATGGCGATGTTCGGACCCGGCCGCTCCGCGACGCCGAAGCCGCGCAGCGGTACGAAGGTCGCGTCGATCCGCTCGTAGACGGCGGAGCCCGCGTCCGCGGTGCCGACGAAGCGGACCGCCGGCTCGGCGGATCGCTCCGCGAACGAAGCCATGGCGTCCGAGGTCTTCGCCCACGCCGGAATTCCGGGATGATCGCTCGTCACGACCCAGCGCGCGCGCTCGGCACCGGGCTTCGCGGGGTCGTCGAGGACGGCGAACGGAAGGAGCCCGCGACCACGCTGGCGGAGCTTCGTCGCGAGCGGAACGCCGACCCGGAGGGCGGCCTTCGCGAAGTCCGGGGGGAGCCGCGGCTCGGCGTAGCCGTTTCCGCGGAGGACGAGCTCGCCCGGTCGCACGTGCCGAAGGAGCCACCGGCCCGCCAGCTCGCGTGTGTCGGTTCGCGCGAGCAGGCGGTCGAGCGCGGTGCTCCGCGCGAGCGGATCCGCGATGGTCGCGAGCGCGAGCGCGACGATCGCGATCGATCGCGCGCGCCCCGCGAGGCGCGCGCACAGCGCGACCGCGCCGCCGGCTCCGAAGACGGCGACGAGCGGAACGAGCGGCAGCAGGTAGCGCGCGTAGACGCGCCACGCGCCGGCGATCGCGATCACGTAGGGCACGAGCGGAGCGAGCAGAAGCGCCGCGGTCGTGGTGCGTCGCCGGAGCGCGACCGCGACGCCGAGGAGCGCGAGAGCGCAGACCGGCCAGCCGCACGCGAGCGGGAGGATCTCGCGGAGCGGAAGCGCGTTCCGCGTCGGGAAGTAGCCGAAGGCGACCTGCCACCGGAGCTGCGCGATCGCGCGACCCGGCTCGAGGAGGGTGTAGGGCGACAGCACCGCGAAGGTCGCGAGCGCGGTCGCGGCGGCGAGCGCGAGGTGCCGCACCGCGACGCGCACGTCCTGGCCGCGCCGCGCGAGCTCGGCGACCGCGAGGGCGAGGGCCGCGACCGCGAGCTGGTAGCGGTGGCCGGCCGCGGCGCCGGTGAGCGCGGCAGCGCCGACGAGGCTCTTCAGGCGGCCGTCGCCGCGGTAGCGCTCGGCCGCCCACAGCGCCGCGACGAAGAAGAGGACGGCGGGCGCATCGACGTGACCGTAGTGCGACTCGCGCACGTGGAGGAACGAGACCGCGAGGAAGAGCGCGGCGAGGACGCCGGCCGGGCGCGGGAAGAGGCGGCCTGCGAGCAGGAACGCGAGCGCGACGGTCGCCGTGCCGGCGAGGCACGCCCACGCGCGCGCCGCGGCGAGAAACGGCTGCGGGTTCTCCAGGTAGAGCGCCACCCAGTCCGTCCGGTCGGCGACGCGGTGGAGGGAGCGAGCGCCCGCGTATCCGGCGAGGTACAGGACGCGCAGCGTCTCCATGAGGCCCGTGGGATAGAGCAGGTTCGCCGGTCGCCACGTCTCCTCCCCGATGCTCCGCATCGCCACGTCCGGCACGAGGAACTGATCCGGATGCTCGTAGGCCACGTGCAGCGGATAGACGCGGAGCCCTGCGGCCAGGAGCAGGATCGCGACGAGGAGGCGCGCGCTCCCACGTCGGCTGCGGGCGGCGCTCGCATCCACGCGCGCCCCATACGGGCCCGCCGCGTCCGGCGTCAAGAAACGGTGTTGCGCGGCGCGGCGCAGCCGACGGCGGCGCCGCGCCGCGCTTTGACCGCCGAGCTCCGGGTCGGTCGGCGACCGCGATGGCCGACCCACCGCGGCCGCCGCTCCTCGCGCATCGCGTGCCAGCGCTCAGGGATTCGTACAGGGCAGCAGGCCCGATCCGCCGGGGTCGTCGCCGAAGCGGCCGATCTTGAAGCCGGGTCCCTGGCTCGTGAGCCCCGTCGCGTTCGTGGACGGGTTGGCGCACGGATAAGCGATGTCCTGCGTGGTCGGGAAGACCCACTTCCCGCTCGGGTCGACGTAGGTGTGGAACGGGAACTCGAGGCCGTCGAGCGGCCCGCCGACCAGGCGCGCGTGCTCGCAGAGCGTCCCGTCGCCGTTGTAGGTGTAGTCGGCCTCGATCGTCAGCGGGAGGCTCTCGAGCGGCTTGGTCGCGCACCCCGGACCGGTCCCGGTGAGCTCGACGTTGCCCTTCGTGCAGTGCTTCCCGCCCGACCCATCCGGGTTCGGAAGGTATTTCGCCGTCCCGATGAACGTGAAGAAGCAGTCCGGCCCGAAGGAGCCGCTCGCGGCTGCCATGTACGTGCCGCGCTCCTTCCCGGGTGCCGGCGGATGGTCGTAGTCGTACGGCGTCGTGCTGGTGATGTCCGCACGGCTGGGAGCGCACCACAGCGCCACGCCGAGCACCGCGGCCGAGAGTCGTCCGTATCTCATGATGTCCTCCTTCCGGGGGCGTGGCTTCGACGGCCCGTCCCCTGAACGGGAGGCGCCAGAAACCATCTGGCAATCCGCCAGATGGTCGGATCGTCACGCGGACGGAGTGAGGCGAGCGCGAACACGAGCCGCGAGCCCGCGCGCGCTCACCGCCGCACGATCAGAGGCTCCAGTCGACCGGCTCGTCGGGGACGGAATATGCGCAGACCGTTCCCGTCCGGAGATATCGCCGGAGGTGGCGCGCGAGCGCGGGATGGACCTCCGCGATGTGCGCGAGGCTGAACCGAATGCGGGACGCGACCGCCTTCCGGGCGCGCTCCACCGGGCTGCCCGCCCGCCGGCTCCGCCCGCCGAGGCCGAAGGCGGATGCGAGCTCGCCCGCGATGAAGTCGAGCTCCGCGCGCGCACGCGCCGCGCGACCCGAGTCGTGGCAGGACTCGGCATCCTCGATCTCCCGGTGGAGCTCGGCGAGCCGGCGGCGATAGTCGGTCCGCGCGCGGCCGTCGAGGATCGGCATTCCGGACGGGCCGCCCGAGACGCGTAGGTCGTTCGCGAGCGCCTCGCCGCCCGCGCGCTCGAGCGCCGCGGGTGCCGAAGCGGCGATCAGATCCGCAACGTGGACCTCGCGCCCGGGATGGGCCAGCAGCGTCGCGATGTCGACGAGGCCCTTCCCGTGCCGGAGGCGCACGGCCTTCCCCGCATAGACGACCGTCCAGAAGTCGCCCTCGTTGCGAAAGACGGCCGCTCGGTCCGGCGGCCGCCCGGCGTCGACGTGGATGCCGCCGTGGGCACGGGTGCCGGCATCGCCTTGGACGCCGCGAGCCTCGGCGAGGAGTCCGCTCATCCCGAGCTCGTCCGCGATGGCGACCGCGCTCGCGAGCAGCGACGCGGCGGTCGGCTCGTCGAGGCCGGCCGCGCGGGTCGCGAGGAGACGCCCGTGCGCGAGCTGCGTCCATGCGAGGAACGGTCGCGCTCCCATGCGCTCGTGCATCGCCGCCGCTTCGCGGTAGTGCGCGATCGCGTCGTCCACGCGGCCGAGCGTCGCCGCGAGCAGGCCGAGGTAGTGCGCGACGGATCCCCAGCACGCGAGGCCGGCGGCGGCGACCGCGACGCGATCGGCGTAGGGCGACAGCCTCTCGTACAGGGCTTCCGCGCTCGTGCGGTCGCTCACGTCCGACGCGACGACCGACAGCAGGCTCGCCGACACGAGCCAGCCGCCGTCGCGCGGCAGCGCGTGATCGTCGCGGGCGAGCGCGGCGAGCTCGCGCGCCGCCTCGCCGTGGCGTCCCATCCGGCTCGCCCAGAAGGCGCGATGGCAGCGGAGAAACGTCGAGCTCCCGACGTCGCCGGGCGATCGCGGCCGCTCCGCATGCCGATCGAGACGGCCGACGTGGAAGCCGAGGACCATCGTCTGGATCTCGTGGCGCATCCCCGGCTGCGCGTCGCCCTCGCGCTCCGCGAGCTCGTGCGCGCGCGTCGCCTGCTCGGCGCCGTCCGCGAAGCGCCCGTCCATGATCGCGCGCGTGGCGCGCCACATCGCGACGTCCGCCGCGTACCACGGGCGTTGCGGCTCCTTCGTGAGCTCGGCGTACGCCGCGATCTCGCGATCCGCGGCGGCGGTGTCCCCCGACTCGAGGAACGCGACCACGCGAAAGCGACGCCCGAAGAGCGAAACGTCGCGATCGCCGGTGCGCTGACCGAGACCGACGATCTCGTCCGCGACCGCCAGTCGCTCCGCCGACGCGTCGGGCCGCCAGAGCGCCACGAGGCGCGCGCGGAGCGCGGACGCGAGAAGGCTCGGGTCGCCTTGGCGGCGCGCGAGCGCGAGCGCCTCCTCGCTCGTCGCGAGCTCGCGATCGCTCTCGGGGCCCCAGTAGAGGTTGATCGACAAGCGCGCGAGGAGCTGCGCTCGCAGGCCGGGATCCGCGTCGCCGAGCCGATGAAGCGCTTCCTCGAGGAGGTCGATCCGCGGCTGGTCCACGATCCCGCTCCGCACCCAGAGCAGACGCGACCCCTCCCCCGCGAATCCGAGCGCGCTCCGCGCCAGACCGCGCGCGTCCCCGATCCGGCGAGCGGCGTCGGCGGCCCTGAGAAAGGTCGCGCGCGCGCCCTCGCCGTCGCCCGACTTCCACTGCGCGCCGCCGCGCGCCAGGAGCAGATCGCAGCGCTCGGCCGCGTCCGCGGGAGTCGCGTCGCCGCGCAGCTCGAGCGCGCGTCCGAAGAGCGCAGCCGCGTCCTCGTACGCGAGCGCCGACTCGGCGTAGCGTGCGGCCTCGGTGCAGTACCGGATCGCCCGACCTGCGCCCACGGCCGGGACCGCCTCCGCGAAGTGGTGTGCGAGGACAGCGAGGTCCGAGCTGCGGTTCGTGCTCGGCAGGTCGAGCATCGCGTCTCCGACGCGGCCGTGCAGGCGCGCCCGCTGCGCGGGGCCGAGGTCGGCGTAGATCGTCTCGCGGATGAGGGCGTGGGCGAAGCGATAGCGACCGACCGACCCGGGATCCGGCACGACGATGGCGCGCTGGAGCGCGGGACCGAGCGCGTCGAGCAACGCCTCGGGTTCGAGGCGAGCCGCGCGCTGGAGAGTGCCGACGGCGAATTGTCGTCCGATCACCGCGGCGATCGCGAGCGCCGTCCGGCAATCGCCGGGGAGCGCCGCGACGCGGAGTCGGATCGCCTGGCGCACGCCCTGCGGCACGGGGAAGCTGGGCGGGACGACGACGGTCTCGCTCGCGAACGCCCCGCCGGCGGCGAGGAGATGCACGACCTCGGTCACGAAGAACGGATTGCCGTCGGTCTCCTGCTCGATCGCCTGCACCACCGCGGCCGGGGCGCGCCGGCCGGTCCTGCTCTCGATGAGGCGCGCCACGTCGTCGGTCGCGAACGCGCGGAGCGACAGGTGACGTCCCTCGCGTGCGAGCGCGCCGATCGCCTTCGCGATCTGCGCGTCGCAGCGCGCGTCCGTCTCCCGGTACGTCGCGACCACGACCATCGGCGTCGTGCGCAGCTCGTGAACCACGAATCGAAGGAGGAGAGCAGACGGTACGTCCGACCAGTGCAGGTCGTCGAAGACGAGAACGAGCGGCTGCTGCTGCGAAGCTCGGCCGAGGAATCGCGAGAGCGCATCGAAAAGGTCGAAGCGCGCGCTGTCCGGCTGGGTCGGAGCCGCGTGCGAGTCGGCGAAGCGGCCGATCTCCGGCAGGATCTCCGGCAGGATCTGCGCCAGCGGCGGCGCCGCGACCGGTGCCTCGCGTCCGCGCTCCGGTCGCGCGTCGGCCAGCGCCGCACGCAGGACCTGCGTCCACGGCCAGTAGTGCGGCGCGCCCTCCCCTTCCCAGCAGCGACCCCAGAGCACGCGGTGTCCGCGGTGGACGGCTTCGCGCGCGACCTCCTCGACCAGGCGCGTCTTCCCGATGCCCGCCTCGCCCTCGACGAGGAAGAACCGGCCGCGTCCCGCGAGCGCGTCTTCGAGACCGGCGCGCAGCTGCGCGAGCTCGGCGTCGCGACCGACGAAGGGAGACTCGGGAGCCTCCGCGGGTTGCTCGCGGGGAGGCATCGTGGCGATGATTGCGAGCGGGACGCGCAACGGCAATCGAGGCGGTGGAGCGCCGAAGATCCCTGGTCACATCGCGGTGGACGGGGTAGCGATGCGCTACCCGGAACGTAGCGCTCGAAGGACGGGACCGGCACGGAGAGCGCCGGCCATCGTGCAGGAGGACCCATGATGCACTCGCGTCCACGATCATTCGGCATGCTCGCGCTCGCCCTCGCGCTCCTCGCGGCCGGACCCGCGACCGCCAGGCCGATCCTGACGGCCAAGTCTCTCGCGTGCGGCGGCACCGGGCCCCAGAACGGGAGCATCTCCGTGTCCGAGCGGCGCGGCATGCTGACCCTCCGGTTCCGGGGCGCCGACCTCTTCCCCGGCCAGGCGGTCACCTGCGGCTATACCTGCGGCCAGGTCTTCACGAGCGGGCCGGTCGTCGCGTGCGGTACGGTCGGCGCGACCGGCCGGTTCGCGGGGACGATCGAGCTTCCGCTCGCGACCTGCTTCGGTTTCATCCCCTTCTTCAACACGCCGAACACCGGCAAGTGCGTGCCGTCGACGGTGCCCTGATTCGGGCACCGGCCGGCGCCACAGCTACTGCGCCACGCGGGCCAGGATCTCGTTCAGCGCCTCGGCCACCGCGCTGCTCGCGAGGATGCTCGTGTGCGTTTCGTCGAATCCGATGACGCGCTTCGCCTGACGCTGCACGGAGAGGGGTAGCTCGCTCGCCACGGTCACCACCCCGTCGTTCGCCTCGCTGCTGAGACGCGAATCGCTCCGGTACCCGAAGAAGACGTCGTACTCCGTTTCCGGGGGCAGAGGTGTGGCCGGCAGCGCGCCGAGAAAGGCGCTGCCCGGGGCCATGTCCACCCACATCGGCGCGACGACCGGCGCGTACCGAAGCCCCAGCGTCGCGCCGGAGTGACCGCCCCACGGGGTCGAGAGGGTGACGAACAGCGGCACGTCGACCTGACGCCCGGTCGCGGCATTCGCCATCACGTAGTTGAGCGCGGCCCGCGTCACGAGACCGCCCATGCTGTGCGCGACGAGAGCGATCCGCGTGAAGCGATACCGGACGAGCAGCGCGCTCAAGGCGCGCACGATCTGGTCGCCGATGCGATCGAGATGCGGCGCCGCGGGGTAGTACACGAACCACGGCTGGAACCGCGTCCGGTCGAGCTTTCCGACGACGTACTTCCAGTCGGCGGGCGTGCCGGTCGCCCCGTGCACGAAGAGCACGGGGATCTTCCCGGGATCGTACGGCTCGAGGAAGTAGACGCCGCCGCCGACGTCGAACATGAAGCGGAGCGGGTCCCACAGGCCGACGCTGCCGTGATCGGGCGCGAAGCGCGGGTCGTCGAGGGAAGCGATCGTTCCGATCTGAAGCGACGGAAGGCGATCGATCGCTCGGTCGGCTGCAAGCGCGGTGACGGCGAACGGGATGCGGACCCCGGCCGCCGGATCGATGCGGAGGTCGACGTCGCGGCGGCGCTCGCCGGCCTCGAGTACGAGGTCGCCGGTCGGTCCCCAGAGCGCGGCCGGGTCGGCATCCGGCTGGTAGGTGAGGTCGCGCTCGACGTCCTCGAAGGCGGCGATCCGGTACGTCCCCGGCGCAAGCGTCAGGAAGAACGGGCCCGGGCGCGGAAGGAGAAAGAGGTCGGCGATCCCGCCTGCTCCCGCGCGCTCCGCCACCACGACGATCGGGTGCGACGCCGGGCCGTCGACGGCGACGCGCCCCTCGACGGACGCCTGCGTCTGCGCCACGTCGAGCCCGCGCTGGAGCGTCCGAAGCGCACAGGCCGGGAGAGCGAGAGACGCCGCCGCGATCGCCGCCGCGCCCCACCCCCGGGCCGTCACGGACACCGCCCCGACGCATCCCCGATCGCCGTGTCGCGCGGCATCCGAGCTCCTCCACCCCCGCGCACCGCGGCTGCGCTATCCCACCGTTCCCGCGTTCGCAATCCGCGGAATCGCGTCGAACATCTCCGAGTAGCCGCCCGCTACCCCGAAGATCGCGCCCCCCGCCAGAGGAGCAATCGTCACCGGCCCGAAACGCCGACGATGGCGCTCGCTTCGCGCAGGTCCCGGGTCTCGAACCCCTCGGTGAACCAGGCGAGGAGAGGCGCGAGGAGCGCGCGCGCATCGGCGTCGCGGCCCTCGTCGCGCCACATGCGGGCGAGGCTGATCGCGGCGCGCAGCTCGAGGGAGCGGGCCGACTGCTGGCGCGCGAGCGCCATCGCACGCCGCAGCACCGCTTCGGCCCCGTCGCGGTCGCCGCGGAGGAAGCGCTCGGTCTTCGCGTGGATGCGGAGGAGCTCGGCGTCCCAGAACGGCTGGACGCGCTCCCGCGAGAACGCGAGCGCGCCTTCGATCGTGCGCGCGCCGTCCTCGTAGCGCCGGCAACGGTACTGCGCGTACCCGACGATCGAGAGGATCATCGGCACGAACGCTTGGTTTCTCGTCGTGGCGGCGATGCTCGCGCCCTCGAGGACCTCTTCGAGAGCGTCCTCGTCGTGCTCGATCGCTCGCGCCCAGCCGCGGAGGATGAGGCCCATCGCGTGCCATGCCGGGAAGCCGTACTCGCGCGAGATCGCGACCGAGCGCTCCGCGAGCTCGCGGGTGCGGGCCGGCTCGCTCCGCAGGAAGTGGACGACGGCCCCGAAGCCGTGCGCGAAGGCGAGCGTGAAGGGATGGCCCGTCGTCTCCGCGAGCACGCGCGCCTCCTCGGCGCGCTCGCGCGCGCGATCCGGAAAGCCGAGCATCCAAAGCGTGTGCGCCTGCCAGAGCATCGTCCCGGCCCCGAGGTCGGAGCCGAAGCGGAAGACGAGCGGCCGGTGGCGATCGGCGCGGTAGGCGGCGATCCCCTGGTCCGCGGCCTCGCGGCACGCCGTGAACCGCCCCTGCATGTGGTACAGCATCGCGAGCGGGTTGTAGCCGCCGAGCCGGGCGACCTCTTGGCCGAGCGCGACCGCCTCGCGCGCGAAGCTCTCGGCCTCGTCGAGCTGCTCCCAGCGCACGATCCGCCAGAGCGCGAGCCCGAACAGCACGAACGGCAGCTCGGAGCGTGCGGAAAGCGCATGCGCGAGCGTGCGCGCGCGGTCGTACACCGGCTCGAGGTCGTCGTCGCTGTATCCGCGCACCGCCTGGATCGCCGAGCCGAGGGCGAGGAGGAGCGCCAGCTCGCGCTCGTCGCGCTCGCGGGTCGCGGGCAGCCGCGGCAGGAGCTCGAGGCAGTGTCGCAGGTGGGCGACCGCCTCGCCGCTCGCCGACGCGAGCGCCGCGGTGCCCGCCTGCTCGAAGCAGCGCAGCGCGGCCGCGAGGTCGCCCGCCTCCTCCCAGTGGCGGCCGACGACTTCGGGCTCGGCGGCGGCGCGAGCAGGAAAGAGCTCTTCGAGCGCGTGCGCGACGCGCGCGTGGATCTCGCGGCGGCGCGCGCGGAGGAGCGACTGGTACGCGCTCTCCTGGAGGAGCGCGTGCTTGAAGGTGTAGGTCGCCGCCGGCGGCGTGCCGCGCGCGATCAGGAGATCGGCCTCCACCAGCCGACCGAGCGCGTGTCGCAGGACCGAGCCGTCCAGACCCGAGACGGCTTCCAGCAGGCGATAGGGGAACTCGCGGCCGAGGGTGGCGGCGACTTGCGCGACCTCCTTCGCGGCCGACAGCCGATCGAGCCGTGCCGTCAAGGAGTCCTGGAGCGTCGCCGGGATCGCGACGTCGCGAAGCGGACGGTCGAGCTCGAAGCCGCCGTCGCGCGGCGTGAGCGCACCCGACTCGAGCACGGCGCGCGTCAGCTCCTCGAGGTAGAGCGGGATCCCGTCGGCGCGCCGCACGATCTCGTCGACCGCGTCGTCGGGCAGGCGGCCGGCCGGCGACGCGCGAGCGACCAGCTCCGCGGCCTGTCTCCGCCGCAGGCGACCGAGCGCGATCGACGTGACGCCCTTCGCCTGCATCCACGGCGCGACGAACTCCTCGCGCGTCGTCGTCAGGAGGAGGAGCCGCGCGCGCGGCAGCTGCTCGACGAGCCGACGGATGAGCTCGATCGTCGTCGGATCGCACCAGTGCACGTCCTCCACCAGGAGAAGCGCCGGCTGCTCGCTCGCGAGGCCGAGCATCCACGTGATCAGCACCTCGAGCGTGCGATGACGTCGCACCTCCGGGCTGGCCGGAGGATCCGGATCGCCCGGCCGACGTGCGAGGCCGAGGACGTCGCCGACGAGCGGCAGGTCGGGTGCGCCCACGAGCCCGACGATCGCGGCGGCGGCCTCGAGCCGCCGCCAGCGCGTCTCCTGCGACTGCTCGGCGCGCAGACCGAGCGCTTCCTCGAAGAGGCCGACCACCGGGTGGAGCGCGCTCTGGCGCGTGTACGGCGAGGATCTGCACTCGAGCCAGGTGTGCGGCTGATCGCCGAGCCGCTCGCGGAGCGTCAAGACGAGACGCGACTTTCCGACCCCGGCCTCGCCCCGGATGCACACCGTCTGACCGTCGCCCTCGAGCACCTGTTCCCAGCGATCGAGAAGGAGAGCGATCTCCTGGTCGCGGCCGACGAACGCGGTGAGCCGGTCGCGCGCGAGGTCGAGCCGGCTGCGGACGCCGCTCGGCTGAACGACCCGGTGCACGTGGACGGGCTCCGCGATCCCGCGCAGCGTGCGCGGGCCGAGGTCCTCGGTGACGAACACGCCGCGCACGAGCCGGAGCGTTTCGGCGCTCACGACCAGGGTATCGGGCACCGCCGCCTCCTCGATCCGCGCCGCGAGGTTCATCGTCTCGCCGAGCGCGACGTTCTCGAGACGACGGCCGACGTCGCCGACGACGACCGGCCCGGTGTGGGTGCCGATGCGCGCGACGAGCGGCACCCCGGCGCCGGCCTCGAGCGCGGCATTGCGGCGCGCGAGCTCGGCGAGGATGTCGAGGCCGGCGCGGATCGCGCGCTCGGCGTCGTCCTCGTGCGCGCGCGGGTAGCCGAAGTAGATGAGGAGCCCGTCGCCGAGGTAGTTCGCGACGTGGCCCTCGTAGCGCTCGACGGCGCGGGTCGCCGCCTCGTAGTACTGCGTGACGACCTCGCGCAGGTCCTCGGCGTCGAGCCGCGCTCCGAGCGCGGTGGACGCGACCAGGTCGCAGAACATGACCGTCAGCTGGCGGCGCTCGGCGGTGGCGCGGAGATCCGCGGTCGCCGCCCCGGCGGCCGCGCGCTCGTCGAAGCCCGAGGGATCCGCCGGGCCCGCCGCCCAGGCGACCGCATCGCCGTCTCGTCGCGCGACGCGCTGCACGTCGACGAGCTCGGCGACGAGCTCCTCCAGGGCCTCCACGTCGAGCCCGTACTCGCGCTGCAGGGCGCGCGTCGACACCCGGCCGTGGGCCTGGAGATACACGCGTACTCGCTGGATCGTTTCGAAAAAGCTCATCGCGGCGGGTGGGCGGGTCGTCCCGGCTGGGCGTCCGCGCGACGGCTAGTCTCGCCAGCCGTACGCCGGTCCGCAAACGCGGGCGACCGCGAGCTCGCGACTTCCGCCGGGACGCGGAAACGACATCCGGACCGCTCTCGGCGGGTACTCGACGTCGGCGGAGCAATGGGACTCCTGCGGGCCGTCGTTGGCGCGCACGCGAGGGCGCGCTCAGCCGGATCGCGTGGGGCGCGAGCGCTTTTCCTTGATCAGGAGCGTCGGCCGCTTCGGGAGGTGGCGGAGGCCCATCCACGCGAGCGCCGCGATGTGGCTCGCCACTGCCTCCGCCGGCGGCGGCTTCCGTGCATCGGTCCACCACTGGCCGACGAAGGCGACCATGCCGACGAGCGCGTGCGCATAGATCGGGGCCGCCTTCGCGTCGTATCCGGCCTTCTTGAACTCCTCGACGAAGACGCCGCCGATGCGGTCGGCGAGGTCGTACATCAGCGCCGGCATCTGACCCGCGCGCATCGCTCGCGGCGCGTCACGCAGGAGAACCGCGAAGCCTTCCGGCCGCTCCTTCACGTAGGTGAGGAAGGCGAGCGCGGCCTGCTCGAGGCGCTCGCGCGGTCCCCCCGACGTCACCGCCTCCACGATGCGCGCGACGATGAGCTCGACCTCGCGGTCGACGACGACGGCGTACAGCCCTTCCTTGCCGCCGAAGTGCTCGTAGACGATCGGCTTCGAGACCTTGGCGCGCTCGGCGATCTCCTCGACCGAGGCCGCCTCGTATCCGCGCTCGGCGAAGAGCGACCGCCCGACGTCGATGAGCTGTGCGCGCCGCGCCGCGGCCGTGAGACGCCCGGACGACGCTTCCGATCTCCGACCCACCTTGACACGCCTACTACGCTGCCGTAAGTTACGCAATCGTAAGCTACGGCAACGTTGGCGTAGCCTGGAGATCGGGGAATGGGATCGGATGTTCTCGCGACTGGCGGCCCGGCGCCGCGCATCGGCCGGCTCGGCCGCCTTGCGGACGGCTTCGCCTGGCCGCTTTCGACCTCGCACTACCTGGAGCTGCTGAACCCGCTGTGGGCCCGGCACGCCGCCAAGGCGCGCGTCGAAGCCGTCCGGGACGAGACCCGGGACGCCCGGACGCTGACGCTCCGCCCGGGTCGCAGCTGGCGCCCGCACCGTGCCGGTCAGCACGTCCGGATCGGCGTCCCGGTCGACGGCGCGCGCGAGGTGCGCACCTACTCGATCTCGTCGGAGCCGGAGCGCTGGCAGCGCGACGGCTGCATCGAGATCACGGTGAAGGCGGTCGCGGGCGGTCGGGTGTCTCCGCGGCTGGTCCGCGACACGGAGCCGGGGTCCTTCGTCGACCTCGGCGCCCCCGAGGGCGACTTCGTGCTGCCCGATCGTCCGGCTCCCCTCCTGTTCGTCACCGCGGGAAGCGGCATCACGCCGATCCGCGCGATGCTGCGGAGCCTGGCAGCGCGCGGAGCCCTGTCGGACGTCGCGCACCTGCACTATGCGCCGCACCGCCGCGACGTGATCTTCGCCCGCGAGATCGGGTGGCTCGCCGAGGAGCATGCGGGCTACCGGCTGCACGTGGTCCACACGCGGGAGCCCGGCGCGGCTCGCGCGGTCGCGCCGCACTTCGCGCCCGCGGCGCTCACCGAGGTCTGCGCGAACTGGCGGGAGCGCGAGGTCTACGCGTGCGGGCCGGCGAGCCTGCTCGCCGCCGTCGAAGCAGTCTGGGGCGCGCGGGACGCGCTCGGACGTCTCCATGTGGAGAGGTTCCACGCCGTACGCGCGACGCCGCCCGCCGACGCCGCCGGCGGCCGCGTCGTCTTCGCGCGGAGCGGCATCGCGATCGAGGCCGACGGCTCGACACCGCTCCTCCAGGTCGCCGAGAAGGCCGGCCTCCGCCCGGCGCACGGCTGCCGGATGGGCATCTGCCACTCGTGCACGGCGACCCTCGAGGCCGGTTGCGTGCGCGACGTCCGGAACAATCGCATCGTCGCCGATCGCGGCGCGGCCGTACAGGTGTGCGTCGCGGCTGCGGCCGGCGACGTCGAGATCGACCTTTGAACTTTCGACGCCGGACGGCGCTCGCCGTCTTCGGCCGGAGCACGACGATGAACACGACGACGGCTCGGGTACCCTTGAGCGACCGCGAGATCGAGGCGCTCGGCGCGGAGCTGGACGCGATGCGCGCCGAGGTCATGGGATCTCTCGGCGAGCGTGATCGCCGCTACATCCTGCGCCTGATCGGGCTCCAGCGGGCGCTCGCGCTCTCGTCGCGGGTCGCGATGCTGGCCGCGGTGGCGCTGCATCCGTGGTGGGGGCACGCGCTCGCCGGGTGGCGCCCCTTTCTGGCGGTCCTCGGGATCGGAGCGATCGGCCTCGGGCTCGCGAAGATCCTCGAGAACATGGAGATCGGCCACAACGTCCTGCACGCGCAGTGGGACTGGATGCACGACCCGACCATCCGCTCCGACGCCTGGGAGTGGGACAGCGCGTGCCCCGCGGATCAGTGGCGGCACTCGCACAACGTCGTCCACCACACGTGGACGAACGTCCTCGGGAAAGACCGCGACGTCGGCTACGGCATGCTGCGCGTCACCAGGGAGCAGCGCTGGCATCCCTTCTATCTGGTGCAGCCGCTCTCGACGGTCGCAATGGCGCTCTTCTTCGAGTGGTTCATCGCGTTCCACGACGTCGAGCTGAATCACGTGCTCGACGGCCGAAAGACGTGGGCGGACGCGCGGCCGCTCCTCGCGCGCATCGGCTGGAAGGCGCGGCGCCAGGTGATGAAGGACTACGTGCTCTGGCCGGCTCTCGCAGGTCCCTTCTTTCCATGGGTGCTCGCGGCGAACGCCGTCGCGAACGTGATCCGGAACGTCTGGAGCTTCGCGATCATCTTCTGCGGCCATTTCCCCAGCGGCGTGCACCACTTCGCGAAGTCGGAGGTCGCGGGCGAGACGCGCGCGCGCTGGTACGTCCGTCAGATCATGGGGTCGTGCAACATCGAGGGCGGCCGGCTGTTCCACGTCTTGAGCGGCAACCTGAGCCACCAGATCGAGCACCACCTCTTTCCCGACATGCCGAGCAACCGCTATCCGGAGATCGCGCCGCGCGTGCGGGCTCTCGCCGCGCGCTACGCCCTCCCGTACAACAGCGCGCGCCTCGGGCGGCAGCTCGGCAGCACGATGGCAGCGATCCTGCGGCTGTCGCTCCCCGGCCCGACGCCGGCTGCCCGCGAGCTGCAGCCGGCATAGACGCGAGCCGCGCTCTATCGCGTGAGGAGCCCGGGATACTTCTGGAGCAAGTACTCGGGAATCGGCTCGCTGCTCTGCGCTTGGTACGGCCGCAGCGGCGTCAAGTAGCTTCCCGAGGGGGTGTCGCAGCGCGCGCCGTTGTTGTTCTGCCAGACGCCGTTCGAGCAGTAGATCACGAAGCCGGACGAGCAGACGACGGCGTTCTCGGGATAGCTCGTCCGGTCGAGAAGGCACGACTGCTGCGCGCTCGCACGCGCCGCGAGTCCGAGGACCAAACCCACCGCAAGCGCGAGCAGCCGCATCAAAGTGCTCTTGTCGGCCGTTGAAGGCCGCCGCTTAAGCGTACCAAGGCGACGACCATACCGGCAACGGAAAGCGGACGCGAAGCGCCCGCATTCGATGCGTCGAGACGTCGAAATACCGGCCGTTCCTGTTCCCCGTCGCCCTGACCGGAGTGCTCGTGCTCGGAACCGCGGGGTTGCCGTCTCCCGCGCGCGGCTGGGATGGGCGCGGTTCGCAAGAGTCGGTTCACTGGCTGCCCGAGCGTGTCGCCGTCCTGACGTCGGGGGACGCTTCCGCCGGTTTCCCCGGATCACCGCGATGTGCCAATAGAGGCGGGCGATGTCCGTCACGCGCGACGTCGAGCTCGGTGCGGTCCGGGATCTCCTCGTTCGGCCGACGCGAGCGAGCATCACGTTTCTCGACGGCGATACCGTAGCGATCGTTCCGGCGCGCGTTCGTTTCGTCGACGATCGCCCGCTCGTCCGTCTTCCTGCCGATGGTCCCGACCTGTCCGGTCGCGAGGTCGTGGTGCTGACGGACGACGGACCGTGGTGGTTCCACCTCCGGGGCGCCTCGTTCCGGGGCACCGCCGCACGAGACGAGGAAGAGCCCGGGTTCGTGTGGTGGGCGATCGCCCTGCGAAGGACGCTGTCGTGGGACTACGGAGCGGTTCGGGAGGTGTGATGCTCGCTCCCGACTCGCCGATCGTCCGGGAGTTCCTTCGCAACTCGCTCGTCATGCACATCGCATCGCGCTCGGCGCGCGCACCGTTCGTGACGCCGATCTGGTTCACCCCGCACGGCGACACGCTGTGGATCACGACCGGGTCCGGCACGCGGCTGGCGAAGAACGTCGAGCGCCATCCGGAAGTCGTGCTGCTCCTCTGGGGCGAGCGACACCGTAGCCGAGGCGAGGTGCTCCGCGTGCGGGCGCGCGCGACGTGCCATGCCGGCTTGCCCCCGTGGCCGGTGCTCGTCCGAATCGCCCTTCGCTTCTACTTGGCGCCTGGCGCGTTGGCTTCCGAGCTACGGAACGCGGGTCGCTGGGGGCTCCGCGCTCGCTACTACGCCGAGGTCAAAGGCGGGCCGGGCCACATTCGGCTCGTCGTCACCGGCGCGGAGCTCATGCGGACGGGGTCGTCGACTTGAACGCCGCCCTCTGAAGCAACGATGACATTCGCCGATCGGTACGGACCTCGGGCGCTCGTCGCGGGCGCTTCGGAGGGGATCGGCTCCGCGTTCGCAAAAGCGGTCGCGGAGCGCGGCGTCAACGTCGTCCTGCTCGCGCGGCGGCATCGTGCTCGTCGGGTCGGGGCGGGGCTCGCCGGAGCGCCGAACATGGTCGCGTACGGCGCGTCGAAGGCCTTCGGCATGGTGCTGGCCGAAGCGCTCTGGGCCGAGCTGCACGACGCGGGCGTCGACGTGCTCGGCTTGATCCTGGGCGAGACCGACACGCCGGCGTTGCGCCGCCTCCCGAGTCGACGCGGCCATCGCGACGACCCGGACGCGCCGATCACCGGCGCGGCGACCGCGGAGGGCGTCAAGGACCGCTCATGACGATCCCGGCGGTTCCGCGCGAAGTGCGGCAGGACGTCGCCGAGGTCCTCGTGCGCTACGCGACCGGCATCGACCGGCGCGACTGGGCCCTCTTCCGCACCTGCTTCACGGAGGATTGCCACGCCGACTACGGCGACATCGGCGTCTGGAACGGTGTCGATGCGATCACGGATTTCATGGCGGCCACGCACGCACCGATGGGTCACACGCTCCACCGCATCACCAACCAGGCGGTCTCGCCGAACGGCAGCGGCGTCGCCGCCCGCAGCTACGTCGACGTCGTCATCACGGCCGTCGACGGCGAGAGCGGCGTGCAGGCGATCGGGTTCTACGACGACGAGCTCGTCCCGACGGCCGAAGGCTGGAAGATCGCTCGGCGGCGCTACACCATGGTTCGCATGACGCGCTTCAGCGGGAGCTGACACGCGAGCGACCCTCCTACGAGCCGGGCGCCTGCCGCGTCGTGATCGCTCGCTGTCGCGCCGGTGGCGAGCGCGCGTCAGCGCACCAGGCCGCGGCCGATCGCGAGCGGAACCTGGAGCGCGTCGAGCATGCCGGGCGGCGCCGCGCAGACGAACGGGATCGAGTTCACGATGCGGGCGGCTGCGGTCGTGTTGCCGCCGCCGGCCGCGCTGCCGTCCTCGTCCTCGGGGTCGAACGTGACCGTCAACTTCGGGCGGCCCGTCAGGATCACGCCGTGCGCGCCGTCGCCCTTCGGCCTCGGCCACTCGGACGCGATGTCGTTCACGATGCGCGTCACGTGGTCGATCACGAGGAGCGGCCGGCCGTGCACGATGCCCTCGATCTCGAGGCGGAAGGCGCCCATCGTGCCCTCGTCGAACCGGCCGAGCTGGGTCTCGACGGTGCGCGGCAGCGCCCGCTTCTCGACGCGCTCGCGGATCTCCTCGAGCTCGAGGCCGAGCCCGCGCGCCATCAGGCGGATCGGGCCGCCCCAGACCATCGTCGGCACGCCCGGCGTCAGCATCGGCGGCGTCGCGTCCATCGGCTGTCCCATGCCGACCAGGTTCCGCACCGCCTCGGGCTGGGCGTAGGTCGAGTAGTTGAAGAGCTCGAATGCGCGGATCTCGTCGACGCGCTCGCACAGGCCGGAGAGCAGCAGCGGAACGATGTCGTTGACGAAGCCGGGGTCGATGCCGGAGACGAAGATCGACGACCGTCCCGCTTTGCACGCGGCGTCGATTCGCTCGCGCAGGTCGGCCGGGGCGGAGATCGGGTCGTAGAGCGGGTACACCGACGTCGAGACGACGTTCAAGCCCGCGCGCAGGCAGCGCTCGATGTCGTCGAGCGCCGCGGTCGGGCGGAAGTCGCCCGAGGCGCAGTACGCGACCGCGTCGGCCCCGGACGCGAGCGCGGCCGCGACGTCGTTCGTCGCGCGCACGCCGGTCGGCGGCAGGCCGCAAAGCTCGCCTGCGTCCTTCCCCACTTTCGCCGGGTTGGAGACGATGACGCCGGCGAGGCGCAGCGCGGGATTCGAGAGCACGATGCGCAACGCGGGCACGCCGACGTTGCCGGTTCCCCAGACGATCACGTCGCGCGGCATGGCTGCGGACCGTAGCTCCGCGGGTCGCCACGGCTCAACCGTGTGCGATCGCCTCCCGGTCGCAACCTCGCATCGGCCGGTGAGCGATCCGCTGGCGCTTGCGACGCCGCCATGCGCTCGCGCATGCGTCGGAGAACTCGTTACACGGGGGTGACGAAACTACGCCCCGGTCTTGGAACGGGGCGACAGGCGCCGATGGAACGATGCGCGAATCGCTCCGCCCGCCGACGGCGATCGGCGGCACGGTTCTCGCTGCCGCGTCTCGCGTATTCCGCCGTTCGAGGAGGTCGTCATGAGGGTCGTGCTGGTCTTCGTCGCCGCTCTGTCGCTGGGATCGATTTGCCCCGCCCGAGCATCGACGGGCGATGTCCGACAAGACGTTGCTCTCGCCGTCGCCCGGGTGGGCGAGCGGCGTGCGATCCAGCTCGTCGACGACCATCACCACGGCTCGCATCATGGAGACCGCCACGGTCACGGTCACGGTCACGGGGACCATGGGTGGGGCCCCCGGCCCGGCTGGCATTCGAGCTGGCGCTACGAGCGCAGCTATCATCCGCACTGGTGGGGCCCGAGGATCGTGTTCCCGAGCTTCGTGTGGCTGAACGTGAATCGCGGCGTCTGGCAGTGCACCGCTTTCAACCAGTACGACCAGTACCTCGCGCCGTACAGCTACATCGCCGGCAGCCAAGGCGAAGCGGCGTACGGAGCGCTCTACGACTGCGGCGGCCCGGACTACCAGGCGTCGGGCTGCTACATCCCGGACGGCTACTGCCGGCGGCGCTGACTCGGTCCGAATCGCTTCGATCGGCGCTCATCGTCTGACCGCGACCGGCGCCGACAACGGCTGCCTGCGGCGGATCGAGAAACCGCCCGACCAGGGAAGCGGTCGATCGCGCCGAACGCCAGGGCTTCCGGGCGCGGGAGCCGACGCGCCATGACGTGCGCCGTCAGCGCTCGTCGACGGCGATCTTCCGAGCGCCTTCGCGGCGGAAGCGCACGCGCGGGATCGCGTCGTCGGCGACGAAGGGCCGGAGCAAGGCACACACTTCGAGCTGGAGGCCGTTCGGATCATCGAAGTAGATCGACTTCGCCCAGCCCTCGTGGTCGACCGGCCCGCGCACCTTCACGCCGCGGCTTTCGAGGTGGTGCTTCATGCGCTCGAGGTCCGCCTCGGTCTCGGCGTCGAAAGCGAAGTGATAGACCCCGTGGGGAAGCCCGAGGCCGCGGTTGATTCCCGAGTCGAACTCCTTGGGATACCCGCTCACGTCCTCGCCGCTCATGAAGCCGATGAGCTGGCCGTTGCCCGCGTCGAAGAAGAAGTGCTTCATCCGGCCGTGGTCGCCGATCTCGACGAGATCGGCGCGAACGAGGGCGAAGCCCAGCACGTCCTCGTAGAAGGCGCGCGTCGCCTCCATGTCCTTGGTGCCGAGATCGATGTGGTTGATGCCGCGGGTCTTGAGCACGGGATCGCCTTTCGTCGGGTGACGTCCCTGCGCGAGGCTATTGCGCTCCTGCGTGCGAGACAACTCGGCCGATTCGTCCCGACGCGGAGATGCGGATTCACGTCGCTCCTGGAACGTATGTCGGCTCGTTCGTCACCCGGGGTCGGACCGACCGCGATTGCCCACCAAAGCACGTGACGATAGGGGCGTAGTGCATGGCAGTGCTGCCCGAGGTCGCGACCTTGGACTTGAAGTCCCCCGCCAACGTTCAGGATCCCTTCCCCGTCTACCGTTGGCTCCGCGAGCACGATCCTGTTCACTGGAGCGCGAGCTGGAACGCCTGGGCCGTGACCCGCTTCGACGACGTGCTGGCCATGCTGAGCCAGCCGCTCAAGTTCTCCTCGGATCGCTTTCGCAAGGTCGACGAGGCGTATGCGAGCGATCGGCCAGCGGTGAAGGCGGTCGGCGAGATCCTGGGGCGGTGGCTCGTCTTCCGCGACCCGCCCGATCACGACCGGCTCCGCGACCTCCTGCAACGCTCGTTCACTCCGCGCGTGATCGCCCGGAGCCGCGAGCAGATCCAGGCGACCGCGGACACCCTGCTCGACGGCCTCCGCGATCGCGCCGAGGCGGACTTCGTCCGCGAGGTGGCCTTCCCGCTGCCCGCCGTCGTCATCGCGACCCTCCTCGGCGCCCCGACGGCGGACATCGAGGAGATCAAGACGTGCTCCGACCGGCTGGCCGCATACCTCGGCGGCGCAGCCGACGGGCGCGACAACTTCGCCGAGGCCGCCGCCGGGCTCTCCGGGCTCGTCGACTACTTCCGCGCACTCCTCCGAGAGCGGCGCGCCGCGCCACGCGACGACCTCATGAGCTTGATGCTCGCTGCCGAGGTGGACGGCGATCGCCTCAGCCACGACGAGGTGGTCGCCAACTGCGTGCTGCTGCTCTTTGCCGGCCACGAGACGACGACCAACCTCCTCGCGACCGGGCTCTTCCACCTGCTGCGGCACCCGGAGCAGGCGGCCGCGGTGCGCGCCGACCCGTCGCTCACGCCCAACGCCGTCGAGGAGATGCTGCGCTATGACGGGCCCGTGCCGGCGACGATCAAGATCGCGACCGAGGAGGTCCGCTGGCACGGGCGCACCATCCGGGCCGGAGAGATGGTGGTACCGCTCTTCTCGGCCGCCAATCGCGATCCGCGCCAATTCATCGACCCCGAGCGCTTCGACGTCCGCCGCGAGATCGCGCGGCACCTGTCGTTCGCGTTCGGTCTGCACTTCTGCCTCGGCGCGGGGCTGGCGCGCCTCGAAGCCCAGGTGGTCTTCGGCACCGTGCTGCGCCGCCTGGACGGTCTCCGCTTGAGCGGGGCTTTGCCGCGCTTCAAGCCGACCATGTTCCTGCGCGGTCTCGAAAGCCTCGCGGTGTGCTGGGAGGACGTGCGGGATCGAGAGCGGAAAGGGGCGACGTCGTGAAGGCTGCCGTCATGCACGAGATCGGCGCCGATCTCAGCATCGAGGAAGTTGCCGTCGACGCCCCGGGCCCGCACGAGGTGCTCGTCCGTACCGTGGCGTGCGGGGTATGTCACAGCGACCTGCACATCCTCGAGGGGAAGCTGCCATACCCGCTGCCCACCGTCCTCGGACACGAGCCCGCCGGCATCGTGCTCGAGGTCGGCTCCCAGGTGAGCCAGTTCGCGCCGGGTGACCACGTCATCGGCTGCCTGTCGGTCTTCTGCGGCCAGTGCGAGTACTGCGCCGACGGCCGTCCGAACCTCTGCGGCGGGGCCGCCACCGCGCGCGCTGCCGAAGCCCCGCCCCGCCTCTCGCTGAACGGGGCGCCGCTGAATCAGTTCACCCACCTGAGCGCGTTCGCCGAGCGCATGCTCGTACACGAGAACGCGCTGGTGAAGATCCGCGATGACATGCCGCTCGATCGGGCGGCGCTCATCGGCTGTGGCATCACCACCGGGCTCGGCGCCGCGCTCAACCGTGCACGGGTGCGCGCGGGGCGCACCGCGGCGGTGATCGGCTGCGGCGGCGTCGGCCTCGCCATCGTCCAGGGCTGCCGGATCGCGGGAGCCGCGCGCATCTTCGCCGTCGACACCGTCCCCTGGAAGCTCGAGCTGGCGCGCCAGCTCGGAGCCACCGACACGGTCGACCCGTCGGCGGGGAGCCCTGTGAAGCGGGTGCTGTCCGCTACCGGCGGCGGAGTCGACTACGCCTTCGAAGCGATCGGCTTGCCGGCCACCGCCGCCCAGGCGGTGAGCATGGCCCGTGCCGGAGGTACGGCGGTGCTGGTGGGTGTCCTGCCGGCGGGAGAGACGGTCGCGATCTCGGGCGCCGATCTCATCTTCCGCGAGAAGGCCATCCTCGGCTGCATGATGGGCACCAACCGCTTCCGCGTCGACATGCCCCGCTACGTCGACCTCTACCTCTCCGGCCGGCTCAAGCTCGACGAGATGATCTCGGCCCGGGTTCCTCTCGAGCGGGTCAACGACTCCTTCGCGGCGATGAAGAACGGCGAGGTGGCGAGGAGCGTGATCGTCTTCGATGAGTCGGTCGCAGGGCGGAAAGCACTGTAAATTCAATGCCCCCGCCGCGATTCGAACGCGTGACCCCAGGATTAGGAAGTGAGCGCGACGCCGCGTCTCACGGTCGGCTGAGGTCTAACACGGCGAAAATCCACGATGTCGGTAGCCGACTCGGTCGCTCACGGTCGCTGACGGTTGCTCATCGTGGACAGGTGTGGACACCGGCAAGCACAAAACATCACGGACGTACGCGGCGAAGAGCGGCGATTGCTCACGCCGTACGTGCGGCGGCTGCCGCACGTACGGCTGCCCGGTGTCGCCAGACGACGGGCCCGAGCACTGCCGCTCGTCTCGACCTCACGGTGCGCCGACCTGCGACGGAATGCAGAACTCCGCCTCCGTCACCGTGTCGAGGCGCTCGGCGCCGAACCGGTTCCCGACGTAGAGCCCGGTGACCGGCGTGTGCTTCGCCTGCGCGGGGACGATCGACACACGGCTAGGGTCGACTCCCACAGTTGACTTCCGGCCCGAAACCGGAAGTTCGATCGATAGCATCGCCACCGGACCGTTGAAAGAAGTGATCATAGTGATCCACCACGTCGATTTAGGGCTGCAAATCGCCCGTCGTGGTAGAAGCCGCCTTTCTGATGCGTCCGGATGGCATTGGACGATGCTCTTCAGCGAACGCGCAATGGCGCGCGTCGAGCTGATGCGCGCGCTTGGCGTGCGAGCTGGCCCGCCGGGCGAAGGGCGGTCCCGCGGTGGACGCGATGGGAGTGCGATTTACCCACACGAACGACTCTCGGCAGGCGGGACCTTACCCACGAAGGGGCGAGTTCAAGGGCGGCGCATACGTTGTTGAACGAGAAGACCGCATCCGAGTCGTCCGAGTCGATCCAGCGCTTCGCCCGCTGCGCGAGCTGACGGCTTTGCGTGCTTCGCATCTCGAAGCCACGCAAGCAGTAAATTGCGTCCTTCAAAACGGCAAGATGCAGTGCCTTCGGCCCTACAGCCCGAATCTGCTCTTGTCCATGAAGAAACTCGAGGTCCTCTTCAGCTTGTCTTGACATAAGGCTCCGGCGCGGACAACAGTTTGCGCAAGGCGAAACGGGGAAGCCGCGATGTGAGGAAGGTGCGAAGGTCTGCAGGGGAAGGTCCGGTTTTAGCTCTTCGGCGTGGGCCTCGACGGCTCGTCTGAGTCCCCGGAGGCGCTGCGCAAGGCGGGAAACAACACCCCCACACCGTCGTGGCAAAGCCAAGGATAGGGCTGATGTAGTGCTTGTCAAGGCATCCAGAAAGGCTGCAAGACAGACGGCGCGAAGGCACCCGGATAGGCGCCTTTCATCGCGACTCAGCAGGACCGAGCCGAAGCGCACGAACTTGTCGGCGCCCTTGCTGGTCTTCGCCTTGTAGAGCGTGAAGTGATCGAGCGCCGGCGGCTCGCACGCGCCGACCCCGCCCTGTGCCAGCCATTCCGCGTTCGTGAGGAAGGGGCACGTACAGTCGAAGGGGGCGAACAGTTGGCTGGGGAGCGGCAGCGTATCGGGTGACGGCCGCGGCACCGTCACCAGCGGGGGAATGCAGCTGCACGGCCCCGCGGGAGACGTGGCCTCGCTCGCCGCGCAGTTCGCGGGCTTGAACACCTCGCCGACGAAGGGGGGGGCCTTCCCCGCCGCTCCCCCGGAAACATGCGAGGGCTGCGACGGCGGGGCTTTCGTAGGTGCCGTCGTCACTCCACAGCGAGCAGGGGACGTTCCAGCAGCAGTTCGCGCCGGCCGGGCACGTCGCCGACATATCTAGGGGATGGCCATCGATCTCGTTGGGGTCGTCCCAGTAGCACTGGCAGGGGTGAGGAGGGTATTGGGGGTGCAGCCGTTCAGGCATGTCTGGCGGGTCGTGAATGTGCTGCAGGTCACGACGAGGGGCGGCAGCAGTCCCGCATTGGCGACGCGCGCCTTCCCACCCGTCCCAAAGGCGATGAAACCGGGCAGGACGAGGACCAGCAACACACGGCGTGCGAGCGGCATCGGATACTCCTTTGCGCGGCCGAGCGACTCCTCTCGGCGGAGTCGCGTTGCCGCCAGCAGTTCCGAAGCGGTAAGAGTGGCGACACGTCTTTCTCGCGCACAACGCGTGAAGGTCGGCTTACGTGCGGGCCGAGATCCCACGCCACCGGTCACACGACTTCGGCCCCACGATGGCGCGCACTACCGTTGCAGCGACGAGGCCGACGGTGTGATCATGAAGATCGGCGGATGGCGCATGCGCAGCGTCTTCGACCGATGCGCGATTGTCGAAGACGGTCTTTGCCGCGCCGCTGAGCGCGTGATCGACAAGAACGGGGCAAGTGCTGAATCTCGCGGAAACGAGGCCCTCGTAGGTCGCGATTTCACTGCCCCCGCCGCGATTCGAACGCGGGACCCCAGGATTAGGAATCCTGTGCTCTATCCACCTGAGCTACGGGGGCTCGAACGAGATCACGACCGAGGCTATCGGACCGCCGCCCCACCCGTCCACCCGACCGCAGGCACCGGCGCCGCCGAGCCGCGTCCCTCGTCGAAACCATGCATCGACGATCCCGGCCGATGCCGCGTGAGCGCCGTTGGAAGACGATGCGGCCCACGGTCGAGGATTGGACCGCGCGCCACGCTCACCTAGCAGGCTGCTGAAAAATGGCCCCTACGGGCCCTACTTTAGCTTGACGACCGCTCCAGAATCTGCGAGAAGGTCTCAGCGGCTGAGAAGCGTGCGCCGTGCGGCTCTTCCAGGTCCGCGCTTCGTCCGCCGTTCACCGAGGATCGATGCACCGCGCGCGGCGGGGGCGCATCCCGCCGCGCGCGATGCTGCGCTCGCGCTCACGCCGCGATGGGGCGTGGGGCGCGCGAGGTCGATGGCTCGCTACTGAAAGCTCAGAGCGCCGACCTTCGTCGCGGTGAGGTTGTAGGTCTGAATCGCGAGGTTGCCGGTCGGGCCGTTGTTCACGCAGATGAGGCTCGCCGTGCCGCCGCTCGGGAGCGATGCGGCGGTCGTCAGGGCCTGGCTGACGGCTTGGCCACCTCCTTCGGAGTCGATGACCTGAGCGTTGTGGTCGTGGATGCCGTCGCGGATGAGCAGCATGCAATAGGCGATCGCCGAATCGACCGACCCGTTGGTGAAGTAGAGGCTCGCCGTCGCGACGTAGCTCCCGGATGGCAGATTCAGCGTCGCGACCGTGGTGGCGGGTCCGCTGGGGATCGCGATCGGAGCGCGCGGATCGCCGATCTCGACCGACGTGGCGAACGCATCCGACGGGCCTGCCGGACCCTGCGGACCCGGCGGACCGGCGGGCCCGGTCTCGCGCCAGGTGCGTGCCGTCTCGGAGGAATGGCAGGCGGCGGGGCCGTTCGTCACGATGCTGGTGGGCCGAAGGCGCTGCGTCCTGTCGCTCGAGCACGCGAAGAACACGTCGTCGGCGTGCGCCGTACCGGCGAGCGGCGGGATCGAGGCACAGAGAAACGTCAGCCAGCCGATCACTTTCGGAATTCTGGAGCCCATATTCTTCTCCTTGCGGATCGTCGCGAGCGCGCGCGCAAGGCGCTGAGGCTCGCTGTCTCATGGGTCGATGCGGCGGTGCGGGGAGCAGGCGGCTCCTTCCGCCTCGGCTCCCCGCACTGCGAGCGTGCGTCAAGCGCTCACTGCGAAACCAGGGTGGCGGCAGCCGCTGCCGGGAAGCCCGCCGACGCGTGCGTGGGCAGAGCGCGCTCGGCGCCCCGGCCGGCCTCGGCTTCCACCGCGACGAGACGGGTCCGCATCTCGGCGATCTCCTGCGCCTGCGCGCGCACGAGCTCGTTCTGCTCCTTTGCGAGCCGCACCTGCTCGGCGACGAGCTTCTCCTGGGCCGCGAGCCGGCGCGCCTGCTTCTGGACCTCGTTCAGGAGCATGGCGTTCAGGAGGTGGTACCGGACGGTGAGCGGGACGCCCTTGTCGTCGTTGACGACGAGGTTCGGGTAGACCTTCGCCACCTCCTCCGCCACGAGGCCGTACTCCTCCACCTGCAGCGGGTCGATGTCCTTCTTGTAGTGGAAGCGGACCGGGCGGAGCTTCATCAGGTCGTCGGTGCGATCGCCGAGATCCTGGATGTCCTCCTTGAAGCGGGCCGACGAGATCCCGACGCCGAGCTTCCCGGTGTTGTCCACCATGACGCCGAGGCCGCTGCCGTTCACGCCGCCGCCGAAGATGCCCAGGATGTTCACGTTCGTCGCGGCCGCCGTCCCAGCATTGCCGATCCGGATCGCGTTGCTCTCGCCGGCCTGTCCGGCGTTCCCGATGTCGATGTTGTTGCTGTCGCCACCGGTCCGGCTCGCGCCCGCGTTGATGCCGAGCGAGATGTTGTTGCTCCCGGTCGTGACGTTGGAGGTCGCGCCGACGCCGACGCCGACGTTGTTGCTGCCGGTCGTCACGTTGATGAGGGCGTACTCGCCCACGCCGACGTTCTGCGTGCCCGTGGTGTCGTTCTGCAGCGCTTGCTCGCCGACGGCGGTGTTGTGCGAGACCGTGGTGTTCCGCAGCGCGGACTGTCCGACGGCCGTGTTGCTGATGCCGGTCTGGTTCGATTGCAGCGCGAACGTCCCGAGTGCGACGTTGAAGCTGCCGGTCGTCGCGTTCTGCATCGCCTGCTGGCCGACCGCGACATTGTCGGAGCTGGTCGAGCTCTGCAACGCGCCGTGACCCACTGCGGTGTTTCGCACGCCCGTCTGATTGGTCGACAGCGCCGACGTTCCGACGGCCGTGTTCGCGCTGCCCGTCGTGTTGTTCAGGAGCGCATACTCGCCGACCGCCACGTTCGGGTTTCCGGTCGTCGTGTTCTGCATCGCCTGCTCGCCGACCGCGGTGTTGTGCGACACCGTCGTGTTCTGGAGCGCATGGTTGCCGACCGCAGTGTTGCTGATGCCGGTCTGGTTCTGCTTGAGCGCCTGGTTTCCGACCGCCGTGTTGAAGGAGCCGGTCGTGTTCGAGCTTCCGGCCGACTGCCCGACGAACGTGTTGTCCGTCGTCGTGTAGTGCACCGTGGAGTTCTGTCCCTGGCACGATCCGCCGACCGGCACGACGCCAGAGCCCAGCACGCTGAGGTAGAGCGGCACCTCGGCAGGTGCGCCGCTCAGCACGTGATTGAGCACCGCCGTCTGGGGCGCCTTCAGCGATGCCTTCGGCGTCAGACGCTTCAGGACGTCGATGTGCGCGATGTCCTGGACGTTGATCGTCTGCGAGACCACGGCCGCCGTGGCGCAGGCCGCGTCCGTATGGAGCTCGAACGTGATCGGCGTGTTGACGAGGATGTTCTTGAACGTCTTGTAGTCGACCGTGTACGTGACGGGCACCTGCACCGTCGCGTGGGCGGCCATGGGCGCACCGAGCAGGACGGCGAGCGCGAGCAATCGAGCCTTCATCGCTTCTCTCCTTGGCGAACGTCTTCCGAGGCCCCTCGGGTTCGTTCTCATGGGCACCGCGGCATCCCCGACCGAGCGCTGCGGTGCACGGTTCTTCTCTGAACCCGAAGGCGTGACATGCGCCTCGTCACGAACGTGACGGCAGGCGGGAACGATCGTGACGTGCGAAGGAGAGCGGCGACGGCGGCGGCGGGGGCGTGCGACGCGCACCGCGACGGACGCGGGCGACGCGATGCGGCGCAGCGCGCGCACGGCAAGAATGGCGCTCTACGAAGCGCGATTCGTATCGAGGTGGCCTACTCGGGCCAGCGCGCCCCGGGCGCCGGCGTGGGCGCGCGGTAGATCCCCGTCCGCACCGGGAGGCCCGTCAGCTCACCGATCGCGCGCATCGTCTCCGGGCAGAACCCGTACGCGCGAATCCGCGCGATCCGCCCGTCCTCCTCGTCGAACCGCAACGCGACCTCGAGCTTCTCGCGTCCGCGCCGCGTGACGAGCGCCAGCAGGACCGGCTCGCCCTCGACCTCGACCCGCACCAGGCGAGCCGATTCGTACAGGAACTCCGCGGGCCACTCCGGGTGCCCGTGCACCACCTTTTCGAGGAACCGCGGGACGCCGGCGACCGGGTCGAGGCCGACGTGGAACGAGTTGCCGACGTTCTCCGCCGAAGCGCCCTCGAGCATGAGCGCGACGAGCCCATTCACGTCGCGCCGGCTGTAGTGGTCGATGAATCGATCCAGGAGCTCCGGCGACGGCGCCCCGCGGCGACACGCGGACGCGTCGGCGGCTTCTTCGGGCTCGCGAAGGCTCGCGCGACCGCGGTGCAGCGCGGACTTGACGGCGCCGGTCGTCGTGGCGAGCAGCGTCGCGATCTCCTCGAGCGTCATGTCGAAGGCCTCCTTCAGGACGAGCGCGGCTCTTTCCCTGGGCGCGAGCCGCTGGAGGAGTCGCGCGCCGGCGTCGCGGACGTCGCTCGACGCGTCCGGTGCGGGCGCCGCCGACGGCATCGCTGCGGGGTCGGCGAGCGGAGCGCGCGCCTCGGTCTCGCGCCGCCGCCGGAGATCGATCCAGACGTTGGTCGCGGTCCGAAGCAGATACGAGCGCAGATCGCGGATCTGCGGCTCGGCGACGCCCCACTGCCCGAAGACCCGCAGCAGGGTGTCCTGCGCCAGATCCTCCGCGTCCCAGACGTTGCCGGTGAGGCGCCGGCAATAGGCGAACAGCGCCGGGCGAAGGGGCGCCAGCAGGTCGACGTAGCGGTGCCAGGCGGTGCGCAGGTCGTCGGCGAGTACGCGCTCGGCTTCCGGCTCGGGCATGCGGAGACCCTCCTTCATCGTTGGAGCTCTCACTCACGCAGGACGATCGACCGGTGACCCAGGATACGGGCCCCCGCGAAGGGATTGCGAGCCGCCGTTTCGCGGTACGGCGGCAGCGAGCTTCCGGGATGAGCGTCACCGCGGCGTCGCGGCTACGCTGCTGCCATGGCCGAGCTCGCCGGCTTCATGCACGTCAACGTGAACTGCTCGGACCTCGCGCGCTCGCGCCGCTTCTACCAGGACGGCGTGGGCCTCGTGGCGAGCGCGCACACGCGCCCCGAGAAGCCGCAGCCGGGAGCGGGATTCGGCATCGCGGGCGACGCGCTCTGGGACGCGTGGGTGCTCGACGATCCGCGCGGGATGGGGGCGTCGGCCTCGCTCGACCTCCTCGAGTGGCGGATCCCGCGGCCGATCGGGAAGCCGCCCGGCGCGGCACCCGCGCTCGGCATCCACCGCGTCGGGTACGCGGTGCCGTCGCTCGATGCGGCGCTCTCCCGCATGGCGAGCGCGGGCGGCACGTCGCTCCCGGCGGGCAGCGTCGTGCGGGGCGGCGCGTCGCGTCGCTTCGCCTGGGTCTTCGATCCCGACGGCACGGTCGTCGAGGTGGTCGAGGACCCCGGCTGCGCGCAGGCCGTCGAGGCGCGTCACGTCGCGGTCGTCTGCTCCGATCTCGAGCGCGCGGTCGCGTGGTATGGCGACGTCCTCGGCCTCGAGGTGAGCGAGCGCGAGCGCGCGGCGCGCGGGCCCGGGGCGTCCTACGGACGGAGCGGCGACGCGGCCTGGGACGCCGCCCTCCTCCGGGTCCCGCATCGGCCGGCGCAGTACGCGCTCCGCTTGGAGCACTGGCGCACACCGGCCGCAGCCGCCCGGGTCCCCGCCGTCGCGAACCAGCTCGGACCGTTCCGCGTGGCGTTCCTCGTCGACGACGTGCACGCCTGGCACGCGGACCTCGAGCGCCGCGGCGTGCGCGCGACGGGACCGCCGGTCTGGCTGGAGATGGGGCCCGAGATCCCGATCGACGGCCTCTGGGCGCTCTTCTTTCCGGACCCGGATGGGGCGTGCGTCGAGCTGATCCAGACCCCGCCGGTGCGCGCGACTTGACGCGGAAGCCGAAGCGGCCGGCCTAGGCGCGCTTTCCGCCGTCGACGCGCACGATCTGCCCGTTGACGTGGCTCGCCTCGTCCGAGGCCAGGAACGCGATGACCGCAGCGACCTCCTCCGGCCTCCCGATCTCGCCGAACGGCAGGATCACCCCGATCAACGAGAGGTCCGACCCTTCCGGCGGCACGTAGTCGGCCGCGATCGGCGTGTCGACCGGCCCGGGCGCGACGCAGTTCACCCGGAGCCCGGACTTGACGTGGTTGATCGCGAGCGAGCGCGTGAGGGCGACCACCCCGCCCTTCGACGCGGCATAGGCGCTCGAGTACGGCGTCGCGTCGGTCGCGGCGGTCGACGCGGTATTCACGATCGCGCCGCGGCTCGCGAGCAGCGCCGGGAGCGCGGCCTGGCAGACGAGCCAGGTGCCCGTGAGATTGATCCCGATGATGCGGTCCCAGTCCTCGAGCGTCTGCTCGTGGTCCAGCCGGAAGCCCCCGATGCCCGCGACGTTGCAGAGGACGTCGAGGCCGCCGAGCGCGGCGATCGCGTCGCGTACGATCGGCTGGACCGCCTCGCGCATCGACAGGTCGCACGCGACCACGCGTGCCGCGCCCCGGACGCCCGACCCCGCGACCTCGTCGACCAGCGACGCGAGCCCCGGCTCGTCGCGGTCGAGACACGCGACGGCGGCGCCTTCACGAGCGAGGCGGAGCGCCGTCGCGCGCCCGATGCCGGACGCGGCGCCGGTGACGAGAGCGCGCCGAGAAGAGAACCGCATGGGTCCTCATGCAACGCCGCGCGCCCGGACGAAAGGGCGGCGTCGCGTCCGCTCGAAGCGGCGCGTCAAGCCGTCCGCGCTTGCTTGGAGTGCTTCGACCAGAACAGGACGACCGGCGCGGCGATGTAGATCGACGAGTACGTGCCGGTGATGAAGCCGACGATCAGCGTGAACGCGAACGGCTGAAGCCCGGTGCCGCCGACGAAGTACAGCGCGAGCAGCACGAGGAGCGCCGTGCCCGTCGTCAGGATCGTCCGCGACAGGGTCTCGTTGATGCTCCGGTTGATCACGTCGCCGAGATCGGCGCGGCGCTCGCGCTTCAGCTTCTCGCGGATCCGGTCGGACACGATGATCGTATCGTGGATCGAGAAGCCGACGACCGTCAGCAGGGCGGCGAGGGTCGTCAGGTCGAACGGCATGCGGGTCAGGATGAGCGCGCCGAGCGCGATCAGCACGTCGTGGATGAGGGCGATCACCGCACCGACGCCGAAGCTGAACTCGAAGCGCAGCGCGACGTAGATGCCCATGAAGACGGTCGCGACGGCGACCGCGAGGAACCCTCGCTGGCGAAGCTCGGACCCGACCCGGGGCCCGACGCTCTCGACGCTCAGGATCTCGAACGATCCCTCCGGCCGCGTCTCCTTGAAGAGCGTCGAAAGGGTTTCGGAGATCGAGCTCATCTCCTGCCCTTCCTGGATCTCGAAGCGGAGGAGGAACTCCTTCCCCTGAACGCCGAAGTCCTGCACCGTGAGGTCGCGCAGGTTGAGTCCCCCGAGCTCGTCGCGGAGGGCCGCCGCGGTCGTCGGCTCGGTGAAGCGCACCCGGATGTCGGTCCCGCCCTTGAAGTCGACGCCGAGGTTCAGTCCGCGGGTGAACAGAAGGACGAGCGCGAGGAGGTTGAGCACCGTCGACATGATGACGAAGGACGTCCGCTTGCCGACGAAGTCGATCGCGAGGTTGCGCGGGAGGACGCTCGTGAACTTGTAGTTCGGGGGCGGCGGCGGCGCGCCGGCGCCGGGCCTACGGCCGGAGGGAGCGGCGCCGGTCTTGGCAGGCGCGGCTGGGCCCGCCTTCGCAGGCGAAGCCGTGCCCGCCTTGGCGGTGGATCGTGGTTCTGCCATGGGGAATCCGCGCTGCTTACCATCGCGGCACCGGGCTCACAACTCGCTACTGCGACGGCGGATTCGTCACATCTCGCGCCGGCCCTCGAGGGATTTCGTGAGCGTGACCACGTCGGTGTACTCGACGTCGCCGCCCATCGGCAGGCCCCGGGCGATGCGCGTCACCCGCACCCCGAGCGGCTTCACGAGGCGCGCGATGTAGAGCGCGGTCGCCTCGCCCTCGACGGTCGGGTTGGTCGCGACGATGACCTCGGAGATCCCACCGCGCCGGACGCGGTCCACGAGCTCCGAGCACCGGAGGTGCTCCGGTCCGACCCCGTCGAGCGGCGCGAGCGCCCCGCCGAGGACGTGATAGCGGCCGCGGTACTCCTGCGCGCGCTCGAGGGCCATCATGTCGGCCGGCTCCTCGACGACGCACACCTCCTCGGCCTTCCGGCGCGGGTCCGCGCAGATGCCGCACGGGTCGCTTTCGGTCAGCCCGTAGCAGACCGAGCACAGCCGGCTCTGCTCCTTCACCCCGAGCAGCGCCTGCGCGAGGTTCGCGGCGAACGAGTGCTCGCTCCGGAGCACGAAGAACGCGAGGCGCGTCGCCGTCTTCTCGCCGATTCCCGGGAGCCGCTTCAGCTCCTCGACGAGGCGCTGCATGGACGGTGTCAGGGCCGAGGACACGAGACGCTCCGCGCGATCGCTCGGGCGTTCAGGAGAGCCCGGGGATCTTCAGGCCTCCGGTGAGCTTCGACATCTCGTCGGCCATCATCGCCTGCGCCTGGCGGATCGCCTGGTTGACGGCCGCGACGACGAGGTCCTGCAGCATCTCGCGATCGCCGCCCTCGAGGACCTGCGGGTCGATCGCGATCGACAGGACCTCGAGCTTCCCGTTCACGCGCGCGGTGACCATGCCTCCGCCCGCGCTCGCCTCGATGGTCCGCGCCCCGACCTCGGCCTGCAGGCTCGAAAGCCGCTCCTGCATCTCGCGCGCCTGCTGCATCAGGTTGCCGATGCTCGACAGGTCGAACCCTTTCGACATCTTCGACTCCTCGCGCCCGCTCGCCTCACGCGATCTCGATCATCGGCGGAGCCGCGGCACGACCGCTTCGACCCTGCCCTCGAGCAGCTCGACGCTGAGCTGCACGAGGGGATCCTCGCGTGCCTGGCGATCGAGCGTCGCGCGGTCGACGCGCGCCGGCTCCGCCGCCGGCGTCTCGCCCGGAACGACCGGGACGAAGCGCAGCGGGCGCTCGAACTCGCGCGCGATCGCGGCTTCGATCGCCTCGCGCGCGTCGCGCTCGAGGAGCGCGTTCGCCGCTTCGCGTCCGGTGACGGCGACGCGCAGCGAGTCGTCGTCGAAGTCGACGACCCGGCTGTACGAGAGCCGGAAGAACCGCGACGCGCGCTCGCGCTGGAGACCGTCGACGAGTCGTTGCCAGCGCTCCTGGTGCGGTCCGCTCTCCGCGACCTTCTCCGCGGCACCCCCGACGCCGGCGGATCCGTCCTCCCCGTCCGAGCCTGCGCCCGAACGGAACGCGGCCATGTCGCGCGCGATCGCTGTTCCCGCGCCGTTGGTCGTCGACGTCGACGTCGCGGTGGCCGGGCGCGCGGGCGCGTCGTCATGTTCTTCGTTCCGCTTCGCGCCGACGCCGGCGAGCGACGCGGGCACCGAAGCGGAAGCGCGCGGCCCGGAGCGGCCGGCCGCCGGGCGCGCGGCGCCCTGCCCCAGCTCGATCGCCTCGAGCCGCGACACGAGGTCGTCGAGCGGCACGATCGGCACGAGCGTCGCCATCCGGAGGACCGCCATCTCCAGCACGAGGCGCGGCGACGGAGCGCGCGAGAGGTCGACGAACGCGTCCAGCAGGATGCGGAACCAGCGCTGCAGTTCGGACGGGTCGAGGCCGCGCGCGGACTCGGCGACGTCCTTCCGGTCGGCGGCGGAGAGGTCCGCGAGGGCCTCGGGCGCGACGGTCGCCGCGACCGCGAGATGCCGGAGGCGCGTCAGCACGCCCTCGCAGAAGCGGCCCGCATCCGTTCCCTGGGCGTGGACGCGGCCGACGATCGCGAGCGCCTCGGCCGGATCGCGGCGCGCGACCGCGGCCACGAGCTCCCGGATCGCGCGCACGTCCGGCAGACCGAGCGCTTCCGCGACCGCCGCGGCGTCGATGCGGCCGTCCGCGAACGCGAGCACCTGGTCGAGGAGGGACGTCGCGTCGCGCATGCTGCCGCCCGACTCGCGGGCGAGCGAGAGCAGCGCCTCCTCCTCGGCGGCGACGCCCTCGCGCTTCACGATCTCCGCGAGCGCGCGCGCCACCGTCTCCTCCGGGACCGCGCGGAAGTCGTAGCGCTGGCACCGCGAGAGGATCGTCTGCGGCAGCTTCTGCGCCGCCGTGGTCGCGAGGATGAACTTCACGTGCGGCGGCGGCTCCTCGAGCGTCTTGAGGAACGCGTCGACCGCCTGCTTCGAGAGGCCGTGCGCCTCGTCGATGATGTAGATGCGATAGCGGCCGGCAGCCGGCTGGTACTTGACCGTTTCGAGGAGCTCGCGCGTCGCGTCGATGCCGGTCTGAGACGCAGCGTCGACCTCGAAGACGTCGAGCGCGCGGCCTTCGGTGATCTCGATGCAGCTCCGGCACCGATTGCAGGGCTCCGCGGTCGGGCCCTCCTCGCAGTTGAGGCACTTGGCGAGGATGCGCGCGGTGGTGGTCTTTCCGACGCCGCGCATGCCGCTGAAGACGAACGCGTGCGCCACCCGGCCGCTCCGGATCGCGTTCACGAGCGTCTGCGTCACGTGGTCCTGCCCGACGACGTCGGCGAACGTCTGCGGCCGGGCGCGGCGGGCGAGTACCTGGTACGCGCCCTTCTCCGCATCCGGTACGGAGGACGTGCGCGACGTCGCGGACGCGCCGAAGAGGTCTCGTTCGCTCATCGCCGTCTTCCGCCGCCGCGGCGAGCCCGCCAGTGATAGCTAGGCACCCCCGCGGCACAGAGAAGAATCGGTACCGTTGCTCCCTTCCGGGCCTGGCGGGGTTCGCGACCCGCTCTTGCGCGGGACCTAGCTATCACTGGGGAGCCCGACGACGAAAACCGTACCGCCGGCAGATCACGGGCGCAACCGAGGTCGTCACGACCGCTCCTGAAGGACGCGGATGAGCCGCACGTGGTAGGCGACGCCGGACCAGAGCGCGAGCAGCATCGCGATCCAGAGGAAGACCATCCCGGCCGAGAAGAAGTCGAGGAGCCAGTAGCGATAGCGGACGAGGAGCGACGTGAGCGCAACGACCTCGAACGCCATCTTCACCTTCCCGAGCGACTCCGCGCCGACCACGATGCCCTCGCCGAGCGCGATCGTCCGGAGGCCGGTCACGGCGAGCTCGCGAGCCGCGATCGTCGCGACGATCCACGCCGGGACGCGCGGCCCCTCGGGCATCGCGGCCAGCATGATGAGCGCGCTGATGACGAGGACCTTGTCGGCGAGCGGGTCGAGGAACTTCCCGAGCTGGGTCGAGAGGCCGCGGCTGCGCGCGAGGTAGCCGTCGAGCCAGTCGCTGACGCACGCGAGCACGAACACGATCGCGGCGATCGCGCCGGCGTCGCGGCTCGGATCCGTGAGGAGCCAGATCAGGACCGGCGCGACCGCGATCCGGCTCAGGGACAGCACGTTCGGGGCGTTCAGGACCCCATTCGTGCCGGACGCGACGCGCGGCGCATCGTGCACGCGCGCCTCCGACCTCAGCGCCCGCGCCGGGAGGCGAAGGCGATCTGGCCGCGCTCGAGCGAGCTCCGGAGGTACTCCTGGCGGAAGCGGAACACGCGCTCGAGGTACTCCTGCGTCTCCGGATACGGCGGGATGCCTCCGTAGGTCTCGACGGCGCCCGGTCCGGCGTTGTAGGCGGCGAGCGCGAGCGCGACGTTGTTCCCGAAGCGGTCGAGCATCTTGCGGAGGTAGTAGACGCCGCCCTCGATGTTCTCCTGCGGGTGGAAGGCGTTCCGCACGCCGACGAGCTCCGCCGTGCCCGGCATGAGCTGCATGAGCCCCATCGCGCCGGCGCTCGAGACCGCGAGGTGGTCGAACGCGGACTCCGCGCGCACGACCGCGTGCACGAGCGCCGCGTCCACGCCGTAGCGCTTCGCGGCGTCCACGATCATCTGCGAGATGCCCTCGGGCGGGTCGATGAAGCGGCTCGGGCGCGTCGACAGCGCGAGGCTCGGAAGCGGGAAGCCGCTCCCGTCGACCGCTGTCCCCTGCGTGTACACGAGGCGCGAGAAGCTGGTGCGCGCCGCGATCAGGACCTTGTAGCGCCGATCGGTCGGGACGTTGGTGAAGTGCGTCACGCCGGCGCGGTCGCGGAAGAAGAACGTATCCGCATTCGCCGTCCCGACGCCGTGCAGCAGGACACAGAGCGCGACAAGGACGATCGCGCGCGCCACGCGAGCCGCCTCCGCCGTCCTCGCGTCGCGGTCACGTGCCAGTCGTCCCCCCCTGGGCTGACGCCGTGCCATCGACCTCCCCCTCCTACAGGCAGTCGCGCCGGGCCGTCAAACGGTCGACCGTCTCGTGCCGCGGTGTCAATCGCGTGACACCGGGCACGCCCCCGCGGTCGCTCGTTCCGCTGGCGCGAGCCCGCGCCCTTGCGGGTGCGGGCGATCCACGCGTACTGTTCGGGCGATGTCGCCGCCGGCGATCGAAGCAAGTCCGGGACCGCCGCTCGCCGCGGCGCCGACCGGCGCGCGTCCCGGCGGAACGCCGTGGCCGGGATGACCTGCGATTTCGACTTCCTGGTGATCGGGAGCGGGATCGCGGGGCTCACGTTCGCGCTCGAGGCGTCGCGCCACGGGACCGTCGGCGTGGTCACGAAGACGCGTCTCCCGGAGGGCTCGAGCGACTGGGCGCAGGGCGGGGTCGCGTCCGTCTGGAGCCCCGAGGACTCGTTCGCGTCGCACGCCGCGGACACCGAGCGCGCGGGCGCGGGCCTCTGCCATCCCGACGTCGTGCGCCTGGTCGTCGAGGAAGGGCCCGAGCGCGTGCGCGAGATGATTGCGCTCGGAACCCGCTTCTCGCTCCGGCCCGACGCCGACGGCGAGTACGACGTCGACCTCGGCCTCGAGGGCGGCCACTCGCAGCGCCGCATCCTGCACGCGCTCGACGCGACCGGGCACGAGATGATGCGCGCCCTCGTCGAGGCGGCGCGCGCGCGCCCGGGGATCCGCATCCTCGAGCACACGCTCGCGATCGACCTCCTCGTGAGCGCGAAGTTCGGGATCAGCGGAGCGCCGCGCTGCTGGGGCGCCTACGCGCTCGATCGCGACTCGGGCCGGATCGACGCTCTCCGCGCGCGCGCGACGATCCTCGCGACCGGCGGCGCCGGGAAGGTGTACCTCTATACGAGCAACCCCGACGTCGCGACCGGCGATGGCATCGCGGTCGCGTACCGCGCCGGCGTGCCAATCGGGAACATGGAGTTCATCCAGTTCCATCCGACGTGCCTCTATCACCCGCAGGCGAAGTCGTTCCTGATCAGCGAGACCGTGCGCGGCGAGGGCGGCATCCTGAAGCGCCCGGATGGCACGCCTTTCATGAAGCGCTACGACGAGCGCGCCGAGCTCGCGCCACGCGACATCGTCGCGCGCGCGATCGACGCCGAGATGAAGCTCCACGGCTTCGACTCCGTCCTGCTCGACATCTCGCACCGCCCGCGCGACTTCCTCGAGCAGCGCTTCCCGACGATCCTCGCGCGCTGCCGGCAGTACGGGATCGACCCGGCGCGCGAGCCGATCCCGGTCGTCCCGGCGGCGCACTACACCTGCGGCGGCGTCGTCACCGACGGCGATGGCCGCACCGCGCTCGCGGGTCTCTGGGCCGCGGGCGAGGTCGCGATGACGGGCCTCCACGGCGCGAATCGCCTCGCGTCGAACTCGCTCCTCGAAGGCCTCGTCTTCGGTCATCGCGCCGCCCGGAGCGCGTCCGACCTGCTCGCGCACGATCGCACCGACTGCCCCGACATCCCGGCCTGGAACCCGGGGCAGGCGCGCAGCAGCGAGGAGTCGGTGCTCGTGTCGCACACCTGGGACGAGATCCGGCGCTTCATGTGGAGCTACGTCGGCATCGTCCGGAGCGACCGCCGCCTCGCGCGTGCGCGCGCCCGCATCGACCTCGTCCTCGACGAGATCCGCCACGACTACTGGGACTTCCTACCGACCGCCGACTCGCTCGAGGTGCGGAACCTGGCCGCGGTCGCGGACCTGATCATCGCTTCGGCCGCGCACCGCCGCGAGAGCCGCGGCCTCCACTTCAACGTCGACTGCCCGACGGCCGACGACGCGCGCTGGAAGCGCGACACCGTCATGGTGCGCGACCCGCGCACGCAGCGCCCGGTCGCGCTCGAGCGCGGCTGAGGCGGGCTCAGCGGGCGCGCGGGGATCCCGGATCGCCGAGCGGGCGCACCTTCGGAAGCAGCGTCCGGTGCGGCCTGCCTTGGGCGGCGGCGGACCAGCCGACGAGATCCGGCCGGCGCCCGAACAGCACGATGACGCGACCCGATCGGGCGGCGCCGGGCTCGAGGCCGCCCTTCACGCGCCAGCCGCGCGCCTCGTCGTCGAAGAGGGAGGCCGACGGGGCGACGAGGCCGATGGCGCCGCGCGCGCGAAGGCGCTGCGCCTCGCGGCGGCAGGCGCCGTAGCTCGCGAGGCCGCCTCGGAGGACACGCGCGGGGAGGCGCGGGCGCGCGAGCGCGCGCACGCCGCGTCGGGAGCGGTCCGGGATCTCGACGGCCCAGAGCGCCCGGCGAACGGTCGCGAGATCGGCCTCGTCGGTGATCTCCTCGTGCCGGAGGAGCTCGGCCCACGCGCCGTCGGGCGTGTCGGCGAAGTACTGCGCGGGTCCCTCGCCTTCCGCGTGCCAGCGGCCGCCGGGCTGGTCCGACGTCTCCCACAGGAAGGGGAAGCGCGCGTCGACGTGGCGGAACGCGATCACGTCGCGACCGCGCCCGCGAGCGAGCGCGAGAGGCGCGCGACCGCGTGCGCGTCGTCCTCCTCGGGCCGGAACCCCGCGGCCAGGATCGCGCGCGGCGAGCGGCCGGCGAGCTGCGTCCGAGGCCGCTCGAACCAGCGCCGGATGCCGACCTCGTTGTAGGTGCCCGCGAGGTCGCCGACGACGAGTGCGACGAAGTGGAGGCGTGCCGCGACGTCGTCCGGGGTGGTGCGGTCGCCGGCGAGGTAGCGGCGCACGCTCGGCTGCGACACCCCGACGAGGTCGGTGAGAAGGTCGAGGCCGAGGACGTCCCGCAGGCGCGGCCACTCGAGCTCGGGCAGCGGCGAGTCCTCGAGCACGGCGGAGAGCTCGCGCAGGATGCGGCGGAGGTCGCGGCCGCGCGGCGCACGCGCCCGCTCGAGCTCGAGGACGAGCGCCTTCCCGATGCCGCGGTCCGCGATCCGACGGGTCACCCGGCGCATCGTCGGCGCGTCGAGGCGGTCGATCGTCTCCTCCTCCGGGATGAGCCCCATCGCGTCGGCGCGGGTGATCGCGGAGAGGGCGCTCGCGGCGACGTCGGGGGCGTCGTACGGTCGGACCACGGATCGAATTTGGATCATCGTCGTGATCCATTTCTTATCCGATCTCGCACCGCCAGGCAATACGGGATGCGAGCGAGGCGACCCGCCGGGACCGCAGGGAGTGGCGAGGGCGAGCGTTCCCCTCGCCCGACAGCGTCAGACGTGCCGCGGCTGCGAGGCGTCGAAGAGCTGGAGCTGGCGGGGCTCGGCGACGTCGGTCACCGAGACCGGATAGCGGGCGGTGAAGCAGGCGTCGCAGAAGTCGCGCTCGCGGCTTCCGTTGTCCAGGAACGCGTAGAGGCCGGACTCGCTCAGGTATGCGAGCGAGTCGGCGCCGATGAAGCGGCGGATCTCCTCGACCGAGTGCGACGATCCGACGAGCTCCTCGCGGGTCGGCGTGTCGATCCCGTAGTAGCAGGGCGAGATCGTGGGCGGCGAGCAGATCCGCATGTGGACCTCGCGCGCGCCCGCCGCGCGGATCATGGCGACGATCTTCTTGCTGGTCGTGCCGCGGACGAGCGAGTCGTCCACCACGACGACCCGCTTTCCGACGAGGAGATCCGGCATCGCGTTCAGCTTCACGCGGACGCCGAAGTGACGGATCGAGTCGGTCGGCTCGATGAAGGTCCGCCCGACGTAGTGGTTCCGGATGAGGCCGAGCTGGTACGGGATGCCCGACTCCTCCGCGTAGCCGAGCGCGGCGGGAACGCCCGAGTCGGGCACCGGCGTCACGAGGTCGGCGTCGACGTGGGTCTCGCGCGCGAGCTGGCGCCCGAGCTCGCGCCGCACCTGGTAGACGGTGCGCCCGAACACCCGGCTGTCGGGGCGCGCGAAGTAGACGTACTCGAAGATGCAGCGTTTCGCCGGCGCCGGCGGGAACGGGTGGTACGACTGCACTCCGCCCGGCCCGATCACGAGCACCTCGCCCGGCTCGATCTCGCGCTCGTAGGTGCCGTTGACGAGGTCGAGCGCACAGGTCTCGGAGACGACGACGTACGCGTCCTTGACGCGCCCGAGGACGAGCGGGCGGAATCCCAACGGGTCGCGCGCCGCGATGAGCTCGTCCTTGGAGAGGAACACGAGCGAGTACGCGCCGCGCACCTCCGAGAGCGCGGCGACGATCTTCCCGACCAGCGTCTCGGCGCGCGACTGCGCGATCAGGTGGATGATGACCTCGGTGTCCGAGGTCGACTGGAAGATCGAGCCGCTCGACTCGAGTCGCTCGCGGAGCGCGACCGCGTTCACGAGGTTCCCGTTGTGCGCGACCGCGAGCGCGCCGCCCGCGTACTCGACCACGAGCGGCTGCGCGTTCTTGAGCACCGTCTCGCCGTGCGTCGCGTAGCGGTTGTGGCCGATCGCGGACGACCCGACCAGGCGGCGGATGATGTCCGGGTTGAAGATGTCGGCGACGAGGCCGAGCCCGCGGTGCGCGACCAGCGCGTCGCCGCGCGACGACACGATGCCCGCCGACTCCTGCCCGCGGTGCTGGAGCGCGTAGAGCGCGAGGTAGGCGAGATTGGCCGCTTCGGGGTGCCCGTAGACGCCCACGACGCCGCATTCCTCGTGAAATTTGTCGAAAGCGTCCGACATCGTCATTTCTTCTCGAGCCACTGCTCGAGCGCACCTTCCCAGAGCGCCCTCAGCTCGCCGACCGGGATCGCGATCAGGTCGTCGAACTCGAGCATCGATGCACCGACCTCGCCGACCAGCGCGATCGGGACGCCGGCCTCGGTCGCGATGTCGCGCAGCGCGCCGCCGTGCTCGCGCTTGACGCTCACGAGCATGCGCGCCTGGCTCTCGGCGAAGAGCCACGCATCCGGCCGCATCCCCTCGTCCAGCCGGATGCGCGCCCCGAGTGGCGGCACGCCGGTCGGGACGGAGCAGCACGCTTCCGCGACCGCGAGCGCGAGGCCGCCGTCGGACACGTCGTGCGCGGAAGCGAGGATGCCCTTCTCCCCCGCCCTCAGGATCACCTGGTGGAGCTGGCGCTCGGCGTCGAAGTCGACCCACGGCGGCGACCCGTGCGTCTTGCCGTGCACCACGGCGGCGAACTCGCTGCCCGCGAGCTCGTCGCGCGAGCGCCCGAGGAGGAAGATCGCGTCGCCCGGCGACTTGAACCACGGCGTGATCGGCTCCGGGGTCCTCACGAGCCCGACCATCGCGATCGTCGGCGTGGGCGGGATCGCGACGCCCTCGGTCTCGTTGTAGAAGCTCACGTTCCCGCTCACGACCGGGATGTGGAACGCGAGGCAGGCGTCGCGGATGCCGTTCACCGCCTGCTGGAACTGCCACATCACCTCGGCGCGCTCGGGGCTGCCGAAGTTGAGGCAGTCGGACACGCCGAGCGGGACCGCGCCGGTCGCGATCAGGTTCCGCGCCGCCTCGCACACCGCGATGCTCGCGCCGACGTAGGGGTCGAGCGCGACGAAGCGGGAGTTGCAGTCGACGGTCATCGCGATCTTGCTCTCGGTGCCGACGATCTGGACGACCGCGGCGTCGGCTCCCGGGTGCACCACCGTCCCGGCGCCGACGTAGTGGTCGTACTGCTGCCAGATCCACCGCCGAGAGCAGAGGTTCGGGGACGCGACCAGCGTCCGGAACGCCTGCTGGTAGTCGCGCGGCTCGGCGATGTCGTCGACGGTGAACTCGGGACCGCCCGCGCCCTCGGCGGGCTCGGCGATCGGGCGCGTGAGGGCGGGCGGATCGGCGAGGAGGTCCACGGGCACCGCGATCACCTCGACGCCGCGATGGCGGACGCGGTAGACGCCGTCGGCGGTCAGGCGCGCGACCACCGCGGCCTCCAGGTCCCAGCGCCTGCAGATCTCCTCGATCGCCGCGACGTTCCCGGGCGGCGCGACGACGAGCATCCGCTCCTGCGACTCCGACAGCATGATCTCGTACGCCGTCATGCCGCTCTCGCGGAGGGGCACGCGATCGAGGTCGAGCTCGATGCCGAGGCCGCCGCGCGACGCCATCTCGACGCTCGAGCTCGTGAGCCCGGCCGCGCCCAGGTCCTGCACCGCGACCGCGAGGTCCCTCGCCTGGATCTCGAGCGTCGCCTCGAGCAGGAGCTTCTCGGTGAACGGGTCGCCGACCTGGACCGTCGGGCGCTTCTCCTCGCTGGTCGCGTCGAACTCGGCCGAAGCGAGGAGGCTCGCCCCGTGGATGCCATCGCGGCCGGTGCGCGATCCGATCAGGATCACCGGGTTCCCGACGCCGCTCGCGCGCGCGAGCATGAGCCGGCTCTCCTCGACGACCCCGAGCGTGAACGCGTTCACGAGGCAGTTCCGGTCGTAGCCTGGGTCGAAGTAGACGTCGCCGCCGACGGTGGCGACGCCGATCGAGTTGCCGTAGCCGCCGATCCCCGCGACGACGCCGCCGAGCAGATAGCGCGTCTTCGGGTGGTCGAAGCTCCCGAAGCGGAGCGAGTTGAGCGACGCGATCGGCCGCGCGCCCATCGTGAAGACGTCGCGCAGGATGCCGCCGACGCCGGTCGCGGCGCCCTGGTAGGGCTCGATGTACGACGGGTGATTGTGGCTCTCGATCTTGAAGACGACGGCGAGCCCGTCGCCGATCGAGATCGCGCCGGCGTTCTCGCCCGGGCCCTGGAGGACGCGCTCGCCCTCCGTCGGCAGTCGGCGCAGGTGGACGCGCGAGCTCTTGTAGCTGCAGTGCTCCGACCACATGACGGTCGCGACCCCGAGCTCCTCCCACGTCGGCGTGCGGCCGAGGCGGGTGCAGAGGCGATCGTACTCCTCGTCGGTGAGCCCGTGCTCGCGCGCCGTCTGGAGCGTCACGTCCGGGCGGTGCGTCGCTGCGTCCATCGCTTGGTCCACGTCGCCCGGTCCGTGCGCAGCCTCAGCGCAGGGACCCGGCGGAAGCGCGCTCGCGCGTCTCCGCCACCCAATCTGCGATCGATTGGAAGATCTTCAAGCCGTCCGCGCTGCAGCGCGGGAGCTCGCACGACCCGAGCTCGCGGTCCGCCGCGTGCTCGGGGTGCGGCATGAGCCCGAATACGTTTCGCGTCGCATTCATGATGCCGGCGATGTCGCGCAGGGAGCCGTTCGGGTTGTAGTCCGCGGCGGCGACGTCGCCGTGGCGGTCGCGCGTGCCGTCGGAGCGGCAGTAGCGCAGGAGGATCGAGCCGTCGCGCTCGAGCTGGTCGAGGGTGTGGGCGTCGGCGACGTAGCAGCCCTCGCCGTGCTTGACCGGAATGCTCCAGACGTCGCCCGGGACGGCGAGCTGCGTGAACGGGTTCGCGACCGATTCGACCCGGAGGTGCACCGGCCGGCAGACGAAGCGGAGCGACCGGTTCCGGACGAGCGCTCCCGGCAGAAGCCCCGCCTCGCACAGCACCTGGAAGCCGTTGCAGATCCCGAGGACGTAGCCGCCCTGGGCCGCGAACTCGGTGATCGCGCGCATGACGGGCGAGAAGCGCGCGATCGCGCCGCAGCGCAGGTAGTCGCCGTAGGAGAAGCCGCCCGGCAGCACGACGCAGTCGACCCCGTGGAGGTCCGCGTCCTTGTGCCAGAGGGCCACCGCTTCGTGGCCGAGGTCGTGGCGCAGGACGTGGACGGCATCCCGGTCGTCGCACGATCCGGGAAAGGTCACCACGCCCCACTTCACGCGGGCGGTCCTTCGCTTCCTGCGCTTCCTGCGCTTCCCGTGCCCGCGTCGCCGTCGACGAGCTCGAAGTGGAAGTCCTCGATCACGCCGTTCGCGAGCAGGCGCTCGCACATCGCTCGCACGCGGTCGGCGGCGACGTCGCGCCCGCCGTTGCGCGCGTCCAGGCGCAGCTCGAGGAACTTCCCGACCCGGACGTCCGCGACCTCCTCGTAGCCGAGCGTGTGCAGCGACGAACAGACCGCCTTGCCCTGCGGGTCGAGGATCCCCCGCTTGGGCGTGATGACGACGCGCGCGATCACCGGCACACGCGCCTATACACTTCCTGGTACGCTTCCTCCACTCCGCCGAGATCGCGCCGGAAGCGGTCCTTGTCGAGCTTCTCGCGCGTCTCGGCGTCCCACAGGCGGCACGTATCCGGGCAGATCTCGTCGCCGAGCAGCATCTCGCCGCTCGCGGTGCGCCCGTACTCGAGCTTGAAGTCGACGAGCAGGAGTCCACGGGCGAGGAAAAACGGGCGCAGCACCTCGTTCACGCGGAGCGCGCTCGCGATCATCTCGTCGAGGTCGCGCTCGGTCGCGAGGCCGAAGATCGTCGCGTGCCACTGGTTGATCATCGGGTCGCCGAGCGCGTCGTTCTTGTAGTAGAGCTCGACCACGGGTCGGGGCAGCTCGCGTCCCTCCTCGATCCCGAGGCGCTGCGCCAGGCTCCCGGCGACGACGTTCCGGATCACGAGCTCGACCGGCACGATCGCGAGCCGTCGCACGAGCATCTCGCGGTCGGACAGGCGCTCGACGAAGTGCGTCCGGGCGCCGGCCCGCTCGAGCTCGCGGAAGAGCACCTCGGACACCGCGTTGTTCACGACGCCCTTGTCGGCGATCGTACCGCGCTTCTGCGCGTTGAACGCGGTCGCGTCGTCCTTGAACCACTGGATGACCCGATCGGGGTCGTCGGTCGTCCAGATCTGCTTCGCCTTGCCCTCGTAGATCTTCTCGCGGCGCTCCATGCCTCGCTCTCCCCCGCCGCCGAACCGCCGGTCGCGGCGTCGGTCCTGCTCCGCTCGGCCCGTCCCCGTCAGCCCGTGGCCGCGCGTCCTCCGCCGGCCCCGATCGCCGCCTGTGGTCGCTTCGGAACCTCGGGCCGAACCGCGAGCGCGCGGTCGATGATCCGGTCGACCTCGCGATGGTGGCGGCCGGGATCGAAGATCCCCTGGATTCGCGACGGATCGAGCGCGCGCGCGATGTCGGGGTCCGCCGCGACCAGGTCGCGGAAGCTCCCCTTGCCGTCGCGCGCGGCGAATGCGGCGCGCTGGACCCAGCGGTAACCCTCCTCGCGCCGCACGCCGGCGTGGACGAGCGCGAGCAGCACCGTCTCCGAGAACACGAGCTCGCCCGACTCGGCGGCGTTCGCCGCCATCCGCTCGGGGTAGACGACGAGGTCCTTCAGGATCCCCGCGAGGCGGACGAGCATGAAGTCGAGCGCGAGGCACGCGTCCGGCCCGATCACGCGCTCGACCGACGAGTGGCTGATGTCGCGCTCGTGCCAGAGCGCGACGTTCTCGAGCGCGCTCCACGCGTAGCCGCGGACGAGGCGCGCGAGCCCGCACAGGTTCTCGGCCATCCACGGGTTCCGCTTGTGCGGCATCGCCGACGAGCCCTTCTGGCCGCGCGCGAACGGCTCCTCCGCCTCGAGGACCTCGGTGCGCTGCAGGTGGCGGATCTCGGTCGCGATGCGCTCGACGGAGCTCGCGACGACCGCGAGCGCGGTGAAGAACGCCGCGTGCCGATCGCGCGGCACGACCTGCGTCGCGACCGGCTCCGGCGCGAGGCCGAGCCGCGCCAGCACCTCGGCCTCGACCTCCGGCAGGATGTGCCCGTAGGTGCCGACCGCGCCGCTCAGCTTCCCGGTCGCGACCTCGCGCGCCGCGGCTTCGAGGCGATCGAAGGCGCGCGTGAACTCGGCGTACCAGCTCGCGGCCTTCACGCCGAACGTGATCGGCTCGGCGTGCACGGCGTGCGTGCGGCCGACCATGACGGTGTGGCGATGGCGCTCGGCGAGCCCGCGGATCGCCTCCACCAGGCGGACGACGTCCTCCATCAGGAGATGCGCCGCCTGGCCGAGCTGGACCGAGAACGCGGTGTCGATCACGTCCGACGACGTGAGCCCGAGGTGGAGCCAGCGCCCGGACGGCCCGACGCTCTCCGCCGCCGCCGTCACGAAGGCGATGACGTCGTGCTTCACCTCCTCCTCGATCTCGGCGACCCGGCGCGGGTCGACTTTCGCGCGCTCGCGGATCTCGCGCACGTCCGCTTCCGGGATGTCGCCCCGGCGCGCGATCGCCTCGCACACCGCGATCTCGATCTCGAGCCAGATCGCGAGGCGACGCTCGTCGCTCCAGATCGCCGCCATGTCCCGCCGCGCGTAACGCGCGATCACCGTTCCTCCCCGCGCGCGCCGGCACGCCCGGTGTGCCCGAAGCCGCCGGCGCCGCGATTGGTCGCGACCCGTCCCGGCGCGAGCGCCGCCTGCTCGGCGCTTCCGTCCGCGACGAGCTCGAACGCCGCGCGCTCGACGCGCGCGAGCACGAGCTGGGCGATCCGGTCGCCGGGCGCGATGCGTCGCGGCTCGTCGCTCAGGTTCACGAGCGCGACCTGGATCTCCCCGCGGTAGTCGGAATCGATCGTTCCGGGCGCGTTCAGGATCGTCACCCCCTCGCGGACCGCGAGCCCGCTGCGCGGTCGCACCTGCGCCTCGTACCCTTCCGGGAGCGCGATGGCGATCCCGGTCGGAACGAGAGCGCGTCCGAGCGGCGGGAGCGTGATCGCCTCGTCGAGCGCCGCGACCAGGTCGCAGCCGGCGGACCCGGCAGTCATGTAGGTCGGCACCGCGGCGCCGGCGCGCCCCGTTCGCCAGAGCGCGATCCGGACCGGCTCGCGCTCACCCGCCATCGCGCCTGCGCTCGCCGCCCTCAAGCGAGCGAGAGCAGCGCGTCGTCGACGTCGCTGCCGTCGAGGTCGCCGAGGAGGGCGACGCCGACCTGCCCGTCGCGGAACAGGTCGCGCGCGATCGCGCGCACGTCGTCGCCGCTCACCGCGCCGATCGCGTCGGCGACCTCGCTCGGCGGGATGTCGTGCCCGAAGTAGATCTCGTTCTTGGCGATGCGGGTCATGCGGCTCTCGCTGCTCTCGAGGGCGAGCAGCATGTTGCCCTTGATCTGGCTCTTGGCGCGGGTGAGCTCCTCGTCCCCCAGGCCCTGGTCGCGGAGCGTCGCGAGCTCGCGCACGACGACCTCGAGGACCTCGTGCACGCAGGCCGCGCTCAGGCCCGCGTAGACCGCGAGGTATCCGGCGTTCCGGAACGACGACAGGAAGGACGAGATCGAGTACGCCTTGCCGCGCCGCTCGCGGACCTCCTGGAAGAGGCGCGAGCTCATGCCGCCGCCGAGCGCCGTGTTCAGGACGAAGGCGGCGTAGCGGCGCTCGTCGGCCTGGGCCATCCCGGGTACGCCGAGGTGCATGTGGACCTGCTCGAGCGGCTTCTGGAAGACCGCGATGCCGGGCTGGATCTCGGGCGCGGTGAGAGGCTGCGGGTCCGTCACCCCCCGGAGGCCGCCGAAGGCCGCCTGGATCTGCTCGACGAGCCAGTCGTGGTCGATGCCGCCGGCCGCCGCGATGATGAGGCGATCGGGCCGGTAGCGCTGCTCGATGAAGCGGAGGAAATCCTCGCGGACGAGCCCACCGACCGTCTCGGCCGTCCCGCAGATCGGCCAGGAGAGCGGGTGCCCGGGCCAGAAGCGGCGGTTGAAGAGGTCGTGGATGTGGTCGTCCGGGGTGTCCTCGACCTCGGAGATCTCCTGCAGGATCACCGAGCGCTCGCGCTCGATCTCCTGCGCGTCGAACTGCGAGTGGAGGAAGAGGTCCGACAGGACGTCGATCGCGAGCGAGACGTCCTCGCGCAGGACCTTCGCGTAGTAGCAGGTGTATTCCTTGCCGGTGAACGCGTTCAGGACGCCCCCGACCGCGTCGATCTCCTCCGCGATCTGCTTCGCCGTCCGGCGCTCCGTGCCCTTGAAGAAGATGTGCTCGAGGAAGTGGGAGATCCCGTTCTGCTGCGGCGTCTCGTAGCGCGAGCCGTTCTCGACCCAGATGCCGATGGTCGTCGATGCGAATTGCGGGACGACCTCCGTCAGCACCCGGATCCCGTTCGGGAGGACGGTCCGGCGAAGTCCGCCCGTGGTCGCGAGACCGACGGGCGGCTCGATGGTGGTCACGTCCGACAAGCGCCTACTCGCTCACGCCCTCTTCGGCCATGGCCTCGCGGCGCGACAGCCGGATCTTGCCCGACCGGTCGACCTCGAGGACCTTGACGCGGACCTGGTCGCCCTCCTTGAGGACGTCGCTCACGCTCTTGATGCGCTCGCGCGAGATCTGCGAGATGTGGAGGAGCCCGTCGGTGCCGGGCATGATCTCCACGAAGGCGCCGAAGTCGACGATCTTCCGCACCTTGCCCTCGTAGATCTTCCCGACCTCGGCCTCGGCCGTGATCCCCAGGATCCGGTCGATCGCCTTCTGCATCGCGGCGCCGTCGCTCGAGGCGATCTGAACGGTGCCGTCGTCCTCGATGTCGATCGTGCAGCCGGTCTCCTCGACGAGCGCGCGGATGACCTTGCCGCCGGGGCCGATGACGTCGCGGATCTTGTCCGTGCGGATCTTGATCGTGGTGATGCGGGGCGCGTAGGGCGACATCTCCTGACGTGGGCCCGGAAGCGCCTTCGCCATCTCGCCCAGGATGTGGAGGCGGCCGGCGCGCGCCTGCTCGAGCGCCGCGTGCATGACCTCGCGCGTGACGCCGCCGATCTTGATGTCCATCTGGAGCGCGGTCACGCCTTCCGACGTGCCGGCGACCTTGAAGTCCATGTCGCCGAGATGGTCCTCGTCGCCCAGGATGTCGGAGAGGACGGCGATGTGCTCGCCGTCCTTGATGAGGCCCATCGCGATGCCCGCGACCGGCGACTTCACCTTGACGCCGGCGTCGAGCAGCGAGAGCGTCGAGCCGCAGACCGTCGCCATCGACGACGAGCCGTTCGACTCGAGGACCTCCGACACGATCCGGATCGTGTACGGGAACTCCTCCTCGCTCGGGAGGACGGGCGTGATCGCGCGCTCCGCGAGGGCGCCGTGGCCGATCTCGCGCCGGCCGGGCCCGCGCAGGAACTTCACCTCACCGACGCTGTACGGCGGGAAGTTGTAGTGCAGCATGAAACGCTTGAACGACTCGCCGAGGAGCGCGTCGATGCGCTGCTGATCCCCCGACGTGCCGAGCGTCGTCGCGACCAGCGCCTGGGTCTCTCCGCGCGTGAACACGGCCGAGCCGTGAACGCGCGGCAGGAGGCCGACGTCGCAGCTGATCGGTCGCACGTCGGCGAGGCCGCGGCCGTCGAGGCGCTTCTTGTCGCGCACGATCATCTGCCGGACGGCCTCGTACTTGAGGTGCGAGAACTCGCTCGCGATGTCCTTCTCGAGGCCGGGGAACTCGGCGGCGAGGGTCTCGACCGTCTTCGCCTTGGCCTCGTCGAACTTGGCCGCGCGCTCGTGCTTCGCGGGCGTTTCGAGGGCCGCGCGCAGGAGCGGTACGGCCACGGTGCGGACGCGGCTCGCGAGCGCCGCGTTCTCCTCGACCGGCGGCACGGCGCGCTTCGGCCTCCCGACCGCCTTCTGGAGCTCCTCCTGGGCGTCGAGGATCGGCTGGAGCGCGGCGTGCGCCGCGAACAGGGCCTCCAGCATCACGTCGTCGGCGACCATCCTCGCGCCGCCCTCGACCATGACGATCGCATCTCGGCTGCCCGCGACGATCAGGTTGATGTCGGAGGTCTCGATCTGCTCGGCGGTCGGGTTCGGGACGAACTTGCCGTCGACCCGGCCGATGCGGATGCCGGCGATCGGCCCCGCGAACGGGACGTCCGAGACCATGAGCGCCGCCGACGCGCCGCAGAGCGCGAGCATGTCGGGGTCGTTGTCCTTCTCCGCCGACAGGACCGTCGCGACGATCTGCGTCTCGTAGTGCCATCCCTTCGGGATGAGCGGGCGCACCGGCCGGTCGATGAGGCGGGAGGTGAGGACCTCCTTCTCCGACGGCTTTCCCTCGCGCTTGAAGAAGCCGCCCGGGATCTTGCCGGCGGCGAACGTCTTCTCCTGATAGTCGACGGTGAGCGGCAGGAAATCGACCTGCTCGCGCGCCGTCGGCGCCGCCGTCGCCGTCACCAGGACGACGCTGTCCCCGGCGCGCACGAGCGCCGATCCGCCCGCCTGCTTTGCGAGCTTGCCGACCTCGATCGAGATCGGCCGTCCGGCCACCTGGGCCGTGACTACCTTAGGCTGCATACACGTCTCCCGTCGCGCGTCCATCTCCGGGAGCGCGACCCATGGGAAGGTTGCCAGTGGAGGGACCTACTTGCGCAGGCCAAGCCGGTCGATGACCTGCTTGTAACGCGCCGGGTCCTCTCTCCTCAGGTAGTCGAGAAGGCGTCGTCGTTGACCGACGAGCTTGATCAGGCCCCGCTCGGAATGATGGTCCTTCACGTGCGTCTTGAAGTGCTCGGTCAAACCGGTGATCCGTTCACTCAAGAGCGCGATCTGCACTTCCGAAGAACCCGTGTCCGTCCCGTGGAGCCGGAAGCCGTCGATGACTTCCTGTTTGCGCGCCGAGGCTAACGCCACTGTCTTTCCTCCATCCTTTCGTTGGCTGTCGGGGTAACAGTCCCCCTACCCCCTGTAAAGCTGGGTCGCTTCCGGCATCAGGACACGCCGCAGGGCCCAGCCCGGCCCCTCGGCCGCGACCACGGCGAGAACGGCCCCCCCGGGCGCGATGACCGCCGCGATCTCGTCCGCGGGCCCCGGGGCCGGCAGGCGGCAAAGCGCCGCGCGCTGGCCGCTCGCGATGGCGAACGCGAGGTCCCGCTCGACCGCGATCTCGCGCGCCGGGCGGAGCGCCGCCCGGACCCCGACGACCGGAAGCGGCGCCCCCTCGGGGAGCGCCAGGAGATCGTCGAGCGGGTGCGCGTCGGCGACGGACAGGCCCCCGAACGCCGTCCGCCGGAGGCTCGCCAGCGTGGCGACCGTCCCGAGCGCCCGCCCGACGTCCTCGGCGAGAACCCGGACGTACGTTCCCTTGCTGCAATCCACCGTGAACCGCACGCGGGCGCGGTCCTCGGGGTCGGGCGCGAGCGCCAAAGCGTGGATCTCGACCTGCCGCGGCGTTCGCTCGACGTCGACGCCCGCGCGCGCGAGCTTGTAGAGCTCGCGCCCGCCGACCTTCACCGCGGAGTACATCGGCGGCTGCTGGAGGAGCGGTCCGACGAACGACCGCGCGACCCGCTCGAGCGTCGCCGCGTCGATCTCCGGGACCGGCGCCTGCGCGACGACATGGCCCGTCACGTCGAGCGTGTCGGTCGCCCGGCCGAGGAGGATGGACCCTTCGTAGGACTTCCGCGCCGCCGCGAGGAACTGCGCGATCTTCGTCCCGGCGCCGAGGCAGAGCGGGAGGAGACCGGTCGCCATCGGGTCGAGCGTTCCGAGGTGGCCGATCGCCGGCTCACGGAAGCGCCGCTTGATCGCGCGGACGACGTCGGCGGAGGTCGGGCCGGGAGGCTTGTCGACGAGCAGGATGCCGTCGCTCACGCCGGGCCCTTCGTCGAACGGCCACCCGGCGGGCCGGGACCCGCGTCGTCGCCCGCGGCGGCGGTGCCGTGCGCGTCGTCGCGCGCGGTACGCTGCGCGTCGCCGGCCGCCCGTTCTCGCGCCGCCGGGTCGGCCTCGCCCTCCGGCGTGCCGTGCGCGCGGTCGTCCGCCGCGCGCGCCTCGCGCAGCAGCGAGTCGACCCGGCGCGCGTCGACCAGCGCGGCGTCGTAGGAGAACGCGAGATCCGGCACGTAGCGGAGCGCGACGGCGTCGGCGACCCCGCGCCGCAGGAACGGGATCGCGTGCTCGAGGCCGCGCTCCGCCTCGGCGCGGTCGGCGCGATCGTCGAGCAGGGTGAAGAAGACACGCGCGAGCCGGAGGTCGGCGGTCAGGCGGACGCGCGTGATCGCGACGTGCTCGAGCCGCGGGTCGCGGCTTCGCCGGAGGAGGAGATCGGACAGCACGCGCTGGATCTCGTGCGCGACGCGCTCGGGGCGCCGGCCCGCATCTCCGGCGTGCGTGCGCGAGCGCGTGTCGCGCCGGCCCGCACCCGGCCCGGAATCCCTGGAACGGCCCACGATCGAAGTCGGCGCTGCGCTACCGGAGGAGGAGGCTCCTACGCGTAGCGCTCGGCGAACTGGCCGCCGCCGCGCGCGCCCGGCTGCGGCGTGATCCGGCGCGCGACCTCCTCGACCTCGTACACCTCGATCACGTCGCCCGGCTTCACGTCGCTGAACGACTCGAGCCCGATGCCGCATTCGTAGCCGGCGGCGACCTCGCGTACGTCGTCCTTGAAGCGCCGGAGGCTGCCGATCTTCCCGGTGTGGATGACCGCGTGGTCGCGCAGGAGTCGCGCCAGCGCTCCGCGCTGGATCTTCCCGTCGGTCACCGACGAGCCGGCGATCACCCCCGCGCCGCTGATACCGAACACCTGCCGCACCTCGGCGCGACCGACGGTCCGCTCGCGGATCGTCGGCGACAGCATGCCCTCGAGCGCCTCGCGCACCTGATTGATGGCGTCGTAGATGATCGTGTACAGCCGGATGTCGACGCCTTCGCGCTCGGCGAGGGCGGCGGCCTTCGCCTCCGGCCGGACGTTGAACCCGATGATGATCGCGTTCGAGGCCGACGCGAGCAGCACGTCGGACTCGGTCACGCCGCCGACCGACGCGTGCAGGACGGTGAGCTGCACCTCGTCGTTCGAGAGCCGCGACAGCGCGTCGCGAAGGGCGTCGATCGAGCCCTGGACGTCGGTCTTGAGGACGACGCGGAGCTCCTTCACGCTGCCCTTCTCGAGCTGCTTGTAGAGGTCGTCGAGCGAGATCTTGCTGGGCTTCGACAGCTCGGTCTGGCGCTGCTTCTCGCGCCGGTGCTCGGCGACTTGCCGCGCCGTCGCCTCGTCGGCGACGGCCGCGAACTGATCGCCCGCGTCCGGCACGCCGGAGAGGCCCAGGATCTCGACCGGCGTCGACGGTCCCGCCTCGTCGACCTTCCGGCCCTGCGAGTCGAGCATCGCCCGCACGCGGCCGTACTGGAGCCCGACGACGTACGGATCGCCGCTCTTGAGCGTGCCGTCCTGGATGAGGACGGTCGCGACCGGGCCGCGGCCGCGGTCGAGCTTGGCCTCGACGATCGTGCCGCGGGCGCGCGTCTCGGGATGCGCCCGCAGCTCGAGCACGTCCGACTGCAGGAGGATCATGTCGAGCAGGTGATCGATGCCCTCGTGCGTCTTCGCGGACACGGGGGCGAAGATCGTGTCGCCGCCCCAGTCCTCGGGCACGAGGCCGTGGTCGGCGAGCGACTGCTTGGTGCGCTCGATGTCGGCCTCCGGCTTGTCGATCTTGTTCATCGCGACGATGATCGGGACCTCGGCCGCGCGCGAATGGTTGATCGCCTCGGCGGTCTGCGGCATCACGCCGTCGTCGGCGGCGACGACCAGCACGACCAGGTCCGTCAGCTTCGCGCCGCGCGCGCGCATCGCGGTGAACGCCTCGTGGCCGGGCGTGTCGAGGAAGGTGATGCGGCGGTCCCGCACGTCGACGGTGTAGGCGCCGATGTGCTGCGTGATGCCGCCCGCCTCGCCCTCGGCGACGTGGGTCGCGCGGATCGCGTCGAGAAGCGACGTCTTCCCGTGGTCGACGTGGCCCATCACGGTGACGACCGGGTCGCGGACGACGGCTTCGCCTCGGGTTTCCTCGGCGGCCGCGCCCTCGATCTCCTTCTCGGCGTCGAACGCGACGTTCTCGACCGTGTAGTCGAATTCCGATGCGACGAGCGCCGCGTGGTCGAAGTCGAGCACGTGGTTCATCGTCGCCATGACGCCGAGGTCCATCAGCTTCTTGATGACCTCGCCCGCCTTGAGGCCCATCTCGCGCGCGAGGTCGCCGACCGTGATCACCTCGCTGATGCGGACGATGCGCTTCCGGGCCGACGGCGTCGTGATCTCGGTGCGCTTCTGCTCCTTCCCGGGGGCGGCGCGCTTCTTGAGCGGCTTCCGGCCCATCCGGCTCGCCCGGTCGCTGCCGAAGGGATCGAACTGGCCGGGCTTCCGGATGACGCGCTTGCCCTTCTTGCGGCGATCCGCGTCGGTGCCCTCGGACGGCGGCGCTCCGGGCGCGGGGGCGACGCCGGGCGCACCGGCTGGGGCGGCGCCGGCGGCCGCTCGCGGACGCGCGGGCGGCTCCGGCTTCTTCAGGTTGATCTTGCCGACGACCTGCACGCGCCGCATGCCGTCGTCGAGGACCGGTGCGGTCGCGGCGGCGCGCGGGAGCGCGGTCGTGCGCGTGGCCGTCGTGACCGCCGGCTCGGCCGGAGCCGCCGCGGGGGCGGCGGCGCGCGGAGCCGGACGCTCGCGGACCGCCGGCGCTTCGTCCTCGCGCTCGCGGGCGCGCGCCTCGGCGGCAGGCGGAGACGGCGGCGGCTCGACGTCCACCTCGACGGCCGCGCCGTCGGCCGCGTCCGCCGCGAGCGCACCGTCGCCGTCGCCGGACGGGACGAAGTCGGAGAACCCGCCGCCGCCCTGGCGATCGAAGCTGGGCTCGATCCCGATCAGGTCGGCGCCGAAATCCGCCGCGCTCGATTCCTCGCCGGCCGCGAAGTCCGGGATGTCGACGACGCTGCCGTCGTCGACGAACGCGCCACCGCGCGTGGCGGTGTCCTCTTGCTTGACGACCTCGACCCGCTGGGTGCGACGGCGGATGACGTTCGGGCGGACGCGCGCCTCGACGATCTGCTCGCGCGCGGTGACGTTCCCGCCGGCCTCACGCTCGGTCACGAGGCGCTCGCCGACGACCCGCTCGCTGCCGACCGAAACGGTCGCCTGCGGGGCGAAGCCCATCTCGACGCGCAGGCGCCCGAGCTCGTCGTCCGTCAAGCCGCTCTGGGCGCGCTTTCCCTTGATCCCGACTTGCTCGAGCTTGGCGAGGAGGTCCTTGGCATTGACCCCCCACTCCTTCGCCACTTCCGAGATCCGCTTCGACATACCGTCCGCGTCCTTCTCCGGAACAACCCTAGCGCGTGCCATCTGTTGCGTCGATCAACGCCTGACGTGCCTCGCGGCCGATCGAGGCGCGCAATCCGGGGAGGCGTCGCTTCCCCGAGAGGAAGCGCCGCCGGCAGTCCGGCGAGTCGTGCAGGTAGGTACCGCGCCCACCGCGTGCGCGCCACTCCAGCGCTTGACCGCCCGCGGCGACCGCGAGCCGACGCAGCTCGGCCTGCGGTGCGCGCACGCCGCAGCCGGCGCACGTCCGCTCCGGGACGTGCGGGCGTCCGGCGCGGTTGTCGCACGAGGGAATCGCTCCCCCCGCCCCGTCTGGCCAAGGCAATCGGGGCCCCACTCCCCGCGCGGGATCCGAGCTCGGGCGCGACGACGTCATGCGGATTTCGGGTCCTCCCCGGCCCGGGCACCATCCGAGGACGGCTCGCCCGCAGCCGACTCGCCCTCGTCGGCGAGCGCGAGGTCGTCGGTCGGCGCGGGCTCGACGCCCTCCGCGACCTCCGCGGCCGGCATCTCCTCCGCGGCGCGTGCCGCTTCCTCCGCGGCGCGCGCCGCTTCCTCGGCCGCGAGCCGCGCCGCTTCCTCGGCGCGTGCCTGTTTGTCGCGCACGTGATCGCGCGCCGACTCGAGGATCCCGACCGCGCGCTCCGGTCCGATCCCCTCGATCTCCGCGACGGTCTCGAGCTCCGCCCCAGCGAGGTCCTCTGCCGACTTGAAGTTGTTCTGCAGGAGGATCTCCGCCGTCACGTCGCTCATGCCGGGGATGCCCATGAGCGACGCGCGCGAGTTGCGCGCCTCCTCGTCGGCCTCCGCCTCGCCGCGGATGTCGAGCTTCCAGCCGGTCAGCCGCGACGCCAGGGTCACGTTCTGACCCTTCTTCCCGATCGCGAGCGAGAGCTGGTCGTCGGGGACGATGACCTCCATCGAGTGGTCGGCCTCGTCCATGATGATCTTCGAGACCTTCGCGGGCGCGAGCGCGCGGCAGACGAACTCCGCCGGGTCGGGCGTGTAGTGGATGATGTCGATCTTCTCCCCGCGGAGCTCCTGCACGACCGCCTGCACGCGCGTCCCGCGCATGCCGACGCAGGCCCCGACCGGGTCGACGTCGCGGTCGTGCGACACGACGGCGATCTTCGCGCGGCCGCCCGGCTCGCGCACGGCCGCCTTCACCTCGACGATGCCCTCGTAGATCTCCGGCACCTCCTGACGGAAGAGCTCGATCAGGAGGTTCGGGTGCGTCCGCGAGAGGACGATCTGCGGACCCTTCGCGGTCAGGTCGACGTCGTAGATGTACGCGCGGATGCGATCGCCCTGGCGGTAGCGCTCGCGCGGGATCTGCTCCTTCTCGGGCAGGATCGCGTCGGTGCGGCCGAGGTTCACGATGATGTTCTTCTTCTCGAAGCGCTGCACGATGCCCGAGAAGATCTCGCCCTTCCGGTCCTTGAACTCGTTGTAGATCAGCTCGCGCTCGGCGTCGCGGACCTTCTGGATGATGTTCTGCTTCGCGGTCTGTGCCGCGATGCGGCCGAACACCTCGCGCGGCAGCTTGGCGAGCAGCTCGTCTCCGACGTCGGCCTCCTCGTCGTAGTTCTTGCGCGCGTCCTCGAGCGTGACCTCGTTCTCGGGGTCCGTGACCTGGTCGACGACCTTCTTGATCTCGAAGAGCTCGATCTCGCCGATCTCGAGGTTGTACTTCGCCTCGATCATGCGGTTGAGCCCGAAGTGGCGGCGCGCCGCCTGCACCATCGCGCTCTCGATGGCCTCGATGATGACCTGGCGGTCGATCTGCTTTTCCTTGCTGACCTGCTCGATCACGCGGCTCAGCTGAAGCTGAAGTTGATCCATGCCGGAACCCTCCGTCGCGACCCTCAGGACCGCCTGGCTCGGAACTCCTCGGCGAAGTCGTGCTGGTAGTTGGCGCGCTCGATTTCCGCGAGCGGAACGGTGACGCGGCCGTGCGACGCGTCCTCGATCTCGATCGCGTCGTCCGAGCTGGCCGCGAGCCGCCCGGAGAAGTTGCGCGAGCCCGCGATCGAGGCGTGCGTCCGGATCCGGACCGCCTTCCCGACGAAGCGCGCGAAGTCCTCGGCCTTGCGGAGTGGGCGGTTGATCCCGGGCGACGAGCACTCGAGGACGTAGGCGCACGGCACGACGTCGTGCACGTCGAGCAGGTCGCTCACTTCCCGGCTCACGAGCGAGAGCTCGTCGAGCCCCACGCCGCCGTCGCGATCGAGGACCAGACGGAGCACCGAGCGCCGTCCCTGCGGCCTGAATTCCACGTCGATCAGCTCGAGCCCATGCTCGCGGGCGACCGGCTCGACCAGCGTGGAGACCGCCTCTGGGACCGCATTCCTCGACATGCGCTCGTGCTTTGCCTTCGTCCTTATCGCTCTCTCGTGGATTCCCCGACCGCTTCCTGGTCCCCGAAACAAAAAAGCGGGCTGGGGCCCGCTTTTTTGGACGGCCGAGGTTGCATGCAGTTAGCACGGTCCGGGCCGCGCCGCAACGTCGCAGAAAATGAAGGGAAATTCAGCGGTACATGTCCTCGATGAGGTGCGCGTAACGCTCCCCCACGACCTTTCGCTTCACCTTGAGCGAGGGCGTGAGCTCGCCGGCGGCCTCCGACAGCTCGCGCGGCAGGATCCGGAATGCCTTGACGGTCTCGAACGAGGCGAGCTTGGCGTTCACCGCCTCGATCTCCGGCGCGATCGCCCGGGCGACGCGCTCGTCCTTCGCCATCGCCGCCGGGTCGGGCGGGATGCCGAGGCGCGCGGCGAGCTCTTCGAGCCGGTCCGGGTTCAGCGCGACCAGAGCGACGCAGTACTTCCGCCGGTCGCCGATGACCACCGCCTGGCTCACGTGGGGCTGGAGCTTCAGCATGTTCTCGATCTTCTGCGGCGCGACGTACTTCCCGCCCGAGGTCTTGATCAAGTCCTTCTTGCGGTCGGTGATGCGGAGGAAGCCCTGCGCGTCGACGTCGCCGATGTCGCCGGTATGGAACCACCCGTCGGCGTCCCATGCCTCCGCCGTCTCCGCGGGGCGCCGGTGGTAGCCCTGCGCGACGTTCGCGCCGCGTGCCAGGATCTCGCCGTCGGCCGCGAGGCGGATCTCGACGCCGGGGACCGGCTTCCCGACCGTCCCGAACTTGAACTCGTTCGGTCGATTGATCGTGAGCGCGGGCGTCGTCTCGGTCAGCCCGTAGCCCTCGAGGATGAGGAGGCCCGCCGCGTGGAAGAACTCCATGACCTCGCGCGCGAGCGGAGCGGCGCCCGAGATCATGAGGCGGACGCGACCGCCCATGAGCTCGCGGATCCGCCGGAAGACGAGGCGATCCGCGATCGCGTACTGCAGCGCGAGCGGGCCCGGCACCGGCTCCTTCGCCTGCAGATGCGCGCTCCGCCGGCGGCCGACGCTGACGGCCCAGTCGAAGAGCGCGCGGCGGAGCGCTCCGCCCGCCTGCGCGGTCGCTTCGATGCGGCTGCGGATCTTCTCGTAGATGCGCGGAACCGCGGGGATGACCGTCGGCTGCGTCGCCCGGATGTCCTCCGCGAGCGTGTCGATGCTGCGCGCGAACGCCGTCACGCTGCCCCCGTGGATCCCGAAGTAGGAGACGAAGCGCGCGAACGAGTGCGCGAGCGGCAGGAAGAAGAAGTCGACGTCCCCTTCGCGCAGGAGGTCGAGCTGGGCGCAGCTCTCGAGCATCGCGAGGTGGTTCTGGTGCGTCTGGACGACGCCCTTCGGCGACCCGGTCGTCCCCGACGTGTACACGATCGTCGCGACCTGCCCGCCCTCGATCGCTTGCACGCGCCGCGCGACGTCGTCGGCGCCGCGCTCGCGCCCGAGTCGCCGGAGCTCCGCGAGCGGCAGCACGTCGCCCGTTCCGTTCGCGGCGCCGTCGATCGCGACGATGCGATCGAGCGCGACCGGGACGACGCTGCCGTCGTCGAGCGTGACACCGGCGGCGACCGTGTCGCGCACCTTGGCGAGCGTCGCCGGGCCGTCGACGAAGACGACCCGGGCGCCGGAATCGAGCAGGATGAAGCCGGCCTCGTTCGCGACGTTCGACGAATAAACCGGGACCGTGACGCCGCCGGCCGACTGGATCGCGAGGTCGATCTCGACCCACCGGGGGCTCGTCGCGGCGAAGATGGCGGCGCGCTCGCCGGGCTCGAGCCCGAGCGCGATCAGGCCGGCGGCTATCTCGTCGACGCTCGCCGCCATCGCATGCCAGCTGACGTCCTGCCACGCGCCGCCCTGGAAGGCGCGGTAGCGCGTCCGCGCGCCATAGCGGGCGGCGCGCGCGCGGAACATCTCGGGCAGGTTCTTCGCTGGGCCCATCGGTCTCCGAGTGCCCGCGGCCTGCGGCTCCACTCGTCTGCGAGCGTCAGGTTCCGCGCGCTTCGCCCGACCCCGCTTGCTCGTGCAGGGTGACGACGCCGACGATCTGGTAGGTCTTCCGGCCCGACGGCGTCTGCACCACGACCTCGTCGCCCTCGGCCTTGTTCATGAGGCCCTGTCCGATCGGCGAGCTGATCGAGATCAGCCCGGAGCCCGCGTCGACCTCCTCGGGGAAGACGAGCCGGTACTCGACCATGTCGCCGGAGTCGACGTCCTCGACCGTGACCCGGCTCCCGTAGGAGACGCGATCGCGCGGGATCTGCGCGATGGTGTACACGGACAGCTCGCGGATGCGCGTCTGGAGCTGTGCGACGCGCGCCCGCAGCATCCCCTGGCGGTGTTTCGCCGCCTCGTACTCGGCGTTCTCGCGCAGGTCGCCGTGCGCGCGCGCCTCCTCGAGGCGCGCCGGGAGGTCGTGCTGCAGCTCGCGCTGCACCTCCGCGAGCTCGCTCTTCAATCGGTCCACGATCGGAAGTGCCATCCGTTCACCTCGGCGCGCGCGCCGGTCCGGTTTCGTTCACGATGCGATCGGCCTCCGATCGGCGGTTCTGCGACGTGTACGAGGACGCCGTCCGCGAGAACCAGGCGAGCACCTCGTCGCGCCACGGGATCTGGCCCGTCAGATACCAATACGTCGCCACCCCGCCGATCGCGACCCCGAGCAAGAAGCGCATCATCTCGATCCCCCGCCCCTCGTCTCCGCACGCGGCGGCGAAGATGTCGCCGCTGCCCTGGCGCGACGTGGGCCCCTGCCCGAAGGAGAACAGGCCACCAGCCAGCCACGCGAGGACGAGCCCATGTTAGAGGTTTTGCTGTCGGTCCTCTACCCGCCCACCTGCGCGCTCTGCCGGCGGGAGCTCCGCCGGGCGCGTGCGAACGGGCTCTGCGGCGCGTGCGAGAGCCGGCTCGAGGCCGCGCGTCCGGGCTGCCCGCGCTGCGCCGAGCCCTCCGCGTCCCGGGTCTGCAAGCGTTGCCGCGCGGCGCCGCCGGCATTCTCGTCGGTGGCCGCGTGCCTCGCGTACCGCACCGAGGACCCGGACTGCGCGGTCCGGCGCGCCGTCGCCCGCTGGAAGTACGACGGTGACCTGGCCGTCGGTCGCGCGCTCGCGCGGACGTTCGGCGCCTGGTGCGCCCTCCGGGACGGCGCCTTCGACGCCGTCGTTCCGGTGCCTCTCGAGCGCGCGCGTCTCGCGGCGCGCGGCTTCAACCAGGCCGCGGTCCTGGCGTACGCTGCGGCGCGGGCCCGCCGAAGCACGGTCGTGCACGGCCTCCGGCGCAGGGCGTTCGAGGAAAGCCAGACGGCGCTCGGCCGCGGCGCGCGCCGCGAGAACGTCGCGGGTCGATTCGCCGTCGGCCGGCGCGCGCCGGTTGCGGGTCTCGCCCTCGTGCTCGTGGACGACGTGCTGACGACCGGGGCGACGGCCGACGAATGCGCCGGCGCCTTGCTCGCGGCCGGCGCCCGCAGCGTCGCGGTCTGGACGCTCGCGCGCGCCGGGCAATTTTTCGCTGAGGAACGACCCTTGCCGTGATCCGCTGGTCGGGGGTAGCGTCAAACTAGTTTGACGTCGGGGGGGCGGTTCGGCAAGGGGGACGGATTCTTCATGCGCACCGGTGTTGCGAGGTGGGCTCGCCGCGGAGGCTCACGATGAAGCCGGCACCGCCTCCGGACGAGGCCCGTCGCGAAGCCCGCAGCCTCCGTGAGCGCGGCGACGTCCACGATCTCGTCGCCCGCTACGGCAATATCGACCGCGAAAAGGGCGCCGCGTGGAACGACCTCGAGCTGGTCCACGAGGTCGCGCGCGCCTACTCGCTCGCGGGCAATCCCGCGAAGGTCGAGCAGTACTTCCTGCGCTGCGCCGAGCTCAACGAGCGGCGGGCGGCGCTCTACCTCGCGCAGATCGGGTGGTACTACCAGCGGAAGAAGCGCTGGGGCCGCGCGATCACCTGGTACGACAAGGCGCTCGAGACCTTTCCCACCTACCACCTCTGCCTCTTCCGGAAGGGGTACTGCCTGGAGCGGCTCCACCGCCCGCGGGCCGCGGTTGCCGCACTCGTCGCCGCGACCGAGTCCTACGACGCCGCCAGCCCCGAGCAGCGGGAGAGGAGCCGCGGCATCCAGGCGCAGGTCCTGTTCCACCTCGCGCGGAGCTTGCGGGAGGTCGGTGACACGCAGCGCGCGCGCGAGGCCCTCGACCGGTGCGCGCAGCTCGACACCCGGCCGGAGATCGTCATCAAGCCGGAGCACCGGCTCGCGAGCTACGGCGCCACGCATCTGCGCGACGGCAATGCCGACGCCGCGATCGCCTGCCTCGAGGAGGCGCGCGGGCGCGACGGCCGCTCGCCGGTCATCTGGGAGCGGCTCGGGCTCGCGTATGCGCTCGCGAACCGGCTGCACGACGCGGAGGACGCGCTCCGGCGCGCGATCGAGCTTCCGAAGGGCTCCGTCGCCCTCATCAGCCTCGCGCGCTTCTACATCGCGCACGAGCGCTGGGCGGACGCCGCGTCGAGCCTCGCCGGGGCGCTCGAGCGCCACCCCCAGGGCGAGGTGCAGATCCGCCTCGAGATCGCCGAGCTGCACCGCCGCCTGTCCCGGCCGCGGAGCGCCCTCGCGATCCTCGAGCGCCTGGCCGCCGGACGCGTTCCGCCGCACTCGACGCTCGCGTGCGTGGTCGAGCGCAAGATGGCGGAGATCCTGCTCGCGCACGGCGAAATCGAGGCCGCGCGCAAGCACCTGGCAACGGCGCTCGCGCACGACGCCGAGGACGCCGAGGCCCTGGCGCTCCTCGCGGGCGCCGAAGCGGACGAGAACTCGCGCGCCTCGCGCATGGTCGCGATCGCCGACGCTCCCCTGCCCGACGACGTCGCGCGCTCGCTCGCCGAGGCGCCGTCGCGCGAGCGCGGGGTCGTGAACACGTACTTCCCCGGCCGCGGCTTCGGCTTCATCGCGTACCGCCCGGCCGGAAGCGCGACCGACCAGACGATCTTCTTCCACGTGAGCCACGTCGCGCCCGAGCTCGCCGGCGCCCTCAAGCCCGGCACGCCCGTCACGTTCGCGGCCGCGACGAACGCCCGCAACGGGAAGCCGCAAGCGGAGGACGTCCGCCTGAAATCGGACGACCTCGGGGCGTCGGACGCGGACCTCGCGGGCGCCCTGGACGACCTGCACGAGCCGCCCGACATGCGCGTTCCGCGCGAGCGCCGTCCGCTGCGCTGACGGGTCGGTCGGCGGCATCCGGGAGCGGGCGCGGCGTCACTTGCGGACGCGCGTGTCGTCGGAGCCGTGCCGCGGGTAGAGCGCGGCCAGCCGCTCCGCCGGAACGCCCCACCAGAACGCCAGGCGAAGGCGCCACATGAGGACGATCGTCCGCAGCACGCCGTACGTCTCCCAGCGCCGGCCGGAGGTGCTGACCTTCGCGCGCAGCGCCGCGTAGCGACCGGCCGCTCGGAGTCGCCGGCTCAGGTCGACGTCCTCCATGAGCGGGATCGGACGGAAGCCGCCGAGCCGTTCGAACACGTCCCGCCGGACGAACATCGCCTGGTCGCCGGTCGCGATGCGGGTGAGACGCGAGCGGAGGTTCATGAACGCGGCCACCATCGCGAGCGCGCGCCTCCGCCCGCGCAGCGCCACGTCGAAACGTCCGGCGACGGCGCCGCGCGCGAGCGCCTCGCGGACGAGCCCGCCGAAACCGGCCGGGAGCCGCGTGTCGGCGTGCAGGAAGAGGAGAACGTCGCCGGTCGCGACTGCGGCCCCGGCGTTCATCTGCGCGGCGCGCCCGGGCGGGCAGTCGAGCACGCGGTGGCCGAGCGAGCGGGCGATCGCGACCGTCGCGTCGCGGCTTCCCCCATCGACGACGACGACCTCGCCGACCTCGGGATCGCGCGCCGAGGCGAGCGTCGCCGCGATCTCGTCCGCCTCGTCGAGCACCGGGACGACGACGGTGATCATGCGCCTCGATTCGGCACCGCGCGCGCGCGCGAGCATTGTCTCACGTTCCGTGCGGCGGTATTCGACGCCATGGGCGCAATGAAGAGCCGCGCGCTCGCGTTGTCGGCCGCCGCCGGGCTCCTGGCCGTCCTCGCGGCCCTCGATCCGCCGGCGGCGCGCGCCGGCATCGGGGCGGGGCCGGGGTTCGGGATCAACCTCGTGCGCCTGCGAGGGGTGCTCGGCGCGGATCGCGCGCCGGGGCACATCATGCAGACGTCGCTCCTCGTCGGCGACAAGACGATCCCGTTCAGCGTCGTGTCGGCCGAGCGCATCTCCGGCGTGCCGGAGGACGGCGTCGGCGTGCTGCTTCCGATGGGACCGGGGCAGCCGCAGATCCGGGCGGTCGGCGAGCCGGCTTTCATCAAGCCGCTCGAGGACGCGCCGCCGGGCACCGAGGTCACGATCATCGGGAACCTCATCACCGGCATGCGCTATCTCGAGCTGCTGGGCGTCGACCTCCCTCCGTCAGCGGGATCGTAGGACCACCGCCAGCACGACGAGCTGCAGCACCGCGGTCGCCACCAGGAGCAGCGTGAGCACGTAGCGGCTCTTCGCGAGCGCCTCGGTGTTCGCGGTGTAGGTCTCCTCGAGGCGCGCGATCTCGGCACGCACGTTGCTCGACTCCACGTAGAGGCCGCGCACCTCCTCGCGCATGGGCTCGTCGATGCCCTTGATGGCGCCGGCGGTCGTCGCGAGGGCGTCGAGGCGGGCGGCGAGCGCGCCGACGTCCGCGCGGAGCGCGGCGATGTCCTCGCGCGTGGTGCGGAGGTCGGCGGCGAGCGCATCGAGCTGCGCGAGCGCCGGATCGGGCGTCGGCGACGGACGCGGGGTCCGTCGCGGCTGGGCCCACGTGAGCGCCGGCAGCGCGACGGCGAGGAGCAGCGCGGCGGCCGAGACGCGCAAGGCGCGACGTCCGCGCGCCGTGCGTGGACGTTGCGACCGTGCGAGCGGATACGCGTCCGGGCCGATTCGCGGACGGCGCGCGCTGCCGCCCCGGCCTCGCGGCCGCGCCCGCGCTGGCCGGTCGTCCCCGTCCGATGGTGGCGAGCTCATGCGGCTTGCGTTCTCCGCGCCTTGCGCTGGCCTTCTCGCGCGGCGCTCGACACTAGACATCGCGACGGACGGGTGCAAGGAACGCGCTGCCATGTCCCTCGATACCGCGATCGTCGCGGTCCTCGTCTGCACGATCGCCGTCGGCTCGTACGCGGTGGTGACGCTCCACCGGATCGCGCGCGACACGCGCGAGATCCTGCAGAGGGCCCGCGTTCGGGATCAGGCGGACGGGCTCGCGACGGGCGCCTCGGTCGTCGACTTCGCGATCCACCTCGATCGCCGACACGAGATCGCGGTCGGCGGGGGCGCGAGCTCGGGCGAAGGCTTCGCCGACCCGGACGACGGCGACGGAGCGGCGCGTGCGAGCCGGCTCCCCGCGCGCAACGCTCTCCGCGATCTCAAGAGCCGCCTCGCCGACATCCCGTCGGTGCGCCGCGGGTCGTAGCGCGCGCCGAAGCCGGCCGACGCGCTAGCGCGCGCCGGCCGGCTCGCCCGCGCTCGCGATCGCCGTGACCGAGAGCGTCTCGCCGCGCGCTGCCAGCTCGCGCTCGAGCGCGTCCGCGAGGTCGGCCGCCAGGAGCGGCCCCTCGTAGACCAGGGCGGTGTAGAGGGCGACGAGGTTCGCGCCGGCCGCGAGCTTCTCGCGCACGTCTTCGGGCGTGAAGACGCCGCCGACGCCGATGATCGGAACGTCGGGTCCGCTCGTCCGGCGCACGAGCGCGACGAGCGCGCTCGCGCGCGCGCGGAGTGGCGCGCCGGAAAGACCGCCCGCCTCGCTCGCGGCCGGGCTCGTGCAGCCGGCTCGCGACAGCGTGGTGTTGCCCGCGATGAATCCCGAAGCGCCGGCCGCGAGCGCCGCCTCGCACGCCTGCGCGACGGCGTCGTCCGCGAGGTCGGGCGCGAGCTTCACGAGCACCGCGACGCCGGCGCGTCCGGCGTCGCCGAGCGCGCCGCGGACCGCGGCCACGAGCCGCGCGAGCCGCGCCGGCGTCTGCAGGTCGCGCAGGCCGGGCGTGTTCGGCGAGCTCACGTTGATCGCGAGGTAGTCGGCGAAGGGCGCGAGCGCGGCGACCGAGCGCCGGAGGTCGGCGAGCTCGGCGTCCGGGTCGCCGACCGCGGCGCGCGAGCAGCCGACGTTGATGCCGATCGGGATCGCCGGGCGGCGCGCGAGGCGACGGCGAAGGCCGGCCGCGACCGCCTCCGCACCCGCGCTGTTGAAGCCGAGGCGATTCACGAGCGCGCGGTCCGCGGCGAGGCGGAAGAGCCGCGGCGACGGATTCCCCGGCTGCGGGAGAGCGGTCACGGTCCCGAGCTCGGCGAAGCCGAAGCCGAGCGCCTGCCAAAGGTGGGGCGCGATGCCGTTCTTGTCGAAGCCCGCGGCGAGCCCGATCGGGTTCGGGAAGTCGAGCCCGAGGATCCGCTGCCGGAGGTGCGGCCAGCGCCCGGCCGTGTCCCGGGCCGGGATCCTCTCGAGGACCTCTTCGGCGAGCGCGGCGGCGGCGACGGCGCCGCGATGGGCGCGCTCGGGGTCGAGCGCGAAGAGCGCGGGCTGGAGGAAGCGGTAGAAGCCGCTCACGCGCCCGCGAGCAGGACGTCGAGCTGGCCGCCGCTCTCGAGCGCGGCGAGCTCGTCGTATCCGCCGATCGATTGCCCGGCGATGAAGACCTGGGGGACCGTTCGCCGCCCGCCGGTCCGCTTCACGAGGCGGGCCCGCTCCTCGGGATCGTGGGTGACGTCCACCTCCTGGAACGCCACGCCCTTCCGCGCGAGCAGCGACTTCGCCGCGTGGCAGTACGGGCAGTAGCTCGTGGTGTAGATGGTCACCTCGGCCATTGCCGGTTAGGTACTGGACCACCCTGCGAGCGGCAACGAGCCGCGACGCGGCGAGGAGCTCAAGCGATGGAGGAATTCGACCGGCTGGTGGGGATCATGGCGCGCCTGCGCGCTCCCGGCGGCTGCCCTTGGGACCGCGAGCAGGACCACCGGTCGATCCGGAAGTACGTCCTCGAGGAGGCGTACGAGGTGGCGGAGGCGATCGACCGCGGCGACGCGCACGAGCTCTGCGGCGAGCTCGGGGACCTCCTCCTCCAGGTCGTGTTCCACGCCGAGATGGCGCGCGAGGCGGGGACGTTCGACATCGCCGACGTCTGCCGTGCGATCTGCGACAAGATGGAGCGCCGCCACCCTCACGTGTTCGGGGACGTCCGGGTCGAGGGCGCGGCCGACGTCCTCCACAACTGGGAGCGCATCAAGGCCGGCGAGCGCGGCCCGGCGGCGTCGGCGATCGACGGCGTGCCGCGCTCTCTGCCCGCACTGCAGCGCGCCGAGCGGCTCGGGGAGAAGGCCGGCCGCGTCGGCTTCGATTGGCCCGGCCCGGAGGAGGTCCTCGCAAAGGTGGACGAGGAGCGCGCCGAGCTCGGGCGCGCGATCGCGGCGGGCGATCGCGCCGCGGTCGAGGAGGAGATCGGCGACCTCTTCTTCGCGGCCGCGAGCCTCGCCCGGAAGCTGGACCTGGAGCCCGAGCTCGCGCTCGCCCGCGCCCTCGACCGCTTCGAGGCCCGCTTCCGGTGCGCCGAGGAGACGGCGCGGGCGTCCGGCCGGCCGCTCGCGGACCGGTCGGCCGAAGAGCTCGACCGCCTCTGGCGGGACGCCAAGCGCCAGCTTGCCGGAGCGGCGACCCGCCGGCTTGCCGGCGACACGAAGGACCGTTAACCCCGTGGGTCGATCTCGGGAGAACGAATGGCCAACCACCCGTCCGCAGAGAAGAGGCATCGCCAGTCCGTCAAGCGCGCGGCGCGCAACCAGCGCGTCCGGACGCGCGTCCGCTCGGAGGTGAAGCGGGCGCGCACCGCCATCGAGGGCGGCGACGCGACCGGCGCCAGCCAGGCGGTCGCCGACGCCGCGCGCGGCCTCGACAAGGCGGTCGCGAAGGGCGTGCTGCACCGGAACAACGCGTCCCGGCGGATCTCCCGGCTCGCGAAGAGCGCCGCCAAGCTCGCGAGCGGCTGAGTCAGCGCGACCCGGCCGGGCGCGCGAGCCCGAGCAGCCAGCTCTCGAGGCGCGCCTCGGGAACGCCCTCCCCCGTCTTCGCCGCGACGTCGACCCGGTGCAGGCCGGCGAGCGCCGCCTCGAGCTCGCCCCGGCGATAGTTCTTCGCGCGCGGCACGACGAAGTACCCGCGCCCGCCGCCGAAGGCGCGGCGCGCGGCTTCCTCGTCGAGCCCGGAGTCGAGGAGCGCGCGCGCGCGAAGGAGCGAGCGGAGCTCGCCGGCGAGCTGCCCGACGACGAGCTCGACCGGCGCCCCCTGGCGGAGGAGCGCGCGCAGCTCGGCCACGGCCCTTCCGATCCGGCGGTCGCGGATCGCGCCCTCGAGCGCGAACGCAGTGAGCGCGCGCTCGCCCCCGAGGCCGTCCAGGGCCTCGCGCGCCCCGATCCGCGCGTCGCCCCAGCGGAGCGCGAGCTTCTCGAGCTCGCGGACGAGCCGCGACGGGTCGTTCGCGACCCAATCGACGATCGCCTGCACGGCTTCGCCGGTGAGCGAGAGGCCGAGCGTCTTCGCGCGGCGCTCGACGAGCGCCATCAGCTCGCGCCGCGTCCCCGCCGGATCGCGCTCGCCGCCGCCGATCTCGCGCCGCTCGATCGCATGCTTCGCTCGGATCCCCGCGAAGAGGGCGCGCCGCATGTCGGGGCTTTCCGCGACGAGGACGACGGTGGTCGCAGGCGGCACCTCGTCGAGGAGCGGAAGGAGCGCGCGCTGGACCTCCTCGCGGAGCTTGTCGGCCTGCCGCAGCACGACGAGCCGGGCGCCTCCCGGCGCGATCGTCCGGATCGCGGTCGCGATCGCCGCGAGGTCGAGGCGGTCGCCGTGGAGGACGTCGAGCGCGCCGAAGGCCGGACTCGCGCCGACGGTCGCGCCCTGGATCTCGGCGAGACGCTCGCCGATGAGCAGCGGGTCGCCGGTCAGCAGCACGACCGGGGGCGCACTCAAAAGTCTTCCACCATCGAGTTGTAGACGTCCCGCGACGCGTTCTCGAGGACACGATCGAGCGCCTCACGGCGCTGCGACTCGGAAAGCTGCACGTCGGTCAGCTGGTTCAGGTCGTTCGCGTTGAGCGTCGACTGCGAGAGGAATTGCGACGAGCTCGCGACCACCGTCTGCGATACCGCGCCGTAGGAGTCGTTCTCGCGCAGGCCGGCGACGCGCCACACGATCTTGCCGGTGTGCGGGTTCCGGAGCTGCACGCTGAGCGTCATCACGGTCTCGAACTGGAGGGCCTCGTCGCTCGTCGAGAACGCGATCGGCCGCACCTCGATGGAGTTGATCGTTCCCTCGAGCACGAGGTCGGCCGCGTCGGAGTTGGGGGCGAGGGTGAACTGCCCGCGCCGTGCGACCTCGAGCTGCATCGCCTCGAGCACGTCGTTCTCGACCCCGGGATTGCGCGTCCGGTTGTCGAAGCGCGCGACGTAGACCTTCGAGCCGCCGCCCGGCAGCACGGCGACCTGACCGGGGAAGTGGTACCCGCACGCGCCGAGCGTGCCGAGCGCGCCCACCGCGACGCTCGCGGCAGCGATCGCCCAAAGCCCGCGCGCACCACGCCGCGAATTCCGAGCCATCACAGCACCACGTTCACGAGGCGCCCCGGCACCACGATCACCTTCCGGACCGGCTTGTCGCCGACCTGCTCGACGACGCGCGGCGCCGCGAGCGCGCGCTCGCGGACGACGTCTTCGCCCGCGCCGGTCGGGACGACGACCCGATCGCGAACCTTGCCGTTCACCTGCACGACGATCTCGATCTCGTCCTCGGCGAGGGCGCCTTCCTCCCACGCCGGCCAGCCGGCATCGTACACCGTGCCCGCCCCGCCGAACCAGGCGTGCAGCTCCTCCGCGAGATGCGGCGCGAACGGCGAGACGAGGCGGGCGAAGACCCATGCCGCAGCGGCGTACGCCGGGCTCGGCTCGCGGGCGGCGCGGTGGCGCTGGAGGTCGTTCAGGAGCTCCATGAGGGCCGCGATCGCGGTGTTGAATGCGAACGACTCGGTGTCGAGCGTGACCTTCTTGATGGTCGCGTGGACGCGTCGGCGAAGCGACCGATCGGGGTCCTCGAGCTCGACCGCGAGGGCGAGGCCGCGGTCGCGCTCGCCGGCCGGCACGCCCGAGAGCGCCGCCGCGATCGCGGCGCGATCGCGGCCGAAGAGCGCGACGATCCGGTTCAGGAAGCGCTCCGCGCCGCCGACCGCCTCGTCCGTCCACTCCATGTTGTTCTCGGGCGGGGCCGCGAAGAGGATCGTGAGGCGCGCGACGTCGGAGCCGTGCTCGCTCACGAAGGGGCCCATCGGGACGCCGTTGCCCGCGCTCTTGCTCATCGTGACGGGCCCGCTCACCGCCGCGAAGCCGCCGTCGCGCTCGACGAGATCGTGGCTCTCGCCGCGCAGCGCGGCCCGCATGTCCGCCACGGAAAGCGGCTCGGCCGGGATCCCGAGCGACTTGACGAGCTCGTCGGGCGCGCGGACGCGGCCATCGGGCTCGACGACGAGCGAGGTCGTCACCCGGCGCTGCACCATGCCCTGCGTGAAGAGCGCGCGGAACGGCTCGTCGTCCGGGACGAGGCCCTCGTCGTAGAGGACCTTCGTGATGAAGCGCGCGTAGAGGAGGTGGAGGATCGCGTGCTCGACGCCGCCGATGTACTGGTCGACCGGCATCCAGCGCCGGATCGCGTCCTCGGACCAGATCGCGCGGTCGTTCCGCGCGTCGGCGTAGCGCAGGAAGTACCACGACGAGTCGACGAAGGTGTCCATCGTGTCGGTGTCGCGGGTCGCGGGCTCGCCGGTCTCGGGGTCCGTCGCGCGCACGAACGCCTCGCTCGACGCGAGCGGGGAGCGCCCGCGCGGCAGGTAGTCGTCGATCTCGGGCAGCACGACCGGAAGATCGCTCTCCGGGACCGGCACGACGGTGCCGTCGGCCCGGTGGAGCATCGGGATCGGGGCGCCCCAGTAGCGCTGGCGGCTCACGAGCCAGTCGCGCAGGCGGTAGGTCACCTTGGGTCGCGCCTTTCCCTCGCCCTCGAGCCAGGCGACGATCGCCGACCCCGCCTCGCGGTTCGGCCGGCCGTCGAAGCGGCCGGAATTCACCATGATGCCGTCGTCGGTGAAGGCCTCGCGCAGCGAGCTCGAGTCGAGCTTCTCGGCCGCGGGCGAGATCACGACCTCGATTGGGATGCCGAACGCGCGCGCGAACTCGAAGTCGCGCTGGTCGTGCGCGGGCACCGCCATGATCGCGCCGGTGCCGTAGCCCATGAGGACGTAGTCCGCGATCCAGATCGGGATCGCGCGGCCGTTCACCGGGTTGATGGCGCTCGTTCCGAGCGCGACGCCGGTCTTCTCGCGCTCCGTCGACTGCCGGTCGATCTCGCTCCGGCGGCGCGCCTGCTCCACGTACGCGGCGACCGCGGCGCGCTGCTCGGGCGCGGTGAGCTCCGCGACGAGCGGGTGCTCGGGCGCGAGCACGAGGAAGGTCGCGCCGAAGAGCGTGTCGGGCCGCGTCGTGAAGACCGTGATGGCGTCGTCGCGGCCGGCGACGCCGAACTCGACCTCCGCGCCCTCGCTCCGGCCGATCCAGTTGCGCTGCATCGCGCGCACCTTCTCGGGCCAGTGCTCGAGCTTGTCGAGGTCGTCCAGCAGGCGGTCGGCGTACGCGGTGATGCGGAAGAACCACTGCTCGAGCTCGCGCTTCTCGACGAGCGCGCCGCTCCGCCAGCTCCGGCCCGAGGCGTCGACCTGCTCGTTCGCGAGCACGGTCTGGTCGACGGGGTCCCAGTTGACGGTCGCCTTCGCGCGGTACGCGAGCCCGCGCCGGTGGAGCAGGAGGAACAGCCACTGCGTCCAGCGGTAGTAGTCGGGCTCGCAGGTCGTCACCTCGCGCGACCAGTCGTACATGATGCCGGCGAGCGCGAGCGATCGCTTCGACTCGGCGATGTTCCGGTGCGTCCACGTGCGGGGCGGCGTGCCGGTCTTGATCGCGGCGTTCTCCGCCGGCAGCCCGAACGCGTCCCAGCCGAACGGGTGCAGCACGTCCTCGCCGCGCATCACGTGGTAGCGCGTCAAGGTGTCGCCGATGAAGTAGTTCTTCCCGTGTCCGACGTGCAGGTCGCCGCTCGGGTACGGGAACATCTCGAGGATGTAGCGGCGCGGCGCATCCGGGCGGCGGCCGGCGAGGAAGATTCCCTCGCGCCCCCAGTAGTCGCGCCAGCGCGGCTCGATCGCCGGGTCGAACCGCAGGACACCGCCTCTCTCCGTCACCTCTCGTCCTCCGTCCGTGCGCCGGCCCTCGAACCGGCCGGACGAACCGGCTACCACATCCGGTCGCGCGCTGCCGGCGGACGTCGCGGCGCCCTCGCCCGCGAGCTGCCGCGCCATCGAGTCGACGACGCCGTTCACGAAGCGGGCCGCCTCCTCGCCGGCGAAGGCGCGCGCGATCTCGATCGCCTCGTCGATCACCACGGGCGGCGGAACGTCCGGCGATCGCAGGAGCTCGGCCGCCGCGACGCGCAGGACCTGCACCTCGATCCGCCCGAGGCGCGCGAGGCGCCAGCGCGTGCTCGTCCCCGAGATCATCGCGTCGACGCGATGGCGCTCGCTCCACGCGAAGCGCGCCAGGGCCTCGGCGTACTCGATCTCGGCCGGGCCGGCGTGGGACTCCTCTCCCGTGCCGCGGCTCGTGCCGCCGGCGGCGAGGCGCGCCGCGCTCCGCACCGCCTGCGCAGGCGACGCGCCCGCGACCTCGACCTGGTAGAGCGCCTGCACGGCGAGCACGCGCGCCCGCCGGCGCGACCGCTTCTGGCGATCCACGGGAGCTCCCTACCGGCGCGGGAGGCGCGCCAGCAGGTCCGCCATCTCGAGCGCGGTCACCGCGGCCTCGAAGCCCTTGTTGCCGTGGCCGCTGCCGGCGCGCGCGAGCGCCTGCTCGAGGTTGTCCGTCGTGAGGACGCCGAAGGCGACCGGCACGCGGTGGCGGCACGCGACCTCGTTCACGCCGCGGCTCACCTCGCGCGCGATGAACTCGAAGTGCGGCGTCTCCCCGCGCACGACGGCCCCGAGGCACACGATCGCGGCGTAGCGGCCCGACGCCGCGCACTGCTCGGCGGCGAGCGTGATCTCGAACGCGCCGGGCACGCGGACGACGTCGATCGCGCCGCGCTCGGTGCCGTTCGCCTCGAGGCCCTCGATCGCGCCGTCGAGGAGCGACTCGGTCACCGCGCGGTTGAAGCGCGACACCACGATCGCGACCCGGCGTCCGGCGCCGGCGGGCCGGCCCTCGAAGACCTGCGGCTCGCCGCTCACCGCTCTTCCGAGGCCCCGAGGCCCGTCAGCAAGTGCCCGAGCTTCTCCTGCTTGGTGCGGAGGTAGGCGATGTTGCCGTCGTGCGCGGGCACCTCGATCGGCACGCGCTCGTCGACGACCACGCCGTACTGCGCGAGGCCGGCGATCTTCCGCGAGTTGTTCGTCAGGAGCTTGACGCGGGTCACGCCCAGGTCGCGCAAGATCTGCGCGCTGATGCCGTAGTCGCGCGGGTCGTCCTTGAAGCCGAGCTCGAGGTTCGCCTCGACCGTGTCGAGGCCCTGGTCCTGGAGCGCGTAGGCGCGAATCTTGTTCGCGAGGCCGATCCCACGCCCCTCCTGATGGAGGTACACGAGGATCCCGCGCCCGGCCTGGTGGATCGTCCGCATGGCGGCCTCGAGCTGCTCGCCGCAGTCGCAGCGCCGGGAGCCGAGGACGTCGCCCGTCAAGCACTGCGAATGGACGCGCACGAGGACGGGCTCGCCGGGCCGCAGCCGTCCGCGCACGAGCGCGAGGTGCTCGCTCTCGTCGACCTTGTTGCGATAGGCGATCGCGCGGAAGCGCCCGCCGAAGGCGCTCTCCAGGTCGGTCTCGGCAATGCGCTCGACGAGGAGCTCGGTGCGAAGGCGATGCTGCGCGACCTCCTCGATCGTGAGCACGCGGAGCTTGTGGCGGCGCGCGAACGCGAGGAGCGCCGCGCCGTGCGCGACCTCGCCCGCCTCGTCGAGGATGGTGCAGACGGTCGCCGCCGGACGGAGGCCGGCGAGCCGGACGACGTCGAGCGCCGCCTCCACGCGGCGCGGGCTCTCGAGCACGCCGCCCGGCGCCACCTGGATCGGCGGCACGTGGCCCGGCATGACGACGTCCGAGGGGCCGCTCCGCTCGTCGATCGCGACCCGGATCGTGGTCGCGCGGTCCGCCGCCGAGATCCCGGTGGAGACCCCGCGCCGCGCCTCGAACGACGTCCCGTACGCGGGCGCGTCGGTCGCGGACCGGTCGGCGGGGATGAGCGGGATGCCGAGCCGCTGCATCGCGGACGGGAGGAGCGCGAGGCAGATGAGGCCGCGCGCGTGGACCGCCATGAAGCCGATGTGCTCGGGCGTCGTCCGCTCGGCGGCGACGCAGACGTCGCCCTGGGTGGGATGCGCGCGGTCGTCGACCAGGACGACTGCCCGTCCGCTCGCGATCTCGGCGATCGCGCCCGCGAGCGATTCCTCGGCGGCAGCGGTCGTCCGGCTGGGCTTCATCGCGCTCGCCTCCCGCTCGGCCTCGGCCGCGGAGCGGCGGCGCGCGCGCGGCCGGAGGGGCGCGCGGGTCGCGCGATCCAGAGCCAATCGCGGCCGACCGCCTGCACGCGGACGTCGCTCAGCCGAAGCGCTCGATCCATCTCGTCGATCCCGAGAGATCCTACCATGGGGATTCCATCGCCGCCGACGAGGAGCGGCGCGGTGAAGCAGCGGAGCTCGTCGACGTGGCCGCCGGCGAGGAGGGCCGCCGCGACGTCGCCGCCGCCCTCGGCCAGCACCGAGACGATGTCACGGCGCCCGAGCATGCGGAAGAGCGCTCCGAGGTCGACCCGGTCGCCGCGCCCCGGAACGACGAGCACCGTCGCACCGCGCCGGGCGAGCCGCGCGCGGGCCGCGGCGCCCGCCCGGCTCGTGGTCGCGACCCAGACCGGTCCGCCCGTGCCGTCGAGGAGGCGCGCGGCGGACGGCGTCCGGAGCCGGCTGTCGACGACGATGCGGACCGGATCGCGCCCGCCGCGGCGGCGGCAGGTGAGCTGCGGGTCGTCGGCGAGCACGGTCCCGACGCCGACCAGCACCGCATCGTGCTCGTCGCGCCAGCGGTGGACGAGCGCGCGCGCCGGCGGGCCGGTGATCCAGCGCGAGCGCCCGCTCCGGGTCGCGATCCGGCCGTCGGCCGACGCCGCGAGCTTGAGCCGCACGAGCGGCTTCCCCGTCCGGACGTGGTGCGCGAAAGCGGCGATCAGCTCGCGGGCCGCGCGCTCCTCGACCCCGGTCGCGACCGCGATGCCGGCGCGACGGAGAGCGGCGAGGCCGCGACCGCGCACGCGCGGATTCGGGTCGGCGGTCGCGACGACGGCGCGCCGGATCCCCGCCGCGGCGACGCGCGGCGCGCACGGCGGGGTCCGGCCGTGGTGCGAGCACGGCTCGAGGGTGCAGTAGAGGGTCGCGCCGCGCGCGCGCTCGCCGGCCGCGGCGAGCGCGACGACCTCGGCGTGGTCGGTGCCCGCGCGGCGATGCCAGCCCTCGCCGACGACCCGTCCGTCCTTGACCACGACCGCCCCGACCGGCGGATTCGGCGAGGTGCGCCCGAGGCCGCGCTGGGCGAGCGCGAGCGCGCGCCGCATGTGGCGCGCGTCGGCGACCGTCGCCGCCGCACGCGAGCGCCCGCTCACGGCGCGCTTCGGCTCTGCTTGCCGGCCGCCGCCGCGCGACCGCGCGCCGGCTCCGCGGCCGCGACGCGCGCGGGCTTCGAGCGCTGCTTCCCATGGCGCTCCTTCAGGAGGTCCTGGAGCTCCTTCATGAACTCCCCGATGTCCTGGAACGATCGGTAGACGGAAGCGAAGCGGACGTACGCGACCTCGTCGACGTCGTGCAGCGCGCCGCACACCGCCTCGCCGATCACGGTGCTCTGCACCTCGCGCTCACCGCGCTCGAGGAGGGCGCGCTCGATCCCGTCGACGAGCTGCTCCAGCGTCTCGACGCTCACCGGCCGCTTCTCGCAGGCGCGGCGCATGCCGGCCATGATCTTCAGGCGATCGAACGGCTCCCGCCGGCCGTCCTTCTTGATGACCGACGGCAGGTACTCCTCGATGCGCTCGTAGGTCGTGAAGCGGCGGCCACACTTCTCGCACTCGCGCCGGCGTCGGATGACGTCGCCTTCCTTGCCGAGCCGCGAATCGACGACGTGGTTGTCCGTCGCGCGGCAGGCGGGGCACTTCACGCCGGGACCTCAGGCGGTCCCGTAGAGCGGGAACCGGCGGCAGAGGGCCGTCGTGTCGTCGGCGATCGCGGCGAGGGCGGTCGCGTCGCCGATCCGCGAGAGCGCGCGCGAGATGAGCTCCGCGATCTCGTCCATCTCGGGCTCTCGCATGCCGCGCGTCGTGACGGTCGGCGTGCCCATGCGGACGCCGCTCGTGACGAAGGGCGAGCGCGTCTCGAACGGCACGGTGTTCTTGTTCGCGGTGATGCGCGCCTGGTCGAGCGCCTCCTGCGCCGCCTTGCCCGTCATCTCCGTGCCGCGAAGGTCGAGGAGGAGGAGATGGTTCTCCGTGCCGCCCGACACGAGGCGGAAGCCGCGCCGCACGAGACCTTCGGCGAGGGCGCGTGCGTTCTTCACGATCTGCGCCTGGTAGGCCCGGAACTCGGGCGTCATCGCCTCGCGCAGCGCGACCGCCTTGCCCGCGATCACGTGCATGAGCGGGCCGCCCTGGTTCCCGGGGAAGACGGAGCTCGCGAGCGTCTTCGCCTCGCTCTCGCGCGCGAGGATCATGCCGCCGCGCGGGCCGCGCAGCGTCTTGTGCGTCGTCGTGGTGACGAACTCCGCGAACGGGACGGGCGACGGGTGGACGCCGGCGGCGACGAGGCCCGCGAAGTGCGCCATGTCGACCATGAGCTTCGCGCCCGCCTCGTCGGCGGCGGCGCGGAAGGCCGCGAAGTCGAGCTGGCGCGGATACGCGCTGTGGCCGGCGACGACGAGCTTCGGACGGTGCTCGCGCGCGAGCCGCCGGACGGCGTCGTAGTCGATGATCTCGTCCTCGCGCCGGACGCCGTACGAGATCACCTTGAACCACTTGCCCGAGAAGTTGACGGGGCTCCCGTGCGTCAGGTGGCCGCCGTGCGAGAGGTCCATGGCGAGGATCGCGTCGCCCGGGGACAGCTGCGAGAAGTAGACGGCCATGTTGGCCTGCGAGCCGGAGTGGGGCTGCACGTTCGCGTACTCGCAGCCGAAGAGCTCCTTGGCGCGGTCGATCGCGAGCTGCTCGACGACGTCGACGTGCTCGCAGCCGCCGTAGTAGCGCCGGCCGGGATAGCCCTCGGCGTACTTGTTCGTGAGCACCGAGCCCTGCGCCTCGAGGACGGCCCGGCTCGTCGCGTTCTCCGACGGGATGAGCTCGAGGTTGTCCTCCTGGCGGCGGGCCTCGCGGGCGATCGCGTCGAAGACGTCGCGGTCGACCTCGGCGAGAGGACGGGAGATCGCGCTCACTACTTGTGGCTCTCGATGTACGCGACCACGTCCCCGACGGTGCGGATCTTCTCCGCCTCCTCGTCCGAGATCTCGAGGTCGTACTCCTCCTCGAGAGCCATGACGAGCTCCACGATGTCCAGGGAATCCGCGCCCAGGTCCTCGATGAAGGAGGCGTTCGGCGAAACCTCGTCCTCGCTCACGCCGAGCTGCTCGCAGACGATTTCCTTGACCTTGGCCTCGACCTCTGACGCCATTCAGACCCCCTGCCCTCGTCCCGACGGTTCGTTTGCGTTGCCGGGGTGGTTTAGCGCGCCGCCCGGACGGGCGCCACACCGGCGAGCGGTGCGGACGTCGCCCGTCGCGGCTGGGCGCGCGTCACATGTAGAGGCCGCCGTTCACCGCCAGGACGTGCCCGGTGATGTAGCCCGCGTCCGGGCCGGCGAGGAACGCGACCGCCGCCGCGACCTCGGCCGCCGTGCCGAGCCGCCCGAGCGGCACCTGCGCGAGGTACGCCTCGCGCGCGGCCGCGGGAAGCGCCTCGGTCATCTCGGTGTCGATGAACCCGGGCGCGATCGCGTTCACCGTGATGGCGCGCGAAGCGAGCTCGCGCGCGAGCGCGCGCGTCAGGCCCTCGACGCCCGCCTTCGTCGCGGCGTAGGGGGCCTGCCCCGCGTTCCCCATCGCGCTCACGACCGACGTGACGTTCACGATCCGGCCCGAGCGCGCGCGGACCATCGCGCGCGCCGCCGCCTTGCAGCAGTGGAACACCCCGCTCAGGTTCACGTCGACGATGCGCTGCCAGTCCGCCGCCTTGTAGCGGAGGATCAGGCCGTCGAGCGCGATGCCGGCGTTGTTCACGAGGACGTCGAGCCGGCCGTGGCGGTCGACCAGGCCCGCGATCGCGGCTGCGGCCGCCTCGCCGTCGGCGACGTCGAACGGAGCGAGCTCGGCTTCCCCGCCGGCATCGGCGATCGCGGCGACGGCCGAGCGCGCGGCCTCCTCGTTGCTGCGATAGTTGACGGCGACCCGGGCGCCGCGCGCCGCGAGCTCGGTCGCGATCGCGCGCCCGATGCCGCGCGACGCGCCGGTCACGAGCGCAACCCGCCCCGCGAGCGGCGTCGTGCGCTCGCCGCTCATGCGCCGGCCTCGGCGAGCGCGGCCCGCACGCCGGCGACGTCGTCGGTCGCGAGGCAGGGCCGGTCGGGGGCCATCCGCCGCATGAGGCCGGTCAGGACCTTTCCCGGCCCGACCTCCAGCACGACGTCGCAGGCCGCGACGACGGCGTGCGCGCAATCCTCCCAGCGGACGGCGGCGGTGATCTGCTCGGCGAGGAGGTCGCGCACGCGCCCGGCGCTGGCGTTCGGACGCCCGTCGACGTTGCTCACCACCGGCGGGTCGGGATCGCGGACGGCGAGCGAGTCCAGGACGGCGCGCATGCGGTCGCGCGCCGGCCGCATGAGCGGCGTGTGGAACGGAGCGCTCACCTTGAGCCGCATGGCGCGGACCTTCCGCTCGCGCGCCAGCGCCTCGAGGCGCTCGACGGCGGCCGTGTGGCCGGCGACGACGATCTGCCCGGCGCCGTTGACGTTCGCGGGCACCGCGATCTCGCCGTCGCCGCGCGAGGCGTCGCGGCAGAGCTGCTCCGCCGCCGCGAGGTCGGCGCCGAGGAGCGCGGACATCGCGCCCACGCCCGGCGCGACCGCCTCCTGCATGAATCGGCCGCGCTGGCGCACGGCGCGGATCGCGTCCGCGAAGTCGAGCGCCCCGGCCAGCACCAGCGCGGACCATTCGCCGAGGCTGTGGCCGGCCGCGATGACCGGCCGGATGCCGTGGTCGCGCAGCACGCGGCCGATCGCGACCGACACGGCGAGGAGCGCGGGCTGTGCGTTCTCGGTGAGAGTGAGCACGTCCTCCGGTCCCTCGAACACGATGCGGTCGAGGGGCTCGCCGAGAGCGTCGCCGGCCTCGTCGAGCGTCTGCCGGACGGTCGGGAACTCCGCGTGGACGTCGCGGGCCATGCCGACCCGCTGAGCACCCTGCCCCGGGCAGACGAACGCGACGCGCCTCATCGCGCGGTCACTGGCCGCGCCCGTCGCGCTGGGGCCGTGTCGGATCGGATGCGGACGCGCCGGGCTGCGACGCGACGTGGCCGTCGGCGGCGGACGCCCCTGGCGGTGCGGCGGCCGCAGCCGGCTCGCCGGCTCGCTCCGCGTCGTCCGCCGGATGCGCGGCGTCGCCGCGGGCGTCGCGCCGGAGGCGCTCGCGGATCGACTCCCAGAGCCGTCGGGCGCGCCGCGGCTCGACCGCGCCGTCGAGCCCGATGGTCGCGGCCGCGCCCTGCGCGACCTGGCGGATCACGTCGCTCCGCGCGAGATCGGCCGCGACGCCGACGGCGTTCCGGATCGCGCGCGCGTCGGAGGAGCCGTGCGCCTTGACGGCGATGCCGTTCAGGCCGAGGAGGAGACCGCCGCCGGTCTCGCCGGGATCGAGGTGGCCTCTCATCGCGTCCATGTCGCGGCGGACCAGGAGATACGCGAGCCGCGTCCGCAGGCGCGACCCGAACATCGCGCGCAGGTTGTCCGCCACGAGTCGACCGAAGCCTTCCAGGCTCTTCAGCACGATGTTGCCGGCGAAGCCGTCGCAGACGACGACGTCGACCGCGCCGGAGTTGAGATCGCGCCCTTCGACGTATCCGACGAAGTTCAGCGGCAGCTGCCGGAGCAGCGGCGCCGACGACCGCACGAGCGCGTTGCCCTTGCTGTCCTCGAGGCCGTTCGACAGGAGGCCGACGCGCGGCGCCGCGATCTGCTTGACGGCGCGCGCATAGGCGTCGCCCATGACGGCGAACTGCGTCAGGTGGAGCGGCCGGCAGTCGACGTTCGCGCCGGCGTCGAGCAGCACGGTGTGCCCGCCCGGGTGCGGGAGGAGGACGGCGATCGCCGGGCGATCGACGCCCGGACAGCGCCCGAGCACGTGCGCGCCGAGCACCATGCCCGCGCCGGTGTTGCCGGCGAAGACGAAGCCGGCGGCCTCGCCGTCGCGGACGGCCTTGAAGCCGACGTACATCGACGAGTCGAAGCGGCGGAGCGCCGCGGTCGGCGACTCGTCCATCGCGATCGCCTCGGTCGCGTGGCGGAGCTCGATGTCGAGGCCGGTCGTGCGCTGCGGCGCGAGCTCCGCCTCGATGCGCGTGCGATCGCCGATGAGGAGGACGCCGACGCCGAGGTCGCGCGCCGCGGCGACGGCGCCCGCGACCGTCGCCGCCGGGGCGTGGTCGCCGCCCATGGCGTCGATCGCGATCCGCATCAGCGAAGCCCTCCAGCCCGCGGTCCCTGAGTCTCGGGGCGCGGCACGCGCCTACTCGCCGCGCGCCTCCGCGACCTTCCGTCCCCGGTAGGTGCCGCAGCTCGCGCACGCGCGGTGCCGCATGCGCGGCTCGCCGCACTGCGGGCACGCGATCGTCGCGGGCGCGGACAGCGCGTGGTGCGACCGGCGCTTGTTGCGCTTGGAGACGGACGTTCTTCGCTTCGGGACGGCCATGGATCACTCCTTGGGTTTCGGATGACGGCGGTGGCCCGCGCTCACGCGCGGCCGACCTTGAGACCGCGCAGCACCGCGAGCCGCGGATCGGGCGCCTTCTCGGCGCACCCGCACGCCTCGGCGTTGCGGTTCACCCCGCAGGTGGGGCAGAGGCCGCGGCAGTCCTCGCGGCAGAGCGCCCGGGTCGGAAGGGCTAGGATCGTCTGCTCCTCGACGAGCGGCGCGAGGTCGACCTCGTCGCCCGCATAGGTGCTGAGCGACAGGTCCTCGGCCCGCAGCTCGGCCGCGTCGCCGGCGGCGTCGACCGGCGTCAGGACGAACTCGAACGCTTCATCGACGTCGAGGAGGAACGGCTCGAGGCAACGCGCGCACGTTCCCTCGGCGGCGGACCGCACCCGGCCGTCGAAGAAGAGGTCGTCCGCGGCGCGGTAGTGCGTCAGCTCGACGTCGAGCGGGCCGACGAACCGGAAGTCGTGCGCCCCGCTGTCGAGCCGAGCGTTCACGTCCGCGACCGGATCCGAGAACGCGCACGACTGCGGCTCCTCCGTGATCCTCTCCACCCGTAGCTTCATGGGTGAACGGGGATCATACGGTTCGGCGGCGCCCCCGCCAAGGGCGTCGCGGTCGTGTGCCGTGTGTCGCGTGATGCCGGTGCCGGTGGCCGCCGGTGGCGTTTGGGCGGGCGCTCGGTGGGGGTCTCGTTCGCGGATCATTCGTCGCCGGTGCCGCTGCCGGTAGTTCCGAGGCGGCGCTCGAGGCGGCGGACGCGGCGAAGCAGGTCGGGGAGGCGGTGAATGGCTGCCGAGACGCGGCGCCAGAGGGCGGCGTCCATCGCGGGGTAGCCGCCGACCGTCGCGCCGGCGGCGACGTCGTTCGGGACGCCGCTCTGGGCGGCGACGCGAGCGCCCTCGCCGACCGTCAAGTGGCCGGCGGTGCCGACCTGGCCCCCGAGCTGCACGCGGGCGCCGATCGTCGTGCTGCCCGCGAGGCCGACCTGCGCGGCGAGCAGCGCCTCCTCGCCGACGGTGCAGCCGTGCGCGACCATCACGAGGTTGTCGAGCTTCGCGCCGCGCTCGATGCGCGTGACGCCGATCGTCGCGCGGTCGATGGTCGTGTTCGCGCCCACCTCGACGTCGTCTGCGATCTCGACCGTGCCGATCTGCTGCAGCTTGAAGACGCCGCCGCCCGGGAAGGGAAGGAAGCCGAAGCCGTCGCCGCCGACCGCGACGCCGCTCCCGAGGACGACGCGATTCCCGATCCGGACGCGCTCGCGCAGGACGACGTTCGCGTGGAGGACGCAGTCGTCTCCGATCGTCACGTCCGGGTAGACGACGACGCCGGGGAAGAGCGTGCAGTTGCGCCCGATCCGGACGCCGGCGGCGATCGACACCTGCGCGCCGATGCGCGCGCCGTCGCCGATCGTCGCAGCCGGATCGACGCGTGCGCTCGCGTCCACGCCGAGCGGCGGCACGACCGGGCGCGCGAAGACCGCGAGCGCCTGCGCGAAGCCGAGGTACGCGTTCGGAACGCGCAGCACCGCGCAGCCCGGCCCCTCCACGTCCGGCCCGAGGATCACGGCTCCGGCGCGCGTGTCGCGGAGCTGCGGGATGTAGCGCGGGTTCGAGACGAAGGACAGCGAGCGCGGCCCGGCGCTCTCGAGCGGCTGGAGGTCGTCGACCTCGAGCGCCGCGTCGCCCTCCACGGTCGCGCCGATCGCGTTCGCGACGTCGCCGAGCTTCATGGCGCGCGAACCTACCAACCGGAGACCGCGATCGTCCACGGTGGTGGCGAAGCGCGCGTTGCGTTTTCGACCATGCGCCGGTACGGGGAAGCGGCGTGTCACGGCTCGCGAACCTCCGTCTCGCGGCGCTCGCGGGCTGCGCGCTCGCGATGACGTCGTGCGCGGCCGCGGCGCGGACGTCGCCGCCCCCGCCGCCCCCGCCGCCTCGGCCGAGCCTCCCCGCGGTCAAGTTCGTCGCGCCCTGCGACCCGCAGGCGACGGTCGGCCTCACGCCCGAGGGCGTCGAGGAGCTGAAGAAGCGGGACGCCGCGTGGCGCGCGCACGTCGAGCGGCTCGAGTCGATGCTGCAGCAGGGTGCCCGGTAAGCGGGGCGAAGCGATGGAACGGCCGGACTTCAGCAAGGGGCTCGTCCCCGCGATCGCGCAGGACGCCGACACGGGCGAGATCCTGATGCTCGCCTACATGAACGAGACCGCGTGGGACGAGACCCTGAAGACGGGCCGCGGCGTCTACTGGAGCCGGACGCGCGGGCTCTGGCGGAAGGGCGAGGAGTCGGGGAACCACCAGGACGTCCTCGAGATCCGGATCGACTGCGACCTCGACACGGTCGTGCTCAAGGTCCGCCAGCATGGCGGCGCCGCGTGCCACCTCGGCTACCGCAGCTGCTTCTTCCGCAAGCGCGAGGGCGACGGCTGGAAGACCGAAGGCGAGCCGCTCTTCGACCCGGCGGCCGTCTACAAGAAGCCGCACCCATGAGTCGCCTCGCGACCCCGCTCAAGCTCGGCATCCCGAAAGGCAGCCTCGAGAAATCGACGATCGACCTCTTCGAGAAGGCCGGCTGGCGCATCTCGTCGAGCGGCCGGAGCTACTTCCCGTCGATCGACGACGCCGAGATCCGCTGCTCCTTCATGCGCCCGCAGGAGATGTCGCGCTACATCGAGGCCGGCGTGCTGGACGGCGGCGTCACCGGGCGCGACTGGATCGAGGAGAACGGGTCGGCGCTCGAGGTCGTGTGCGACCTCGTCTACTCGAAGGTGAGCCTCGTCGGCACGCGCTGGGTGCTCGTCGTGCGCGACGACTCGCCCGTCAAGCGCGCCGAGGACCTGGCGGGAAAGATCGTCGCGACCGAGCTCGTGAACGTCACCAAGCGCTTCTTCGCCGAGCGCGGCATCTCGGTCGACGTGGAGTTCTCGTGGGGCGCGACCGAGGCGAAGGTCGCCGAAGGGCTCGTGGACGCGATCGTCGACGTCACCGAGACCGGCTCGACGCTGCGCGCGAACAAGCTCCGGATCGTCGAGGAGCTCCTCCCGTCGAACCCGCAGCTCGTCGCCAGCCGCGACGCCTGGGCCGACCCCGCGCGCCGCGAGAAGATCGAGCAGATCGCGCTCCTCCTGCGCGGCGCGCTCGAAGCGCAGGGCAAGGTCGGCATCAAGCTCAACGTCCGGAAGAACGACCTGCCCGCGCTGATCGCGCTGCTCCCGAGCTTGACGGCGCCGACGGTCGCGAACCTCTACCCGGCAGAGCGCCTGCACGGCGAGGAATGGTTCTCGGTCGAGAGCGTGATCGCCGAGGCGACCGCGCGCGACCTGATCCCGCGCCTCATGAAAGCGGGCGCGATCGGCATCATCGAGTACCCGCTCAACAAGGTCATTTGAGCGGGGGATCGCGGTCATGGCGGCGTCGGGATCACCCCGAGCTGCCGTAGCGCCGCGAGGTTGTCCGCGATGCCGCGCTGCCCGCGCACCTTGCCGTCCCGGATCTCGAGGATCACGATCTCCTCGAAGCGAACGCGCTTGCCGGTCGGCGGAAGCGGGCCCCACGACCCGTCCTGCGTCCCCGAGATCGCCAGTCGCGCGACGACCCGGTCGCCCTCGGCGATGAGGTCCTCGATCTCCTCGCGGTAGTCCGAGAACGCCGCCCACGCGCGCTCCACCATCTCGCGGATGCCGGCGTGCCCGTGCCGGAGCGGCGCGTAGGGTCGATAGTCGGCGACGAAATCGTCGGCGTAGAACTCGGGGATGCGAGCGAGATCGCGGCCGTTCCAGATCACCTCGGTGATCTCGCGAACGAGCCGCTTGTTCGTCTCGCTCGCCATTCGCTCGGTCGCGCGCATACGCGAGGAGCCGCGGCTTCGCCGCGGCGACGAGGCCCATCGCAGGAGCGCAGCGCGGTCAGCGCAGCTGATCGCGCGAGCACCGCACGGGGGCGAAAATGCGTTAAGCTTCCGCCTCGTCCGCTTCGTAGCCGAGCGCGGCGAGGAACGCCTCCTTCTCGCCGCCGGGCATGATGTAGATGCCGTCCCAGCCGCAGACCTCCTCGCACAGGCGGCAGCCGACGCAGGTCTTCTCGTCGACGATCACCTTGCCGAGGTACTGCGCGAGATTGCCCGGCGCGGAGCTCAGGCTGTCGAACGGGCAGACGTCGATGCAGACGCCGCAGCCGTTGCAGTTGTCGGGGTGGACGATCGCGAGCGGGCGCTCGGCGCGCTTCAGCACGCTCGTCATGTTCCCGTAGGTGTCGAGGATCGCCTCGTCGGGGCAGATCACGCCGCACGCGCCGCAATCGATGCAGAGCGTCGGCTCGATGAAGTAGGCCTTCTTGGGATCGCCGGTGATCGCGCGCGTCGGGCAGCGCTTTTCGCATGCGCTGCAGCCGGTGCAGTTCTCGGCGATGATCGTGAATGGCATGGCTGTCCTTCGGGAGCGTTCAGCGGCGGCGGGTCATTCCTGCATGTCGCGCAGGATCTCGTCCTCGCGGCCCTGTGCGATCAGCTCGTCGTTCTTCCGCGCCTCGCGGAGGCCGAGATAGGTGAACCAGAGGACCAGGACCAGCATCCCTACGATCGGGATGTTGTCCGGGCGCACCATCATCTCGAAGAACTGCGCGAGGGGCGACATTGCCGGTGCTCCTTCCATCGCGTTTTCGGCTACCAGCGGCCTCCGGCGGAGTCAATTCGACTTCCGCGCCACGCCGGCTCGGACGCGCCGAGGACGGCGCGCGTCGCGGTCACTCGCCGGTCGGCGGGCGAACGGCGCGCCGGATCTGCCCGAGGCGCTCGAGGCGGGCGCCGATCAGCCGAACGCGATCGATCAGCGCGCGGATCTGGGTGAGCGCGAAATCGATCTCCGGCAGCGCGACGGTCGCCGCGGCGCGCGAGACCTGGTCGTGCAGCCGGACGAGGTCGGCGATGTCGCGCACGCCCTGGTGCGAAAGCCGGCGGAGGAACTCGCCGTAGAGCCGGATGACCTCGTCGGTGTCGCGACGGATCCGCTCCTCGTCGTCCGGGAGCACCGGCCCTTCGGCCGCGCCGGCGTCGTGCAAGTCGTGCATCGAGGCTAACGGTCTAGCCGCTCCGCCGGGGGTGGGGAAGCCCTTCTCTGCCGCGGGCGGTGCCGCCGCCGCTCGTCGCGCTGGGCGCATCGCATCCGCGCGATCCCGGCGAGGCCGCCCGTCAAGCCGGTGCGTCGGCGGCCTGGCGCGAGACCTCGAGCAGCGCGGGCGCGACGCGCTGCCAGCTGTGGCAATCGCGCACGACCTCGCGCGCCGCGCGACCGCGCCGGGCGCACGCGGCGTCGTCGTCCAGCGCGGCGTGGAGGGCGGCGCCGAGGCCCGCGGCGGTGGCGTCGCGGACGACCCAGCCCGTCTCCCCGTCCCGGATGCCCTTGGCGGAGGCGGCGAGCGCAACGGTCGGGAGCGCGCTCGCCATGTAGTTGAGGGTCTTGATGGGGAATCCCGACCAGGATTGCCGCGGCGAGATGCCGACCGAGCCGCCTGCGAGCTCGCGCGACACGTCGGGGAGGGTCCACGCCGGCACGACGCGTACGGCACCGCCGAGCCGCCGGCGCGCGATCGCCCGAGCGAGGCGGTCGCCGCTCGCATGCGTCACGATGCGGAGCTCCGCGGCCCCGCGCCGCCGGGACGCATCGGCCCAGGCATCCAGCAGCAGCGACAGATTTTGATATGGATCGAGGTTGCCGGCGAAGACCGCGCGCCGAGCGCGGCTCCGGCGCTCGGCGCCGGCGAACGGGGCCGCATCGATCGCCGGCGGGACGACCGCGAGCCGCTCCGGCGCGACCCCGCGCGTCCGGAGATAGTTGGCGACGTCCTCGCTCAGCACGACGACCCGGTCGGCGAGGCGCGGGAGGGCGCGATCGCACCACGCGCCGAAGCGGCGCGCGCCCCCGCTCGCCGCGACCGGCACGCTCGCGTAGAGCGGCAGCTCGTCGGCGAGAGCCGCGTGCGCGTGGAACACGACCGGCGTCCCGACGGCCGCGCGCACGAGGAGCGCCGCGACCAGCGCCTCGTAGTTGTGCGCGTGCACGACCGCGATCTTCTCCCGGCGGACGACGGCGAGCAGGCGCATCGCGAGCGCGGCGTCGAAGAGGAGCCGCGCGCTCCGCGGCCACGCGACCGGATCGGCCGGCGGCGCGAGCGCGAGGCGCCGCGAGACCGCGTGCGTCCGGTACGGCCGCGCGACCGAGCCCGCCATCGGCGCGACGAGATGCGTCTCGATGCCGGCGTCCGCGTACGCCGCGGCCATCCCGTCGATCAGGACCTGCGATCCGCGCGGCGCCGGGAACCGGCAGGCGGCGACGATCGCGACCGCCGGTGCCGGTCGGAAGTGCGCGGCGCTCACTCGAGGTACCCGAGCGCGCGCAGGCGCTCCTCGAGGACGGCGGACTCGCGCTCGTCGTAGACTTCGGGCCACGCGGCCGCGCGCGCCGCACGGTCGCCCGGCGGGGAAACGCGCGATGCCGGCGGCCCGTCGCCTTCCGCGCGATCCGCCAGCGCGAGGCCGCAGTGCTCCAGGACGAGGGCCCCGAGCTCCGAGAGTCGCCGATCCGGCCCCGCGCCCGCGGAGATCGCCGGCCCGGACCGGCAGTAGAGGCCGTACGGGCGGTGCGTCCCGTTCATGCCGATCGCCTTCGACCCCGCGTGCTCGCCGGGCGGGATGCGCCAGACCGATGGGCCCGCGCGTCCATCGCTCCGGCGGACCGTCGACGAGTAACCGTCCTCGAGCGCGAGCTCGACGAGCACGTCGGGCGCACGCGCCGCGAGCGCGCCCGCGCCGTGGACTTCGGCGCGAAGGCGCGCGCGCGCGACGATCCGCTCGCCGGTCGCGGGATCGCGCCACGCCTCGAGGGCGCGCGCGATCGCGCGGCACGTCGCGTCCGCCTCCTCCGGGCGAACCCGGCCGTCGGGCTCGCGACCGGCGAGGTTCAGCCACACGGACGGAAAGTAGTTGAGGTCCTCCGAGAAGGCGCGCGTCGATCGCCAGTCGATGCCTGCGAAGCGCGAGCGCGCCTCGAGGCTCGTCGCGAGCCGGCCGCCGCCGGCGCGCGCGAGGCGGCTCTGGAGTCGCGGTGGCACGAAGCGCAGCGCGGCGCCGCGGAGCGCGGCGAGCGCCCTCCCCTCCGCGCCCGGCCGGAAGCGGAGAAAGCCCGCCTCGGCGAGAAAGCGATTGAGCGACACGGCCCGCGTGCCGGCGCCGCCCATGCCGTGGTCCGAGAGGACGAGCACGGTCGCGCCCGCCGGCGCCGCGTCAAGGAGGCGCGCGAGGGCGCCGTCGATCGCGCGGTAGACGAGCCGGAGCGGGTCGCCGAGCGGCGATGGGCGGTGGCGCGGCGAGCGCTCGTCGTGCAGCCACCAGAAGTGGTGGCCGGCGGTGTCGGACTCGCCGAAGAGGACGAAGAAGACGTCCCAGTCCGCCCGCCGGAGGAGATGGAGCGCGATCTCGCCGCGGCGTCCGACGTCGCGGACCAGCGTCGCGAGCGCGCGCTCGTGCCAGCCGTCTCCGATCCGGCTCTCGTTCAGGTCGGAGATCACGAGCGGGCCGAAGCGCGCCGTCAGCTCCGCGTGCAGCGACCGCGGGTGGACGAACGACGGGTCGATCGCGGTCGCGACCGGCGTATCGAAGCCCGAGATGAAGACGCCCCCGGGCAGCGGGTCGGGCGGATAGGACGCCGGCACGTTGTAGACGGCGACGCGGAGGCCGGCGTCCGCGAGCCGGGTCCAGATCGACGGCACCGCGCGGTCGCGCGCGGATGCGAAGCGGATCGCGTAGCCGTCGCGGATCGTGAAATCGAAGACGCCGTGCTCGGACGGCTCGCTGGCGGTGGCGAACGAGGTCCACGCGGGAAACGTCGCGGCGGGAACCGTCGACACCGACCGCCCGCTCTCGCCGCTCGCGACGAGGCTCGCGAGCGCGGGAAGGTCGCCGGCCTCGATCCACGGCCGGACGACGTCCCAGTCGGCGCCGTCGATGCCGACGACGAGAAGCGGTGCACGGCCGCCCGGTCCGGTCGATCGCGACCGCGTCATTGCAGCGCTCGCCCCTCGAGCGACGCCGGCGTCGGAACGCCGAGCCGCGAAAGCACGGTCGGTGCGACGTCGACGAGGGTCGCGGTCGCGGTTTGGAGCGGGAAGCTCGTGATCGCGATCCCGGGCACGTCGGCCGCGCTCGAGCCGCCGTGGTCGCCGCTCCAGCGGTGGTCGTTCGGCACGACGATGCCGGGCGGCGACGCGCCGAGCGCGGTCGCGAACGAGCTCCGGTAGCCGGGCGCGAAGATCGCGAGCAGGTCGGGGGCGCGCTCGGCGAACGGGCCGCGGAAGAGGTCGGCCCCGCGCTCGGCGCGCGCGATCCCTCGCTCGCCGGTCGCCGGATCGGCGAGCGCCGCCAATCCGTCCGCGATCCGGCTCAGAAGCGTTTCCGCGTCGGCGCCCGGCGCGACCGTGCCGCTCGCCTCACGGCCCCGGAGGTTCAGGTAGATCTGTCCGATCCCGAGCGCGTACGCCGAGGTCGCGCTCCAGTCGACGCCCGCAAACGGACCTCCGTCCGCCGCTCCGGAGCGCTTCATCCAGCCCTGCTCCTCGAGCCAGGTGTTCAGGTTCACGCCGCGGCGAAACGGCTGGAAGCCGTGATCCGACAGCACGATCACGTCGGTCGTGTCCGGCAGGTGCCCCAGCACGTCTTCCACTAGCTGGTCCATCGCGTCGTAGGCGCGGTCGATCACCTGCCCGTAGCGCGCCGCTCCCGCGGCGTCGTAGAGCGGGCTCAGCGGGTCGGTGAAGCGGTAGAACATGTGGGCGATGCGGTCGACGTGCGTGAAGACCGCGACCACGAGCTCCGCGTCGCGCTGGTCGATCTCGCGCAGCACGAGGGCGCGCGCGAAGCGGAGGTTCGCGTCGACGTCGGCGAGGAACGCGACCTCGTCGATCGCGCCCGCGTCGAGGCCGGCGGTCGGCGCGCTCCAGCCCACGGTGTCGAAGAGGCCGAGGCTCTTCGCGATCGCGGGCGCGAAGTCGTCGGGGGACGTGATGGCGACGTACGGGTCGCGCGGGTCGTAGCCGATCGCCGAAACGTAGAGGCGGAGGTCCGGAGCCGCCGACACGAGGAGCACCCGGCAAAGGCCGGCCGCGGAGAAGAACGGGCTCACCGGGAAGCGGAGCGGAATCCAGTCGCTCCAGCGGCCGGGCTCGAGCAGCGCGACCGCGTCCGCGATCTCCGCGTGCACTCGGTCGCCGGCGCGCTCGAGCACGAGCGGCAGCGCGGCCCCGCGACGCCCGCCGACCTCGAGGCCGGGGAGCTGCGTCGTGATGCGATTCCCCGCCCAGGCGACGCGGAGGACCGCGCCGCCGACCGGATCTCGCGGCGGTTCGGCTTCCGTCGTCACGAGCGTGAACTGCTCGGTCGTTCCCCGGAGGTCGGGCACGCCGTCGCCGGCGAGGACGCGCCCGTGATCGAGGGCATCGGGCGGGAACACGAACGGCACGTCGAGCACCGCGCTCGCGACCCCGGCGCGGTCCGCGATCTGCCAGAAAGCGTCGCCGTGACGCGCGCTCACGGCTGCGGGCCGGCGCACCGGGAACCCGAGGAAGAATGTCGGCGGCTCGAGCTCGACGGGCAGCGCGCGCGGGCGGTAGGTCGCGGGATCGCGGTCGACGAGGCCGAGGACGCCGTGCGAGGCGGGCCCGAGGCCGGTCGCGAACGTCGTCCACGCCACCGGCGACTCGGGCGGCGTCGTCGTCGCGAGGTCGCGGAACGCGCCGCGCGCTGCCAGCTTCGCGAGCGCCGGCAAGCGGCCTGCCCCGAACGCGGCGCGCACCGCACGCGGATCGGCGCCGTCGAAGCCGAGCACGACGAGCCGCGGGTTCCCCGGCTTGCCGGCCGGATGCGATCGCGAGCACGCCGCGATCGCGGCCGCGGACGCGACGAGCCCGGCGACGGCGCGCGAGACCGCTCTTCCCGATCCTCGGCTCAGAACAAGGTGTAGGTGAAGGGCGAGGCCGCGGGCGATCGACCGAAGTAGATCAGGAGCGCGGTCAGGACGAGGACGGCGATCGCGGGCGTGAGCCACCAGATCTTGTTGCGCCACAGGAAGGCGAGCAGGCCGTCGCCGTTCGAGGAGTCGTCTGGCATCCGTTCTCCCTCCGCAGATGCGGCTCGCGAGCGGGGGACACTGTACCAGGGAAACGGAGACGTGCCAGCGCGCGGCGGTGCGCGCGCGTGCTCCGTCGGCCCCAGCCGTCGCGTCGAGACGCGCGCGCCGTGAGCGCGTCGGCGGCGCGAGCCCGTCAGTGCTGCGTCGGGTTCGGCGGCTGGGTGAGCGTGAAGATCGGCGCGTCGGCCTTCGGGTTCCGGACGCGGAACTCCTCGCGCCGGAAGCCGTACGACTTCATCTTGCGGTGGAGCGTCGCCGCGTCGACCAGCGCGTGCTTCGCGCTCGAGTTGATGCCGCCGCGGTACTTCCGGAGGATGTGGCCGAGGTAGTCCTTCTCGGCACGCCGCAGGAACTCCTTCAGCGGGACCTCGTAGTCCATCGTGCGCCGGGCGGAGCCCTCGGCGCCCTTCCGCTGCTCCTTCCCCGGCAGGTCGACGTCGCGGATGATCGAGCCGGTGGAGCGGAGGATCGAGCGCTCCAGCACGTTGCCGAGCTCGCGCACGTTGCCGGGCCAGTGGTAGCTCATCATCGTCGACAGCGCCTTGTTGGAGATGCGATCGATCCCCTTGTCGCGCGCGAGCTCGGAGTTCCGCAGGAACTCGGCGACCAGCAGCGGCACGTCCTCGATGCGCTCGCGGAGCGGCGGCAGGGTGATCGGCACGACGTTCACCCGGTAGTAGAAGTCCTCGCGCATCAGCCCCTTCGCGACGAGCTCCTCGAGGTTCACGTTCGTCGCGGCGATGACGCGCATGTTCACCTTGACGCGCCGGTTGCCGCCGAGGCGCTCGATCTCGCGCTCCTCGAGGACCCGCAGGAGCTTCAGCTGCATGTTCAGCGAGATCGACTCGATTTCGTCGAGGAAGAGCGTGCCGCCGGACGCGGTCTCGATCTTTCCGATGCGGTCGTGCACGGCGCCGGTGAACGCGCCGCGCTCGTAGCCGAAGAGCTCGCTCTCGAGGAGCGTGTCCGGGAAGGCGGCGCAGTTGATCGGGACGAACTTCCCGGCCTTGCGCCGGCCCTGGAAGTGGATCGCGCGGGCGCACAGCTCCTTGCCCGTGCCCGACTCGCCCGTGAGGAGGACGGTCGCGTCGTTCTGCGAGAGCGCCTCGATCTGCGAGAAGATCTCGTGCATGCGCGGGTTGCGCGACACCATGTTCGCGAACGAGTAGCGATCGGCGAGCTGGCCGCGGAGGTAGTTGATCTCGTCGAGGAGGCGGCGCTTCTCGAGGACCTTCTCGGTCGCGAGGAGGATCTCCTCGTTCTGGAACGGCTTCGTGATGTAGTCGGAGGCGCCGAGCTTGATCGCCTCCACCGCGCCTTTGATGCTGGCGTAGCCGGTGATCATGATCACGTCGACGTCCGGCCAGCGCTCCTTCATCTCGCGCGTCAAGTTCAGGCCGTCGGTGCCGGGGATCTTCAGATCCACCATCACGAGCGAGTAGTCGTGCTCCTCGAGCAGGGCGAGGGAATCCGGCCCGGTGTGAACGCTCTCGACGACGTAGTTCTGTGCCCGGAACAGCTCCTCGAGCTGCCGGCAGATGAAGGGGTCGTCGTCGATGATGAGGATCCGCGTCTCCATTCAGTTCCGTCCTAGCTCCGTCGTGCCCAATCCTCGTCCACCAGCGGGACCCACACCGTACAGCCCGGTGATTCCTCGAGCCCGGCGCGGACGAGGCCGCCGCCGTGCGCCGCGAAGACCTTGGCCGCGATCGCCCAGTCGACGAGCCGGCTCTTCTCCTCCATCGCCGCGCCGAGGCGCGCGGGGATCTCGATCCGGATCTCGAGCACCTCGTCGTGATGCCGGCGCGCCCGCCGGAGCCGCGCATCGATTCCGAAGGCACGCGAGGCGACCGCGCTGCCGCGCGCAAGGCGCGCGGCGACCGCGCGCAGCGCGGCCGAGATGCGGCCCGGATCGATCGCGACCATCGCGACGTCGACGCCGGCGGCCGAGGCGACGTCGATGCGCGCGCCGTCCGCGGCCGAGCGCAGCACCGCCTCGAGCGCCCTTCCGACATCGGCGCCCGACATGCGCACGCGTTGCAGCTTGACGGGCCGGAAGTAGTCCAGCGCACCCGTCAAGAACTGCTCGAGGTTCTCGACCGTGCGCTGCAGCAGATCGGCCGGCGAAACGTCGCCCGCGTCGCCGTCGGGAGCCCGCAGCATCTCCGCGCAGTAGTAGAGCTTGTGGAACTGGTTGCGGAGCTCGTGCGAGACGTCGGCGAGGACCTCGTCGTCGAGGCCCGCGGCCGCCACGCCGATCGCGGCGGCGGAGTCCGAGGCGTCCCTCGGCGAAGGCCGAAGATCGTCTCGCAGATGCGGCTGCGCGGGTGCCATGTCGGCGCTCGACCTCGCTCCTCTCGCGGCGCCGCGCACGCCCAGCGCGCCCGAACGCCCCCGATCGACCATAGGTTCGGCGGTCGGCTCTTCCGCCATTAATCGTGAAGCTTGCAGCCTTGCCATGCTCAAGAGTTTCGCACGGAACCTCGCATGCGCACACGCGGGTCGCCGGTGATGTCGTCAGAGCGTGGAGTGTGAAGCGGAGGGAGCGGGAGCGGAGAAAGTATCCGTGTGCCGGCGGCGTTGTGCGAGTAGTCCCCTCTCGCGCGCGAGTGCGCAGTACCCTTTACCGACCCAATCGATGCCACGAGCTCGGCCCCGAGACGCACCCCGCCGGGCTCGTCCTCGCCGCCCGCGGGAGCCACCGCGTGCGGGACCCGGCCGGTTACTCGATGATCCCGACCAACCAGAAGAGCAGGTGTGCTCCCACGACCGCCGTCGTGATCAGCAGCACCAGCCGCCCAGGCAGCGGGTTGGACATCGCGCGCTTCCGCCGCGGTGGCGGGTGAAACTCGATGCGCACGGCCATGCGCAGTGGTTAGAGCGAAACCGGTCGCCCTGTCAACTTTCTTTTCTTCGAAATCTTGCATTCTTGCCCGACGACGCACGGCGTCAGCGCACGTGCCATCCTCCCCAGCATGGACGGCTGATGTCCTTCCTCTTGTACGGGCGTAGCGACGTGTCGCCGCCACGAACCTTTACGGTCTTGCCACCGGCCCGTACACTCGCTCGTCCGATTGCGAGGTGATCGATGAGCCATTCCGGGAACGGCAGGCGAAGGAGCGCGGTGGTGACGGAGGGGGACAGCCGGTCGCCCAATCGCGCCATGCTCCGGGCGGTCGGCTTCCGCGACGCCGACTTCGCGAAGCCGATCATCGGGATCTCGAACAGCCACAGCACGATCACCCCGTGCAACGCCGGCATCCAGCAGCTCGCCGACCGCGCGGCGATCGGCGTGCGCGAGGCCGGCGGCATGCCGCAGGCCTTCGGGACGATCACGATCAGCGACGGCATCTCGATGGGCACCGAGGGCATGAAGTGCTCTCTCGTGAGCCGCGAGGTGATCGCCGACTCGATCGAGACCGTCTGCCGCGGTCAGAGCATGGACGGCGTGATCGCGATCGGCGGCTGCGACAAGAACATGCCGGGGGCGATGATCGCGCTCGCGCGCCTCAACATCCCGGCGATCTTCGTCTACGGCGGGACGATCAAGGCGGGCCGCTGGAAGGGCGAGGACCTGACGATCGTGAGCGTGTTCGAGGCGGTCGGCGCCTCCGCCGCGGGCCGCATGGCGCACGAGGACCTCGAGGGCATCGAGCGGAACGCGTGCCCGGGCGTCGGCTCGTGCGGCGGCATGTACACCGCGAACACGATGTCGTCGGCGATCGAGGCGATGGGCATGAGCCTCCCGATGACCTCGACGATGGCCGCCGAGGACGCCGAGAAGGCCGACTCGACCGAGCTCGCGGGCCGCCAGCTCCTCGAGCTCGTCGAGCGACAGCTCCTCCCGCGCGACATCATGACGCGCGCCGCCTTCGAGAACGCGATCACGGTCGTCATGGCGCTGGGCGGCTCGACGAACGCCGTCCTCCACCTGCTCGCGATCGCGCACGCCGCCCAGGTCCCGCTCTCGATCGACGACTTCGAGGAGATCCGCCGGCGCGTGCCGGTCATCTGCGATTTGAAGCCGAGCGGGCGCTACGTCGCGACGGATCTGCGGCGCGTCGGCGGCGTGCCGCTCGTGATGAAGATGCTCCTGCGGGCCGGGCTGATCGACGGCTCGTGCCTCACCGTCACCGGGAAGACGATCGCCGAGAACCTGGCCGGCGTCCCGGACGCGCCGCCCGCCGGACAGGACGTCGTGCGCCCGATGAGCGAGCCGCTCTATCGCGAAGGTCACCTCGCGATCCTGCGCGGCAACCTCGCGCCCGAGGGCTCGGTCGCGAAGATCACCGGCCTCAAGGTGCCCGCGATCACGGGGCCGGCGCGCGTCTTCGAGTCCGAGGAGGCGTGCCTCGACGCGATCCTCGCCGATCGCGTCAAGGCGGGCGACATCGTGGTGATCCGCTACGAGGGCCCGCGCGGCGGACCCGGGATGCGCGAGATGCTCGCGCCGACCTCGGCCATCATCGGGAAGGGCCTCGGCGACAAGGTCGGCATGGTGACCGACGGTCGCTTCTCGGGCGGGACGTACGGAATGGTCGTCGGACACGTCGCGCCCGAGGCGCAGGACGGCGGGCCGATCGCGCTGGTGCGGGACGGCGACGTGATCGCGATCGACGCTTCGCGGAACCTCCTCGAGCTCCGGGTCGCCGAGGAAGAGCTCGCGCGCCGACGCGCGGCGTGGAGCCCCCCGCCGCCCCGCTACACGCGCGGCGTGCTCGCGAAGTACGCGCGCTCGGTCTCCAGCAGCTCGCTGGGAGCGGTCACCGACTGAGGCGGGGCGCCTGCGCCGCGGGCGTGCGCGCGACGCCGACGCTGCGGCCTACTTCCGCGGGAACAGCCGGACGACGTTGCTCTCGCGCGCGGCGCGCGACCTCGCCGTCGACCGTGCGGCGGCGGGCGCGGCCGGCGCGGTGCCCGCCTCCGGCTTGGCCCTGTCGGGCTTGGCGGCCGCGTCTCCGCTGGTCGCCGGCGACTCCGCGTCCGCGGCCCGGCGCTTCTCGTGCACGGCGCCGACGCCGGGCAGACGCTCGAGCCGAACGGGCTGTCCGCCCATCGTGAACTCGGCGCCGTCGATCTGCGAGCGCTCGAGGATCCACGTCACCGCCTGCACGGGAACGGCGAGCACGAGGAGGTCGCAGAAGAACCAGCCCGGGCGCGCGTGCGGCCGGACGTCCTCGAGGCGGGCATAGGTCGCGGGACGGCCCTGATAGTGGATCAGCACGACGTCGCCCGGCGACGTCCCGCGCTTCGGAGCCATGGCGCGGACATAGCTCACGGGGCCCCGGTTGCGCTATCCGTCGCGGGCGGGCGGGCCGCGCGCCGGTGTCGCGCGGTCGCCGCAGCGACGGAGGCGAGATGCGACTCGAGAACAAGGTGGCGATCGTGACCGGTGCCGGCCAGGGCATCGGCCGCGGGATCGCGCGCGCCTACGCGCGCGAGGGCGCCGCGGTGGTCGTGGCGGAGCTGAAGGAGCACCGCGCGGCCCGCACGGCGGACGAGATCCGCGAGCTCGGCGGACGGACGCTCGCGCTCGCGACCGACGTGTCGCGGCGCGAGGCCGTCTTCGAGATGGTGCGGCGCACGGTCGCGGAGTTCGGCCGGCTCGACGTCCTCGTGAACAACGCCCAGGGCATGCACTCGCACAAGCCGTTCGAGGAGATCACCGACGAAGACTTCGACGTCTTCCTCGTCTCCGGTCTCAAGGGAACGTTCTGGGCGATGCAGGCGGCGTTTCCGCACATGAAGGCGCAGGGCGGAGGCCGCATCATCAACATGGTTTCGCTGAACGCGCTGAACGGCGCGCCCGGCCTCGCCGACTACAACGCGACCAAGGGCGCGGTGCAGGCGCTCTCCCGCACCGCCGCCCGCGAATGGGGCAAGCACAAGATCCTCGTGAATTGCATCGCCCCGGGAGCGGCTTCGAAGCGCGGCCTCGAATTCCTCGAGCGCAACCCCGAGGCCGCCCGCCGCATCCTCGAGGAGCGCCCGCTCGGCCGGCTCGCCGACCCCGAGCTCGACCTCGCCCCCGTCGCCGTCTTCCTCGCCTCCGACGACGGCCACTTCGTCACCGGCCAGACCTACTTCGTCGACGGCGGGGCGTACCTGACGTAGCCGTGGCCGCCGCGCTCCCGGCTTCCAGGCGCTCGTCGTGAAGTCGTGGCGGCTCGGATCACAGCCGCAGCGACGAGAACGCTTCGAGCGCGCGCATGTCGGGCAGCGGGACGCCGTCGCTCCGGATCGGGAGGAAGCAGACGTGCGTCGCGCCGGCAGCGACGTGCGCGCGGAAGCGGGCGGAGATCGCGTCCTCCTCGCCCCATGCCACGATCGCGTCGACGAGCCGGTCCGAGCACCCGTCCGCGAAGTCGGCGTCGCCCCAGCCGAGGTCGCGGAGGTTCTCGGTGTAGTTCGCGAGCGTCGGCACGTAGGTGCGCATGTACTGGCGGGCTGCCGTGCGCGCGCGTCCGGCGTCCGTTTCGAGGATGACGGCCTGCGCGACGCAGATCCACCTGTCGTTCGGGAGCGCCGCGCGCGTCCGCGCCGTGTGCTCGGGCGGGACGAAGTACGTGTGGACGCCCTGCGTCCGCTCGCCGGCGAGCGCGATCATCTTCGGGCGGATCGCACCGATCACCGTCGGGGGCGGCTCGCTCGGGCCGACGGCCATGAAGGGCGAAGTCTCCATGCGTGCGAGGTACTCGCGCATCGCGGTCAGCGGCCGGCGGTACGCGTGGCCACGAACTCCCTCGACGAGCGGCGCATGGCTCACTCCGATTCCGAGGAGGAACCGGCCGCCCGACGCCTCGGCGAGCGTCTTCTGCCCCGCGGCCATGGCGACCGGATCGCGCGCCCAGATGTTCGCGATGCCGGTCGCGATGACGATCCGCTCGGTGCGCCCGAGGACGACGCCCGCTTGCGCGAACGCCTCGCGGCCGACCGCCTCCGGCAGCCAGAGGGCGGGATAGCCGAGCGCCTCGAGGCGCTGCACGAACGCGACCGCGTCGGTCGTCGCCATCGTGTCGAGGAAGAACCAGACGCCGAGCTTTCCGATGTCCATGGCAAGGCCTTATCCGCGCCGCGCCGCGGAAGCCATCGCTCCGCCGCGCCGGCCCCGCGCCGCGCGCCATTGACAGCGCGCCCGTCCGTGCGAGCCTGGACCGCGATGCGGGTCGCGATCCACTGGTTCCGGCGCGACCTCCGCCTCTCGGACAACGTCGCGCTGTCGGCGGCGGTCGCCGCCGCTGACGTCGTCGTTCCGGTGTTCGTCCTCGACCCGCATCTCCTCGAAGCGCCCGACGTCGGCGCGCCGCGAGTCGCGTTCCTGCTCGCCGCGCTGCGCGCGCTCGCCCGCGACCTCGAGACCGCCGGCGCGCCGCTCGTCGTTCGGCGCGGCCCGCCCGAGAGCGAGATCGTCGCCCTCGCGCGCGCCGTCGGCGCGGAGTCGATCTTCGCGAATCGCGACTACGGCCCGTACGCGAGCGCGCGCGACGCGCGCGTGCGAGCGGCCGCGGAGCGGTATGGCATCGCGTGCCACGATCGGAAGGACCACGTCCTGGTGGAGCCGTCCGAATGCACGAAGGACGACGGCACGCCGTATTCGGTCTTCACGCCCTTCGCGCGGCGCTGGCGCGCCTTCGAGAAGCGCCCTCCCCTGCCGCGCCCGCGCCTGGCGCCCTTGCCGCGCGAGCTCGTCGAGCGCGCCCGGCCCGCGCCGGTCCCCACGAGCGCGGGTGCCATTCCGCCGGGGCTCGGCGCGACGCTTGCGGACGCGAGCGAAGCCGGCGCATCGGCCCGCCTCGATCGCTTCGTCGAGAGCGACCTCCTCGCCTATCGCAGCCGGCGCGATCTACCCGCGCTCGACGGCACGTCGCGTCTCTCTCCGCACCTCAAGTTCGGCACGCTGTCGGCGCGGACCGCCTTCGCGCGCGCGGCCGACGCGATCGGCGCCGACCTGGCGTGGCTCGATCCGGCGAAGCCGCCCGCCGGCCTCTCGGCGCCGCGGGCGCGCCGGCTTCGCGAGGGCGGCGTGTTCCTGAACGAGCTCTGCTGGCGCGACTTCTACCAGGCGATCCTCGCGCACTTCCCGCACGTCGTCCGAGCGCCCTTCCGGAGGGAGTTCGCGCGCTTCACGTGGCCGCCCGGAGACGAGCGGCTCGTCGCCGCCTGGCGCGACGGCCGGACCGGCTTCCCGATCGTGGATGCCGGCATGCGGCAGCTCGCCGAGACCGGCTGGATGCACAACCGGCTCCGGATGATCGTCGCGACGTTCCTCACCAAGACGCTGCTCGTCGACTACCGGATCGGCGAGCGCATCTTCATGGAGCGACTCGTCGACGGCGACGTCGCCGCGAACAACGGCGGCTGGCAATGGTGCGCGTCGACCGGCAGCGACGCGGTCCCCTACTTCCGCATCTTCAACCCGCTCGCGCAGTCGCGGCGCTGGGACGCGGACGGCGCGTTCGTCCGCCGCTGGGTTCCGGAGCTGCGCGACTTCCCGGATCCGCTCGTCCACGAGCCCGACCGCGACCCGGAACGCCGGCGCGCCGCCGGCTATCCCGAGCCCTGCGTCGACCTCGCGTTCGCGCGCGCCCGCGCGCTCGAAGTGCTGGGCGGGATCGCGCACGGTCGAAGCCGCGGAACCGGTCAGCGGAGGAGCGCCAGGACCGGGTCGCGGAGCGCGCGCGGCGCCGCGATCCCCGACCCCGCGTAGATCGACACCTCGCCCGACCACGCGAAGAACGCGCCGCCCGCCTCCTCCACGATCGGGACGAGTGCGGCTGCGTCCCAGGGATTGAGGAGGGGGTCGACCATCACGTCGGCGGCGCCGCTCGCCACCAGCGCGTAGCCCCAGCAGTCGCCCCAGCCGCGCTGGCGCGCCGTCGCCCGGAGCAGGCGCTCGTAGCCGGGGTGCTTGTCGCCGTAGTGCGCGGGCCTCGCGTCGGTCGTGAGGAGCGTCGCCTGCGCGAGGTCGGTCGTCGGCGCGACCGCGATGCGCTCGCCGTCGCACCAGGCGCCCTCGCCCTCCGCGGCCCAGTACGTCTGGCCGAGCGCTGGCAGCCCGCAGATGCCGACCACGCAGCGACCCTCCTCCTCGAGCCCGACGAGCACGCCGTAGAGCGGCACGCCGCGAATGAACGACTGCGTCCCGTCGATCGGGTCGATGATCCAGCGCCGGCCGCTCGTCCCCGCCTCCTCGCCGTACTCCTCGCCCAGGAACCCGTCGTGGGGGAACGCGTCGCGGAGCGCGGTCCGGAGCGATTCCTCGGCGCGGCGATCGGCGATCGTGACCGGCGTCTGGTCGGGCTTGCGCTCGACGTCGACGCCTTTCCGGAAGTACTGGAGCGTGATTCTGCCGGCGCGCACGACCGCCTCGCGCGCGACCTGCAGCTCTCGGGTGTGGGACCGCATGCGGCGGACTTCGCACACGCCCCGCCCGGTCCGTCAAGTCGATCGAGGCGACCGCCGTGCATGCGAGCGAAGCGGGCCCGCGGGGAGTGGGGCTCCTTTTCCCTCGTTCGACGGTGGTCAATCATAGACGCCGTCGACCCACCAGCGGCGGGTGTCGTGGAAGAGCCGGTACACGCCGCCGTCGGAGAGCTGGACCTCCCAGTAGTCGCGCCGGCAAGCGGTCTCGCTCCACCACTCGGCGTCGAGGCGCCACGGCCCGGCCGCGCCGAGCGCGCGGCCGCCGAGGCCGGGCGCTCGGACGTAGGCGATCCGCCCGCTCTCGAGGAACACCTCGGCGGGACGCGGCGGCCGAAGCGCGCGCAGCGCGAGCCCGGCCGCCGTGCGCACGTCACCGTGCTGCGGAGCGGCCGCTTCGGATCGCCCGGCGTTCGATCGATCGCCGTCGGCCGCAAGTGCAAACGGCGATAACCCGAAGGCTTCGGGACGATGGCCCGCGGGTGCGACGGGGCGGCCGATCCGCTCCTGCCCGCAGAGCGCGGCGAGGCGCGCGAGCGCGGTCGCGAGGCGCGCGGGCGGCGGACCGGCGGCGCGGAAGAGGTCGAGCTGATCGGGACGGGCGCGGTCGGGGATCGCGGTCGCGCGCACGGCCTCGATCGCGGCATGGGGAGGGGCCGCCTCGATCGCCGAGCGGGCGAGGAGGACGAGGCTCTTGACGTCGCAGGTGGGCGCGAGGACGCCGACCTCGCGCTCGACGCGCGCCCCGTCCTCGAGCGCGAACGACAGCACGAGGCCGCGGCACGCGAGCCCGCGCAGGCGAAGCCGCGCGACCAGCCGGTCGACGAGCCCGCGGACGACGAACAGGAGCGATTCGAGCGAGGCGAGCCCGTACTCGAGCGACGTGCCCTCGACGAGCTCGAGCGCGGGCGGCACGGCGGCGAGCGGAGAGTCGTCGGCGCCGGCCGCGATGCGCCAGAGACGCGCGCCGGGCGCGCCGAAGCGCGACACGACCTCGGCGATCGGAAGCGCGGCGAGATCGGCGAGGCGCGCGATCCCGAGGCGCGCGAGCTCCTCGGCGACCTCCGGCCACGTGCGGCGCGGCGCGCGCCGGCCGTTGCCGCCGAGCTCGCCGCACACGCGGTCCGCGACGGGTCCGAGCGCGACGAGCGGCCGCGGCGCGAGCCACGCCGAGTCCCCGCCCTCCGCCACGAGGATCGCTTCCCCGCGGCGTGCCGCGATGCCCGCGGCGATGCGCGCCGTCGCCTTCCGGTCGGCGATCGCGACTCCGGCCTCGAAGCCGATCCGCTCCGCGCGCTGGACGAGGGCGGCCATGAGACCGCCGGGCGTCTCGAAGAGCCGCTCGCTGCCGGTGACGTCGAGGTAGACGGTCCCACGGACGTCGTCGTCCGAGCCTTCGCCCTCGATGCGCGACGACACCGAGCTCGCGACGTCCACGAGGGCGGAGCGCCCGGCGGCGAGCGCTTCGCGATCGAGCGGGCGAACCGTGAGGTCGGAAGAGCGCGCGAGCGCCTGCACGACCGTCAACCCGGGCGTGACGCCGCGGCGCGCCGCTTCCGCCGAGACGTCGAGGATGCGCGCGTGCGGGCGCGCTGCGGCGTCGCGGCGCGCGACCCCGCCCGGATCGCACACGACGACCGGACAGCCGCGCAGCTCGGGCTCGGAGCGCCGGAGGGAAGCGATCGCGAAACGCGGAACGACGAGGCAGGCGAAGCGCGCCATGCCGGCCTCATGCGAGCGCGACCGCGAGCGCGCGCTCGCCCGACGCGCCGCGGTTGCGCTTGATGACGATGCGCGCCTGGAGCCCGTCGAGGAGCGGGGGCGCTCCGTGGGCGCGGTCCCACACGACGCGCGCCGGCGGGAGCTCGAGGCGGACGGCCGCCGACGTCCCCGCGCCGGCGTCGTCGCCGCGAACGAGGACGACGAGCGCGCTCCGCGAGCGCGCCGCCGCGCGCGCGAGGCGAACCCAGGCGGCGGCGCTCGCGCGCGCTCGGCCCGTCCGGCGATCGACGAAGCGCGACGCGCGCCGTGCGGCGACCGCCTCGTCGAGCCGCTCGACGCGGACGCCCTCGGGCGTGGCGCGGTACGGGAGTCCCGCATCGAGCACGACGAGCGGAAAGCCGCCGAGGGCGAGGATCTGCTCGCCGGCGGCGAAGGCGGCGAGGAGATCGGGCGCGCGGATCCAGAGCAGCCGATCGAGCGCGATGCCGGATGCGGCGGCGCTCTCGGGATCGAGCGCGTCGGGCGCGTCGATCCAGGCGACGAGGTCGCCGCGCGCCGTCGCCCGCCCAGCCGCGCGCTGCGCGACGCTCGTGAGACCCGCCGAGCCGCGGCCCCGGAGCTCGCTCAGCCGGCCGCGCGGAAAGCCGCCGCCGAGAGCTTCGTCGAGCTCGGCGATCCCCGTCGGCGCGCACTCGGCTTCGCGCGCGCGGACGTCGGGCGCGTGCCCGCGGCGAATCGCGCCGGGCAGGCGCGCGACGAGCTCGTCGAGGCGCGCGGCGGTTGCGTCGTCCAGGCGCGAGGCGGCAGCGGACACGCCCCATCTTCGCTTTTTGTTCGCCTGCGAGTCAACCCGTGCATCGGCCGTCGCCAGGCGCCGCTCGAAGGCTACTTCGCCTGGATCACTCCGCAGGCGATGCGGCCGCCGCTGCCGCCGTTCGCGGGCGTGTCGGTGTAGTTGTCGCCGTGCGCGTGCAGGATGACCGTACGACCCTTCAGCTGGTCGAGCGTCAATCGCTTGGTCGCCGTCATCAGGACACCCGAGCCGTCCTGCAGGATGCGGATGTTCGGGAGGTCGCCCGCGTGCCCTTCGCCCTCCGGCCCCTTGTGCGAGCCCGTCTTCTTCGGGTCGAAGTGCGGGCCGGCCGCGCCCGCAGGGACCATCTTGTCGTCCTTGTCCTTGGTCGAGCCGCAGGCATCGCCGTCGTGGATGTGGATGCCGTGCGGGTAGTACGAGCCTTGCCCGTCCGCCGACGACTCCGGCTCGGAGCCCGCAACCGGGACGCCGTTCACCTGGATCAGGACGTCCACCTTGTCCTTCCCCTGCTTGAACCTCGCCGTCCCGAGATCGACCGAATTGTCGACCTCGCCGGTCGTCTGGTTCACCGGATGGAGCACGGCCATCAGCTGGCCGCCGCCGTTGCCCGCGTCCTTGCTCTCCGCGCACGCGATACGCGCTCCGGATGCGAGCGCGAGCGAGGCGGCTGCGGTGAGCGCAAGAACGAGCGAAGCGTTCCCGAGTCGAGTCATGGCGTCCTCTCCGTCGGCGCGACGACCGCCGCGCGTCGCGCGCGGCGCACCGCCGATCCCCGTCATGATACGCGAGCGCGCCGCCGGTGGCACCCGACGTCGCCGCGCTCGATCACTTCCCGCGAATCACGCCGCAGGCGTTGATCTTGCCGGTTCCCGCTTCGCCGCCCGGCTTCCGCGGGTGGATGATCACGACGGTCTGGCCGACGAGCTTCGCCATCGGCGTCTTCGTCGTGGCTTCGAGATTTCCCGAGCCGTCGGAGCGGAGCTCGATGTCGGGAAGGCGCTCGGCGCCGGACGTCCCGCTCTTCACCGCGGCCTCGCACGTGCCGGAGAAGATCTCGACGACGCGCGGGTACGAGTTGCCGGTGCCGTCGGCGTCGGCGCCCTCCTCGGATCCGGCGACGGAGAGCCCGTTCACGGAGACGACGACCTGGACGTGATCGCCGCTGGACGTGAACGTCGCATTGCCACGGCTCTGGTCTTTGTTGATCGCGCCGGTCGTCGGGTTGACGGCCTGAAGGACCGCCCGCAGCGGGCCGGTCGCCTTCGCGTCCTGCGCGCGAGCTGCGCCCGCGACGCAGACGAGCCAGAAGCCGACGGCGACCGCGACGAACGACGAGAACGATCGGAGACGCGCAATCCCTCGCATGGGCTCCCCCCTTCGTGGAGCGGTCCCTTACAACAATGCCGCGAGGGCCCCAAACGTCGCCGCAGGCCCGCCGGCGCGCTCGCCCGGCGCGCCGCGAGGGTTTCAGAATTGCGCCCCTGGGAGCGGGATGGTACCGACGCGGGCTGTTCCCCGGTAGCTCAGTTGGTAGAGCGATCGGCTGTTAACCGATTGGTCGCTGGTTCGAGTCCGGCCCGGGGAGCCTGAAAATCGCGGGGTTACGAGGGCGTCAAGCACCCCGGACCCTCCCGAGTGTGAGGGTTCTGTGAGGGTTCCGCTCAAGAGAACCCTCACGATTCCGAGAACGCGAGGCGGGTTGGTGTTCACGCCTGCTTCTCTCGGCGTGCTGCGACGTACTGATCGACACGTCGAAGCGCCTCGCGCTGGTCTCGTTCGTCGGTGATGTTGTAGCGCGAGAACATCGACTCCGTCTTGTGGCCGGTGATCTTCCGCGCGACGTCGCGGTCCACCCCAGCACGGACGAGATTCCGGGCCGCGGAGCGCCGGAAGTCATGGAAGAGCAGATCGGGAACCGCGGCCGCTGCGCACGCTTTCTCCCACGACTTCCGGAAGTCCCCCAGGCGTTTCCCATCACCGCGGTGGAAGACGTAGGGCGACAGGAAGACGGGTCGTTTCTTCCGGCGTACCTCGCGGCGCCCCCACCGGCGCTCGACGAGGTCGAACAACGCCCCTCGATCGCGATCGTGTGCGGCTTCCGGTTCTTTGTGAGAGTTCCGGGGACTGCCAAGAGACAATTCGTTCGATCGACGTGCTCTCATCGGAGCTCGGAGATCTGCCCCTTTCGCCAGCAGGCGGAGGCGAAAGCAGCCCAGAAAAGGCGACCGAGCACGAAAGCATGCTCAAGCGCTATAAGAGCATGCCGATGGCACCGAAGGGCAGCGGAGTCACCAGGGAGCAGATGGTGCAGCACTGCCAGAAGCTCGTGAACGCGTACAAGGAGGCTTCGGCGGAGGTGGGCACGCTGGCGAAGGACCACGCTGCGGCGGCGCACGCCGCTCACTGATTCGGCGGCCGATGTTCGCGACGGAGGCGCGCGGTCGTGGCGCTCGCCGCGACCGCGCCGATCCGGCTCGTCAGACTTCCCTTCGATCGTTCGTCGGCGCGCCGGTCGGATCCTCTCGGGCGTAGCGCTCCGGCTCGGCGCGGAAGCGGTCAAGGCAGCGGGTCGAGCAGAAGACCCACCGCCGGCCGGCCTGTTCGGCAGTGATCGTCGCGGTCCATTCGTCGACCCGCATGTTGCAGACCGGATCGCGCACCCACTCATGCTGCTCGCGCTTGCGATCGCGGAGCGCCCCGTCCTCGAGCCACAGGATCCTGTCGGCGACGTCTTCGGCGCGCGGGTCGTGCGTGACCACGAGGACGGCGCGGCCCTCGTCCCGCACGATGTCGTACAGGATCATCATCACCTCCTGGCCGTGGTGCGAGTCGAGGTTTCCCGTCGGCTCGTCCGCCAGGATGATCGAGGGCTAGTTGACGAGAGCGCGCGCGACCGCGACGCGCTGCTTCTCGCCTCCCGACAGGTCGCGCGGCAGGAACCGCCGCCGCGCTCCGAGGCCGAGACGGTCGAGGAGCGCGCCGGCACGGGCGCGCGCCGACCGCATCGGCGTGCCGACGAGGAGCGCCGGGAAGAGGACGTTCTCCTCCGCCGTCAAGTTCGCGAGCAGGTTGAAGGCCTGGAACACGAACCCGATCCGGCGCGCGCGGAGGTCCGCCACCTCGCGCTCGGCGAGCGCGGTCAGGTCGGCGCCTTCGATCTCCACCCGTCCCGACGACGGCCGGAGGAGGCCCCCGATCATCGAGAGCAGCGTCGTCTTCCCCGAGCCCGACGGGCCCATGACGAGGACCAGCTCGCCACCGGCGATCTCGAGCGACACGTCGTCGACGGCCCGCACGACCGACGGCCCCGCGACGAACGTCTTCGTGAGGTTCACCGTCCGTACGGGCGCCGGCGCGATCGGTTCCGTCATGACGGCAGCGCTCCTAGCCGCGAAACACGAGCGCCGGATCGACGCGCGCGACCCGCCGCGCGGGGACGAGCGCCGCGCAGAGCGCGAGCGCCGTCGCCGCGACCGCCACGATCGCGAGCGTCGAGGTCGTGTAGCGGATCGCGATCTGCGGCAACGCCCGCTCCACGACCGCGCGCAGCGCGATCGCGATCGCGCACGCGGCGGCGTAGCCGAGCGCGAGAAGCAGCAGGGCGTGGACGACCACCGCACCCAGGAGCGAGCGCCCCGGGGCGCCGAGCGACTTCGCGACGGCGAGCTCGCGTGCCCGGCTCGCGACCGCGGAGTACACCGTGAACGCCACGACGACCGCCGCGACGAGAGCGCCGATCCAGGTCATCACCCGGATCACGTCGACGCCCATCTGGAGCGCGAGCCGCCGATCGCGGTCGACGAGCTCCGCGATCGGCAGCGCGTCCACGTCCTTGACGGCGCCGTCGATGCGCTCGGCGAGGCGCTCGGGAGACACCCCGGCCGCGGCGCGCACGAGCAGATAGCTCGCCCCGTCCGGGCTCGCGAGGAGGTCGGCGAGATCCTCGTAAGAGGCGAAGGTGACCGAGTTCGCCATCGAATACGTGCCGGCGGTGATCCCGCTCACCCGGAAGTCGCGACCGAGGAACGAGATCCGGTCTCCGATCCCGACACCGCTCTCGGCCGCGACGACATCGGGCAGGATCGCCTCGCCGGGCAGGGCGGACGCCACTCCTGCGACGAGCCGGCGCGGCGCGGCGAGCTCGTCGTCGCGGCGCCGGCCGACGACGTAGGAGAACCACTCGCGCCCGCCCGCCTTCACGAACGCGCTCACGTAGAGGATCGGCGTGACGGACGCGACGCCCGGGACCGTCGCCACTTCCTTCGCGAGCTCGGCGCGCACGAGCGACGACGCCATGTGCACGTTGGCGACGCCCGGCTGCATCACCCAGACGTCCGCCCCCGAGTCGCGCAGGAAGCTCACGATGCGCTCCGCCTCGCCAGCGAACATGCCGTCGAGGACCAGCACGAGGAGCAGCGAGACGGCGATTCCGCCCGTGGCCGCGAGGAGGCTCCCGCGATCGGCGAAGACGTTCCGGAGCGTCCAGCGCAGGATCATTGCGTGAACACCAGCGCGGGATCGACCGATACCGCCCGGCGGATCGCGAATGCCGGAGCGAGGCAGGCGACCGCGACCTGTAGGCCGAGAGCGCGCGCGAGAAGCCGCGGATCGAATGGCTCGACGGGGTACTGCGGCGCCGCCCATCCCAGGAGCGCCGAGAGCGCGATGGCGAGCGCGAGCGCGATCGCGAACGCCGCAAGAGAGACCAGGATCGCCTCGCCGACGACGAGCCGCGCCAGGTCGGTACGCCGGGCCCCGATCGCGCGCACGATCGCGAGCTCGCCGAGCCGGTGCAGCACCGACGCGTAGAGCGTCAACGCCACGACCAGCGCGGCCACCACCCACGCGATCGCGATCAGGAGAGAGAGCGGCGCTCCGAGGAATCCCTCGACGCGGCGGACGTCGTTCTCGCCGATCTCGGCTGGCGTGTAGACGTCGACGTCGGGGACGTCGCTCTCGATGCGGCTCCGGACCGACGCGACGTCCGCGCCTTCCGCGACGTCGATCAGGAGGAAGCTCAGCGCCGACTTCGCCAGCTCCTCGGGGAGGTCGCCCGCGAGGTAGAGGTCGATCAGGTTGTCGAGGCGTGCGTAGACGTAGGGGTTGAAGGGGTTCGTCGTCCCACCTGAGAGTCCGGCGACGACGAAGCGGTGGCCGAGGAACTCGACCGCGTCGCCGCTCCGGATCGCGTAGCGATGCGCGAGGTCGACGTCGACGACGATCTCGTCGTCGTTCTCGATGCCGCGACCCTCCACGATCCAGCGCGGCCCGCCCGCGGTGTCGTAGGCGAGCACGTAGACGGGCGAGATCCGATCGTGGTCGGAGTAGATGACCGGCAGGCCGGCCAGGGGATGAGCGGCGGCCACGCCCGGGACGCGCTCCACGGCGCGGCGCGCTCCCTGCGGCAGGACCGATCGGGCGCCGAGCAGGTTCGCGACGCCCGGCTGCATGGCGACCAGCGCCGCCGGGAGGCTCTCGGCGAACGTGCGCGTCTGGCGGTGCAGCCCGGCCCGGACGCCTTCGAAGGTCAAGACGAGGGCGATCGCCCCCGCGACGCAGAGAACGCTCAGCAGCGTCCGCCCGCCGTCACGTACGAGGACGACCGGGAGCAGCCGAAGCACGACGGTGGCACGCTAGCACGGTCGAGCGCGACAGCGAGAGCGCGTAACGATTTCTTCGCGCTCGTACCGCGCGGCACGCGCGAGCGGTCGCGTCGCGTTCCGCCCGCGGCCGTGGCGTCCCACCCCTCCGCGTACTTCTCGGGATCGCGCGCGAAGAGACCGCCGCCCTCGGGGGAGAAGAACAGGCCGCGCCTCGATCACCGGACGCGCCACGCGACCGTGCCGGGCGGGTTCTGGTACCATCCCGGATCGCGGTAGCTCGTGAGGTCGTCGCGCACCTTGACGATCGTGAACATGCCACCCATCTCGATGTTCCCGAACGGGCCGACGCCGCTCATCATCGGCAAGGTGTTGCGGGGCCCGCGCATGTGGTGGGCCATGTCCTGCATCTCGGACATGCCCTCCTCGCCCATCGCCATGTAGCCGGGCAGCAGCGCCCGGATCTTCTTCTCGACGTCGCGCTGGTTCGCGCCGAGCGTGTTCGGCACGTCGTGCGACATCGCGTTCATGGTGTGGTGGGACTTGTGGCAGTGCAGGATCCAGTCGCCCGGCGCGTCGGCGACGAACTCGATGTCGCGCGTCGCCCCGACCGGCACGTTGACCGTGGTCTCGGGCTGGTACGCCGAAGGAGGGATGGGACCGCCGTCGGTACCGGTCGTCTGGAAGCGGAACCCGTGCAGGTGGATCGGGTGCGAGTCCATGCTCAGGTTTCCGAACCGGATGCGGACGCGCTGGCCCGTCCGGACCACGATCGGCGCGGTGCCGGGGTACACCTTGCTGTTGAAGGTGAACATGTTGAAGTCCGTCATGATCGCCGGGTCGGGGCGGTACGTTCCGGGGTGGACGGCCCACTCGTGCAGCATGATCGCGAAGTCGCGATCGACCGGCGGGTCGGGCGGCGACTTGGGGTGGATCACGAAGAGACCCATCATCCCGACCGCCATCTGCAGCATCTCGTCGGCGTGCGGGTGGTACATCTGCGTGCCGTGCTGGCGGAGCGTGAACTCGTAGGCGTAGGTCTCGCCCGGTCCGATCGCGGGCTGCGTGAGCCCGCTCACGCCGTCCATCCCGTTCGGCAGAAGGACGCCGTGCCAGTGGATTGACGTCTCCTCGGGGAGGCGGTTCGTGACCAGGATGCGGACGCGGTCGCCCTCGACGGCCTCGATCGTCGGCCCGGGTGTCTGGCCGTTGTAGCCCCAGCACTTGACCTTCATGCCGGGCGCGAACTCGCGCTCGACGGGCCCGGCGACGAGGTGGAACTCCTTGACGCCGTCCTTCATCGCCCACGGCAAGGTCGAGCCGTTCGGCGTCACGACCGGCTGGTAGCCGAGCTCGGCCCGTACATCGCCCGGGGGCGGTGCCTCGGGCTCGGCTTCGGAAGGAGCGGGTGCGCCAGGCCCGCCGGCGCCGTGATGATGATGGTGCTCGTGGCCGGCCGACGAATCCTCTGCCGCTCGCGCGCGCATCGCCTGCAGCGCGCCCATCCCGGCGCCGGCGAGCGCGGAAGCGACGACGCGACGTCTCGTCCACATGATCAGTGACCTCCATGGTGATGTCCGGCGTGCTCCGGCGGCATCGTCGAGTGGCGATCTTCGGACGGCCGCACGGTGCGATCGCTCTGCGCGGGTGCGAGATCGCCCACCCGCGCCCCGACCGCGTGATCGAGCTCCACGCGCGCGATCCAGTAGTCTCGGATTGCGGCGACGTAGTCGCGATAGGCGGCGATCTCCGCCTGCTTCGCAGTGAGAAGATCGAACGCGCCGAGCAGCATGAAGTTGTAGTGCTCGAGCGAGAGGGCGACGACGCGCTCGCGCACCGGGATCAAGGCGTCCCGATCGTGCTCGGCGAGGCGACGGGCCCGTTGCAGCTTCTCGTGGGCGCGTCGCACGTCGGAGGCGACGTCGAGCCCCAGCGCCTCGGCTCGGAGCTCGCTCTGACGGACGCGCGACTCGAGGCGCGCGATCTCGGCCTGGCGCTGGTCGAAGAGCGGGAGGTCGAGCGACACGCTCGGCCCGGCGACCCAGTTGCGATCACCCTGCTCGCGGTGGGCCATGGCGCCGACGTCGACGCTGCCGACGTACCGCCACTGCCGGACGGTCGCGAGCGTCTCGGCGAGCGCCGTCTGCTCCTGGCGGGCGGCGGCCAGCTCGAGCCGGCGCTCGTTCGCGAGCGCAAGCAAGCTCGCGAGCTCGGGGTCGCTCGCCGGCAGAGCCGGCAGCACGGCCGGGACGTCGATAGCGGCATTGCTCGCTGAAAGGCCCATCAGGCGACGCAGGTCTTCGCGCGGCGCGATCGTGTCGGCCTCCGCGCGCAGCACGTCCGCGGCGGCCTGCTGGCGGCCCGCCTGCTCGCTCGCGAGCTCCAGCTCGCTCGCGTTCCCGGCGTCGTGGAGCCGCTCGGCGAGCTCCGCGCTCGCGGCGCTCGCGGCCGAGACGCTCTCGAGCAGATCGACGAGCTGCTCGGCGCCCTGCAGCGTGTAATACGCGCCTCGCACCTGGGTCACGAGCGCGAACACGTCCCCGGCCACCCGGAGCCGTGCCTCCTCGAGCTGTGCGCCGGCGATGCGCTCACGAGCCGGCCGCAGGAGCAGGTCGAGGAACGTCTGTGCGACGTCGAAGTCGTAGCCGGGGCTCACGTTGCCGAACGTGACCGAGCCGACGAACACGGGGTTCTTGAGAAGCCCCGCCTGCACGAGGTCCGACTGCGCGACGCCGAGGTCCTCGTACGTCGCCTGAACGGAAGGGTTATTGAGGAGCGCGATCTGCACGGCGGCGTCCGGCGTGAGTTCGGTCGCGAGTAGCCGTCGCACGGCATCGTCGGCGGCGCCGTCCTCGGCGCTTCCGTCGCGCCAGCGGATCTTCTCGGGAACGCCGCGTTCGGCTACGAGCGTCTGTACCTCGGGAAACGCCGCCCGAGGCGCCACCTGCGCGCAGGCGGTGAGGGCGCATGCCGCGACCACCGCCGACGCCACGAGCGACACGTCGAGCGCGCTGCGAGCGCTCGCGGCTCGCGCCGCAGCGCAACGTGGTCGTGTCTCGACCGGAGTCTTTAGCTGATCTGCCATCGCAAGTCTCCTGGTTCTCGGGTCGGACCTCGTGAGAGTCGGCAGTCCGCGTGCGGCACGATCGGTCAGGCGGCGTGCCGTCGTGCCGCGTTGCGCGCGCGGCGAGGCGCGGCAGAGCGCCGCGGCGAGCAGGCCGAACGACGTCGACGAAGCCGCTTCGATCGGCGGGCGTCGCCTCCACTCGGCTCCGCTCGCTGACAGCCCGTCCACGGCCGGCGAGCGCCGATGCGACGCGAGTCAGATCAGCAGGATGGCTTGGGCGAGATGATCGCGAACGCCGCCGAAGCGCTGCGGCGCTCGTCTGACGGTGACGAGGAGCGATCGAGCCGTCGCCAGAACCCGAGGTCGGTCGAGCTGTGCGACGTCGAGGGCGGCCGAGGTCGACAGAGGAGCCCCGCTGGCGACGGCCACGGTGGCTCTCGCGCTTGGGATGGCCGCGATCGCGATGGAAGGATCGCAGCAGCGCGGCACCTTCCAGGGCTCCGAGCCGCTCGATCGCCCGGCGTGATCGCCCGGGGCGTGCGCGGGGCAGTGTCCGGTCGCGAGTCGGACGTCGTGGCGCGAGATCGCGCAGAGCCGAAGGGCGTGAGCGAAGCTGCTCCCGAGCAGCAGGATCGCGAGGACGGCAGCGACTACGAACCGCCCGCGCATGGATCGTGTGCGTATCGGCAGCCGCAAGTCTTGGCAAGCGCGTGGCTGGCGCAGCGGCACGCGACGCTGCGATGGTCGGGCCGTGCGGCGTGGTACGGTGAGCAACCTCGGGTCGGTCGTCGCCTGCCGGTCGGGGGATCGTCGCCGAACAGCTGCGACCGCCGCGATCTGGGAGCCCGTGGAGGGGGGCCGGCGTGGGCGAGCGAGAATCGTCGGAGCTGAGCCTGGAAGATCTGGCCGAGCGCACGGGCCAGCCGCCCGAGCGCCTGCTGGAATGGCGCGCGCTCGGTGTCATCGGATCGCCGGATCGCGCGGAGTTCGCGCGCCGGGACGTCGAGCGTGTCCAGCTGATCGGGTTCTGCCTCGCGCGTGGAGTCGGCATCGAGACCATCGCTCGCGCGGAGGAGACCGAGGCGGGTCTTCTCGGTCACTACCTCGAGCAGATGTTCCCGACCGGCGATCAGCCGACCTATACGCTCGCGGAGGCGGCGGCTCGGGCGGGATTCGGCGTCGAAATGGCGCGGCGGCTGCACCACGTGAGCGGACCGCCGTGGCTCGGAGAACGGATCGTCGAGGAAGACATCGAGCTCCTCCATGGCTGGAAAGTCGCGCTCGAGAACGGCCTTCCCGAGGAGGCTCTCATCCAGCTCACGCGGGTGTACGCCGACTCACTCGGCCGAGTCGCCGAAGCGGAGGCCCGGCTGTTCCACTTCTACGTCCATGACCGGATCAGGGAAATCGGGCTGTCGGGTCGAGAGCTGCGCGAGCGTACCGAGGGTGCGAGCGAGCCGAAGCGCCGGCTCATCGAGCCGGCGCTTCTTTACTTCCATCGCAAGGGCATGGCGAGCGCCGTCTGCGAAGACATGCTGTTGCACTTCGCCGAGTACTCCGGCTCGAAGGAGAAGCGCGACGGTCCCGCACAGATGCGACTCGCCATTGGTTTTCTCGACTTGGCGAGCTTCACGCCGATGACCGAATCCCTGGGCGACGTCGCCGCTGCGGCTGTCGTGGCGCTGTTCTCCGACCTCGTGCGCGAGGTCGCCAGCCGCCATCGGGGACGCGTCGTCGAGAGGATCGGCGATGCGTTCATGTTCACCTTCACGGAGCCCGAAACGGCGGTCGGCTGTCTGCTCGAAATTCGAGAGCGAGCTCGGCACAGCACCAGTTTCCCGCCCTCCGCGGAGGCATCCACTATGGATCGGTCCTCTACCGCGAAGGCGGCTACGTCGGCACGAACGTCAACATTGCATCGCGCGTTGCGGCCGAGGCAAAGCGTCACCAAATCCTCGTCACGGCCGAGGTACGAAGAGAGGTGGCGCTTGCCTCCGTCGATTTCTCGCCGATCGGCAAGCGTCGGCTGAAGGGCCTCACCGACGAGGTCGAGCTGTTCGAGGCGCGCACCCGGACGAACCGTCAGGTACAGCGAATCACCGATCCGGTATGCGGGATGGAACTGACGCCGGTTGGCGTGGCGGCGCCACGCCGGGGAGCGCCACCGCGTCGTTCATCTCCGCGACGAGGTGCTCCACGGCGGTTGGCGGGTCGCAGCGATCGGACTCGACCGGGATGGAGTCGCATGAGCGGGAAGCGGGGAACGTCACCTGCCGATGTTCGAGCAGCTCTTTGGCACCGAGCCGATCTCGCTCACGCAATGCATTGCGTGGATTGGATTGGGCTCGATAGCGCTGCTGACCCTCGAAGGGCTCAAGCTGGCGGTCGCGCGTGCGGGAACTGGCGCTCGCTGAGCGATGCCTTCCGTGTGGCACGCTCGTCCAACGGTGTTCTGATCGCAGTGCGGAGGGTCCGCACCGCGATCAGACGCCCAACCATAGGAGAGAGAGAAAAAATGATCGCGACGACATCCACACGACGCACGCAGTGGCTCGCTTCCGTCATAGGCGCGACCCTCTTGATCGGGTGGGCCAGTTCCGCCGCGCAGGCAGCCGAACCGGTCGCCGATTCCAATGTGAACGCTGCCATCGCTGCCGCAAAGACGCCTGAAGACCATCAAGCATTGGCCGCCTTCTTCACCGCCAAGGCGGAGGCCGCCGATGCTGAGGCTGCAGAGCACGACAAGATGGCGACCGCGTTCAGCGGGAAGGCGCGCGCAAGGATGGGCGAGCACTGCAAGAGCATTGCGAAGGCGTACCGGCAGCAGATGAAGGACTACACCGCGCTGGCCAAGGAGCAGCAAGCGCTTGCCGGCGGGAAATGATGGGAGGTCGGGCTCTCGCATGACGCGCGACTGCGACGCGCGATCATGAGACGCCAGGAATGGACGTTCTTCGGCACGGCCGTCTTCGCCATTGGGACGGCCGTGGCCCTCTTCCGGGGCGAGCTGGTCTGGACCGCCGGTCTGGCAGTCCTCACCCTGGTGATGGCGGCGGCCACTCGGCTCTGGAGCCGGAAGGACCCGGAGCCGATGCCGTACCTGGTCCGCTGGATCTTGTTCCTGCCGCGCCCGTACCAGTCGCCGAAGCAATTGCGGCGCATGCTCGGGCCTTGCCCGGGCGAACGGATACTGGAAGTCGGTCCCGGTATCGGCGTGCACGCGCTTCCGGTCGCCCTAGCGTTAGCGCCGACGGGCAGGCTCGCTGTCATCGACGTTCAACAGGAGATGCTCGCCGATGTGAATCAGCGCGCCATCCGGGCCAGGGTCACCAACATCGTAGCCATCCGGGGCGACGCGAGAACGCTGCCCTACGCAGACGAAACATTCGATGCCGCATACCTGATCTCGGTACTTGGTGAGGTCCCGGATCAGGATGTCGCGCTGCGCGAATTACACAGGGTGCTCAAACCCGACGGCCGCCTCGTGGTCGGTGAAGTGATCGTGGACCCCGATTTCATCCCTACGGCTGAACTGCAGCGACGTGCGGGAGACGCGCGGTTCCGGTTCCAGCGTCGGGCTGGGTCCGGGTTCGCGTATCTCGCTCTCTTTGCGAGGACATAGGACGATGGAGACCACGGAATCGTGCGCAACCAGACGCCACGAGCGGCGAGCCCGCAGGCACGACCGTTCTCCGGTAGCGGAGCAACCCCCGAGCCAACCAAGATGGCTATCGCTCACGACCGCTCCATTGGTTCTCTTCGCAGCGTGGATGGTACTTCCCGGTTGTGCAGGCATCCGCGCGGACGGGAGCCCGGGAACGCGTGACCCATGTCAGAACCTTGCCGTGCAGGCGGCAACGACCAAGGGGGGCGCGCAGCAGAGCTTCGATCTGGCGCGCAGACGCTGCGACCACGGCTTCTTCTGACCGACCAGTCGCGAATAGCCCGATCCTCAGTTGCGCGGCTCTGCGGCCGGCGATGCATCTGGAGCACCGGCGTGTGATGGGATGGCGAGCTGCATGGCGAGGCTGACCAGGACGACCGCGAAGAGATTGCACTTGAGCTAGCCCGTGTGCCAGGCAAGCGCGGCTCGGATGTGCCCTCGCACACACGCGTCAGCGCTGTTCGACACCGAGCCGATCTCGGCCCGCCAGTGTGTGGTCCAGCTGGCGCCCGGCTGCGTGCCGCTCGTCGTGATCGACGTGGCGAAGATCGCCGGCGGCCTCGAACGCGCGGCGCCGGTGTTACGGCGACGAGCCGCGCTCGTATTCCCGGTTAGGAGGGCAGTAGGGTGAGAACACGTCTCTACAGTGCATCGGCGGCCATCGCGCTGCTTCTCGCCGGGACGGCGGGAGCGGCGACCACGCAGGCGGAGAAGGGCGAGCTGCAGCGTGCGCGCAACGAGGTGGCGGTCCAGGCCTCCACCACCAAGGGCGCCGCCCAGCAGCACTTCGACCTCGAGCGCCGCCGCCTCGATGGCCTGATCGACGATCTGCAGCGCGGCCGCAAGGTGAGCCCGGAAGAGGTCGAGCGAGCGATCGACCAGACGCGAACCATTCCGTAGCGGTCTCCCGCCGTCGGTGACGCGCGCCCGGCGCCACGCAGCGCGGTGCCGCGGCCGCGGCCAGCGATCGCGGCACCCGATGTGGACGCGCGCCGCCGCGCCCGGTACGCTCGGCGCGGATGTCGGGGTGCGATGACGACGTCGCCGGCGGACCGGTGGATCGACTCGGGGTGCCGGTCGGCGGCGACGGTGCTGAGAAGCGTGGCGGCCGCGCTCGTCGACCTCGCCGACTGGCTCGAGGGCAACGAGGGGCGCGCGGCGCCGAACGGCGTCGAGATGCTCCGGACCCGACCGCCGTCCGGCGCGGTGCGCGTCTACGTGTCAACGGGCATCCAGAACGCCCCACTTCGGGGCATTGAAAATTCCCCACCCAGGATTCATGGGTTGGCCTCTTTCCGGTCCGGACGAAGCCGGCCTTCAGCTTGTCCTTGAGCCGGTACGAGTTGCCGCGCACGTTGATCGTGATCGCGTGATGGAGGATCCGATCGAGGATGGCGGTCGCGATCACACCGTCTCCGAAGACGTCGCCCCACGCGCCGAAGCTCTGATTGCTCGTCAGGATCATCGGGCCGCGTTCGTAGCGGCGACTGATGAGCTGGAAGAAGACATTGGCGGCGGTGCGATCGATCGGCAGGTAGCCGATCTCGTCGATGATCAAGAGTCGCGGGACGGTGAAGAGCTTGAGCTTCTCCTCGAGCTTTCCCTCGGCGAGCGCGGGGGTCAGCTTGGCGATCATCCCAGCAGCCGTCGTGAAGAGCACGCGGTAGCCGTGCTCGATCGCCTTCAAGCCGAGCCCGACGGCGAGATGTGTCTTTCCGACGCCGGGCGGCCCGAAGACCAGGACGTTCTCGCCGTGCTCGATGAAGTGGCAGGTCGCGAGCGTCTGGATCTCTTCTTGTCGAGCGAGGGCTGATAGGAGAAGTCGAAGGCGTCGAGCCTCTTCACGAACGGGAAGCGGGCGAGATTGGTGCGCATCGCGACGTTCTTCTCGCGTTTGGAGGCCACCTCTTCGCCGAGGATGGCGTCGAGGAAGTCGGCGTAGGAGAGCTCGCGCGAGGAGGCGTCCTGGAGGAGGGCCTCGAGGCGCTCGCGCGACTTGAAGAGTCGAAGACGCTGGAGGAGCTCCATGAGCCGCTCGCGCTGGGCGGGCGTCATGGCTGCACCTCGATCGCCGGCGCGGCCAGCGTGTCGTAGACGGCGAGGTCGCGGATCTCGACGTCGGGATGGCCGTCACGAGCGTCGAGAGCCACGAGCCACGGTGTCGAGCGGCGCTGGCGCGCATTGCGTGCCTCGGCTCCGGGGCCGTGGGCGGGATTGATGCGCATCCGGCACTTCCCGGTCAGGATCTCGTGCGTGGCGACGAGCTCGCCGCGATGGCGGATGCGGATCCTGCCATCGCAGCGCATCACCTCGATGCAGCAGCACATCTTCGCAGAGCGCGTGTCCCATGCCCTTGCGATGGAAATAGAGCAGCGCTGGCTCGATCAGACGGCGCATCGGCTGACTCGCGGCATCGGTGCGGTTGCGGAGTGCCTTACTGACAGCCCCGAGTCTCTCAGCCGCTCGTGGACGTAGCAATGAAAGGGGCGTTCGTGATTCACTTCGATCGGATCGCCGACGGGCGAAGCCGTCTTCGTGGAAGCGCAGAGCAGGTGGCCTCCGGCGAGACAACGCGCTATCCGCTCCCTCAGGGAGCTCGTCGACTTCATGGTGGCTGCACCCCGGAGGCACACCCTGACCCACTGACCCGATGATTCAATGACGTCCGTCAACGAGAAAGGAGACATGACATGCAGACGTCAGTCTTCCGTCCCGCCTCGCTTCGCATGGTGGCAATCGCCTTTGCGCTGATGCTCGCGCACTCCGTCGTCCCTCTCGCTCACGGCAAGACACACGTAGATTGCACGACAAACGACAACAACTTTTGCAAGGAATGCTGCGACCGCCCCGGCGCTACATCGGAGCAGATCGCCGCCTGCGTACAAGGGAAATACGACTGCTGCTTCTTTGGCGGCGCACCTGTGAACGGGTGCAACATCATCCTCGGCCAGACGGCTCCGATCGCGACGCTCAAGCTCAATGAGTCCATCGGCGGCCTGAAACTGATGTTGCAACGCAAGGAGCTCAATGGCGGTGTCGTCAGCGTCAAGCTGAAGGAAGGCATCGTCGGAACGACGTCGTTGCCGAAGGGTCGCTTGTCGGCCGCCGCGATCCTGACCGGTGCGGACGCGTCGGTGGGGAGCCTCCTCTATCCCGTCGCTTTCCTCCTCTTCGGGGAGGCGGCGATCGACCAGCTGCAGTCCCGGGGGTACGATGTCTTCCTCGTGGACGGCGGGGTGCCCAAAACGTGTCAGGCGGTCCTGACGAACGAGTTTTGCACCGCATTCGCGAAACAGCTCGCGCAGAGCATCGACGAGTTGATCCAGGTCGGTGATCCCGCGGATCGCGATGCGTTTCTGCAAGGCATTCAGACGCTGGGCTTCAGCCCATGCGATTGTGACACGTGCAACGCGATGTCGTGCGGTTGAGATCCGCACGGTGTTCCCGACGGCCAAGCGCATCGCGATGGGTGGAAGCCGAGTCGTTTGCTCCAGATCCGGGATCGCTAGGACGGATTTGCGGATGGCGATCCTGTGAGCGTTCCGTGAGGGAAACGTTCCCGAACGCGGTTCGCCATATCTCGCAGCCGGGACGAAATCGACCGCGTTTACAACGGCCGTTCGTCGTCTGTAGTGGCCGCTTGTAGCCGCCGACGGGCTGTCAACCGATTGGTCGCTGGTTCGAGTCCGGCCCGGGGAGTCATCCTAGCGAGGGGCGCGCGCCCCTCGCCCCGTTCGGGCGAAGCCCGAACGGGCGGCAATCCCGCGGGCTCGCTTCGCTCGCCGCATGGCGGTGTCGCGTCGTTGCGGCGTGTCGTGCTCTACGGAGCGCTCCTCGGCACGGCTCAGCCCGGCAGGCGCGCGATCAGGAGCCGCACGCCGACCGGCTCGGCGACCGCCGCGTCGAGATCCGCGCCCGCGCTCACGAGGTCGCGCTCGGCGGCGTCCGCCGCGCTCCGGACGGCGCCCTCGTCGAACGTCCGCCACATCGACCAGACGCGGCGTCGAGCGGCTTCGAGGTGCTGGCGGAGCGACCGCGTCGCCGCGAACTCGCCGCACGGCACGATCTCGACCTCGCCCGCGCCGAGCAGACCGCCGAAGCGCTCGAGGAGCGCGAGCTCGCGCGATCGCTCGCCGCTCGCCCAGCGCCGGGTCGCGCCGAGATGAGCCTTCATCGCCGCGATCACGCGATCGCCCGCCGCGCGCGGCAGATACGCCGAGTCGACGACGACGAGCCGAGCGCCGGCGCGCAGCACCGGCCGTAGCGCGTCGGCGACCGGCTCGAGCGCCGGCACGAGATGCAAGACGTGCGACAGCAGCGCCGCGTCGAAGGCGCGGGCAAATGGCAGGCGGGTGGCATCGGCGAGCGCGATCGGTGCCCGCACCGAGCCGACGCTCGACTTCGCGACGAGCTGCGCGATCATCTCGCGCGATCGATCGACGCCGATCACCCGCAGCCCGGCGCGCGCGAGCGGAAGGAGCAGTCGACCGGTGCCGCAGCCGAGGTCGAGGACGCGCTCGGCGTCGCGTGTGCGGAGAGCGGCGATCAGGCACTCCGCAAGGCGCGGCTCGCCGTCACCCGGCAGGGTGCGGGTGGCGTCGTAGAAGGACGCGATCTCCGCCCAGATCTCGCGGCGATCGACGTCCCGCGCGCGTGTTTCGGCGTGGTGGGGGTCCGTGCGGCCAGACTACCGACGAGGGCGCATGCGAGTCGACCGCGGGTGAGAGAACGCGCGGGCGACACGCGGCGTGCGAGGGCCGCCCCTGCGACGGGTACGGCACGGGGTGTGCCAAGACTTCTCACGCCTGCCCGTACATGCAGCGACCGATCGTTGCCCCGCGCGACCTCCTCCCGCTTCTCACGCTGCTCGGCCAAGCCGTCTTCGTCTCGTCGGCTCCCGTTCCGGGAAGCCTCGGGCCTCCGCCGGACGTGACGTACAAGGTGAAGGACAACCGCGAGCACCTGTGCTCCGCGGAGGCGCCGGTGAACGTGGGCGGCGCCTGCGAGGACGAGGTCGCCTGCGGCGGCGTCGAGGGCGAGAGCGGATTCTGCGTGCCCAAGGGCTTCCCCACGGGGATCCGGGTCTCCCTGCGCGACGCGTTCGAGACGGCCATCTTCGACGTCACCAAGCCGGTGAGCCTCGGCACCCCTGCGAACCGGGACGGCGCTGGGATCGACGAGCCGGCGACCCACCTGAAGGGCTACCAGATCAAGCTCACGACGGTGCCGCGCCAGCCTGGCCACCAGAAGCGCGGCAACCTCCGCATCCGGAATGCCTTCCATCCCGAGGGCAGCGAGCTCGTCGTGGAGACGGTCAAGCCCGACCGCCTGCTCATCCCGACCGCCGAGAGCCTCGTGCAACCCGTTGCGGCGCCCGATCGCGCCGCCCACGGCGTCGACGACTACGAGTGCTACGTCGTCAAGACGCTTGGATTCGGGGCCGGCACGAACCTCTACGCCTACGTCGAAAACGACCCCGTGAACCTGAAGGATCCTCGCGGAACGAACATCCCCACCAACGCAGGACCGTCGGGGGATCTCATCTCGAAGATCATCGAGCACGTCTTCCCGGGCATCAAGCACCCGGCCGACACGCGGCAGCCGAAGCCGGGCGCGAGCCCCGTCCCGGAGCCGGCGTTCGATCCCGAGGATCCGCCCAAGCCCGTCATCGCCCCGCGGCCGCTCCTCCCGCAGTGGATTCCCGGCGAGGAGCCCACGCAGCCGATTCGGCTCCCACCCATCCCGCCGCCCGAGCGGACGCCCGTGAAGCCCGAGCAGGGGGCGCTGGCCCTCTTCCTCATGTGCTTGATGGTGGCAGGCGCCTTGGCCGGCGGCTGAGATCGCGCGCCGGCAGCCCGCGAGAAGCGTTGCGGCGCTCCTCGCCGGTGGGCTGCTTCAGGGCAGAAGGATGGCCAGCGGCGGCAGCGCGTTGCGAAGCGGCGCGGCGGGGATCTGCAGCAAGCCCGCGAACGGGCTGTCCAGATCGAGGATCAGGAAGAGCGCGCTCGCGGCGGACAGCGCGGACACGAGCAGGACGGCGACGATCAAGGGGTTGGGCGGCGCGAAGAGCGTGAAGGTCCCGAAGATGAACGCGAGCCAGAGCACCATCACCGTGATGAACGGCGGCGAGATCGCATTGTCGGGCTGGGAGAACAACACCAGCTGGATCTGCGCCAGGTCGAGGCCGACCTCGATCGCGCGTGCCCGTCGCGCGCGTTGGCCGTCGTCTCGCGGCGAGAGCTCCTGGAGCTCGGAGAGAACCGCTTCCGTGCCCGTGTCGGGCTCTGCGTTCGCGTCGGAGCGGAAGCGATCGGCCTGGCCGCGCCAGATGCCGTCCACGATCGCGGGCACGGCGTCGCGCATCGCCTGCCGCACGGGCCGGGCCTCGGCGCCGTAGTCCTTCATGCAGAGGTCGAGCTCGATGAGGTCGGCGGTCATGCGAATCACCTGGCTCCGCTTCTCCTCGTAGGCGCCCCGTGTCGACGCGACGAGCAGACCGAGGAGCAGAGCCGACATGGTGGCGATGAGCGCGCTGCCGAGCCGGATCACCTCCTTGGATTCATCGCTCAGATAGCGCTCGGGCAAGATCGATCGAAGGAGCGTGCCGACGATCGCGGCCCCGAACATCGCTGCGAATGCGATCCCGGAGACCGCGACGACACCCATCCGACCGCCCGCGACCTACCGCGCGATCGTCCCGAGCGTCCCCGGAGAGACCGGCGTGAACCGCACGGGAGGCCGAACGAACCGAGCGTCGGCTGCGATCTCGAGCTTCCAGTCCTGCAGGTACGGCTCGCCGGCGGCGTCCGGTGCCGAAGGATCGAAGCGGCTCGCGAGGTAGTGGAGGAGAGAGCCGTCGACGATGAGCTGTCGCTCCGTCTGCACGAGGACGGGATCGGCTTTCGCGGCCGCGAGCTCCGAGAAGATCTGCGACAGGAAGTACGGCGGAATGCTCTGCGAGATCAGCCGGGCTCGTACGACCGCCGCACGCCCCTGCACGTCGGGCGGCAGCGCGACCGCGTAGGTGATCCGGTCGGTTCCATCGAGCGGCAGCGCCACATCGTCCGGGGCGTAGTCGGGATCGAGCAGCGCCTCGCCCTTCGGAGCCGCATCGTACGGCGGCGCCGCGTAGGTCGAGTCCCAGCGGAAGCCGCGCGGAGGAATGCGATTGTCCTTCAGGTCGGACCAGCGGTGGAGGAATCCGGTCGTGACCATTCCGGTCTCGTCGGCCTCGACCTCCTCGTAGATCTGCACGTCGTCCGGCGATCGAATCACCTGGTGGTGCGGCTCGTACTCCGCCGTCGGGTAGTGCTCGAAGGGCAGCGGACGACCGTCGGCTCCGAGGAGCTGGCCGAGCCTGTCCGTCTTCCCAGACGTCCAGAGCGCGTTGCCGTCGCGGTCGAGGACGGAGAGCTCGATGAAGAGCCGGCGGAAGCCGACGCCGCTCGGCAGATCGTGGCCGGTCAAGTTGTCCACGCGGACGACGGCGCGAAGTCCCGATGCGGTCGGCTGCAGGTCCTCGATCGCGATGCCGGCGGTCTGCGCGCGCGCGAACGCGAGCAAGGTGTCGCGCTGCGTGAGCACGCTCATCTCGGTCGTGACGTTCATCCAGTCGAAGTCCGCGTGACCGAGGAGCAGCGGGAACTGCTGCTGGAAGCCGTTGACGAAGAGGTTCAGCCCGGGGAATGCGTGCCGCCGATACTCCGTTCGCACCGGAAGGTCGAGGAACTCGGGCGCGAGCGAGTTGTCGTAGCGGAAGAAGCTGTCGTCCTGGATGTTCGCCACCTTGAACGCGAGCGGCTGGCTGCCGGTCGCCTCGTGCTCGTTCTGCATGTGGCAACCCTGGCATTCCCGTACGAGACCCGGCTCGGCCGAGGCCGACCCCGCGGAGTACGCGCTGTTGAGCCATTCGAAGTACGTCGTCTGCTCGTACTTGAACTCCTTGACGCAGCCCGCGAACGGGGACGTCTCGGGGTTCGTCGTGCAATTCCCCGAGCGAAGGACCGGCAGGTTGACGGCGTGACACGTCCCGCAGAGCCGCGATTCGCGAAGCTGCGCGCCCTGACGCGGCAGGAGCCCGATGGCCGCTTGCATCACCTCGCCGGGCGGTCCGATCTCGTCGGGCGCAAACAGCGACCCGTCGAAGACGTACGGAACGTTCCCGGTGAAGCCGTCGTTCGGGTCGCCGACGTCCGGACCCGCGAGATGACACGCGAGACAGGTGACTCCGTCGCGGCCGAGGCTCGCGGCGCGCACCTGATCGCCCGTGACGTCGGGCTCTCCGGGCCAGTCCTGCAGATCCGGACGGACGAAGAAGTCGTGTCCGTCCTCCTTGGCCCGGAGCGAGCGGGCCAACGGGGGAGGCAGCAGGTCGCGACAGATGTACGTGTTCTGCACCTGGAGGACGCTGCCCGATAGCGGCTCGGTTCCCATGCCCCGCGTGTCCATCGCCTTCTGCTGGTGTCCGCCCTTGGCGTGGCAGCTCAAGCAGAAATCCATCACGCAGTCGGCAACCGTCGGCCCCGCGACCTGGCCGAGGCCGGGGACCTTCGCGAAGTCGCTCTCGACGCGGTTCCACTCCGATTCCATGCGGGCCATGAAGATCGGATCGCGCCCCGCGAGGCCCATGCTCGAACTGCGCCACTCGGCGGAAGGAGAGAGGTTGAGCAGCCGCCCACCGTCGTCGTGGACGACCATGTACGGAAGGAGGCCGTTGTTGCGGATTCCCGCGTGACAGCCCACGCACTGATCGGAGGTCACGAAAGTCGCCGGCTGCGGAGCCGGAGGCATGGCCGCTCGATCCCACGACTGCGCAGCCGGATAGCGGAGAGGGCGGACCTCCGGCGGCAAGCCGGTTTCCTCCGCGATGTCGAGGCCGAGCCAGACCTCGTCGTCGCTGACCGGGGCCACCTCGTCGTAGAGCGCGAGAAACTCCGGATCCGGCACGGTGCGCGGAGCGGGCGGCACCGCAGGCGGACAGCCGCGGCCGACGACGGCGATGCCGGCGCCCGGGTCGATCGGCGGACCCACGAGCCGGTCGCCGTTGCACGTCGGTGCGCTGCCGGGCGCCCGCCACGAGAAGATCGCCTCCCGACCCAGGATGTTGTCGATGCCGGAGAACGTCTGCTCGGTCTTGGCGGCGCTGTGACAGTTCACGCAGTACATGCCGTAGCCGTAGTTCGCGTAGATCTCGCTGCCCGAGGACGCGTCGCCGCTGGATCCGGTCGGAAAGAACGGCGCCGCGTGCGGAGGGAGGTGCGCCGGTGGAGGGGTCGCCTTTCCCGACAGGCCAGCCCGATCCACGATCGGCGGATTGCCTTCGCTCGAGCCGGCGTCGACCGCGCCCCAGTAGTAGCCGTCCCGGGTGACCGACGGTCGCTTGATCATGAAGGTGAGGATGCCGGGCTGATCCGCGAGGTCTTGCGACGGCGCGGCGCGGTGGGTCGCCGGGTCGATCACCAAGACGCCGTCGCCCTGGAAGAAGTGCTCCTCCTTGACGACCATCGCACCCGCGGGAAGCTCGCTCGTCCGACCGCCGCACATCCAGGCGACGACTTCGGGCGAGTACCAGACACGGACCAGGAGGTGGACGCCGAAGCTCGCGAAGGTGCCGTCGGACGGGCAACCCTGGAAGTCTCCGGAAAGTCGCCAGTGCGCGTCGCCGACCCAGCCGAGCTCGGTGGCGTAGAGGCGCGGTTTGAGAAACTCCTCTCGCAGGCGCTCGACGTAGTCGTTCTGCTCGTCGAGGCTCACGAGCTGCTCCGGCGGCCAGAGGTCCTCGGGCAACGGCCGCCCCGGGATGGAGGAGCAAAGCGCCTGCTCGTCGGGGATGTCCGGCCGGCCCATGGCCGGCAGGCTTCCCCAGACGAGATCGCGGCAGCCCGGGATGGGACCGTCGGCGGCGGCGCCCGGAAGCGCGACGTCTCCGGAAGCCGCAGCAGCTCCGCCCGTGGCGACGACAACCACGAAGGTCACCGCGCCGGCGAGCCCTCGCACGAGCTGGCGATCACGAGGCGTCCGTGGAATCCCCCGGGCGCTACGAGCGCGAAGCATCGTCGCCGAGCACGACATGATGCTTCGTCGTATGAACGACGAAAACTGATTAGCCGGAGAGCGTTCGGCGGCGCGACCCTTCCCGCGCGGGGGCCACGGCGCTCGGACCACCCGGGACACCGGAACGTCCGCCCGATCGCAGAGGGATCGCTATGCGGAACGCGCTCGCACGTTCGAGGCCGACTCGGCGTTTGGAACGCCGACGATCGCGCGCTGGTGCAGCCGCTCGAGTCTCCGCGCTCGCCGTCGGCTCGTTCAAGCGCTCGGGGTCGCGCTCGGCGCGCAGCAGCCCGCGGCCTCGCTCGCCGCGGATTTCGCCTGGCCGAGGAAGGCTCGCAGCTGCGGATCGGCCGCCGTTTCGGCCTCGACGTCCTCGAGGAGCGTGTACATCTCCCACCGAATCCCATCCGCGTCCGAGACCCAGAACTTGTCCGCCTTCGCGTAGCAGCACGTCGCGCCTTCCTGCTGGAAGAGCGGGACGTCCTGCGCCTTGACCCGGACCATCTCCGAGGCGACCTCGCCCTGCCCCGGGTAGCGGATGCCGAGATGGCTCAGCGTTCCGGGGTCGCCGCCGACGCTGAGCGAGAAGATCACCGGCGGATCCTGGAGCTCGAACTTCGCGTAGTCGTGGCGGACCTTCGCCGGCTCGATGCCGAGAACCTTCCGATACTGCTCGACCGCTTCCGGGATGCTGCGGACGTAGACCGAGACGTGGAACGTGTTCGCCATGGGACCTCCTTCGCGTCGGATATCGACGTCTGTCGATGTTCTTTGCATGGCACATCGACGTATGTCAATATGTCGACATGGCGACCATCTCCCCGTGCTGCAGGACGGTGCTTCGAGGAGGCCTCACGAAGAAGGATGCCGACGAGCTCGCGACCCTCTTCAAGGCGCTCGCCGACCCGGCCCGCCTGCGGCTTCTCGGCTTCATTGCATCGCAGCCCGACGGCGAGGCGTGCGTGTGTCACCTGACCGACCCGGTCGGGCTCTCGCAGCCGACCGTGAGCCATCACCTGAAGCTCCTTCACGACGAGGGCCTCCTCGAGCGCGACAAGCGAGGGGCGTGGGTCTACTACCGGATCGTGCCGGAGCGCCTCGAGCAGGCGCGCGCGGCGCTCGCGACGCGAGATCCTCGACCTCGCGCCCGAAGGCAGGCATGAGCCGGACGCGCGGATCGGCGACGCTGGCGCACCGTGCTGCGGCCGAAGGCGTCGGCACGGCTCTCCTCCTCGCGACCGTCGTCGGGTCCGGGATCATGGGCGAGCGCCTCGCCGGGGGGAACGTCGGGGTCGCGCTGCTGGCGAATACCCTCGCGACGGGCGCCGTCCTGGTCGCGTTGATCCTCGCCTTCGGCCCCATCTCCGGCGCCCACTTCAATCCCGCGGTGACGTTGTGCGCCGCATGGGAGAAGGGCCTTCCGTGGGCGGAGGTGAGCCCGTACGCGGGGTCGCAGCTCGTCGGTGCGCTCGTCGGCGTGGCGGTCGCGCACCTCATGTTCGATCTGCCGATCGTGACCCTGTCGCGGCACGCGCGCAGCGGTCCTTCTCAGCTCCTGAGCGAGTTCGTGGCGACGTTCGGCCTCCTCTCGGTCATCTGGGGATGCTCCCGCCTTCGGTCGTCGACCGCCGTGCCGTTCGCGGTCGCCGCGTACATCACCGCGGCGTACTGGTTCACCGCGTCGACCTCGTTCGCGAATCCGACGGTGACGATCGCGCGCAGCCTCTCCGATACGTTCGCCGGCATCCGGCCCGCCGACGTGCCGGCATTCGTCGCCGCGCAGCTCCTCGGTGCAGCGACGGCGACGGCGCTCTTCCGGTGGCTCGTGCCGAGCCTTCCGGAGGTCGCGCCCGAGGTCGTCGGGCGCCGTCTCGAGCGCGCGTCGTGAGGGTGCGATGGAGACGGTGATCTTCGCATGCGTCCACAATGCCGGCCGCTCGCAGATGGCGGCCTCGATCTTCAACTCGCTCGCCGATCCGAACCGGGCATCCGCGGTCTCCGCCGGCACACAGCCGGCGGAGCGCGTTCATCCGGCGGTGCTCGACGTGATGCGCGAAGAAGGCATCGATCTCTCGACCGCGAAGCCCCGGCTTCTCACGGAGCAGCTCGCCCGCGGCGCTTCCATGCTGGTGACGATGGGCTGCGGGGATGCCTGCCCGTTCGTTCCGGACCTCGAACGGCGCGATTGGCCTCTGCGCGATCCGAAGGATCAGCCGCTCGACGTCGTGCGATCGGTGCGCGATCAGATCCGCGGCCGGGTCATTGCTCTGCTGCGCGAGCGGGGCTGGAGCGGCGACGCGTTGCGGTCTTCGGGCTCGCTCGCCCGCTGACGAATCCGGATTGAAGCTGGAGATCCCCATGTCGCCGGACAAGATCGCAATGGATCACCCAGCCGGAATCGGTCCCATCGAGGGCCGGGCCGCGTGGCGCGGCTCGGACCTCGCGCAAACGGATGACTGGATCGATCGCTTGTCACCCGTCGAGCAAGACGAGATCGAGCGCCTCGTCGCTCGGCTCCGCCGGGCGGGAAAGAGCCTTCACGACCTGACCCGCGAAGACGTCGACCTCGGACCGCTGGCAGCGACCGTGCGGGCCTGGCGAGACGAGGTCGCGAACGGCGCCGGCTTCGTGCTCGTCCGCGGCCTTCCGCTCGACCGATTGTCGGAAGACGACGCGATCCTCGCGTACTGGGCGCTCGGCCTCCACGTCGGCGCGCCCGTCTCGCAGAATCTGCGCGGGGAATTGCTCACCGCGGTTCGCGATACCGGAGCGGACCCGAACGACCCCAGCACCCGCCTCTACAAGACGCGCGCCGAGCAGGACTTCCATACCGACGGCGCCGACATCATCGGCCTCCTCTGCCTGCACGGCGCGAAGAGCGGCGGCGAGAGTCGGATCGTGAGCTCCGTCACCGTGTTCAACGAGATCGTCCGACGGCGGCCGGACCTCGCGAAGGTGCTGTTCCGCGACTTCTACTGGCACTACTTCGAGCCGGAGATGGAGAAGCCCGTCCACTTCGTCCGTCCGATCTGCGCGCTACGCGGAGGAAGCCTCAACACGTCCTTCATTCCCTGGTACATTCGCCGCGCGCAGGAGCTTCCCGGCGTTCCGGCGATGACGGTCGAGCAGCGCGAGGCCCTCGAGCTCGTGGAGCGTACGGCCAACGACCCGGAGCTCTATCTCGACATGGAATTCCTGCCCGGAGACGTGCAGCTCCTCAAGAACGCGGTGATCCTCCACAAGCGCACGGCCTACGAGGATTTCGAGGAGCCTGCGCGCAAGCGGCACCTCGTTCGGCTGTGGCTCTCGGCGCCGGACTTCGTGGACGGCGACGATCAGCTGCGGCGCGGCATCGCTCTCGGCTGACGGTTCCGGAATCGCTTGCCCTCGGCTGCGACTTCGATCACGAGAGATCCGCCCGGGCCGAAGCATGCGCATGGGGAAATGGATCGTCGCCGGCCTCGTCGCCGTGATCGTGCTGCTCGTGGTCATCGCGGTCACGGGCTCGCTGCTCTCGCTCGATTGGCAGCGGTCGCACAGCGCCGCGACCCGCGCCTTGCCGGTTTTCACGGGCTTCGGCGATGGGGCGCCGGCGCTGGTCCGCATTCCCGCGCGCGGGATGGAGTTCCGCGCCCGCATCGCCGGCTCGCGCGGCCCTGGAGTGATCCTGCTTCACGGCTTTCCGGTGACGTCGGCGATGTGGGACCCGCTGCTCCCGGCCGCCGCCGACGGCTATCGCATCGTCGCGTTCGACCAGCGCGGCTACAGCCCGGGCGCGCGACCCGAGGGCGCGGCAGCGTACGCCGCACCCGAGCTCGTCGCGGACGTCCTCGCGGTCGCCGACGCGGTCGGCTTCGAGCGATTCCATCTCGTCGGGCACGACTGGGGCTCCGTCGCGGGATGGGGCCTGGTCCTGCGAGCGCCCGAGCGCGTCCTGAGCTGGTCCGCGCTCTCGATTCCGCATCCGACCGCCTTCCTCTCCGCGCTCGCCGACGACCCCGACCAGAAGCAGCGCTCGGGCTACTTCCGCTTCTTCGGCACGCCGTGGCTTCCCGAGCTCTTCTTCACCTGGAACGGCCTCGCCGTGATGCGAAGCGGGATCTACGCGCCGATGACCCCGGCACAGCGCGAGGAGTATCTGCAGGTCTTCGCCGAGCCGGGCGCTCTGACGGCCGCTCTCGACTGGTACCGCGCGATCGGCCTCTCCCGGCAGTCCGCGGGCGACGTCTCGCCCTTGGTCACCGTCCCCACGCTCTTCCTCTGGGGGACTCGCGATCCCGCCGTGAGCCGCTCCCCCGTGGAGGCGCAGCGGGCCTACATGAAGGGACCATTTCGCGAGGTGGAGCTGGATGCGGATCACTGGGTGATGGAGGAGCAGGGACCGCGCGCGATCGAGGAGATCCGCGCGCACTGGAGGCGCAGCGATCCGCAGGCGCCGCCCGATCCGCACGGCTAGGCGCGCTTCGCACGCGCCACGGCTTCTGCGTGACCATCCTCATGCCTTTCGTCGGGTCTGCCGATCCTGCCCAACGAGGTCCCGGGTGGAGCACGCCGACACCGAAGCGAGCCGAGCGGTCGCGGGCCTCCACTCGTGCCCGGACGCAGCGGCGAGCGGAGAGCGCTCGACCGGAAGACTCGTCACGCCGCTCGCGAACCGCGCGATCGAAGCGCTGTCGCTCCGCGCCGAGACCGCCGGCCTCGCGGTCAGCGCTGCTCTCATGGCGCTCCTCGCCGCGCGCGAGACCTGGCTCGCTCGCATGCAGGTCGCCCTCTCCCATCCGCGCGATCTCTACGTCGCGGTCGTCGAGACGCTCCTGATCGGGTACCTCGTCGCCGCGCGCATGGCCGCGCCGCGATCGGGGGCGGCGGTGCTCGCGGCCGTCGAGCATGCGCTCGACCTGTCCGCGGCGCAGCGCGCGCAGCTTCGCGAATCGGTCGGCCGCTACCGCCGGGCGCGGTTCCTCGCCGCCGGGGCGGCGGGCGCCGTCTTCGCGACGCTCGCGCCTCTCCTCCTGCGCGATGCGACCGGGCATCCGTGGACCTGGGCGGCCTGGAGCCCCGAGTTCGCATGGCGGCGTTGCTTGACGCCGCTCGTCGGCTGGATGTTCGGCACCTTCATCCAGGTGACGATCGCCGAGGCGCGGCGCACGTCGGACCTCGCCCGCCATCTCAACTCGATCGACCTCTTCGAGTGCGACACGCTCGCTCCCTTCACCCGGTTCGGCCTCCGCACCGCGCTCTCTGCGGTCGGCCTGCTGTCGGTGGTCGCGCTGCTGCTGACCGAGACCGGCTTCGGCCTGCTGGTCGCGTTCCTCGCGGTCGTCTCCGCGCTTTCGGCGGCGGCGGGGCTCTTGCTCCCGCTGCGCGGCTGGCGCGACCGCATCGCCGACGAGAAGGCGCGCGAGCTCGCCTGCTGTCGCGAGGCGCTCCGGCGCGCGCGCGACGCGCTGGTCGAGGGTCGCCCGATCCCGACCGGGCATGGCCGCCTGGCCGACATCGTGGCCTATCGCCAGCTCGTGGAGTCGGTGAGCGAGTGGCCGGTCGATTCGGACACGGTCCTGCGCGCGGGCGCGTACCTCCTGCTCCCGATCGCATTCTGGCTGAGCGGTACGATCGCCCCGGATTCGCTGGTCAGCGTCGCCGAGATCCTCGCCGGCTGAGCCTACCGCGCGTCCTCGTTCAAGAGGCGTGCGCCGGCGACGCCGTCGCCGCCTTCGCGCGCGGCTTCGCCGCCGCGCGCACCTCGGTGACGCCGCTCGCGGCGCGGAGCTCCTCGAACGACGCCTGCAGGCAATCGGCGTAGAACGCGGGGTCCGGCATGAGCGCGCGGCACGACGTGACCGCGATCGTGACCTTTCCGCAGTAGCTGAACACCGGGTGGATGAGCCCCATGCCGTCCAGGATCGGACCCATGCCGTACTGCGCGACGAGCCGTGCGCCATAGGCATAGAGCGGCACCTGGGGCCCCGGAACGTTCGTGACGACGGTGTTGAACATCGGGCGCATACGGTTCGCGAGCGCGAACCGGGAATAGAGGCGCGCGGCCAGGCCGGCGACGGACGACGGCACGAAGTTCGTGTAGTCCGTCATGAGGCGCGCGCCGATCGCGTTCGTCAGCGCCTTCGACTGCACGGCTCCCTCGTGAACGACGCGCAGCCGCTCGAGCGGATCCTCGACCTGCGTGCCGAGCGCGACCGCCATCGCGGTCACGCGGTTCCCCTGGGTGCCCTTCTCGTCCTCGGTCCGAACGGAGATCGGCGCCATCGCGACCAGCGACTCCTCCGGCAGCTCGTCGTTCGATGCCAGGTACCGGCGCATCGCGCCGCCGACCGTCGCGAGCACCACGTCGTTCACGGTCGCGCCCGCGACGGCCTTCTTCATCGCGCGCACCTCGGCGAGCTCGAAGACCCGGCCGTCGATGACGCGATGGGGGGACACGGTGCCGTTGAACCGCGTGCGCGGGACCGAGATGCCGGGTGCGGCCGGGATCGTGAGCTGCCGAGTCCACATCTGCGACGCGACGCGCCCGACCGCGGGAAGGGTCCGCGTCATGAGGCGCGCGAAGCGGAACGGATGCGAGGGCGTGTTCCAGGCCGCGCGCGCGAGCAGATCCCACGAGCTCGGGTCTTCCTCGCCGACCCACGGGGTCTCCGGCTCCGGCGGCGGCTCCGGATCCGGCGAGAGATCGTGCAGGACCGCCGTGATCTCCGCTCCCGAGACGCCGTCGATCGCGGCGTGGTGGATCTTCGTGACGACCGCGAAGCTGCCGGGCGGCAGGCCCTCGACGTTGTCGAGCCCCTCGATGACGTACATCTCCCAGAGCGGCCGGCTGAGATCGAGCGGGCGCGAGTGGAGGCGAGCCGCCTGGATGCAGAGCTGCCGCCAGTCGCCCGGCTTCGGCAGCGCGATGTGCCGCACGTGGTACTCGAGGTCGAAGTGCGGATCCTCGATCCAGTAGGGATGGTCGAGGCTGAGCGGCACCGGGACGATCTTCTCTCGAAACGAGCGCGCGAGGTGGAGCCGGCCCTCGATGTTCTTGAGGATCGTCTTGAAGCGAAGCGGCCCCCGCAGGCCCGGAACGGTCGACGGGTCGTAGATCGCGATCCCGCCGATGTGCATCGGCGCGTTCGCCGTCTCGAAGTAGAGGAAGGAGGCATCGAGGCCGGAGAGCTGCTGCATGTCGCTTGTCCCTTCCCCCTCGGCCCCGGCTTCGCCGAGGGCCCGGAGAGGCCGCTGCGTTCTTCGGCTGGCAAGACCGTTGTACACCCCGCCGCGGAATGGCGCGACGGCCGAAGGCAGCGGAACGCCTCTTCGCGACCGCGAACGAGATCGCGACCGAGCTTGCCGTGCACGGCTCAGCCGGGCGTGCTGGCCGCGTCCGCGGGATCGGAGCCCGCGTCGATCTCGTCGCGATCGAAGAAGCCGTCGTCGTCGCGGTCGACGCCGATGCGCTGGCCGGATCCCGGCGGCACGCAGGTGAACGTGCGCTCCTGACCCGCGATCTTCGACTGCCTGCGCAGCTCGCCGGTGGCGACGAGCGGCTCGGAGGCGCGGTCGGAGCGGAACTGCCCGCTCGCGATCCGCCACCAGCCGCGGGATTGACCGCTCAGGTTGCCCTTCACCACGAGGTCGCACTCGCCGGTCGCGGCGCGCTGGCTCAAGAGCTCGATCCGCCTGTCCACCGCACGGTTGCTCGCGGCACTCCGCGTGACCTGCTGGCCGACGATCGGCGCGAGGTTCGAGTCGAACGCGAGGAGGAACTGCTCGATCCGCACCAGCTCGAACTCCGTCAAGTCGAAGACGGTCGCGGAGAGGAAACGACGGAGCGTGTCGATGCTGCCGTCGTGCAGATACCCGAAGCCCCGGATCTGATCGTTCTTGAAGGCGTTGTCGCCCGGCTTCACGAACGGCACGTCCGGAAACCCGAACATCCCGACCTTCGCAAAGGCGTTCCGGAGGTGCGGGATCTTGAAGAGCTGGGTCTCGTTCTGGAACGACGAGTCGCCGTCCGTGCCGAACAAGCCGTGCTCCGGGTCGAGCTTGTGGCATCCGTTGCAGCTCCGCACGGAGTCGGTCACGTTCAGATTGTCCATGTAGATCTCGCGCCCGTCGTCCTGCAAAGGCTTCAGCGCGTTGTCGAGCCTCCGCACCGGGTTCGGGGGGTACGTCACGGTCAGGATGAAGTCGGTGAATGCCTGCATTTCCGGCGCGCTGAGCTCGCTCGCGCGACCCACGAGCGAGACGAACGCGGGGTTGAAGCGCTTGAAGGCCGCGTCCTCGTCGAGCGCCTGGTCCGGAGTTCCGCCGGGCTCGCTCGCGGCGCTCCGGTCCCCGCGCCAGTGCATCGGGCCGTGGTTCGCCATGCCCCGCAGGCTCTGCGTCGTCATCGGGCCCTTGAGCGGGTGGAAGGGGTCCGTGGTCGGATTCGGGTCGAACTCGAAGGGGTTGTTGTTCGGGACGACGTCGCCATCGGGATTGCCGAGGTCCCACGCCAGGCTGTCGAAGTCGCCGAACACGTGGCAGCTCGAGCACGACGCCTCGCCGTTGCTCGAGGTCGCGCGCGCGTCGTAGAGGAACGGCCTGCCCTCCACGACGACCTGAGGCTCCGGGTCGAAGAGCGGCAGGTGCGCGATCTCGGCGCGCGTCGCCGTATCCACCACCGACAGCGAGTTGTCGAAGCGGGTGAGGACGTAGAGCCGGCCGCGCGGCTCGTCGAGCACGAGGCCGCTCGGGCCACCGCCCGAGACCTTGATGGACTTCCGGGCGCGCGGCACGAAGGTGTCCGCCTCGAGCTGAGCGGTCGAGTACACGGCGACGCGCGAGGACCCGAAGGCCGCGACGTAGAGCGACGCGCCGTTCGCCGTGACCGCAATGCCGAGCGGAGTCGCGACGCTCGCGCGTTTGATCTTCGCCGAGCTCGGCCGAAGCGAGTAATCGATGTGCTTGTTCAGGTGGCGCGGCAGCACGACGGCGCCGTCGATGACCGTGATGCGGGCCTCGTGGAGGTGGCCCTCGACGGTCGAGCTGCCGAAGGCCGTGCCCGGGCCCTCGAAGCGCACCTCGTTCCGCGCCTCGGTGTTGGAGACGTAGACCTTCCCGCTCACCGGGTTGACGGCCATGTTGAAGAGGACCGTTCCGACGCCGGCGAAGCTGGCGGTTTCGACGGGCGGGTCCGCCATCGCGTCGATCCGGAAGACGTCGAGGTCGGGCAGGCTGAACTCGACCGCGTTGTTCCAGCTTCGCCCGAGCTCGTCCTGCCACTCGCCGGCGATCGGGTTGTACTTGACGATGAGGCCGGTCTCGGGGCCGGGCTCGCCCTCGTGGTTCTCGTTCGGCGCCGGCAGGCCGCCCGGCATCAGGAGCCCGCCGACGAAGCACGCACCGGCGTCGGCGCCGCCGTCGCAGACCGCTCCTTCGTTCACGGTCGTCGTCCGATTTCCGGACTGGAAGACCGCGGCATAGACGACTTTCCCATCCGGGCTCGCGGCGAGAGCGCGCGGGGTATCGCCAAAGAGGCTGACGATCGGCAGCGGCGTTCCTCCGAGCGGCGCGCCGAGGGCGTTCGCGTCGAAGACCCAGACGTCGGCACGGCCGACCCCGGGAGTCGTGAGCTCCGGGTCGCCCGGCCGGTTCTGCCCGCGGTGCGCGGCGGTGACGAAGGCGCGCCCGCTACCCGGTCCGGCGAAGACGATGTCGCGCGGCTCGTCGCCCACGAGGAGCGTCCTCGTGACCCGCGGCGGCGTGGCGCTCACGTCGACGATGCTGACGCTGTCCGAGAGGTGGTTCACGACCCACACCTCGGCGTTGCTCCGAGCCGCGACCGCGACCGGCTCGAGGCCGACCGGCACCGACGCGACGTGCACCGGCGAGCCGCTCGCGAGCGAGAAGAGCTCCAGCCGATCGTCCGGAGTGTTCACCGCGTAGAGCGCGCTTCCGTCCGGCGACATCGCGAGCGGGCGGACCTGCCCGCTCTCGAAGTTCACGAACGAAGCGTCGACGCGGGCGGTGGCGAGCGCCGCACTCGCGAAGAGCGCGAGCGCGATCGCCCGCGACGCGCGCCCGTCGCGCATGGAACGGTCGCTCTTCACGATCTCCGGCGCGCGCCGCTCAATCGATGCTCGCGATCAGCTTCCCGACCCGTGAGACGTCCGCCTCGGTCGAGCCCGCGCGGTTCTTCTTGATCGACAGCGCCGGCAGATCGGCCGACCAGCAGCGTCCGCTCGCGGTCTCCTGGAGCTGCATCGTGATGCCGTGCGAGCCGTCGAGCGGGAGGTACGGGAGCCCGAGCCCGTCGCCCTTGCCGCGCGCGACGATGGTCTGCGCGGAATCGGTCCGGCGGAGCGTGAGCTGCTTCAGCCCGGAGGTCCCCAGCAGCCGGCGTCCCGATGGGACGTCCGTCCAGCAGGGTGCGGTCGCCTCGGCGTCGCACGCGTCGGCACGGTCGACCGCGAGGTCCATCGCGAGCGCGCGCCGCTCGCCTTCGTACAGGCAGAGCTGATAGCCGGCGGCGCCTTCCGGCGCGGGGAACGGCTGGCCGGGCGCCGCGGACCAGCGCCAGAAGAGCCCGTCTTTCCCGACGCCGCCGGGTGCCCGCTTCACGAGGCGCAGCTTCGAGGCGTCGGCGCGCGCGCAGCGCGGCGGCCGCGCCGGGCACGCCGCCATGCGCCGGCAATTTCCTCCCGCGCCGCACAGCCACTCGTGTGCGACGATGTCCGCGGTGGCATTGGCGTCGGCCTCCAGCAGGTTCGCCGAGGTGGTCCGGAAGACGACGACCTCGCCATCTTGCGAGAGCACCGGCTCCTCGCTGCACGAGTCGCCCTCGGCGCCGACCGCGTCGACGGAGATCCGGCGGAGGAACGCCGCCGTGCGATCGAAGAGATAGATCTGCGAGCCGCCCCACTCGTTCTCCGGCAGCAGGCGAAGCGACCTGCTCGTGAAGGCGACGAAGCGCCCGTCGCGCGAGATGGCGGGGCTGTAGCTTCGGCCGGGTTTGCAGAAGAAATCGTAGCCCTCGCGCCCGCACTCGAAGATCGCCGGATCGTGGACGCTCGCCATGACCGTGCTGCCCGCGAATCGGTCGCGCACGAAGACGTTGTCTCCGACGACGGCGTTCGGGAACGGGAAGACGAGATTGGTCGCGGAGCTCGTGAACGCGACGAAGCGGCCGTCCTGAGAGAGCGACGGCGAGCCGCTGTCGGAGTCCGGAGCGACGATCGGGTCGTCGACCGTCTTGCTCACGACCTCGAGAGCGCCCGATTCGAGATCCCGCAACAGAACGCGGCTTTGCCCGAACTGGCGGCCGTACTCGGACGGAGGCTCCGACGGCGAGAAGAAGTTCGTGGCGTTGCTCGCGAACGCCACCAGACGGCCGTCGCCCGAGATCGCGGGCTGGAAGCTCGAGCTATCGGGCTCGGCGCCCTCGAATCCGATGCTCACGCGCGTCGTCGTACCCGCCGTTCGGTCGACGACGAACACGTCCGTGAACCCGTTGGCGTCGTCCGACACGAGGTTGGTCGCGTCGCTCGCGAAGGCGATCCGCGTGCCGTCGCCCGACATCGACGGGCAGTAGCTCCAGCCGTCCGGATCGCCGCCGTCGTGCGCGCGGCTCACCCGCGTCGTGCTGCCGTCCTCGCGGTCGTGAACGTAGACGTCCCAGCGCGGGGTGCCGAGGTTCGCCCCACGCTCGACCATGTTCCAGGCGCGGCTCAGGAACGCGACATATCGCCCGTCCGCCGAGATCGCGGGGCACTGGCTGTCGCCGAGCGCCTCCATGCCGTTCCACGTGACGCTCACGCGCTCGGTCACGTCGGTCGCGCGATCGCGCACGAAGATGTCGCGTTGGTCGTTGGTGTCGCCGGGCACGAGGTTCGTCGCGTCGCTCTCGAAGGCGACGATGCTTCCGTCCGCGGAGACCGCGGGGCGGAACGAGCCGTCGTCGGTCTGCCCGCCGTTGGGATCGACGCTGACGAGCGTGAGGCGGCCGTGCGTCTGCGCCGCGGCGAGCGGCGCCAGGCCCGCGGCCGCGAGACCGGTCGCGGCGAGCGCGGCGGCGAAAGCGGAGCGAGTGGTCTTGATGTCCATCCGTAGCCTCCTCAAAGCGAGTCGAGGAACGCGACCAGCGCCTCGCGATCGGGCGTCGCGAGGCCGACGAAACGATCGCGGGCGGCGGCGGCTTCGCCCGCGTGCAGCCCGATGGCGCTCTCCAGCGTCGGGGCGCGCCCGTCGTGCAGGTACGGGGCGCTGTGCGCCGCTCCCCAGAGCGGCGCCGTCCGGAACTCCCGCCCGCTCGCCTCGCCGACGACGATGCCGTCCGCGAGTCGGTCTCCCATGTCGTGGAGCAGAAAATCGGAATAGGCCCGCACCGGCTTCCGATCGAGTGCCGCCACGTCGCTCGGTCCGGTCTCGAACTTCTCGACGTGGCAGCCGGCACACCCGATGTCGCGGAAGACCGCCTGCCCGCGCGCCGCCTGCTGGGCCGGCACGGCGCGGCCCGGCAAAGGAGGCAGGAGTCGGATGAACCCGACGAGCTCGGCGACGTGCCGCCCGTCGTCCTCCGGGTCGGTCACGCGGTCGCAGGGCGTCTCCTTCCCTTCGCGTCGCTCCTCGCGCGGGCGCGCCGGGCTCGTGATCCCGATCTCCTCGACCAGCGACTTCGCGACGAAATCGCCGAGCGTCGGCATCTCGGCCTTCCAGCCGAAGCGGCCCATGCCTCCGCCGGGGATCGTCGCGACGTTGAGCTTTCCGGAGATCCCGTCGCCGTCGCGGTCGTCCGGGTCGGCGTGCGCCGCGATCGCGGCCGCGGGGATGGCGTCGACGAGCCCGAGCCCGTAGAGCGGCGGCGTCTCGCGCCGGCGCTGCACGGCGCCCTCGGGAACGCTCTCGGGCGGCACCGAGCACTCCGGCGTCCGGATGCCCTGCCCCTGGACGAGCGGGCCGCCCTGCTCCACCAGGAGATCGGAGTGGTCGCCGTCGAGCCGCGCGAAGAGCGTCACCACGCGTGCGCTCGAGCCGCCGGCGCCCGGCTGGCTGTGACACTCGGCGCAGCTCTGCCCGTTGAACGTCGGGCCGAGGCCGGACGCAGGGGTCTCGATGCGCGTGAACGCCTCGACGCCCCTCCGGAACGCGTCTTCCTGCGCCGGCGTGAGGCCGGCGGGAGCGGTCACGCCGCACGTCGCCGGTCCGGCCTGGTCGGCGTCGGCGAAGTGCGGGCAGCGGTCGCAGGCGTCGCCGACGCCGTCGCCGTCGGAGTCGGTCTGATCGGGATTCGGGACGCTCGCGCAGTCGTCGGTCGGGCACGAGCCGCCGGGCGCCCCGAAGCCGTCGCCGTCCGGGTCGATGCACGGGTCGCAGGCGTCGCCCACGCCGTCGCCGTCCGCGTCGCGCTGCGCCGGGTCCGCGGTCAGCGGGCAGCCGTCGCAGGCGTCGCCGAACCCGTCGTGGTCGGCGTCGCGCTGATCGGGGTTCCACGCGTCGGGGCAATTGTCGGGCGCGCAAGTGTTGGCCGGGAAGCCGGGATCGCCGAACCCGTCGCCGTCGCGATCGGTGCAGGGATCGGTCGCGTTGTCGACGTCGTCGCCGTCGTAGTCGCCATCGACGGTCACGACGTCGACCCGGTTGTCGGTCGCCTCGAGGCCGGCGTACTCCTTCGCCGTCCACGGCTTGCAGTGGTTCGCGACGACGCCGTGCACCCGGTTGTCGTGCGCGCCGTGGAAGCGGAAGCAGACCTTCGCGCCCGTGACCGCTCCGCCCACGACCTCGTTGTCGTGCGGCACGCGGACCCAGCCGGGATCGTGGACGTAGTTCTCGTTCGTGTAGCCCTCGAAGACGAAGCCCGCGCCCTCGACCACGTTCCGGGCGAAGACGTTGTGCGCCGAATCGCCGCGCACGTGGACGATCGAGCCGCGCACGACGTTGTCCGCGTAGAGCGCGTCGCTGGTGTGCTTGTGATAGATCGCGGCCGCTCCCGCGGACTCGATCGTGTTGCCCCGCACGACGCAGTGGTCGCACCACACGACGTAGAGCCCCTCCTGGCCGTTCCGGACGATCTGGTTGTCGACGACCTGCGCGCGCACGCTCCCCGCGCCGACGTGGATGCCGTCCTGCTCGTTGCCTTCCACCCGGTTCTTGACGACCCGGTGATCGACCGCCTGCCCGCTCTCCGTCGATCCGGCGATCTCGATGCCGATCGTGTTGCGCTGGGCGACGTTGCCCTCGAGGAGGACGCGCTGTCCCCCGCGCACCCGGATGCCGCGCTCGAAGCCGCTCACCTTGCAGTTCTTGATCTGAACGTCGCCGACGCGATCGACCTTGACGCCGGCCTCGGAGTCCTTCGGGCCGCGCCCGCGGATCTCGTGTCCCGCGCAATCGAGCACGGAGCCGCCCGACATGCGGAGGCCGACGCGGCCGCAGTCGACGATGTCGGCGGTCAGCCGGACGTCGCCCCGCACGGTCGAGTTGCACCTGCAGGCGACCCCGTTCCCGCACGCGGCGCTCTCGCCGCCCCGGGCGGGCGCCGCGGCCAGCAGAGCCGCGGGCACGAGGATGGCGACGAGCGCCCGCGCGCGTGCGGCGCGCGGGCCTGCACCCGATTTCGCCGAGATCCGCTTCATCGAACCGCCTTCGGAGCGTAGTTTGCCGGCGCTCGGGACGCGGAGGGAAGCGAATACTCGGTCGGGGGGGAGGCCGCCGTAAACGGACGGGCCCCGCTCTATCGTCCCCGTCCGAGTCTAGGCAAGCGCGAATTCTTGAGGGGCATGGGGGCCGGCGCGATCTCGGTCGGCGCGCGGTCCGAGCCTCGAAGACGTGCGTCCCGCACCCGCTCGCGAACACTGCGGAGGCCGCGTCGCGCCGGGCGAGACGTTCGCCCGCCGCGCGCGTCACCGAGACGTCGTCGCCGGCGGTCGCGGGCACGTGCACCTCGGCCGGGGCATTGCCGGGGATGGGCAGGGTCAGGCCCCCGCCTTCCCTCCCCCAGGCCGACGAGACGTCGCCGCGCGGCGTGCCGAGGCCGCGACCCGGGACGCGAGCTCGCCGTCGCCGCGCTCGGTCGGGAGAGGCAGGAGGAGCTTCGTCCCGATCGCGCCGGTGTCGATTCGCTCGCCGCGTCCGCCATCGCCGTCGTTCACGACACGCTGGCGAGCGGAGCGATCGCTCCAGCAGAAGCGAGGCGCGTTCTGCGCCAGCCCGCATGGCGGATGCCGTCGCTTACCGGATCTTGTTCACGACGGCCGGCAGCTATCGACAGCCGTGCGGCCATGGCACGATGTCGCGCGTTCCGAGCGTTTCGTGCGGGTTCGGGGGAAGCCGCGCGACCATTTGACTTGACGCTCGAACGCGGAGGGGGCGGGGCATGGCGTTGCTGCGGCGGGTTGTGGGGGGTCGTGCGTTGAGCGCGGCGGTGGTCGGTTTCGTCGTCTCGACGTTCGGCGGCAGGCCGGCATCGGCGTCCGAGATCCCCGTCACGGTGACCTGCGGATCCGGCGGCTTCGACATCGTCAACTTCGACCACACGGTCGACCCGCCCAACGGCGCCGACATCGGCGAAGCCACCACCGCATCGGGCACGAACGGCAGGTTCGTGAACGGACCGGGCACGCCGCCGCTCACCGACGGCAGCTTCAACGAGGTCGTGGGCAACGCAGGCGATCCGGCGAGCGGCGCGGACGGCGCTCGCCTCCAGACGACCGCGTGCGACGGCTTCCTTCTGATCGACGTCGTCGGATTTCCCCTGCGGTACTCGACGTACGTCAGCGGCTTCGGCGCTGCGGCGCACGCGATCACGATCCAGCTGCGCATCGATCTCGACGGGGACGGCGCCGCGGACGACGTTCTCGTCTTCGATCCGGTCTTCCAGAACGGGACGTATCCGATGATCACCGGTCCCGCCGTGCCCAACCAGTGCATGGACGACCCGATCGGCTGCGTGGTGCTCGACACCTGGCAGTTCTGGGATGCGCAGTCGGGCGGCTGGTGGTCGATGCTGGAAAGCGGAAGCGGTCCGCCGCTCATCACGCTCGCGAGCTACCTCGGCGAGCATCCCGATGCGGCAGTGGCGCTCGACTCCCCGTCGTTGCGCTTGACCGCGGGATTCGGCGGCGCCGACTGGGCGGGCTTCGACGGTGCCGTCGACGGCTTCGCGGCGTGCGATACGACGTACGATTTCGAGGCGAGCGGCTGCCCCCAACCGACGCCGACGCCCGAGCCGACCCCGACCCCGACGGCGACGCCGCCGCCGCCCACCGCGACGCCCACCCCGACTGCGACGCCGACCAACGTGGCGCCGCCGCCGACGCCCACCCCGGCGCCGACGTCGACCCCGGACCCGGCACCGGAGCCGACCGTCCCGGTGTGCCATCACAATTGCCCCGACAAGATCCGGCTCGGGCCGGCGCTCGACGTGCTCCAGGTGAAATCCGCGTTCGCGCCGTCGACGGTGCTCGACCCGGCGAATGAGGCGTTCGAGATCGTCGTCCGGAATGCCGGCGGGGTCGTGTACCAGGCGAGCCTGCTGCCCGGCGACCTCGTCAAGGTCGGCAACGCCTACCGGTTCTACGATCCGGGTGCGAAAGCCGGGCACGGATCTCGCGGTGGGCTCAGCGTGGTGCGGATCGCTCCCGTGCCGGCCGGCAAGGGAACGCGCGTCAACGTCGAGGCCGTGGGGAACTTCGGCCCGGCGACGGACCCGGTGATGACGGTCGAGATCCGCGTCGGATCACATCGCATCGCCTACACGAAGACGTGGCAGCCGAAGAGCTACGGCTGGTACCTCTTCCACCGCTGAGCGCTGCGCGCGGGGAAGATCCGCGCGCCAAGAGCCATGGTTCCCGTCGTCGTGCCTTCAGTCGGCCTTGTCGACGAACCTCCCCGGGGCGTTCTGGGTCGCCGGGGCTGCGTACACGGCTTCCCAGCAGGCACCGTCCGCGTTCTTGAGCTGGACCCGGACGGGCTGGCTCGCGGGCAGCGGATGGAGCCCGAGCTGCACGCCGCTCCCCTGCAGGACGATCTGCGCCTTCCCGTCCGCGCCGGCGCGCAGCGTGAGCTTGACGGAGCTCGTCGGGCCGCCGTTCTTGCTCTGCCGGCTCTTGAAGCGGAACCCCTTGGGGTTCTCGGTCCAGCACGGGCGCGATCCGCAGCTTCCGCCGGCCGGCGCGCTGGCGCGCGCGATCGTCGCTCCGCCGCCGTCGAAGACGCAGAGCTGGTAGTCGGTGTCCGCGAGGGGGTTCCCGAACTGCGGCTTCTGCGTCTCCGCTCCGTGGAGCCACTTCCACGTGAGGCGGTCGTTCCGGTCGACGCTCGAGTCGCGGATCGCGATCGACGCCTTCTGCGACGCGGTCGGGCGCCGGCAACCGGCGAGCGGCCCGGTCGCGCAGGTGGGCGGTCCCTTCGGCTTCACGGTGATCCGGACCGTCGCGACGTTCGAGTCCGACGAGCTGTCGCTGACCTTGTAGGTGAACGAGTCGCTTCCCGAGAAGCCGGGCGCCGGGGTGTACGTCACGCGCGCCGTGTCGCTGCTCGGCAGGCCGAGCGAGCACGCCTGGTTCGCGATCGCGCCGAGCGATCCGTGCGCCGGCGGGGTCACGATCGAGAAGACGAGCTCGCAGTCGACGACGTCCGTCCCGCTGAGGGTCACGTCGACGGCGACGCCCTGATCCGTCGTCGCGGTCGCGTCGGCCGCGGTCGGCGGCGCGGGGTCGCCGATCCCGAGCGTCGGCGTCGCGGCCGCGACGAGCGGCGCGATGACGACGTTGCCGTACGGTTGCCCGACGTTCGTCGGCGCGGCGGTCGGCACCATGAACTGCCAGCTCTGCGCGTCGATCTCGGTCAGCACCTCGGGGGACGCCGCGTTGTCGGTGTCGCCCGAGAAGAAGTAGTGCACGCCGTGCGCGCCCCACACGCCCTGCCTCTGGTCGCACGCGAGCTGGTCGTAGGGCGTGCCGCCGTTCTCCGCCTCGTAGCCGGCGTGGACGCGCGGGTCGGTCGACGCCTCGCCCGGCCACGGGCGCGGCACGGGATCGTCGCCGGTCCCGTCGTCGAGGCAGGCGTCGTCGCGATAGTACGGAACGACGGCCGGGTTCTCGGCGGTCGTCGCGCCCTTGAACTCGGTGATGTAGACGAGCGACCCGAAGTCGCTCGCGCCCGAGACCTCCTCCCAGTTCAGCATCGCCGACGGCACGTTGAAGGTCGCGTCGGGTGCGTCGAAGAACGCGGGGAAGCCGAACACGCCGTCGACGTTTCCGACGTCGTCGTTCACCCCGTCGATCGCGACGCCGTCCGGCTTCAGCACGTTGTAGTAGCGCGCCGCGACGCCGTGGTTGTAGTCCCACGACGTGTAGAGCCCGTCGGGCGGGATCGGGTGGACGCGCACGTGGTAGTGGTACGTGACGAGGTCGCGGTAGAAGGACTCGGTCTTCGTGACGTTCGTGCCCGAGTCCGCACCCCAGATCTCGCGGATCGCGCGCACCGGGCCGGCGCGCTCGCCCAGCAGCGCGCTGTTCGCCTCCCAGTTCACCTGCTCGTCCTCGAAGCCGACGAGAGAGATCGTCGAGTCGGGGCTCTGCTGGAAGGCCCTTCCCTTCCAGCGGTCGATGAGGTCCGGGCCGTGGACGCCCGGCTGTCCGGGCTTCGCGACCTGGATCCCGCGCACCATCCAGCGCCCGGTCGCGCGCCATCGATAGGTGTCGGTGGTGACCGTCACGCCGTCGCGCGCGAAGCGGTCGTCCGACGAGCGCGGCGTGCCGTCGGGCTCCGGCGGGTAGTCGGGGTAGATCGCGGTCCGGCACACCGTGCCGGAGAGGTTCGGGCCGTAGCCCGTGTTGCTCACGCCGAGGATCTCGGGGTCGTCGCGCGCGATCGAGAAGCGATCGATCCACTCGTCGGCGTTCGCGTCGCGCGCGTAGGCGACGTACCCGTTCGCCGCCGTGAACGAGGACCCGCCCGGCCGGAGGACCAGGTAGACGAAGCGCGGCGCCGCCGACGGATCGAGCGGATCCACGATCGCGATGCCCTGCGCCGACGTCGCGCCCGGCGGCGGCAGCGCGACCGCCGGCGCCTGCGGGCCGGCGTCGCTCGCCATGAAGGCGATCTCGTCGTCGTCGTCGAGCGTCGCGACCGGATCCGGCGTCGGCCCGACGCCGGGAGGATACGCCGCGCTGCACTCGCCGGCGGTCTTCTTCCACGACTCGACGTCCCAGGCGTAGGTGAGCTCCTTGTCGGTGCCCGAGTACATCGAGAAGCCGGACGGCGGATTCGAGAGGCAGTAGGTGAACATCTCGTCCACCTGGACGGGGATCTCCGTCCAGCCCCCGCCGTCCCAGCGAAAGGCCGCGATCTGGTCGATCGCGACCCCGGTGCGAAGGTCGGGCGGCACGGTGACCGTGCCGTTGTGCGCGTCGCGGCCGCCCGTCGTCCCCGACGGATAGGGCGCGCACGTGACCGCGGCGGGAAGCCGCGACCAGTCGCGCAGGTCGGCGCCCGTCAGGACGACCGGCTCCACTGCGCGCGCCGCGCTCTGCGCGCTCGCGAGCGACGGCAGCGCCGAGACGAAGAGCGGCGCGACGACGCGCGCCCAGCGAGAGAGGGACAAGCGGGCCATGGATCGCTCCGTCATTGCAGGGTGGACGGCACGCACAGCGAGACCGCCCTCGAGGCCTGGAGGACCTCACCGCCGAGGTCGTTCTCCGTCGTCACCTGGCGGCCGCCGAACGGTGGCCGCTCCTGGAGGCGGTAGCAGGTGAGGTGGCCGTCTGGATCCGCGATCGCACCGCCGTCCCGCGCGACCGGCGCGCACACGGTATCGGGTCGCAGCAGGGTCGCGTTGCTCGACTCGAACTGGTCGGTCAGCGCGACGCTCCGGCGAGCGAAGCGCGGCACGGGTCGCGCCGCGCGGTAGCACTCGAAGTCGTCGAGGCGGAGCGCCGACGCGACGCCGTCCTTCGTCGAAGGGACGCAGAGCGAGACCGGCTTCGTGAGCGCGAGGCTCCGCTCGCCGAGCTCGTCCGTCGCGTCGACCGTCCGGGTCGCGGACGGCGGCTGTCCGGAGGCGTCGCGCACGCGGTAGCACTCGAGGTGCGCGGTCGCGTCCTGGATGCCGGCGCCGTTCGCGTCGACCGGATTGCAGATCGAGTCGGGGCGGAGGACGAGCGTGCTCTTCGTCTCGAAATCGCCCGCGAGCGTCACCGTGCGGCGCGCGAACGGCGTGAGGTTCCGAGCGCGGTAGCACTTGTAGTGATCGAGCGCGGGGAGCTGGACGACCTGCTGGAAGGTCGGCCGGTTGATCCAGTGGATCGCCGGCACGCTCGTCACGCCGGCCGCCGTGTGGCGGACGTCCTCGTCGGCGATCTGGCGCTTCCAGTCGGCGACGGCGGCGCTCCCGAACTCGGCCTCGAGGTCGGACGCCGCCTGGCTCAGCGCGCCCCAGAGAGCGCCGCGACACGCCGCGAGGACGCCGCCGCCGCAGTAGGTGCGCGAGAACGGGTCGAGGACCGGAAGGCCGAGCACCTGGCGCAGGTCCTTGTGGACCTGGCCGTACACCCCGCCCTGGAACGCAGACCCGAGGTGGTGGAGCCGGTTCCCGTCGTCGATCTCGAGGTGGAGGTTGTCGAGCGCATCGCCGGAGCCGGCGTCGAACATCGCGTGCGCGAGGCGCGGCCACCACGCGTCCATGATCGCGGGCGCCTGCGGATCGTCGTACTGGCCGTCGTGGTCGCGGTCGCGGCGGTGGGTCGCGGTCGCGAGCCAGGCCGCGAGGCGGTCGCGCATCTCCTGCGCGCGCGGGTCCGCGCCGCCCGGCGCCGTCGCGCCCAGCACCTGCAGCAGGAGCGGGAGGACCTCCTGGCCGCGCAGGTCGACCGTGCCGGCGTCCTCCATCGCGTCGACGAGGTCGGCGCGATCGATCGGGCCGGCGGCGATCGCGGACTGGATGCGCCGCTCCAACATCTGGCTCCGGTAGACCGGCCCGAAGCCGAAGTTCCGGTCGTTCGCACGGAACTCGGGCGCCTGCTTGTTGTTCCACGACGTCAAGTATCCCTGCGCCGGGTTCTTCGCGCGCGGCTGCTCGTCGAGCGGGATGAAGCCCTGCCAGTCCCACCGGCCGTTGCCCCACGCCGGCAGGTCGGGATCGACGCCCGGCGCGCGCTCGGGGCAGCGGCACGAGTGCTGGTACCCGATGTCCTTGCCGTCGACGTAGAACCAGTTGAACGTGTATTCGACGCCGCCGCCCATCGCGCTCCGGAAGGACTCGTAGCCGTCCGTCATGAACCCCGGGTCGTTGATGCGGCGGAAGCCGGCCGCGGACGCGAGCTCGCGGAAGTACGTCGAGCGCTGGGTCGCGATCGCGATCGGCGTGCCGTCCGTCAGCGTGCCGCGCGCGACCAGCGGGCCATAGTGCGCGGAGCGCTCGACGCGCCACGAGAGGACGACGTCCTGGCCGACGACCGGCGGGCAGCCGTCGTTGACCGCGCCGTCGCCGTCGTCGTCGTTCGCGTCGGCGCAGAAGATCGGGAGCTCGGGGAGGTCGACGGGCGGGCAGCCGTCGTTCACGAACCCGTCGCCGTCGTCGTCGGCCGCGTTCGCGCACTGGTCGCCGCTCTCTCCGACGCCGGGCAGGCCGCCCGCGCTCGGCTTCGCGATCTGCACGTGCTGCCAGGTCTCGATCGGCTCGCAGATGCCGTTCCGGAGATAGCCCATCGAGGTCGTCGACGGCGGGCCGCCCCCGGGCTCGCACAGCTCGAGCACCCACTGGTCGACGTTGTCGCCGCTCGCCGACGTCGCCGAGAACGCATAGTTCCGCCCGCGGCCGAGCTGTACGAAGAGGTCCACGCCGGCGAACGCGGCGCCGCGCGCGTCGATCCCCGGGCCGTGGACGTCCTTCTCGACGAGGAGCTGCGGCATGAAGTAGCCGGTCTGCGGACCGAAGACCGCGATCGGCTTCCCGGTCTTGGTGTGCGCCGCGGAGACCAGGAGCGCGTTGCTCATCGCGCCGGGCACGGGGAGCGGCGGCGCGAGGCCGCTGATCGCGTCGAGGAGCTCCTGGAGCGGCGGACCGCCCGCCGCGATCGGGGCGAGGCTCGCGCAGTCGATGTCGGGATGCGCCGCCGGATCCACCGGGCCGAGGTTCGTCGTGTAGGGAAACGGGTCGGGCGACGTCGTCGGCGCCTCGGCGTCGTTCGCGAAGTGGAGATCGTCGAGGACGGCGCGCGCGCTCGCCGCGCTGCCGAGCGCGGCGGTCATCGCCTTCAGACCGCAGAAGTTCGTGAGCTCCCCGCCGCCACCCTTCCCGAAGATGCCGCCGACGAGCGACGCGATCGCGACCGCGTCCTCGGCCTTCCACGCCTGCGGGACCTGCTGCAGCGCGGGGTACTCGGCCGGCATCTTGGTCGGGTCGGCGAGCGCTTCCTGGATGTACTGGTTCACGCCGTCGGCGTACGCGAGGAGGTCGTCGTAGCCGGCCTGCCCTTCCGGCCCCGAGCTCCGGATGGCGTCGAGCTGCGCGGTGAGGTCGGCTTCCTGGTACGGCGCGACCGCGAGCTGATCCCGATCCATCGCGAGGTCGGACGGAGACGCGCCGAGGAACTCCGACAGGCGCGCGCGCCCGAGATGGCGGAGCACGTCCATCAGGAAGAGGCGGTCCTCGGCCGCGGTGTAGCCCTGCGCGAGCATCGTCGCGTAGCGGGTGTCGCCGAAGATGTGCGGCACGCCGAAGCTCGCGTCGCGGACGACCGTCACGCCGGCGGTCGGCGAGTACACGCGATCGATGTCGTCCTCGCGCACGCCGAACGACGCGTCCTTGAAGAACTGCAGGAGCCGAGGCTCCGTCAAGCCGGGCGTCGCGTAGACGAGGTCGCCGTACATGGCGAGCTGATCCATCACGTGGGGCGGGTACTGCCCGGCCTGTGCGGCGATCGCCTCCGGCCCGTTCAGGACGCCGTCCTGCCCGGGCGGCAGGATGTTCAGGAAGCCGCCGGCGTCGCCGAACTGCTGGTAGTGGCCCTGCGTTTGCGCGCGTGCGGTCGGTGCAAAGCCGAGCGCGAGCACCGCGGCGAGGGCGGCGATCAGCGCAGTCATCATGGGTCGGTCTCCCTCGCTCGTGGCTCTGGGCGCAGCGCGACGTGGTGATTGCGAGGGAGACGATCCCCTGCACCTCGGTTTTCGACAAGTAGGGTGCGGGGCCGTGCGCGCGTTTTTTCGGCGGCGAGCGCACGAAGGCGCGATGCGATCGGCGTCTGCGTCGCGCGCGACGCGTAGAAACCCGCGCGCGTGTACGCAGATGTCCCGAGACGTCGATGTCGGGCGCGCGTTTCGCGGAGCTCAGCGCCGGTCGCCCAGGCTGCCGGCGACGCGGTTCACGCCGGAAGCGCGCGTGTCGCCGCGGCGCCTCTCACTCGACGCGTCCCGTGACCGGTGGCTCCGCGAAGGGTCCCTCGAGGATCGCTCGATGGACGAAGCCCGCGAGCGCCGCGCCGGCGATCGGCGCGATCCAGAAGAGCCAGAGCTGCGCGATCGCCCAGCCGCCGACGAAGAGCGCCGGTCCCGTGCTGCGCGCGGGATTCACCGACGTGTTCGTGACCGGGATGCTGATCAGGTGGATGAGCGTCAGCGCGAGCCCGATCGCGATCCCCGCGAATCCGACCGGCGCGCGGAGATGCGTCGCGCCGAGGATCACGAGGAGGAACATGAACGTCATCACGACCTCGGTCACGAAGGCCGCGAAGAGCGAGTACCCGCCCGGCGAGTGCGCGCCGTACCCGTTCGAGGCGAAACCCGCGGCGAGGCTGAAGTCCGCCTTGCCGCTCGCGATCGCGTAGAGCACCGCCGCGCCCGCGATGCCTCCCACGACCTGCGCTGCCACGTAGCTCGCGAGCTGCGACGACGGAAAGCGTCCGCCGGCCCAGAGGCCGACCGACACGGCGGGGTTGAAGTGGCCTCCGCTCACCGGGCCGAGCGCGTATGCGCCGGTCAGCACGGTGAGCCCGAACGCGAACGAGACCCCGAGAAGGCCGATCCCGACGCTCGGAAACGCGGCGGCGAGGACCGCGCTGCCGCAGCCGCCCAAAACCAGCCAGAACGTCCCCAGGAATTCCGCGAACAGCTTCGCAGCCACGGCGAACCTCCCGTTCGAGTGGAGAGCGTCGGCGATCGCGCGATCGCCGAAGCCCGCGATCGTTTTCTGCCCTGTCGTGTCGGGGTACCGCGTTGCTAGCGCCGTTCGGCAGCGAAGGGAAACGCGCGGCGCGGAATCCCGCGGGACTGTGGGGGTGCGGTGCAACTGGCGCCGTCGCACCGCGCGAACGTGCGGGCGCGGCCTGCTGAAAAGAGTGTTGCGGCACGGATGCAGCTGTTCTATGCGGGCGCGTGGCCGCCGAGTCGACCAGCCCGTGGCTCGTCCTGATCCACCAGCTGCCGCCGAAGCCCGCGTCGCTCCGGGTGAAGGTCTGGCGCCGCCTGCAAGCGCTGGGCTCCGTTCCGATCAAGAACTCCGTCTACGTCCTCCCGAACACCGACGACGCCCGCGAGGACTTCGAGTGGGTCCTGCGCGAGATCCGAGAGGACGGCGGCGACGCGTCCTTGTGCGAGGCGCGCCTCGTGGACGGCCTCACCGACGACGAGGTGCGGGCTTCGTTTCAAAGCGCCCGCGAGAGCGACTACCGCCAGATCGCGACCGAGGTCCGAACGTTCGCGCGCGCCACGCTGCCGCGGCGCGGCCGGGCGCTGTCCCCCGAGGCGGCGGCGCAGGTCGGCGGCGCGCTCGCGCGCTTCCGGCGGCGCCTCGCCGAGGTCGGCGAGATCGACTTCTTCGGCGCCCCCGGCCGCGAGTCGGTCGAGGGCCTCCTCCGCGACCTCGAGGGCCGCATCGAGCCCGCCGGAGACGCGCGCGCGAAGTCGCCGCCCGCGCCGCGCCGCCGCGAGGACGTCCGCGGGCGGGTCTGGGTCACGCGCAAGGGCGTCCACATCGATCGCATCGCGAGCGCCTGGCTCATCCGTCGCTTCATCGATCCCGACGCCGAGCTGAAGCTCGTGGCGAGCCGCGGCTATGCGCCCGCGCCGGGCGAGCTGCGCTTCGACATGTTCGACGCCGAGTTCACGCACGACGGCGACCTCTGCACGTTCGAGGTCCTGCTGCGCGACTTCGGCCTGCGCGACCCCGGCCTCAGCGCGATCGCCGAGATCGTCCACGACGTCGACCTGAAGGACTCGAAGTACGGCCGGCCGGAGACCGCGGGCGTCGAGCGCGTGATCGCGGGCATCGCCTGGACGTGCTCGGACGACCCGGACCGCCTCGCGCGCGGGGCCGCGCTCTTCGACGCGCTCCACGGCGCCTTCCGGAAGCGGAAGTCGTGACACCCGGCCGACAGCCGATCCGCGAAGCCGTAGCGACCGGCTTCACGCTGCGCGATCTCGCCCTCTACTTCCTCCGCCTCGGCACGACCGGGTTCGGTGGACCGATCGCGCTCGTCGGCTACATGCATCGCGACCTCGTCGAGCACCGGCGCTGGTTCTCCGAGGCCGACTACCGCGAAGGCCTCGCGCTCGCGCAGCTCGCCCCGGGCCCGCTCGCGGCGCAGCTCGCGATCTACCTCGGCTGGCTCGCCGCCGGCACGCGCGGCGCGACGCTCGTCGCGTTCGCGTTCGTCGCGCCGTCGTTCGTCATGGTGCTCGCGCTGTCGGCGCTCTACGTCCGGTACGGCGGGCTCTCGTGGATGCAGGGTGCGTTCTACGGGATCGGCGCGGCCGTGATCGCGATCATCGGCCGGAGCGCGTGGAAGCTCATGCGCTCGACGCTCGGCCGCGATCGCGTCGCGTGGACGATCTTCGCCGTGAGCGCTCTCGTGACTGCGTGGACGGAGTCGGAGATCGTGTGGCTCTTCCTCGCGTGCGGCTTCGCCGCGCTCGCCGCGCACGCGCTCGCCTCCGCCGGGTCGCCTCGGCTGGCGGCGCTGGCGCCGTGGCCGCTCCTCCTGTCGGGCCTGCACGGAGCCGCTTCGCCGGGCCTGCTGTGGCGCCTCTTCCTCTACTTCGCGGAGGCGGGCGCGTTCGTGTTCGGGAGCGGGCTCGCGATCGTGCCCTTTCTGCACGGCGGCGTCGTGAACCAGTTCCACTGGCTGACGGAGCGCCAGTTCCTGGACGCGGTCGCGGTCGCGATGATCACGCCCGGGCCGGTCGTGATCACGGTCGCGTTCATCGGCTTCCTGGTCGCCGGCGCGCTCGGTGCGACGGCCGCCGCGCTCGGCGTGTTCCTGCCCTGCTATCTCTTCGTCGTGATCCCGGCGCAGTACTTCCGGCGCTCGATCTCGAGCCCCCGCGTCCGCGCCTTCGTCGAGGGCGTCACCGCGGCCGCGACCGGCGCGATCGCCGGCGCCGCGGTCGTCCTCGGGCGGCGTGCGATCGTCGACGTCCCGACCGTCCTCTTCGCGCTCGGAACGCTCGCGGCGCCGACCTGGGCGCGCAAGGTGCCGGAGCCGCTGGTCATCCTGGCCGCCGGCGTGCTCGGCTTCCTGGTGTCGTCGGCCGGCCTCCGCTGATCGTTCCGTCGCCGCGCGGCCGGTCACGCCGTCTCGGGCGGCGGCTCGAACAGCCCCTCGAAGACGAGCTTCCCGCCCTCGACCTTTCCGTAGAGGAGCCAGTCGCCCTTCAGCATCTTGTGGTCGTACGGGCTGCACGCGATGTGCGTCCGCGGACCGCCCGTCACCGCCGGCATGAAGCGGATGCGCTCGAGGCCGTCCTTCAATCCCGGACCCGTCAAGAGCGGAGCTCGGTGCAGCGCCTCGACCAGCACGCGCGCGGTGTCGTAGGCGAGGAGCGGGATCGCGTTCGGCCACATTGGCGGCTGCGTGCCGTAGCGCTTCTCGAAGCGCGCCCGGAACGGCTCGACGAGCGGGTTGTCGGGACAGAACTGATCGATCCCGACCCAGCCCTCGAAGTGCTCGAAGCCGACGAGGTAGAACATGAAGGCCGTCGTCATGATGCGCGGCGGGTCCCAGCCGATCGCCTCGAGCGCCGGCCGCATGAGGCCCTGCGCGACCAGCATCCCGTAGCCCATGTAGGCGAGCGCATCGCAGCCGGCGCGCTGCAGGTTCTTGAGGTTGTCGGCGAGGTTCTTCGGCTGCTGCGGAACGGTCTCGACCGCTCCCACGCTCAGCCCGAGGCGGCGGCACTCCTGGCGGAAGAAGCGGAAGTACTCCTCGCCGTTCGGCGACACCTCGTTCAGGACCGCGACCCGGCGGTAACCCTTCCGGCTGAGCCACGCCGCCATCAACGCCGCGTCGCCGCCGCAGTCGCCGTTCCCGATCTGGAAGCAATAGTCGCCGTGGTAACGCTCGGTGCCGCACCAGCTGACGATCGGGACCTGGAGCTGGTTCGCGACCGGCGCGACGGCGATCGCGTTGTCGGAGCTGTACGCGCCCGCGACGACGACGCAGCCCTGGTCGACGAGCCAGCGATAGCCGTCGACCGCGTTCTTCGCGGAGCCGTTCGGCAGGCCGTCCTCGACGTGGATCACGTGCTCGGCCTTCCGGGGGAGGACGCCCTGCTCCAGTCCCTCGTCGAAGGCCATGCGATGGATCTTGTCGTAGCCGCCGCCCTCGCCGTCGAGACAGGCTCCGAGCCATCCGACCTTGACGGGCTCGAACTCGTTGCGCGCGCGTCGTTGCTGGGCCATCGGCGTCTTCTCCTTTGCCGCCGACGGTTCCACCGCCAGGTCCCGCGATCAAGACCGCCGGCGTCGACCTTTGGGCTGAGCGGTGCCGCGGCGCTAGCCTGGTCGGATGGAGAATCGCCATGCCCACGCTCGATGATTTCCAGAAGCCGGCGGCGAGCGCCGCCGGGTCGCCGACGCCCCACCGTCCGTCGGCTTCGCCGACGGAGAGCGCCGCGCCGCAGCCGTCGTGGCTCCGCGACGCGTTTCGCCGGATCGCCGCCTCGAGCGCCGATGCGGTCGGATCGCCGGCCGCGTTCTTCGTCGCGCTCGCGACCGTGGCGGTGTGGGCGCTCGTCGGACCGCGCTACCAGTACAGCGACACGTGGCAGCTCGTCATCAATACGGGAACGACGATCGTCACGTTTCTCATGGTGTTCCTCATCCAGAACGCTCAGAACCGCGACGCGCGCGCGATCCATCTGAAGCTCGATGAGCTCATCCGCGGCGTCCGCGGCGCGCGCAATGCGATGATCGAGCTGCAGGACCTGACCGACGACCAGCTCGACGAGCTCCAGGAGGAGTTCCAGCGCCTGCGCGAGTCCGGACGACTGCGGCGCCCCGGCGCGGGAGCGGCGCCGGGCCCGGAGGCGGCCGCCGCCGTGGAGCCGTCGCCCGACGCCGCGCCCCAGCCATCCGCGACCGGCGGGAACCCGCCGGCGAGCGGGGCAGGCGAGCCGCCGAACCTTCGTTGACCGCCCCCGACCTCCGTGCGAGAGTGCGCGCCACTCGGATCGTGCACCACCCACGATGCGCCGGCGGCGAAACGCACGTGATCGACCGCCGGCCGGGAAAGGTCGGCACATGCTCATGGCTTGGCTCGGAGGCCTGATGCTGGGGATCGGCGTGGGGATCGCCCTCTCACGCAACCTCTTCGGAGGGACGCCGGGGTAGCGGCAGCGAAAGCCGACCGGCGCGGCGATCACGGGCGGCGCCCGGACCTTCGCCGACGCGCGATCGCCCGCAGCGCTCCCCACGCCGCGTCCTCCAGATCACGCGCGAAGCGCGCGATCTCGCGTGCCCTGCCGTCACGCACCCGATGGCGGCAGACGAGCTCGCTCGGTCCGATGAGGATCGCCCAGTACATCTCCATGCCGAGAGCGGGAAGCTCGCCCGCCGCGACGTGGCGATCGATCCATCGCATGACGTCGTCCCGCAGCGCGTGGTTCATGCGATCGAGCGCGCTCTCGGCCGAGGCCATGAACTCGGCGTGGCGATGCTCGATGAGGTACGACGCGAGCTTCGGGTTGCGCGCCACCCACGCGAGGTACCAGCGGACGACGGCGCGGATGCCGCGCTCCGCGTCGTCGTGCCGGAGGAGCGCGGCGAGCCCCGACTCCTGCACGCGCCGCGTTCCCTCCAGGTAGAGTTCGCCCGCGAGCTGCTCCTTGCTCTCGAAGTGGTGGTAGAGGCTGCCGGTGCTGGCGCCCGCCCGCCGGCGGATGTCCTCCATCGTCGTGGCCTGGAAGCCGTGCGCCGTGAAACCGTCGAGGGCGGCGTCGAGGATCGCGCGCCGGCGCGCGGCCGTCGCGGTCGCGCGCCCCGGCACGCCGGAAGACCGCCTCATGCCCCGTGGCGCGTGTCGAGGCCGGCGTCGCGGGTGCCGCTCCGGCGCACGACCTTGAACCGCCCCGCGCGCCAGTCGTCGACGCCCGAGGTGTACCAGCGCGAGAAGCGCCGATCGGACGGGCCGCCCGCGAGCGCCGTGTGGAGGTCGCGATCGCCGAGGTCGGCGACCATGCGAAACGACGGCGCGAAGCTCGTCTGCCGTCCGCCCGAGCGATACACCTGCCCCTGCCTGATCGTGGCGCGGTTCCCGGGGAGCGCGATCGGCCCGTAGTCGAATCCGAGCCAGCCCGGAAGCCGACCGCCCAGCAGCACGTGGCGCATGACGATCTGCTGCTTCTCGCCCCAGCGCGCCGGCGGCCACGATCGCTCGGCGCGCTCGCACACGCGCTCCGCCGCGCGCCGTGCGACGACCGAGCGCGGCTCCCGATCGAACCACGGGCTCCCGGCGTCGAAGAGCACGCGATCGAACGTCGCGTAGAAGTCGGCGACGATCCCGGTCTCGGAGAGGAGCCGCTCGAAGCGCTCCCGGCCGATGTCCGGTCCGAAGACCTCCAGGAGAAGCTCGCGGTAGAGCTCCTCGAAGAGGGTCGCGGCGCGCGAGCCGACGTCGTAGCGGCAGTCCCACGATCGCAGGAGGTCGGCCGGTCTTCCCGACGGGAGCAGCGTTCCGACGATCCCGAGGAGGCGCTCCGCGTGCAGCGAGAAGTCGTCGAGCTGGAGCTGTCCGACGTCCTCCGCGGTCCACGTCGTCCGCTCCGACAGGAGCGACGCGATCCGCTCCGCGCGATACGCGCCCATCGGAGCGTTGATCGGCGACACGCGACCGAGGTGGTTCAGGTCGTCGTTCGCGGTGACGAGATAGCCGGACGCCGGGTTCGAGGCGCGCGGCAGGTCCTCGGGCGCGGCGAAGCCGCGCCAGTCGTTCTCCGGGTCCCAGCCCGGCACGGGCGCGAAGCCGTTCCACCCGGGCCGCCGGAGCGGCATGAGACCGGACATCTGGTAGCCGATGTTCCCTTCGCGATCCGCGAGCACCCAGTTCCACGCGGTCTCGATCGCGCCGAGCGCGGCGCGGCCCTCGTCGACCGTGCGCGCCTCGTGGACCGCGAAGCTGGCGGCGAGCGAGCGAGCGCCGGTCTCGGACCCCGACGCCCAGCGCGTCGCGAGGTAGAGACCCGGGACGTACGGGTCGCCGTCGAGCACTCCGTGATCGTTCTCGTGGAACACGACCTCGAGCGCCGGCTTGCCCTTTCGCCGGATCGTCTCCTTGCGCGCGCGAAACGGGATCCAGGACTCGCGGCCGCCGACGACGCGCCGGTACGCGCCGTCGCGGCAGTCCTCGATCCAGGAGTCGATCGCGTCCATGAAGCTGTAGGTCGCGCCCCACGCGAGATCCTCGGTGCGCCCGAGGAGCGGCCCGGGGAGACCCGGCATCGTGGCCGCGATGCACGTGCGATGCGGCAGCTGGAGGGCGACCTCGTACCAGACCGCGGGCAGGCGGTTGGTCTCGAGGTGCGGGTCGTTCGCGAGGATCGCGTGCCCGCTCGCGCTCCGGCCGGGCGCGATCACCCAGTTGTTCGAGGCGACGGCGTGCGGGACGACCGCGTCGGCGACTGCGGCGTCCGCGAAGAGCCGCTCTCCGAGCGCGACGCGCCGGAGGAGCGCGACCTCCTCGTCGCGGAGCGCGACCGGGAAGAGCGCTTCGAGGCGAGCGCGCGCGACGCCGGCCTGCACGAGCTCGACGAACAGGCGCTCGATCTCGCCCTGGCTCTGCGCCAGCGCGACGTAGCCGACCATGCGCGAGAGGAGGAGCGAGTCGAGCGCCGTCCAGGGCTCGTGGACGTACCCGATCCAACGCAGCTCCCACGGGATCCGGCGCGAGAGCGCCGTCTCGACGCCGTCGCAGTACGCGTCGAAGCGGGCGCGCTCCGCCGGGGCGATCTTCTCGAGCTCCGCGCGCGCGCCGCCGGCGAGGTTCAGGCGGCGGAAGAAGCGATCGACGCGCAGCATGTCGTCGCTCGCCTCGAGGATCTCCGACGCGCGCCCCTGGCCGAGGATGCGAAGGAGCAGAACCGACAGCGCCCGATCGATGCCGTGGCAGAACCCGAGACCGCGATCGAGGTCGCGCACGTTTTCGGCGCGAACGTGGGGGACGCCGTGCTCGTCGCGCTCGATCTCGATCGCCGCCTCGCCCGTCAGGCGCCAGGTCTCGGCCATCGCGGCGCGAGGGTAGCCGAACGCGCCCGCGATCCGAAACGGCGCGCGCATTTGACGTCGCGCGCAACGGGCGCGATGCCAGGGACATGGCGCGCGTCTCTACGGCCGCCGCGGTCGGCGGGCGCGCGGTCCTCGTCGCGCTCCTCGCCCCGGGTACGATCCCGGCACGGCCGGCGCCCGCCCTCGCCGCCCCGAGCCCGGCGTCCGAGGTGCGCACCACACCCGCGGCTCGCGCATCGGCCGGCGGCGGCCTGGTCGACGTCGGCGCTCTTCTCCCCGACGTGCGCGTCGAGCTCAAGTACGCGACCGACGACAACTTCCTCGGCCGGAACGTCTACGGCGAGCTGCGCGCGTGCCGCCTCGTCGGCGATGCCGCCGAGAAGCTCGTGCGCGCGCGGTCGCTCCTCCGGGAGCGCGCGCCCGACCTCACGCTGGTCCTCTACGACTGCGGCCGGCCGCGCCACGTGCAGGTCGAGATGTGGCGCCTCGTCGCCGGGACGCCCAAGGAGCCGTACGTCGCGAACCCGCACGTCCCGCCCGGCTCCGTCCACAACACCGGCTGCGCGGTCGACCTGTCGCTCGCGCGCCTCGCGAGCGGAGAAGCGCTCGACATGGGGACGCCGTTCGACTTCTTCGGGCCGCTCGCCGAGCCGCAGCAGGAGATCGCCTTCTGGCAGAAGGGCGAGCTCTCGAGCGAGCAGCTCGCGAACCGCCTCCTCCTGCGCGAGGTCATGCTGCGAGCGGGGTTCCGCGTGCGGCCGAACGAATGGTGGCACTTCGATTGCGCCGACCCCGAGCGCGCGCGGGAGCTCTACCCGACGATCGAGTAGGTGCGTCGTGGGCGCCGGCGCGCCCGCGAACTCCCGCGGCGCGCCGGCGCGCGACGTGCGTGCTCTCGCTACGGCAGGAACAGCGTGCCGCCGTCCGAACGTTTGAGATCGAAGTTCGCGAAGGTCCAGAAATCGCTGGCAGAGCCGGAGTCGATCGGAAGGATGTCCGCCGAGACGACCGGGGGGTCCATCCCGAGCCACTTCGTCAGGATCGTGCCGTAGACGTCGCGGAAATCCGTCGAGCGGTAGTCGACGAGGTACGGGTCTCCCGGACCGCTCTGGAGATACTTGGTGTTCCCCTGGTCGTCGGTGTCGCCGATGTTGGGATGCTGCCCGTAGATCCCGCCTCGCACCTTGCCGCCGATCACGAACATCGGGCCCTGCGATCCGTGGTCGGTGCCGTTGTCATTTTGCTCGATGCGGCGCGAGAACTCGCTGTAGATCAGAACGACCGTCCGCGCGGGCAGGCCGGCGTCGATGTTCCCGAGGTCGTCGAAGAAGTGCTTGAGGGACGCTCCGACCTCCGCGTGCAGCCCGAAATGCTGTCCGTCGGTCTGGTTGGAGCCCTGGTCGGAATGGGTGTCGTAGCCGCCGTTGCTGAGCTGGAAGTAGCGCGCCATGATCCCGCTGATCGGCGTGCCCTTCTCTTGCGCGTAGATGACCTTCGCGATCTCGCGCAGGTCGCGGGCGACGCTGCGGTCGATCTGGTCGTAGCCGTTCCTGTAGAACGCGGGCCGCTCGTTCTCGTAGGCCGTGTTCGCGGTCGGGAAGAGCGTCGTGCTGTCGTACGTCGCCGTTCCGCTGTCGCCGATGAGCTTCAGCTTGAGCGCGCCGGAGCCGGACGCGAAGCCGTAGAGCGCCGTGAACGCGTCGCGCTTCGCCTGCTCGTCGTCCGCGAACGGATCGTCGATCGGGAACGTGAAATCCTCGAGACGGGTCGCCGCGACGACGCTGGTCGTGAACTGCCGGAACTCGGCAGCGATCGAGTCCTGGATGTTGATCGCCGGGATGTCGGAACCGGTGTACCCCTGGCTCGGGTGCGCGAGGAACCGGCCGACCCAGCCGGTTCCCGCGATCGCGCCGGAGTAGAGCGGATTCGCGGTCTGCCAGATCTTGCGAGATTCCTCGTGCGAGAGGTTGTAGTCCGGATACCCGCAGCCCTGAACGACCGCGACGTGCCCGTCGAGGAAGAGCTGGTAGAGCCCGCCGAAGCCGGGATCGCCGGGGCCCTGGACGCCGTCGAGGATTCCCCTGAACCCCGGATGCATCCCGATCTGCGCGCCCGTGTTCGGGTCGGTGCCGATCGGCAGGAGGTTCGTGAGGTCTCCGCCGTTGGCCGGGGGGTTGAGGCGAATTCCGCCGCCGCCCGTCCTGCGCGCCGCCTGGTAGTCGGTGCGGAGCGTGCCGCTGCCGTTGTCGATCGGCGAGATCGTGTTCAGCCCGTCGTTGCCCCCGTCCAGGAAGAGGACGATCGTGTACTTGTTCGACGTCGCCGCCATGGCGCGGCGAACGAGAGGGTGACCGAAAACACCCGTGCCGAGGACGGTGCCCGCGGTGAGCCCGGTGCGCGTGATGAACTGTCGTCGCGTGATGGCCATCGTTCTCCCCCCACCCTCTCAGTGGACCTGGTAGGCCGGCGACTGCAGCACCAGACCGATCAGACCGTAGAGTTTGCGGCGACGCTCCTGGTAGTCCTCGAGGTTCACTGGACCCCCGAGATAGCTGATGAACGCGTTGCGCTCGTTCGTCGAAAGGTCGTCCTTGATTCCGGCGAGATCGGTGACCGCGTCGACGATGTCGCCGGGATCCGTGAGCGCAAGGTCGACGAGCTTTCCCGGGTTGAGGGCGCCCGCGCCCTCGGCGGACGCGACGTTCTCCGCGAACAGGTAGCGCGCGAGCAGCGTCTGGCTGCTGATCCAGGCGGCCTCCCAGTCCCAGCCGAAGACGCTCGGCGGATCGAACACCGTCTGGCCCATGTTCTCGAGGTGCGTGAAGACGCTCATGTAGGGGCCGCCCGGCACGACGGCTTGCGACCCGAGGAACTTGACGCCTAGCGTCTTCATCGTGCTGACGACGAAGTCGGTCGGCCACTTCACGGACTTCTTCGTCGGATCGGAAAGGCTCGCATAGAACTCGTCGTGCACGAGGATCTCGCGCACGAGGTCCTGGATGCTCCAGGTCGTCGCGAAGCTCGAGTTCGAGATGACCTCGTCGATCACGGTTCGCAGCGCCGAGGGCCCGGTCGGGTCGACGTTCGCGAAGCCGTCGTGCGCGAAGTACTCGAGCAGGCGGCGCGCGGTCCGCCGCGCCACCGTGTTGTGCACGCTGCTGTCCCACGGATCGACGTGCGTGTGGCCGAAGATGATCTCGGTGACGCGATCGATCTCGATCGCGCCCTCGCCCTGGTCGATGTAGCTGACGCCGCCCGCGCCGTAGCCGCCGAACCCGTTCGGATAGTCCGGCAGCGACGCCTTGTAGATCACCTTGGGACCGCGGTCCTCCTCCGGATCCCCGTCGAACTCGTCCGTGAAGTCGTGATCGTAGTCGTGGAACTCCGGCTTGTAGGAGCGTCCGTAGTCCCATCCCGTGAACGCACGCGCGACCTGGAAGACGTCGTGCTGATCGGAGTAGTTGCGCTTGCCGTTCAGGTCGAAGACGCCGAGGGTGAAGAGCTCCTGCAGCTCGCGCCCGTAGTTCTCGTTCGGGCGCTCGAGCTTGTGGTTCCGGACGGTGTCCAGGAACTCCATCATCGCCGGGTCCGTGTTGATGCCCTTCACCAAGGCCAGCATGCTGCCCTTGCAGTTCTTGCGGATGAACTGGTTTTGCTTCCCCATGAGCTTCGTGTCGAAGACCTTGGAGAACGCGGTCGCGAAGTGGTCGTGCCAGAAGAGCGTCAGCTTCTCGTTCAGGCCGGACTTCGCCTTCAGCATGTACTTGAGCCAGTTGTTGTGCTGGCGGAACTGGTCGTTGCCGGCCGGCTTGAAGGCGTTCGGCTTGAATGCGACCAGCTCGTCCGCGCCGTCCCCGCGCGTGAAGCCCTGGGCCAGCCAGCGCGTGACGACCCTCTCGTCCGCGCCGAAGCCGCTCCGGCGCAAGAGGTGCCGCGCCTGCGCTCGATCCAGTAGCGTGCTCTCACCCATCTCGTCTGCCCCCCATAGACAGCATTGGTCGTGCGCTTCTCTTCAGCTCAATCGGTCCCGGACACCCATCCGGTGTCCGGGGCGCCGGCCGCGATCCAGAGCTCCACGATGTTCTGCAGGAACTTCGGGAGCGGCTTCCGGTGGAACGGCATGCGGGCGCCGAGACCGGGGCCGAGCTCGCCCGCGATCTTGTGGAAGAGGAAGCTCGTCTGCGGGTCTCCCAGACCTGGGCTCAAGACCGTGATGCGCTTCCAACCGAACCCGGCGGCGACGCCGTTCGTCGTGTCGTGATTGACGGTCTGGTCGTAGGACGAGCCGGCCTCGAGCAGCAGGCCGCCGGTCTGGCTCTGCGAGTCGTGGCAGCCGCTGACGGCGCAGTTCTCGTTGAAAATCTGCTTCTGGATCCGCTCGAACGTGCCCGTAGGGAAGAGGTCCTGCGGATCGCACTCCGCCGTCGCGGGGATGCACCGCAGGCGAAGTCCGTCGCCATCCAGCTTGTCGCCGGCGAGGAACGTCGAGCGGGTCGACATCTGCACGAATTTCCGCCCGGAACGGCAGCGATGACCCGGGAACGGCCCCTTGATCTTCACCACCACGTTGATCGAGGACGTGCAGTCGTCCGCGGTCGTCGACGGGAGGTCGAGGTCGTCGATCTGGCTCTGGAGGGCCTGGAACGAGGTGTCGAACTTCGGGTCGCCGTTGTCGGCGGAGTGCGCGATCGACATCGTGCTGACGCCGTTCAGCGTGCAGCGGGCATCCGAGGTGCCGTTGGCGCAGATCGCGATCGGGAACACGCACTCGCCGTTCACGATCCCGTCCGCGTCGCAGCTCGAGTCGCCATCCTTGCAGCGGATGTTCGGGATGCCGCCGGGCGTGACGATGGGCGTCGAGAAGACGCCGAGGCAATCGGTCGCCGGATTGCCGCCGCCCCCGATGATCGCTCCGATTGCCGGCGTCCCGGCGAGCGTTGAAAGCGCGGCCAGCGCGACCGCAGCGACGATTCCGGTCCAAGCACGGCGCGCGCCGCGCCCGCCGCGTACAACACCGCTCGACATTCTAGCCCCCCGCCTGATGGCTCTGCGGACTCCAGCCCTCGTCCCAGGGTGCCGGCTCCGCGTGCGGTCGCGGCGGATTAGACCGGCAGGGCATCCCCAGTGCAAGGAAAATCGTGCTGCTACGACCGACAGCGAGCGCGTCGCGGGGCGGAGGACAGACGCCTGCTCGGTGGGGCCGCATGCGCCGCGCTGTACGCGAGCGGAGACGGGCGGCCGCGACGCGCGATCGCTGTGCGACCGCGCCACTCGAGCGCCGCGCCGCTCGCGCCTACAGCGTGAGCAGGCCCCCCAGGATCGTCGCCGCGAGGGCGAGAACCAGGAGCAGGTCGGTCACGAGGATCGGTGTGCGGTTTTTTGTTGGACGCATTCTCTGTGGGTCTTGCCGAAGTGGTCCGCTGCGCGACCTTCGCGCCCGGACGAGTACCCGATGGATGTTCTTGCGAGCTCCGTGGAGGCCGAGCCCTCGGAGCACGCGACCGACAGATCCGCGTCGTCCAACAATCTGGCGCGCAAGTCAAGGGAATTTCTCGGGCGTTCGCTTGTGACGACGCCCGGCTTCATGGTGTGTTTTCGGAGGAGCTTGGCGCGCCGGTCGGCGCGCGGCGTGCGGAGGACTTCGATGGACGTTCGCGAGATCACGAGCGGGCTCGCGTTCCCCGAGGGCCCGGTCGCGCTGCCCGACGGCAGCGTGCTGGTGACCGAGATCAAGCGCGGGACCCTGACGCGGGTGGACCCCGACGGCCGCAAGACCGTCGTGGCCGAGACCCGAGGCGGCCCGAACGGCGCCGCGATCGGCCCCGACGGCGCGGTCTACGTCTGCAACAACGGCGGCTTCGAGTGGCACGACGCGGGCGGCCTCGACATCCCCGGCAACCAGCCGGCCGACTACATCGGCGGCCGCATCCAACGCGTCGACCTCGCGACCGGCAAGGTGACCGACCTCTACACCGAGTGCGACGGCCGCCCGCTGCGCGGCCCCAACGACATCGTCTTCGACGCGACCGGCGGCTTCTGGTTCACCGACTTCGGAAAGACGCGCGAGCGCGATCGCGACCGGACCGGCGTGTTCTACGCGCGCCCCGACGGCTCCTCGATCCGCGAGGTCATCTTCCCCCTCGACGGCCCGAACGGCATCGGGCTCTCGCCCGATCAGAAGCGGCTCTACGTCGCCGAGACCTTCAGCGGTCGGCTCTGGGCGTGGGACATCGCCGCCCCGGGCGAGATCCCGCGGCCCGCCATGCCGATGGGCAACGGCGGGACGCTCGTCGTCGGCCTTCCGGGGATGCAGCTCTTCGACTCGCTCGCGGTCGACGGCGAGGGGAACGTCTGCGTCGCGACCCTCGTGAACGGCGGCATCACGGTCGTCTCGCCCGACGGAGCGCGCGTCGAGCACGTCGCGATGCCGGACTTCATGACGACGAACATCTGCTTCGGCGGGCCCGGCCTCCGGACGGCGTACATCACGCTTTCGGCGACCGGCCGCCTCGTCGCGGTGGATTGGCCGCGGCCGGGGCTGAAGCTGAGCTTCTGAAGGGACCGGGCGTATAGCTGCGCTACATCACCCGCATCGTTCCACCAGCGAACCCATTGACACAGCTATAACGCCGCTATACGAACGCCGTGCGATGGCGAAGCGCGCGAACGGCAGGCCGCGGGAGCGCGCGTCCGAGGCGACGCGTAAGGCCATCCTGGACGCAGCGGGCGAGGTGCTCGCGGCGGTCGGGGAGGACGGTCTCTCGATCCGCGAGGTGTGCGCCCGGGCCGGCGTGACGGCGCCGACGCTCTACCACCACTTCGGCGACAAGCGGGCGCTCGTCGATCGCGTCGTCGACGACTGCTTCTCGTCCTTCGACCGGGCGTTCGTCGACCGGCCGGTCCCGTCGGACCCGGTCGAGGCCCTGCGGGCCGGCTTCGACCGCTACCTCGAGTACGGGATCGCGCACCCCGTCCACTACCAGCTCATGTTCGAGCGGCCGGGCGTCCGCCCGACGACGGGCGCGATGGCATCGTACGACCGCCTGCGGCGCGTCGTCGTCGCGATCGAGCACGCCGGTCGGCTGACCCTTCCCGTCGAGCCGGCGACGGCCGCCTTCTGGGCCGCCATGCACGGCGTGACGTCCCTTCGCATCACCGGCGGGCTCTCCGCGGAGAGCGGCGCGGCCGAGCTCGTGCGCGACGCGATGATCGACCGCTACACGCGTCCGGCCGCCGGCCGGACGAAGGAGAGCGCGCGCATCGGGCGCGCTCGTCGAACGAATCGGCCCGGGACCGCGGCGCGCCGGCGCGCCGCGCTGGAAAGGAATGCGTGATGTCCGAGCGTCAGCGTGAGTCGGATCTGAATCCGTTCCTGCAGGGAAACTTCGCGCCCTGGCGCATCGAGGGCGACGCGCCCGACCTCGAGGTCGTCGGGGAGATCCCGCGCGACCTGAACGGGACCTTCTATCGCAACGGACCGAACCCCGCGTTCGAGCCGCGCGGCCGCTACCACTGGTTCGACGGCGACGGGATGATCCACGCGATCAAGCTCGCCGACGGTCGCGCGTCGTACCGGAACCGCTGGGTCGCGAGCGACGGCCTCGCCGAGGAGCGCCGCGAGGGCCGCGCCGTCTACCCCGGTCTGCTCGAGATGTCCGCGACCGAGATGCCGGCGTTCAAGAACACCGCGAACACGAACATCGTGCACCACGTCGGAAGGCTCCTCGCGCTCATGGAGGCGGCGCTCCCGACGCGGCTCGATCCCGCGACGCTCGCGACGATCGGCGTGTTCGACTTCGGCGGGAAGCTCGCGGGGCCGATGACCGCGCACCCGAAGATGGATCCCGAGACCGGCGAGATGCTCTTCTTCGGCTACTCGCCGTTCCCGCCCTACCTCCAGTACCACGTCGTCGACGCCTCGGGCGCGCTCGTCCGGAGCGAGCCGATCGACCTCGCGTGGCCGTCGATGATCCACGACTTCGCGATCACCCGCGACGAGGTGATCTTCATCCTCTGCCCGCTCGTCTTCAGCTTCGAGAACCTCGCCGAGCGCGGTGGGCCGTTCTCCTGGGAGCCCGAGCGCGGGACGCGCCTCGGCGTCATGCCGCGGACGGGGTCGAGCGCCGACGTGAAGTGGTTCGAGACCGACGCGAGCTACGTCTTCCACCCGATGAACGCGTACCGGGAGGGCGACGAGGTCGTGCTCGACGTGTCGCGCTACGACCGCCTGCTCTTCATGAGCCCGGACGCCGCCCGCGACCCGGGCTGGGAGGGCGACGACGAGGCGCGCCTCCACCGCTGGCGGCTCGACCTGCGCGGCGGCGGCGGCGTCAAGAGCGAGCCGCTCGACGATCGCCCCGGCGAGTTCCCGCGCGTCGACGAGCGCCGCGTCGGCCGGAAGCACGCGATCGGCTACTTCGCCGCGCGCGGCGCCGACGACGACACGTCGCTCCCGGTCTTCTCCGCGATCCGGAAGGTCGACTTCGACCGCGGCCGCTTCGAGACGCGCGAGCTCGGCACGGGGAACGGCGCCGGCGAGCCGCTCTTCGTCCCGCGCCGAGCGGACTCGTCGGAGGACGACGGCTACGTCCTCTGCCTCGCCTACGACCGCGCGCGGAACGCGAGCGAGTTCCTGATCCTCGATGCGCGGGACGTCGCCGGCGAGCCCATCGCGCGCGTCGCCCTGCCGCACCGCGTGCCGTACGGCTTCCACGGCAACTGGGTGCCGCGAGCGTAGACGGCGCGTTCGCCGAGAGTCATCGGCGAACGCCGCTCGTCTGCTCTTCGCCCGCCGGGTCCGGAACGTCGCGCGCCGGCGCCGCCTGTACCGTCTCGTAGCGGTCGAGCAGCACCTTCCCGGGCGCGAACCCGCGCGGCTTGCTCACGTCGGAGCAGCGCGCGACGTGCACCGCGACGCGGCCGCCGTGGCGCGCGCGCGAGTGCGCGGCGGCGAGACCGGCGGCGAAGCGCAGCGTCTCGCGCGGGAGGCGCGCGAGGTTCTCCGGGTTCCGCACGATCACGTGCGAGCCCGACTCCGCGGCGACGTGCATCCAGAAGTCGCGCGGCGAGCCGAGCTTGATCGAGAGGATGTCGTTGTCGGTCGCGCTCCGTCCGACGAGCACCACCATGCCGTCGGGCGAGACGAACCTGCGCGCGACCTTCTGGCCGCGCCAGACGCCGGCATCCGGGTCGGTCTCCCCCGCCCCGCCCGCGCGGGCGTCGGCGGCGTCGCGATCGCGAGGACGGCGGGACATGCGCGCGTTCTACCATGGGCTCCGTCGCCGCGCGGCGAAGGACGGCAAACCGCGCGCAGAACGCGCTCGACGGCCGCGTGCGATCGACGCGCCGATGCGCGATACCCAGCGCGATGACGGCGACGCGCGTTCCGCTTCGCGATCTCGGGCGAACCGGTCTCGTCGTCTCGCGCCTCGGCCTCGGTCTCGCCGCCGTCGGACGCCCGGGCTACATTAACCTCGGCCGCGATGCGGATCTCGGCGACGCGCGGACGCCCGACGACCTCGCGCAGCGATCGGCCGAACTCCTCGACGCGGCCCTCGCCGCCGGCATCCGCTACGTCGACGTCGCGCGCAGCTACGGCCGCGCCGAGGAGTTCCTCCGCCGCTGGCTCGACGACCGCGGCACCGCGCGCGACGCGCTCGTCGTGGGCAGCAAGTGGGGGTACCGCTACACCGCGGGGTGGCGCGTGGACGCGCCCGTCCACGAGGAGAAGGAGCACTCCCTCGCGCGCTTCCGGACGCAGCTCGACGAGTCGCGCCGCATCCTCGGCGACCGGCTCGACCTCTACCAGATCCACAGCGCGACCGTGGACTCCGGCGCGCTCGCCGACGAGGCGCTGCTCGCCGCCCTCGTCGAGGAGCGGCGCGGCGGCGCGGTCCGCGCCCTCGGCGTCACGCTGAGCGGCCCTGCGTCCGAGCGCGCGCTCGAGCTCGCGCTCGCGGCGCGCGTCGACGGCGAGCGCGTCTTCGACTCCGTACAGGCGACGTTCAACTGCCTCGAGCCGTCCCTCGCGGGCGCTCTCGCCGGTGCGCACCGCGAGGGCGTCGGCGTGATCGCGAAGGAGGTGCACGCGAACGGCCGGCTCACCGGCGCGAACCGCCGGCCCGAGGACGCCACGATCGCGGCGCAGCTGGCGCGGATCGCGCGCGCCGCCGGCGCGTCGCCCGATCAGGTCGCGCTCGCGTGGGTGCTCGCGCACCCGTTCGTCGACGTCGCTCTCTCCGGCGCCGCGACGACGGCGCAGCTCGCGTCGCACGTCGCGGCCGCCGCCAGGTCGCTTCCCGCGGAAGCGAGCGAAGCGCTCGTGCGCCTCGCCGAGCCGCGCGACGTCTACTGGAAGACGCGGGCGCGCCTCCCCTGGAGCTGAGAGCTACAGCCGGCGCGCGAAGTTCGCGCTGCCGATGAGCGCCGCGCGCGGGTTCAGGCAGACGCGCACGTCGATCCCGCCGACGTACCCGGCGAACCGACCCTTGTCGGTGAAGCCCCGCATGAAGGTTCCGCGCTTCAGCGCCGGCAGGATCTTGGGAGCGATCCCGCCGCCCACGTAGACGCCGCCCGCGGTCAAGGCGCGCAGCGCCATGTTTCCGGCCTCGGCGCCGTAGAGCTCGCAGAAGAGGTCGAGTGCCCGCGTCGCGAGGTCGTCGCCCCGCTCGAGCGCCGCGCGCGACACGGCCGCGCTCGGATCGCCGGCCGCGATGTCGCGCGCGAGCCAGTCCGGCTCGGGCGCGACGCCGGTCGAGCGCAGGAAGCGATAGACCGCGAACACGCCGGGTCCGGAGAGGACGCGCTCGCAGCTCACGTGCCCGCCGACCTCGGCGCGCAGGAATCGCAGGAGATCGATCTCGAGGTCGCTCCGCGGCGCGAAGTCCGCATGCCCGCCTTCCGAGGCGATCGGGTGGTGGTGGCTTCCGTCCCAGTAGAGCATCGCCTCGCCGAGCCCGGTACCGGCCGCGATCACCGCGACGTTTCCGGGATGGGCCGGCCGGGTGCCGCGATTGAGCTCGACGAGGTCCTCCGGCGGGAGATGCAGCATGCCGTACGCCGTCGCCTCGAGGTCGTTCAGGAGCTTGACGCGCGCGATGCCAAGCCGGCGGGCGAGCTCGCGCTCGTCCAGCATCCACGGCAGGTTCGTCGTCTTGACGCGCCCGTCGACGACGGGTCCGGCGACGTCGAAGCACGCCGCCCGGATGGCGAGCCCGCCGCTCGCGCGCTCGAAGGCGCTCAGGATCTCGTCGAAGGCCGCGTGCTCGCGGCTCTGGTAGGTCTCCTCTCGAACCGGCCGCAGATCGTCGTCGCGCGCCGTGAAGAGGGCGAGGATCGTCTTCGTTCCGCCGATGTCGCCGGCGAGGAACGCATCGCCGGGCCCGGCGTTCGGCGACGTGGATGCCCTCGCCGCGTTCGGCCCGGAGCCGCTCACGCGTGCGCTCCCGCGACGAGCGAGCGCGCGACGTCGAGCGCCCTCCGGTAGAGCGGATCGCGGCCGAGCTCCGGCAGCTCGCGCGCGACGAGCTCCGCGACGTCGCGATCGGGCGTCGCGACCACCCGGCGCGGCTCCCCGCGTTCGTCCAGGATCGCGAGGCGGCCGCCGTCCAATGCCCGCAGCGCGCGGCGGCCTGCCGGCGCGTCGGCCCCGCCCCAGGCGACCTCGATGCGCTGCGGGTTCACGGTCGCGTCGGCGGCGCGGCGCGCGGTCGCGCGCACCGGTCCGCGCGGGCCCGCGAAGGTCCAGGTCGTCGCGCCGGAAGCTCCCGCGCGCGCGGGCTGCTTCCAGCCGAGCCGGTCCGCGAGCCAACCGACGAGCAGCAGGACCGGTATCGTCGATCCCGGCCCGTGCTCGATCGTCACCTCGCGGAGGCTCGCGAGCGCGCCCGCGGCGCACGAGGGATCGAGCGCGCGGGCGATCAGCGTTCGCCACGGCCGGATGCGCGTCCACGCGAGGTCCGAGAGACCGACGCCCGCGCCGGTCGCCGAGGCCCACTCCGCCGACTGCGTCACGGCTCGGTCGTCGGGCCAGGCGGCGCTGTCGTAGATGACGTGGTCGGCCATCGCGGCGAGCTGGCGGAACACGTCGCCGCCCGTCGCCGGCGACGCTGGCGCGGTCCACCAGAGCGCGGTCGGAAGATCGCCCACCACGAGCGAGCGCGCGATCGACGGGAGGCGCCGCGTGGCCGCGCCGGCGGCCTCGACGACGACGTGCTCGGAGCAGACCTGACGCCCGCCGCCCGCGAGGTGGCAGATCGCCGAGACGTACGCCGCAAGATCGCGCTCGCGCGACTCGCCGACCAGCACGATGATCCGCGAGGGGTGGCGCTCCGCGATCGCCGCGACGTCGTTCGCGATGCGGTCCGCGTCGGCGCGGGTCGGCGCCCAGATCACGAGGTTCGACATGCACGCGCGGACGCCGATCGCCTGCTCCTCGCCGCTCTCGGCCAGCGGGTCGAACAGCAGCTGGTCGAGCTCGCGCTCGATCGCCGCGACGTCCACGGAGCGGGTCGCGATCGCCGCGACCGTGGATGCGCTCGCCTCTTCGCTCACGGGACGCGCCACTTGCGGCCGTCGCGCTCGATCAGCCGATCGGCCTCGACCGGGCCCCACGTCCCGGCCGGGTACTCGGGGAGGTAGCGCGTGCCGCGCGCCTTCCAGCCCTCGAGGATCTGCGTCACCCACGCCCACGACGCCTCGACCGCGTCCCGGCGCATGAAGAGCGTCGCGTCGCCGGCCATGACGTCGAGGATGAGGCGCTCGTAGGCCTCGGGCGTCTGCTCGCCGAACGTCGACCCGTAGCGGAAGTCCATCTTGACGGGGTAGATGCGGACGCGCGGGCCCGGCAGCTTGGTCGCGATCCGGAGCGAGAGGCCTTCGTCGGGCTGGATGCGCAGGACGAGCACGTTCGGCTCGAGTGGCGCGCTCCCTTCGGCGTTGAACAGGATCTGCGGCACGTCCTTGAACTGGACGGCGATCTCGCTCGCCCGCTTCGGGAGGCGCTTCCCGGTCCGCAGGTAGAACGGCACCCCCGCCCAGCGCCAGTTGTCGACGAAGGTCTTGATCGCGACGTAGGTATCGGTCGTCGAGTCGGGCTTGATGCCCTCCTCGCGCCGGTAGCCGGGCGCGTCCTCGCCGCGGACGAAACCGGGCCCGTACTGCGCGCGCACGACGCAGCTCTCGAGCGCCTCCGCGGACAAAGGGCGAAGGCAGTTCAGGACCGCGATCTTGTGGTCGCGAACGACGTCGGCGTTGAGCGCCCACGGCGGCTCCATCGCGACCATGCAGAGGAGCTGGAGGATGTGGTTCTGCACCATGTCGCGCAGCGCGCCCGCCTCCTCGTAGTAGCCGGCACGCGTGCCGACGCCCTCCTCCTCGGCGACCGTGATCTGCACGTGGTCGATGTACTTCTGGTTCCAGAGCGGCTCGAAGATCGAGTTCGCGAAGCGCATCACGAGGAGGCTCTGGACGGTCTCCTTGCCGAGGTAGTGGTCGATCCGGAAGACCTGGCGCTCGTCGAAGACGCGCGCGACCGCCTCGTTGATCTCGCGCGCGCTCGCGAGGTCGTGGCCGATCGGCTTCTCGACGATGATGCGCGAGAACGGCCGATCGGGCTCCATCGCCTCGACGAGACCGGCGCGCTCGAGCCGCTCGACGACCGGGATGATCTCGCTCGGCGGGATGGAGAGGTAGTAGATGCGGTTTCCCGGGATGCCGAGGCCCGGCTCGATCGCCTCGAGGCGCTCCCGGAGAGAGCGGTACGCGCCGTCGTCCTCCAGGTTGCCCTTCGCGTAGAAGATCGAGCGCTCGAAGTCCTGCCAGTGCGCGTCGTCGGGCGGGCGGCGCGAGTAGCGCTGCACGGCCTCGCGCGCCATCGCGCGATAGCTCCCGTCGTCCATGTCGCGGCGCGCGAAGCCGACGATCGCGCAGCCCGCGGGCAGCATGCCGTCCAGGAACAGGTTGTAGACCGCCGGCAGGAGCTTCCGGCGCGCGAGGTCGCCGGCGGCGCCGAAGATGACGACGCTCGACGGCTCCGCGAGGAGTCCGCCCTCCAGTCCGGCCGCGAGCGGATTTCCCGATGACGACTCTGCCATGCCGCCTCCCCTCAGGTCTGCGGTCGCTCGCGGACGACGATCTCGTCCCCCTTCTGCACGAGCACGACGTCGGCCATGCCGAGGAAGAGCCCCGTCCCGACGACGCCTGGGATCGCGAGCAGCGCGAGCTCGAACCCCGGCGGATCCGCGATCGGATCTATGCCGCAATCGAGGATGAGGTTGCCGTTGTCGGTCACGAAGGGCTTGCCATCGACCTCGCGCAGCTTCGGAACGCAGCCGAGCGCGGCGAGCCGACGCCGGCAGAGCGGAAGCCCGAAGGGGACGATCTCGACCGGCAGCTTCCCGCGCGCGCCGAGCACGTCGACGAGCTTCTCGTCGCCGACGAGCATGATGCGGCGGCGGGACGAGGCGGCGACGATCTTCTCGCGGACGAGTGCGCCACCCCAGCCCTTGATGAGGTCCAGGCGCGGATCGACCTCGTCGGCGCCGTCGAACGTGGTCGCGATCTCGTCGACGTCGGCGAGGCTCGCGAGCGGGATGCCGAGCTCGCGCGCGAGCGCGGCGGTCGACTCCGAGGTGGACACGCCGGTCACCCGGAGGCCCGAGCGGACGCGCTCGCCGAGCGCGCGCACGAACTGGACCGCCGCGCGCCCGGTCCCGAGGCCGACGACGTCGCCGTCGTTCACGTACTCGAGCGCGCGGGCCGCGATCCGTGCGAGAGCGCCTTCCACGTCGTTCCTGCGGGAGAGTTCCTGCCCGCCGCCGCGGCCGCGGCTCAGGCCCGTCCGGCCTGCGCGAGCGCCGCCTGGACGATCGCGTCGCGCGTGAAGCCGAAGCGGGTGAGGAGGTCCTTGAGCGGCGCGGACGCGCCGAAGGTGTGCATGCCGATGCGCGCGCCGTCCGTGCCCGTCCAGCGCTCCCACCCGAAGGTCGACGCCTGCTCCACCGAGACGCGCGCCCGGACCGCCGGCGGGAGGACCGACTCGCGGTACTCGCGGCTCTGTCGCTCGAACAGCTCCCACGACGGCAGGCTCACGACGCGCGGCTTGAGACCGCGCTGCACGAGCTCCTCGTAGGCGCCCACGCAGAGCCCGACCTCGCTCCCGGTGCCGATGAGGATCACGTCCGGCGCTCCGCCCGCGTCGGCGAGCACGTAGCCGCCCTTCTCGGTCCCGGCCGCCGACGCATATCGCTTCCGGTCGAGCGTCGGGAGCGCCTGCCGGCTGAGGACCAGCACGACCGGCTCGTGCTTGAGCTGCAGGATCGTGCGCCAGGCGTGGACGACCTCGTTCGCGTCGGCGGGCCGCAGCACGATCATCCCGGGGATCGCGCGCAGCGACGGGATCTGCTCGATCGGCTGGTGCGTCGGGCCGTCCTCGCCGACCCCGATCGAGTCGTGCGTGAACACGTACACGACCGGCAGCTCCATCAGCGCCGAGAGCCGGATCGAGCCGCGCGCGTAGTCGGAGAAGATGAGGAAGCCCGATCCGAACGGACGCAGCTTCGAGAGCGCGAGCCCGTTGCAGGCGGCCGCCATTGCGTGCTCGCGGATCCCGAAGTGGAAGTTCCGCCCGCCGTAGCTGCCGGCCTCGAAGTCGCCCGCACCGTCGAAGGTGAGCCGCGTCTTGGTCGACGGCGCGAGGTCGGCCGCGCCGCCGAGCAGCCACGGGATGTTCTTCGCGAACGCGTTCAGCACCTTCCCCGACGAGTCGCGGCTCGCGAGTCCCTTCGGGTCGGCGGGAAACTCGGGGAGGCCGCGATCCCAGCCGTCGGGCAGCTCGCGGCGCTGCATGCGCTCGACCTGGTCGGCGAGATCCGGGTGCTTCGCCCGGTAGGCCTCGAAGGTCTCCTTCCAGGCGGCATTCAGCTCGCGGCCGCGTTTCCCGACGCCGTTCGCGAAAGCCTCATGGACGCCGTCGGGGACGAGGAACTTCGCGTCCTCGGGCCAGCCGTAGTTCCGCTTCGTGAGGCGGATCTCGTCCTCGCCGAGCGGCTCGCCGTGCGCGGCCGACGTGTCCTGCTTGTTGGGCGCGCCCCAGGCGATGTGGCTATCGACGATGATGAAGGTTGGCCGATCCGTGGTCGCGTGGGCGGCGTGGAGGGCGCGTTCGAGCAATTGCAGATCGTTGGCATCGCTAACGCGGAGTACGTTCCAACCGTAACCGAGGAAGCGTGTCCCAATATCCTCGCTAAAAGCGAGGTCCGTGTGTCCTTCGATGGTGATCTTGTTGTTATCGTAGATCCAGCACAGGTTGGATAACTTCAAATGGCCCGCCAGGGACGCTGCTTCACCGGAGACACCCTCCATCATGTCGCCATCGCCGCACAGGGCATAGACACGGAAGTTGAACATTTCGAACCCGGGACGATTGTAATGGGCGGCCATCCAGCGAGATGCTGCAGCCATGCCCACGCTGGAGGCGACGCCCTGCCCTAGCGGACCCGTGGTCATCTCCACGCCGGAGGTCAGACGATACTCTGGATGTCCTGGGCAGTGGCTATCGAGCTGACGAAAGCGCTTGATGTCTTCCAGCG
>DASRFA010000031.1:0-25985 GCA_035651755.1 Binatia bacterium | reverse complement strand
TCGAAGAAGTAGCGCTTGCGCTCGTGGTGTCGGACCGTCCACTTCTCGCGGTAGATCGGCGTCAGGTTCCCCGCCAGGTCGAACTGGTAGTGCCAGCGCGGGAAGCTCGCGATCTTCTGTCGGATCTGCTCCTGGTCCATGGAACCTCGTCGGGCGCCCGCCGTCCCTGGGGGCGCTTCTCTCTCGGTATCGGCCGCCGGGGGCGCAACTTTATCGCGCCGACGGGGCGGCAGCGGCGCCGCGCGGCTCGAGACCGCGCAGCGCGGGCAGCACGCGATCCGCGAAGAGCCGCATGCTCGCCTCCGCGATCGCGACCGGCATCCCACCGCAGCGGAAGACGCAGATGAACTCGTCGGCGTCGGTCATCCGCTGGATGGATTGGAGCTTGTCGAGGCATTGCTCGGGCGTCCCGAAGACGTGCGCCCGCGCGAAGTGGTCGCGCGCGAGCGTCTGGCCGGTCGCGCCGAGCTGCTTCAGGACGTCGGCGCCGCGGGCGTAGTACTCGTAGCCCTGCGCGGCGTGGAAGTGGTCGGGCTCGTCGAGCTCGTAGTGCCAGTACGCCGTGTCCTGGTAGTTGCCGATGTACTCCATGCCGACCGCCTCGCCGTCGGCGGCGGACTCGGAGCAGTACACGAAGACGATCACCTTCGAGCGGACCGGCGCGAGGCCGCGGCGCGCGCGCACGTCGTTGAAGGTCGCCAGGTCCTGCGCGTGCTCCTCCCAGGTCTTCTGCGGGATGACGAGCATCCCGAGGCCGGCGCTCGCCATGATCTCGATCGACGACGGGCTGACCGCGGCCGCGTACATCCGGCTCGGCAAGTCGGGCGTCCGCGGGCGCGGCCGGATGCCGGTTTCGGGGATGCGGTAGTGCTTTCCCTCGAACGAGAAGCGCTCGCGCGACAGCGCGAGGCGCACGACCTCGAGCGCTTCGGAGAAGCGCTCGCGCGCCTCGGACATCGGGACCCCGAAGCCCTCGAACTCGCGCCGTCCGGCGCCGCGGCCGAAGCCGATGACGAGCGGACGTCCGCCCGCCAGGATGTCGAGCATCGCGAGCTGCTCGGCGACGCGGACGGGATCGTGCCACGGCAGCACGATGACGCACGTCCCGAGCGCGACCCGCTTCGTCCGCGCCGCGCACCACGCGAGGAACTGCAGCGGGTCGGGCACCATCGTGTAGGGCGTGAAGTGGTGCTCGATGCTCCAGAGCGCGTCGAAGCCGAGCGGCTCGACGAGGTCGACGAGCCGGAGGTCGTCCTCGACGATGCGCCAATCGGGCTCGGCGGGTCCCGGGCCGAACTCGCCGGCGCGCCAGCGCGGCCAGTCGCCGTAGTTCTGCATGAACGGGACGACACCGACTCTCATTGCAGCACCGGCACCAATCCTGCGGGACGACGTCGTGCGAACGCGCGCGACGGCATCGCTCGCCTACCAGACCGCCGAGCGGAGGTCCAAGCGCGGCACGCAGCGAGCGGACGATCAGCGGCGCTCGAGGAGCAGGCTCTGCACGGAGCGCCCGATGCGACCGCCCTCGTCCCAGAGCGCGCTCTCCGCGATGCCGACGCCTTCGGCGCCTGGATGCGTGACGGCGTCGAGGCAGACCCACTCGCCGCGCGGCAGGCGGTTCAGGTGGATCGTGAGATCGGCATTGATGAACATGTAGTCGCCGTAGGGGAGCACCCAGCTCACGCCGTTTCCGAAGTCCGCGACGCCGGCGACGCGCTGAAAGGGACTCGTCTCCTCGCCGGCGACGACCGGGTAGCGCATCCGGATCCAGTCGACGATCGGCCCGGGCGTGCCCCAGCCGCCGCGCGCGGCGCGGTGCTCGGTCGAGTACGAGTGGTAGTCGCGTGCCTCGTCGCGCGCCCATTGCGGCTGGATCGGCGCGCTCTCCGCGGGGAGCGCGAACGGCGGCTTCGAGGGCAGGTCCAGCGTGGCGGGGAGCGGTACCTGCGCCGACCGGATGCGGAGGAGCCGGGCGCGCGCGACCTCCGTCGCGCCCGCGTGCAGGAAGGCGTCGGCGAGCTGGATCTTCTTCCCGGGCCGGAACACCTCCGTCGTCACCCGAAGCGGCGCGAGCGGCACCGGACGCAAGAGCTCGACCGTGAGCCGCGCGGGGATCATCGGCCCGGGCGCGTCGAGTCGCTCGAGAGCGCGCGCCAAGAGCGCCGCGACCGGGCCCCCGTGGAGCGCGTCGGGCGACCACGGGCCGCGCGCGAGATCGGTCGGCTCGAAGGTGGACGCGTCGCGAGGTTCGAAGAGGGCATCGGCCATCCCGCGAAGGTACGCGGGATGGCGACCTCGCGGAAGCAGTCGGGCGGCTCCTAGAGCGTCGTCTCGATCACCGAGATGTAGAGCCCGTCGGGATTCCGGACGAGGCCGCTCGACGTCAGGCGGACCTCCTTCAGGCCGACCGAGTCGCTCTCGTTGCCGCCGATCGTCCGGAGGTAGTTGCCCTTGTTGTCGGAGCCGACCTCCATGACGATCGCGGAGTGCGACTTGTACGACGAGTGCGACCTCGCGTACGCGAAGTCGAAGTGGTTGCCGGCCCGGTTGTTCTGCAGGATGTCGCCGATCTTCGGCGCGTACTGGTCGACCGGCCGTCCGAGGAAGGCGCCGCTTCCGTTGCCGTTCGACGCGTTCTTGATCGCCTGCCGCACGAACTCCGAGTGCATCGCGGCGAAGCGGAACTGGGACTTCGTGGCGCCCGCCTGCTTGAGGCACCACGACACGAACACCGCGGACCACGCCTCGCCCACCCCCGGGAAGTCGAAGCCGAGGTCCTTCCAGTAGTCCTCGATCTGCGACGCGAGCGGCTCCTGGGCCTCGCGGATCAGGTGGTACTTCTCGTACTGGTCCTGGGCGATCGTCGCGAGCTTCCTCTGGAACGGAGTCGGTGCGGCCATGGGCGTTCTCCGTGACGCGCGGCGCGACGCCTTGCAGCGCGAGCGCGCGTGTCTTTTTGTCGGACGGCGAGCAATGGCCGTGCCGCCGCGTGCCAGCGCCGCGCGTCGCGCCGAGCGGCCGTCGATTCGCCCCGGGGCCGACCAGACGCCTCGTCCCGGCCACGCGCGTCCGGAATATCCGACGAGCGCGCCGGGCTCCGGCGCGACCCTTCGGACGGCATTCGACGATCGTCGACCGATCGTCGCTTGATTTTCTTCGCGCTCGGGCGAAATCGTGGCCGCGCGATGCGCCCGGGCTCGCGCTGGGCGGCGTTGGCCGCCGTCGCCGTCGTGGCCGCCGCCCTCTCGGGGTGCTCCGGTGGCGCCGCGCAGGAGATCGGCGCGACCGCGAAGGTCGAGCGCGCCCGCATCGAGCGGCGGGTGGTCGCGACCGGCACGATCGAGCCCGAGAAGGAGGTCGAGGTCCGCCCGCGCGTCTCGGGGATCGTCGAGAAGATCCACGTGAAGGCGGGCGACGTCGTCCGCGCCGGGAGCCCGCTCGTCGAGATCGAGCGCGAGCTCACGGCCGGGCGCCTCGACGAGGCGCGGGCGCAGCTCGAGGACGCGCGCGCAGAGCTCCGCTTCGCCGAGCCCGCGTTGAGCCGGGCGACGCGGCTCCATCGCGACGGCGCGATGGACGACCAGGCGCGCGACGAGATCCAGACGCGCTTCGACCGCGCTCGCGCCGGCGTCGCGCGCGGCGAGGCGACCGTGCGCCTCCTCGAGACCGAGCTCCGCTACGCGACCGTGGAGGCGCCGATCGACGGCAGGATCCTCGACGTTCCGATCGAGGTCGGCTCGGCGGTGGCGTCGGTGATCTCGGTCACGGGCGGCACGCCGCTGTTGTCCATCGCGTCCGCCGACACGCTCCACCTGAAGGGTCTCGTCGACGAGAACGAGATCGCCTGGGTCGCCGTCGACCAGCCGGCGCGCATCCGGACGGAGGCGTACAAGGACCGGACGTTCGCGGGCCGCGTGAGCGAGATCAAGCCGCTCGGCAAGCGCGAGCAGAACGTCACGTACTTCGAGGTGAAGGTCGCCGTCGTCGATCCCGACGCGCAGCTCCTCCGGACGCGCATGTCGGGGCACGCCGACATCATCGCCGAGGTCGTCGACGGCGCGCTCGTCGTGCCGGAAACGGCGCTCGCCTACGAGGGCGACGACGTCTTCGTCGATCGCGTCGTCGCGCGCGACCCGCCGAAGAGCGAGCGCGTCCGCGTGAAGACCGGCATCGTCGAGGACGACCGCGTGCAGGTCGTCTCCGGGCTCGACGAGGGCCAGGAGGTCAAGCGCCGGTGACCACGAGCGCGGCCGGCGAAGCGCACCTCGCGACCGCGGCGCCGGTGCCGGTCGTCGAGCTCGCCGGCATCGGAAAGACCTACGCGAGCGGCCGCGTGCACGTGGACGCGCTGCGCGACGTGACCCTTCGGATCGACGCCGGCGAGCTGCTCGCGATCCTCGGCCCGTCGGGCTCGGGGAAGACGACGCTCATGGAGATCCTCGGCTGCCTCCTCCAGCCGACGACCGGCGTCTACCGTTTCCGCGGGAAGCCGATCCACACGATCCCGCCCGACGGCCTCGCGCGCCTCCGCGGCGAGGAGATCGGCTTCGTCTTCCAGAGCTTCAACCTCCTGCCGCGCCTGACGGCGGTCGAGAACGTGGAGCTGCCGCTCGGCTACCGCCGGGTCGCGCGCGGCGAGCGCCGGGAGCGCGCGCTCGCCGCGCTCGAGCGCGTCGGCCTCGCGGAGCGCGTCCGGCACCTGCCGTCCGAGCTCTCGGGCGGCGAGCGCCAGCGGGTCGCGATCGCGCGCGCGCTCATCAACCGCCCGAGCTTCATCCTGGCCGACGAGCCGACCGGCAACCTCGACACGCGGACCGGCGCCGAGATCATGTCGCTCCTCGGCGAGCTCAACGCCGAGGGGACGACCGTCGTCATGGTGACGCACGACCTCGGCATCGGCGAGCGCGCGAAGCGCCGCCTCCACATCCGGGACGGCCGCGTCCACGGCGACGACGACGCGGCCGACGAGCGGAGCGCGCCGTGAACCTGGCGCAGATCGCGCGCAGCGCGCTCGTCACGCTGCGGACGCAGAAGCTCCGCACCGCGCTCACCCTCTTCGGCATGGTCTGGGGGACGGCGTCGGTCGTGTTCCTCCTCTCGTGGGGCCTCGGCGTCGAGCGCATGATCGACGACGGTTTCAGCCGGACGGGCCGGAACGTCGTCTACGTGCACGCCGGCAAGATCGGCGAGAACTTCACGCCCGCGCACGACCGGCGTGCGCTCTGGCTCACGCGAAAGGATGTCGACGCGCTCCGGGCGGGGCTGCGTCTCGCCGACCTCGTCCTCGGCGAGTCGCGCGGCTGGTATCCGGTCTCGCACGGCCAGGTGACGCTGACACGCGACGTGCGCGGCGTCGAGCCCGCGCACATGGACCTGCGCGGGGTCGCGATCGCCGGCGGGCGCGCGATCTCGGAGGCCGATCTCCTCGGACGCAGGCGGGTCGCGGTGCTCGGCGACACGGCGCGCCGACGCCTCCTCGGCCCCGAGGGCCGCGTCGGCGACACCGTCCGCATCCGCGGCATGCCGTACGAGGTGATCGGCTTCCTCCGGCACGTCGGCACGCAGCTCTCGCGCGACTTCGACGAGATCGACCAGCAGGTGTGGATCCCGCTCACCGCTCTCCTCGCCGAGGGCCCGCGCTACGGCGTCGACGAGGACGTGCTCGACATGATCGTGCTGCGCGCGCGCGACCGCCAGACGTACGACGACCTGAAGCTCGAGGTGCGAGCCGTCCTCGCGCGCCAGATGCGGGTCGACCCGCGCGACGAGGAGGCCGTGCTCGTCATCAGCCCGATCGACGCGCTCAGGAAGATCCCCGTCGACCGCATGCGCGGGCTCTTCTTCATCCTCGCGGTGACGACGCTCGCGATCGGCGGCATCGGGATCCTGAACATGATGCTCGACTCGGTGCAGGAGCGGCGGCAGGAGATCGGCGTGCGGCTCGCGGTCGGCGCGCGGCGGCGCGACGTGGTCGCGCAGTTCTTCCTCGAGACGCTGGTGATCACGGGCGTCGGCGGCGGCCTGGGGCTCGCGATCGGGGTCGCCGCGTGCGCTGGGCTCGCGCGCCTGCAGGTCCCCGACGTGATCCCGCTCCCGATCCTGCGCGCGTGGATCGTGTGGCTCGCGGTCGGCATCATGGCGCTCGTCGGGTTCGGCGCGGGGCTCGTGCCGGCGTGGCGCGCGGCCAGCGTCGATCCGTCGATCACGCTCCGGGCGGAGTGACTCGTGCTCGGCGTGTCAGGTGTTCGGCGATGGACGGGAGGCGCGGTGGGCAGCGCGCGCGCGACGGTCGCCGACCTCGCGCTCGAGACCGCCCGCAGCATCGCGGCGCACCGCCTCCGCTACGGCCTCACGTCGAGCGGCATCGTGTGGGGGATCGCGATGCTGACCTTTCTCTCGGCGTCGATGGACGGCTACGACGCCCACTTCGCGACCCAGATGCAAAAGGTGGGACAGCGGGTCGTCTTCCTCTTCCCGGGCTCGGTGACGGCGACCGGCGTCGGGCAGCGCGCGACCCGTCCGGTCGAGCTCAAGCTCGCCGACGTGCGCCGGGTCGCGGAGGTCGACTCGATCGCGGCCGCGGGCACGAGCCTCTTCCTGCGCGCGCTCATGATGCGCGCCGGCCCACGCACGAAGCTCGTCTGGTCGTACGGCGCGACCGAGGACACGCTCCGCATCCGGAACTACGAGGTCGGCGCGGGTCGCTTCCTCACGCGCCGCGACGTCGACGAGAGCGCGCGCGTCGTCTTCCTCGGCTGGCGGACGGCGGAGCGGCTCTTCGGCGCCCGACCCGCGGTCGGAAGCGAGGTGCTGATCGAGTCGATCCCGTTCCGCGTCGTCGGCGTCTCCGCCCGGAAGGGCGACCAGATCATCTACATGGGCCCGCCCGACGACGAGCTCGCATTCATCCCGGTCACGACCGCCCAGCGGCGGGTCACGCGCGACGAGCTCGTCGGCCAGGTGATCTTCGAGCCGCGCACGCGGGAGCTCGGCTGGCCTGCGCTCGCGGCCGCGCGCGACGTGCTGGGCCAGCACCACTCGTTCCGCGCGAGCGACAACGGCGCGATGTCGTCGTTCTACGTGATCGAGGCGCTGCAGATCGTCGAGCTGCTGCTGCTCGGCCTCCGGATCTTCCTGACGTCGGCGATCGTGATCACGCTGCTGGTCGGCGCGGCGGGCGTGATGAACGTGATGTTCGTCGTCGTGACCGAGCGGACGCGCGAGATCGGCCTCCGGAAGGCGATCGGCGCGTCCAACGGCGCGATCTTCGCGCAGTTCCTGGCGGAAGCGCTCGCGGTGACGGTCGCGTCGGGCGCCGTCGGCGCCGCGCTCGGGTGGGTCGCGGTCCAGGGCGCCAAGGCGCTCATCGGCGAGGGGTCGACGATGTCGCCGGTGCCGCTGCTCCGGCCGCAGGCGTTCCTGGTGATCGTCGCGACAATGATCGCGGTCGGCGTTGCGGCGGGCCTCCTGCCTGCGGCGCGTGCGGCGCGGACGGATCCGGCGGTGTCGCTCCGCGCGACGTGACGACGGCCCAGGACGTCGCCCGCGGTCAGCGCCAGCGGACGAGCGCCATCTCGCACGTCACGCCGGCGCCGAACGAGAGCAGGATGCCGAGCGCGCCGGCGGGCGGCCGCACCTCCGTCCGCAGCGTATCGAGGATGAAGTACACGGTCGCCGAGATCGTGTTTCCGTAGCGCGACCACGCGGTCCACGACGGGGCGAGGTCGTCGGCCGAGAGGTCGAGCGCGTCGCCGATCGCCTCGAGGATCTGCGGCGAGCGCGGATTGATCGCCCAGAGCGAGATGTCCTCGAGCGCGAGCCCGAGCGGAGCGAGGAACTCCGCGACGGAAGGTCGGAGGCGCGCGCGCGCGACGCGCGGCAGCCCGACCGCCGACACCATCCGGAAGCCGCCCTCGGTGAGGCGCGCTCCACCGCCCTCGCGGACCTCCGGGAAGAGCAGCGTGCGGGTCGCGAGGACGTCGAATCCGCTCTCGGACGGGTCGCCGCATCCGGTCACGACGGCCGCGCCGGCGCCGTCTCCCAGCAGGCAGCACGCCGCGAGGTCCGTCAGCGACGGCTCCTGCGTCGGCAGAGAGAGCGACGGCACCTCGACCGCGACGACCAGCACCGTGCGGTCGTCCCGGTCCGCCACGAGGTCGGCGGCGAGGCCGATGCCCGCCACGCCGCCGGAGCAGCCGAGCTGGTTGATGGGGACGCGCCGGCAGCTCGGCGGAAGGCCGAGGTCGCGCGCGATCTGCGCGTCGAGCGAGGGCACGACGAAGCTCGTGCTCGTGACGCAGACGATCGCGTCGACCTGCGCCGGGCTCATGCGCGCGCTTTCGAGCGCCCGCCGGGCGACCGACGTGGCGAGCGGAACGGCGTGCTCGACGAGCGCGTCGGTGCGCTCCTGGACCGTTCGCGGGCGCGCGAGCTCGGGAATCGGGGCGACGAGGTGGCGCGTCGCGATGCGTGACTCCTCGATCAGGCGCGCAAGCCGCGTGGACGCGCGTTCGGGCAGGAACGGCGCCAGCTCGGCGGCGGCGCGCTCGGCGGTCAGGACGTACGCGGGGGCGTCGACTTCGACGGCGGCGATCCGTGTCATCGTGTGCTCCTCGTCGCGCCGGGGAGGCGGCGCGATTGGTCCGTGGACATTGAATTGACGCGGGTCATTCGTATCGCAGCGCGAGCCCGGGCTCGATGCGCGCGGCGCGGCGGGCCGGGAGCCACGCCGCGATCGCACAGACGAGAAGCGTCGCGATCGCGGCCGCGGCGATCTGGCGGTACGGCAGGTAGAGGTCGAGCGACCAGCCGAGCAGATAGGTGAACGTCGCGCGCACCCAGAGGATGCCGAGCGCGAGCCCGCCGGCGCATGCAAGCAGGAGGCCGACCGTCGCGAGCACGAGCCCTTCGACCACCACCATGCGACCGAGCAGACGGCGCCGGATGCCCTGGGCGCGGAGCGTGCCGATCTCGCGCGTTCGCTCGATGACGCCGGCACCCAGCGAGTCCGCCATCCCGACCAGCACGACGAAGAGGACGAGGAGCCCGAGGATCTGCACGACGGAGAACGCGCGTCGCACCTCCTGCGCGAAGTAGTCCATCAGCTCGCCGGACGACAAGATGCGAGGCGCGTAGGCGTGACCGAGACGCTCGGCGATCCTACTTCGAACGTCGTCGAGCCGGACGCCGGCGTCCGTCTTGACGAATGCGCGCGTCAGGTGGTGATCGTGCCAGTAGCGCGCAAAGAGCTCGCGGCTCATCTCCAAGGTGCCCTGTGGAGAGACGAACTCCACCAAAATGCCCGCCACCGGCCGGGTGATCGGCCCGCTCGGCGTGTTCAACGTGACGTCGTCGCCGATCCCGACGCCGTAGTTCGAAGCGAGGCTCGTGGAGATGATCACCGCGTCGCCCCGCGCGACGTCCCGCCAGACGTCGGGCGAGCGGCGCGCCTGAAGCGTTCTCTCGCCGAACGCGCCGCCCTCGAAGTACACCGGGTCGTACGCGCTGATCGCGATCGACCCGTCGCCATGCGGCCACTCGATCGCGCGCCATCCTGCCACCGCCGCGACCCCGGGGACCTTCGCGAGCTCGCCCGCGAGCGACTCGTCGACCGGCTCCTCCAGAAAGCCGGACACGATGTGCGACGACGTCACGATGAGGTCCGCGCGGATCGCGCGGCTCAAGACGTCGACGACGGAGCGCTCGAAGCTCTGCGCCATCGTCCAGAGCCAGAAGACCGCTCCGAGGCCGACCGCGAGGGTGGCGGCGGTGAGCGACGTGCGGCGCGGGTTCTCGCTCACGGCCGCGAGCGCGAAGCGCGACGTCGGCCCCGCGACCCGGCGGATCGCCGGCGACAGGATGCCGAGGAGCGGCACCAGCAGCGATCGCGCGGAGAAGGCGATCGTGAGCGCGAGGAGAGCGGTCGCGACCAGGCCGAACGTCGCGGAGCGCGTCACCGATTGCGCGACGATTGCCACGACCGCAAGCAGGACGAGCCCTGCCGGCGCGGCGAGCGCGGAAAAGCGCGTCGCCGGGGCGGCTTCCCGACTTCGGCTGCGCAGCGTCGCGAGGATGCCCTGCTGGACCGCGCGCCATGCCGGCAACGAGGCCGCGAGCACCGCCGCCGCGAGACCGAGCAGCGCCGCGATCGCGAGCGATTGCGGCCGGATGGCGAGATCGGCCTCGGGAGCGATCAGCTTGTAGTTGAGCGCCGCCGTCGTCGCGATGACCGGAAGGAGCGGACGCGCGAGCGCGATGCCGAGAGGGATCCCGATCGCGACGCCGACCGCGCCGATCACGAGCGCCTCGCTCAAGAGCTCGAGCCAGATCGTGCGCGACCGGACTCCGACCGCCGCCAGGATCGCGATCTGCCAGGCGCGGCGCTCGAAGAACGACGCCAGGCGGTTGAACGCGATCAGGAACGCCGCGAGGAGCGCGACGAGCCCGATGCCGGACAGGAGCGCCTGCAGCGAGCCGATGACGCGGTTCAGGTCGACCCTGCGCTGGGCCGGCGTATCGACGCGCAAGCCTGCCGGCAGCGCCCCTCGCAGGGCTCGCGCCACCTCCTCGACGTCGGCGCCCGGCCGCGTCACGACGTCGATCCGGTTGACGTACCCGGCGCGCGTGAACGCCGCCTCGGCCGCGAAGAGGTCCATCACGACGAGGTTCCCGCCGTACACCCGCGCGACGCCTTTCGGCTCGAGAAGCCCCCGCACCGTGAACGAGCGCCGACCCGCAGGCGTCTCGAGCGCGATCGCGTCGCCGCGCGCGATCCCGTGCCGCGCGGCGAAGGCGGCGGTGAGCATGATGGAATCCGGGCGGCTCACGAAGACGAGCGGATCGTCCACGGCCGCGTCGTCCGAGCCGCCTGCTTCGTAGACGCGCAGGTGGTCGTCGTTCGTGAGGTCGACGGCATGGACCGTGAGCTGCTCGTGGGTCTGCTCGGTGAGAAACGCGGTCGCCGTGACGACGGGGACGGCGAGCTGTACGCCGGCCACCCTGGCGGCCGTCTCCGCCACCTGCTCGGGCATGAGCCCGCGCTCGCCCGCGCTGATCTGCAGCGACGCGCGGCCCGCCATCGTGTCGATGATCTCGAGAAACGCGCGTGCGACCGTGCGGTTGACGAGGTCGATCGCGCAGACGAGCGCCACCCCGCTCGCGAGCGCCAGGATGGTGAGCGCCAGGCTTCCGTAGCTCCCGCGCAGGAACCGGCGAGGCAGCCGAAACGTCGCGAGGCTCATTCGCCGCGTCCTCCAGCCTCCTAGGATTCGCGCATCAGCTTCAGGTGCCGAGCGTGCTCCGGCTCCGCGCGCGCCTCGCGCACGATCTGGCCGTCGCGCAGCTCGATCGTGCGATGGCCGTAGGTCGCCGCGAACATGTCGTGCGTCACCAGCACGACGGTCACGTGGCGCGTGCCGTTCAGGAGCGCGAGCAGGTCGAGGATCGCCCGGCCGGTCCGCGAATCGAGGTTTCCGGTCGGCTCGTCGGCGAGGAGGAGGACGGGATCGGTCACGAGCGCGCGCGCGATGGCGACGCGCTGCTGCTCGCCACCGGAGAGCTCCGCGGGCCGCCGCTTGCGCACGCGCTCGGGCAGCATGACGAGTTCCAGCGTCGCGGCGACGCGGCGACGCGCGTCCCCCGCCCGGACGCCGAGGAACTCGAGCGGCCAGAGGACGTTCTCCTCGACCGAGAAGGTCGGAAAGAGGTTGAACGCCTGGAACACGACGCCGATCTGCCGGAGGCGGAGATCGCTGCGCTCGTCGTCGGAGAGCGATGCGAGGTCGTTGCCGGCGACGACGACCCGCCCGCGATCGGGGCGGTCGAGACCGGCGATGATGTTCAGCAACGTGCTCTTGCCGGACCCGCTCGGGCCCATCACGGAAACGAACTCCCCGGCCGCCACGCTGAGCGTCACGTCGCGCAGGCCGACCGCGGCCTGCTCGCCGACGCCGTAGGTGCGGCTGACGTTCTCGAGCAGCGCGGCCGGCGGCTTCATCGCGGTGCTCTGCGTGCGGCTCCGGATTCGCTGGCGCGCGCTCGCACGCGCGGTTCCGGCGAGCCGGCCGAGCCGGCCTGGTCCCGCACGCGTCGCCACGGCGACCGCGCGGGGGTGGTTTCCGAGCCGCTCGGCTGCGACGGCTCGGCGTTCGCGGGCCGCCGGTACGCCGATCGAAACTCTTCGAGGAACTCGAGCTCCACCGCGAGGTGACGGAGGCGGCGCGCCTGCAGCAGCGACAGCGTGGGCGCGGCGGCGCGCGCGTCGTCGGCGGGGATCGGGCTCGGCTCGCGATCGCGCTCGATCGCCTTGACGAGCGACCACAGCGCGTCGCTCCAGCGCTCCAGGACCTTGTCGAGGATCGCCGGCGCCGCGTCGCCGAGGAACAGCGCGCGCGACGACAGCGCGTCCTCGTACCCGGGCCCCCAGGCGTCGCGCGTCGACGAAAGCCACGTCTCGAAGGCGCCTCTGCCCGCCGTCGTGATCACGTACGGCGTTCGCCGGCAGTCGGCGTCGGGCGGATTGTCGACCGCGCGAACGAGCCCGTCGGCGGCGAGCCGCTGCAGCTCCCGGTAGAAGCTGCCGGTGTTCATCCGGAGGCCGGACCGCCTGCCGTACTCCTTCGCCACGGCGTAGCCATGCCGCGGCTGGCCGTCGTAGAGCAAACCCAGCACGACGAAGCGGAACACGCGCCCCAGATACCGGCATCGCGGCGGCTGTGACAAGTGAAATTTGGGCTGATGTGCGACATCGATGCAGTACAGCGTTTTCCCGGCGGCCCATGCTGCCGGCGGAGGCGGCGGGCAGGAATCGGTCACCGCGCGTGTCGGCGAAGCGCCTCGACGTCCAGCAGGTCCTTCGGCCTGCCGAGGGCGAGCTTGTTCTTGATCAGCGCTTCGATGCCCAGCACCGCGACGGGGACATCGCCGTACGTCACGTGAACCCGCTCCGGCCACGCGCCGGCGAAGTCGACGCCGGTGATCGACGTCAGGACATCGATCCGCCGCGGCGGCAGCCCGATCTGAAACACCGTGTCGGGGCGCGCCAGGTCTTCGCCCGTCAGATCGTGCAAGGGCGCACCGAACCTGCGCAGCGCCTCGTACGCCCGTGCGGCGTTCTCGGCGGACGGCTCGACCCAGAGGTCGAGGTCTCCGGTCGTTCGCGGCTCGGCGTGCACCGACACCGCGTAGGCTCCAACGACGAGAAACCGGACGTCAGCGGCGCAGAACGCGCGCAACAGATCGAGAAAGTCCTCGTTCACCCGGGTCCCAGCCCTTGAGGCGCCAGACCTCCTCGGTGAGGCGCCACGTCTCGGCGAAGCGCTCGTCGGGCGTCGTCTGCGCGATCACCTTCCGATCGAAGGCGTCGTCGAGCTGGTCCAGCGTCGTCCGGCGGGTGATCGCACGCGACCGATCCACGTCGACAAAGTACCATACCGGCGCGCTCCGGGCGATGCTCGGAAGGGGAGACGATCATGGTCAGGATCGAATTCCCGACGCGCGCGACGGCTCCGGAGGCAGCGACTCCACGCGGTTCCGCGCCAGCCGGAGCGCGTGCAGCAGCCGGTTGCGGAGCTCCCGCGGGTCGATCACGTCGTCGTAGCTCATCGAATCCGCCGGCCCGTAAGCGCCGCCGAGCTCGCTCGCGGTGAGCTGGCCCTGCAGCTCGTCGTCCGCCTTCGCCGCCTCGCCCGCGCCCGACGCGGGCATCGCGCCCAGCCGGCCGATCGGGAACGCGAGCGACAGCGTCTGCCGGTCGAAGGGGTTCATCCCCATGAGGCAGGACGCGACGCCGTACACCTTCCGGACCGTCACGTGCAGCTTGACGCCGCGGATGCGCGACTGCGCGGCGAACATCCGCATCGCGCGCCGGAGAATGCCGTCGCGCTCGGCGGCCTTGCCGACGAGGATGCCCGGCGTGTCGGCGAGGAAGACCACGGGCAGGTGGAACGTGTCGGCGATCTCGATGAAGCGCGCCGCCTTGTCGGCCGCCGGGCCGTCGATCGAGCCGGCGAGGACGAGCGGCTGGCTCGCGACGATCGCGACGGGCTCGCCGCCGAGGCGCGCGAGCAGCGTCAGGAGCGCGCCGCCGTACGCCGGCTGCAGCTCGAGGACGTCGCCGCCGTCGACCAGGAGCTCGACCACGCGTCGCATGTCGTAGGCGCGGCGGTGGTCCGCGGGCACGAAGTCGAGGATCTCGTCGAGCCGGCGCTCGCCGAGGTCCGCGAATCGGAGATGCCCGTCCTCGACGCGCGGCGGCCGTGCCCACGCGCTCGACGGAAAGAAGCCGAGGTAGCGGCGCACGAGCGCGATCGCCGCCTCGTCGTCGGGCGACACGTTGTGCGCGAGGCCGCTCACGCCGACGTGCACCTGCGCGCCGCCGAGCTCCTCCTTGGTCGCGACCTCGCCCGTCGCCTCGCGGACGAGCGGCGGCCCGGCCGCGAACGCCGACGCGCCCTCCGTCATCACGACGAAGTCCGTCAGCGGCGCGACCACCGCCGAGTGCCCGGCCGACGGGCCGAGGATCATCGCGACCGTCGGCACCAGGCCCGAGAGCTGCGCGATCGCCTGCAGGTCGTTCGGCGAGCGCGGGTAGCGCTCGAAGGCGTTCTGCGCGCGCTCGCCCGCGCCGTCGAGCATCATCACGAGCGGCACCCGCTCCTGCCCCGCGAGCTCCGCCAGGCGATGGCGCTTCGCGTGCGCGCGGATCCCGATCGACCCGCCCATCACCGTGAAGTCCTCGCAGCCGACGAGCACGTCGCGACCCTCGACGCGGCCCGCGCCCGCGACGAAGCCGTCTGCCGGAACGCCGGCCGCGGAGCCGACGAGCAGACCGAGCTCGCTGAACGTCCCCGGGTCGCAGAGCCGCTCGACGCGCTCGCGCGCCGTCAGGCGACCGGCTGCGCGCTGGCGGGCGATCTTCTCCGCGCCGCCCATCGCGCGCGCGGCCTCGCGCCGGCGCTCGAGGTCGTCGAGCGCCGCGCGCCAGCCGGGCGGGACGCGATCGTCGTCGCTCATCGCGGCGGGTCCTTGAGACGGCCGCGCTCGTCGCGGATCTCGGGGCCGACGACGCGCGCGCGCCCGTCGCCGAACTTCTCGTCGCGCTCGCGGAGCGCCGCCTTGAGCCCCTTCTCCTGCACCGTCTTCCCGAACGCGCGGAAGCTCGGCGCGAGGTGTGCGCGCGCGTCGTTCTCGGCGGCGAGGCGCTGCAGCGTGCGAGCGCCCATGAGCTCGAGGCCGAGGTTGATGATGCGCTTGTTCGCCGCGAGGAGGTCGGGATCGATCAGCGCCAGGCGGTCGAGCAGGCCTTCGACCTCGGCTTCGAGGAGTTTCGCCGGCACCGCCTTCATGACGAGGCCGATGTGCGCGGCCTCGGCGCCCGTGATCGTGTCGCCCGTCAGCGTCAAGCGCTTCGCCCACTGCGGGCCGACGTTGTAGAGCCACATGTTGTTCGGGAGCGCGCCGAGATCGCGCGCCGGCGGGAAGCCGATCGTCGCGTCCTCGGCCGCGATCACCATGTCGGAGAGGAGCGCCAGGTCGGTGCCGCCCGCGAGGCAGTAGCCGTGGACCTGCGCGATCACCGGCTTGTGCATGTCGAAGAGCGCCATCCGGAGGCGCTGCGCGCGCTCGAGGTGCCAGGCGTCGTCGTCGAAGGTCTGGTGGCCGCGCCCGTGGCGCTTCCGCTCGCCGCCCGCGGCGCCCTCGGCGCCCGCCGCTCCCGAGCGCTCCTCACGTCGGCCCGCGCCCTTCAGATCGTAGCCGGCGCAGAACGACGGCCCGGCGCCGCGGATGACGACCGCGTGCACGTCGCGATCGTCGTCCGCGTCCCAGACCGCCTGGTTCAGCTCGCCGAGGAGGTCGTAGCTGAGGGCGTTGTGCTTCTCCGGGTGGTTGAGCGTGATGCGCGCGCGCCCGCGCTCGACGTCGTAGAGGATGTGCTCGTACGCTGGCATCTTTCCCTCCAACGGGTGTTCATGATGGCGCCGTCACGACGGGGGTCGACGGGTCCTCGGCGTCGGACTACGCTCGCATTCTCGTGTCGCGACGACACCCTACGAACGATCTCGGTCGCGCCGTGCCGGCGCTCGCGGTCGCCGCGCTCGCGGCCATCCTGGGCTCGCGCGCGACGCCGGCGCTCGCCGACGACGTGCTCCACGTCGGCGCCGTCCAGCTCGACCGCCCCACCCTCGTCGCGCTCGGCGTCCAGCTCTTCGTCACCGGCGACGACGACCACGACGCGCAGGTGACGGTCCGCTTCCGCGCCCAGGGCGACGCGACCTGGCGGACCGGCCTGCCGCTCTTCCGCGTGCGCCCCGAGCACGTCGTCGGACGCATCGTCCAGCCGCAGTTCGCGGGCAGCATCTTCGACCTCGCGCCCGCGACGACGTACGACATCGAGCTGCACGCGACCGACCCGGACGGCGGGGTCGACCAGACGATCGCGCTCGCCGGCACCACGCGCGCGATCCCGGCGGCGAACCCGGAGAACCCCACGCACCACGCCGCGAGCAGCGCCGCGGCGCTCCAGAGCGCGCTGAGCGCAGCGCAGGCGGGCGACGTCATCGACGTCGCGGACGGCACGTACACGGGCCAGTTCGTCATCACCGCGAGCGGCACCGCCGCCGACCCGATCTTCATCCGCGGCACGAGCCGCGACGGCACGGTCCTCGACGGGAACGGCTGCGGCGCCTGCAACGTGCTCGAGGTGTACGGCAGCCACGTCGTCGTCGAGGATCTGACGCTCCAGCACGCGAACCGCGCCATCCGCTTCCAGGGCGCGAGCACGACCGGCAACGTGCTGCGGCGCGTGCATGTCCGCGACGTCACGCTCGGCATCGGCTCGAAGACCGGCCAGACCGACTTCTACCTCTGCGACGACGTGCTCGAGGGCCGGCTCGCCTGGCCCAGGAACTACTTCAGCGACGGAGGCCAACACTCGGACGACGACGGTATCAACCTCTCGGGGAGCGGTCACGTCGTCTGCCACAACGAGATCTCCGGCTTCGGCGACTCGCTGAAGCTCGGCGACGACGGCGCGCGCGCCATCGACTTCTACGGCAACGAGGTGCTGTCGTCGTACGACAACGGCATCGAGTTCGACGGGAGCGAAGGCAACATGCGCGCCTTCCGGAACCGGTTCACGAACACGTTCGCGACCCTGAGCTTCCAGCCCGTCTACGGCGGGCCTGCCTACGCGTTCCGCAACGTGATCGTGAACGTCGCGAACGAGCAGCTGAAGCTGCACGGCCTCGGGATCACGCCTCCGCCGGAGCCGAGCGGCGTGCTGGTCTACAACAACACGTTCGTCAGCGCCGACCACGCGCTGAACCTCCAGACCAGCGCGACCGCGCACGACTTCGTCCTCGCGAACAACCTCTTCGTCGGTCCGGCGAGCGGCGGCGGCAAGACCGTCGACTGGTCGGCGGGCATCGACGGCGGGACGATCGACTGGAACGGCTGGCTCCCGGACGGCGTCTTCGACTTCGACGACGCCGGCACGTGGGCGAGCTTCGCGGCGATGCAGGCGTCGGGCATCTTCGAGTCGCACGGCCGGCTGCTGGCCGAGCCGATCTTCGCGTCGGGCCTGGCCGCGCCCGCGAGCTCGAGCGCGACCATGTTGCCCGCCGACGCCACGCTCGCCCCGACCTCGAACGCGATCGACGCCGCGCTCGAGCTCCCCAATGTCAACGACGCCTCCACGGGCAGCGCGCCCGACCTCGGCGCGCTCGAGCGCGATTGCCCGCTGCCGATCTTCGGCGTGCGACCGGCGGGCTTCGACGAGAGCAACGAGCCGACCGGATGCGGCGGCCCGCCCGGTCCGCCGCCCTCGCCACCCGGGCCGACGACCATCCGGACGACCGCGCTCACCTTGCGCGACCCGGCCAACCCGAACGGGCGCAGGCTCGCGCTGACGTCCACGACGAAAGGCGAGCCGCTGCTGCACCGGGTGCTCCCTCCGGCACCGGGGAGCTCTGCAGATCCGACGGTCAACGGCGCGACGCTCGTCGTCTACAACGCGGCCGGGAGCGGCGAGAAGGCGGTCGTCTCGCTGCCGCCCCCGGGTTGGACGCGGATCGCGAGCGGCTATCGCTTCACGAGCACCGGCGCCGTCAAGTCGGTGAGTGTCGTCATCGACAAGCTCAAGGTCACGGCGCGCGGCACGTCGTGGGCCTACGCCCTCACCGCGCCCGCGCAGGGGCGGATCGCGCTGCGGCTCGCGCTCGGTACGGGGACGGAATGGTGCGCCTCGGCCCCGCCTCGGAACGCGGCCAGCGACCGGCCGGGCGTGTTCGCGGGCGCTCCCAAGTCGCCTCCCCCCGCCACGTGCCCGACGGTTCCGTGACCAGCCTCCCGGCGGCTCCAGCGCAATTAAAGCAATCGCGGAATCGGCCGAGGATCTGAGTGGCTCGAGAGCCACCCGCGGCGCTCGACCGGGGGGCTGCCATGAACGGATCCGCACTCGTCTGCAGCGCGTTCGCGCTGCTCCTCGCCGCGTCGCCGGCACACGCCGCGCCGAGGGTCCCCTCGGCCGCCGCCCAGCGCCAGCCCTGCGCCGCCGACGAGCACCATCTCCGCTTCGTCAACAAGTGCGCCGAGGACGTCTGGGTCGCCGAGGTCGGCAACAGCTCCGGCTACTGCACCGCGGACAGCCAGTGCCTGCAGACGCCGTCCGGGATCCAGTCGTGCGCGATCCCGACCTGCCAGGCCGACAGCGATTGCCCCGCCATCACCTGCACTGCGAGTGCCGATTGCCCCACCGGCGGGACGTGCCTCGGGAACGGGGTCTGCACGGGCACGTGCAACACGAGCGACAACACCTGCTACTGCACGGCCGCCGTCGGCTGTCCGGGCGGCGGCATCTGCAGCGCGAGCGGCAACGCCATCGGCTCGTGTCAGGGAGGTCTCTGCACCTTCACGTCCGCTCTGCCGAAGGGCAGAGGCAACCAGCGCTGGCATCTCGTGGCGGCCGGCACCCGCGGCAAGCACGCGCTGTCCATCTGCGCGCCCGAGACGTGGCAGGGACGGTTCTGGGGACGAACGGGCTGTACGTTGTCGAACGGGACGCTGACCTGCGTCACCGGGCAGTGCGGCACCGGCGAGGTCGATTGCGCGGGGAATTCCGCGACCGGCGTCACGCTCTTCGAGCCGACGTTCGACGCGCCGGCCGGCGGCGGCACCACGGTCGATTACTACGACGTGAGCCTCGTGAGCGGCTACAACGTCCCGGTCGAGGTCCGGCCGAGCGTCAAATCTTGCGTCGCGTCGGGAGGCTGCACGACGGACCTGAACGAGACTTGCCCGGCGGCGCTCCAGATCACGAATGGCACCTGCACGACGAGCGCGGACTGCACGACCGGCACCTGCGTGTCCGGAAGCTGCGTCGTCGGCTGCTCCGACCCCTGCACGATCTGCACGAACGATCCCTCGAACAGCGCGCTCGACTGCGCGAACAACGCCGACGAGTACTGCTGTCACGGATCCCAGCAGACGAACTCCTGCAATTCCGGCAGCGCGACCTGCTTCAGCGACGACGATTGCACGAACCTGGGCGGCATCGCCGGCCGGGTGTCGGGCACGTGCGACCTGACGACCCATCTCTGCAACGTCCCGTGCACGAGCGACGCGCAGTGCCCGGGGTCCACGTGCAACACCAGCATCGGCCAGTGCGAGAGCGCGATCGACGTCTGCTCGAGCAGCCAGTCGTGTCCGACGCAGGTGGCGCCGCAGCCGTCGGCCATCTGCACCTCCGGCATCTTCGCCGGGAGCAGCGTCTGCGTGCCGGTCACCGACTGCTGCGGGCCGTACAACCCGAGCTGGCTCGCCGCCGCCGCGCTCACGGCGGGCCCGACGCCTTCGCCCGCGCCGACCAGCTCGCCCGGGCCGCTGCCGACTCCGGGCGCCGCAGCCTGGCCGAACGTGTTCAAGGCGGCCTGCCCGCAGGCCTACAGCTACCAGTACGACGATCCCTCGAGCAGCTTCACGTGCGCGCCGGCGGACGGGAAGGAGATCCACTACGTCGTGACGTTCTGCCCACATCCGAGGAAGACGAGCAGCCCGAGCGACGGACCGCCGCGGAGCGCGCTCGGATCGCACCACCCGCAAACGCCGTAGCTCGGTTCGATTCCGCGTGACGCGCGCGCACGGTCGGCTACGATGCGCGCGCATGAAGATCGTCACCTGGAACGTGAACGGGATCCGCGCGCGCGAGGCGCAGGTGCTCGAGTGGATCGAGCGCGACCGCCCCGACGTCGTCTGCCTGCAGGAGCTGAAGGCGCGTCCCGACCAGATCCCGGCGTCGATCTGCAACCTCGCCGGCTACTGGTGCTTCTGGCACGGCGCCGGCGCGTACTCCGGCGTCGGGCTGCACGTGAGCAAGGAGCGCTGGCCGGAGCAGCCCGCGTTCGAGCACCCGTCGTTCGACCGCGAGACGCGCGTCGTGCAGGCGACGCTCGGCGACGTCGTCGTCGCGTCGGTCTACGTCCCGAACGGCGGCAAGGACTTCGCGGCGAAGATCGATTTCATGCGCGCAATGGCGCCCTACGTCGCGTCGGTGCACGAGTCGGGGCGATCGCTCGTCCTCTGCGGCGACCTGAACGTCGCCCGCACCGACCGCGACGTCCACCCCAAGGAGCGAAAGCCCGGCATCATCGGCCAGAAGCCGCAGGAGCGCGAGATCCTCGAGGACATCATCGCCCGCGGCCTGGTCGACGTCGGCCGGGCGCTCGACCCGGACAACGACAACCTCTTCACGTGGTGGGCGCCCTGGCGGAACCTCCGCCAGCGGAACATCGGCTGGCGGCTCGACTACGTGCTCGCGAGCGAGCGAATCGCCGCGCGCGCCGTCTCGTGCCCGGTCTTCCGGGAGTTCGGGACGAGCGACCACGCGCCGGTCGTCGCGACGTTCGCGGACGCGTAGCGGCGCAGCGCGCCCGGGCTGCGGTCACGCCGGCGTGCGGAGGATGGTCACGTCGATCAGGCGGCGCGTGTCGAAGCCGAGCGCCTCGTAGACCCGGATCGCCGCCGCGTTCTCGACGAGGACGTGGAGGAACGGCACGTCTCCGCGCGCTCGGATGCGCGCCACCATGGCTGCCACCAGCTCGGCCGCGAGGCCGCTGCGTCGGTGGTCGGGGTCCGTGCACACCGCACTGATCTCGGTCGCACCCGTCAAGCGCAGCCGCTCGCCCGCCATCGCGACCAGGCGCCCGTTCGCGCGGACCCCGATGTAGTCGCCGAGCTCGGGCGTCCGCGTCGCGAACGGGCCGGGCTGCGTCCGGGTCGCGAGGTCGAGCATCGCCGGAGCGTCCTCGGCGCCGAGCAGCTCGGGACCTGCGAGACCGAGCGCCGCCGACCGGCGCACGTCCACCGCGATCGGCCGCGACGAGACCATCTGTCGGCACGGCATGCGGTTCAGGACCTTCCAGCCCTCGGGCGCGGCGAGCTCGCCCCGGAACAGCACGGCGGGACGGCCCGGCCCGAGCAGGTCGCGGAGCGCGTCCCAGTCGGCCGGCGCCGCGCCGTCGGGAAGACCGGCGAACGGCGACACGTCGGCCGAGAAGCGGAGCGCCCGTCCCGTCCCCTCCGCGAAACGCGCGAGCGGTCCGGTCAAAGCGTGCCACACGGCGTTGTCGAAGGGGTCGGCGATCGCCATCGCGAAGGCTCCTTGCGCGGGCCACCGCGCCGCGGCATCTTTTCGCGACGTGGAGGACGCCGTGACCAAACTGCCGCTTTCCGACGGCGAGGTCGATCGCCACGTCGCCCGGATCGACGAGACCGGCTACACGGTCGTCGAGGACGCGATCGAACCCGAGCTCGTCGTTGCGCTCCGCGACGCGATCCGCCGCCTCGAGCGCGAGCTCGACCTCCGGCCGCGCGACACGGCCGCCGAGGGCCACTCGACCCTCCGCATGTACAACCTGCTCGCGAAGGACCGCGTCTTCGCGGCGATGCCGGCGCACGGCAGCGTGCTGCCGATCGTCGAGCGGCTTCTCGATCGCGGCTGCCTCCTCTCGGGAATGACCGCGATGGACATCGGACCGGGCGAGGACCCGCAGCCGCTCCACGGCGACGACATCGTGATGTCGAAGCACCTGAAGCGCCCGCACGCCCCGATGATGGTGACGAGCATCTGGGCGCTCACCGACTTCACGGCCGCGAACGGCGGCACGGCGTTCGTGCCCGGGTCGCACAAGTGGGCGCACGTGCCGAAGGGCGCCGACTCGCTCCGCGGCGTCGAGGTGCGGTCGATCGAGATGCCCGCCGGCAGCGTGATGGTCTTCCACGGAAGCCTCTGGCACGGCGGCGGCGCGAACCGCACCGCCGATCAGTGGCGCCTCGGCGTGAACGTCCAGTACTGCCCCGGCTTCGTCCGCCAGCAGCAGAACCCGTACCTCGGGATTCCGCGCGAGGTCGCGGCGGAGCTGCCCGATCGCGTGCTCGAGCTCCTCGGCTACCGGCTCTACAAGGGGATCATGGGCCACGTCGACGGGCGGAGCCCGGGCGAGGTGGTGTTCGGCGAGCGCTTCGCCGAGACCGCCTATCGAGACTCCGAGCGCCGGCGCGCCGCGCGCGGCGGCTGAGCGAGAAGGTCGATAGTTCCGCATCCGGAGCAGCGCTTGAACCCGACGATTACGCCGTTGCGCCGCACCGTCTCGAGGCGGCCGGCCGTATCGTAGCCGTAGCAGTAGACCGTCGCCGTTCCGCATCCCCGCCGTCTTCTGCGTGATGCGGCCGAGCGCATTGCGTCGTAGCCGAACGACACTTCCTTCCAGTACGCTTCGTAAATCGCGCGCTCCTCGCCGTGCAGTAGCGCTCGCAGCTGTGTGCCGTCGTGTGCACCTGCGTGCGTCGCCGTCACGCGATGCACTCGGCCCTTGGGGTCCGTCCCGATGTGAAGCTTCATGCCGAAGTGGCAGCTGCGGCGCTGCGGGCGGTGCGACCCTGCTTCATCTCCGGGTCGAGTGCGCCCGCCGCATTCTTCGTCGATCTCGGCGCCCCGATGATCGTCGCGTCCACGATCGTCCCGGACTTCAGCAGCAACCGCTTCTCCGTCAGGAGCCCGCGCACCGCTTCGAAGACCGCCTGTCAGTCCGTGCTGCTCCAGCGAGTGACGAGAGCGCAGGATCGTCGCACGACGTCATCGGCAAGCTCGACCAGCGCGAAGCGCCGCATCGACTCGCTGTCGTAGATCGTGTCCTTGGCTTATGGGCCCGACAGATTCACGACTGCTGCAGGAAGGAGATGGGGATCGCGACGCTGCGCTCTGGTGTCGCCTGCGACGCGGTTGGAGGGTTTGCTGCACCGCGGCGTCTCGAGTTTCGGGCGCTGTCGTCTGCCTTACACGCTTCGCTGCGATGGTCATGTTTGCTGCTGCAGACCCGTAAGAACACTTTAATTTGCGGCAGTACGGGCGAACTTCTACGTCCACCGTGCGGCCCGCGTACACAAGCGACGGCCCAGCCCTGGTGAACGTCTCGAGCCGACACACGTGCGCGTGAGGACCGGGATCGCGCGAGCACTACCCCGCATCCTCGGGAGCAGGTTTGCGCTTGCATTCCAGAGGCTTCGGCGGATAGCAATGAGTCAGATCTTATGCACTTCGCGGTATCGTACTCACCGCCCTCGCGTCGCGATCGGTGGGGATACCTCCGGCTGCGCGATCCTTCGGGCACCGCGTCCCTCGGCCACGCACGTGAGCGCCAAGGCGCCGCCAGATGCCTTGCGATGCCGAGCTCGTGCGAGTCGGCTTCGGAGCGCACATGAGCTCACCGGCAACGGTCTTCGTGGTAGACGACCATCTCGGAATGCGGCGGTCGCTGCGCGCGCTCCTGGAGTCGGCGGGTCTCGCGGTCGAAACCTACGGCTCCGGCGAGGAGTTTCTCCAAGCGTATGCACCGGAGCGGAGCGGGTGCCTGCTGCTGGACATCCGTCTGCAACGCTCGAATGGCCTGGACCTGCAGGACGAGCTCGTGCGGCGGAAGGCAACGCTGCCGATCATCGTGCTCACCGGTCACGGAACCGTGCCCGCATCCGTTCGTGCACTCAAGGCCGGAGCCATGGACTTTCTGCAGAAGCCGGTTCCGCCGAAATTGTTGCTCGAGCGCGTGACCACCGCGCTCGAACGCGACCGAGAGATGCGTGCGACAAGCGCCGAACGCTCCGCCGTGGAGCGCCGGCTCGAACGCTTGACTCGGCGCGAGCGGGAGGTGATGGAGCATCTCCTCTCTGGAAGGACCTCGAAGGAGATCGCCGCAACACTTTCCGCCAGTCCTCGCACGGTGGAGGGGCACCGGCGGATGATCTTCTCGAAGATGGGCGTGTCATCGGCTGCACAACTCGTCCGCGTCGTCCTGGATGCCCGCGGCACAGGCGCTCGCGGCTAGTAGCTTGTAAGTACCCGTCAAGAATCGGACCCGCGTTCGTAGCGATTCTGAGACCCTGCGACTACGATCGCACTGACCTACGCGGCAAGCTGAAGTCGCCGAGGTGTTCGATCGGCGTCCGCGTCGCCGTCGAGAAACGCTCAGCGTTGTAGTGGCACTCCCAAGCGGCCAACCCGCGGTCGCCTCCGACACCGTCGCGAATCGGCGGCGTGTCCTGAACTCCTCGTCGTAGATCCGATGGCTTCGCTCGACCTCGCCGTTCTGTTGCGGTCGGCGCGGCCGGGTATAGCGGCGCTCGATGCCTGCCTCCTGCACGCTCAGGCGGAACGCGAGGGAAACTCCGGGGCCGCTGTCGGTCTGCGGCCGGCGGATCGTGAATGTGGTGTCCCCTCGGTTTCCGTACAGGTCAGGCCGCTAAACGCTCCCGGTACTCGCTCGGTGTGAGGTATCCGAGCGCCTGGTGCGGACGCTCATCGTGGTACCTGTCGATCCACCGCGAGATCACGTCGAAGGCGTGGTCCCGATCGCGGAAACGGTGCAACCACACGCACTCCGCCTTGAGCGAGCCAAAGAAGCGCTCGATCATCCCGTTCTGCTCCGGCGTGTACGGGGTGATGTACTCTTGTTCGAGGCCGTAGCGCCGCACCACGTCGACGAAGGGCTTCGCACCGAACACGAGGCCGTTATCCGACCGCAGCGTCAGCTGGTTCGTCTCGGCGTCGATCTGGCGGCCACGCAGCGCCTCCTCGAGCGCTGCGGCCGCCACCTTTGCCACTCCAGTCTTCGACAGTCGCCAACCGACGATCGCACGGTCGCAGCAATCGATGATCGCCGTGAGGTGGCACCAGCCGTCCCGGCCGCAGAAGATGTGCGTCGCGTCGACGGCCCACCGCTCGTTCGACCGCGTTGCGCGCGACGCCCAGCCCTGCGCCCGGGGCCGCTTGCCCTGCGGCTTCCTCCAGATCTGCCAGCCGTTGAGCTTCAAAACCCGGTGCACGCGCTTGCGATTCACCGCACGCAGAAGCTTCCGGCGCACGACCGCGGTGATCCGCCGCAGTCCAAACGCGGGCTCCGCTTCGATGACGCCGCGGATCGTCTCGACGAGTTCCTCGTCGATCGCCGGCTCCCCTGGTGTCTCCGGCTCGTAGTAGAAGCTCGATCGAGGCACGCCGAACCAGCGGCAGAGCTTCGTGATCGAGATCTCTTTGCCTTCTGCTCGCATTTCGCTCTGCAACGTCAGAAGGCCGTCTCGTCTCGGCCGTTGAGAGCATCCCATTTTTTTCGGGCGTCCAGCTCCAGCACCAGCTCGCCGATCTTCGCCCTGAGATCCCGGATCTCCTTCTCGCGGATCGCGACCTCGTCCTCCGCATTCGCCTTGAGACCGCGCTCCCCGGACTTCAGGAAGCTCTCCATCCATCCCTCGACCTCGGACTGCTTGAGGTCGTACTCCCGGCAAGCGTCCACCAGCTTCTTCTCCCCCTTGATCAGAGAGAGCAGCAGCTCCACCTTCCGCTTCGCCGACCAGCGTTGGATCGTCGGTTCCATCGTCTCCTCCCACCCAGGACTCGGGCCTTATGCCCTGTCCAGTCGAGGAGGGGAACCACCTCA
>DASRFA010000030.1:0-50036 GCA_035651755.1 Binatia bacterium | reverse complement strand
CGTCAAGCGTGCGCTCGACCCGAACGGCATCATGAACCCCGGCGTCCTCCTGTAGGGACGCGCCCGCCGCCAACGTGCCGACGAACGACCCGGTGCTCGTCACGCATGCCGGGGGCTGCCACTGCGGCCGCGTCCGGTTCGAGGTCGATGCGCCCGCCGACGTGGAGGCGACCGACTGCAACTGCTCGATGTGCGGGAAGACCGGCTTCCTCCACCTGATCGTCCCGCGCGCCCGCTTCCGCCTGCTGTCGGGCGAGGAGGCGCTCACCCGCTACACCTTCAACACCGGCACCGCGCAGCACCTCTTCTGCTCGGTGTGCGGCGTCAAGTCGTTCTACGTGCCGCGCTCCCATCCCGATGGCTACAGCGTGAACGTCCGCTGCCTCGATCCGGGCACGGTCCGGAGCGTCGCGACCCGGCCCTTCGACGGGCGCAACTGGGAGGCGAACGTCGCGTCGCTGCGCCGTCGGAGCGATCGGTGAAGGTCACGCGCGACGGCGGCCGCTGGAGCAACGCGGACGCCGATCGCGTCGACGTCGTGGCGTACGATCCGTCCTGGCCGGAGCTCTACGAGCGCGAGGCGCGTGCGATCCGCGCCGCGCTGCCCGCGGGCATCGACGCCGCGATCCACCACATCGGGAGCACCGCGGTCCCGGGCCTCGCGGCGAAGCCGATCATCGACGTGCTGCTCGTCGTCGACGCGGGCGCGGGATGGGACCGCCTGGTGACGCCGCTCGAGTCGCTCGACTACGTCTGGTGGGCGGACAACCCGCGCTCCGACCACATGTTCTTCGTGAAGGGCATGCCGCCCTTCGGGCAGCGCCGGACCCACCACGTCCACGTCCACACGCCCGGGCCCGACGTCGAGCGCCGGCTCCTCTTCCGGGACGCCCTCCGATCCGATCCGCGCGAGGCCCGGCGCTACGAGGACTTGAAGCGCGAGCTCGCCGCCCGCCACGCGACCGACCGCGACGCCTACACGGCGGCCAAGGGGGATTTCGTCGCGGCCGTCGTCGCGCGCGCAACCCGCGCGCGAGCCTGACGCGCGCCGGTCAGGCGCAAATCGGCCCGTTCGCAGCGGCCGCGAAGTCGCTCGCTTCGCGCTCGCGGCCCGTGCTATGGCGGGCGCCAACCCAGCGCCGTGACGGGCAACGGCGCCTCGGAGGTGCGCCATGGCCCGCTTTGCTCGCCCCTCGCGGCTCACGCTCTCGCTTCGCACCCTCGCCTTCGCGGCCGTCGCGGCGCTCCTCTCGCACGCCGAGGCCGGCGCACACGTCGCCAGCGATCCACCGGTCCTCGTGCCGCCGACGTCGATCGCTCCTGCGCCGGCGGTCGCCGCCGATCCGGGCGATCCGGGCGCGGCGCTCGACCAGCTCGGCTACGCGCCGGGTCGCGTGATCGTCAAGATGAAACGCACGGTCGGCGCCTGCCTCGATTGCCTCTACGCGCGCGGCCTCGCGATCGGCGCGGCGATCGGCGCTCCCGGCTTGGACGACGTGGGGCGCCGCTTCGGCCTCCGCGGCGTGCGGCCGCTCCGCGCCTCGGACGCCGCGCTCGGGACGATCGCCGCCCGCCGACGCGCCGAGCGCGACCGGCGCGCGCGCCGGACGGGGGCCGCGCGCTCCGCCGGCCGCGCGGTCGCGCCCACGCCGGACATGACGTCGATCTACGTCCTCGAGCTGTCGCCGTGGCTCGACATGGACGAGGCCGCGCGCGAGCTCGCGAGCGACGCCGCGGTCGAGTGGGCGGAGCCGAACCGGAAGGCGACGGTCCAGCTCGTCCCGAACGATCCGTACGTTTCGTCGTCCGGGTCGTGGGGCCAGCCGTTCGCCGACATGTGGGGGCTCGAGCGCATCCACGCGCGCGAAGCGTGGGACGTCGGCCGTGGCGCGGGCGCGGTGGTCGCCGTGATCGACACCGGCGTCGACGCCGCGCACCCGGACATCGCGGGCAACATGTGGGCGAACCCGGGCGAGATCCCGGGCAACGGGATCGACGATGACGCCAACGGCTACGTCGACGACGTCGCCGGCTGGGACTTCACGGTCGACGACGCCGATCCGTTCGACGACCACGGCCACGGGACTCACGTCGCGGGAACGATTGCCGCGACCGCGGACAACGCGATCGGCGTCGCGGGGATCGCGTTCGAGGCGAAGATCATGGCCGTCAAGGGCCTGAACGCGTACGGGAGCGGCTACTTCGAGAGCCTGGCGCTCGCGATCGTGTACGCGGCCGAGAACGGCGCCGACGTCATCAACGCGAGCTGGGGCGGCTTCGGCACGTCGCACCTGATCGACGACGCGATCGACACCGCGAACGGTCTCGGGACGGTATTCGTCGCTGCGGCCGGCAACTCGAACCTCGACGTCGAGGAGTCGCGGCTCGGGCCGTTCACGCCGGCGGCGCATCGCCACGCGATCACGGTCGCGGCGTTCGACCACCTGGACCAGAAGGCGTACTTCTCGAACTTCGGCGCGAAGATCGACGTCGCGGCGCCGGGCGGGGGCGACGACGGCGGCGGGTTCGAGCCCTTCCGCTCGATCCTGTCGCTGCGCTCGAGCGGTGCGGGGACGGACATGACCGGCAACGGGCGGCTCGTGGTCGGGACGCGCTATGTCCGGCAGGCGGGCACCAGCATGGCGTCGCCGCACGTCGCGGGCGTCGCGGCGCTGGTGCGCGGCCTCCACCCGGAATATTCGCCGGCACAGGTGCGCCAGGCGATCCGCACCGGCGCCGACGACGTCGGCTCCGCGGGCGTCGACGTCGAGTCGGGCTACGGGCGCGTGAACGCGGCCGGCGCCGTCGCGCTCGCAGCGCTCGACGTCGAGATCGATTCGCCGGCGCCGCGGACGCTCGTCACCGGCACGTCGCTCGCGATCGACGGCAGCGCGTCGGGCGCGGGCTTCGTCTCCTACACCGTCGAGTACGGCGCGGCGCCGACTCCCGCGACCTGGACGGTTCTCGCCGGGCCGATCTCGACGCCGGTCTCGGGCGCGACGCTCGCGACCTGGGACCTCGCGTCGGTCCCCGACGGCGACTACGTGATCCGCGTCCGCGCGACGAATGCCGACGGCGACGAGTTCCAGGACCGGACGCGCGTCGTGCTCGACCACGTCGTCATCACCGACCCCGCGCCCAACACGATCCTCCGTCCGACCGGCTCGCTCGCGATCCGCGGGACCGCGGCGGGCGGCAGCTTCCAGCGCTTCCGCGTCGAATGGCGACAGGCGACGCCGGACTTCGCGCTCGGCCCTTGGCGTGCCGACGGCATCGCTCTCGCCGGCAGCGGAAACGCGCCGGTCACCGACGGCCTGCTCGCGACGCTCGATACGTCGCTCTTCCCGGCGAACACGCACCTCGACTTCCGCATCGTCGTCACGCAGGCCGGGCTCGACGCGGTCGACGACCGGCGGAACGTCGTCCTCGACGCGACCTTGCGCGAGGGCTGGCCGCAGCGCATCCCGGGCCTGCCACAGTTCGACTCTGCCCTCCGTCTCCTGAACCACGTCACCATCGCGGACCTCGACGACGACGGCACGAAGGAGATCCTCGCCGCGTACGGCGACATGGTGTGGGTCTTCCGGCACGACGGCTCTCTCATGCCGGGCTGGCCGCGCACCCTCGATCAGGAGCCGACGACGGTCCTCATGCGCCGCTCGCCCGCGGCCGCGGATCTCGATGGCGACGGGCGCCTCGAGGTCGTCGCGGCCGACAGCGTGCCGGCGGTGGGCTACTCGGCGTCGTCGTACCCGAATACCGACATCTACGTCTGGCACGACGACGGCACGCCGATGGCGGGCTGGCCGAAGCCGTTCCGCCGCGCCTACAGCCTCGACCCGAACGATCCCGTGTTCGTGGGCGGCGGGCCGCGCGGCGATTTCGTGCTGAGCGACGTCGACGGCGACGGGCACCGCGACATCGTCGCGGTGATCGGCCCCGCCGTCTTCGTCATCGACGCTCAGGGCAACGTGCTGCCAGGCTGGCCGCAGACATGGCCGAGCCCGTGGCCCTGCCTCTCGAGCCAGGAGTGCTCGGAATCGCTCGTCGCCGTCGGCGACGTCGACGGCGACGGGCGGAAGGAGATCGCGGTCGTCGTTCTCGGGACGAAGAACGACACCGACAACGAAGCCGCTTCGATGCTGCTCTACGCCTCGGATGGCAGCATGATGCCGGGCTTTCCGAAGAAGGTGAGCTCGCTCCATTACGGGCCGAGCAACTCGTACCCCTCGTACACGAATGCGCCGATCATGGCGGATCTCGACGGCGACGGGAGGCTCGAGATCGTCGCCATGACGAACTCGACGAAGCTCGCGGCGTTCCGCTACACGGGGCAGCCGGCGTCGATCCGCCCGCGCAAGGCGGTCGGCACGGACAACACGCGGTGCGGCGGGTTCGGCGGCGGCACGCTCAAGATCCCGCCGATGCTGGAGCCGCCGACCGCGGGCGATCTCGACGGCGACGGCGCGGCCGAGCTGCTGGTCGCGACGCACTCGAAGAGCTGGATGTGGAAGCGGTCCGGCCGCGGCATCTCGACGACGATCTGCCTCGCGCAGGCGCCGGGCCCCGACTACATCAACGCCGTCCGCGGCGGCGCGCGCCCCGCGCTTCCCGGCTGGCCGGTCGTCATCCCGTTCACCGGAGGTGACCACAGCTACGGCCCCGGTCCGACGGCGATCGGCGACATCGACGGCGACCTCCTGCCGGAGGTCGTCTCCGGCTCGGGCATCTGCGGCCGCTGGGATCCGCCGCAACGGCTCGAGGACCACGTCTGCTTTCCGGTGTCGGCCCACGATCGCTTCGGGCACCTGCTCCCCGGCTTCCCGAAGTCGGTGCCGCTACCGGGCCCGACGAACGGCGTCACGCCCGCGATCGGCGATCTCGACGGCGACGGCCTGAAGGAGATCGTGTGGGTCGACTTTGCGGGCGACGTCCTGGTCTGGAACGTCCCCGGGACGCCGGCTCCCGAAGCCATGCAGTGGCCGATGTTCCGCCACGACCCGGGGCACACGGGCGCGCTGGTCGCGAATCCTTGACGTGCGTCGGGCCGGCGCGACCGGTCCGACGCGCGTCAGGCTCGTTCGGCGGCGCAGTCCGGGCAGCCGGCGACGTCGCGCTCGGGCGCGCCCGGAACGATGCGTGCGAGCGCGTGCTCGAGCGCGTGCGCGACGCGGTTCCGCGTCGCGGCGAAGACGTCCTCGTCCTGGCCGGCGGGATCGGCGATGTCGCCGCCGAGACCCGCGAAGTCCCGCAGCGTCTCGACCGGGACGTCGCGGTCGCCCATCTGCGCGCGCACCATCCGGACCTGCTCCTCCGTCATCGTGAGGATCAGATCCGCCTGATCGAGCAGGTGGCGGTGGCCGCGCTTCAGGTCGCGCGCCACCGCATCCGGCTCGAGGTGGATGTCGACGTCGCGCAGCACGAGGCGCGTGTCGAGCGAGACGAGGCTCCCGTCGCGCGCATACGGCGCGATGCCGCCCGAGGTCACGACCATCGCGTCCTCGGGCACGGCATGGTCGGCGAGCAGCCGCCGCAGCAGGTGCTCCGCCATCACGCTCCGCGACGTGTTCGCGTGACAGACGAACAGCACATGGCGGTACGGATACAGCCTACAACCCCTCGCCCATCACGTCGGCCATGCTCTCCTTCTTGGTCGCGCCCTTCGCGAGCTCCGCCTTCAGCGCGGCGCCGAGCTTCTCGGGATCCCAGGTCGCGCCGACGTTCTTGATCTTTCCGACGGTGTGCCAGCCCTGCAGGAGGAACACGGTCCCGCCGCCGACGCGGAACACCTCGCCGTGCACGTCCTTCGCGTCGTCGCTCGCGAGCCAGGTGACGAGCGGCGCGATGTTCTGCGGCCCCCACACGTCGAACTGGCCTTCCTTCACCTCGCCGCCCATGAGCGCGGCCGTGGACGGCGTCGCCTCGACGGTGAGACGCGTGCGCGCGAGCGGCGCGATCGCGTTCGCGGTCACGCCGTACTTCCGCATCTCCTGGTCGATGATGACCGCCATCGCGGCCACCGCGGCCTTGCACGCGCCGTAGTTCGACTGGCCGACGTTGCCGAGGAGGCCGGCGTCCGAGGCGGTGTTGATGATGCGGCCGTTCAGCATGTTTCCGTTCTTGTGCTCCTCCCGCCAGTACGCGCAGAGGTGATGCGACATGTTGTAGGTGCCCTTCAGGTGCACCGCGACGACCGCGTCCCACGACTCCTCGTCCATGTTGAAGATCATCCGGTCGCGCAGGATGCCGGCGTTGTTGACGAGGATGTTCGCCTTTCCGAACGTGTCGAGGGCGCACTGCAGGATGCGCTTCGCGGCCTTCTGATCGGTGACGCTGTCGCCGTTGGCGATCGCCTCGCCGCCCATCTTCTTGATCTCCGCGACGACGTCCTGGGCGGGCGTTCCGGTCGGCTGGCCGCTGCCGTCGAAGTGCGCGCCGAGGTCGTTCACGACGACCTTCGCGCCGTGCTTCGCCATGAGGAGCGCATGCTCCCGGCCGATGCCCCGGCCCGCGCCGGTGATGATTGCAACCTTTCCTTCGAGCAGCATGAGACGCAGACCTCCCGTGATTGACGTCGTTCGCCGACGATCTCCGATGCGATGGAGAGACCGGCCGGCGCCGCTGAGCCGGGCGGGCCGCCGGAGCAAAACCGTCCGAGTTACGCAAATCGCGCCACTGGCTGTCAACTGACCGGCGGGCCGGGGTCCGGGGGTTGCCGCGTCGCGTGGTCGCTGCCGGCGGGCGGCCGTGCGTACGCGCGGTCGGGCGGTGAAAGGCGCTGGCCGGGGTGGCGGGCGAGTGGCATGAGGGGCGGGCGTGCCCAACGGGCGGCGCTGCGGTGGACGCAGCGGACGGACCGTCGGCGCCCGCGGGGGCTCACGTGAGTCGACTTCGTTCGGTGCTTCTCCTGCTGGGCATCGCGTCCGCCGCGTGCGGCGATCGCGTCGTCGGGTCGGCGCCGGAGCAGCCGCTGCTCGCATTCGACGAGGGCGCGGCGGTGGCGGCCAATGGGGAGCTGCCGGGGGCGCCGCCGAAGGAGGTGTGCGGTGCCGACGACCGCCGGTTCCTCGCGGAGCTCACGATGGGGAACCCACTCGAGTACCGGGTCCCGAAGCGCCTCGCCGACATCAAGCCGTCGCCGAGCGAGGTGATGGTCGCGGGCACGGCGACGAACGTCGTGGTCGGCGCCGGCGACTTTCCCTTCGATCACACGTTCGGCTCGGACTTCAACATGGACGTCGCGCTCGATGCTCCCTACGCCGCCGCGGCGCAGCGGTTCGGCGTCGTGGGCGGCGACCTCCACGTCGAGCTGGCGGCGGGGCAGCTTCCGCACGAGGCGGTCACGCCCGGCCCCGCGAGCGGGCAGGAATGGGAGCAGATGTCGCGGCTCTCCCGCGAGGGCATCGACCGCCGCTTCCTGCCCGAGGAAGGCGAGCGCGTCCTCGTGATGGGACACTGGATCGTCGACTGCGGCCACCTGAACTTCCAGACCGAGCTCCACCCGATCACGTTCATGGCGCGCGCTCGCGAAGACGCCGGGCGGACGGTCGTCGACGCGTTCTACAACCCGTTTCGCGAGACCCAGCTCTACCACCCCGATCCGGCGAAGGCGCTCGCCTTCGACGACCCGTCCCGCCTCGAAGATCCGAACACCCAGCCCTTTCCCGGCGCGTTCATCGCGTCCATCCTCCGCATCCAGGACGCGGCGCCCGAGCCGTACCGCTCGCTCGATCACCTCGAGTCCTGGGCGCTCCTCGAGCCCGACCGCACCTCGCCGGTCGAGTGGCGCGCGTGCGCGCCCGCGGGGAGCACCGGTAGGGATCTCGACGTCAAGTACCAGTGGCTCGTTCGGCCGGGCGTCCGGATCGACGTCGTCCCCGACGACGCGGCGAGCTGCGCGGTCGTGCGGGTCACCGTCGACGACGTCGCGATCGCCGAGCCGGCTCCGCGCGTCTGCGTGACGCCGTGGGAGTTCCTGAACGAGGTCGCCGGCGAGGAGGCCGGGATCGAGGACCTCGATCTGCAGGCGCTGATCTCGGCGTTCGTCGCGCCGCCGTACCGGAGCCGTCTCGACCCGGCGCCGATCCTCAACTGCTACGACGCGCTCGCGGCTCCCGGGCTCGCTCACGAGCCGACAGGCCGCGACGTCGAGGTGCGCGAGGACGCGCCGTTCCCGCTCTACGGGACGATGTCGGTCACGCGCCGCTGAGAGGCGGCGCGCCACTCGCCGCGCGTTCCGAACGGGTCAGCGTGCGTCGGCGTGGCCGTTCGCGCGCGCGCTCGCCGTGGACCCTGCGGCCGCCGTGCTCTCGCGCCGCCCCGCCGCGTCGCCGTCGGCGGCGAGGCACTTCTCGAGCGCGTGCAGCCAGCGGATGGTCGACGTCTCCTCGTCGATCAGCAGCTCGAGGAGCGTGCGGGTCTCCGAGTCCTCCCCGATCTGGTCGATCACGTCGCGGATCGGCTGGACGGCGGCGTCGACGTCGGCGAGGCGGCGGGTGACGTCCCGGAGCTTGTCGAGATCCGAGATCTCGCGCGACGCGAGGCGCGCGCGCGCGCCGTCGCGGAAGGACTCGGGCAGCGTCACCTCGGGCCGACCTCCGAGCTCGGCGAGGCGATCGCCGAGGAGGCGGCCGTGGCGCGCCTCGCGCTCCGCGATGACCCGAAGGCCGCCGCGTACCATCGGGTGACGCGTCGCCTGGCACCAGAGGCCGAAGACCTCGCCGCCGAAGCTCTCGCCGGCGCGGAACTCGTCGAGGAAACGCACGACGAGCTCCCGCTCGGTCGCGAACGTCCGCTTGCGCAGGCGATACGTCCTGGCGGGCGCGCTCGCGGCCGGCGCGCCGCTCTCGATCTCGCGCATCTGCTCCTCGAAGAGGTCGTCCGAGATCAGGCCCTTCCGGTACGCCTTCAGGAGCTGTCGCACCTCGAACTGGCGGTTCACCTCGGCCATGGCTGCCTCCCTCGACCCGAGCTTCGCGGGATCACTCCACAGCTGATCCGTCGGACCCGCCGGAGTCAAACTTTACCGCGGCTCAGCGAGCCCGGTACTGGCGCTCGAGGAACGGCGTGACCGCGACGAGAAACGCGTCGTTGCGATCGCCGGCCACCTGGTGACCGGCGCGGTCGACGGTCGCGGCCTCGGCGTGCGGGATCGCCGCGAGGAGCTCCTGCACGCCCTCGTCGCTCAGGACGTCGCTCATCGCGCCGCGCACGACCAGCGTCGGCACGGCGACCCGGCGCGCGTCCTCGAGCAGCTCCTCGTGCGTCAGGCCGCCGATGCGCGACCGGACCTGCCCCTCCGGCGTCGGGGCGGGGGTGCGGAAGTACTTGTCGTAGTGCCACTCGAGGCGGCCGTCGGGGCGCGTGCGGAGGTTCCGCATGAGGGACTCCGGCTTGATCGAGTCGGGAGGGCGATTCGGGTTGTACTCGCGCAGGGCCGCGACGACCTCGTCGATCGAGCCGAAGCTCTCGTGGCGCGTCATGAAGTCGCGGATGCGGCGGACGCCCTCGGTCTCGAGCCGCGGCGCGACGTCGACCAGGATCAGGGCCGCGGCGACGTCGGGGCGACGCGCCGCCAGATGGAGGCTGATGAGGCCGCCGAGCGAGAAGCCGAGGAGGGCGGCGCGGGTCCAGCCCAGCTGCGGCAGCACCTCGACGACGTCCGCGCCGAAGTCCATGAGCGCGTACGCCTGGTCGGGCGCCCAGTCGCTCTGGCCGTGACCGCGGAGGTCGAGCGCGGTGACGTCGTAGCCGCGATCGCCCAGGTGCTGGCAGCTCTCCTCCCAGGCGTGACGCGTCTGGCCGCCGCCGTGGAGGACGAGGATCGCGCGCTCGCCGCCGCGCCAGCGCGAGTAGTGGAGGCGGACGCCGGCCCCGGCGAGGGAGCCGGTCTGCTCACGCACCACTAAGGACCGCTCGCGATCGCGAGGTCGAGCTTCCCGTCCTTGACGTCGACCGTGACCGAGCCGCCGTTCTGCAGGCGGCCGAAGAGGACCTCGTCGGCGAGCGGGCGCTTCAGCTCGGATTCGATGAGCCGCGCCATCGGCCGGGCGCCGAAGAGGCGATCGAAGCCCTTCTCGGCGAGCCACTCGAGCGCGGCCTCGCTGAGCGAGATCGTGACGCTCTTCTCCGCGAGCTGCTTCCGGAGCTCCGCGAGGTTCTTCTCGACGACGCGGGCGATCGCGACCGGGTCGAGGGCGTTGAAGAGGACGATCGCGTCGAGGCGGTTCCGGAACTCCGGGCTGAAGGTGCGGTCGATCGCGTTCTTCGCGTTGCCGATCGCCGACGGGGTCGTGAAGCCGATCGTCGTCGCGGTCATGTCGCGCGCGCCGGCGTTGGTCGTGAGGATGAGGACGACGTTCCGGAAGTCGGCCTTGCGACCGGTGTTGTCCGTCAGCGTCGCGTGGTCCATCACCTGGAGCAGGATCGAGAAGAGGTCCGGGTGCGCCTTCTCGATCTCGTCGAGCATCACGACCGCGTGCGGGTTCTTCCGCACCGCGTCCGTCAGCAGGCCGCCCTGGTCGAAGCCGACGTAGCCGGGCGGGGCGCCGATCAGGCGAGACACGGTGTGCTTCTCCATGTACTCGCTCATGTCGAATCGGATCAGCTCGACGCCCATGACGCGCGCGAGCTGGCGCGCGAGCTCGGTCTTGCCGACGCCGGTCGGCCCGGCGAAGAGGAACGACCCGATCGGGCGCTCGGCGTGGCCGAGCCCGGAGCGCTGCAGCTTGATGACGCTCGCGAGCTTCTCGATCGCGTGGTCCTGGCCGTAGATGACGGCCTTCAGCTCGGGCTCGAGGCGCTCGAGCTGCTCGCGCGCGGAGACCGAGACGGTCTTCTCCGGGATGCGCGCGATCTTGCTCACGACCAGCTCGATCTCGGGCGTTCCGATCACGTGCTTGCGGCGATCCGCGGGCAGGATGCTGTCGGCGGCGCCCGCCTCGTCCATGACGTCGATCGCCTTGTCGGGCAGATGGCGATCGTTGATGTGCTTCGCGGCGAGGTGCGCCGCCGCCTCGAGGGCCGCGTCCTCGTACTGGACGCCGTGGTGCTCCTCGTAGCGCGAGCGCAGGCCCTTCAGGATCTCGACGGTCTCCTCGGTCGAAGGCTCCTTGACGTCGATCTTCTGGAAGCGGCGCTCGAGCGCGCGGTCGCGCTCGAAGGACGCCTTGTACTCCGGATAGGTTGTCGCGCCGATGCAGCGCAGCTCGCCGCTCGCGAGCGCGGGCTTCAGGAGGTTCGAGGCGTCCATCGTGCCGCCGCTCGTCGCGCCCGCGCCGACGACGGTGTGGATCTCGTCGATGAAGAGGATTGCGCCCGGCTTCTCCTTGAGCGCGCGCAGCACGGCCTTGATGCGCTCCTCGAACTGGCCGCGGAACTTCGTGCCGGCGATGAGCGCCCCCATGTCGAGCGCGTAGATGTGCGAGGCGCGCAGCGCTTGCGGGACCTTGCCCTCGTGGATCGCGCGCGCGAGGCCCTCGACGATCGCCGTCTTGCCGACCCCGGGCTCGCCGACGAAGACCGGGTTGTTCTTCCGGCGGCGCGCGAGGACGTGGATCGTGCGCTCGAGCTCCGCCTCGCGCCCGACGAGGGGATCGATCTGGCCGGCCGCGGCCCGCGCGACGAGGTCGGTCGTGAAGGTGCCGAGCGGGTCCTTGATGGGCGGCGCGTCGTCGTCGCCGGGGATCTCCTCCGGACGCTGCGACCCGGTCCGGGGCTGGGAGGGGTCTCCTTCGACGCCGCCGACCCCGCCCGGGCTCGAGCTGTGCGAGACGTAGCGGAGCGCATCGAGCCGGGTGACGCCCTGCTGCTCGAGGAGGTACACCGCCTGGCAGCTCGGCTCGCGCAGCATGGCGATCACGACGCTCGGCGCGTCGATCGTGCCGCGCTCCGCGCTGATCGCGTGCACGGCCGCTCGCTGCAGGACGCGCTGGATGCCGGGCGTCTCCTCGGGGACGCGGTTCACTCCCGCGGGCAGGCGCTCGAAGGCCTCGTCGAGGAAGCTCTCAAGGCCGCTCCGGAGCTCCTCGACGTCGACGTCGAGGCCGGCGAGCATGCGCTGCACGGGCGGGTTGTCGAGCAGCGCGAGCAGCAGGTGCTCGAGCGTCAGGTACTCGTGGCGCCGCTTGCGCGCCTCGTCGATCGCCTGCCGGAGCGACGCCTGGAGGTCTGCGGTGATCGTCGGAGGCGTCATGCTCATTCGGGCTCGAGCGTGGTCAGGAGCGGGAACTCGTTCTGCTCCGCGAGCTCCGTGACGCGTTGCACCTTCGCCTCGGCGACGTCGTACGGATACACGCCGGCGACGCCGACGCCGTTGTTGTGGACGTGCAGCATGATCTGGACGGACTCCACCTCGCTTCGGTGGAACACGGTCTGGAGCACCCAGACGACGAACTCGCGCGTGGTGTAGTCGTCATTGTGGAGCAGGACGCGGTAGAGGGGAGGCTGCTGGAGCTTCTTTTCGGTGCGCGTTTTGGTGACGACCGAGAGGTCGTCGTCTCGCTCGGGTCTCGCCATCGAAACGCGAGCAAGGGTAACGCGCGCCCCCGGCCGTCGCCAGTGCGGGGCGCCGCTGGTCGGCCGTCAGGCGAGCGACGTCGGCGAGAATGGAACGAGGGCCGCGGGCTTTGCCCGCGGCCCTCGGCCCATCGGAGGAGGGCAGCGTAGGGAGCGAAGCTCCCTACGCGAGCACCGCACGGGGGCTAATCCTGATAGAACAGCTTCTGCGCTCCCGGCCGGGCGCGCTTCACCTCGACCGTCCGCTCCGTGAAGAACACGTCGGGGCCCGGCGTGGTGTTGAGCGCGACCGTGAGGTTCATCTTCGGCGGCATCGGCGGGTTCACCATCGGGAGCGTCGTCTTCGCGATCTGCACGCGGACGCGATGCTTCCCGGGGAAGGCGCGATCCGGAGACATCTGCACGCGGATCTTCGCTCCGTCGGCCGCCGTTCCCTTGTACTTGAACCGGCCGCTCCGGCCCTGCAGCTGACCCGCGGGGATCGTGAACTGGTAGAGCGGCGTCGGGTTGTTGGGCGACGCGAACGTGATGTCGACCGACTCGGTGCCGGTGAACGTCGCCGGCAGCACGAAGCGCGTGCGAGCGCGCACCGTGTCGCGCGGCTTCGGTCCCGGAGGCGACTTCCGGTAGAGCAGCGACAGGTCGAGGCTCCCGGGCGTGCGCGCCCGGACGAAGTCCTCGGCGACGACCGGGACGCCGAGCGTATCGGAGATGGTCGCGGTGTTCGTGATGAGCGTCCCGTCCTCGACGGCCGGATCGATCGTGAACGCGACGTCCACGGCGCCCGTCTGCCCGGGGAGGATCGGCGGGAGCGCCCATTGCACGCTGCCACCGACGACGCCGCCCGGCGGCGTCGCCGACGCGAAGTTCATGCCCGTCGGGATCGGGTCGTCGATCAACGGCGTCTGGGCGGTTCCGCTGCCGATGTTCTGGTAGCTCAGCGTGAAGCTCGCCGTGCCGCCCGTCGGCACCTGATCGGCCGCCGCGATCTTGACGAAGGTGAAGACCGGCTCCGGCGTGATCGCGACGCTGGTCGGAGAGCCGGTGAACGGAACGTTCTGCACCGAGCCGTCGAGCAGCGTCAGGACGGAGAACGAGCTGCCCGTGCTGTTGGTGATGACGGCCTTCGACGAGTCCGGAACGTAGGCGACGCCGGTCGGGTTCGTTCCCGTGGCGATCGGCGCGCCCGCGGTGTGCGTGCCCGTGGCGATGACGGAGATCGACGCTCCGCCGTCGTTGCTCACGATCGCCGTCAAGCCGTTCGGCGAGAATCCCATGCCGAGCGGGCTCGCGCCGACCGGGATCGTGGCGATGATCTTGAGATCGATCTCGCGGATCACCGTGACGGTATCGGCGGCTTCGTTGGCGACGTAGATCTCGCCCGCGCCGACGGCGACGCCCTCGGGCGTGTCGCCGACCGGGATCTCGTCGACGATGAGGTCGGAGTCGGTGTCGATCACGGAGATCGTGTCGTCACCGCGGTTCGTCACGTAGGCGATGCCGCCCGAGATCGCGACGTCGAACGGCGTGTGGCCGACGGTGATCGTCTTCACCACTGTGTTGGTCGTGGTGTCGATCGCCGAAACGGTGCACGGCGGGATCGGCGTCGGGGTCGGCGGGGGAGGCGTCGGCGGGATGGGAGAGCCCGGCGACGGCGTCGGAGTCGGGGGCGCGGCGGTCGGCGTCGGCGGCGGCGGGCAGTTCGTCGACTGGACGACGTACGCCTTCAGGCCGTCGGCACGGATCGCGACCGACGTCGGTCCGCCGGGAACGGGGATCGTCGCGGTCACGGTGCCGGTCGCGAGGTCGATCCGACTGACCGAGTTGCTGCCGCGGTTCGCGACCAGCGCGAACCCGCCGGAGCTCGGGATCGCGATGTCGGTCGGAGACTGACCGACGAGGATGGAGCCGAGCGCCGCCCAGTCGCTCGTCCGGTACACGTTCACCTGATTGAACGACTGGTTCGTGATGTAGGCTTTCGGCTGGGCAAGAGCGAAAGCTGGAACCAGCGTGGCGACGAGACAAACGAAGGCTGGGGTGACTCTGCGCACGACGACTCTCCTTTGGGGTATCGCCGCCCTCTCGGACCTCGCAACGTACGTGCGTGCGCAGGAGTGGCCAAGGCCGAAAGTGGAAGAGGCGTCGGAGGAGGATGGTCCGGGCGGACGGCGAACGTTCGCGCCGCCGCAGGTAGCAAGGCGTGCGCCAGTGCCCCCCAGCAATTGCCGCGAATTTTGGCGGGCCAGGGTGACGCGACCGCACGATGCCGCAGTCGCGCATGATTTACACACACGACATGCCAACGCGTAGCGTCGCGGTCGTGCGCGTCGGCCGTCGGACGCGCTGAGCGCACGATGCCGCGCCGCGGGCGCGGCACCGTCGCCGGATGAATGGAATCGCCGGCTCGGCTAGCCGGCCGGCGAGAGAGTCAGGGGAGCGAGCGCCGCGGGCGGCTCACGACCAGGACCTCCTGGCCGTTCACCCGCACCCGCCGTCCCTCGCTCGCGGAGGAGAACGACTTCTGCCGCTGGATCGCGACCGCCGTGTGCTCCCGGCTCCGGCTCTCGCGCCACGCCTTGAGCTCCTTCTCGAGACTGCTCTCCAACCCAGGTCCAGCCACCACCACCACCTCCTCGCAGCGCCGCCAGTCTTTCGTACGGCGTGCGCCGCGTTCCGGGAGCCCTTCCCCCCCGGGAGGCCTGGGCCCTCGGCCCCGGCGATCTAGGAGCCTCTCTCCTAGCCCGCGAACGTCTCGAGCGTCTTGGCCCGGGCGGGATTGCGGAGCTTCCGCAACGCCTTGGCCTCGATCTGCCGGATCCGCTCACGCGTCACCGCGAACCTCTGCCCCACCTCCTCCAGCGTGAAATCCGACTTCTCGCCGATCCCGAAACGCATGCGGAGGATCTGCTCCTCGCGCGGCGTCAGGGTCGCGAGCACCTTGCGAGTCTGCTCCTCGAGGCTGATCGCCATCGCCGCGTCGGCCGGCGACACGCTCTGGCGGTCCTCGACGAAATCTCCGAGCGCGCTCTCCTCGTCGTCGCCGATCGGCGTCTCGAGGGAGACCGGCTCCTTGACGATCTTGAGGACCTTGCGGACCTTGTCCGCCGGCATCTCCATCTGGGTCGCGATTTCCTCGGGCGAGGGCTCGCGGCCGAGCTGCTGCACGAGGTAGCGCGACGTGCGCAGCACCTTGTTGATCGTCTCGATCATGTGGACCGGGATGCGGATCGTGCGCGCCTGGTCGGCGATCGCCCGCGAGACCGACTGGCGGATCCACCAGGTCGCGTAGGTCGAGAACTTGTAGCCGCGCTGGTACTCGAACTTCTCGACCGCGCGCATCAGGCCGATGTTGCCCTCCTGGATCAGGTCCAGGAACCCGAGGCCGCGGTTCGTGTAGCGCTTCGCGATCGACACGACGAGCCGGAGGTTCGCCTCGATGAGGGCGCGCTTGCCCTCCTGGGCGCGGTGCTCGCCGCGGCGTAGCCGGTCGATGCCGGCGCGGAGCGCCTCGGTCGACATGCCGACCTCGCGCTCGACCTGGAGCGCGTTCTGGCGCCCGGAGCGGAGGTTGTTCACGAGCTCCAGCACCTCGTCGGTCGCGAGCCGGAGCGATCGCCCGACGGCGGCGGCCGTGGCGCGCTCCGTCGGCTTCACCCGGCGGAGGTGGCGGAGGAGATCGGCGTCGTTCTTGCCGCTTCGCTTCATCGCCTGGCGCATCAGGTCGCGCGGCCGATCGACGAGGGCGACGGCTTCCTTCAGCTTCTCGGAGATGTCGGCGATGTGCTTCCGGTTGAGCGGCATCGCGTAGAGCGCCGCCTTGATCTTCTCGGCGAGCGCCTGGCGCTTCTTCTCGAGCTTCGCCGCCTCCGTGCCCGACTTCCGGCCGCGGGCGGTCTGCTCGAGGCGAGCGCGCTCGGCGGCGAGCTTCTTCAGGCCGCCGTGGTGGGCGAGGAACGCATCGATCCGCTTCTGGTCGCGGTCGTCCGGCTGCTCTTCGCCGCTCTTGTCCTCCTCGTCGTCGCCGAAGGCCTCGCGCGCCGTCAGGTCGCCGTCCTTCAGCTTCTGGCCGAGGGTGATGACGTACTGCAGCGCGAGCGGGATCGAGAAGATCGCTTCCTTGATCTCGTTCTCGCCGGCCTCGATCTCCTTCGCGATCGCGACCTCTTCTTCGCGCGACAGGAGCGGGACGCCGCCCATCTCCTGGAGGTACATGCGGACCGGGTCCGACGTGTCGGACGGGCTGGCGGCGGTCGGGGAGGGCTCGACCTCGGCGACCTCGCCTTCCTCGGCGGTCCAGTCGACGGCGTCTTCCTTGTCCGACTCGCTGTTGAACTCGCCGCTCTCGCCCTCGGCGCGATCGACGTCGATGTCCATCTCGCCGAGCATCGACATGACGCCGTCGATCTCCTCGGCGGACGCGGCGGGCTTGGGAAGCGCCTCGCCGATCTCGGCGACGGGCGCGCCCGAGCCGTCGGTCGTGCGCTTGGACTTGGGCGTTTCGACCGCCTCGGCGTGCGCGCCGTTGACCGCGACGGCGCCGTCGTCGGTCGAGCGCTTGGAGGGCGCGCGCGACGATGCCGACGACGACGGGCGGCGGTCGCTCCCGCGGGCTTCGTCGCCCCGGGTGGCCGCCGGCTTCTTCGCCGGCTTGCGGGGCTTGGCCACCTGACTTTGCTTCACCGATTTTGCCACTGACGTGCCCAGGGTGTGTCGCGCGCTGCGCTGTTCTCAGGTGCCGGAAGCCTTCGCCGCCGGTCTGCTGCGTTGCGTCGCCCGCATGCCGACGGCACCTCGCTCGCCCGGAGGCGGTCCCGCGGACGGTGGGCCGATTGCCGCGGGGTTCGACCGCCGCGTACGCACCAGCGTTCGGCGCGAGTCTGCGGGAGCGACGTCGAATGCCCGCAACGACTCGTCACGCCGTCTCGCTGTCGGCTGGGACACGGCGAAGCGGATCACGGTTGGACCCCGTTGGTAATGACCCGATCCCCTCGAGTCAAGGGAGCTTATCTCTAACCGTCAACGTCGGTCATGGTGGGCTCGAACTTGAACCCGCCGCCTTCTTCTCGAGCGCCGCGCGGGGCCCGACGATCACCTGGACCAGCGCGTCCGGCTGCAAATATCTCGCCGCCGCGCGCCGCACGTCCTCCGACGTGACCGACCGCACGCGGTCGGCGTAGCGCTCGATGTAGTCGTCCCCCAGACCGAAGTACTGGACCTGGGCGAGAAAGCTCGCGAGCTTCGACGTCGAGTCGAGCCGGAGCGGGAAGCTTCCGGTCAGGTAGTCCTTGGCCGCCTCGATCTCGGCGTCGGTGGCGCCCTCGTCGTGCAGTTTCTGCACTTCGGCTCGTACGAGACGGATCGCGTCCGCGACGCTCTCGAGCTTGGTCTGGAGCATGATCTGGAAGGGACCGGGAAGGCGCGTCGAGCCGAAGCTGCTCGACACCCCGTACGCGAGCCCGCCCTCGGTCCGGATCTTCTGCATGAGGCGGGACGTGAAGCCGCCGCCGCCGAGGACGTGGTTCATGAGGAGGATCGGGAAGTAGTCGGGATTCGAGCGCGCGACCCCGACCTGCCCGAGCACGATGGTCGCCTGGGTGACCGGCATCTCGACGATCTGCTCCGCGGCGCCCGGCGTTGGCTGCGCCGTCGGCTGCGGCGGCGGAGCCTGCGCGGTCTTCCAGTCGCCGAGGCGCGCGCTCGCGACCTCGCGCATGCGCGCGGTCTCGACGTCGCCGACCATCGTGCAGACCGTGCGCTCCGGATTCATCTCGCGCCGGTGGAACGCGACGATGTCCTCGCGCTTGATCGCCTTCACGGTGGCGGGCGTTCCGTCGACCGGGTGGCCGTACGGGCCGTCGGCGAAGACGGCCTTCCGGAAGGCGCGCTGCGCCACGACGTGCGGGTCGTCGTCGCCCGCGACGAGCTCGCCGAGCACCTCGGCGCGCCGCCGGTCGACCTCCTCCGCCGGAAACGTCGGCTCGCGGAGGCTCCGCGCGACCAGATCGACGCCGGTCTCGAAGTCGCGCGCGAGCACCGAGGCGTCGAGCTCGATCCAGTCCTGCGAGGAGCCGGTCGAGAATTGCGCGCCGATCGCGTCCACGAGCCGCGCGATGTCCTGCGACGAGCGACCTTTCGTGCCCTCGCTCAGGAGGTCGCCGGTGAGGCCGGCGAGCCCGGCCTTTCCCGGCGGGTCGACGCGCGCGCCGCCGTCGACGAGGCAGGCGATCGCGACGATCGGCACGGCGGGCTGGTGCGAGAGGACGAGCTGAAGCCCGTTCTCGAGCTTCACGCGCTCGACGGCGAGGCGGCCCGCGGCGGATGCCGGCGATCCCGGCGCGGCGGCCGCGAGCGCAAAGCCGGCGACCGTGAGGAGCAGCGATGGGCGGGAGACCATCAGTGGATCGGGCCGCTCGGCGGGCGCTCGATGGGGGCCGAGGCGTCGGTCGGAAGCGCGACCAGCACGCCGGTCGTCCGGTTCTTGTCGACGAGGTACGTCTTCGCGACGCGCTGCACGTCCTCCGGCTTCACGCTCGCGATCGCGGACAGGTACTCGTCGATCTGGCGCCAGCCGCCCGCGGTCTCGTACGTCCCGAGGAGAAGCGCGCGGTAGAACATCGAGTCCTGCGCGAAGACGAAGGCGGCCTCGATCTGCGCGCGCGCCCGGCCGAGCTCCTCCGGCGACGGCGGAGCCGACTGCACCTCGGCGATCTGCTTCTGGATCGCGGCCTCGAGCTTGTCGATCGGAACGCCGGGCTGGGGCTGCGCGCTGACCGTGAAGACCTTGTCGTCGATCGACGTGCGGTCGTAGCTGGCGTCGACCTCGAGGGCGAGGCGTTGCTCGTGGACGAGCGTCCGGTAGAATCGCGCGCTCTTTCCGCCCGACAGGACGCCTTCGAGCATCTCGAGCGCGGGGCTGTCGGCGTGGTGGAGGTTCGGGACGTGCCACTGCGCGGCGAAAAACGGCAGCTTCGCCGGCTTCTCGACCCACACGCGCTTCGCGCCGCGCGGCTCGGGCTCGGTCGCGCGCACCGGAGGCGGGTCCTCGGCGCGCGGGTACGGTCCGAACTTCTCCGCGATGGCGTTCCCGAGCGCAGCGGCGTCGAAGTCGCCGACGGCGACCAGGAACGCGTTGTTCGGCTGGTAATACGTGTCGTAGTGCCGGCGCAGGTCGGCGAGCTTCCAGCCGGCGATGTCCTTCGCCCAGCCGATCGTCGGCTGGCGATACGGGTGCTCGACGAACGTCGCGGCGCCGAGCGACTCGTACATGAAGGAGATCGGGTTGTTGTCGATCCGCATCCGGCGCTCTTCCATCACGACGCTGCGCTCGGGCTCGAACGTCTCGTCGGTGAGGACCAGGTTCCGCATGCGGTCGGCCTCCAGGTCGATCTCCACCTGGACGCGATCCGCCGCGAGCGTCGCGAAGTAGGTGGTCGCGTCGTCGGCGGTGAACGCGTTCTCGTTCCCGCCGTTCCGAGAGATGATGCGCGAGTACTCCTCCGGGCCGCGCGTCTGCGTCCCCTTGAACATCATGTGCTCGAGCATGTGGGAGAGGCCGGTGAGCCCGGGCGTCTCGTTGCGGGATCCGACGCGGTACCAGACCTGCACGACCGCGACCGGCGCCTTGTGATCCTCGAGCAGGATCATCTTGAAGCCGTTGTCGAGCGTCCGCTCGACGACCTGGTCCGCGTACTTGAGCGCCGCGCGCGCGTCGCTCGCGTCGAAAAGGACGGCGGCGCCGGCGATACCGCCGAGGAGCGCCAGGCGCACGGCGAGCACGAGCAGGGCGCGGCGCATCCACTCCACGTATCGCGATCCCGGCCTGCTCTCGCAACCTGGCCGCGTCGATTTCCGTCCCGCGTTGACGCTCATCGCGATCGCATATTGAGATCGACGACGATGGACCGGCCGCCGCTCCTCCAGAACGGCAGCGCCCGTCGAGCGGCGCCGGCGCGAGTGGCGCTCCTCGTCATCGACGTCGTCAACCCGTTCGACTTCGAAGGAGCGGACGCTCTCCTCCGCCACGCCCTGCCGATGGCGCACCGCCTCGCCGCCCTCAAGAAGCGCGCGCAGCAGGCCGGTGTGCCGATCGTCTACGTGAACGACAACTTCGACTTCTGGCATCTCGGGCTGCGGGAGCTCGTCGAGCACTTCCGGCGCGAGCGGGTGCCCGGCGTGCCGATCATCGACCTCCTCGCGCCCGAGATCGGCGCCGACTTCTACATCCTGAAGCCCCAGCATTCGGGGTTCTTCCGGACCGGCCTCGAGGTGCTGCTGAAGCGCCTGGAGGTCGAGACGCTCGTTTTGACCGGCCTCGCGGGCGACATCTGCGTGCTGTTCACCGCGAACGACGCCTACATGCGGGGATTCCGCGTCGTCGTTCCGTCGGACTGCGTCGCGTCGGAGCGCGCCGAGGACAACGAGCACGCCCTCCGGCACATGGGGAGGCTCTTGAAGGCCGACACGAGCGCCTCCACCGATCTCGACTTCGACCGCCTGCGCGGGCCGATCGTGTCGGGCTGAGCCGCGGGCGAACGAGTCAGCTCGACCGCCGCTCCTTGGCGACGACCGTCCGTCCGAAGTTCTCCATCGCGGCGATGACGTCGCGCCGGGTGTCGCGGTGGAAGCCGACCGTGAGCCAGGTGACGCCGACCGCGCGCAGCGCAGCCACCCGGTCGACGGCCTCGGCGGGATCGACCGACTGCGACGTCGACGCGTAGAGCGAGTAGCAGACGTCGAGCGGCGCCGTGCGGCCGACGGCGCGCGCGTGCTCGCGCGCGATCGTCAAGCGCGCGGCGAGGTCGTCGATCGTCTCGAGGGTCGGCGTGCGCGTGTACTTCGCCATCGCCGCCGGATTCGGGAAGGGCACCCAGCCGTCGCCGAGCTCGACGGCGCGGCGGATCGCCGAGCGGCTGTTGCCTCCCACCCAGATCGGCGGATGCGGCTTCTGGACCGGGCGAAACCCCATGCTGTTGCCGGACGCGTGGAATCCCCGGCCCTCGAAGCGCACGTCGTCGGCGGCCCACGCAGCCTTCATGGCGCGGATCGCCTGGTCCGACACCTCCTCGCGCCCGTCGAAGTCGGCGCCGAGCGCCGCGAACTCGCCCCTCTGGTACCCGGCGGCGACGCCGAGGATGAGCCGGCCGCCCGAGAGGACGTCGAGGCTGAGCGCGGACTTCGCCGCGAGAAACGGGTTCCGATACGGCAGCACCAGGATGTGCGTCTGCACGCGCAGGCGCTCGGTCGCCGCGGCAGCGAACGAGAGCGCCACGAAGGGATCCATCGCGTGATGCCCGCCGCCGTGGAGCCAGCGGTCGGGCGGGAACGGATGATCGGTGACGAAGCAGGCGTCGAAGCCGGCACCCTCGGCAGCGGACGCGATCTCGGCGACCGCCTTCTGGGTGGCGAACTCGCCGGCGCGATCCATCCGATCCGTCGGCAGCGATACCGAAAAGCGCATGCGTCGACCTCGTGCGATGTGGGTTGCGACGCGGGCACTCTTAGCTCGTCGTGCCGGCGGTGCCCATCCGCGAGACGTGCTCGCGGATGGGCGCTCTCGCATGGGCCGCCGTCGCGCTTTCAGGAGCCGCCCCGCACCCCCCGGGCGGCCTGATTCAAGACTCCGGTGACCGACACCTCGCCGCGCGAGAATTCGACCGACCACGGGCGATACGGGTAGATCTCCGACGACGAGGACGTCCAGTACCGGTAGAAGACGTTCCCCGTGCACGAGCACGTCAACACGGTGCACCCCGGGTAGCAGCCCGTATTGAACGCAGACCACGTGGCGAGGTTGTTGGCGCCGTAGTTCACCAGGGTTTGCAGCTCGTTCACGTTCGGGATTCGCCAGTCGGTGTACCCGGCAAATCCCTGCTGGTTCAGCTGGGTGGCCTTCGCGAGGTGGTTCGGCCAGAAGAAGTCCTTGTCCTTGTCGTGGATCGTCCCGTCGTCGGAGAGCTTCTCCCACATCAGTCCCGTGCGGAGGTCGCTGATCGTGCCGTCGCCGTTGTCCACGAACATGCGGTCGAGCCCTTTCTGGAAGTCGCCGTCCTGCCCGGTCCCCGGGCACGAGACGTACTGGCCCGAATAGTCCACGCACCAGTTCTGCCCCGTCTGCAGCCGGTGGCCCTGGCCGGCCAGCGTCCCGCCGGCCAGCTCGGTCGCGACGTCCGCGCTCGCCGTGTCGAGGTACTGCTTGATCGCGTTCTGGTCGCCCGTGCTCGGGCACGCGCCGGCGGACCTGCGCTCGATCGCCGACCATTTGATGGCGTACTTGTCGGCACACTTCTGTCGCGACGAGTAGTACGTCGGGATGTTGCCCGTGCGCGCGAGCTGCGCTTCCGCCTTCTGCCGGCATTCGACGTACTTGCCGGCCTCCTTGTTCTTGTCGATCTCGCACTTCACGGTCGGCGTCGCTGCCCGCGCCGCTCCGGCGATGACGAGGACCGCCGCGGCGGCCCACAACGTCCGAATCATGTCTTCATCCTCCATCGCTCGAGCCCGCACGGGGGCGGGCCGCGTCGTTTTGCGTGCGTCACCCACCCCGTACGGCGCGGACGTGCGCCGAGAGGTACTTCTTGTCTCGCCTGCCGACGGTGCCGTCGTGGAAGCCCACGTACCAGGCGGCGGCGCCCGGGTACTGAGCCTCCGAGGTGGAGGTCCAGTACAGGGACGACTGCGTATAGGTGCACGAGCAGTCGAGGACCGTGCATCCCACGATGCAATTCCAGTGGAACGCGGGCGACGAGACGGCGGGGGTGTACTGATAGAGTCGGATGAGGCTGTAGAGCTCGTTCACGTTGGGTAGGCGCCAGTCGGTGTGCCCGGCGAACGCGATCGAGTTGAGCCCCGCCACCTTGACCGCGAGGGCTTGCGCCCACGTGTATTGGAGCTCCTTGTCGTGGATGCTGCCGTCGCGCGACAGCTTCTCCCACATGAGCCCCGTGTTGGTATCGGTGATCGTGCCGTCGCCGTTGTCGACGTAGCCGCGGTCGAGCCCGGTCTGGAACTCGCCGTCCTGCCCCGTCCCGACGCACGGGATTTCCTGGCCGGACCCGTTCCAGCACCGCGTCTGGGTGGTCTTGAGCGTCTGCGCTTGGCCCGCCAGCGGCTCGCCTCCGAGCGCCTTCGCCACGTCCGTGGTCGCGGTATCGAGGTAGCCCTGGATGGCCGTCTGATCGCCGCTGCTCGGGCAGCTGCCGCCGGACAGGCTTTCGATCTGCGGCCACCGGAGGCCGTATTTGAGGCCGCACGTCGCGAGCCGGGCCGTGCGCCCGGCAGCGTCTCCGGTGAGCGCGAACGTCGCCTCGGCCCGCTGCCGGCACGCGGCGTACTTGCCGGCTTCCTTGTTCTTGCCGCTCTGGCAGTTCTGCGCCGGCGTCGCCGCCAGCGCGCTGCTGGCGAGGAGCAGGCCGACCACCGCGGCGGTCCAGACCTTCGTGGTCATTTCGTCCTCCCTGGCCGCGTGTGGTTTGCCCGCGATGCCTCTGCATCGTCTCCGCTTTGCGGAGCGGGGCACGCCGCCTACGCCCGATGCGCGCTACCTTTCGGGTAGCGGGGGGCTACCCGGTCGAGCCGGCGGGCGGCGTCGACGCGCGTGGAGAGCTTTCGCGGGTTTCGATGTCACCGATCCGGGACGCGGGCGTAGTAGCGTTGCCACCCCGGAGGTCTCGTCATGCTGCTTGGTTCACGTCGCCGCGTCTTCACCGGCCTCGCGTCGCTCCTTCTGCTGGTCGCGATGCGCGGTCCCGCCCCCGCCCAGCTGCCGGCCGGCAACGACACGAGCGATGGCCAGCAAAACACGGGCGGCGGCGGCCATGCCCTCGCGGAGAACGGCGGCGGCAACAACACCGCCTACGGCTTCGACGCGCTCTCGCGGAACACCACGGGTGCGAACAACAGCGCCGTCGGGGCGTCCTCGCTCGCCACCAACTCCACCGGCGAGAACAACACGGCGACCGGCGTGAACGCGCTCTTCTTCAACACGACGGGAAACGCAAACACCGCGCACGGCGTCGACGCGCTCTTCAACAACGATACGGGCGGCCACAACACCGCCGACGGCCTCAATGCGCTCTTCAGCAACACGACCGGTAGCGGCAACACCGCCGCCGGAGCCGGAGCGCTCCAGTTCAACACGACCGGCAGCTCCAACACCGCCTGCGGCGGCAACGCGCTCGCGTTCAACACCGCCGGCGAGAACAACACCGCGAGCGGCGCGAACGCGCTCCGGGCGAACGGGACGGGCGGCGGGAACACCGCCGTGGGAGTCTTCGCGCTCGGAGCGAGCGTCGCCGGAAGCGGCAACGTCGCGATCGGAAGCGGAGCCGGCGGAAGCCTGACGAAGGGCAGCCGGAACGTCTACGTCGCGAACGCCGGCGAGGCGACCGAGTCGAAGACGATCCGGATCGGAGACGTGCAGAAGCGGACGTTCATCGCCGGGATCGCCGGGAGGCCCGTCAGCGGCAGCACGGTCGTGATCGATGCGGACGGCAGGCTCGGCGTGTTCGCGTCGTCGGCTCGCTACAAGCGCGACATCCGGGACATGGGCGATGCCGGTCGCGGGCTGCTCGACCTCCGACCGGTCACGTTCCGGTACAAGGACGACCCTTCCGGCGAGCGCCAGTACGGGCTCGTCGCGGAGGAGGTCGCGCGCGTCTACCCGGAGCTGGTGGTGCGCTCGGCCACGGGCGAGGTGCAGTCGGTCAAGTACGAGGAGCTCATCGCGATGCTGCTCGACCAGGCGCAGCGCCAGCAGCGGGAGGCTTCCGAGCTGCGAGCGGAGAGCGCCGCGCTGCGCGATCGGCTGGACCGGCTGGAGGCCGCGGTTGGCGCGGCGACGGTGGCGAGTCGCTGACCCGCGACCCGCGAAGGCATCAACCCCGGGCGAGGAGGCGGAGGCTCGGCGTGCGGCGCGACGCGAACGCCCGCTCCATGTCGGCGACGATGTCGCGCGCCGCCGCCGCCGGGTCCGTTGCGTCGAGGATCGGGCGCCCGACGACGAGGTAATCGGCCCCGTTCCGGATCGCCTCGCTCGGCGTGAGGACGCGCTTCTGGTCGCCGTGGTCGGCCTCGCGCGGCCGGACGCCGGGCGTCACGATGAGGAAGCTCCGGCCGCACTCGCGCCGGATGCGCGCGACCTCGAGCGGCGACGCCACGACGCCGTCCATCCCCGCCTCGCGCGCGAGCTTGGCGAGCCGAACGACCTGCGACTCGACGCCCGACTGAACGCCGACGCGCTTCAGGTCCTCGCGCGAGAGGCTCGTGAGCACGGTCACGGCGAGGATCTTGGGGCGGCGAAGGCCTTCCTTCCGGCAGAGCTTGTTCACCTCGGACACCGTGACCCGCATCATGTCGAACGAGCCCGACGCGTGGACGTCGAACATCTTGACCCCGAGCCTCGTCGCCTCGATTCCCGCGCGCGCGACCGTGCGCGGAATGTCGTGGAACTTGAGGTCGAGGAAGACGTCGGCGCCGCGATCGCGGATCATGCGCACGACGGCCGGGCCGGACTGGAGGAAGAGCTGCTTTCCGACCTTGAAGATGCCGACGTCGCGGCGGAGCTCGTCGACGAGGCGCTCGGCGTCGGCGAGCGTCGGCACGTCGAGCGCGGCGATCAGGCGCGCGCGCACCGACGCGAGCGCGGGCGACGAGCGTCCCGCGCGCGTCACTCGGTGGCCTCTCTGAGGCGCGCTGCGGCCTCGTTCGCCGGCAGCTCGACGACCGTTCCGTCGTCGCGACGGCGGAGCTCGACGACGTTCTTCGCGAGACCCTTCGGCCCGACCGTCACGCGGAGCGGGATCCCGATCAGGTCCGCGTCCTTGAACTTGACGCCCGGCCGCTCGTCGCGATCGTCGAGCAGGGGCTCGATCCCCTGCGCGCGCAGCTCGCCGTAGAGCTTCTCGGCGGCCTCGCGCACCGACGCGTCGGTCACCGAGACCGGAACGACCTCGACCTCGTACGGCGCGAGGCGGATCGGCCACACGATCCCGTCCTTGTCGTGGTTCTGCTCGACGGCGGCGGCCATCGTGCGCGACACGCCGATGCCGTAGGTGCCCATCTCGATCGGCCGTTGCCGACCGGCGGCGTCGAGGAAGGTCGCGCCCATCGGCTCGCTGTACTTCGTCCCGAGGTAGAAGACCTGGCCGACCTCGATCCCGCGGTGCGCGGTGAAGACGCCCTTGCCGCAGCGCGGGCACGGGTCGCCGGCATTGGCTTGCCGGATGTCGGCGAAGACGACGCCGTCGCCGAAGTCCCGGCCATGCTCGACGCCGACGAGGTGCTTGTCCTCGCGATTCGCGCCCGTCACGGCCGCGCGCACACCCGCGATCGCGTGATCGGCGACGATCCGGGCCGAGAGCCCGACCGGCCCCGCGAAGCCGACGGAAGCGCCGGTCACGCGCGCGACGGTCTCGGCTTCGGCGAGCGCGATCGCCTGCGCGCCGATCGCCGCCTTGAGCTTCACCTCGGAGAGCGTGTGGTCGCCGCGCACGAGCGCGACGAAGGGCGCGCCGTCGTGGTCGACGAAGACGAGCGTCTTGATGAAGCGCTCGGGCGGCGCGCCGAGGAAGGCGGACACCTCCTCGATCGTGCGCTGGCCGGGCGTGTCGACGACGCGCATCGTCTCCGACGGCGGATCGCTCTCGCCGACGTGCGCAGGAATCGGCGGGAGCTCCGCCTTCTCGACGTTCGCCGCGTAGCCGCAGCTGTCGCACGAGACGATCGCGTCTTCGCCGGACTCGGCGAGCACCTGGAACTCGTGGCTCGCGGTGCCCCCGATCGCTCCCGTGTCGGCCTCGACGGCGCGGAAGACGAGGCCGCAGCGCCGGAAGATGCGCTCGTAGGTGTCGTACATGTGCCGGTACTCGCGCTCGCAGTCCGCGCGATCGGCGTGGAAGGAGTAGCCGTCCTTCATCAGGAACTCGCGCCCGCGCATGAGGCCGAAGCGCGGGCGGACCTCGTCCCGGAACTTGGTCTGGATCTGGTACAGGTTCTTCGGGAGGTCGCGGTACGAGCGGATCTCCTTCCGCACGATGTCGGTCACGGCCTCCTCGTGCGTCGGGCCGAGGCAGAAGTCGCGCTCGTGGCGGTCCTTGATGCGGAGCAGCTCCTTGCCGTAGCGCTCCCAGCGTCCGCTCTCCTGCCAGAGCTCCGCCGGGCACACGACCGGCATCAGGATCTCCTGGCAGCCGGCGTCGTCGAGCTCCTCGCGCACGATGCGCTCGACCTTCCGGAGGACGCGCAGGCCGAGCGGCAGGAAGTCGTAGATGCCGCGCGCGACCTGGCGGATCATTCCGGCCCGCGTGAGCAGCTTGTGGCTCACGACCTCGGCGTCCGCGGGATCGTCCTTCAAGGTGGGAGCGAAGAGGGCCGAGAAGCGCACGCGGGTCGTCTACATCGCGATCCGCGCGGTTGCCACCGCAGGTGCGCGATCGCGCCCGCACGCACGAAGAAAGGATGGCCCGCCGTGCGTCACCTTGTTACGTGCTCGCGGCGGAGGTCCCCATGTCCGAGAACCAAACCAGCTCCTACAAGGCCGATCTGCGCGCGCTTCGCTTCACGCTCTGGGAGCACCTGCGCGTGCAGCAGCTCTTCGACTTCCCGCGCTTCTCGCACGTCGGTCGAGACGAGTGCGACGCGACGCTCGAGCAGGCGCACCGGATCGCGAGCGAGATCCTCGGGCCGCTGAACGCGATCGGCGATCGCCGCGGCTGCGGCTTCGAGCGCGGCAAGGTCACGACGCCTCCGGGCTTCCGCGACGCGTGGAAGCAGCTCTTCGACCTCGGGATCACGGCATTCGCCGGCGACCCGGACGAGGGCGGCCTCGGCGCTCCACTGGCCGTCGACGTCGTGGTGCAGGAGATGCTGAGCGGCGCGAACACGGCCTTCAACATGTACCCCGGCTTGACGCGAGGAAATGCCGAGGTGGTCGCGACGTTCGGCACGTCCGAGCAGAAGGCGCGCTTCCTCCCGCACCTCCGCGCCGGTCGCTTCTCCGGCACGATGTGCCTCTCGGAGCCGCACGCCGGCTCGGACGTGGGCGCCGCGCGCACGAGCGCCCGCCAGATCGACGGCGACCTCTACTCGATCACCGGCACCAAGTGCTGGATCTCCGCCGGCGACCACGACCTGACCGAGAACGTCGTCCACCTCGTGCTCGCGCGCGTCGAGGACGCGCCGCCGGGCACGAAGGGCCTGTCGCTCTTCATCGTCCCGAAGGTGTGGGTGCACGAGGACGGGAGCCTCGGCGAGCCGAACGACGTCGCGACCGCGTCGATCGAGCACAAGCTCGGGATCCGCGCCTCGGCGACCGCGGTGCTGAGCTTCGGCGAGAACGGGAAGTGCCGCGGCTTCCTCGTCGGCGGGCAGCCGAACGTCGGCATCAAGCAGATGTTCCTCATGATGAACAACGCGCGCATCGCCGTCGGCCTCCAGGGGATCGCGCTCGCGTCGACCGCGTACCTGAACGCGCTCGACTACGCGCGCCAGCGCCTGCAGGGGTCGTCCGCCAAGCACTTCAAGGATCCGAACGCGCCGCGCGTGCCGATCATCGAGCACTCCGACGTGCGGCGGATGCTGATGGAGATGAAGGGCAAGGTCGAGGGCATGCGGACGCTCGCCGTCAAGCTCGCGTTCCACTCGGACTGCGCGCGCGCCCTCGGCGACGATCCCGGCAAGGCGGCTTTCCACCAGGGCCGGGTCGACCTCCTGACGCCGATCCTGAAGGCCTACTGCGCCGACCAGGCGTTCCGCATCGCCGAGCTGGCGATCCAGACGTACGGCGGCGCCGGCTACGTTCAGGACCACCCGGTCGAGCAGTACCTCCGCGACGCGAAGATCTTCTCGATCTACGAGGGCACGAACCACATCCAGGCGGCGGACCTGGTCGCGCGGAAGCTCCCTGCCCACGGCGGCGCGAGCTTCGCGGCCTTCGTCGACGAGATCGTCCGCTTCGTCGACGAGCAGGCGAAGCACCCCGGGATCACGCACGAGGTGCAGGCGCTGCGCGACGCCGTGACCGCGATGCAGGACGGCTCGGCCGAGCTCATGGACTTCTTCATGAACGGAAACGTCGACCAGGTGACGCTCGTCGCGAACGCGTTCCTCGAAATCATGGCGGAGGTCGCGATCGCTCACCTCCTGCTCGAGGCCGCCGTGATCGCGGACGCGAAGCGCGGCCTCCATGCCGAGGACGAGGACGACCAGAGCCAGGAGGAGTTCGACTTCTACAGCGGCAAGGTCGCCGCGGCGAAGTTCTTCGCGAACTACGTGCTCCCCGGCGTGCACGCGAAGCTCGCCGCGATCCGCTCGCACGACCGCTCGCTGCTCGACATGCCGGACGCGGGGTTCTAGCGCGCCGTCCGCGAGTCTCGCGGCTCGGGGCCTTCGTCCTCCGGCACGCCGCCCAGGATCGCGGGCCGGCGACGCCAGATCCACTCGCTGCCGGCGCGGACGAGACGCGTCCCGTCGCGGCGCGTGATGGTCTGCAGCAGTCGCACCGGTTGCGTCGTGGCCGGCGGCGCGTCAGCGCTCCCGTCGAGCGCGCCGTCGGCGACCCAGCTGGCGACGTCGAGCTCGTCGCCGGCGAGCGCGTCGACCAGATACTCGAGGTCGAGCGATCGCGGCCGGAGCGCGCCGCCGAGCGCGAGCATGCGATCGAGCGGCAGGCCGCGCGCGGCGAAGAGCTCGAACGCGCCGTCCTCGAGGAAGCCGGCGTAGGCCGCGTTGTTCACGTGCGTGACGTGGTCGAGCTGTGAAACGCGCGCCGCCAACGGCAGGGCGACCGCTTCGCCTTCGCCGCGATCGGGCAGCGCGGCGGCCCTCGGCAGCGGGCCCGTGCCGGAGTCGCCGGAGAACGCGGCGCGGACGTCCTCCGGGATGCTCACCGGGCGCCCGGTCGCGATGTCGCAGTACACCCAGTCGGTGGTCGCGCGCGCCACCAGCGCGCCGGCGAGGCGTGCCGTCGTGCGGTCGTCGCCTTCGACCGGCCGGGCGCGGACGCCGACTCCGGGCGCGACCAGCCGGACCTCGTACCGCCGGAGCGAGCGCGCGCGCCGCCAGTCCGCGACGTGCGTCTCCACTGCGACGACGTCGCCGCCGCCGACGGCGAGCCAGCGCTCGAGCCGCGTCCGGCGGATCAGCCAGAAGCGTCCGGCGCGCGTGTACCAGGCGGGGTCGAGGCCGGCGTCGCTCGACGCCTCGACCGCGCTCTGCTCGAGGAGCCCGAGGAGCGCCGAAAGCTTCAACTCGCCGAGGAAGTCGACGTCGGCATGCGAGATCCGGTGCTGGACCGTGAAGCAGTGCACGGTCACGCGTCTCCGCCTTCGGGAGCCGGCGCGGCGTCGCCGGACGCCGAGGCCACAGCGGGCGCCCGGCCACCGCGCTCGTCGTCGCGAGCGCCGAGCGCGCCGTCCTCCGCCGGCGCGCCCGCCATCGCGCGCAGGCGCGCGATGCGATCCGCGATCGGCGGGTGGGTCGCGAGCCAGCTCGCGAAGGCGCCGCGCCGCTCGTCGACCGGCCGTGGGCGCGGCCGCGCGAAGAAGAGGTGTGCGGTCCCCTCGACGCCGGCGCGGGTCGCGCGCGGGTCGGCCGCGATCGCGGCGAGCGCGTCGGCGAGCGCGAGGGGATTCCGGGTGAGCGCGACGGCGCTCGCGTCCGCGAGGTACTCGCGCTCGCGCGAGATCGCGAGCGCGAGGAGGCGAGAGGCCGCGGGCGCGAGAGCGGAGAATGCGAGCAGCAGCGGCACGAGGAGCGCGATGCCGCCACGCGCGCGCGCCGCCCCGTCGCGCTCGTCGGCGCGGTCGCGATCGGACCCGGCGGCGCTCCAGCGGACGCGCCACGCGAGATCCGACAGGAGCGCGATCGCGCCCAGCATGACGGCGACCTGGACGCCGAGGCGCGTGTCGCGGTTTCCGATGTGCGCGATCTCGTGCGCGATCACGCCCTGCGTCTCGGCGCGGTCGAGGCGCGCGAGGAGGCCGGTCGTGACGGCGACGGCCGCGTGCTCCGGGTCGCGCCCGGTGGCGAGCGCGTTCGGCGCGTCGTCCGGCACGACCAACGCGCGCGGCGCGGGAAGGCCGCTCGCGACCGCCATCTCCTGGACGAGGTTCGCGAGCTGGCGCTCCTCGGGCTGCGAGAGGTCGAGCGGCCGCGCGCCGAGCGCCGCCAGGACGAGGCGATCGCCGGCGCGCACCGCGATCGCGGCCGCTGCGGCCGCGCCCGCGATCGCGAGCGCGGTCACGATCGGGAAGCCGCGGCGCGCGAGCGTCCCGAGCGCGCCGTCGACGGCGAGGCCGGCGGCCGCGGCGACGATCACCAGCCCGACGACGAGCGCGCGCGACCGGCGGCGATTCCGGCCGGCCGCGGTCGCGAAGTCGAGCATCGTCGTCGCGTGTAGCTACCCGAGCGACGCGCGCCGCTCAGGCGCGCGGCGTCGCGCCGAGGCTCACCCGGGGCACGGCGCGGTCCTCGTCCGCGGCCTCGAAGTACTCGCGCCGCTCGAACGCGAACTGGCGCGCGATCAGGCTCCCGGGGAACGCCTCGAGCCGCGTGTTCAGGTCGCCCACGAGCGAGTTGTAGTGCTGGCGCGCGAACGCGACCAGGTTCTCGGTGTTCGCGAGCTCCTCCTGCAGGCGCAGCACGTTCTCGTTCGACTTGAGCTCGGGATACTTCTCGACGACCGCGAAGACCTCGCCGAGAGCGCGCGACAGCCCCGCCTCGGCGCTCGCCGTCTCCGCCGGACCGCGCGCCGCCACCGCCCGGCTCCGCGCCGCGACCACGCTCTCGAGCGTCGACTTCTCGAACTCCATCGCCCCCCGCACCGCCTCCACCAGGTTCGGCACGAGGTCGTGCCGGCGCTTGAGCTGCACGTCGATCTGCCGCCAGGCCTCGTCCGCCCGGTTCTTGAGCGACACGAGCCCGTTGTACGTGCCCACGCCCCACAGCACGGCCGCCGCGACGATCGCGAGGAGCAGAAGGAACCCCATCCCCGCCCTTTGCCCCAGCGGCGGCGCGAGTTCCAGGACCCCGCTCCGGGTTGGGCTCGTACGAGATCCTGCCATGAGACAACAGAAGGCCGACTCCGACCTGAGCGCCGGCCTCGCTCGCGCGACGCTCCCACCGCCCTCCTGCGTCGTTTCTCAAGCGGCCCGGACCGACCCTTGCACGGCCCCCGAAGGCCCGCGAAGATCGCCGCCGCGGCCACGTCCGGCCGCGGCAAGCCGAACGAACGGGAGGGAGTCACATGCTGCTCGCAGGCCGGGTCGCGATCGTCACCGGTGCCGGACGGGGCATCGGTCGGGAGGAGGCGCTGCTGCTCGCGAAGCACGGCGCCAAGGTCGTCGTGAACGACCTCGGCGGAAGCCACGACGGAACCGGCGCCAGCCAGAGCCCGGCCGACGAGGTCGTCGCAGCGATCCGCGCCGCCGGCGGCGAGGCGATCGCGAACGCCGACAACGTCGCCGACTACCGCGCCGCCGAGCGCATGGTGCGGGCGGCGATCGACAGCTTCGGCGCGCTGCACGTCGTCGTGAACAACGCCGGCATCCTGCGCGACCGCATGATCTTCAACATGAACGAGGAGGACTTCGATTCCGTCGTCTCGGTTCACCTGAAGGGCACGTTCAACCTCTCGCGCCATGCCTGCGCGTACTGGCGCGAGGAGCACAAGAAGGGGAACGCGCTGAACGGCCGCCTCATCAACACCTCGAGCGACTCGGGGCTTCTCTGCAACGCCGGCCAGGCGAACTACGGCGCCGCGAAGGCGGGGATCGCCGCGCTCACGGTCATCGCCGACAAGGAGATGTCGCGCTACGGCGTGACGGCGAACGCGATCGCCCCGAGCGCGATCACCCGTCTCACGACCGAGGCGATGGGGCGCGGAAGCGTCGATCAGGTGCCTTCGAAGATGATGGACGCGGCCGGCCCCGCGCACGTCGCGCCCCTGGTCGTCTGGCTCGCGAGCGAGCGCGCCGGGCACATCCACGGCGAGGTGTTCCGCGTCGGCAACGGACGCGTGAACCTCTTCCGCGGCTGGCAGGCGGAGCGCCAGGTCGGCGACTTCAAGCACCCGGTCTGGGATCCCGAGGAGCTCGGCGCGGCGATGGAGAAGGAGTTCTTCACCTCCCCCTTGCCCAAGCAGACGATGGAAGGCCTGATGAAGGAGATGGCGGCGGCGGCGAGCTGAGCCCCGTCGCCGCGCGCCGGCGCGAGGCCGGCGCCGACGACGCGAGGTGAAGATGCACGCCGCACGCTGGGGGTTGGTGCTGCTCCTCGCCGCATCCGTCGCGGGATGCGGCGGTGGTGGCGGTGGCGGCGCACCGCCGCCCTCGCGCGGGCCGACCGCGACGCCCGCGACGCCGACGCCGCCGCCGGTCACGTCGTCGCCGACGCCAGAGCCGACCGGTGCGCCGTCGCCGGGGATCCCGGCGATGGTGCTGACCGAGGTCGCGAGCGGCCTCGAGCAGCCGCTCTTCGTCACCCAGGCGCCGGGCGAGCGGGAGCGGCTCTACGTCGTCGAGCAGACCGGCCGCATCCGGGTGGTCGAGGGCGGTCGCATGCGAGCCGAGCCGTTCCTCGACCTCTCGGGCATCGTCTCGTGCTGCGGCGAGCGCGGACTCCTCGGCCTCGCGTTCCATCCCGGCTACGCGACGAACGGCCGCTTCTTCGTCAATTACACCAACCCCGACGGCGACACCGAGATCGTCGAGTTCCGGCGCGCGAGCGAGGATCCGCCGGTCGCCGATCCCGAGCCGGCCCGTCTCTTCTTCCGCGTCGATCAGCCGTTCCCGAACCACAACGGCGGCATGCTCGCCTTCGCTCCCGACGGCACGCTCGCGATCGGGCTCGGCGACGGCGGCGGCGCCGGCGACCCGATGAACAACGCGCGCAATCCGTCCTCGAAGCTCGGAAAGCTCCTCCGCATCGACGTCGACCGCTATCCCGACCCGCCGGCCGGGAACGCCGCCACCGGCGATCCCGACGTCTGGCAGCAGGGCCTCCGGAACCCTTGGCGCTTCAGCTTCGATCGCGCCACCGGCGACCTCTGGATCGGCGACGTCGGGCAGGACCGCTTCGAGGAGATCGACCACGTGCCGGCGGGGCAGGGCGGCCTCGACTTCGGATGGCCGGTCACCGAGGGCCTTCACTGCTTCCGTCCCGAATCCGGCTGCGACACGACCGGGCTCACGCTCCCCGTCCACGAGTACGACCGGAGCTCGGGGTGCTCCGTGACCGGCGGCTTCGTCTATCGCGGCGCTGCGATCCCCGAGCTGGCGGGGCGCTACCTCTTCGGCGACTACTGCTCGAACCGGATGTGGCTCTTGACGTCGAGCGGCGGAGCGCCCGGCAGCGCGGTCGACGTCGTGGACGTCACCGGCGCGCTCGATCCCGCGGGCCGGGTCGAAGGGCTGTCGTCCTTCGGCGAGGACCTCGACGGCGAGCTCTACGTCGTCGGGCTCACCTCGGGGAACGTGTTCCGCGTCGACGCGGCCGGCGGAGCGCCCTGATCGCTTCGCGCGACGGCCGGGTCGCCTGCTATCCCGTTCGCGCGAGCGGCGAAGAGGAGCGATCCGGCAATGGAGCGTGAGAGCGAGGGACTCGCAGGCCACCTGCGCGAGCTGTTCGAGAGCGGCGGCTTCTGGCGCGAGCGCTGGGAGCGGGCGGGCATCTCGGCGCCGCCCCGCACGCTCGACGGGCTCCCGATCGTCCGGCCGGCGGACCTCGCGGCCGACGAGGCGGCGCACCCGCCGTACGGGAGCTGGCGGCGGCGCGCGGACTTGGTGCGGGTCGGGGTGCCGGCGCGTCCGAGCCCGCTCGAGATGCTCGTGTTCAGCGCGAGCGACCTCGAGCGCGAGGCGCGCGTCGGCGCGCGCGCTCTCGCCGGCGCCGGGCTTCGCCCCGGGATGCGCGCGACGAACACCCTTCCCGGCGGCCTTCCGACGCCGGGCTCGCTCGTCGTCGGCGACGCGGTCGAGGCGCTCGGCGCCCTCGACATGCCCGTCGGCCCGGTCGACGCGGACGCGTCGCGCGCGACCGCCTTCGACTTCTGGTCCCGCGTGCGCCCGGACTTCGCGGTGCTGGACGTCGCGGGCGCGAGGGCCCTCGCCGCGCTCCTCGCCGAGCAGCGGAAGGCGGCGAGCGCGCTCGGGCTCGCGGGCATCGCGCTCGTGACCGACGTGCGCGACCCGGAGCCCGAAGTGCCGAGCTTCGACGTCGGCGTGCGGCGGATCGTCGGGCTCGCGGAGGCGTTCTCGCTCCTCGCGGCACAGGAAGACGACGGCGCGTTCTACCCGCCGTCGGACGAGGTGGTCGTCGAAATCGCGGCGGGCGAGCTCGTCGTCACGGCGCTCCGCCACTCGGCGGCGCTCGCGCGCTACGCGCCCGGCGCGCGCGCCGAGATCGTCGAGCGCGCCGGCGCGGACGGGCGCCGCGAGCCCGGGTTCCGGCTGCTCCGGCAAATTTGACATCCCGGCGGGAGGCCCATAAACAGGCGCCAGCCGCCGGGTCGACCCGAGGCTCGCCGCCCCGCCGGCCGAACGGCGCGGGAGCGGCAAGGAATCGCGATCGCCTCCCAAAGGAGCTCATTGCCATGAAGGATCGGAAGGCTCGCGGTGCGCGCTGGAGCGCGCTCGCCGCGCTCGCGATGGTCGCCGCCGGAGCGGCGGCGTGCTCGCAGAGCCCGTCGTCGGGGGACAAGCCGGCCAGCCCTCCGGCGTCGCAGCCGGCCGAGAAGCCCGCCGCACAGCCCGCCGCCGCTCCGGCGGCGGCGCCCGCGGCGGGCAGCGCCGCGGTCGACAAGGACAAGGTCGGGACCCAGATCAAGCGCTATTTCGAGGCGCAGGGTCAGATCCCGGCAGACGTCACCGTCGCGGTGTCGGACATCAAGCCGTCCGAGGTCGCGGGACTGTACGAGGGCACGCTCAAGCTGTCGCGCGGCGAGCAATCGCAGGATCTCAAGTTCCTCATCTCCGCCGACGGCCGCTGGTTCCTGCGCGTCGACCCGATCGACCTGAACGTCGACCCGGTGCAGTCCGTCGTCGCCAAGATCGACATCGGCCCGCAGAACCCGAGCCTCGGGCCGAAGGACGCGAAGGTCACGATCGTCGAGTACTCCGACTTCCAGTGCCCGTTCTGCGCGAAGGCCGAGGTGATCGTGCGGGACGAGGTCCTGAAGCAGTACGGCGACAAGGTGCGCTTCGTCTACAAGCAGTTCCCGCTCACGCAGATCCATCCGATCGCGCAGCCGGCGTCGCTCATCGGGCTGTGCGTCTTCAAGCAGTCGGGCAACGAGGCCTACTGGAAGTACCACCACACCGTGTTCGACAAGGTGAAGGAGATCCCGAGCGACAAGCCGGCCGACGCGCTGCTCGACATCGCGAAGAACGCCGGCGCCGACCGGGACAAGGTCAAGGAGTGCTTCGAGAAGGAGGAGACGCAGCCGCTGATCGATGCGACGCAGGAGGAGGCGGAGGCGATCAACGTCAACTCGACCCCGACCTTCTTCGTCAACGGCCGGCGCCTCTCGGGCGCGCAGCCGCTCGACGCCTTCAAGGGCGTGATCGATCCGGAACTCCAGAAGGCCGGCGGCTGAGGTCGCTCACCGCCCGCGCGACACGCGGAGCAGCGGCACGCGGCTTCCGAGGCCGCGTCGCCGCGGCGCGCATTCGAGGACGATCGCGTCGGTATCGCTGCGCTCGCCCGCGGACGTCCGCACCTCGAGCCGTCGGACGCCGACCGGCACCGTGAACGCCGAGAGCGGCGTGCAGCCGGGCTTGTCGGGCGACGTGGTCGCCGCCCGGAACATCGCCTCCAGCGTCTTTCGAGGGTCGCGGCCCGTCGCATCGGGCTCCGATCCGGACGCCGGAGGTGCGGTCACCTCGAAGCCGTCGACCTGATCCACCGAGCAGCGGTCGCCCGCCGGGTCGTCGATCGCGAAGCAGAGGCCGAGCCGGAACGTGCACGCGTCCGGGTCGCCCGGCGTCGCGCACGCGGAGTCGCCGGCGCGGCACGTGAGGCGCGGCGGGTCGCCGCGCGACGGCCGCGGCGCGTCGGCGGGCGCGAGCCAGCGCGCGATGCAGTCGTCCGCGCCGTCGCTTCCGCCGCCGTCGGAGAGCCGGCGCGCGAGGCACGACGTGCCGCGCGCGCAGTCGCCGCGCACGAACACGGGGCTGCTCCAGGCGTGCTTGCCGCCCGCCTGCGCCACGCGGGCGTAGACGAAGGTGTTCGGGTCGGCGACGCCGACGCGCGCGTCGACGTCGCACACCGGCGTGTCGCAGCGCCGGGTCGCCACGACGTCGCCGTTCCGGACGATCTCCACCGTGACCGGCGTCGCGGTCGCGAGCACCTCGACGTGCGTCGCGAGGCGGTCGCCGAGCCGCGCGCTGCGCTCGCCGCCCATCGCCGTTCCGCCCACGGAGAGGTCGAGCTCGATGCGCTCGCCGTCGGTCGCGAAGCAGCGCCGCGCGCGGAGCGCCGTCAGCAGGTCGGCGCGCGTCAGCGCGTCGGCGTGGCAGCCGGTCAGGCCGGTGCCGATCGACGGCGGCCTCCGCTGCGTGTGGTGGTCGTCGGAGACGCCGACGAGCCCGAGGCGGAAGCCCGCGCGCAGGGCCCATAGCGCGCCGCCGAATCGGAGCTCGTGGCTGCCGCCGCCGTCGGAGTTCCAGACCTCGACGCTGGTCGTCACCGTGTCGTCCATCTCGTTCCACGGGATCAGGTACTCGGGAGACGCCGGGTGGTTGACGTGCGCGGCCGCCTCACCCGCGAAGACGCGCGGACCGTAGTAGTCGAGGAAGTCGGACGTCCGCCGGCAGTCGGGGAACGCGCAGTACGCCTCGTGGTCGCCGCGGAAATAGACGTTCAGGTGCCAGCTGAAGGGCTGCGTCCACTCGACGGCCGAGAACGCGACGAACCGGCCCGCGACGTTGAACGAGGCCGCGGTGGTCTTCAGGATCTCCCACTCGTCGGCGCCGAGGAAGATGTCGTGGTCCGACAGCACGACGAAGTCGAGGCCGGCGACGTCGCGGGCGGTGATGAAGAACTGCTCGGGCGGGTTTTCGGCGTCGTCCGAGAGCTCCGAGTGCGCGTGGAGGTCGCCGAAGAAGACGTCCGCGCCGGCGGGCACGGCGGGCGCGAGGGCGATCAGGGCAACGAGGGAGATCGCGGCGGCGCCGACGTCCAAACCAGCGTCCATGGGGGGCCCTCCTCGACGACGCCGAAGGCGTCGGTCGAGCGGGCACTCGAAGTCAAGTGGAAACCGGCACGGCGCTCGTCATGACGCAACCGTATGGTTGCCTTTGCGTCGAGACGGGACATCGACATGCGTCAGCGGCGACGCAATCCGTCGGAGCGCGGCGCCCGGGGCGGTCGACCGCCGCCGGGCGCCGCCTCCGCCCTCACTGCGCTTGCGAGCCGCGGGCGTGCGGCGGCTTGGCGGCCTCGAACTCCGCCTCGCTCACGACGCCGTCGCCGTTCGTGTCGATCGCGTTGAAGCGCTCCGTCAGGTGCTCCACGACCGGCGTCAGGAACTCGTCCTGCGTCACCGAGCCGTCGCCATCGGCGTCGAGCTCGCTGAAGGTCGGCCGGTGGTGCCGATGGCCGGGGTCCGCCAGGGCCGGCTGCGCCGCCGCGAGAAGCGCGGCGACCGGAAGGAAAGCAAAAATTCGCTTCACGGGATGTTTCTCCTTCGTCGTCTTGATTGCGCGGGCGCCCATTGCTCGCGCCCCCGTCGCAGGAGCGAGCGCCGTGCCAGCCGGAAAAGCCGAGCGCGCGAACGGCCGGCGATGGCGCGCGCGTCTCCCGTGCTGCGGAAACCGCAGCGGCGCTGCGGTTTCCGCATTCTCGCGTTCGCGGCTCGCTCGATCGGCGCTGGAGCGCGATGCGCCGACGGCGATCGGCGAGCGGCACACGGGTTGCGAGCCTTCTCCCCGGTTCGCGGCGGCGCGATGGACGGCGGCGGCGCGACGCCCTAGGAAGCCCCGACGATGACGTCCGACCCGCGACCGGCCGACACGACCCGCTCGCTGCGTCGCGTGCGCTGGGCCCAGGTCGCGATCTTTGCGCTCGTCGGCGTCGCGCTCGTCGGGACGGCGCTCTACAGCTTCGTGAGCGCCGGGCGTGTCTACGAGGCGGTCGCGCTCGGCCAGGGCCAGGGCCTTCTGCAGGCGCTGCGCCACGGGATCGGGTTCGACGGCCCGCCCGACGGGGCGACGCTGGAGGGATTCCTCGAGGCGAATGCCGACCTGGGCCTCCGCTGCATCGCCTCGCTCGGCTACGAGAGCGGGATCGTCCGAGCCGGCGACTGCTGGATGTCCGACGACCGCATGCGCGCCGCCGTTGCGGCCATGCGCCCAGGCGAGGTGATCGATCTCGACGGCCGGGTCGCGATGGTCGACGCTCGTCCGCCGCCGCCTCCGGGCGTACCGGGCCATCTGCCGCCGTGGCTCGAGCGCGATCGCCGGCGCGGGCCGCCGCCGGATCTCGACGGCGAAGGAGAGCCCGGACCCGCGCGGCCGGACGCGGACGCGCGCGCCGACCGGGCTCCGCGACACGACTTCCCGCATCGCGGCTTCGCGCGGCCGCCCGGCCCGCCGCCCGGCCACCCGCCCTTCCCACCGCTCGGCGACCACGGTCCCGGCCGACCCCCCCGCCGCGGACCGATCGTGATCGAGTTCGAGCCGGTCGAGGCGAACGCGCTGCGCGGCGCGGCGACGACGGCGCTTTTGACCGCGTTCGGAGCGGTCGCCGCGCTGCTGGCGGCCGGTCTCGCGCTCGTCCGTCTGTCGCGGCGCGCGGAAGATCTGCAGGAGCGCGCCGAGCGCCAGCGTCAGCTCGCGAGCCTGGGCGAGATGTCGGCCGTGCTCGCGCACGAGATCCGAAACCCGCTCGCGTCGCTCAAGGGCCATGCGCAGCTCCTGGTCGAGACGCTCGCGCCGGGCGAGCGCGCGCACGCGAAGGCGGAGCGCGTCGTGCACGAGGCGACGCGCATCGAGCACCTGAGCGAGGACCTGCTGAGCCTCGTCCGCTCGAGCCGCGTCGAGCCCGCGCCCGTCGATCCGGCAGCGATCGCGCGCGACGTCGCGCAATCGCTCGCGCCCGATCGCTTCGCGATCGACGCGAGCCGCGCGCCGCGCAGCTGGCGCCTCGACGCCGCTCGCATCCGCCAGGTCCTCGACAACCTGATGCGGAACGCGGTCGAGGCGTCCCCGCCCGACGCGCCGATCGAGATCGCGATCGCGACCGAGCGCGGGCGCCTGACGATCGCGGTTCGCGACCGCGGGCCGGGCGTCGCGGCGGGCGAGGAGTCGCGGATCTTCGAGCCGTTCGTGACCGGGCGCGTGCGCGGCACCGGGCTCGGGCTCGCGGTCGCGCGGCGGATCGTCGAGCTCCACGGCGGAGCGATCGCGGCGCGGAACCGTGAGGGCGGTGGCGCCGAGTTCGTGGTCGTGCTTCCGTAGCGGGGCTCGAGCATGGCGCGCATCCTGGTCGCGGAAGACGAGGACGGCATCCGGAGCTTCCTCGCCGAGGCGCTCGAGGCCGAAGGGCACGAGGTCGTGCAGGCGGCCGACGGTCGAGAGGCGCTCGACCGCCTCGCGGGCAGCGCGTTCCACCTGCTGATCACCGATCTCCGTATGCCGCGCATGGACGGCATGGAGCTCGTCCGCCGCGCGCGCGGCGATCAGGCGGAGATGGAGGTCATCGTGCTCACCGCGCACGGGAGCGTCGACTCGGCCGTCGAGGCGATGAAGCTCGGCGCGTTCGACTACCTGCAGAAGCCCGTCGCGAGCCCGGCCGAGCTCCGGCTCGTCGTCGCGCGCGCGCTCGAGCGGCGGGCGCTGCGCGCGCGCCGCGAGGAGTCGGATCGCGCCGCGCAGGCCGAGCTGCGCCTCACGTGGGGCGATCCGGCGATGAAGCCGGTGGAGGAGGCGCTCCGGAAGGTCGCGCGCACGACGTCGACCGTGCTCCTCCTCGGAGAGAGCGGGACCGGGAAGGAGGTGGCCGCGCGCTGCGTGCACGCCTGGAGCGAGCGCGCGAGCGGGCCTTTCGTCGCGGTCAACTGCGCCGCGCTCTCCGAGCAGCTCCTCGAGAGCGAGCTCTTCGGCCACGAGAAGGGCGCGTTCACGGGCGCGATCGCGCGCCGGCGCGGCCGCGTCGAGCTGGCGGAGGGCGGGACGTTCTTCCTCGACGAGGTGGCCGAGCTGAAGCCGGACCTCCAGGCGAAGCTGCTCCGCGTGCTCCAGGAGCGGCGCTTCGAGCGCGTCGGCGGAGCGCAGACGATCGCGGCCGACGTGCGGTGGATCGCGGCGACGAACCGCGACCTCGCGACCGCGATGCGCGACGGCGCGTTCCGCGAGGACCTCTACCACCGACTCGCCGTCTTCCCGGTGCGCCTGCCCCCGCTCCGCGAGCGTCCGGCGGACCTCGTGCCGCTCGCTCGGGCGCTCCTCGAGCGCATCGGGCGCGAGCTGAAGCGCCCGACCCCGGAGCTGACGCCGGAGGTCGCGCAGGCGCTGCGCGCTCGGCGCTGGTCCGGCAACGTTCGCGAGCTCGCCAACGCGCTGGAGCGCGCCGCGATCCTCGCCGAAGGCCGTGGGATCCGCCCCGACGACGTCGGCGGCGACCTGGCCGCCCTCGGCGCGCCCCCGCCCTCCGCCGAGCCGCGCACCCTCGCCGACCTCGAGCGCGCCGCGATCGAGCGCACCCTCGCCGAAGTCGGCGGCAACCGCCGGCGCGCCGCCGAGGAGCTCGGCATCGGCCTTCGGACGCTCTACGAGAAGCTGCGTCGCTTCGGGCTGGAGTAGGCGACGGCGGCGCAGCCCGCTTTACGTGGAGCGCGGCGGGAGCGGCGCGTGAGCGAGCCCGGCGCTCCTGTCGGAGGCGCCCTCTTGTTGTCTCATGGCCAAGGAAGGGCGCCTCCTCCAACGTCGCCGCCGGTGCTCGCTCACGCGCCGCTCCCGCCGCGTGGACGAAGTGCCGTTCGAACGCGCCGTCCAGTCGCGCGGATCTGCCCGTGGCCGCTCGCGCGGCTCGCCGCGCGTCGCTGCGGCAGCACATCGTCGTCGCGAACCCGCGGGCGAACGCGGCTCTCACTCGCCGCGGCGGAGCTTTCGGGCGAGCTTGAAGAGCTCGTAGAAGGCGCGGGCGATGACGCGTGGGTTCCCGCCGGTCGACTTGCCGTGCTCGCGCGGGAGGTGGCGCACCGGGACTTCGGCGATGCGGGCGCCGCGGGCGACCAGGCGGGCGAGGAGCTCGGCGGAGAACATGGCGCCGCCGGCCTCGATCGTGAGGCCGGTGAGCGCGCTTCGCCGGAAGAGCTTGAAGGCGCAGTCGACGTCGCGGACCGGGACGCGGAGGAGGCGTCGGATGAGCCAGTTCCAGGCGTGCGCGTTCGCGATCCGGATGGCGTTGTCCTGGCGGTCGACGCGATAGCCGACGACGACGTCCGCGTCCTCGAGCGGCGGGATCAGGTCGGCGATCTGGTGGACGTCGAACTGACGGTCGCCGTCGGTGAAGAACGCGAACTGCATCTCGCCGGCCGTGAGCCCCGTCCAGACGGCCGCGCCGTAGCCGCGGTTCACCTCGTGGCGCACGACGCGCACCCGCGGGTCCCGCGCGGCGATCGCCGACGCCCGCTCGAAAGTCCGGTCGCGCGACCCGTCGTCCACCGCGATCACCTCGAACCTCTCGGCGACATCCGGTAAAGCGCCGAGCAGGTCTTTGATCATCGGCTCGACATTCGCCTCCTCGTTGTGCGCGGGGAACGACGCGGAGAGGCTGGGAAGGCGCGCGCTCATCGGGATGCCGCCGCAAAGGCGTGCTGCGAGCGCCCGGCGCGATGACTGACGCGGGCGCGCGCTGGCGCGCGCTCGGCGGCGCGGTCGCGACGCCCGCGTGGACGCGGATCGACGCCCTCGCGCTCGGCCTCGTCGCGCTCGCCGGCTACTGGCTCGCCAACAACGGCGAGTTCATGTTCTTCGACTACCACCTCCACCTCGCGGTCGCGTTCCTCGACGGGCGCCTCCACATCGCGAATCCCCCGAGTTGGCTCACCGAATTCGCATATGCGAACGGCAAGCCGTACGTCTACTTCGACCCCTTCCCCGCGATCCTCCTCATGCCGCTCGCGGCCCTGCGCGGGCTCGAGGTCAACATCGCGCGCGTCTCGATCGCGCTCGGGGCGCTGAACGTCGCGTTCATGCGCGTCGCGCTCGGCGCGCTCGGCGTCGGCCGCCGGACCGCGAACTGGTGCACCGTCCTCTTCGCGTTCGGCACGGTTCACCTGTTCGCCGCGCAGTACGGCAACACCTGGCTGCTCGCGCACCTGTGCGCGGTCGCAGCTCTCGCGCTCGCGTGGATCGAGGCGGCAGGTCCGGCGAACCCGCTCCTCCTGGGACTCTTCTCCGCGATCGCCGCCACGAGCCGCTCGCCCGCGCTCCTCGGCTGCCCGGTGTTCCTCGTCATCGCGCTGCGCCGCCGGCCCGGCTGGGGCACGGTCGTGCGCTTCGCGCTGCCGCTCGTCGCGACCGGCATCCTCATGGCAGTCTACAACTACGCGCGCTTCGGCGAGTGGACGAACAACGGCTACCTGCTCGCGAACCAGGCGCTCTTGCGGCCCGAGCACGGGTCCTTCAGCTGGCGCTACATCGCGCGCAACCTCTACGTCTACTTCGTCCGCATCCCGGAGATCCACGGCGAGCCGCCGTACCTCGTCTTGACGGACTACGGCATCAGCCTCCTCGCGACGACGCCGGCGATCGTCCTGCTCGCGCGCCCGGGCTGGAGCCCGCGAGCGCCGGACGCGCCGCTCGTCGGCAGGCTCGCGATCGCCGCCTGCGCGGCCGTCCTCTTCCTCTACCTCTGCTACTTCTGGGACGGCTGGCGCCAGTTCGGCTGCCGCTACACGCTCGACTTCACGCCCTTCCTGATCGTCGCGCTCGCGCTCCGGAACGACGATCGCCCGGGTCTCTGGCGCTGGCCGCTTCCGGTGCTCGTGATCGCCAGCGTGGCGGTCAACGCCTGGGGCGCGTGGTGGTGGCGCGCCCATCGCTGGTGAGACCGCTCGCGCGCCTCAAGCGATCGCTGCGGGCGCGGAGATCTGGACGCCCTTCGCCATCATCTGCCCGAAGAACTGGAGCAGCGCCGGCGGCGGCGTGATGCCCTCGTCCTCGGTCGAGTCCGGCAGGCCCTCGAACTCGAGCACCCCGATCTTCGCCAGGTGCTCCCGGACGTACGGCGTCAGGAGCCCGAGGCGCCGGAGGTTCGGCACGATCTTCGAGAAGAGGAGCTGGCGGAACCCGGCCATGAACGGCGTCTCGAGCGACCAGGCGACCCACGCCTCGCGGTCGAGCCCGAGGCGCTCCCACACCTCCTCCATGAGCAGCCGATCGCGCATGAGGTACGATGCCTCGACCACGAACTGCTCGCGCTCGCGCAGCTCCGAGGCCGTCATGTCGGCGTAGACGTCGCCGAGGGAGAGCACCCCGAAGCCGACGTGGCGCGCCTCGTCGCGGATCACGTAGCTCGTGATCTGCTGGATGAGCTTCTCCTCGGGCTCGATCATGTTCATGAAGCCGAACGCGGCGAGCGCGAGCCCTTCCACCATGATCTGCATGCCGAGGTAGATCATGTCCCAGCGCGGGTCGGCGACGATCTGGCGCAGGAGCTCCTGCAGGTGCGGGTTCACCGGGTAGGCGAGCCCGACCTTCGTCGTCAAGTAGCGGTGGTAGACCTCGACGTGGCGCGCCTCGTCGGCCACCTGCTGCGAGGCGTAGAACTTCGCCTCGATCCACGGGACGGCGCTCGCGAGCGCGGCGGTCGCGACGAGCGCGCCCTGCTCGCCGTGCATGAACTGCGACAGCATCCACGCCGTCCGGTGGCGCTTGAAGTCGGCCAGGAGCTTCTCGTCGAACGGGATCGGCGGGTTCGTGAGCGAGTTCAGGATGTCGGCCGTGAAGCCGGCCATCGTCTTCTCGGGGTCGACGTCGATCGACCAGTCGATGTCGGTCGCGGCGTTCCACTGGAGCCTCTTCGACTTCTCGTAGAGCGCCATCAGCCCTTCGCGGCCGACGCGGTACTCCCAGTTGAACGCGGTCGGCGCGCCCCCGGCGACCTCCTCGAGCGGGCCCGCGGGCGGCAGCGGCATCTGGATCTGGGTCGTCGGCATGTCGGCTCTCCCTCGGGACGAACGCGGGCTCAGCGGCCTCACGGTGGGCCGTGCTGTTCCAGACTCGTCGGGGTCCGATGACCAGTCAACTGGTCGAGCACCTCGCACCGTTGCCGATTCAGCGCTTGGCTCTGGTACACTCGAACACGCTCCCCGGCGAAGGCCTGGGTGTTCGAACGCTCGTGATCCCGAATCCGAAGCCGCGCGTCGACCTGCGATCGCTCGAGAGGCAGGTCCTGACCCTCCTGCGGGAGCGCCTCCTCGACCTGCCCCCGGAGTTCGGGCCGACGGACCGGCTCGTCGAGGCGGGCCTCGACTCGATGGCGGTGATGCAGCTCCTTCTCCTGGTCGAGGAGAAGTACGGGGTGTGGCTGCCGGAGAGCGACCTGCTGCCCGAGAACCTCGAGTCCGTGCGCTCGTTCGCGCGTCTCCTCGCGCGCCGGCTCGAGGAGCGGGGCGGCGTCTGAATCCGGCGGCGCCGGCGCGCGCGGACGTCGTCGTCGTCGGTGGCGGCAGCGCGGGGCTCGCGGCCGGGGTCGCGGCGGCGCGCGCCGGCGCGCACACCGTCGTCGTCGAGCGCCACGGCGCCCTCGGCGGAATGGCGACCGCCGCGCTCGTGCACTCGGTGTGCGGCCTCTACCGGCTGCGCGCGGCGCCCGGCGCGGAGCTGGCCCATCCCGGATTCCCGGCGGAGGTCGCGTCCAGCCTCCTGGCCGGCGGCGGCGCGACCGGCCCCGTGCGGATCGGCCGCGTCGACGTTCTCCTGCACCGCCCCGCCGCGCTCGCGATCGCTGCCGACCGGCTCGCGGCCGCCGAGCGCGATCTCGAGCTCCGGCTGCACACCGAGGTCATCGCCGCCGACGTCGCGGCGACCGGCGTCCGGCTCGACCTCGTCTGCCGCGGCCGGCGCGCGGCGATCGAAGCGGATGTGCTCGTCGACGCGTCGGGCGACGGGGTCGCCGCGGCGCTTGCGGGCGCCGCGTGCGAGATGGAGGCGCCCGATCGCCTGCAGCGCCCGGCCTACGTCTTCGCGCTCGGAGGCGTCGAGCCGGGCGCCGCCGACGGCGAGCGGCGGCTTCGGATCGCGCACCGGATCGCCGCCGCCGCGCGCGCGGGCGAGCTCGGCCGCGCCGCGCTCGGGACGTCGCTGCGCGCGATCGGCGCGCCGGGCGAGGTCTTCGTCACGATCGATCTCGCCGGACCGCCCGGCGCCGCCTACGACCCGACCGACCCCGCTTGCTTGACGGCTCTCGAGCTGCACGGCCGCGACCTCGCGGACCGCGTGACCGCGTTCCTCCGGAGCGAGGCGGACGGCTTCCGGCACGCCTTCGTCGCGGCGCTGCCGGCGCGCGCCGGGGTCCGCGAGAGCCGCCGCGTCGTCGGCGAGGTGCGCCTCGAGGCGGCCGACCTCGAGCGCTCGCGCCGCTTCCCCGATGCGATCGCGCTCGCCACGTGGCCGATCGAGATGCGCGAGACCGCGATCGGGCCGAAGCTCCGCTTCCCCGCGACCGACGACCCGTGCGAGATCCCGCTCCGGGCGCTGCGCGCGCGCGGCCGGCCGCGCCTGCTGATCGCGGGACGGTGCCTCTCGGCGAGCCACGAGGCGCAGGCATCCATCCGCGTCATCGGGACCTGCCTCGCGACCGGCGAGGCCGCGGGCCTCGCGGCCGCCGCCCTCGCCGACGGCGCGCACCGAGAGGCCGCGAGCGCGGGCGTGACGAGCGGCGTGACGGATGCAGAAGTCGCATTGGCGGTCGCGCTCGCCGAGCGCGTGCGCGAGCTCCGCGAGCGCCACATGGTCGCGCGCGCACCGGCCGCAGTGGAGCGGAGCGCATGACGCCGCGTCCGCGCGCCGGCGCACGCGAGCGTCGGAGCGCGCGCTCGCACGACATCGTGGACCTCATCGCGCGCCATGCGCGCCACGCCGATCGCGTCGCCCTCGTCGACGGCGAGGAGCGCGTCACGTACGCCGAGCTGCTGGATCTCGTCGAGCGCTCGGCGGGCGCGCTCGCGGCGGCGGGCGCGCTGGCGGGCCGGGACGGGCCGGCGCGCGTCGGGCTCGCGTGCCCGAACGGCGTCGCGCACGTCGCGCTCGCGCTCGGCGTGCTGCGGGGCGGCGGCTGCGTCGTCCCGATCGCGAGCGAGCTCTCCGCGCCCGAGCGGCTCGCGCTCGTGCAGTCGGTCGACCTCGACGCCATCGTCGTCGCCGAAGGCGCGACCCTCGCGGGCGTCGATCGCACCGTGCGCGCCGCCGCGCTCGATCTCCCTGGGTGGAGCGCTTCGGCGCTGGTCGATCCGCTCGGGCGCCGGCGGTCGCGTCCCGCGTTCGACGCGGAAGCGCTTGCGCGCGTCCGCCCGGCGCTCATCCGCCTCAGCTCGGGGACGACCGGCGCGAGCAAGGGCGTCGTCATCGGCCACGCGGCGCTCGCGCGGCGCGTCGACGCCGCGAACCGCGCGCTCGAGATCGCGCCCGGCGACCGGATCCTCTGGGTGCTGCCGATGGCGCACCACTTCGCGGTGTCGGTCGTGCTGTACCTCGTCGCCGGTGCGGCGACCGTGCTCGTCGAATCTCACCTCGCGGAGGACATGCTGAGCGCGGCCCACCGCCACGAGGCGACCGTGCTCTACGCGGCGCCGTTCCACCACGCGCTCCTCGCGAGCGAGCCGTCCGGACGCCCGTGGGACGCGCTCCGGCTCGCGATCTCGACGACCGCTTCGCTGCCGGCGGCGACCGCGCGCGCGTTCGCCGATCGCTTCGGGCGCCCGCTCTCGCAGGCGCTCGGGATCATCGAGGTCGGCCTGCCAGCGATCAACCTCGAGCGCGCGCACGACAAGCCGGAGTCGGTCGGGCGCGCGCTGCCCGACTTCGCGATCGAGGTGCGCGATGGGGCCGGAACGCCGGCAGCGCCCGGCGCGGTCGGCGAGCTCTTCGTGCGCGGCCCCGGAATGCTGGACGCGTACCTCGCGCCGTGGCGACCGCGCGACGAGATCCTGCAGGACGGCTGGTTCGCGACCGGCGACCTCGCCGAGATCGACGCCGACGGCGACCTGCGGCTCGTCGGCCGCGCGCGCAGCGTGATCAACGTCGCCGGCATGAAGTGCTTCCCGGAGGAGATCGAGGCGGTCCTGCTCGAGCACCCGGGTGTGAGCGCGGCGCGGGTGAGCGCGCGGCCGCACCCGCGCGTCGGGTCGGTGCCGGTCGCCGAGGTCGTCGCGGCCGACCCGACGCGGCCGCCGCGCGAGAGCGCGCTCGCGGCGCACTGTCGCGCGGCGCTCGCGCGCTTCAAGGTCCCGGTCGAGTTCCGCCTGGTCGCGGCGCTGCCGGTGACGGCGAGCGGGAAGGTCCGGCGCGCGACGCCGTCGCGCTCCGCGCACGCGTGAGCAGGGACGCCGCTTGGACTACCTCGACGGGCCGCGTCCCCGGCTCTTCGCGCATCGCGGCGGCTCCGGCGTCGCACCCGAGAACACCCTCGAGGCGTTCTCGCTCGGGCTCGCGGCAGGAGCGGAGCGCTTCGAGCTCGACGTCCACGCGACCGCGGACGGCGAGGTCGTCGTTCTCCACGACCCGACCGTCGATCGCACGACCGACGGCACCGGCGAGGTGCGGTCGCTCCGCCTGTCTGCGGTCGAGCGCCTGGATGCGGGCTACCGCTTCGCCGATGCGGACGGGAAGTTTCCCTTCCGCGGGCGCGCCGTCCGCATCCCGACCCTCGCGTCCCTCCTCGAGGCGTTCCCCGGGGTTCCGCTCAACATCGAGATCAAGCAACGCGAGCCCGCGATCGAGGACGCGGTGCTCGCCGTGCTCGACCGCTTCGACGCGCGCCGGCAGGTCGTCCTCGCAGCCGAGGACGCGGCGATCATGGCGCGCATCCGCGCTGCGGCGCCGGACGTCGCGACCAGCTACTCGGCGGAGGACGTCGCCGAGCTCGTCGGGCTCCTCTCGGGCCCCGGCGTGGCGGGCTACCGGCCGCCCGGAATCGCCCTCCAGATCCCGCCCGCCTTCGGCGACATCCAGCTCGTGACGTCCGAGTCGGTCGCCGCGGCGCATGCGCTCGGCCTCGAGGTTCACGTCTGGACGATCGACGAGCCCGCCGAAATGGAACGTCTCCTGGCCCTCGGCGTCGACGGCCTCATGACCGACTACCCGGCGCGCGCGATGGAAGTCCTCCGCCGCCTCGGCCTGCGCTGAGCCCGGCGCTCGATTGCGGTGGTCGCGGCGGAGCGGGTTCGTCGGCGGACGGCGGGGGCGGTGCGTGAGCGAGCCCGGCGCTCCTGTCGGAGGCGCCCTTTTGTTTTCTCATGGATTGAGGAAGGGCGCCTCCTCCAACGTCGCTGCCGGTGCTCGCTCACGCACCGCCCCCGCCGT
>DASRFA010000029.1:0-97586 GCA_035651755.1 Binatia bacterium | reverse complement strand
GCGCCTGAGGAACCGTAGGCGATCGACTCCAGCTCTCCAGCACCGTCCGATCGCTTCCCTTCACCTGCATCCGCTCCGCCACGTACCTCATGCCGCTTGGACGAGAAATGTGGGCGGAACTTCAGAGACGCTACACTAGCGACGCATGGCCGGCTGAGTGATCAGGCGGTCGCGTCCCTCGAGCGGCTACGCGCTTCCGGTCGCCAGGTCATCCTCCTCACTGGAAGGATCCTCGAAGATCTTGTTGCCGTCTGCCCACGCCTCGATCTGTTCGATGGTGTCGTCGTGGAGAACGGTGCCGTGCTGTACTGGCCAGCGAGCCGCGAGATGTCGCGCCTCGTGCTACCCCTGCCCGATCAGTTCACCGAGCGGCTCAAGGAGCGGGGTGTCACGCCTCTCGCGGTGGGCCACGTGATCGTGGCGACAAATCATCCCCATGAGCACGTGATCGTCGATACCATCCGCGAGCTCGCGCTCGAGCTCCAGCTCGTTTTCAATGGTGACGCCGTCATGGTCCTCCCACCGGGCGTCAACAAGGGAACCGGCCTCCAGGCGGCGCTCCACAGGCTCGGGCTCTCCCTGCACGAAGTTGTCGGTATCGGCAACGCGGCGAACGACCACTCGTTCCTCGATATCTGCGAGTGTGCGGTCGCTGTCGACAACGCCGTGCCCGCTCTCAAGGACAAGGTCGCGTTTTCGACGCGGGCGCCAGCAGGCGCCGGCGTCGTCGAGTTGGTGGACGAACTCGTGGCGACTGATCTGGCTGGGCGAAGTCCCCGCGGAGCGGGAGACGACGTAGTGCTCGGCACCCGCGAGGATGGAGTCGCGGTGAATTTCGCGCCGTACGGACATAACCTCCTCGTCGCAGGTCCATCCGGTAGCGGCAAGTCGACGTTCGCTACCGGTCTCATCGAACGTCTGATGGAGAGATCTTTTCAGCTCTGCATCATCGACCCCGAGGGAGACTATGGAACCCTCCATGACATCGTGACCCTCGGGAGCAGGCGTCGACCGCCCCAGATAGACGAGATTACCGGGGTGCTCGCAGATCCGTCTGAAAGCATCGTCGTCAATCTTCTCGGGATACCGCTTTCCGATCGTCCCGAGTTCTTCGCCCAGCTCCTCCCCCATCTACAGTCGATGCGGGCGCGGACGGCTCGTCCGCATTGGCTGCTCCTCGACGAGGTTCACCACCTTCTGCCAGCCGGGTGGGGGCTCGCCAACTCGATGATTCCGCAGCGCCTCGGTGAGACGATTCTCGTAACGTTCCATCCGCACGCAGTGGCTGAGCCCATCTTGAGGCTCGTCGATATCGTGGTGGCCGTGGGCCCCTCGCCGGAAGCTACTATGGTGGAGGTCGCCGGCGCCCTGGGAATCGCACCACCGCAAATGCCGGCATTGACTGGACGGCGCAACGAGGTGATCGCGTGGTTCCGCGGTACCGGAGCCCCGCCCTTCCGCATGAGGATCGTCCCGGCTCGCGCGGACCGGCTCCGCCATCTCCGCAAGTACGCAGAGGGAAACCTGGGCCCAAAGAGCTTCGTCTTCCGCGGACCCGAGGGGAAGCTCCGATTACGCGCACAAAACCTCGTCTCCTTCTGCGACATCGCCGCCGGCGTCGATGACGATACGTGGTCGTTTCACCTTCGAAGAAGGGACTATTCGCGGTGGTTTCAAGAAGTAGTGAAGGACGACGTCCTCGCCCAGGAGGTCGCTGCGATCGAGAAGGCAGGCGACCTCTCTGCCGCCAAAAGCCGTCGATTCATTCGTGATGCGATCGACCGGCGATACATGCTGCCTTCCGACTGACGTTTGGTGAACGTCACCTGCATCCCACCTTTTTCGGTTCAGGAAGCAGTCGCCCCGAGCATCTCGGCCGCGATCGCCGCAGCGCGCGTCGTGGCCCCCGGCTCGCCGAGGCGGGCTCGCACCGCCGCGAGGTCGGCCCGCATCGCGGCAGCCCGTTCGGGATGGCACAGGATGGCGCGCGCTTCACGGGCGATGCGCGACGCCCGCACCGTCCCTTGGACGAGCTCGGGAACGGCGCGCTTGCCCAGGATCACGTTCGGCGTGCCGATGAATGGCACCCGTCCGAGGAGCCGCGCCAGCGCGTAGGTGAGCGGCGACAGGCGGTGCATGAGGACCATCGGGCGCTCGAGGAGCGCGGTCTCGAGCGTCGCGCTACCGGAGGTGCAGAAGCTCGGTGCACCCCATCGTCGAGAGCTCGGCCGCGTCGACCAGGATGTCAACGCCGGCCCCCCGCAGGTGCTCGCCGCCGACGCCGAAGACCGCGAGGTCGGGAGCGATCGCGCGTAGCGCCGCGACGAGCTCCGCGCCGCGGAGGTCGCCCGAAGCGTCTCCGGCGACGATGAGGACGCGCTTGGCCATTAGGCGCGGCTCACTCGATCGTGCCGTACGCTTCCGCGTCGAGCCTGATTGCCGCACTTGCCGGGTCGCCTCGTCGAGCGCGCCGGGAAAGTCGCGAATGACTGCGGACACCGCGTTCACCGCGTAGTGTGACTCGGCGGGTTGTTCATCTCGCGGCCGCGAGTCATTGCCCTGTCAGCCCTTTAGGCAGCGACTACCGGGACAACTCGGCCAACTGGCTCCGGGGTGGCGTCGCCCATTCTCCCCTTCGAGCGCGCGTGTCCGGGAGCGATCAGCATAGCTGCCCGACCCGCACGGCCAGCATCGAAATGGACCCGCCGTCTACCCCTTCGATGGGGAACGCAATGGTTTCGTTTCCTTGCTTGGTGCCGAGAACATACAGGAGCGGCAGGTAGTGGTCGGGCGTGGGGACCGACAGCATCGCGTCCCGGCCGAGCCGCTCGTACTCCAGCAGCGGCCCGTATTCGCCGGCCGACATCAATCGCTTGGCCTCGTCCTCGAACCGGACGGCCCAGTCGTACGGCTCGGCCGAATACTGACCCCACGCATAGGTATGAAGGTTGTGCACCACGTTTCCACTTCCCACGATCAAGACCCGCTCGTCCCGCAAAGCGGCGAGCCGCCGGCCGACCTCGAAGTGAAATGATGGGGGGCAACTCTCGTCGATGCTCAACTGCACGATGGGGATGTTGGCGTGCCGGTAAGCGTGCCTAAGCACCGACCACGTACCGTGGTCGAGCCCCCAGGCGCCGTCCAGTACGACCGGCAGCGGTTTCAGTAGCTGCTGAACGCGCCGTGCGAGCTGGGGATCGCCCGGTGCAGGATACTCGACCTGGTACAGCTCGCGGGGGAATCCGCCGAAGTCGTGGATTGTGCGTGGCGATGCGCTGACCGTCACGCCCACGCCCGGCACATACCAGTGCGCGGAAATCGCGAGGATCGCGCTCGGCAGCGGCGTCTCCCGGCCGATGCGTTGCCACGCTTCCGTGTACCGGTTCGTCTGCAAGGCATTCATCGGGTTCCCGTGCCCGATGAAGTATGCCGGCAGTGTTTCGGCCATAGGAATGCTCCCACACTTTACTGCCGTTTGCTACCGTTCATAAGATCATTGGCGCCCCTCGTGGCGGTGCTACGCGCATAGCGGGACCAGCACGAGCGGAAAGAACCGCCACGCGATTCGCGATCGTTGCGATCGCACCATCCACCACGAGCGCGGTAGGGACGGCTGCGTCGGTGCATGAGGTCGGCGTCGTTGGGTAAGGAGCGCGTGCCAGCGTAACGGCAGCGACCCCGGTCGTCATCGATCCCAGCACCGTCATGAACGCGATGCGGTGGCTCGGGCTCGCCGCGGCAACCCGGCCGCCACTTGCCTCGATGTACTGCCCATCGAACCGGGAATACCGGCGCGTGCTGGCTATCGTCGCCGGCTCTGCGGCCATCGGCGATCTCCTCCGACGTAACAGATCCTCGGACCGGGATGTCGGCTTCGGTGATGGACGCGCTGGTCGACTTGCGATTCACGGTATACGAATCGGTCGTGTCCGAGAAGACGGGTCGGCGAGAATGCGTTCCGTCGCGCGCGCTCGACCGGCGGGGCGAGCGATCGTTCGTGGACGGAATACCAGCTCTCGCATCGACCCTCGTCGCCCTCACCACGGACTTGCCGCGCCGCTCACTCACAGTGAGATGTGCAATCCTCAGTGCATTGCACTCGCCGACCGCCACACATGGAACGACCGCGCGTTCCGTCGATGGTGGGGTCAGAGTGCACGCGGCGTCAATTCGGAGCGACGGCGGCCGCTTTGGCGGTCGTCGCAATCGATGAGAGCGCTGCGGCGGCGCTCGTCACGTCGTCGCGCCTTGTCGACGGACAGCGCGAGGACGTCCTGATGCCGGCGGGCGTGGATCAGCTCGCCCGCGCGCTCGACACGTTTCGGCCACTCGGGCCCGGTTCCGGAGAGTGAAGATGAATCTCACGAGGTGCTCACTCTTCGCGATCTGCTTCTGTGGCGCGGTGCTCACGCTCGTCTGCGCGACAACATCCCATCAGACGCTCGCCCAGGAGCAGCAGCCCGGAGCACCTCAGACCTCAGCGGCGGGGGCGTCCGGCGCACAGCAGTCGTCCCTTCCAGGCCCGTCGGAGGCCCTGCTCACCGAGCTCGAAGGCATCTACAAGGACATCCACGCCAGCCCCGAACTGTCGATGCAGGAACGCCGCACCGCCGGAATCGCCGCCGCGTGGTTGCGGAGGCATGGGTACGAGGTCACGGAGGGCGTCGGCGGCACCGGCGTGGTCGGACTGCTGCGCAATGGAGACGGCCCGGCAGTGCTGCTCCGCGCCGACATGGACGCGCTGCCGATGCAGGAGAATACCGGTCTGCCCTATGCCAGCCACGCAACCGGCACCGACCGCTTTGGCCACGAAACGTCGATCGCCCATTCCTGCGGCCACGACATGCACGTGGCCTGGCTAATGGGGGCGACGCGCGTTCTCGCCGAGAACCGCGGCGCATGGCGCGGCACCGTGATGGCGGTGTTCCAGCCGGGGGAGGAGACCGGCCAGGGCGCCCGCGCCATGGTGGATGACGGTATGGTCAGCCGTTTCCCGAAGCCGGTCGTCACGCTGGGCCAGCACGTTATGGCGCTCCCCGCGGGCGAACTCGCCCTTCGCCCCGGGACCGTCATGTCCATGGCAGACAGCTGGGAGGTGAAGCTCTTCGGGCGTGGCGGGCACGGTTCGATGCCGCAGAACACCATTGATCCGGTCGTGATGGCGGCCGCGACGGTGATGCGTTTGCAGACCATCGTGTCGCGGGAGATCGGCATGTCGGACGGGGCGGTAGTCACGGTCGGCACGCTGCAGGCGGGCACGAACGAGAACATCATCCCGGACTACGCTCTGCTCCGGCTGAACGTCCGCACCTACGAGGAGCAGGTGCGCGCGAGGGTGCTGTCCGCCATCAAGCGTATCGTGCAGGCCGAGGCGTCCGCGTCGGCCGCGCCGAAGCCGCCCGAGTTCTCCGTGCTGAGCGAATTCCCACTGACCTGGAACGACGACGAGGCCACGCGGAGGGTGACGAACGCCCTGCAGAGCCGCCTCGGCGCAGACAGCGTCCGGGAAACCGGTCCGGTCACGGCCAGCGAAGATTTCAGCACGTTCAGCCGCGCCTGGGCCGTGCCCGCGGTATTCTGGTTCGTGGGCGGCACCGATCGGGCTACCTTCAAGCGAGCCGAGGAGGCCGGCCAGCTGAACGAGCTGCCATCAAATCACTCGCCCCAATTCGCGCCGGTGATCAATCCCACGTTACGCACGGGCATCGAGGCAATGCTCGCGGCCGCCGGTGTGTGGCTGGCGCCCGGGGGGGCGAGCCGGTGAAGTGCACCCGAATTCACTCATGGGTCGGCACTGACGCTGCCGCCATCGGTGAGCCGCTGTGGCTCACCCATGGCCGACGCGGATGGCGCAGGGGTCGCGAAGGCGGCAACCGTGCCGGCCTAGGTGAATCCGCTCTCTCGACGATGACGCGGTTCAGGTGACGAATCTCGACCGCGAACGGCAGCGCCATCCAATGGCTCTCTAAACCGAGATCGGCATGACGGACCGTCTCGGAAACCCCGACCGGGTCTTCGACAGTTCCAAAGACCCTGATCCTACCGCGCGGCGCGGCGTGCCGTTTCGAGTGACGCACGCGACTTCATCGTGCTGCGCGCGATCGATCGACGCACGGTCCCTTCCGCCCGCCGCAATGCGCCCGCGATCGCGGTGCGCACATCGTGGTGCTTGTGCGCGACCAGTACGCTCGGGGCGCCGCGCAGGACGGGTCGGCCGATCTCTCAGGAGTGGCTCCACAAGCGCGTGTGGTCGCCAACGCTACGCCTGATCGGCGCCTCGCACCGCGGTCAGTACAACATCCGCGACACGTTCATCACGCTCGCGCTCTCGGCCGCTGAGGACCCTGGCTGGGTCGCAAAGGTGTGCGGGACGAGCGAGCAGATGATTTTCAAGCACTACCGGAGCTGGATGCCCTCGCAGAAGCGGAACGACGGCAGCCGCATCGCGGCGGCGTTCGACGAAGCAGACCCGACCCCATCGACGGCCCAAAATGGGCACCGGATGGGCACCATGGTGGGAGCCGGAAGAAAAACCCCAGCAGTTTCGCGGGGAAACAGTGGAGGCGGCGGGAATCGAACCCGCGTCCGAAGGGACTCGACCGAACGTTCCTACACGCTTAGCTCACGTTTTTCGTCATCCCGGAGGCGCCCGTGAGCGGGCTCCTCAGGGACCAGCCAGGGGAGATTTGAGCCTCGGGCCTCCTGACGGCAGCCCTCGGCCGATCCCGCATTGCGACGCCCGGTTCAACCCCGCGGGAGAGGGCTGAGCGGACGCCAGACGAGCTTACGCTGCCTGGAGGGTGTGGAAATTGTCTGCAGTTAGTTTGCAGGCCGGATGATTTACGAGGCCAACCGGCGTCCTCGGCGTGCAACGCTCGACCTTGCCACCTCCGTCGAAACCAGGTCGCCCCCAATCGAACGACCCTACATCTATAAGCACGGTCCCGGGCCGGCGCCAGCCCGGTCGGCCAGCCGGCTAGCGCGGGCGCGGTCCGGGGCGGCCGTGGCGTCGCCCGCAACGGTTTCGCAGTGGTCGCGCTTCGAGGCGGCCTGGGATCCGGGGACGGCGCCCGCCAACCCGTTCGACCCGGACCAGATCGACGTCCGCGCGGAGTTCCGGTCGCCGTGCGGCAAGTCGGCGCCGGCGCGCTAGGAGGCGCGCCGCTCGATTCGCGGGACCGACGCGTCGCGGCAGATGCGCGCGATCGCATGGCGGACCGCGCCGCAGGGATGGAGCTGGGCGGCGCTCACGACCGACGCTTCCGCCGCCGAGCCGAGACCGGTGGCCTCCGCTTCGCGGGCCGCGGCGCGCTCGGCCGACGTCGGCAGGCGCGTGATCAGGGCCGGCTGCTTCGGCGCCTGCGCAGCCGCAGCCGCGTACGCTGCGCGCAGCGTCGGAAAGGCGCCGAGAAGCCGTCGATCCTTGACGACCACGAATTCTCCCGGATGGCGGTCGGCGAGCTCGGCGCGGTGCTCGCGATAGTAGGCGACCTCTTCCTCGAGGAGCTTCGGCATGGGTCCCTCCGTGCCTGGGGGCCATCAAGCCGCCCGCCGCCGCGAGTGACAAGTATCCCCGGCGCCTTTTTTTCGAACGCTCCCCGCGCGCGTCGTCGCGTCAGCCCGCCGCTGCGCCCTCGCCCTTCGCGACCGCGACGTCGTCGCGGTCCGCGGTCGCGGCATCGTCTCCCGCCTCCGGCAGCGCGATCCTGAAGCAGCTTCCGACGCCGTGCTCGACCTCGACCGTCAGCGTGCCGCCGAAGTTCTGCTCGATCAGGTTGCGGGCGATCCAGAGACCGAGCCCGGTGCCGCGCCCCGGCTCCTTGGTCGTGAAGAGCTCGTCGAAGACGTGCGGCAGGACGTCGGGCGGGATCCCGCCGGCGCGGTCGCGAACCGTGATCGCGATCGTGCCGCGTTCGCGCCTCGCCCGGATCTCGATGGCGCCGTCGTCGATGCGCGCGTCCTCGTAGGCGTCGATCGCGTTCGTCACCAGGTTGATCAGCACCTGCGACAGCATGCCCGGGCTCCCGCGCACGGCGATCGCGTCGTCGATGGCCACGTCGAGCGAGCAGCCGGAGAGCCGCAGCCGGTGCGCGACCAGCGCTCCGGTCTCGGCGAGCGTGGTCGCGAGCATGAACTCGACCTGGTCGGACGGGCGGGCGTCGCGCCCGTGCATCCGCACCTTGCTGATGAAGCCGGCCGCCTTGCGCGCGAACGACATCGCTGCCGCGCTCGCCTGCTCGAGCTCGCGCGCGATCTCGCGGTGATCGTCGGGCGAGACCGACGCGTCGTCGATCGACTCGGCGTACTCGCGGCTCAGGTCGGACACGAGCCGCAGCGTGTTCATCACTGCGCCGAGCGGCGTGTTCACCTCGTGCGCGATCCCGGCCGCGAGGCGGCCGAGCGTCGCGAGGCGCTCGGCGCGCACGAGGCTCGCCTGGTTGCGCTCGAGCTGCGCGTACGCGCCCTGGAGCTCCCTCAGCGAGACGGCGAGGTCGGTGTTCGCCTTCTCCAACGACGCCGTCCGCTCGCGCACCTCGCGCTCGAGGTTCGCGTTCAAGTCCGCGAGGCGCGCGAACGCGCCCGCGTTCGTCATCGCGAGCGCGACCTGGCTCGCGACCGTGCGCAGGAAGCTGAGGTCGTTGACGTCGTAGGTCCGGCCGGACGCCTTCCGCCCGAGCGCCAGCGCGGCGAGCGGCGCGCCGCTTCCGACCGGCAGCAGGATCTCGACGCTGCTCCGGCTCCAGAACTCGGGGAGCGGGCGCCCGCTTCCGTCGTCCCACTCGTAGCGCGCGAGCGCTTCGCCGCGCTCGAGGCGCCGGATGAATCCGGGCGGCAGCCGCAGGCCGGGCACCTCGTCGCTCGCGGGAATCGCATGCACGGACCCGTCGGCCGCCCAGCCCAGCACATGGAACGACGTGGGGCAGACCGTCCCGCCGAGCGCGCGTCGCGTCCGGGCGTCGACCTCCTCGAGGGTCTGCGCGGTGACGAGCGTCTGGCTGAGATCGGACAGGGCGGTCTCGGCGACGTACGCGCTCCGGAAGAACACCCGGTCGACGCCCTTCTGCACGCGCTCGCGGATCGGCACGGCGAGGAGGACGAGGGCGAGGTTCAGGACGGCGAGCGTCGCGGGGGAGCGCGCGATCTCGGGACGCGTCGCGAGCAGCGACCCGGTCGCCGACAGGACCGCGAAGTAGATGCCGGCGAGCACCACGACGACGATCGAGTAGGTGAGCGCGCGCCGGACGAGGACGTCGAGCTCGAAGAGGTCCTGCTTGACGATCGCGTAGGCGAGGCTCACGGGGAAGAGGCCCGCGGTCACCGCGGCCAGGTTGAGCGCGACCTGCCCCTCCTGCAGCGCCGACGCCGCCATGAGGAGGCCCGGTAGGAGGAACGCGGACAGCGTCCCGACCGCGACCACCGCGACGCGGCGGCGCACGAGGGCCGACCGGCTGCTCATGAGATCCCAGCTGACGAGCGCGATCAGGGTCATGGCGCCCGCGCCGTGGGTCGCGGACGCGAGCAGGTGCATGGACGTGTAGGCCGAAGGCGACGAGAGCGCCGCCTCGTACGTCGCCGCGAACGCGAAGAACGCACCGTACAGCGCCGCCAGCAGCCTCTTCCGCCAGGCTCCGAAGCGCTCGGTCGGGAACACGAGCGCGAGGTGGACGAAGGTCGGTGCGAGCATCGACTCCGCGAGCACGTGCAGCCGGACGAACCAGTGCGGTCCGTAGAGGTCGCCCGCGGTGATGACGAAGACGCCCGCCGTGAACGTCGACGCGAGGAGGCCGACGCTCGCGGGATTCTGCTTGAGGAGGAACACGAAGAGCCCGGTCGCGAGGAACGCGAGGCCGGTGACGAGGTACGCCCCGAACAGGACGAGGTAGTCGAGCGCCGAGAAGCGCCGGCTCTCGACGGTCGCCGAGAAAACCTCGCCGTCGTGGCGGCGGAAGTCGTACCGGATCGGCGTCCCCGGCGCGCTCGCGGCCGCAATGCGGTACACCTCGGCTGCCGACGACACCGGCTCGCCCGCGACCGCGACCACCTGCGACTGGAAGAACGGCGTCGTGCGCGCGCCCTCCGAATCCGGAAGCGCGATCGACGCGACCACCCGATTCGAGATCAGGAAGAATCCCGGGAAGGTCCGTCCCACCCAGTCGAGCGAGTGCATCGTCACGACGGCGAGCAGGACCGCCGAGAACGCGCCGCCGACGAGCGCCTGCACGCGCGCCGCGCGCGCCTTCACCTTGCGCTGCATCGCCGTCCCGCCGCGACCGCGCCCGCGAGCAGCACGCCCGCGGCGGCGACCCACGTCTCGCCCCACCGCACGTAGGGCGTGAGGCCGCGCCCGATCGGAAGGTCGGCGACCGCGACCCCGGCCGTCCCCGCGGGAACGACCCGCAGGACGTCGCCGGCCGGGCTCACGAAGCCGGACACGCCGGTCGACGCGGCGCGCGCGAGAGAGCGTCGCGTCTCGATCGCCCGGAAGATCGCCATCGAGAACTGCTGGCTCGGCGCCGCGCCGTCGCCGGCGTCGAGCCAGGACTCGTTCGTGAGATTGACGAGGACGTCCGCGCCCGCGAGCACGAGCTCGCGCACCAAGTGCGGGAAGAGCGCCTCGTAGCAGATGACGGCGCCGATCCGCGCGCCGGCAGCGCTCAGGAGCTGTGGTCCCTCGCCCGCGGTGAACACGGGACCGTCGCCTCGGCGGTGCGCGAATGGGTCGACCTCCGCGAGCGGGACGAGCCGGCGCTTGTCGTAGACGCCCGCGATCGCGCCGTCGCCATCCAAGAGAACCGCGGAGTTCCGCGCTTCGCCCGCCGCCGCGAGCCGCGGCGCGCCGAGCAGAAGCCCTCCGCTCGCCCGAGCGGCGACGCGCGCGAGCCGCATGCGCGCGAGCGGCTCGCGATCGAGGTAGAGCGCCGCCGCGTACTCCGGCCAGACGACGAGATCCGGCCGGACCGCTCCCAGGTCCGAGCTCAGCTCCGCGTACTGCGCGAGCGCACGCTCGACGTGAATCCTCTGCCAGCCGATCCGGCTCGGGACGTTCGCCTGGACGACCGCGACCCGGAACGCCGGCGCGCTCGACGACGCCGCGCGCTGTGCGGCGAGCGCGCGCTCGCCGTACGCGACCGTCGCGAGCAGGAGCGCGACTGCCGGTCCGAGGCGGAGCGCGAGCGCGCGCGGCCGGCGCTCGCGCGCGGCGATCGCCTCCGCGAGCGCGGCGCTGGCGAGCGCGACCACGAACGACACGGCGTAGACGCCGCCCAGATCCGCGATCTGCACGAGCGCCAGCCGTGCGTACTGCGTGTGGCCGAGGAGCTCCCATGGCATGCCCGTGAAGAGCCGCGCGCGCAGCATCTCGGCGACGACCCAGAGCCATGCGCCGACGAGCGGCCGAAGTGCGGCCGGGACGCGCGGCGCGAGGGCGGAGTACGCGGCCGCAAGAAGGCCGTACTGAACGCCGCCGAACGCGAGCCAGACGACTGCGACGAAGGCGGCCGCCGCGATCGGCCCGAGGCCGAAGTAAGCGCGCGTCGTCGCATACGCCCACCCCGTCACGCCCATTCCCATGGCGAGCGCGAAGAGGAGCCCGCATCCGAAGGCGGCGCGCGGCCGGACGCGGCGCGCGGCCACGAGCAGGAGTCCGGGCGCGATCCACGCGAGCGCCGCGACCTCCCACGGCGGGCACGCGAGCGCGTACGCCGCCCCGGCGAGCAGCGCGCCCGCGGCCGGAAGGAGCCGGCGCGCCCGTCGGAGCGGTCCGGCGAGCGCGGCCCGTGCAGCCGTCGCCGCCGACGCGCCGGACGTCACGGCGCTCGGTTCGAGCGACGCTTCCTCGGACATCGCTCTCGTCCTAGGCCTGTCCCGCGATCGCGACGTTCGAGCCGACCATCTCGAGCGCGACCGAGCTCGGCAGGACGAGCGCGAAGGTCGAGCCCGCGCCGGGGACGCTGTCCACTCGCAGGTCGCCGCCCAGGCTGCGGGCGAGCCGCCGCGACAGCGCGAGCCCGAGGCCGATCCCGCCGCGCTCGCGGGTATGCGATCCGTCGAGCTGGCGGAACGGCTCGAAGATGAGCTCGCGGTCCTCGCTCCGGATGCCGCAGCCCGTGTCGCAGACCTCCACGCGGACCCCGTCGGCGGCGCGCCGCACGCGCAGCTCGATGCGGCCTTCGCTCGTGAACTTGATCGCGTTCGTGAGGAGGTTGCGGACGATCGTCCGGAGCTTGATGCCGTCGGTCACGAGGTGCGCGGGCGCGGACGCGACGTCGGCCGCGAACTCCACGTCCTTTCCCTCGAGCAGGAGCGCCGCGAGACGCTGCATCTCGCGCGCGAGCTCGGCGACGTCGACCGGCTCGCGCGCGACGTCCGCCAGCCCGGCGTCGAGCTTCGCGTACTGGAGGAAGTCGACGACGATGTCGTTCAGGCTCCGCGCCGCTCGCTCGATCCCGCGGATCGAGTGGGCCGCATCGTCGGACATCGCGCCGAGGTGGCCGTCGAGCAGCACCTCCGCCCACCCGATGATGATGTTCAGCGGCGTGCGGAACTCGTGCGAGCAGTTCGCGACCAGCTCCGACTGCATGCGCTCGCGATCGCGCAGGCTCTTGACGAGCAGGAAGGTCTTCAGGCCCACGTCGACCCACAGGAGGAGTCGCTCGGGGTCGTCCGACTTGTCGTGGTACCCCTGGATGTCGAGCTCCGCGAGCATCCGCCGCGGCGGCTGCTCGCCTGCGTAGCCGGTCTGCAGGATGATCTGCACGAACGGATCGAAGCGCCGGACCTCGCGCACGAACTCGGCGCCGTTCATGCGCGGCATCAGGTAGTCGACGATCACCAGATGGATCTCGGTCGACTTGAGCAGGTCGAGCGCCTCGCTGCCCGAGCCGGCGACCAGCACGCGATGGCCGTCGCGCTCCAGCAGATCGCTCACCGACTGCAGCGTCTCCTGCTGGTCGTCGACGACCAGGATCGTGTGCGAGCTGTCCGAGCGGACCGAACGACGCGCCATCGTTGGTGCGAGACCTCCTCCCCGGGGCGGTCCCCACCAAGCAAGCGATACGCCAGCAATCGCTTGCGCATTCGCCGCGCCGGAGCGCCGCTCCCGAGCCTCGGCGTGTCAAATTTCGGCCGTCATCGTCGCCTTTGTCACGCTCGACGGCGCCGTACGCCCGTGCGCGATTTGGCCGCCGCCGCGCGGGGCTCATAGAGAGCGCGTGCGCGCCTGCGCCGGTGGAGATCGCGGCTCGCCGCGCTTCGCTCGCCCGCGAGCTCGGAGGAGAGGCTAGCGGGCGTTGCGGGCGCGCGACTTCATCACCCGCTCGATCTCGCGGCGGCTCTCGGCTTTGCGGATGGAGTCGCGCTTGTCGCGCTGCTCCTTGCCGCGGCCGAGGCCGATCTCGACCTTGGCGCGTCCGTCCTTGAAGTAGAGGCGCGTCGGCACGAGCGTGAAGCCGCGCTCGCGCACCTTGCCGGCGAGGCGGTCGAGCTCGCCGCGATGGAGGAGGAGCTTTCGCTCGCGGTCGGGCTCGAGGATCTCGTGGGTCGCGTGGCCGTAGGGCGAGATGTGCATGCCGACCAGGAACGCCTCGCCGCGGCGGCTGATGCGCGCGTAGCTGTCCTTCAGGTTCGCGCGCCCCTCGCGCAGCGACTTCACCTCCGCGCCCGACAGCACGATCCCCGCCTCGAAGCGCTCCTCGATGAAGTAGTCGTGGCGCGCCTTCCGGTTGTCCGCAATGAGCTTTTCGCCCTGCTGCCGCGCCATGGCCGAAGCGCCGTAGCACACACCGAAGAGCGCCGCTTGCGTTCGAACGCGGTGCGCGACAACCAGAGCACGCGGCCGAAGCGACGGCCGTCGAACGCACATGCTGGTCGCGATCGCGCTCACCGTCTTCTCCGTCGTGCTGATGCTCGCCGGCGGCCTCGCGATGCTGCGCGCGAGCGGCCGCGTCGAGCGCCGCTCCGGTCCGGAGGTCGGGCGTGCCGTCGTCGAGCAGTCGATGGCCGAGCCGCCGCAGCCGGGCGAGCTCGCGAGCGCCCGGCGCACGGCGTTTCGCGGCAAGGCGGCGTCGGTCGAGGCCGAGACGTCCCTCGACATGGCGGAGTTCAAGCGCCTCCTCCTCGCCCGCCGCTGGTCGCGCGTGCTGCCCTCGCTGCTCATGATCGCCGGGATGCTCGGCTTCATGATCTTCGGGGCGGTCGCGCTCCTGATCGCCCTCGATCAGAAGCTGACCGGCGCGCTCATGCTGCTGGTCGCGCTCTACGCCGTCGTGCGCATCGCTCGCGACTTCGCGCGCGCTTGACGGGCGCCTTTGCGTCGGACACGTCGGAGCGCGGCGGGTACGGCGCGTGAGCGAGCCCGGCGACTCCTGTCGGAGTCCGCCTCTGTCTGTCTCAATTCAAAGGAAGGCCGACTCCTCCAACGTCGCTGCCGTGCTCGCTCACGCACCGCCCCCACCGCATGCACGAGGTGCCGTCCGAACGCGCCGTTCCATCGGCCGATTTGCCGGTGGCCGCTCGCGCGGCTCGCCGCGCGACGCTGCGGCAGCAAGGCGGCCAGCTCTACCTCCCCACCCCACTGCCCCAGTGCGACCGCTTCCGGCCGCCGGCGGCGGCCGGAAGCGGGAGCGCGGGCGGACGCGCGCCGATCGGTACGCCGCGCGGGCGGGCGGGTCGGTGCGTGTGCGAGCACGGCAGCGACGTTGGAGGACGCGCCCTTCATCATCCACGAGAAAATAGAAGGGCGCGTCCGACAGGAGTCGCCGGGCTCGCACACGCGCCGGCCCGCCCGCGCAGAAACGCAACCGCTAGACCACGACGCGAAACACCGCGACGATCACGCGCTCAGACGAACGTGCGGCGGACGGATGCGGTTGCGCTCGTCCACCATCACGATCTTCGGCTCGTGCTTGCGCGCCGACTCCTCGTCGAGCCACGTGAACGCGCCGATGATGACGAGGTCGCCGGGCGCGACCTTGCGAGCGGCGGCGCCGTTCACGCACACGATGCCGGAGCCGGCGGGGCCTTCGAGGGCGTAGGTCTCGAAGCGCTCGCCGTTGTTCACGTCCCAGACGTGCACGGCCTCGAACTCGATCAGGTCCATCGCTTCCATGAGCGACTTGTCGATCGTGATCGAGCCCTCGTAGTTGAGGTTCGCCTCGGTCACGGTCGCGCGGTGGATCTTGCCGCGCAGGAGCTTCCGCACGGCGGTGGGAGCGTTCTGCCGGATGGCGATCGTCTCGGGCATGGCGGACCTCACCGGGCCTCCGCGCTCGCGGGCGCGGGGAAATCGTTCGCGATCGCGCGCGGAGCCGTCTCCGCGGGATCGAGGCAGGCGTTGTCGATGAGCCGGACGCCTTCGACCCAGACGGCGACCGCGAGCTGCGCCGGCGCGTCGACGCGCGCGACCGGCTCGAGCGTCGCGCGATCGCACACGACGGCGTACTCGAGCCGGGCGCGCGGCTCCTCGCCGACCCGGCGCGCGAGCGCGCCGGCGATCGCCTCGCTCGTGCGCGCGCCTTCGGCGACGGCGCGCCGCGCGGCATCGAGCGCGGCCGGCACGATGCGCGCCGCGCGCCGCCCTTCCGCCGACAGGCGCGCGTTCCGGCTGGACATCGCGAGCCCGTCGGCCTCGCGCACGATCGGCGCGCCGACGACGTCGACCGCGAAGTCGAGATCGCGCGCCATGCGGCGGACGACGGCGAGCTGCTGGTAGTCCTTCTCGCCGAAGACCGCGACGTGCGGCTTGACGGCGTGGAAGAGCTTCGCGACGACCGTCGTCACGCCGCCGAAGTGCCCCGGGCGGTGCGCGCCGCAGAGGTGCGACGTGAGCCGGTCGACCGCGACCGACGTCACGAACTCCTCCGGGTACATCTCGCGCGGATCGGGCGCGAACAGGACGTCGACGCCCGCTTCCGCGAGCAGCCGGCGATCGCGCTCCGGATCGCGCGGGTAGGAGACGAGATCCTCCTCGCGATCGAATTGGATCGGGTTCACGAAGATCGAGACGACGACCCGATCGCCGCGCCGGCGCGCCTCGCGCACGAGCGCGAGGTGGCCCTCGTGGAGGTAGCCCATCGTCGGCACGAAGGCGATGCGGAGGCCTCCGGCGCGCTGGCGATCGGCCCAGGCCTGCATCTCGGCGACGCGGTCGATCTCGGCGAGGCGCGCGGGGACGCGCTCGCTCGAGCCCGGCGCGTGGTAGCACTCGCCGTCGCTCGGGAAGGCGCCGGAGCGGACGTCGCCCGCGTACGACGCGACCGCCGACGTCACGAGCGCGCCCAGGTCGGCGTAGCGCCGGACGAAGCGCGGCTTCCGATCGCCGGCGTCGAGCCCGAGGAGGTCGTGCATGACGAGGACCTGACCGTCGCAGTGCGGCCCGGCGCCGATGCCGATCGTCGGGATGTCGAGCTCGTCGGTGATCTCGCGCGCGAGCTCGAGCGGGACGCCTTCCAGCACGATCGCGAACGCGCCCGCGTCGGCGACGGCGCGCGCGTCGTCGCGTACGCGGCGGCGGCTCGCCTCGTCGCGCCCCTGCACCTTGTGGCCGCCCATCCGGTGCACGCTCTGCGGCGTGAGCCCGACGTGCCCGCAGACCGGGATGTCGGCGCGCACGAGGGCGCGGATCGTCGCGGCCTGCGCGACGCCGCCCTCGAGCTTGACGGCTTCCGCGCCCGCCTTGATGAGGCGCCCGGCGCTCACGAGCGCGTCGCGGCGGCTCGTCTGGTAGCTCAGGAACGGCAGGTCGCCGAGGACCAGCGCCCGCGGCTGCGCCTTCGCGACGAGGCGCACGTGGTACGCCATCTCGTCGAGCGTGACCGGCAGCGTCGACGACTCGCCCTGCACGACCATGCCGAGGCTGTCGCCGACGAGCAGGATGTCGACGCCGGCGCGGTCGATCAGGCGCGCGAAGGTCGCGTCGTAGGCCGTGACCATCGTCAATCGACGACGGCCGGCTTCTCCTTTGCCCGACGAGTCCTGGCCGCGCTTCGCGGCGATGACGTCCGGGACGGTGATCTTGCTCACGATCGAACCTCCCGGACCGGATCGGAAGGCCGTGAGCGCATCCGGCGCGCGGCGCGCGCCCTTTGCGATCCTCGGCTCGGTGGTCCCCGCACCCGCGCGCGCGCCTCGCAGGACGCGCACGTCGAGCATGCGCCGGGGCTCCACCTCGCCCCTGCCCGTCCCGGTCCAGCTCGGCCGCCCGGCCGCTTCAGCGGCTCGGGACGGCAGTTACCTGGATCCCAGCGGTATGTAGTGCTGCACCCCGTGCTTGACGCCCCGGATCTCTCGGAGCAGGTCGACGAGTTCGTCGCCGTTCCCGAGAAAATCGATCTCGGAGCTGTTCACGACCAAGAGGGGTGCGTCCTCGTACGAGTGGAAGAACTTTCTGTATGCCTCGGTCAGCGAGCGCAGGTACTCCGGCGCGATTCGGCGCTCGAAATCCCGGTTTCGCTTGCGAAGCCGCTGGAGCAGAACCTCCGGCCGCGCCTCGAGGTAGACGACGAGGTCGGGCTTTCGGATCCGCACGTGGTCGGGGTTCGCCACCGCCCGGGCCAGCTCGCCGTACAGCGCGAACTCGTCCTTGCCGAGCGTGAGGCGGGCGAAGATTTCGTCCTTGGCCCACAGGTAGTCGCAGACCACCGGGCGCGCGTCGTCGGCGCGCGCCGCGATCCGCGCCTGCTGCTCGAGCCGAAGCAGCAGGAAGCGAAGCTGCGTGGGGAGGCCGTGCCGATCGGGGTCGCCGTAGAACGAGCGCAGAGAGACGTTCCGATCCGCCGGATCGAACTCGAGATCTGCGCCGAGCTCCTCGGCGAGAATCTTGGCGAGCGAGGTTTTGCCAACGCCAATCGGCCCTTCGACGACGATGTACTTCAACCGGCCACCCCGCCGCACCGCCGGTCTGTGGATAACACAGCGGCCGAGGGGGGTAAACAGCGTTTCGCCCAGAACGTGCATTGACTGCCGCCGTAGAACTTGATCGGTTCGGCGGTCCGAGCGGCCCGTCGCCACTCGGCTCGGGCGCACCCCCCGAAGGAGCGCCGGGCAGCGCAACTCGGAAGGTCGACCGCACCACTCACGCTCGCCTCGCGGGCCGGGAGAAACCGATGAACCTGCGACCGTCACCCGCGGCACGAGCCCTCGGCCGCCTGTCGCTCCTTGCGCTGGTCGTCGCGGCGATTGCGCTGCCGTCGGTCGCGCGCGCTCAGCTCTCGGGCGCGAGCGGAACGACGACCGGGTCGAGTTGCTCCGGTGGAAACGACTCCGACGGCTTCTGCGGATTCTCGCGCGGCTTCACGGCGAGCACGGGCACGACGTTCACGAGCCGATACGCCTGGAACGTCAACGCCGACACCGGCGCGAGCAGCACGCGCGACGAGAGCAGCAACGCGCAGCACAATCTCACCTTCAACGCGATCGCACCGGGCGGGTATCGACTCGACATCTCGACGTCGCGGGTCGGCATGATCCAGCGCAACTCGGACATCGTCGGCTGCGACGGCCAGGCGCACACGAGCGGCATCACCGGCACGTCGAACGTCGCTCTCAGCTCCGGCACGCTGAGCCTCGGCAGCCCGGCCGACGTCGGGAACGGCGGCGGAGACGACCAGATCGGATTCGGCCCTCCGGATCAGGCGAGCTCGGCCGTGATCTTCCGAACGAGCAACAACGTCGCGCAGAGCCATTCGCTCACGTTCACGTGGAACGGCTCCGTCCGCAGCAACTCGTGCGAGGCGGGGATTCGACAGGGCGAGCAGAACGGATCGACGACGAGCTGCGGCGCCTGCGAGTACGACGGCATTCCTTCGCGGACCCAGTCGAACGACGGGCACTTCGTGACCGTGTCGTTCACCTCTCTGTGCGGCAACGGCACGATCGACGCGTCGGTGGGCGAGCAGTGCGATCTCGGCGTCGCGAACGGAAGCTCGACGTCCTGCTGCACCTCGACCTGCCAGTTCCGCGCCGGGGGCCAGACGTGCCGGCCGACCGCGGGCCTCTGCGACGTCGCGGAGACCTGCACGGGATCGAGCTCGGCCTGCCCCGCCGACGGCTTCGCGTCGAGCGGCGTCTGCCGGCCGGCGGCCGACGAGTGCGACCAGGCCGACAGCTGCAACGGCTCCGGCGTCAATTGTCCCGCCGACGTCAAGAAGCCGAGCGGCACGAGCTGCACCTCCGACGGCAACCCGTGCTCGCTCGACCAGTGCGACGGGACGAACAACGCGTGCCAGCATCCGGCGGGCAACGCCGGGGCGACCTGCCGCGGGTCGGCCGGCATCTGCGACGTCGTCGAGACCTGCACCGGCTCCAGCACCGTGTGTCCGACCGACGGCTTCCTCCCGAGCACGTCGGTCTGTCGGGGAAGCGCGGGAGAATGCGATTCGACGGAGAACTGCAGCGGCTCGTCGGCCGCCTGTCCCGCGGATGCGAAGAAGTCGGCCGGCACGTCTTGCACGGCGGACAGCAACCCGTGCTCGCTCGATCAGTGCGACGGCTCGAGCAACGCCTGTCAGCATCCCGCGGGGAACGCCGGCGCGGTCTGCCGCGGTGCGACCGACGTCTGCGACGCCGTCGAGACCTGCACCGGCGCGAGCACCACGTGTCCCGCAGACGGGTTCCTCTCGTCGAGCACCGTCTGCCGCGGCTCGGCGGGCGCGTGCGACGTGGCGGAGAACTGCACCGGATCGGGCCCCGCTTGCCCGGCGGATGCGCTCCAGCCGTCGTCGTTCGTGTGCCGCGGCTCGGCGGGAGCTTGCGACGTCGCCGAGAGCTGCACGGGCTCCAGCGTGGATTGCCCGGCCGACGGCTTCCAGCCGTCGACGCTCGAGTGCCGCGCCTCGGCCGGCGTCTGCGACGTCGCCGAGAACTGCACCGGGTCGAGCGCGGCCTGCCCCGCGGACGGCTTCGCTCCGAGCACGACCGTGTGCCGGGGTGCGGTCGGCGATTGCGACGCCGCCGAGACGTGTGACGGCGCGAGCGCACCCTGCCCGGCCGACGCCGTGCAGCCGACCGGCACGGTGTGTCGCTCGCAGGCGGGCGCCTGCGACGTCGCGGAGAGCTGCGACGGCTCGTCGACCGCCTGCCCCTCGGACGCCTTCGAGCCGTCGACCACCGTGTGCCGGCCGTCCGCGGGCGTGTGCGACGTCGCGGAGAGCTGCACCGGCACCGGCGCGGCATGCCCGGCGGACGCCTTCGAGCCTTCCTCGACGGTGTGCCGCGCAGCGACCGGCGCCTGCGACGTCGCGGAGAGCTGCCCCGGCTCGGCCGCCGCCTGCCCCTCCGACGCGGTCGCGCCGACGTCGACGGTGTGCCGACCGGCGGCGGGCGCGTGCGACATCGCCGAGAGCTGCGACGGCTCCGCGAAGTCGTGCCCGGCGGACCAGACGTCCCCCGACACCGACGCCGACGGGCAGTGCGATCAGATCGACAACTGCGAGACGGTCGCGAACGCCGGTCAGGCCGACGCGGACGGCGACGGCCTCGGCGACGCGTGCGATCCGTGCACGAACACCGGTACGAGCGTCGCGTACCTGAAGCGCATCGCGCTCCAGAAGATCCTCTCGCCCACGGGAGACGACAAGCTCCTCATGAAGGGCACGGTCGCGATCCCGACGACCCCGACGATCAATCCGGTCGCCAACGGGGCGCGCGTGATCCTGACCGACGGGCAGGATACCCAGCTGCTCGACGTCATCGTGCCGGGCGGCGCGTACTCCTCTTCCACGAAGACCGGCTGGCGGGCGAATCCGCCCGGCACGCGATTCGTGTACAAGAACGCGTCGCCGACCCTCGCGAACCCGATCCAGGGCATCACGATCTCGAGCAGCGCGCGGACGCCCGGCGTCTACAAGTTCGCGGTGCGCGGCAAGAACGGCGCCTTCCCGGCGTCGCCGGCCACGGTGCCCCTCGCCGGGACGTTCGTGATCGATTCGCCGACCGCCGAGACCGGTCAGTGTGGCGAGATCACGTTCGCCTCCAGCGCCGCGTGCAAGTTCAACAAGCCGCAGAGCTCGGTGAACTGTAAGTGAGGTGACCGCCGGGAGCGGACGGCTCCGCCGTCGCTCCCGGCGCGCCGTCTCGCCAACCGCTTGCTCGAGCCGGGAAACGGATCCAGACCGGGCGGAGCGCCATGCCGCGGCTCGCGCTCATCGGGTATGCCCTGTTCGCCGTGCTCGCCTTCGGATGGCGAAGCGTGCGGCAGTGGCGGCGGACCGGATCCACCGGCTTCCGCGGCTTCAGCGGCCGCCCCTTCAGCGCGGAGTGGTGGGGCGGTGGGCTCTTCGCGCTGGCGCTCGTCGCGGCGCCGCTGGCCGCCGCGCTCGATCTGCAGGGCGCCCTGGCGCGCGTCGCGGCGCTCGATCGGCCTTCGGTGCGCGCGATCGGCTGTTTCGCGTTCGTGGCCGGGGTCGCGGGCACGCTGTGGGCGCAGGTCGCGATGGGCGACTCCTGGCGCGTCGGCGTCGATCCCGCCGAGCGCACGGCGCTCGTGACGGAGGGGCCGTACCGGAGCGTCCGGAACCCGATCTACACGTTCATGGTGATCGCCGCGGCCGGGCTCGCGTGCTTGACGCCGAACGCGCTCGCGCTGGCCGCGGTCGCGGTGCTCGCCTTCGCGGTGCGGCTCCACGTCACGCGGGTGGAGGAGCCCTACCTCGAGCGCGTGCACGGCGAAGCGTACCGAAGCTACCGCGCGGGCACCGGCCGGTTCGTGCCGGGCATCGGGCGCTGATCGGCCGGGCGCGCGCCCGACGGCGCGCCCGGCCGATCAGCCGAGACGGTCGCCGGCGCGGACGCCGGCCTCCGCCGCCCAGTCGGCGCCCTTCACCTTGCCGGCCGAGCCGCGGACGCGGCCGAACGCGATGGCGCCCGCGTCCGCGCCCTCTCCCGCGGCGACGACGAGCCCGCGCTCGTCGATCGCGAGCACGGTGCCCGGCGCCGCGCCCGGCGCGGCCGCGCGCCGCGCGTCGTACAGCCGAAGCGTCTCGCCGCCACGGCGCGTGTGCGCGCCGGGCTGGGGGTCGCAGCCGCGGACGAGGTCGTAGACCTCGCGCGCCGGGCGGTCCCAGCGCACGGCGGCGTGCTCGTCCGTACAGAGCGGGTCGTAGGTCGCGCGGCTCTCGTCCTGCGGGATGCGGGGCGCCCTTCCCGATGCGACGAGATCGACCGCCTCGACCATGCCGGCGACGCCGGGCTCGAAGATCTTGTCGAAGTAGAGCGATCCCGCCGTGTCGTCCGGGCCGATCGCGATCTCGCGCTGGAGCAGGATCGGCCCCGTGTCGATGCCGGGGTCCGTCCAGAAGACGGTGAAGCCGCCGCGCGTCTCGCCGCGGATGAGCTGCCACGCGAGCGCGCTGCCGCCGCGATAGCGCGGCAGGAGCGAGGGATGGAAGCAGAGCGTCCCGAGCCGCGGCGCATCGATCACCGCCGGCGGGATGATCTTCGTGACGAACGCGAGGAGCTCGAGGTCCGGCGCGAGAGCGCGCACCTCGTCGGCGACCGCCGGATCCTTGTACGTCGCCGGCGTCCGCACCGGGATGCCGCGCTTCTCCGCCTCGGCGGCCAACGGATCGGGCTTGCCGGCCTTGGCCGGCGGTGCGTAGGCGGCCGCGATCTCGTGTCCCCGCTCGGCGAGCCCGGCGAGGACGCGCTGCCCGAACGCCGCCTGTCCGACGATCACGAGACGCATCGTAAGAAGCGAATATGGCGCGCGACGCTTGGCTTTCCAAGCTCCTTTGGTGGATGCTACAGAGCGCCGGAAGTCGAGCACTTGAACCGACCCTTCGGAGGTGGAACGGCCTATGGCTTCGATGCGGACCTGGATGTGGATCGCGACGGCTCTCGCCGGCGGCAGCTCGCTGCTCCTGAGCGCCTGTAGCTCCTGCGAGCCCGAGAAAGCGCCCGCCCCCGCGGCGACCCCGGCTCCGGTCGCGGCGGCCCCGGGCCAGCCGCCGGCTGCACCGATGGCCAACGCCACTCCAGGCGAGCTCGTCGTCGACGAGCTGTACGTCGACGCCGAGGCCGACCCCGACGAGGGCACGCCGCCTCTCACGGTGAAGTTCACGTCGACGGTGGAGGACGCGACCGGCGCCGTGAGCTGCGAGTGGGACTTCGGGGACGGCTCGGCGAAGTCGACCGAGATGAACCCGAGCCACACCTACGACAAGGTCGGCGACTACGTCGCGACGCTCCGCTGCAAGGACTCGAAGGGCATCGAGGGCGAGACCGAGATCGACGTCACCGCTTACGAGGAGGAGTGACGCGCCCGCGCGGGACGGGCGCGCGCGCTCCGCGCCGCCCCCGTCCCGCGCCGTCGCCTTCCTCGATCCACCGCAGCGCGGCCGCGACGTCCCGCCCGAGGCGCGAGATCGCCGCCGCCTCGCGCAGGAGCGCGTTGTTGACCTCGAGCTCGACGTACTCGATGCCGGCCGCGGTCGCGTGCCGGCGCGCGCTGTAGATGAGGCCCGCCAGGCCCGAGTACGGCTCGTTGTAGCGCACCCGGTAGCCGGCGCGGCGTAGAGCGCTCCCGAGCCGGTGCGCGAGGCGCGGGTACGCGTCGAAGAGGACGCCGACGTCGAAGTCGCGACGGACGCCGTTCATCTCGGGGGTGAAGCTGTGGAGCGCGAGGAGGCGCGGGCGAGCCGCGCCCGGGCGGTTCGCCGCGCGCGCGAGCATCCGCTCCACCGCCGCGTGGTACGGCTCGTAGAACGCGGCGATCCGCCTTCGCCGCTCGGCCGCCGAGACGCGCGCGTTGCCCGGCACGGGAATGCCGTCGCTCACGCCGAGGATGAGGCTCGGGTCGCGGACGTCGCGGTTGCAGTCGACGACGAGGCGCGACCAGCGCGACGCGACCCAGGGCGCCCCGAGCCGGCCCGCGACGTCCCGCTGCAGCGCGTGCGCGCCGATGTCCCAGCCGATGTGGTCCTGGAGCGAGCGGCGCGGGAGCCCGAGCGCGCGATAGGGCCGCGGCACCGCGGCGCTCGCGTGCTCGCAGGTGAGGACCCAGCCGGTGGCGCGCGCCGTCGATCGCCGCGACGTCGAGCGTCGCGCCCTCGCCGCCGGGCGCGGCCTCACTGCCTGAGGTGCTTGTCGAAGAACGCCAGCAGGCGCTTCCAGGAGTCCTGCGCCGCGGCCGCGTGATACGAGGGTCGCTCGTCGCAGAAGAAGCCGTGGTCGGCGCCCGGGTACACGACGACCTCCGCGTCCTTCCCGAGCGCCGCGAGGCGCTCCTTCACGAGCGCGACCTCGTCGGGGGGGATGAAGGCATCCTGGTCGCCGTAGAAGACGAGCAGCGATCCGCGGATCCCGGCCGCGTCGTCGATCGGCGGATGCGGCGTGCGCTCGCTCGGCATCATCACGCGCCCGATCCCGCCGCCGTAGAACGGCGCAGCGGCGCGGAGCGGCAGGTGGCAGGCCGACAGGAACGAGACGCGGCCGCCCATGCAGAAGCCCGTGATCCCGATGCGACCGGCGCGGATCCCCGGCTGGCGCTCCAGCCACTGCATGGTCGCGCGGATGTCGTCGACGATCTTCCGGTCGTCGAGCTGCATCATGAGGCCGATGGCCTTCTGCAGGTCGCCGTAGCCGGCGACGCGGTCGTCGGCGCGGTAGTAGAGGTCCGGCGCGATCGCGAGGTAGCCCTCGCGCGCGATGCGCTCGGTCACCGAGCGGATGTGGTCGTTCAGGCCGAAGGCTTCCATGACGACGATCACGCCGGGAAACGGCCCCGGGCCGTCCGGTCGCGCGACGTGCGCCGGCATGCGGCCGTCGGCGGCCTGGATCTCGACCTTCTCGCCCTTCGCGTTCATGACCCCTCCCTGCTCGGATGCAATTCCCGCTCGGGAGGTTGTTCCCCGGAAAGGTGCGATGCAAGCGAGGTCGCGAGGCGGCGTGAGCGGGCGACCGACGTGTCGTCGACCCGCCGTCCGGCGACCTCGCGGCGGACGGCCGGGCGCGCGTTCGAACCCCGTTTGACACTCCGAGGACTGCGGGCCTATCTCTAAAACGCCTTTTGCAAAAGGCAGGCGTCCTTCCGAACCCAACGACCCGGAGCCTCCGTTTCGCATGGTACGTCGCGAGAAGACCAACTACGTCATCCAGTCCGTCGCGCACGCGCTCGACGTGCTCGAGCAGTTCTCGGGCGACACCGAGGAGCTCGGCGTGACCGACCTGTCCAAGCGCCTCAAGCTCCACAAGAACAACGTCTTCCGTCTGCTCGCGACCCTCGAGTCGCGCGGCTACATCGAGCAGAACAAGGCGACCGAGAACTACCGTCTCGGCATTCGCTGTCTCCAGATCGGCCAGACCTACGTGAACCAGATGGGGCTTCTCCGGCAGGCGAAGCCGATCATGGAGTCGGTCGTGAAGCGCTGCAGCGAGACGGTCTACCTGAGCCTGCTGCGGAGGGGCGTCGTCGTGCCGCTCCAGTCGGTCGAGGCCGATCGCCCGGTGCGGATCATCTCGCTCCTCGGCCAGGCGCTCCCGCTCCACTGCACGGCGGCGGGCAAGGTGCACCTCGCCTTCGAGTCCGAGGAGGAGATCAAGAACGCGCTTCCCGAGGCGCTCACCAAGCACACCGACAACACGATCGTCCGGCGAGCGGACCTGATCGCCGACCTCCGCGTCGTCGCCGAGCGCGGCTGGGCCCTCGAGTCGGGCGAGTTCCTCCCCGACCTCCGCTCGATCGCGGTGCCGATCCGCGACTACACGCGGACCGTCGTCGGCAGCCTCTCGATCACCGCGCCCGAGTACCGCCTTCCGCTCGACCGGGTGGAGCGCGAGGTGGCGCCGATCGCCCTCAACGCCGGGCGCGACCTCTCGAGCCGCCTCGGCTACAACGCGTAGGGAAGCGGACGCTCGCCGGCGCGGGCGGCGGCGGCCGCGATGGCGCAGAAACGCCGCTAATCGGACGGGCCGCGCAGCATAACGCCCGGCTTTGACTGCCCCGGGCGCCATGTTATCCACCCCAGTTCATTGCGCGGGCGCGCTCGCTGCCCGCCGTTCGCCCGACGCAACGGAGGAAGCCCGGCGTGAAGATCCTCGTACCGATCAAGCGCGTGCCCGACCCCCAGACGAACATCGCAGTCAAGCCGGACGGCTCGGGCATCGTCACCGACAACGTCAAGTTCGTGATCAACCCGTTCTGCGAGATCGCCCTCGAGGAAGCGCTCCGCATCAAGGAGAAGCAGGGCGGCGCCGAGGTCGTCCTCGTCTCGATCGGGGCGAAGGTGACGCAGGAGCAGCTCCGGACCGGCCTCGCGATGGGAGGTGACCGCGCGATCCTGGTCCTCGCCGACTCCGAGCTCGATTCCGCGACGACCGCCGCGGTGCTGAAGAAGATCGTCGAGACCGAGTCGCCCGACCTCGTCATCCTCGGCAAGCAGGCGATCGACGACGACGCGAACCAGACCGGCCAGATCCTCGCGGCGTCGCTCGACTGGCCGCAGGCGACCTTCGCGTCCAAGGTCGAGTTCTCGGCCGACAAGAAGGAGGTCACGGTCACGCGCGAAGTCGACGGCGGCCTCGAGACGGTCGCGTTCGCGCTCCCCGGCGTGATCACGACCGACCTCCGCCTGAACGAGCCGCGCTACGCGTCGCTGCCCGGCATCATGAAGGCGCGCAAGAAGGAGCTGAAGGAGATCCCGCTCGCCGACTTCGGCGTCGGCGGCGCCGCCAAGGTGAAGACCCTCAAGCTCGCGCCGCCGCCGAAGCGCTCCGCCGGCCGCAAGGTCGAGACCGTTCAGGAGCTCGTCAACCTGCTCCACACCGAAGCCAAGCTCATCTAGCGCCGCGCGCGGACGCACGAGGAAGAACGAATCATGGCCAACGTCCTGGTGTTCATCGAGCACGCCCACGGGAAGCTCCCGAAGACCTCGCTGGTCGCGATCGGCGCTGCGCTCGACGTCGCGAACAAGCAGAAGCTCGACGCGGCCGCCGTCGTGCTCGGCAAGGGCATCGACGGCGTCGCGGCCGAGGCCGCAGCGCACGGCGTCGGCAAGGTGATCGCGGTCGAAGACGACCGGCTCGAGCACAACGTCGCGGACGTCACCGCCAAGGCGATCGCGCACGTCGCGAAGCAGCTCGGCTCGGCCTGGGTCGTCGGCGCCGCGACCGCCGTCGGCAAGGACGTGTTCCCGCGCGTCGCCCTCCTGCTCGATGCCGGAATGGCGAGCGACGTCACGTCGTTCAACGACGACGGGACGATCGTCCGGCCGACGTACGCCGGCAACGTGCTCGCGACCGTCGCCGTCGAAAGCCCCGTCAAGGTCGTCACGGTGCGCGGCACGGCGTTCGAGCCGGCGCCGAAGGCTTCGGCGGCGGCCGCGGTCGAGAAGGTGGTGCTTCCGGCCGACGTCCAGGGACGCACGAAGTTCGTCTCCTTCGCCGAGACCAAGAGCGATCGGCCGACGCTCGGCGACGCGACGATCGTCGTCTCGGGCGGACGCGGCCTCAAGTCGGGCGAGAACTTCACGACCGTCCTCGAGCCGCTCGTCGACGCGCTCGGCGCCGCGATGGGCGCGTCGCGCGCCGCGGTCGACGCGGGCTTCGTCCCGAACGACCTCCAGGTCGGACAGACCGGCAAGGTCGTCGCGCCGCAGCTCTACGTCGCCGTCGGCATCTCGGGCGCGATCCAGCACCTCGCCGGCATGAAGGACTCGAAGGTGATCGTCGCGATCAACAAGGACGGCGACGCCCCGATCTTCAGCGTCTCGGACTACGGCCTGGTCGCCGACCTCTTCAAGGCCGTGCCGGAGATGACGGAAGAGGTGAAGAAGCTGAAGGCGCACTGAGCGCGCTCGCGCCGCGCGACCTCGTCTCGCGCGTTCGGTCCTGGGGGGCCGCGGTTCCACCGCGGCCCTTTTCTTTTTCTGCCGGCGTGCGACGGACGAGATCCGGGCTATTGACGTACCATCGGTATTCGGATACCGACGGTATCTCAATGGCGATGCGCCGGCTACCGGTACGCAGGACCCGCAGCGAGGCGAAGGAGGACACGCGGGCGCGCCTCCTCGCCGCCGCCCGCCGCGTGTTCGTGCGCGAGGGCTTCCACGGCGCGACCGTCGACATGGTCGCGGCCGAGGCCGGCTTCACGAAAGGCGCCGTCTACTCGGCATTCACGAGCAAGGCGGACCTCTTCCTCGCCGTCTACGAGCAGCGCATGCGGGAGCGCTCCGCCGCGATCGCCCGGCGCCTCGCCGAGGTGCCGGCGGAAGAGGTGACCGACGTCGCGTGGCGGACCTGGGCGGAAAGCCTCCGTCGCGACCGCACGTGGCACCTCGTGCTGATCGAGTTCTGGGTGTTCGCCGCGCGCGACCGGGAGACCCGCGCCCGCTTCGCGCGTCTCCACGGCGAGATGCGCTCCGCGATCGCCCGCGAGATCGCGGCCGCGCGCGCGGCGGGCCGCAGCGGCGCGATCGACGCCGACGCGATCGCACGCGCGCACATGGCGCTCGGGAACGGGTTCGCGCTCGAGGCATTCCTCGAGCCCGAGATCGCAACCGGCTCGGCCTACGAGGACGCCGCCACGGCTCTGAACGCGGCGCTGGTGGAGCCGGCGGCCGAGCCGCTCCGGAGGGCGAAGCGATGAGTGTCCGAGCACATCTGCGACGGATTCCGCAGGTCATGTCCGCGATGCGGCGCGCCCGCGCCGATGCACCGCACGAGCGTCTCGCCCCGGCCGCTCTCCGCGCGCTCCAGGGAGAGCGGCTGGGCGAGGTCGTCCGCTTCGCCGCCGAGCGCTCGCCGCTCTACCGCGAGCTCTACCGCGGCGTGGACCTGCGCGGCCCGATCGCGCTCGCATCGCTCCCGACGACGGGCAAGCCGCTCCTCATGGACGCCTTCGACGACTGGGCGACCGATCGCCGGATCCGGCGCGCCGAGGTCGAGTCCGCTCTGCCGGCGATCGAGCGCGGCGCGCTCCACCTCGGCGAGTACCAGGTCTGCTCGACCGGCGGCACGTCCGGGCGCCGGGGGCTGTTCCTCTGCTCGCGCGCCGACTGGACGGCCGCCCTCGGCGCGTTCTTCCGCTACACCGCGCTCGTCGGCACCTCGCCGCGCGTGCCGCGCCGGCGGATCGCGCTCGTCACGACCGTGAGCCCGCTCCACATGTCGGCGCGCTTCGGCGCGTCCACGGACGTCGGCCTCCACCGCGTCGCCCGCTTCGACGCGCGTCGCCCGCTGTCCGACGTCGTCGCCGGCGTGCAGGCATTCCAGCCGACCTCGCTGAACGGCTACCCCTCGATGCTCGCCCTCCTCGCCGGCGAGCAGCTCGCGGGCCGCCTCTCCATCGCTCCCGAGACCATCTCCACGACGAGCGAGGTACGGACGCCCGAGATGGAGGAGCGCATCGTCGCCGCCTGGGGCGTGCGGCCCTTCGACGTGTACGCGACGACCGAGACCGGAATCACCGCGGTCGACTGCGAGCACCACGCGGGACGGCACGTCTTCGAGGACTACGTCGCGATCGAGAACGTCGACGCCGACGGGCGCCCGGTGCCCGACGGCAGCCCCGGCGCGAAGCTGCTCGTGACGAACCTCTGGAACCGGACCCAGCCCGTCATCCGGTACGAGCTGTCCGACATGGTCGTCGTCGAGTCCGGGACGTGCGCGTGCGGTCGCACGCTGCGCCGGCTCGTCGCGCTCGACGGACGCGCCGACGACGTGCTCCTGCTGCCGGCTCGTTCCGGCGGCACGATCGCGGTGCATCCGCTCGCGGTGCGGAGCCCCTTCGCCGCGAACGAGGCGGTGCGCCAGTACCAGGTCGTCTACGACGGAAGGGAGCTGACGGTGCGGGTCGTGCCGCAGCCGGGCGCGGACCCCGAGCAGCTCGTCCAGCGCGTGCGGCACGACGTCGCGGCGAAGCTCGCCAACGCCGGCGCCGTTGCGCCGCCGATCGCCGTCGAGCTCGTCGCCGACCTCGCGCGCGACGGCGGCACGAGCGGCAAGCTCAAGTTGATCGAGGTCCGGGCAGCGGGCGCGCCGGCGTCCGGAGAGGCGACGGTCGCGCCGCTGCCCGGTCAGCGCGCTGCAGCCGCGGTCTGAGCCCTCCGAGCGTTCTTGCACGCGCGGACAGCGCAGCCCGATCGGCGCGCGCGCCCGTCGCCGCGTGCGCGTGAAAGCAAACCACCCGCGTCGCGCGACGCGGCGGCCGCCCGCCGACCCGTGCCTTTTCGCGGTGTTCTGTGTACAGGAACCGGCATGCACCCCGAGCACGCCGCGAACGAGGAGACCCGACAGATCCTGTGGAACGCGCCCGATGCGTTCCACTGGTCTTTCTTGAATCCGTTCGGGCTCTTCCGCATCGGCGTCGCGTTTCTGCTCTTCGCGCTCTGGGGCGCCTCGATCCTGTATCCGCTCTGGCGCTGGTACCGCATCGTCCGGCTCGGGCAGCCGGAGAACCGCTTCGATCAGATCCCGCGGCGCCTCGCGCGCGCGCTCTTCGAGGGCTTCGGGCAGGGCCGCGTCGTGCGCGAGGAGCCGTCCGGCGTCGCGCACCAGGTGCTCTTCGTGTCGTTCCTCGTCCTCTTCATCGGGACGTCGCTCATCACCGTCGAGGAGGACACGCCGCTCAACTTCTACTACGGCGCGTTCTACGGCGCGTACAAGCTGATGATGGACCTCGCCGGCGTCGGGCTGATCGCGTCGGCGACGTACTTCCTCTACCGGCGTTACGCGGACCCGCCGCGCGCGCTCGCGCAGCCCGACAAGATGGCGTCGAGCTTCGAGAACGAGTCGGGCTACGGCTTCCCGCTCGTGATGCTCTGGCTGATCGGGCTCACCGGGTTCCTGCTCGAGGGATCGCGAATCGTGGCCGAGCCGCGGAGCTCGGACGGCCTCGCGTTCATCGGGCCCCTCTTCGCCGACGGCTTCCGCGCGCTCGGCGCCGGTGTCGGAACGCACTACGCGATCTGGTGGGTGCACCTCCTGATCGTGCTGTCGTTCCTCTACTCGATGACCTCGACGAAGCTCCGCCACATGTTCATCGGGCCCATCAACATCTTCTTCAAGCCGCTCGGACACGGGTACGAGAGCGGCTACCGCGCCCGCCCGATCACCGACTTCGAGACCGCGGAGACCTTCGGCGTCGAGAAGGTCGAGGAGTACACCTGGAAGCAGCTCCTCGACATGGCGGCGTGCCTCGAGTGCGGGCGCTGCACGCTCAACTGCCCGACCGTCAACACGCAGAAGGCGCTCAACCCGAAGCACCTCGTGATCGTGCAGCGCGAGCACCTCGCCGCGAAGAGCTCCTTCCTCTTCGCGCAGCTCGCGAAGTTCGGCTCCGTGAACGGCAGCGCCGAGGCGGGAGCCGTTGCCGCGACCGCCGCTCCGGCGAGCCTCGGCGCCGCTGCGGCAGCGGACGGCCCCGAAAGCGTCGCGACCGGCGGCGACCTCGCGCTCGCCGACGCCCCGCCGGTGCCCGAGCTCCTCGACGGCTCGGGACGCGACGTCGCCTGGCTCGCGCGCGCGGACATGATCGACGAGGTCGCGACCCAGCCGACGATCTGGGGCTGCACCACCTGCGGCTGGTGCGAGGAGGGGTGCCCGGTCGCGATCGAGCACATCCAGCGCATCGTCGACATGCGGCGACACACGGTGCTCGTCCGGAGCGACTTCCCGAGCGACCTCGCGAAGTCGTTCAAGGGCACCGAGACGCAGTCGAACCCGTGGGGCATCGCCGCCGATACGCGCGCCGCGTGGGCGGAAGGGCTCGACGTGCCGCAGATGGCGGAGCTCGGCGAGGACGAGCGCGTCGAGGTGCTCTACTGGGTCGGCTGCGCCGGATCGTTCGACGATCGCAACCAGAAGACGAGCCGCGCCCTCGTCAAGATCATGAAGGCGGCCGGCGTCAAGTTCGCGATCCTCGGGATGGAGGAGCAGTGCACCGGCGAGCCCGCGCGGCGTCTCGGCAACGAGTACCTGTACTTCACGCTCGCGCAGATGAACGTCGACACGCTGAACCGCTACAAGTTCGACAAGATCGTCACGCAGTGCCCGCACTGCTTCAACACGATCAAGAACGAGTACCCCGACCTCGGCGGCAAGTTCACGGTCGTCCACACCGCACAGTTCATCGAGAGCCTCCTGGGGGCGGGACGCATCAAGCTCTCGAAGGACTTCGTGCGGAAGAAGCTCGTCCTGCACGACCCCTGCTACCTCGCGCGCCACAACAACGTGCACGACGCCCCGCGCGCGATCCTCGACGCGATCCCCGGCATGCGGCGCGAGGACGTCGCCAACTCGCGACGGCGGACGTTCTGCTGCGGCGCGGGCGGCGGTCAGTTCTGGAAGGAAGAGGAGCACGGCACGCCGCGCATCAATGTGACGCGGATGGACCAGCTCCTCGGCGCCGCGCCCGACACGGTCGCGGTCGCGTGCCCGTTCTGCACGACCATGATCGGCGACGCCGCGAAGGCGAAGGGCCTCGAGGAAGACGTGCAGGTGAAGGACGTCGTCGAGCTCGTGGCGGAGTCGCTCGCCTGAGCCGCGCGCCCGCCGCCGCACCGGGCCGCGCGCGCACCGCCGGGCGCGTGGCCGCGGTCGCGCTCGCGATCGTCCTGCTCGCGGCATCGGCGTGCCGCGAGGCGAACGCCGACACGGTCGTCGTCCGCCCGCACGCCGGGAAGCCGATCGAGGTCACGGTCGAGGTCGCGGCGACGCCGCAGGCGCGCGAGCTCGGTCTCATGTACCGCGACCGCCTCGCCCCGGACGCGGGGATGCTCTTCGTCTTCCCGCGGAGCGAGCCGCAGTCGTTCTGGATGAAGAACACCCGGATCTCGCTCGACATCGTCTTCATCGCGGACGACGGCCGGATCGTCCGCATCCACCGCAAGACCGAGCCGTTCTCGGAGCGCGGCCTCCCGAGCGGAGAGCCGGTCCGCTACGTGCTCGAGGTGGAGGGCGGGTTCAGCGAGCGGGCCGGGTTGACCGAGGGCGACCGCGTCGACCTCGGTCGGCTCGCGAGCACGCCCGCCCGCTGAGCGGCGCGCTCGGCGCGGCCGCGATCAGCGCGGCGCCACCCACTCCGTGCCGTGCGACGTGCGGATGTCGCCGGCGTAGTACCCGATCGCCTCGCCCGTCGCGGACACGACCCGCAGCGATCCCTCGGCCATGTGCGCGCCCGGATCCCGCACCTCGCGGACCTGGCCGCCGGCGATGAGCTCCAGGAACGACGGCGCGACCAGGATCGCGTCGATCGCGACCGTCCGCGTGGTCGCGCGGAAGACCAACGTCCGCCCTCCGATCCGCTGCTCGCGCGGCGGGATCGCGATCTCCTGACCGTCGATCGGACCGACGGCGAGCGGCGGGCGCGGCTGCGGCTCCTTGAAGCTGTAGCCGACGTCGATGACGTCGCCCGTCGCGGTGCGCGCGTGCGACTCCACCCGGATCGTGCCGAAGTCCGGATCGCTCGCGCGCGCGACGTAGCGCACGCTGCTCGTCGACTCGATCGGGCTCGCGCGGGTCGGGTCGAGGTCGACGCCGCCGACGCGAACGGGCGGGTTGTCCTTCCGGTCGTAGACCGTGGTCGACTCCGAGCGCGTCGTGAGCTCGCGCATGTCGCCGCTGAAGTACGACCTCCAGTCGACGAGCGTTCGGCTCGTCGACACGCTGTGCGCGTACAGGACCTCCTCCGCGACCGCGCGCGGAACCGCCACGGCGGCCCACGTCCCGAGCACGGCCACCGCGAGCGCCGTACCGCCGCCGCGCGAGCGACGCATCAGAGGTTCGGCGGGCTCGGGAAGCGGACGTTCGCGATCGGGATGACCGGCTGGCGGTCGCTCGGCTCGCCGCCCGCGGAAACGGGCATCCGCGTCTCGTGCTCGACCTGCGCGATCTGCGCGCGCAGCGCGCGGATCTCCGCGACCAGCACGCCGTCGCGCGCGCGCTGCCATCCCACGACGAGCGCGATCGCCGCGACGAAGCCCGCGACCGCGACGATCGTCGACGGCCGCCCGAGGAGGGTCGCCGAGCGCCGAGCTCCGCCGCCGTCGTCGTGGGCCACGACCGCAGGCTCGGCGGCTTCGTCCGGCAGCGATCTCGCCGCCGACACCAGCGCGTCGAGGACGCGCGCGTCGTCGGCGCACGCGTGACACGCGGCGACGTGCGCCGTCAGGAGCTTCGCCTCCGCTCCGTCGACGAGGCCGGCGGACAGGAGCGCGAGCCGCTCGCCGACGACCGGATCGATGCACGCGAAGTCGCGCGCGCCGCCCCGTCGCGCTCCGCCCCGCGAGCGCAAGAGCCCGCGCTCGGACGATCTCGTGCGGAGGCGCCTCACGACCCCTCCGTGCGGTCGCCGAGGAGGCGCCGCAGCTCGGTCGCGAGCTTCCGGCCGCCGCGCTGGAGCATCAGGTAGACCGTGCTGCGCGGGCGTCCGGTGCGGCGCATCAGCTGCTCGACGGAGAGGCCGACGTAGACCCGGTCCCAGAAGAGCCGGACGTCGGAATCGTGCGATGTGTGCCGCCACGCGTCGAGCACCCGCTCCCGGACCTGGCGCTCTCCGAGCGCGTCGGCCGGATCGTCGCTCTCGCCGTCGTCGGACTCGACCCAGACGCCGCCGCCGAGGGCGCGCGTCCGCGCGCGCGCCTCCCGGCGCACGATCTCGACGTGGGCGTTCCGCATGATGCGCATGACCCAGCCGAGGAAGTCGCCGGTCGCGCGATAGGACGCGAGGCCGCGGACGACCCTCTCGAGCGTGTTCTGGAGGAGGTCCTCCGGGCCGTGCACGGCGAGCCCGCGCGCGAGGCGCGTCGCGAGCGCGCGGAGCCGCGGCTCGGCCTCCAGCGTCTCGACGAGGACGCGGAGGTCGCCCGCGCTGACGGCCGCTCGCTGGGCGAGGCGCGCGAGGTCCGGGGGTGCGTCCGCGGGGGCTCGGCGGCGGAGCGGGATGACGTTGGATCCGGCCATGGCGCCCTGTGCACTAGACGACGCGGGTCGTGGATTGTCCAGCTTCCACCCGGAGCGCGGCTTCGGGCGCCGACGGCGGAAAAGGTGCGTTGCGGCGCCCCGGCAGGCTGCTAACACGGCGAACGTGATCGTGATCCTGAAGCCCGACACCCCGCGCGACTCCGACGCAGTGCGAGCGGTCGTCGAGCTCGCCGGGCGCTATCCCGGCGTCACCTCGAAGGTCCACGAGGTGACCGGTGCCACCCGCTCGCTCATCGAGGTGTACTTGATCGGCTCCACGACGACGGTGCCGGCCGAGCCCTTCGAGGAACTGGAGGCGGTCGAGCGCGTCGTCCGGGTCTCCGAGAAGTACCGCATCATCGGGCGACACCGCGGCCAGGTGGACAGCGTCGGGTTCACGTACCAGGGCCTCACCTTCGATCAGGAGGGACTGCACGTCGTCCCGGGGCTCTGCGCCGTCGACACGATCGAGAACGTCGATGCGATGTTCCGTGCGCTCTCCCGCGTCAACATCGCGACCGCCCGCATGGGCGCCTACAAGCCGCGCACGAGCCCGTACGACTTCCAGGGCCTCGGGCGGTCGTGCCTGCCCTGGGTCTTCGAGTCCGCCGGCAAGCACGGAGTCCGCGTCGTCGCGATGGAGGTGACGCACGAGTCGCAGATCGACGAGATCAACTCGGCGCTCGACGCGGCCGGCTCGCCGACCGGCGTCATGCTCCAGATCGGGACGCGGAACGCCCAGAACTTCGAGCTGCTCAAGTTCGTCGGCCAGCAGAACCGCTTCCCGGTGCTCTTCAAGCGCGGCATGGGGATCACGCTCGAGGAGTCGCTGAACGCGTGCGAGTACGTCGCGAGCGAGGGCAACCGGCGCATCATCCTCTGCCTGCGCGGCATGAAGACGAACCTCGGCGACCCGCACCGGAACTTCGTCGACTTCGCGCACGTCCCGGTCGTGAAGCGGCTCACGCGCCTCCCCGTCTGCATCGATCCGTCGCACTCGGTCGGCCGGAAGGAGCCCGCGCCCGACGGCCTGACGGACATCCACCACGCGACCGCGCAGGGCGTCGTCACGGGTGCGAACATGGTGCTCGTCGACTTCCACCCGAACCCCGCCAAGGCCCTCTGCGACGGACCGCAGGCGCTCACGCTGGAAGAGCTCGAGCCCTACTTGACGGACATCGGCATCGCGCGCGAGTGCTACTTGAAGCGGCGCGACGCCGCGCGCCGCGCGATCAGCTCAGCGGCTTGAAGCCGGTCTCCTCGGTGCGCGCCGCCATCGCCGCGCTCACGAGCGCCGCCACCGCGACCCACGCCGACGGAGCGAGCCGGCTGCCCGTCAGCTCGACCAGCGTCGCGCACGCGAGCGGCGTCGTCCCGCCGAGGATTCCGGCCGCGCCGTTGTAGGCGACGCCGAGGCCGCTCGCGCGCAGGGCACGCGGGAAGCTCTCGGCGAGCCACGCCTGGTACGGCGACAGCGCGGCGACGATGACGACCGAGAACACGAGCTCGGCGAAGAGGTCGTTCGTCGGGTCGCCGTCCTGCAGGATCGCGAACATCGGCCACACGAGTGCGACGGTCGCGATGGTGCCGAAGAGCACCATCGGCTTCCGCCCGATGCGATCCGCGAGGTGTCCTGCGACCGGCGTGAGCGCGACCATGAGCCCGATCGCCGCAGTCTGGAGGCCGAGGGCGGTGCGCTGCGTGAGGAGGTGCTCGGTCGACAGGAACGAGCCGAGGAACACCGCGATCGTGTAGAAGGCCGCGTTCGGGCCCCACCCCATGAGGGCGCCGCGGACGATCTCTCCCGGGTGCTCGCGGAACACGCGCCAGACCGGCGACCCCCCGTGCGCCCGCGGTGGGCTCGCCTCCCCGGGCGGAGGCCCGTCCTCGGGCAGCGTCGAGCGCAGCACGGCGAGCGACACGCCGAGCGGGACGGACAGCAGGAACGGGATGCGCCATGCCCACTGCTGGATCTCGTCGGTCGTGAAGACCGCGAAGAGCCCGTTGCCCGCGGCCGACCCGAGAAGAATGCCGGCGCCGGCGGTCGCCGAGGCGAAGCTCGCCTGCAGCGCACGGCGGCCGGGCGGCGCGTGCTCCATCAGGTACGAGATCGAGGTCGTGAACTCGCCGCCGACCGAGAGGCCCTGCAGCAGGCGGAACACCGTGAACAGGACCGGGGCGGCCGCGCCCACCGTGGCGTACGTCGGCAGGCAGCCCACGAGCGACGTCGCGACCGCCATCACCGCCGCGGAGAGCAGCAGCGCGCGGCGCCGCCCGAGGCCATCCGCGAGGTGGCCGAACGCGGCGCCGCCCGCGAGCCGCATGACGTAGCCCGCGGCGAACACCCCGAAGACGGACAGCAGCGCGAGCAGCCGTCCAGCGCGCGGGAAGAACAGCTCGCCGAGCGTTCCGGCGAGGACGCCGTAGAGCGCGAAGTCGTACCACTCCATCAGGTTGCCGGACATGCCGGCGAGGAGCGCGAGCGGCGACAGCGCGCGCACCCCGCCGGCGTCGGCGTCCGCGCCCGCGGCGTGCCCGGCAACCGTCTGCGCCGGCCGCGCCGCCCGCGGTGGCCGCGTCGATGCGGCGCTCGCCTCCAGTCCGCGATTCTCGGCCATCCCGACCCGTTCCCCGTCGCCCGCCTGCTCGACCCGCATGCGGCGACCATCGGCCGCCGCGCGCCGCCGCTAAAACCGCCGCGCGCCCGCGCCGGCGCCGCGTCACCAGGGGTCGCCCGAGAGCGTCGCGAGCGCGAGCATGAGCGCGTGCGTGCCCTTCCGCCCGTGGCCGTGCGCCTGCAGGGCGACGTAGAGCTGCTCGACGAGCGCGAGCCCGGGAAGCGAGAGCCGCATGCGGCGCGCCTCCGCGAGCGCGATCCCCATGTCTTTCACGAAGTGGTCGACCAGAAACCCCGGCGCGAAGTCGCGCGCGAGGATGCGCGGCGTGTAGTTTGCGAGCGACCACGAGCCGGCCGCACCGCCCGAGACCGACCGCAGGACGGCGTCGAGGTCGAGACCCGCGCGGTGCGCGTAGAGGAGCGCCTCGCAGACGCCGATCATGCTCGCGGCGACGAGGATCTGGTTCACCATCTTCGCGTTCTGTCCCGACCCCGCCGGGCCCTGATGCACGATCGTCCGGCCGAGACACTCGAAGAGCGGGCGCACGCGCTCGAACGCCGTTGCGGTTCCTCCGACCATGATCGACAGCCGGGCCTCGCGGGCTCCGACGTCGCCGCCGGAGACCGGCGCGTCGAGGCTCTCGACGCCCTTCGCCGCCGCCGCGGCGGCGATCTCGTGCGCGAGCGCCGGCTCGCTCGTCGTCATGTCGACGATCGTCGCGCCCGGCCGCGCGCCCGCGAGCACGCCCTCGTCGCCGAGGACCACGTGGCGGACGTCGTCCGGGAAGCCGACCATCGTGAACACGACGTCCGCCGCTTCCGCGACCGCGCGCGGCGTCGCCGCCCAGCGGGCTCCACGCTCGAGCAGCGCCTCGGCGCGCGCCCGCGTCCGGTTGAAGACGGTCACGGGGTGGCCGCGCTGGAGGAGATGGCCGCACATCGCGCCGCCCATCACGCCGGTCCCGATCCAGCCGATGCGCGTCCTCGCCGCTTCTCCGCTCACGAGCGCCGCTCCTTTCGCCGCCGGTGGTCGCGGTCGGCGACCCGCGCCCTCGCCTTGCGCACCCGCCGGTCGCGCTCGGACCCCGCGCCGCCGAGCGCTCCGCCGACGTGGCGCAGCGCCTGCAGGTACGCGGCGACGTCCGCCCCGGGATCCCAAGCCTGCTGCAGGACGAAGCCGAGAAAGGCTGCGATCACCATGCGGGCCTGCGCGTCCGGGTCGATCGCGCCCGACAGCTCGCCGCGGCGCTGCGCCCGCCGAACCAGCGCGGCGATCCGCCGTCGGGGCTCGTCGACGCCACGGCGTACGATTCGCAGAATGCGCGGGTTCCGCAAGGCCTCCGCCCAGAGCTGCACGCCGACGCGACGGTGCGCGCGCTCTCCGGGGTCGCGCAGCGCGCCGACGAAATCGTCGGCCAGGCGCGCGAGCGCGCGCGCGACGTCGCCGGACGAGCCGTCCGCTTCCGCGTCGATGCGCGCGAGCAGCGCGCGCTCGCGCGCGTGGCGCTCGTCGGCGATCGCCTCGACGATTTCCTCCTTGCTCGCGAAGTAGCCGTAGATCGCTCCCGGGCTGAGGCCGGCGCGCCGGACGATGTCCTGCATGGTGGCGCGGTGGAAGCCCTCGCGCGCGAAGCAGTCGACCGCGGCGTCGAGGATCTGGCGCCGCCGGGCGTCCTGGTGCTCGCGGCTGACCTTCGGCATCCGCCGCTCAGCGCGCGACCGGCCGCGGCCCCGCGCCACCGGCGGAGGGCCGCGCTCCGTCCCGCTCCGGCACGCGCGCGAGCACCGCGCGGTAGAACTCGTAGCCGCGCATTCCGTCCGCCGCCGGACCGAATCCGCGCGCGCGATACTCGTCGGCGCCGACGTCCTCCACCCGCTCGAGACCGCGCTCCGCGAGGAAGCCGTCGATCTCCTCGGGGACGAGGCCGAAGGTCCACGGCTCGCGGACGCGCGCCAGCGTGCGGCGAAGCGCGGCGGTGCCGGCGAGCTCCGCCGAGCCGTCGATCGCGCCCCGGTGGACGTACGTGAAGAGAATCCGGGTTCCCGGAGCGGAACCTCGCGCGACGAACGCCAGCACGTCGTCGACGGCCGCGGCCGTCAGGTAGTTGGTGACGCCTTCCCAGACGAAGAAGGTCCGAACGCCCGGCTCGAATCCGGCGCGCGCGAGCGCATCCGGAAGCGATTCCGAGTCGAAGTCGATCGCGACCGGCACGACCGCCGCGGTCGGGCGGGCGTTCGCGCGCGCCAGGAGGGCCTGCTTCCGCGCGAGGGTCGCGGCCCGGTCCACCTCGAAGACGCGCACGCCGGCGAGCGCCGGGAGCCGGAGCGCGCGGCAGTCGAAGCCGGCTCCGAGGAGGACGAGCTGGCGCGCTCCCTCGCGCACCCCAGCCAGGACCGCCTCGTCGATGAGGCGCGTCCGCGCGACGCCGGACGTCCGCGCGCCCGGCCAGCGCCGGTCGATGAACCAAGGCACGAGGCGCCCGGCGAGCGGGACGCGCGCAAGCCCGAGCGCGATCCGGAGCCCCGGCGACAGGAAGAGCCGGGCATGCGGATCGCGAAAGAGCCGAGGTGGCCTTCCGCGGCGAACCGTTTCGAGCGCACGGAAGAGCGCCATGTACTCGGCGGTCCGGCTGGCTGGGCGAACTTCGAAAGACGGCGACGGGGTCATAATAAAACGAATGCTCGTTCTTTATTCACGCGGCGACGTCTCGGTCAAGTCCGCCGTCCGCCTCGCCGCCGGCTGGCGCCGGCGCCCGCGTGCGCGCGCGTGGGCGCGACGCAAGGCCGGCTACACGCGCTTGTCGCGCCCCGCCCAATACGGCTCGCGCAGGACGCGCTTCAGGACCTTCCCCTGCGGCTCGCGCGGCAGCTCGGCGACGAGGTCGACCGTCCGCGGGCACTTGTAGTGCGCGAGGTCGCGCCGGCAGAACGCAATGAGCTCCTCCGCGGTCGCCGCGGCGCCGGGCTTGAGCTCGACGATCGCCTTCACCGACTCGCCCATCTCGTCGTCCGGCACCCCGATCACCGCGACGTCGAGCACGGCCGGGTGGCGGTGGAGCGCCTCCTCGACCTCGGCCGGATAGACGTTCGCGCCGCCGGTGATGATCATGTCGATCTTGCGGTCGGCGATGAACAGGAAGCCGTCCCGGTCGAGGTAGCCCATGTCGCCGACGCTGAAGAACTCCCCGCGGATCGCCGTGCGCGTCTTCTCCTCCGCGCCGCGGTACGAGAAGGACGCGCCCGGGGTGAGCGAGATCCAGATCGTCCCGATCTCGCCGGGAGGGAGCGCTCGGCCGTCGTCGTCGCGGATCTCGACCCGGAGGCCCGGCCACGGCGTGCCGACGCTGCCCGGCTTCCGGAGCCAGTCCTCCGGTCCGATGCGCGTGGCGCCGCCTTCCGACGCGCCGTAGAACTCCCATACCGTGCCGGGCGGGAAGACCTGCATGATCGCTTGCTTGACGGCGACGGGACAGGGCGCGGCCGCGTGCAGGATCTTCCGGATCGACGACAGGTCGTAGCGCGATCGCACGTCCTCGGCGAGGCCGAGGATCCGGAAGAACATCGCCGGCACCATCTGTGCGTTGGTGATCCGGTGCCGCGCGACGAGCCGGAGGCACGCCTCGGCATCGAAGCGCGGCATGATGACGATCGTCGCGCCCAGCATCAGGTGCACCTGGCCCTGCGAGCCGGGCGCCGTGTGGTAGACGGGCCCGGCGACGAGGTGGACGTCGTCCTCGCCGAAGCCCCACATGCGCGCGACGCCGAGCATCTGCAGCTGGACGCGATCGGGAGGCAGCGGAGCGCGCTCGATCCCCTTCGGGCGTCCGGTCGTGCCGGACGTGTAGATCATGACGTTGTAGCCGCCGCCGGGGAGCGCGCCGTCCGGCGGGGACGCCTCCTCCGCGGCGATCCGCTCCTCGAGGCTTGCGCCGCGCCACGGCCGGTCGTCGCCCGCGACCCAGACGAGGTCGTCCGCGAGCGGGAGCGCCGCGAGGGCGCGGTCGATCTCGGGCGCGAGCCGCGGGTCCGCGATGAGCAGCTTCGCGCCCGAGTCGGCGATCATGTACGCGAGCTCGGGGCCCTTGCCGCGGTAGCTGAGCGGCACGAGCAGCGCGCCGAGGCGCCCGAGCGCGTTCAGCGCCTCGAACCACTCGAAGGAGTTGTGGAGCGCGACCGCGACGCGGTCGCCCGCGCCGACGCCGGCGCGTGCGAGCGCGCGCGCGAGGCGGTTCACGCGCGCGTCGAGCTCGCCGTACGTGCGGACGTCGTCGCCGAGGATCATCGCCGGCTTGTCGGGCGCCCGACGCGCCATCGCCGCGATGCCGCCTGCAGCCGCCGTGGTCGGTGCTGGTTCCATGCGTCGAGCGTCCTCCGATCGAGCGGTCGAGTGCCGTCGCGCGACGAGCGCCGTCAAGGGCGCTCGAGCGTCGTGCGCGCCGCTTCCGCGAGGCGCGGAACGATCGGGCCGAGGCGCTCGAAGCGCTCGTCCTTCGTCTGGCCGCGGACGAAGCGGACGTAGATCTGCTCGAGCACGACGGCGGTCTTGAAGAGCCCGAACGCCTCGTACCAGCCGAGCCGGGAGACGTCGGCGCCGGTGCGCTCGCGGTAGCGCTCGGCGAGCTCCGCGCGCGTCGGGAAGCCGGGCAGCGTCGTGACCGTGCTGCCCGTCCCGCGCGGCACGTCGTCGCTCGCCTCGGCCCAGTAGCCGAGGAAGGTCCCGAGGTCGACGAGCGGATCGCCGAGCGTGGTCATGTCCCAGTCGAAGACCGCGGCGACGCATCCCGGGTCGCGCGCGTCGAGCATCGTGTTGTCGACCTTCCAGTCGTTGTGCAGCACCGCGACCGCCGGCGACTCGGGCAGCGTCGCGAGGAGGCGATCCGCGAGCATGTCCATGAGAGGCAGGTCGCGCGTCTTCGCGGCCTGCCAGCGGCCGTGCCAGCCCTCCACCTGCCGGCGGACGAAGCCCTGCGGCTTCCCGAGGGCGGCGATCTCCGGCCGCGACGGATCGATGCGATGGAGAGCGGCGAGCGCCTCGACGATCGCGAAGCCGATGCGGCGGCGGAGAGCGGGGTCGTCGCCGAGCTCGGCGGGCCACTCGGTGCGGATCACGATGCCGCGGCGGCGCTCCATCACGAAGAAGACCGCGCCGATCACCGAAGGATCCTCGCACAGGAGGAGCGGCCGCGGCGCCGGCGGGTAGAGCGGCGCGAGCGCGCTCAGCGCGCGGAACTCGCGCGCCATGTCGTGCGACTTCGGCGCGACGGGCCCGAGCGGCGGCCGCCGGAGGACGAGCTCGCGATCGCCCAGCCGAAGAAGGTACGTGAGGTTCGCGTGCCCGCCGTGGAATTGCCGGACGGCGAGCGGTCCGCTCGCGTCGGCCACGTGATCGCGGAGATACGCGGCCAGGCGGTCCTCGTCGAAGCGCTCGTCGGCGCGGATCTCGGCCGCGTCGTCGAGGCGGGCGGACGACGTCTCAGCCACTCGCGTCCCCCGAGCCGTCGCCGGTCGCGCTCCGGCCCGGCGCGGCGACGTCGCACGCGTGCACGGCGTCGAGCCGCATCGTGCCGTCGGGCGCGTGGGTCACGACCACGAGGTCGCAGTTCCCGGCGACGCGCGGCCGGTACCAGCCGCCCTCGACGTGCGCGCAGAGCGCGAGCATCACGCCGCCGTGGCTCACCACCACGACGTCCTCCCCGGGATGCGATGCCGCGAGACGAACGAGGACGCGCGCCGCGCGCTCGGCGACGTCCGTCAGCGACTCGCCGCCCGGCGGACGCCAGTCCCACCAGCGCTCCGAGTCGAAGGTCGGGTGCCGGCGCATCGAGTCGTAGGAGTGCCCGGCGAGCTCGCCGATCGAGCGCTCGCGGAGGTCGTCCTCGACGGCGATCGGCGCCGCGTGGCCGATCTCCTCCGCGATGATCTCCGCCGTCAAGCGCGCGCGTCGGAACGAGCTCGCGACGAGTGCGCTCGGGCGGAAGAGCTCGGCGATCCGCCGCCCCGCTTCTCGGGCCTGCAGACGGCCGAGCTCGGTGAGCCCGATGTCCGGCGTCACCGAGAACTGCCGCACCTGGTTGCCCTCGCTCTCGCCGTGGCGGACGAGGATCAGCCGCCCCGCCGCATCGGCCCGCGCCGCGTCGTTCGCGCCGCGCGGACGACGCTTGGAAGAACCCTCGCTCACCCTGCCCTCTCCCCCGCGCGGCGCGCCGCGCCTCCCGCTCCGCCGAAAAGCGCCCGCAGCTCGAACTTCGTCACCTTGCCGGTCGCGTTCCGGGGCAGCGCCTCCACGACCTCGAGCTGCTCCGGGATCTTCTGCGCCATGACGCCGCGGTCGATCATGAACGCGCGCAGATCGCCGAGGCTCGGCGCCGAAGCGCCCGGCCGGAGCACGATGCACGCGCACACGCGCTCGCCCGATGCCGCGTCGGGCACGCCGATCACCGCCGCGTCGGCGATCGCCGGGTGCTCGTAGAGCTCGTCCTCGATCGCCTTCGCGCTCAGGTTCTCGCCCTTCCGGAGGATGATGTCCTTCTTCCGCCCGGTGATGCGGACGAAGCCGTCGCGATCGACCACCGCCAGGTCGCCGGAGCGGAGGAATCCGTCGGCCGTGAAGGCCTCCGCCGAGAGCGCGCGATCGAGGTAGCCGAGGCAGAGCTGCGGGCCGAAGAGCTCGATCTCGCCCTCGCGGCCCGGCTCGACCGGCCGCCCGCGGTCGTCGACGACGCGCAGCCGCACGCCCGGCGTCGGCCGTCCGTCGGTCGTCGCGAGCTTGTCGTCCGGGTCACCGCGACGTCCGGCCGTCGCCATCGGGCACTCGGTCATGCCGTAGGAACGATAGACGAACGCGCCGAGGCGCGCTCCCACGTCGCGCACGAGCTCGGGCGGGACGTCGGTCGCGCCGAGCCCGGCGACCCGGACGCTCGCGACGCGCTCGGGCGAAAAGCCGCGCGCGGCGAGGATGGCCTGCAGGATCGGCGTGGGTCCGCCGGCGCTCGTGACGCGCTCGCGCTCGATCGCGTCGAGCGCGCGCTCGGGATCGAACTGCTCGAGATAGACGGCTCGGTTGCCGTAGAGCACCGGCGCCATTCCGAGCGCGGTCACGCCGCCGAGATGCGTCAGCGGAAACCAGAGGATGCCGACGTGGCCGCCCTCGCGCCCGAGGCACTCGTTCTGGACCGCCATGAACGCGCCCAGCGTCGAGCGCGTGTGCATGACGCCTTTCGGCTCCGACGTCGTCCCCGACGTGTAGAAGAGGCTCGCGACGTCGTTCGGCCCGAGCGGCGACGGCGGGAGCGAGCCGTTCGGCTCTCCCGCGAGGAGCTCTTCGAACGACGCTTGACCGTCGAGCGGCCGCGCGCGCGCGACGAGCACGTGCTCGAGCTCGGGCGCCGACGCCCGCACCACGCGCGCCAGCTCGCGATGGTCGAATCCGCGAAACTCGCCCGGGACGACGAGCGCCCGCGTCCGCGCCTGCCGCGCGATGAACGCGAGCTCGCGCTCGCGATAGATGGGGAGGATCGGGTTCGAGACCGCGCCGAGACGATCGAGCGCGAACGCGAGCGCCGTGCCCTCGGGCCAGCTCGGAAGCTGCCACGACACGACGTCGCCCGCCCCGATCCCGATCGCCGCGAGCGCCTCCGCCAGCCGCTCCACCCGCCGCGCGAGCTCGCCGAGCGCGATCCGCCCCGCCTCCGATACGATCACGACGTCGTCGGCATGCGCAGCCGCGCGCTCGCGCAGCACCGAGCTCGGGGAAGGATGCGGCCACTCGCCCGCCCGTTCGTGCAAGGCGATCCGCTCCGGCGAAAGCCGGGGCTCGAGCGAACCCATGGCCAAGCGATCTAGCGTGCGCCGCCGCCCCGGTCCACGAGCAGCATGCGCGCCGGCGGCCGGCGGTCGGCTACCGAAACCGCGGGGCGACGTGCTTCGCGAAGAGCTCGATCGACCGCATCACCTTCTCGTGCGGAATCCGATCCGCCTGCATCAGCGAGATGAAGTGGTCGAGCCCCGCCTTCTGGTAGCGCTCGACCTTCCGGCAGACGTGATCGACGTCCCCCACGATCACCATGTCCTCCTGGTCCAGGTCCTCGAAGGTGCACTTCCCCTGCTGCATCTTCAGGATGATCGGGTACTCCTTCGCGATCAGGTCGCGGTACGGCGTGCTCTTGATCTCGAGGTCGGCGTACTCGCGCTGCATGCCGCGGCCGCTCGGGTCGGCGAACCCGCCGAGCACGCGGAACGCGTAGAGGAGGTAGTTGATCGCAGCGTCGGCGGCGCCGTTCGCGACTGCCTCCTCCATCGTCTCGGCGACGTGGACGATCGTGAACGCGCCGATCCGGTCATTGACGAACTTGCCGACCGGCTTCGCGTCCTTCAGGGCCGCCCGGTACGCGCGCACCCGGTCGGCGAGCTGCGGCACGCTGACGAAGATCGTCAAGCCGAGAATCCCGATTCCGTTCCGGCCGGCGATCTCCCACGACTGCGGGCTCGTCGCCGCCATCCAGATCGGCGGGTGCGGCTTCTGGAGCGGCTTGGGGTGGATGCTCCGCGGCGGGACCGACACGAACCGCCCCTCGTGCTCGAACGTCTCCTCCGTCCACATGCGCGGGATCATCTCGAGCGACTCCTGCCACATGTCGCGCGACAGCTCGGTGTCGACCTCGAAGCCCGCCTGCTCGTACTGACTCGAGCGCCCGGTCCCGAACTCGACGCGCCCGTTCGAGACGATGTCGAGCGCGGCGACGCGCTCGGCGACCCGGATCGGGTGGTTGAACTTGTGCGGCAGCAGGACGACGCCGTGGCCGAGGCGGATGTTCTTCGTGCGCTGCGACGCGGCCGCGAGCAGCACCTCGGGCGCGGAGCTGTGCGCGAACTCGGTCAGGAAGTGGTGCTCGACCTCCCACACCGTGTCGTAGCCGAGCCGGTCGGCGAGCTCGATCTGCTCGAGCGCCTCCTGGTAGCAGCGCCACTCGCTGCGCTCGTCGTGCGGCTTCGGCATCTGCAGCTCGTAGAGGAGATCGAACTTCATGGCGCGCACGCTATCGTGGGCTCTCTCGCGAGCGCAAATGCAGTCGCGGCGTGGCCGATCGCGCTTCGACGTCGCGACGGCTCCGCGGCGCGACGTCGGAGCGTCGCGACGATGGTGCCAGCTCCGCTGACCGGATAGCCTCGCGCTCCGTGAGCGCGACGACGCCGACCGGGAGCGCGCCCCGCGCGGATGCCGGGCGGGACGCGGCGCTCATGCGGAGTCGCCTCCGCCTCGCGATCCCGATCCCGGCCGTGTTCCTCGGGATGTCGGTCGTCCTCCTCGCCGGCGCCCATCCCGCCGCGCGCGGGGCGCTCGCCGCGAGCTACGCCGCCGAGCTCGCCGCATGCGCGGCGTGCGCGCTCGCGCTCCACTGGCGCGCGCTCGCGCGCCACGTTTCCGCGGTGGCCCTCGTCTTCGGCGGCTCGTTCGCCGTTCTGATGGCGGTCACCTGCGCGATCCTCGACCTCCCGCCGGAGCTCCTCGCTCTCTCGCTCGTGTGCGAGCTCACGGGGCTGTCGGTGCTGCTGCCGTGGGGCGTGCGGTGGCAGATCGCGCTCTCGGGAATCGCGGTCCTCGCGATCGCCGCGATCGGGCCCTTCCTCTCGCACACCGAGATGCTCGCGCTGTCGGTGGTCGGGGTCGTCGCGGGAGCGACGAGCGCGATCGCCGCGACGCACCTCCTCGCCCGGTTCCGCGACGACGCGCGCTGGCACGCGACGCTGCTCGAGCTCGAGTCGCGCCGCAAGCAGGACGAGCTCGACGTCTCCTCCGCCCTGCTGCGCGTCTCCGACGCGCTCGGCGCGAGCCTCGGCGACGGCGATGCGTTCGGCCGGGTCGCGCGCCTCGCGGTCGAGGCGCTCGCCTGCGACTGGAGCGTGATCTTCTTCCTCGAGCCGGGCGGTCGGACGCTGCGCGCGGTCGGGCACGCGGGCCTTCGCCGAGAGGTCGCGGACGCCATCGCCACGACGGGCCTGCAGCGCGGAATCTGGCGGCTCGGCGAAGCCCTCGACCGCGGCGAGCTGGTCGAGATCGCCGACGTCGATCGTCAGGACCACGCGCCTTCCGAATTGCTGCGGCGCCTCGACGTCGCGGCGGTCCTGTGCGCGCCGATCATGATCGCCGGCGAACTCGTCGGCGTCGTCTTCAACGGCGACCGCGGCCGCACCGGGCCGTTCACGCACAAGCAGCGCCGGGTGACCCTCGGCCTCGCACAGGCGCTCGCGGTCGCGGTCGCGAACCAGCGCCTGGTCGCCGATCTGCGGAGCGCGAACCGGCTCAAGTCGGACTTCGTCTCCACGATGTCGCACGAGCTCAGGACGCCGCTCAACGTGATGACCGGCTACGCGGAGATCCTGTGCGACGAGGAGCTCGGAGCGCTGTCGCCCGAGCACCGCACCGCTGCGCACGGCGTCGAGCGGAGCGCCCGCGAGCTGTTCGACCTCGTCACGAAGACCCTCGACCTGAGCCGGCTCGAAGCGGGCGGCGACGTCGTCGCGCTCGAGCGCGTCGTCCTCGGCGACGTCTTCGCCGAGGTCCAGAGCGAGCTCGCGACGCTCCTCGCCCCGGGGCGCGTCGCGCTCTCGTACGAGGAGGACGCGTCCGCGCCGATCGCCGTCCTGACCGACCGCGGGAAGCTCAAGACGATCGTCAAGAACCTGGTCGGGAACGCGATCAAGTTCACGCCGGCCGGCTCCGTCCGCGTGTCCGCGTCGCTCGGCGACGGGCGCCTCCGGCTGCGCGTCGTCGACACGGGGATCGGCATCGCGTCCGAGGACCTGGGCGCGATCTTCGACATGTTCCGCCAGCTTCCCGAGGCGCGATCGGCGTCGTCGGGCGGCGTCGGGCTCGGCCTCTACATCGTGAAGCGCCTCGTCGACGTGCTCGGCGGGTCGATCGCGGTCGCCAGCACGCCGGGCGTCGGATCGGAATTCACGCTCGAGCTGCCCACGGCCGCGTGCGGCGAAGCGTCGCCGGCAAACCCGTCGACGGTCGGGGGCGGGAGCGGCGTCGGAGAGCGCGCGGGCAGCGCGAGCGGACGGATCGCGAGCCGGGAGCGGGCGTTGGCCGGGAGTCGCCGCGCGGGCTACAAGCGCGGCCCATGAGGTCGGGAAAGGTCGCTCTCATCACCGGCGCGAGCCGCGGCATCGGGCGCGGCTGCGCGCTCGAGCTCGCGCGCCGCGGATTCGACGTCGTCGCGACGGCGCGCACCGTGACGGGTCGCGAGTTCTACGAGTACTCGTCCACCGTCAAGAAGAAGGCGACCGAGCCTCTGCCGGGGAGCCTCGAGTCGACGGCGGCCGAGGTGCGCGCGCTCGGCGTCGAATCGCTGGTCGTCAAGCTCGACCTGTCCGTGCGCGCCGACTGGCCCGCAGCCGTCCAGGCGACTCTCGACCGCTTCGGCCGGATCGACGTGCTCGTGAACAACGGTCGCTACATCGGCCGGGGCCACATGGACCCGTTCGAGGAGACGCCGCTCGAGCTCATCGAGCAGATGTTCCTCTGCAACGTCTTCGCGCCGATGCACCTGATCAAGCTCTGCCTTCCCGCCATGAAGAAGCAGGGCGGCGGGATCGTGATCAACGTGACGTCGAGCGCGGGCGATCGCGAGACCCCGCAGCCGATCGGCCAGGGCGGCTGGGGGCTCGGCTACTCGGTCACGAAGGCGGCCTTCAACCGCATGGTGCCCGGCCTCGCGAAGGAGCTCCGGCCGCACAACGTCGCGGTGATCGGGCTCATGCCCGGGTTCGTCGGCACCGAGCGCATGGCGATCGAGCTCAAGGACTTCGGCTTCGACGCCTCGAAGGGCCTCCCGGTCGAGAATCCGGGCCGGGTCTGTGCGATGCTCGCGACCGCCAAGGACCCGATGTTCTTCTCGGGCCGCGACGTGTACGGCCCGACCTTCTTCGAGGAGCACCGCCAGGTCGCGTTCGACGCGCATGGCGCGTTGGGCCTGCCATAGGCTCGCTCGCGTGCGAAAATGCGTTGTTCAGGCGTCCCGTTCCGTCTAGTGTCTCCGCCCGAGCGCGTCTCCATCCTGCGCTCCCATTTCGGAGGGAACCCATGAAGCTCGACCATCAGGCCATCGCGCGCCTCGCCGAGGAGCTCGACCAGGGCCATCCGCGCGACATCATCGCGTGCGCGCTGCGCGACTTCGCGGGCGGCGTCGCGATCTCCTTCAGCGGCGCCGAGGACGTCGTCCTCGTCGACATGGCGTGCAAGATCGGCGGAGACTTCCGCGTCTTCTCGCTCGACACGGGTCGGCTTCACCCGGAGACCTATCAGTTCCTGGATCGCGTCCGGAAGCACTACGGCATCCCGGTCGAGACCTTCTTCCCCGAGCCTGAGGGCGTTCAGCGGCTCGTCCGCGAGAAGGGCCTCTACTCGTTCTATGAGGACGGCCACAAGGAGTGCTGCGGCGTCCGGAAGGTCGAGCCGCTGAAGCGCGCACTCGCACCGCTCAAGGCGTGGATCACCGGCCAGCGGAAGGACCAGAGCCCGGGAACGCGCATGGCGGTGCCCGTGATCCAGCCCGACCCGACGTTCGGCTCGGAGGAGCGCCCGCTCGTCAAGTTCAACCCGCTCGCGAACTGGTCGTCGAAGCAGGTGTGGGAGTACATCGGCCAGAACGACGTGCCGTACAACGCGCTCCACTCACGCGGCTTCGTCTCGATCGGCTGCGAACCGTGCACCCGACCGGTCCTGCCGGGCGAGCACGAGCGCGCCGGTCGCTGGTGGTGGGAGGCCGAGACGCTGAAGGAGTGCGGCCTCCACGCGGGCAACGTCAAGTAGCAGCGGCCCGAAGATCGCCAAGTCGCACCGGCGCGAAGATCGCCGCGCGGGCGCGCTTGCGATAGAGACGTCGGCGGCCTGCCGGCCCCCGGGGTGCCGGCCGCCGGACGTCTCATGGGGGTTTCGGACGGGTGCTCCTGATGGCCGCGGTCGTCGCGGCGGTCGGGGTCGGACTGCGCGCGCGCCCGCCCGCGAGCTCCGTCGCGCTCCGCCTCGGCGCGCGCGATTTCTCGTCGGGCCCTGCGGCGCCACACGGCCCGGTCGCCACGATCGCCGGCGAGACGCGCGAGGTCCTGGCGACGGCGACGGATGAGCCGACCGCCGACTTCCGGAACGTGCGCGGCGGAGAGGCGCCGATCGCTCTCGACGTGCGCCTTCCGCCCCGGCTCGCGGCGATGGAATCGCCGCCGTTCCGGCTGACCGCGATCGGCTCGCATCTCGATTTGGATCTCCCGCGCGACGTGCTCGACGAAGTGAGCGGAAGCGAATGGTGGAAGGAGATCATCGGCAGCTGGTCCGTGCGGCGCTCTCCGGACGACCGCGCCGCCGCGACGCCGGAGCTCACGATGCCCCGCGAGCTCCGGTCGCCTGCTCGTCCTCCGCCTGAGCGCGCTCGGCGACCTGCCGCGGACGCTCGAAAGCCGCGAGTTCTCGCCGCCGGAAGGCGCGGTGCTGGAGCTCGGCTTCGCGCTCGCGCCCTCGGCGATCGCGGCGGGCATGCCGATCGCATTCAGCGCCGCGCTCGGCTGCGACGGTCGCCACGAGCGGCTCCTCTTTCGCGATCGCCTCGTACCGGGGACGGCGCGGGCCGGGCGCTGGCGTGACGTCGCCATCCCGCTCGAATCCACCGACGGCTCGCGCTGCCGTCTGCGCTTGACGGTGGAGACGGACGCCGGCGAGGCGACGCCGCTCGCCATCTGGACGCCGGCGCGCTTCCGGGTCGCGTCGCCGCCCGGCGGGGCCGGGCCCAACCTGGTCGTGATCTCGCTCGACACCCTGCGCGCCGACCACCTCTCCGGCTACGGCTACCGGCGCGCGACGTCGCCGGCGATCGATGCGCGGCTGATGCGCGCCCACCGCGCCCACGGCCGAGGTGCGCGAGAGCCTGCGCGCGCTCGGCTACGTCGAACGGGACGAGGCGATGACCGCGGAGCGCGGCGGTTAGCCTGAAGCTCCGATCAGATCCCGCCGACGTCGTCGGGGTCGATCGCGGCGACCTCTTCGCGATCGGAGACGTTCGCGCCGAAGCGCTCGCGGATGAGCTTCAGGACGCTCGTGTAGACGGACTCCCTGCCGTCGTCCTCGCGCACGACGAAGAAGGGCGCGCGGTCGACGCCGAGCCGGCTCGCGAGCCGGCTCCCCGGGCTTTCGGGATCGTCCTCCACCGCCCAGATCGTCTCGTCGATCCGGTCGAGCAGGCCGCGGTCGCGCAGGCGGGCGGTCGCGTCCCCACACTTCGCGCACTCCGAGCCGTCGCGGAGCCTCTTCTTCACCATCGTGACGTGCATCGCCGCCCTCCCCCGCATCATGCGGCATCCGGCCAGCCGGCGCACGCGGAAAAAATACCGGCGCGCTGTAACCTCCGCCCGCCGTCGGGCGTGGAGGGGGTAGAGCTTGAGCCACTCTGCCCGAAGGCGGAGAGTTCGGAGGATCGACATGCAGCAGGAACGGAGCACGGACATCGCGGTCGTCGGCGGCGGTCTCGCCGGGCTGGCGGCCGCCGGCCTGGCGGCCCGGGGCCGGGCGCGCGTCACCCTCTTCGAGAAGGCCGGGGCCGTCGGAGGACGGGCCGTGACGCAGCGCCGCGAGGGCTTCTCGTTCAACATCGGGCCGCACGCGCTCTACTGCGCAGGCGACGCGACCTCGGTCCTGCGCGAGCTCGGCGTCACGCCGGCGGGGAAGCGGCCGCCCCTCACCGGCGCCTATGCGGTCGCCCGCGGGCGCCGCCATGCCCTGCCGGGCGGCTTCGTGTCGCTGCTCACGACGAGCCTGCTGTCGCTGCCGGGGAAGCTCGAGGTGGGTCGCCTCCTCGGGTCGCTCGCGCGCCTGGACACGTCGGGTCTTCACGACGTTCCCGTCGCGGAAGGGATCGCGCGCATCGCGCGCCGCGACGAGGTGCGCGAGCTCGTCGCCGCCCTGGTGCGGGTCGCGACGTACGCCAACGCGCCCGAGCTCCAGAGCGCGGGCGCGGCGTTCGATCAGCTGAAGTCGGCCTTCGGCGCCGGCGTACTCTACCTCGACGACGGCTGGCAGACGCTCGTCGACGGCCTCCGCGACGCCGCGGTCGCCGCCGGGGCGAAGATCGCGTCGGCGGCTCGGGTCGACCGCCTCCAGGACGAGCCCGATCGCATCGGGCTCCGGCTCGCGGACGGGAGCACGGTCACGGCGCGCGCGGTGATCCTCGCGATCGCGCCCGAGGAGGTGCGCGATCTGCTGCCGCCCGGTGCCGCGTTCGACGCCGCGAGCCGCTGGTCGAGCGAATCGGTCCCGGTGCGAGCGGCCTGCCTCGACGTCGCGCTCTCGCAGCTGCCCGACCAGCGCGCCGGCTTCGCGCTCGGGATCGACCGGCCGCTCTATCTGTCCGTGCACTCGAACAGCGCGCGCCTCGCGCCGCAGGGCGGCGCGTTGATCCACGTCGCGAAGTACCTCGATCCGTCGCACGAGACCGACCCCGCCGAGGACGAGCGCGAGCTCGTCGCGCTCATGGAGCGCATGCAGCCGGGCTGGACGCGGCACGTCGTGCACCGGCGGTTCCTGCCTCGCATGACGGTGGCGAACGCGGTCGCGACGGCGCGCGCGGGCGGCCTCCGCGGCCGGCCGCGCTGCGCGATCCCGGGCCTCCCGGGTGCGTTCGTCGCGGGCGACTGGGTCGGACCCGACGGCATGCTCGCCGACGCGAGCCTCGCCAGCGCGCGCGCCGCGGCCGGGCTCGCGCTCGCGCGCGTCGTCGGGACGGGACCGCGGGCGGTCGCTGCGTGAGCGCGAACGCGCTGAGATCGCGCGGGAGCGACGCGCCGGCGCGCGCGTCGCTCCCGTCGAACGCCGACATCGAATCGGCGTTTGCGAGCCACCGGCGCTTTCTGTGGGGCCTCTGCTACCGCATGACCGGCTGCGCCGCCGACGCCGACGATCTCGTGCAGGCGACGTTCGTGCGCGCGATCGAGCGTCCGCCGGCGAGCCTCGACGAGCCCTGGCGCCCGTGGCTCACGCGCGTCGCGATGAACCTGAGCCGCGACGTCCTGCGCCGCCGCAAGCGACGTCGCTACGTCGGACCGTGGCTGCCCTCCCCCGTCGAGACCGACGAGTCCGACCTCGCGGCCTACGAGCCGACGCTCGCGAGCGGCCAGACGACCGAAGGGCGCTACGACCTCCTCGAAAGCGTCTCGTACGCGTTCCTCCTGGCACTCGAGGCGCTCACTCCGAAGCAGCGCGCCGTGCTCCTCCTGCGCGACGTGTTCGACTACACCGTGACCGAGACCGCCGAAGCGCTCGGCATCTCCGAGCCCGACGAGAAGACGACCCACCATCGCGCTCGCCGCGCCATGGCCGCGTACGATCGCGAGCGCTGTCGCCCGACGCGCGCGCTCCGCGAACGGACGAAGGAAGCGCTGACCGGGTTCATGTCGGCGCTTCTCGCCGGCGACTCGGGCGCCGCGGAGCGGCTGCTCGCAGGCTCCGTCCGCGCCCTCAGCGACGGCGGCGGCGAGTTCTACGCCGCCCGCGTGCCGGTCGTCGGCCCGGCGCGAGTACTGCGCTTCTTCGGCAACGTCGTCCGGCGCCACGCCGAAGAGATGCGCTCCGAGCTCCGGATGATGAACGGGCTCCCGGCGCTCGTCACCGAGATCCCGACCGACGCGCGGGGCGTGGCGCCGCTGCTGGTGACGCGCGCCGAGGTCGGTGCCGACGGGCGCATCCGCGAGCTGCACTCTGTGCTCGCGACGAGGAAGCTCAGCGCGGTACGCCGGCTCCGGTGACGAGAAGCGCCGTCGCGGCTCGCGTCAGCTTCTGCGGCTCGTCGCCCGCCCTCGAGGGCTTCCAGCAGAGCTCGCACGATCGGCGGGACGTCGCCTCGGAGCGCCGCGCGCTCCGGCTGAAACAGCGTCGCGACGAAGAACGGGTAGCTCGACAGCTCCCGCGGCGGTGGCCGAGAGACGGCGGGAAGCGAGACCGATGGCCTCCGGGATCGCGCGATGCGCGACGATCGAGCAGCGTTCGGACCGTCACGATCGCCGGACCGCCTCGCCGGAATGCTACCGCGGTGCTACCCGACCTCCCACCACAGGAGGGCGGCGTGGATCTTCGAGACCGAGTCGTCATCGTCACCGGCGCGTCGTCGGGAATCGGCTACGTCACGGCGCGGGCGTTTGCCCGGCGGGGCGCCGTGGTGGTCGGCGTCGCGCGACGGCGGGAGCTGCTCGAGAAGCTGGTCGCGGAGTGCCGGACGACTTCGCCGCGCTCGGACCATCTCTGCGGCGACCTCGGAGAGCGCTCCTTCGCGGAGCACGTGGTCGACGAGACGGCGCGGCGCTTCGGGCGGGTCGACGTGCTCGTCAACAACGCCGCCGTCTCGAAGCACAAGCAGATCTACCACACGACCGCGGACGAGGCCGAGGCCGTCATGCGCGTCAACTTCCTCTCCTGCGTGTGGACGACGTTCGCCGCGATCCCGTACATGCTGCGCGACGGCGGCGGCACCGTCGTGAACGTCTCCTCGTTCGCCGCGAAGGTCGCGCCGCCGCGCGAGGCCCTCTACGCGGCCTCCAAGGCCGCGATGAACGCCTTCAGCGAAGGCCTCTGGAACGACCTCGCCGGCTCGGGCATCCACGTCGCGATCGTCAACCCCGGGCCGATCGACACGGAGATCTGGCTCAAGGAGGATGAGCCGCCCGCGTACGACGGCAAGAAGCACCCGCCCGAGATCGTGACCGACGCGATCCTCGAGGCGATCGAGAGGCGCGTGCACGAGATCACGGTGCCGCGGCGAAGCCCGCAGCTCGTCGCGGCCCGGGTGCTGCGCCTGCTGGCGCCCGGCCTCCTCCGGCGCGGGATGGCGCAGATGGATCCCGTTCCCACCGACGTCCTGGAGCGCGCGCGCGAGCGCGCCCGGCGCGGAAAGCGCCTCGGCGACCTGAGCGACGGCTGACGCGAGCGGCAGCTCACGCAACCGAGCCCGACGCGACGGGGGAACGCGAGCGACCCCGGGCGCGCCGTCAGCAGAGCGCGTTCACGACGCTCAGCATGCGCGAGATGTCGGCGCTGCCCTTCTGGAACGCGGCGGCGGCGCGCATCGCCGCCGCGGACGCGTAGACGTCGGGCGTCGCGGAGCAGACGATCGTCGGGATCGTCGCGAGTCGCTCGTCGCGCAGCTGCTCGTCGCGGAAGCGGTAGCCGTCGAGGACGGGCATGACGAGGTCCAGGACGATGAGGCAAGGCTCGAGGCCGGCGCGCAGCATCGCGAGCGCCTGCGCGCCGTTGTCGGCCTCGGCGACCTGGTGGCCGTCTGCCTGTAGCAGCGCGCTCGTCGCCTCGCGGATCTCGGGGTTGTCCTCGACCACGAGGATCGGTCCGTGACCGCGCGCGCGCGCGTTCGCCTCGGCGGGTCCGTCGGCGGGCTCGTGCGAGCGCCGCGCGCCGACGATCTCGCGCGCGCCGCCGGCGCGTCCGCGCGCGCTCGCACGATTCCCCGAAGACCGCTTGTGTGCCGATCGTCCCACGGCCCGACCTTCCCCGCGCAGTGCCGTCGAGCGTCGCGGGTGCGCCCATGATTCCACGCCGCAGAGCACAGCCAATGCGTGGTTCCACCTCACGTGAGCCGTGTCGTCGCGTGCCGCAGCGCGTTGGCCGCGACGACCGTCACGTGATCGTTCGGAAGTGGATGGCCTTTCGGCGGGTGAGGCCGAGGAAGCCGTAGCGGGACATCGTCGAGCCCTTCCCGCTCTCGCCGCATCCGGTCCACGGCAGCGCCGGGTCGATGTAGTCGCAGCGGTTCTGGAAGATCGTGCCGGCGTCGAGGTCGCGCGCCATGCGCTCCGCGCGCTCGGCGTCGCGCGTCCACACCGACGCGGTGAGCCCGAAGCGCGTCTCGCGCATGCGCGCGAGCGCCTCGTCGTCGCCGGAGACCGCGAGCACCGGCACGACCGGTGCGAACGTCTCCTCCTGCATGAGCGACGTGTCGTTCGGGACGTTCGCGACGAGCGTCGGCGGCATGAAGTTCCCGGCCGAGCCCTCGACCCGGCGTCCGCCGAGCAGCACGCGCGCCCCCGTCCGCACCGCGTCCTCCACCTGCGCCTCGACCACGTCGAGGTTGTGTCGGATCGCGAGCGGGCCGAGCGTCGTCGACTCGTCGAGCGGGTCGCCGAGGCGGTAGCGCTCGAGCACGGCGCGGGCGCGCTCGAGGAACTCGTCGGCCACGCGCGCGTGGACGTACACCCGCTCGACCGCGCAGCACGACTGGCCCGCGTTGTAGCAGGCGCCGTCCACGACGTTCTCGGCCGCGTAGGCGAGGTCGGCGTCGGCGGCGACGTAGGCGGGATCCTTGCCCCCGAGCTCGAGGCCCGCATCGATGAAGCGCTCGGCCGCCACCTGATACACCGCCCGGCCCGTGCGCACGGAGCCGGTGAAGGCGACGTGGGCGACCCGCGGGTCGCGGATCAGGCGGGCGGTTTCCGCCGGCGGCACGAGCACGTCGTTCACGAGCGCGAGGTCCCCGAGATCGGCGAAGGCACGCGCGATCGCGCGCCCGGTGAGCGGAGTCCGCTCGCTGTGCTTGAGCAGAACGACGTTGCCCGCGAGCAGCGCCGGCACGATCACGTTCACCGGGACGAGCAGCGGGTAGTTCCACGCGGCGATGTCGAGGACGACGCCGAGCGGCTCGTGCTCGATGCGGCGGCGGAGGCCGCGCTCCTCGGGGAGGACGTCGGGCGCGAGCGCCTTCTCGGCGGCGGCGAGCGCCCAGTCGGCGCGCTCGAGGAAGGTCGCGACCTCGCGCCGGGCTTGCGCGATCGGCTTCCCCATCTGGCACGAGATCTCTTCGGCGACGTCCTCGCCGGCGACGCGGAAGCGCTCGAGGCCCGCGCCGACGACGCGCATGCGCCCGCGGAGCGGCGTGCGCCGCCAGCGGTCCCACGACGCGCGCGCGGCGGCGATCTTCCGCTCGACGGCCGCGTCGTCGTCCCAGTCGAGCGCGCACACGACCTGCTGGTCGTACGGGCTTCGGACCTCGAGCCGGGCGGCCATCGAAGCGCGCCTACTCCGGCGTGACGTACGCGGCGGTGATGCCGCCGTCGACGAGGAACGTCGACCCCGTGACGTACGACGACTCGTCGGACGCGAGCCAGAGCGCGGCGCGCGCCATCTCGTGAGCCTCGCCGAACCGCCCCATCGGGACGTGGACGAGGCGTCTCTGCTTCTTCGCCTCGGTGTCGAGGAACTTCATGAGCATCTCGGTCTTGAGGGGCCCCGGGCAGAGCGCGTTCACGCGAATGCCCTCGCGCGCGTGCACGATCGCGAGCTCTCGCGTGAGCGCGAGGACGCCGCCCTTGCTCGCGGTGTAGGCGAGCTGCGGCGTCGCCGCGCCGAGCACGGCGACGAACGACGCCGTGTTCACGATCGCCCCGCCGCCGGCCCGGCGGAGCGCCGGAATTCCATGCTTGCAGCCGAGAAAGACCCCCTTGAGATTGACGGCCATCGTCAGATCCCAGATCTCCTCGTCCGTCTCGACGGCGTCGTCGTCGGCCGGGTGCATGATGCCGGCGTTGTTGAACAGGACGTCGAGGCGCCCGAAGCGCTCCTCCGCCGCCGCGACCATCGCGCGGCAGTCGTCGCCGCGCGAGACGTCGGCGCGGACGAAGATCGCATCGCCGCCGGCGCTCGCGATCTGCGAGGCCGTCTCGCGTCCGGCGGCCTCGTTCACGTCGACCGCGACGACGCGCGCTCCCTCGCGCGCGAAGAGGAGCGCGGTCTCGCGCCCGATCCCGCTCGCGGCGCCGGTGATGAGCGCGACCTTGCCTCCGAGACGCATCCCGACCTCCGTGATCCCCGATCCCCGCCGGCCGGCGGCCGGCATCGACGAGAACCTAGCTCGCCGAGCGGCGCTGGGAAACGAAGGGATTTTGGCCGCGATTCCTCGGGCGGCCGCCCCCCGAACGGCGTCTGCGACGGGCGGCGATCGGCTCAGCGCGCGCCGCGCGACCGGTGCGCCGCCGCGTCGACCAGCGCCGCGAAGATCCGCTGCTGCAACGGGTCCTCGTGCGCCGCGATCTCGGGGTGCCACTGCACCGCGTGCAGCCACGGGTGCTCCGGCATCTCGACGGCCTCGACCACGCCGTCGGGCGCGCGGGCCGACACGCGGAGCGCGGGCGCGACGTCGTCGACCGCCTGGTGGTGCCAGGAGTGCGAGTCGAACTCGACCTCGCCGACGATGCGCGCGAGCGCGGAACCGGCCTCGACGTGGATCGGGTGCGTCGCCGGCTCGCGCGGAGGCAGGCGATGCGCGACGCCGTCGCCGAAGACGTCGGGCACGTGCTCGTGCAGCGTTCCGCCGAGCGCGACGTTCAGGATCTGCACGCCGCGGCAGATGCCGAGCGTCGGGAGGCCCGTGTCGACGATGCGGCGCGCGATCGCGAGCTCCGAGCCGTCGCGCTCGGCGTCGATCGAGTAGATCGTCTCGTGGCGCTCGCCGCCGTAGTGGTCGGGATCGATGTCGCCGCCGCCGGCGAGGATCACGCCGTCGACGACGGCGAGCCACTCCTCGACGCGGGTCTCGCCCGGCGGGAGGAGGACCGCGGTCGCGCCGGCGCGCCGGATCGCGTCGACGTACTCCGCCGGCAGGGAGTACCGGTTCTGCTCGTTTCGCCCGTAGGTCGTGATGCCGATGATCGTCCGCCGCAACGCTCCCGCCCCTCTTCCTCTCTAGAACACCCTAAATGCGCTCGAAGTAGCGCCGCCGCTCCCAGTCGGTGACGGCCGCGTCGTAGGCCGCCTGCTCGGAGCGGAAGAAGTGCGCGTAGTGCTCGACGACGTCCGCGCCGAGCGCGGCGCGCGCGAACTCGCTCCCGGCGAAGAGATCGGTCGCCTCTCGCAGCGTCGCTGGCACGCGCGCGATGTCGCGCGCGGCGTAGGCGTCGCCCGAGAACATCGGCGGCGGCTCGGTGCGGCGCGCGATCCCGTCGAGACCGGACGCGAGCGCGGCCGCGAACGCGAGGTAGGGGTTCGCGTCGGCGCCCGGCAGCCGGCACTCGATGCGGAGGCTCGCGCCGCTGCCGACGATGCGGAATCCCGCGGTGCGGTTGTCGTGGCTCCACGCGAGCCGCGTCGGCGCCCACGACGCCGCCTGGTAGCGCTTGTACGAGTTCACCGTCGGTGCGTAGAGCACCATCAGCTCGGGCACGTGCGCGATCCAGCCGCCGAGGAACCAGCGGAACGCGTCCGAGCAGCGAATCCCGCCGAGGTCGCCGTCGCCGGCGAACGCGTTCTGGCCGTCGCGCCAGAGGCTCAGGTGCACGTGGCACGAGGAGCCGGCGCGGTCGTGCGCGAGCTTCGCCATGAACGTGACGCTCATGCCGAGCTGGTCCGCGACCTCCTTCACGCACTGCTTGAGCAGGCAGTGACGGTCTGCCATCTCGAGCGCGTCGGCGTAGCGGACGTTGAGCTCGTGCTGGCCGAGGCCCCACTCGCCCTTCGTGCTCTCGACCGGCACGCCCGAGTCGCGCAGGTGGCGGCGCACGATCGCGTTCAGCTTCTCGAGGCGCGTCCCCTGCAGCGCGTGGTAGTCCTCGAGGTACCAGCCGGTCGGCCGGAGGTCGGCGTAGCCCTTCTCCGCGGCGGCGCGGTAGCCGTCCTCGAAGGCGTAGAACTCGAGCTCCGACGCGGCGGCCACGCTGAAGCCGGCCGCGCGCGCGGCGTCGAGCTGGCGCTTCAGGATCGAGCGCGGCGCCTGCGCGACCGGCGCGTGCGCCGCGTCGCTCGCGACGTCGCACAGGACGATCGCGGTGCGATCGAGCCAGCTCGCGCGCCGGAGGGTTCCGAGATCGGGCACGAGGTGGAAGTCGCCGTAGCCGAGCTCCCAGTTCGCGAAGGCGTAGCCGGGGACGGGCTCCATCTCCATGTCGACCGTGAGCAGGTAGTCGCAGCCGTGCGTGCCCTCGCGCGCGACGTGGTCGACGAAGAAGCTCGCGTCGAAACGCTTCCCCATGAACCGGCCGTAGAGGTCGGTGAAGACGACGAGCACCGTGTCGATGTCGTCGGCGCGGACGAAGCCGGCGAGCTGGTCGAGCGAGAGGCGTCCGCGGGTGGGATCGGCGCTCGACATCGACCGCCGATCTAGCATACGCGCGCAGTCGACGCCGCGCCGGCGCGCTCGGAATCGGTCCGACCCGCGTCGGGCGGGCTTAAGGAATGCGGCATTTCGTCCGCCAACCCGCAGGGCGAGATCGTCGCCCCGAGGATCGTTGATGTCCCGCTTCCAGATCGCGACCCGTCTGGCGTGCGCCCTCGTCTGCGCCGGCGCTCTCGGCTTCGCCGCGTGCAGCGATTCGAGCTCGACCTGCCCGCTCCCCGCGCCCTTCTGCGGCACGAGCTTCCCGCTCAACACCCAGCAGACGACGCCGTACGGACCGGCGTGGGCCAACGTTCGCTACGGCGAGAACGAGTGGGCCGCCTGCTTCGGACCCTACGCGCTCTGCTACTACGCGAACTGCACGCCGACGGCAGACGGCACGACGGCCAACTGCCCCTGCTACGAGTGGTTCGGGACGAGCTACGTCCTCACCACGTCGATCCTGAACCTCGACGACTACGAGGCGACGCGATCCTTCTGCGACGCGAACCCGGGAGCCTGCCTCACGCCGAACGCGGCGCCGGTCTGCCAGTCGATCAATTCCGGGACGTACATGCAGGGCGCGACCCGCATCTCGACCTTCAGCACCTACCGCGCGAACGTCGAGCCGATCGGCTCGACCGACTGCAGCAGCGACCCCGGCCTCTACGCCGGCTGCATGACGGCGCCCTGCTTCGGGTCGCCCGTGCCCGACCCGTCGAACCATACGGCGTCGATCACGTGCGACTGCCCAACCTTCGACGGCCCCTACCAGGTCGGCAAGTCGGGCCTCTCGTGCGACGACGCGCCGCTCGCCTACTCCGCCGCCTACAACCCGAATCCGCCGGACCCGAACCCGTGCGACTTCATCGACGGCTGCGTTCCCGACGCGCCCCCCGACCAGTGCGGCTGTCCCCTCTACGTCCCGGGTACGACGGTCCTGCCGCCGAACAGCGGCATCGACTGCGACACCGTCTGCCAGCAATACGACTCGTGCACCGACCAGGCGGGGATTCAGATCGGCTACACCTGCGACGCGTCGCTCTGCACCTCGAGCGATCGCGACATCGTCCTGCCGGCGTGCAACGGCCTCCAGAACTGCGACCTCTCCGCGATCTTCGCGGCCGAGAAGGCGGCCGGCTGCTCGTGCTGCGCGACCCAGCTCTGCGGCTGCGACGCGACGCCGAAGACCGACGCCGCCGTCGCCGCCGCGAACGAGGCCCAGCGCGCCCAGGGCGAGACCCCGCAGTGCGACGTCAACGGCACGCTCTGCGGTCTGCCGCAGTAGCACCCGACCGCAACCGCTAGGGTGGCTCGTGGCCGCGTTTTCTCATGGCTCATCTCGCCCGTTCGCCGGCACCGCGATCGACTACGCTCGGTACCGTCCGCCGTATCCGGACGCGTTCCTCGCCGATCTGCGAGCGCGTGCCGAGACGAGTGGGCGTGGCTCGCTGCTCGATCTCGCGTGCGGACCCGGTCGCGTGGCGATCCCGATGGCGCCCCATTTCTCGAGCGTGCTGGCGGTCGACGTCGAGCCGGACATGATCGCCGTGGGCGAGGCCGAGGCGCGCAGGCGCGGCGCTGGAAACATCTCGTGGCTCGTGGAGCGAGCGGAGAGCCTCGCGCTGCCGCCACGCTCCATCGAGCTCATCACCATCGGTGAAGCGTTCCACCGACTGGATGCGGAGCGCATGATCGAGCTGATGCCGCGATGGCTGCGACCTCGCGGCTCGGTGGCGACGCTCGGCGCCGACCCCGTGTGGCGGGGGAGCGAGGAGTGGAAGCGAGCGGTCGTGGACGTCGTGAACCGGTGGACGGGGCAGGCGCTGGGCAACCCGAACGAAGGTCCCGGCGGCGGCCCGGTCGACGAGCTGCGCGCGGCGGGTCTCGAGGTCGAGGAGCGCGAGTGGGTCTTCGACTGGATCTGGACGTGCGACTCGATCGTCGGCTTCATGTTCGCCACGTCCATCGCGTCGCGGCGCCTCCTCGGAGACCAGGCGACCGCTTTCGAGGCGGACTTGCGCCGAGCGCTGCTCGAATGTGAGCCGAGCGGTCGGTTTCCGTGCAGGCAGAAATTCAGCTTCACCGTCGGCAGGAAGCTCGGTGGCGACCGATGACGCGCGGGTCTGCGCGAACGGCAAGGGCGGTGCGGAGTGGCCTCGCAGGACGCTCCCCGGCAGTGCCGGGCGTTTGCGCCGGCGAACGTCCGCGGCGTAGCGTCGCCGGATGCCCGATGCGATCGTCGAACGACAGGACCACCTCCTCACCGTCACCCTGAACCGCCCGCAGCGGATGAACGCGCTCTCGGGCGCGATGCTGATCCGGATGTACGACGCGTTCGTCGAGGCGTCGCGCGACCCGGAAGTCCGCTGCATCCTTCTGACCGGCGCCGGCGGCAACTTCTGCTCCGGCGCCGACCTGCGCGCCATGGCCGGTGACGCCGGGAACGAGGATCCGGAGATCGACGTGCAGGCGCGCATGGCCGCCGATCCCGACATCCACTGGAAGGCGCTCCTTCGCCACTACCGCCCGACGAAGCCGATCGTCGCCGCCGTCGAGGGCGTCGCGATCGCGGGCGGCACCGAGATCCTCCAGGCGACCGAGATCCGCGTCGCCGGCGAGAGCGCGCGCTTCGGCGTGTCGGAGGCGCGCTGGTCGCTCTACCCGATGGGCGGATCGGCGGTCCGCCTGCGCCGGCAGATCCCCTACACGCACGCAGCCGAGGTCCTGCTGACGGGGAAGCACCTGAGCGCGCGCGAGGCGCTCGCGATCGGGCTGATCGGCCACGTGGTGCCCGATGGCCAGGCACTCGCCGAGGCGCGCGAGATCGCGCAGGTGATCTGCCGGAACGGCCCGCTCGCGGTCGAAGCGATCCTCCGCACGCTGCACGAGACCGACGGCATGCCCGAGAAGGAAGCGCTCGCGCACGAGTACGAGTACGGCTGGAACGTCTTCCAGAGCGACGACGCGAAGGAAGGCCCGCGCGCCTTCAAGGAGAAGCGCGCTCCCCGCTTCCAGCGCCGCTGAGCCTCCGCGGGCTGCCCGTTTCCGACGCGGCCGGCGGCGTGGGCGCTGGCGCGCGCGACGGGCGGTTCGGCGCCCGGACGAGCCGATCGCCCGGGCCGGCTTGACTTTCGCTCGGCCCGGTCTTCACTTGGACGGGCCGCACTGCGACCGCCTCTCGCGACCCCCCGGATCGCACCCGCGCGGCCGTCGCGAATCCCTCACGATGAGCCGCACCCGCTTCGTCGCCTCGCTCCTCCTGTCGGCAGCGCTTCACGCCGTCCTCGGCCTTCTCCTCTGGTTCGACGTCGTCGGCACCGGCGGCGGGTTCGGCATCGGCAGCGGCCCGGGCTTCGGGATCGGCCAGGGCGGCGGGATGGGCCTCGGGAAGGGGCACAAGCGCCAGATCTTCGCGCTGAAGGACGTGCGCGCCGAGCCCGCCCGGCCGCGGCGCGGCCGCATCGAGGACCGGCTCGCCGCGGTCTCCGACCTCGCGCCTGCGGCGCCGTCCACGATCTCGCTCGTCGGCGACCTGCCGGTCGCCGCCGCGAAGCCGGTCGCGTTGCCGCCGCCGTCGGCCGCGCCGCGCTCGGACGTCGCGGCGAAGGGCACGTCCGGCGCGGTCGTCGTCGGGGGCCTCGGCGGCGCGGGCGGGGGCGGCGGCTTCGGCGTCTCCCTCGGCGGCGCGTTCGGACGCTACGTGAGCGGCCTCCGCGAGAAGGGCCTCGACATCGTGTTCATCGTCGACGGCACCGCCAGCATGGGCGACGTGATCGCGCTCGTCAGGCGCGACCTCGCCTCGCTCGTCGACACGATCGGCGGGATGGTGCCGGTCGCGCGCATCGGGTTCGTCGTCTACCGCGATCGCAAGGACGACGTCCCGATCGAGATCGCTCCGCTCACCGCGAGCCGAACCAAGCTCGCCGCCTTCCTCGCGGGCGTCCGCGCCGAGGGCGGCGGCGACTGGCCGGAGAGCCTGAACCTCGGCCTCGAGGCCGCGCTCGAGAAGATGAAGTGGCGGCCGAACGCGAAGCGCATCCTCGTCTTCGTCGCGAGCTCGCCGCCGCACGACGACGAGCGCGCGGCCACGATCGCGATCGCGCGCCAGGTGCACGACGAGGGCGGCGCCGTGAGCGCGATCGATCTCTCGCGCTCGATGCACGAGGAGTTCGCGCAGAAGTGGGCGCGCTCGACGTTCGGCCGCGACGCGACGCGCGAGGAGCTCGAGACCATGCCCGCCTTCTACGACGAGGTGCGGGGCGAGTTCTCCGCCATCGTCGGTGCGGGCGGGGGCGAGCTCGTGCAGTTCCACCAGAACGACCGCCTGGTCGAGCACATGCTCGTGCTCGCCTTCGGCACGCGCTGGAAGAAGGAGGTCGAGCAGCTCGCACGGCTGCCCCGGCCCGCAGATTGACGGACGCGCGCGCCGGGCGCGCGCGCGCGTCGAGCAACGCGAAACCAAGGGAAGCGAAATGGAACAAGCGAACCTCGACCTGTTCGGGCTGATCGTCGCCGGCGGGCTCTCGACCTATCCGCTCGTCCTGGGCTCGATCCTCGCGCTCGGCGTCGTGATCGACCGGCTCTCGGCGCTCCGCGGCAGCGAGCGCGCGATCGCGCGCGCCGACCGCCGGCTCTCCGAGGCGCTGGCGGCGGGCGCGTCGGACGCCGAGCTCGCGCGCGTCCCCGGCGTCCGCCGCGCCGCGGCGCTCGTGCTCGTGCCGATCGCACGCGCGGTCCGGCGCGGCGCCTCGCCCGACGAGCTCACGCGCCTCCTCGACGCCCGCGTGTTCGAGGCCCTCGAGCGCCTGCGCGCCCGCCTCTGGCTGCTCGCGACGGTGGGCTCCATCGCGCCGTTCGTCGGCCTCTTCGGGACCGTCGTCGGGATCATGCGCTCGTTCCACGCGATCGCGGCCACCGGATCCGGCGGCTTTGCGATCGTCGCCGCCGGCATCTCCGAGGCGCTCGTCGCGACGGCGCTCGGTCTCGGCGTGGCCGTCGTCGCCGTCGCCTTCTACAACTACTTCGAGGCCCGCCTCGAGCGCATCGAAGGTGCGCTCCGGATCGCGTCCGATCATCTGATGGAAGCCGCGCCCGCGGCGCTCGCGGCCTGATCATGGCGATGAACGTGCGCCGGCGGCGCGGCATCGTCGCCGAGATCAACGTGACGCCGCTCACGGACGTCTTCCTCGTGCTCCTCATCATCTTCATGGTCGCGACGTCCGCGGCCGTGCAGTCCGCCGCCGACGTCCACCTGCCGAAGGCGAAGTCCGAGACCGACCCGAACGCCGCCGTGACGGTCTCGCTGGGCGGCGATCGACAGGTCGCCGTCGGCGGGCGCGTCGTGGGCGCCGAGGACGCGGCGATCGTCGCGGCGCTGAGCGACGCGCTCGCGGGCAGCGAGAGCAAGGCCGTCGTGCTGGCGGGCGATCGGCAGGCGTCGCTGAACGACGTCGTCCGCCTGCTCGCGCTCGCGAAGCAGGCGGGCGCGAGCAGCTTCGCGCTCGCGACCGAGGGAGAGTAGCGAGCGATGCGAGGCCGGCGCGCGGCCGTACGATTGCGCGCCGGCGGCCTCGCGGCCCTCGCGCCGGGCGGCGCCGCGGCGCTCGTCGCCGCGATCGCGTTCGCGCTCCTCGCGTCGTCCGCGCTCGCGTGGTCCGCAGCCGAGGGCGAGAGGGAGCTCGCCGCGATCGAGGCGCGCTGGCGCACGCTCTCGAGCGCGCCGAAGCGCGACGCCGCCGCGCTCGCGGACCTCGACGCGCGCGCGCTGGCGCTCGCGAAGAGCGCGTCCGCCGCTCTCGGCGCCATGCGCGAGCAGGCGGCCGATCGCGATGCCGACATGGCGGCGGTGGTCGCGAGCCCGGAGTGGCGATCGACCGAGGAGCTGCTGCTCAAGCTCCGCTTCCGGATCGCCGGCATCGACCTCGAGCGTGCGCTGGCGGGAGACCCCGACCGCGCGCGGCTCGCGCGCGACGCCGCGAAGGGCTTCTCCGACTTCGCCGACGCGCCCGACCCCGCGCTCGCCGCCGAGGCGCGCTACGGGCGCGGGCTCGCGCGCATCGCGTCCGGCGAGCGTGCCGCCGGCCTCGAGGACCTGCGCGCCGCCGCGTCCGACGCGAGCGTCGCGCCGCGCGCGCGGATCGCGCTCGCGGAGGCGCTCGCCCAGGGCGGCGAGCGCGGGCAGGCGCTCGACGTCGTCACGCGCCAGCTCGCCGCCGGCGGCATGCCGCGCGACCTCGAGCTGCGAGCGAAGCTGCTGCGCCTTCAGCTCCTCCTCGAAGCGACGCCCGCGGCGTCGACGAAGGGCGAGAGCGCGAAAGGAACGGGCGCCGCCGCGTCGCCGGCGACTGGGCAGTCCTCGCCCGCGGACGCGCAGATCGGCGCGCTCGCGAGCTCGCTGCTGGCGGCGGGCGAGCCGTGGCGCGGCGCGACGCTCGCGCTCTTCCGCGGGCGCGAGGACCGCCTGCCCACCGGTGCCGACGCCGACGCGGCGCTCCTCCGCGCGCGCGCCGACGCGCTCGCCCGGCGCGGCGACGCGACCGGCGCTCTCGCCGCGTACCATCAGGTCGTCGAGCGCGACGCCGCGCACCCCGACCCGGTCGCGCTCGAGGGCATCGCGCGCGCCGCGGTCGCGCTCGGCGCGTGGAGCGACGCGCGCGCCGCGCTCGATCGCCTGCGGGCTCTCGGGCGACCGTGGAACCGCGACCTCGCGCTGCTCGACCTCCGGACCGCCTACGGCGAGTGGCAGGCCGAGGCCACACCCGAGCGCAGCGCCGCGCTCGCGAAGGCCGCGGAGGCGCTCGCGAAGGCGTCGGGCGCGACCGCCGACGATCGCGCGGAGGCCGCGTTCCGCGCGGCGGAGGCGGCGCGCGCGGCCGGCGATCTCGACCGCGCGATCGCAGGCTTCCAGGCGATCGACGCCCCGTCGTGGCGGGTCGCCGCCGGGACGGCGGCGCTCCAGTCCCGCGCCGTGCGCTCGGTGCGGGATCCGGCGCGCGAGCCGCGCGCCGCGCTCCTCCGCGACCTCGCGGCGTGGATGGCGCGACGCGATCTTCCCGACGACGCGCGCGCGACCGCGATCGCCGTCGACGGAACGCTCCGGACGGCGACCGCCGCCCCGAACGGCCCTGCTCGCGAGGCGGCGGTCGGCGCGCCGGATGGCGGTCTCGATCCCGGCGAGCAGCGCGCCGCGCTCGCGCGCCTGCGTGAGTTCCCGAGCCGCTATCCCTCGGCGAGCGCGCTCGTTCCGGCCGTGCTGCGGGCGCGTGCGCTGCTCGAGCTCGAGCTCGGCGATCGGCCCGATCCCGCGATGCTCGACGTGCTGCCCGAGACGCGGCGCCCGGACGTCGCGGGCCAGATCGCCGGCGACCTCGCGCAGGTCGCGGAGGTCGACGCGCGGCGTGCCGGCGCGGCACCCGCGGGAGCCGCCGCAGACCGCACGCTCGGCCGCGCGCGGCGCGCGGTCGTCGCGGCGGCCGCGTTCGCGCGACGAGCGACGGCGGAGCAGGCGGACCGGACGCGCGGTCAGCTCGCGGACGCGGCGCTGGCGGTCGGCGAGCCTGCGGTCGCCGCCGAGCTGTATCGCGCCGAGGCGGAGCGCAAGCCGGACTCGCTGGCTGCGCTCCGCGGCCTCGCCGTCGCCGCACAGGCGAGCGGCGACGCCGCGACCGCGCGCGACGCGTGGCAGCGCCTCGCCGCTCGGCCCGAGGTGCCGGACGCGCTGCGCGAGGAAGCGCGCCGGAACCTCGGGCGCTGAGCCCGATCCGGCTCGAGCGCGGCTCGTGATCGGAATGCGGCCGCGGCGCGCTCGGCTGCCCGAGGTGCTGCTCGGGCGCGAGCGCGAGGACCGCGCTACTCGGGGAACCACCTCGCGAGCGTGCCGTTCGCGACCGTCTCGAGATCGTCCGGGTCGAGCCCGTGGCCGGCGCGCCGGAACCCGTCCACGAGCTCCGGCGTGCCGTCGTAGTGCGGCCAGTCGGACGCGAGAGCGACGTGGTCGGCGGAGAGGAAGTCGAGCGCGATCCGGAGGTCGGTCTCCTCGCACGCCTCGACGGTGACCATCATCTGGCGCTCGAAGATCTCCATGGGCGGGGTCTTCCACTCCGGCGCGAAGTGGCGCCCGAACATCTCCTGGTGCTCTTCGAAGCGCTCGAAGAAGGACGGGATCCAGCCGCAGCCCGCCTCGAGGATCATCGTCGGCAGCGTCGGGAAGCGGTCGAACACGCCGCCCGCCATCATGTCGTAGACGGTGACGATCATGTCCATCGGGAAGCCGAGGCAGGATGCCGCCATGATGTCCGGCAGCTTGTAGCCCTTCGACGTCCCGTCCTGATCCCACATCGGGAGCGGATGGAGCCCGAGCTTGAGGCCCGTGTCGACGATCGCCTGCCACACGACGTCGTAGCAGCGATCGGAGTACTTGCGTCCGTGTACCGGGTTCGTGCGGACGAACACGGCGGGAACGGCCTTCTCCGCGACGCGCTTCACCTCGGCGGCCGCCGCCTCGGGCGCAATGATCGGAAGAGCGGCGACCGGGATCAGTCGCCCGCCCGACCCCGCACAGTACTCGTCGGCGATCCAGTCGTTGTAGATCCGGCACACCTCGGGCGCGAGATTCGGCAGGAAGGTGCCGCCGGCGAGCATGAATGTCGGGAAGAGGACGGCGCGCGACACGCCGTGGCGCGTGTTGAACGCGAGGCGCTCGCGCCCGTCGATCGCCCAGCTCGGCGCGTCGAGGATCGTGTGGCGCTCGCGCTCGTCGGTCGAGAAGACGCGCTCCATCGGCACGCCCATCGCCGCCGCGAGCCCCATGTTCCGCAGCATGTCGCGCGGCTGCATGCCGCCGTGCATGACGGGGAGGGTCTCGACGTCGATCCCGTAGATCTTCTGGTGGAAGACGCCGTCCTGGTCCCGGTAGTAGTGCGGCGCGACGTCGCGCAGGTCGCGCGGCAGGCGCTCGACCCAGAGGTCGCCGGGCTCGATCACGTGGCCGTCCGCGTCGGCGAGGTGCTCGATCATCCCGATTCGCTAGCGTGCGGGCTCGTCGGAAGTCAATCGTTTGATCCAATCGAGCGCCCGAGGCAGGGAGCGCCATGGCGAGCGCACGGGAGAGCGACCCGGCCCGGCGCCCGATTGCGTTCGTCGGGGACCGCATCCTCGCGATGGACGACCTCCGGCCGCGGCCCGCGGTCGTCGTGGTCGTCGGCGACCGCATCGCCGCGACCGGCGATCGCTCGCTCCTCGCCGGCCACCCGCACGCCGAGCGGGTCGAGCTCGGGCGGCGCTGGCTCCTTCCCGGCTTCGTCGACGCGCACAACCACCTCTCGATCGCGGCGCTCCACCCGCTCTGGGCAGACCTGACGCGCGTCCGCGACCTCGACGGGCTGCAGGACGCCTTCGCCGCGCACGCCGCCCGCGAGCCCGACGCGCGCTGGCTCCGCGGCTTCGGGTGGAACGAGGCGAACGGGCTCGCGCTCGACTGCGCCGACCTCGACGCGCTCGGCTTCGACCGGCCCGTGATCGTCGCGCACTACACGCTCCACCAATGCGCGGTGAGCTCGCTCGGGCTCGCCGAGCTCGCGATCGGCCGGACGACACGGGACCCGCCCGGCGGACACATCGCGCGCCGTCCCGACGGCGAGCCGAGCGGCATCCTCCTCGAGCGCGCGTGGAGCGAGGCGCACGCGCGCTCGGTCACCGCCTATCGCGACCGCGACCGCTTCGCCGAGCTCTTCGCGGCGCGCGCGCGATCGCTCCTCCGGGACGGGATCACGTGCGTCCACGACGCCGCATGCTCGCCGTCGGCCGAGGAGGTCTACCGCCGCCTCGCGCGCGCCGGGGAGCTCCCGATCTCCGTCCTCGCGATGCCGCACGCGGAGGGCATCCTCGCCGGCCTCGACGCGAGCCGCCTCGACGGCCCGCCGACCGGCGACGGCGACGAGGCGTTCCGGGTCGGCCCCGTGAAGCTCTTCGCCGACGGCGGAGCAGCGCCGGCGATCGACGCCTGCCTCGCCGGCTCCCGCGTCACGACCGGCATCGCGTTCCCGGACGTCGAGAAGGGCGCGCGCGCAGCGCTCGAGCGCGGCTTCGGCGTCGCAGTGCACGCGATCGGGAACGTCGGGCTCGCGTCGGCGCTCGCCGCGTACCGCGCCTGCGACCGGCTGCGCGCGCGCGCCGGATGCGACGTCCGGCTCCGCATCGAGCACGCGATGCTCGCCTCGCCGGCGCAGGTGGCGGAGATCGCGGCGCTCGAGGCGATCGCTGTCGTGCAGCCCGGCTTCGTCCACCACGTCGGAGCAGCCGTGCACGGCGTCGAGTTCGACGGCGAGACCTGGCTGCCGTTCGGGTCGCTCGCGCGGGCGGGCGTGCGCCTTGCCGCCTCGTCCGACGATCCGTGCGCGTTCCACGAGCCGCTCCTCACGGCGGCGCGCGGCGCGACGCGGCGCTGCGCGTCGGGCGCGATCGTCGGGCCGGACGAGGCACTCGCGTACGAGGATTGGCTCCGCGCCTACACGATCGGCGCCGCCTACGCGGGCGGCCAGGAGCACGAGCGCGGCAGCTTGACGCCCGGGAAGCGCGCCGACCTGGTCGTGCTCGAGGGCGACCTCGACCCCGAGCGGCCTCCCCGCGTCGCGGAGACGTGGGTCGGCGGGCGCCGGCGCTTCCCGGCGACCGCGGAGCCGGATGCGCGCTCGCTCGCCTGAGGCGCGCTCGCGCGCCTCAGGGCTTCGGGCAGGCGACGGCGTTCCCGCTCGCGTCCGTGCAGGCTCCGGAGTGCGTGACGCCGTTGCCGGTGGAGTAGCTGGTCTGGCCCGAATAGCTGCCGCCGGACGAATTGGTCGCGCTCGTCGAGCGCGAGCCGCTCGCCGTTCCGTCCGCGTTCTTCGTCATCGAGCCGTAGGACGTCGCCGAGCCGGCGGCGCCGCTCACCGCGCCCGCGCTCTCGTGATCGACGGCCCCGTCCGCCGAGCGCGTCCACCGCCCTTCACGCGCGCCCATCGCGCCGTTCGGGCCGCGGAACGCTCCCGCGCTGCCGCCCGCCGCGTTCCCGGTGCCGTCGGTCACGACGCCGCGCTCCTGCACGAAGCCGCCGCCGCCGGCGCCGCGAAACGCGCGACCGCCGCCCGCCGTGACGCCGCCCGCGGCGTTCCGCCGCGCCATGTGCCCGGACGCGAAACCCTGCGCGCCGGCGTCGCGTGCGACCACGATCGAAAAGGCGGCGATCGCGATCGCCGCCATGGAGAACGCTCTCATCGGCCGGTCCCCTCCTCCGGCGACGAGTCGCGCCGGTCCCCGGAAGATCGGACGGGAAGCCGCCGGGCTTTACGAGGCGAGACCGCGCACCGCCGTCACGGCATCCGGTACTCGACCTCCGTGTAGCCCTGCACGGCGACGCTCACCTCGAAGCTGCCGAGGCTCGACGGCACGTCCGTCCCGGGCACCTCGTACGTGAACTTCACCGAGCCGCCGGGCGGGACCGGTCCCGCGACCTTGAACGGATACGAGCCGCCCGGATTGATGTCCCCGGGGTGGCGCTCGTCGCGCCAGAGCCACGCGCGCGTCACCATGAGCTCGACGTCGCGCACCTCGCGGCTCGATCGGTTCACGACCGTGCCCGTCACGGTGTCGCCGGAGACCGCGACGTCACGGACGTCGACGGAGTCCACGGAGCCCGCCATCTGCGCGGACGCCGGGATTGCGCACGCGAGCAGCGCGCACGCGACGGCGGCCAACGAGACGACGGCGATCGATCGCTTCCGGATCATGCGGCGAGCCTCCTCTCCCTCACGGGATCCCTTTCGGCGGCGCCGTCCCGGCGGCGTGGACCGAGCCCCCGAGCGGCGCGAGATCGCCGATGCGAAACGTGTGACGCTGGCCGATGCCGAACCAGGAAGCGATGCGCGCCGGCCAGTACTTCCGCGCGAGCGCCGCGCGCACGCGCGCGTGCTCGCCGGGCTCCGCGATCTCCGAGAAGCGGCCGCGTAGCCGCGTGCCGGCGACGTCGAGCTCGACGTCCGGGTTGCGGTGGGCGTTCCGGACCCAGTTGCGCTCCTCGTTCAGCGTGCCGACTCCGATGGTCGGGCCGTCGACGACGAACCAGATCGTGGCGTGCCGCGGCAGGCCGCTCTTCCGGCCGCGCGTCGTGATCCGGAGCGTGCGCGCGGAGGCGAGGCGCTCGAGGATGGCGGCGACGGCCGACCCGCCGGCCGCGTCCGGGTCCGCGCGCTCGCTCATGGCGCGATGCTACATCGGCTGCGGCTCGAGAACGAGCCGGGAGAGGCGCGGCAGCACGTCCTCGAGCGGGCTCGCGACCTTCCAGTCGGCGACCGTGTCGAAGGGCGTCTCGGATGCCGTGAGGATCGCCGCGCGCGCGCCCGAGCGCTTCGCGACCGTGAGCATCTCGTTGATCGGGCCGACGACGAGCGACGTGCCGGCGGCGACGAAGAGGTCGCACTCGCGCGCCGCCTCGAGCGCGCGCCGGAGGTCGTCGGCGATCAGTGATTGACCGAACGACACGGTCGCCGGCTTCCACGGGCCGCCGCAGCCGCAGCGCGGAACTGCCGTCCCGCCCTCCCAGGCGCGCTGCGCCTCGTCGCGCGGCGCGCGTCGCCGGCAGCGCAGGCATTCGACCGCAGCGTCGCTGCCGTGGATGTTCACCAGGCGGTCGCACGGGAACCCGCTTCGCTCGTGGAGCCCGTCGACGTTCTGCGTGACCAGGAGCGACACGCGCCCGGAGTGCGCGAGGTCCGCGAGCGCGCGGTGCGCGGGATTCGGCTCGGCGGATCGGATGACCTGCCAGGTCTCGCCCTTGTACCGCCAGTACTCGCGGCGCGCCTCCTCGCTCGCGACGAAGTCCTGGATGGGCACCGGCTGGTACATCTCCCAGCGGCCGCCCGCCGACCGGAAGTCCGGGATGCCGGACGCGGTCGACAGCCCGGCGCCCGTCAGGACGGCGACGAAGCGCGCGCGCCGCCACGCCTGCGAGAGCGCGTCGAGCGCATCGTCGGCGGCCGCGGTCATCGCGCCGTCCACGTTGCACCTCGCGCGCCGATTGCGCCACCCGGGCCGTCGCCCGCGGCGTCGCGAGCGCGGCCGACACCGCCGCCATGAACGAAAGTCACGACACGCTCTTCGGGGTGACGCCGGCGTGTGTCAAGAGCGCGCACCCTCCGCGACGAGACGCCGGCCGCGGGAAAGTACGCGGTCGACGGCCCGCGCCATCGCGCGCCGGTCGAGCGGACGCGCGAGAAACTCGGCGATCGAGCCCGCGGCGGACGCGGGATCGCCGACGACGGCGTCATAGTCCAGGTTCAAGGTGCGGACGTCGGGTCGGCCGTTCCACCACGCGGCGGCGGCGGCGAAGCTGCGCTCGAACGACGCCGCGAGAGTGGCCTCGTCGCCTCCGGCGTCGCTCGGCGGGCTGCCGGCGAGCGCGAGGAGCGCGCGCTGCGAGGCGAGCACGTCGCCCAGCGCGCGCCGCAGGACGATCACGTCGCACGCGATCCCGCGCGGCACGTACGGCAGAAGGGGGAGAACGATCTTGACGGCTCGGCCGACACAGCCCGTGAGCCACGTCGCGTCGTCCCGCAAGCGCTTCGCGCGCGCGTCCTCGAAGTAGCCGTGCGGGTTGGCCGCGTCCGCCGGGCGCGCGCCGTCGTCGACGACGTCCACGCCGCCCGCGGCGAGCATCCGCATCGCCATCGACGTGCCGGATCTCGGCAGACCGGTGACGACGATGAGGCGAAGTGAACCGGTTCGCTGCGTCAGACGCCTTTGCGGCCGCGGCGCCACGCGGGCGGCGTCGGGGTCGCGACGACGCCCTTCAGACGGCGCTCCTGCTTCGTCTTCGGCAGCTCCATCTCGAGCTCGGCCTCGCGCTGCTTGTTCCACTCGTCGACCGGGTGGAGGTTCGGCATCGTGTCGGCGCGGAGGCCGAGGCGCAGCGTCTCGAGGCCAATGATGTCGGTCGTCGAGATGTTGCCGAGGTTCACGTCGTTGCCGAGCTTCCGGACCATGTAGATCTGCTGGCTCCGCTGCGGCGACTCGAAGATCAGGCGGTCGGCGCGCCCCTGCACGCCGCGCACGATCTCGTCGATGAGGCCCGCGCGGGCCTCGCCCGAGCCGAAGTAGAGACCGACCGTGCCGCTCTCGCGCGCCTCGCAGATCACCTTCCACGCGCCGGCCTTGAGATCGTTCTTGATCAGCTCCACCCAGTGGAACGGCGGGATGATCTTCTCCGAGTCCTTGCTGCCGACCTCGGAGAGCACGGTGAAGCCGCGCTTGCGCAGGAGGCGGATGTACTTCGCCTTCTCGCGCATCGTCATGTCGATCACGCCGTTCGAGATCTCGACCCAGGTCATGCCGAGGTCGCGCACCATGTCGCAGAACGAGTCGAAGCGGCCCTGCAGGATCGCGAGCTCGAGCAGCGTGCCCCCGAAGCAGACCGGGATGCCCGCGTTCTGGTACAGTCCGATCTTCGCGCGCAGGTTCTGCGTCACGTAGCCGGTGCCCCAGCCGAGCTTGATGATGTCGATGTAGTTCGACGCCGTGCCGAGCAGGTCCTCGATCTCGCGGAGACCGAGGCCCTTGTCGATCACGTGCGTCACGCCGGTCTGGCGGACCTGCGTGTGCCCGACGCCCGGCTGCTTGTCGCTGCGGGGCGGCAGGCTCAGATAGTCCTCGATCTTCACGTCCCGCTTGCCGCGGGCGAGGACGACGTCGCCGCGGCGCGCTCGCGCGCGATCGCGAGCAACCGCGCCTCCGCCTGCCGCAGCCGCTCCTGGTTCCGGGCGCGCCACGTCTCGGCGCGCGAGATCTCCGTCCGGCATTGCTGGATCATCTCCTTGACGGGACCTTCGGCGGCCCCGCCCATGCCCGTCCTCGTTTTCACTACGTCGGCAGGTTGGGCAAGCGCCGATAGCGCGCTCGCCGGCAGGTCGAGGGGCCGCCCGAGGACGGTGGCGGCGGCCTCCTCCAGGATCGCTGCGGGAATGGTGCGTGCGGCCGGGTCGCGCTCGAGCGCGAGCCGGACGGCGAGGCCGACCAGACGGTGGGCCTGCCGATAGCCCACGCCGGCCTCCTGCATGATCGTCTCGGCGAGGTCCATCGCGGTCGTGAAGCCCTCGCCGGCGCGTGCGCGGAGGCGCTCGACGTCGAAGCGGAGGCCGGCGAGCACGCCCGCCATGAGGTCCGCGATCGAGATCGCGCGATCGAGGGCGCGCGGCACGTCGCCGAGCGCGAACACGCGGTTGTCCATCTGCCCCGACGGCGACCGCCCGACCGCGGCGACCGACACCAGCCGCCCGAGCATCTGGCTCGCCGCGCCGCGCACGAAGGCGAGCGCGTAGGGGTTCTTCTTCTGCGGCATGATCATGCTGATCCGCGCGTGGCGGTCGGCGAGCTCGACGAAGCCGAACTCGGCCGTGTTCCAGATCTGCAGGTCCTCCGCGAGGCGCTCGAGGTGGAGGAGCGCGGTCGCCGCCTGCGCGACGACCTCGATCGGCTGGTCGACCTGCCACATCGCGTCGCGCGTGTGGACGATCGCGCGCTCGAAGCCGAGGAGCTCGGCGATGCGCGCGCGGTCGATCGGGAGGCGCGTGCCGTTGATGTTCCCGATTCCGCCCGGGCACTCGTTCGTGCGCGCGAACGCGGCCTCGAGGCGCTCGAGGTCGCGCAGCAGCGGAAACGCGAACGAGAGGAGATAGTGCGCGAGGCTCGTCGGCGTCGCCGGCTGGAGGTACGTGTAGTCGGGCGCGACCGTGTGGACGTGCTCCGACGCCTGGTCGACGAGCGCACGCGCGCACGCGAGGAGAGATGCCGCGAGCGCGAGCTGACGATCGCGGACGGCGATCCGGTACGCGATCGTCGCGGGCTCGCGCCGCGGACGCCCGGCGCCGAGCCAGCCCGCGACCGCCTCGTCGCGCCCGCGCACCCACGCCTCGCGGTTCGAGTACACGTCCTCGAGCGACTCCTCGAGCGGGAACGACTCGACCGGAACGTCGGCGAGCTCGAGCAGGAGCGCAAGGAGGCGCGCGGCGTCCGGCCGCGGGACGATCGCCGCCTCGGAGAGCGCGATCACGTGCGCGAGGTCCGCGAGCGCCAGGCCGCGATGGAGGATCGGCGCGTCGGCGAGCTCGGTCCGGTACGCCGCCGCGACCAGCTCCGGCGCGGGCGCCTCGCGCAGGCGCGCGCCCTCGCCTTGCCCGCGGGCGCCGCTTCCGGCCGGTCCCGCTCCGCTCTTTCCGCTCACGCCACCGTTCCGCTTCTCGTCGACAGAGTCCCCCCGAACGACGGTTCGGCGCTCAATCAGCGTCAGTCCACCGTCACGCGCCGGAGCCCGTGCCCGACGGTCGGGTCGGCGGCCAGCAGCAGCTCCTGCAGGTGCTTCGGCCGGCTCGTGCGGACGCGCGCCCGCTCGGCTTCCTTCGCGCGCAGCATGCGCTTCGCCCGGCTCTGCCCGGCGTTCGCGATCCTCCGGAGCGACGTGAGAAAGGGTCGCGGATCGTCCCACGCGGCGTACGCGTACGTCCGCCGTCCGGAGTAGGAGCGGAGCCACGTCCACGGCGTGAGCCGCTTCTCGGGCAGGAAGTAGAGCGTGACGGTCTTCAGGTCGCGCTCCTCGTGGATCCACTTGATGCCCGCCTCGTACTCGAACTGGGGCGCGACCTTCTGCCCGAGCAGGTCGCGGTACCAGATGAACGGCAAGTTGATGCCGGAGCGCGTGACGATCGAGTGCGGGAACCAGGTGCGGCCGCCGGTCGCCTCGGTGATCTTGCGCTTGCCGTCGCGGCGGTCGCGCTTGAACTCGACGACGCCGTAGCCGCGATGGCCGACGTTCACGAGGATGTCGACCGCCATCTGGGCGAGCTCGGGGTCGTCGAGGCTCTCGGCGAGGGTCGCGGTGCCGAAGCCGCGCGGGTACTGCCGGAGCTTCCGGCCCGCCCACTTCGCGAGCGGGCGCTGCTCGGCGTCCAGGTAGGTGACGCCCCAGCAGACCTGGCCGTCGTCGCCCGGCATGTACTCCTGGATGATGAGGTCCTGATGCACCGGGTAGATGAGGTCGTAGAGCTTCCGGAGCATGTCGCGCGAGTCGGCGAGGAAGAGGCGCGTGTCGAAGGTCTGGCGCCAGGTGGCCGTCGGCTGGAAGGGCTTGATGAGGCAGGGGTACTCGATGTCGGCGGAGATCGCGTCGATGTCGTGGTCGCCCTCGGTGAACCAGGTGCGCGGAAGCGGGAAGCCGCGCTCGATCGCGAGCTTGTAGAAGGACTTCTTGTCGAGGAAGAGCCGCAGCACCTCCTTCGACGGCAGCGAGAGGTGGTAGTACGGCGCGAGCTCCTCGCGCTTCTCCGAGACGAGCTCGATGTTCAGGTCGCCGGTCGGGATGACGACCGCCTTCAGGTCCTGCTTCGCGAGCTCGCGTCCGACGTCGACGAGGCACTCGAGGAGGCGGTCACCCCCCTTTGCGAAGTCGGGGCAGTGCAGCTTCTGGCAGTAGCGGGTCTGGGCCCCCGGCTGCTCGAGATCGGAGTCGATCCCGATGACCGGCACGCCCACGCGGCCGAGCGCCCGCACCGCGGCGAGGCCGTTCTGGCCGAGGCCGAGCACGACTGCCGGCGGCCTGTCGAACTGCCCGAGATCCATTCACCCTCCGTGTGAAGCCGGCGCTTCCGAGCCGACGATGATCGCCTCGCGGTCGGCGTTAGGCAAGGCGATTCCCGCCGCGCAGCGCCGGTTCGGCGCGGGCGCCCGGACTGCCGCCATGTCGGCTGCTGCGGCGCCCGGCGTTCCGCACGTCAGGCGCGATACCCCAGGACTTCCGCGGTCGGGCCGACCTGCCGCCAGACCGCGGCCCGGTCCTCGTCGGTCCACTCGGCCGGGACGGGATAGCTGCCGCGCACGGCGGCGTTGATCTTCTGGCCGAGGACCTCCTCGACGAGCTCGACCGGCGGGAACTCGACCCCGACGAACTGGAAGAGCGCGCGCAGCGTGCGCTCGTCGCCGGCGAAGAGCGCGTCGGCGTTGAGGTCGAATCCGCGCCCCTCGGGCAGCGACCGCACGAACGCGTGCGACTCGCCGTTCACGCGCGCCCAGTACCACGCGACCTTCTCGAGGCGGGGCAGCGCGTCCCACGCCGCCGCCATCGGCTCGCCCGGACGCGGCCGGACGCGCGCGAAGTCCCAGTTGTGCGACTCGTAGTAGCCGCGCCGCATGCCCGATCGCACGACCTCGTAGGGGTGGCGGTGGAGGTGGATGAAGCGGCTCGCCGGGAAGCAGCGCGCGAGGACGGGAGCGAGGTACGTGAGGCGGTTGTTCGTCTCGACGTAGATCCGCCCGCGGCGGTTCGCCTCGCACACGAGGTCGTCGCGCGCGGCGTACACGACGGCGCGCCACTTCTCGCTGTCCGCGATCGCCGGCCCCTCGAGGTAGGCGTCGAACGAGGCCTTCACGAGGCGCGGGTCGGGCTCGTGCTCGGAGACGATGCGCGACGAGAGCGCGAAGAGCGCCGTCAGGGTCTTGCTGCCGGCGCGCCCGGTCGACAGCACGAACGCACAGGGACAGCCTTCCCACCCGCGTGCGTAGGCCTCGGAGAGGCGGGCGACGTACGGCGTGCGCGGGGCGGCGGGGTCGGCGGTCAGGAGATCGTCGATCTTCCGCTTCACCCGCACGAGCCCTTCCTGGGTCGCGCGGAGCGCCTGCCGCTTGAGACTCGCCATCGGGTGGTTCCTTCCGCCGGGGGAGAGGTAGGGAAGATATCGGACGGTCGTCCGCCGCGCGAAAGCGCGCGTCCGGGTCTTGCGCGCGGCGAGCCCCTGGGCGAAGATTCGGCGAAGATGTCTTCTGCCGAGAAGCCCGGGCGCGGGACGATGCTCGAGCCGGCGAACCGCTTCGAGAGCATGCGGCTCGAGCTCGACCCCGACCTCGAGCCCGACGTCGACCCGGACGGCGAGCCCGTCGAAAAGCGTCCGGCGACGATCTTCTACCGGGACGCGAGCCGCTCGATCCTCGCCAAGAACTCGAGCCCGGACGTCGGCTTCACGTGGAGCGTGAACCCGTATCGGGGCTGCGAGCACGGCTGCAGCTACTGCGTGGCGCCCGAGACACCCATTCTGCACGGCGACATGACGTGGCGCCCGATCGGCGAGGCGCGGGTCGGCGACGAGCTGCTCGCGTTCGACGAGTTCCCGGAGCCGGGCGGGACGCGGAAGTTTCGAGCTGCGGTCGTGGAGCACGTCTGGTGGTCGCGCCGGCCGACACGGCGTCTGGTCACCGATCACCAGGACGTCGTCACGACGGACGGGCACCGCTGGCTCCAGCATCGCGCCTTTCGGTGGTCGAGCACCGAGCAGCTCGCGGGCCGGAGCCTTCGCCACCTGGCGGTCGTCTCCGAGCAGCCCGAAGACGACGACTATCGCATCGGATACCTGTCCGGCTTGACGCTCGGCGACGGGACGTTCCGCTACCAGCCGGGATGGCGGAACCATCGCCTCGGATTCCCGCAGTCGTACTGGCGCATCGCTCTCGTCGACGACGAGCCGCTGGTGCGCATCTTGAGCTTGCTGCGACGGTTCGGTGTCGAGGGGCACATCCGGCCGTTCAGCGCGGCGCAGCCGAGACGCAAGCCGCTCCGCAAGGTCGAGATCCGTTCGCTCGGCGCCCGTCGCATCCTCCACGGGCTGATACAGACGGAGCCGGCGACGCCGAGCTACCGGCGCGGCTTTCTCGCGGGCTTCTTCGACGCCGAAGGCCACAGCGGCGACGTCCTCCGGATCTCGCAGGCGGACCTCTCCGTGCTCGAGCGCGTCCGGCGCTATGCGGCGTCCTTCGGGTTCCAGTTTCGGCTGGAGCCGGGCGGGGCGCGCGCGAGCAGCATTCGCCTCGCGGGGCGCCTCGTCGATCGCATCCGCTTCTTCGCCGTCTGCCGGCCAGCGATCCGGCGGAAGCTCGCCGCCGTCTGCGGTCGCGAGATGAACCTCGACCCCGAGCCCGTGCGGGCCATCGAGCCGGGCGGGGCGCGCGACGTCGTCGACATCCAGACCTCGACTGGCACCTTCTTCGCGGCCGGGCTCGCGACCCACAACTGCTACGCCCGCCCCAGCCACGAGACGCTCGGCTGGAACGCCGGCCTCGACTTCGAGCGCCGGATCCTCGTCAAGAACGACGCGCCCGAGCTGCTGCGGAAGGAGCTCTCCGCGCCGCGCTGGCAGCCCGAGGTGATCGCGCTCTCCGGCAACACCGACTGCTACCAGCCGGTCGAGCGGCGCCTCGGCATCACGCGCCGCTGCGTCGAGGTGCTGGCCGAGTTCCGGAACCCGGTCTCGGCGATCACGAAGTCCGCGCTGGTGGCGCGCGACGCGGACCTCTTCGCCGAGCTCGCGCGCGACGGCGCGGCGCACGTGATGGTCTCCGTCACGACGCTCGACGCGCACCTGGCGCGCCTGATGGAGCCGCGCGCCTCGGCACCCGAGCGACGGCTCGACGCGGTGTCGAAGCTCACGGCGGCGGGCGTGCCGGTCGGCGTGATGATCGGGCCCGTCGTTCCGGGCCTGAACGACGAGGAGATCCCGCGCATCCTCGCGGCCGCCGGGGAGGCCGGGGCGCAGAGCGCTTCCTGGGTGCTGCTCCGGCTCGCGCGCCCGCTCGACGAGATCTTCGTCGCGTGGCTGGAGGAGCGCGTCCCCGAGCGAAAGCAGCGCGTGCTGTCCCGCATCCGCGCGACGCGCGACGGCCGCCTCTCCGACACGATGTTCGGCCGCCGCATGCGCGGCCAGGGCGAGTACGCGGCGCAGATCGCGGCGCTCTTCGCGGCCTCCGCGCGCAAGCACGGCCTCGATCGCCGCCTCCCGCCGCTCGACGCCTCGCACTTCCGCGTCCCCCCGAAGGCCGGCGACCAGCTCTCGCTGCTCTGAGCGCATGCGGATGTCGATAGGACCGCCTTCGGCGCCGCGGAAACGCTGGCAACGCCGGCTCGTTGAGGCTATGTTGGCCATGTGAAGCAGGCCAAGATCTCCGAGCTGAAGAACAACCTGAGCCGCTACATCGCCTATGTTCGCAAAGGGGGCGTCGTGCGGGTCATGGACAGGGATCGACCGGTCGCGGACATCGTGCCGCTGGGACGCGACGAGCGGGCTGGTAGCGGCATCGATGCGATCCTACTCGACCTCGAGCGGAAGGGCGTCGTCCATCGCGGCAGAGGGTCGCTGCCCAAGGGCTTCCTGGATCGCCCGCTGCCAAAGCCGGCAGCGAGCGTCGTCGAGGCGCTTCTCGACGAGCGCCGCTCGGGCCGTTGAGGTTCTGGGACAGCTCGGCCGTCGTGCCGCTTCTGGTGGACGAGTCTTCGAGCCGTGCCGTCCAGCGGTTGGCGCGCGACGACGCGCAGCTCCTGGTGTGGCGGCTCACCGGCGCGGAGGTCACGAGCGCACTGTGGCGCCGCCGGCGAAGCGGGGAGCTCGACGAGGCGGCCGCCATCGCCGCAGAGGAGAATCTCGCCGTCCTCGAGCGAGCGTGGGCATGCGTGGACGAACTGGCGCAGGTCGAGCTACGCGCCCGCCGTCTTCTCGCACTCCACGAACTGCGCGCGGCCGACGCTCTGCAGCTCGCAGCCGCGCTCGTCGCGTGCGACGAGCAACCGCGCCTCCTGCCCGTCGTCACTCTCGATCGGCGCCTCGCGGACGCCGCGCGCCGGGAGGGCTTCCGCGTTTCCTGCCCCGTGTGAGCGCCGCCGGCGGCGCGAGCATGCGCGCGTCGCTGGTTGGTCTCCGCGCGCACCCGGCTCTCGACCCGTCGCGCGCCCCCTCTCCTTCACCCGCCGGCCCGGCGCGCGTCAGGCCACGAATTCCGGCCAAGGACTGGCTCTCAGGTTCCGGCGCGCCAGTCAAGCCGACGCGACCTTCACGCGGTGCAGGCGTGGCGCTCGGCACGCGCCGCGCGCGCGTTCTCGTCGACCCGCGCGACGACCGTCAGCGAGCCCGACGGGACGGCGAGACCGCGCGACGCGACGCCGAGGGCGCGCGCGACCGCGAGAGCCCGCTCGACGAGCCGGGGGCGTCCCGCGAAGAGCCGCGAGAGCACGAAGTCGACCCGCGCCACCTGGCGCGCGCTCTCCATCCGCTCCACGCGAAAGCCCGCCTCGCCGAGCGCGCGCGCGAGCGAATCGCGCGAGAACAGGACGACGTGCTCGGGGAACTTGAGCGAGAGCCAGCGGCGGCCCTGCAGGCGCGCGAGCCAGCTCCGCGTGTTCGGCGTCGTCAAGATGAGGACGCCGCCGGCGCGCAGGACGTCGCGCGCCCGCGCGAGCGCGGCGCGCGGATCCGGCAGGTGCTCGAGACAGTCCTGAAGGCTCACGACGTCGAAGAAGCCGTCGGGCAGCGCGACGTCGGGAAACCACCCGACGACGACGCGATGCCCGCCCGCGACGCGCGCGGCCGCGTCGCCGCTCGCCTCGACGACCCAGCGCTCGCGGAAGCGGCCGTCCGCAGCCGCGGCGTCGGCGAGGTAGCCGTACCCGCCGCCGACGTCGAGCAGGCGGGCGCTCGGCGGCACTTCGGTCACGAGCGCCAGGCGGCGGCGGAAGGTCGCGCGCAGATCGTCCGCGAGCGCGGCGTAGTCGCCGTAGCCCGCGGAGCACGACTCCTCGCTCGCGTAGTAGTCGGCGCCGTAGAAGCGCTCGAGCGCGGCGCGCGTGGGCATCGGGCGCAGGTACCAGAGCCCGCATGCCGAGCATTCGACCATGCGATGACCGGCGCGCTCGACGCGCGGCCGAAAACCGGCGTCGCCGCACAGCGGGCAGCGCTCTTCGCCCTGCTGGCCCGCGCTTCCGGAAAAGCGATACGCGCCGGCGCGGAGCCGCCGCCGGACGCGCACGAGATCGCGCGCCATCTCGAGGCTGTCGCGCACGAGGTCGATGCGCGAGTCGTCGTCGTGCGTGAGGCGGACGGGAAAGCGCTCGACGACGAGCCCGTTCGCGAGCGCCGCCGCGAGCACCTCGAAGTCGAAGCCGAAGCGATCGACGGTGCGGACGGCGAAGAGCGCGCGCGCCGCATCGGTGCGGAACGCCTTCAGGCCGCACTGCGAGTCGCGGAACGGGAGGCCGATCGCGAGCCAGGTGAAGAGCGAGAAGAGCTTCCCGGAGACCAGGCGAACGAGGCCGTAGCCGCGGTTCACCTGCGACTCGGGAAGCTCGCGCGCGCCGATCGCGACGTCCGCCGTGCCGCGCGCGAGCGCCGCGAGCATCGGCCGGAGCGACTCGAGGTCGTACGGGCAGTCCGCGTCGGTGAAGGCGACCAGCGGGTGGCGCGCGGCGGCGATGCCGGCCGCGACGGCCGCGCCCTTCCCGCGATTCTCGGAGAGCCCGACGACGCGCACGGGAACCGGACCGGCGAAGCCCTCCGCGACGTCAGCGGTCGCGTCGCGGCTGCCGTCGTCGACGACGACGATCTCGCTCTCGGCCGCGAGCCCGGGGAGCGCTCGCGACGCGGCCGCCAGCGTGCGCGGGAGCCGTAGCTCCTCGTCGCGCGCCGGGACGACGAGGCTCAGGCCCGGGACGCGCTCCGTCTCGGCCATCACTCGCCGCGCTTCACGCCGAGGGTCGGCGAGGCCTTCTCGGCGCCGCCCGCGCCGCGGCGGATCGCGCCGGTGCCCCAGCGGCCGACGATCGCGTCGAGCGCGCGGTTCAGCTCGCGGCGGCTCCGATCGAAGAGCGACATCTGCTCCCCAATCGACGCCGCCGCCGGTCGAATCCCTGCGACCGCCACCCCGATCAGGCGGAGCGGCCGCGGCAGGCCGCCGCGATCGAGCAGCGCGAGCGCGGCGCGCGCGATCGCTCCGCCGTCGTCCGTCGGCGCGGCGAGCGTCGTCTGGCGCGTGTAGAGGCGGTACTTCCCGGGCTGCGCGAGGCGCTCGGTCGACTTGGCCTTCAGGCGGACGACGTCGCCGGCGACGCGGTCGGTCCGCAGGCGGCGCGCGACCGCCTCCGCGTGCTGCACGATCGCGTCCCGGAGCGTCGCGCGCTCGCTCACGTCGCGCGCGAAGGTGTTCTCCTCGCCGTAGGAGAGCGCGTCGCGATCGGCGTCGACGGAGCGCTCGTCCTCGCCGCGCGCGAGGTGCTGCAGCCGCGCGAGGGACGCCAGAAGCGGCCCGCTCACGGAGCGCTCGCGCGCGAGCGCGGCGAGGTCGAGGGACGCGAGGTCGCCGATCGTCGCGAGCCCGAGCCCGCGGAGGTCCGCCTCGGTGACCGGCCCGACCCCCCAGAGGCGCCCGATCGGGAGCGGCGCGAGGAACGCGGGGACGCCGTCCGGCGCGACCTCGAGCAGGCCGTCGGGCTTCGACAGGTCGCTCGCGATCTTCGCGGCCATCTTGACGGGCGCGATCCCGATCGAGACGGCGAGCCCGGTCTCGGCGCGCACGCGATCCTTCAAGCGCTGCGCGATCTCGCGCGGCGTGCCGCCGAGCGCGCGCATGCAGTCCGTCAAGTCGAGGAAGGCCTCGTCGAGCGAGAGCGGCTCCACGTCGGGCGAGAACGCGTCGAAGATCGCGCGGATGCGGCGCGACTCGCGGGCGTACTTCTTCATGTCGCCGCCGAGGACGACGGCGTCGGGACAGCGGCGCAGAGCCTCGACGGTCGGCATCGCGGAGTGGACGCCGAAGGGGCGCACCTCGTACGACGCTGCGGCGACGACGCCGCGCGGGGGTGGGCCGCCGACGATGAGCGGGCGGCCGCGGAGCTCGGGGCGGTCGCGCTGCTCGATCGACGCGTAGAACGCGTCCATGTCGGCGTGCAGCACGACGCGCGGGCGCGGGTCCATCGTGCCGGAGGCTACGCCGCGCGTTTCCGGGGTGCCAGCGTCGGTGCCTGTGGTCCGCCGCAGCCGCGTGTGCGGCCGCTCGCTCCGGGTCTCGCTCGCGGGTCGCCGAGCGCGCCGAATTGTCTCATGAATCAATGTGGGCGCGATTGATTGTCCCGCTCGTTCGACAGTCGCTCGCTTGCCCGCAAACACGGCTCCGGCTCCGTCGGCGCAGGGTGACTGCGGTGAGCTCGCTACACACGCCGGCGGGTTTGCATGGGGCGCGCCCGGCGATCGGCGGGCGTTCGCCGTCATGGACGGTTTAAATTCTTGGCCAGTTGGGGGGACGCTTTTCGACGAAGGCGCGGAAGCCCTCTCGGCATTCTTCGCCGACGAGGGAGTCCTGGAACATGCCGAGGTCGAGGGGCGGGAGGTGGCGGTTCAGGTCGCGCTTGATGGCCCGGCGCGCGGCGGGGCCCGTCAGGCGGACCTGGGCGATCGTTTCGGCCACGGCGCTGTCGAGGTCGTCGTGGGGGACGACGCGGCCGACGAGGCCCATGTCGTACGCCTCCTGCGCGGAGAAGTACTGGGCGGTGAAGAGGAGATGCTTCGCGCGCGCGACGCCGATGCGCGGCGCGAGGCGGCCGGCGAGATAGCAGTCGGCGACGCCGCGCAGGAGCTCCGGCACGCGGAAGCGGGCGCGATCCGAGACGACCGAGAGGTCGCTCATGATCGTCATCACGAGGCCTCCGCCCTGGCACATCCCGTTGATGCGCATGAGGACGGTCTTCGGACAGCGCTCGAGCTGGACGAACGGCGTCAGGTCGAGCGCGTCCGTGAAGCGGTCGATCGGCGCCCCGCCCTCGTGCTTGTCGCCCATCTCGCCGCCGACGCAGAAGTGCTCGCCCGTGCCGGTCACGACCAGCACGTCGATCTCCGGGTCGCGCTCCGCGACCACGCACGCCTTCTTGATGCCGTGGTACATCTCGATCGTGAGCGCGTTCCGGCGGTCGGGGCGGTCGATCCGGACGGTCAGGATGCCGTCGTCCTTGTGGGCGACGAGGTAGCGCGAATCGAGGTCCACGGTTTCCGCCATGGTGCGCGGCTATCAGAGGTCCCGAGACCCCGCCAACCGCTCGTCCGGACGGAGGGCCGATCCGACCGCGCCGGCCCGGTTCGCGCAGGCAGCAATTTTTCTTGCGCGATTTTACACAGGACGGGTGGGCAGCCCCGAGAAGTGGACGATCCGCGGTCGGCACCCCACTTGCTGCATCGTCCGCACATGGACTGTTGCCTGCCGCTCGACCTGATCGGCGACGAGGCCGGCCACGAGCTGCGCACGTCGGACGCGCTCCTCGAGTCCGCCCCGCCCGTCGCGACGCCGGGCGGCTTCGGATCCCTCGCGCTCCTCGTGCGCGCGCTCGCGGTGGCCGCAAGCGCTCTTCCGGGCAGGTCGCGCACCGAGCCCGTCGGCGCGACCGTCGTCTGACGGCGCGGGTCTGCCTGGCGCCCCGGAGCCCCGTCGACTAACAATCGCGCCGGCCGAGCGGCCCGCGCGATGGACTTCGACCTCACCGACGACGAGCGGCGCTTCCGGGACGATCTCCGCCAGTGGCTCGCGGACCATTTGCCGCCGGCGTGGCGGAGCGACCACCCGAAGGAGCCCTGGACGGACGAGCGCCGCGACCTGGCGCGCCGCTGGCAGGCGCGGCTCGCGGAAGGCCGCTACGTCGCGCTCGACTGGCCGCGCGCGTGGGGCGGGCGCGACGCCTCGCTCGCCGAGCGCATCATCGTCCAGACCGAGCTCATCCGCGCGCACGCGCCGCGCCTCATCGGGCACGTCGGCCTCGACCTCGTCGGCCCGGCGCTGATCGAGCACGGGAGCGAAGCGCAGAAGAGCCGCTGGCTCGAGAAGATCCGCACCGCCGAGGAGCTCTGGTGCCAGGGCTTCTCCGAGCCGAACGCCGGCTCCGACCTCGGCGGCCTCCGGACGCGCGCCGTCCTCGACGGCGACCACTGGGTCGTGAGCGGCCAGAAGGTCTGGACGAGCGTCGCCGAGGTCGCGGACTGGTGCTTCCTCCTCGCCCGCACCGATCCCGACGCAAAGAAGCACGCCGGCATCTCTGCGCTCCTCGTCGACATGAAGCAGCCCGGCATCGACGTCCGTCCGCTCCGCCAGATGACGGGCGAGGCGGAGTTCAACGAGGTCTTCTTCGATCAGGTCCGCGTCCCGCGCGACCACGTCGTCGGAAAGCCGGGCGACGGCTGGAAGATCGCGATGGGCATCCTCGCGCACGAGCGCGGTCCGATGTGGGCGTTCATGTTCCACGGCTACATGACGGAGGACCTGGCGCAGCTCCTCGAACTCGCGCGCCGGCGCGGCGCGGACCGCGACCCGAGCGTACGCCAGCAGCTCGCCCAGGCGCACATCGATCTCGAGATCATGCGCCTTCTCGGCTGTCGCAGCCTGACGGCGGAGACGCGCGGCGAGCCGATCGGTCCCAAGACGTCGCTCGAGAAGCTCTTCGGGAGCGAGCTCTCGCAGCGCGTGCGGTCGCTCGCGATGGAGGTGCTCGGAGCGAGCGGGCTCCTCGGGCTCGACGACGAGCGCGCCGAGTGGGCCGGCCGGTGGCTCCGCTTCTTCCTCTTCTCGCGCGCCGACACGATCATGGGCGGGACGTCGGAGATCCAGCGCCAGGTGATCGCGCACCAGCTGCTCGGATTGCCACGCTGATCGACCGCCGCGCCGGGATGCCGCCGCAGCGGGTCCTCGTCCGCGCGAAATCTGGATTGCCTCCCGCGCAGCCGCGGACCATGCATCGCGACCGATGCCCCGAGCAGCCGTCGCGGCCTTCATCGTCGTCGCCGCGCTCGAGACGCCGTCTGGCGCGACGCCGTCCACGCGGCGGTCACGACCGGCACGTCGACGTCGACGATCCGAACTCGCTTCAGGGCGGGACGCAGGTCATCACGCTCGCCGGCCGGCCATTCCAGTGCAGCCAGTGGATCGAGAACGGTCCCGCGAGCGTGACCCTCCCGAACCTGAACCTCGACGTGACGATCGCGCCGCTGAACCAGACCTTCGACATCGCACAGGTTCTCCCCCCTGAACGACCAGTGACGCTCGCCCCGCCCAACCCCCGCGACAACGACCAGCGAGCAGCGAGCGAAGCGAGCCCCGCAGGGAGTGGGGCCCGGTTCGGCTTTGCCGAACGGGGCGAGGGAAGCGTCTCCCTCGTTGGACAACCCCCCGTAGGCAAAGCCGAGCCGCCTGCTATAACTGCGCGGCGCCCGGGGCAGACACCGCCCGGGCGCGGCAAGCGACGTGAATCGAGGGGAAACAGAGCATGCGGGCCCCGCGCCCGCGACCAGGACGGCGACGGCCGTGAAGCCCGCGCGGTCCAAGCCGGCGGAGCGCCCGGCCTCGCCCGAGGCGCCCGTCGTGCCCGCGCTCGACGACCCGCTCGCCCCCGCGAGCGGCGCCACGGCCCGCGCGGACGCCCGACGCGGCCCGTACGACTTCGCGATGGAAGGGGGCGTCGAGCTGCGCGACCGCCCCTTCACCGCGGCCGGCACGCTGCCGACGCTGCGCCAGCACGCCAAGGACCGGATGACGGTCTGGGAGCGCATGGACGTGCTCCAGGACCGCGGCGCCGACCCGACGATCCTCTACCAGAACTGGGGTCCGAACCTCGACGGCGCGTCGCTCGTGACCGCGATCATCCGCATCAGCGGGCGCGACGTCGCGCTCTACGGCCACGACTTCACGGTTCGCGCCGGCTCGATGGACGCGACCAACGGCCGGAAGCTCGCGAACCTGATCTACCTCGCGGGCGAGCGCGGCATGCCGCTCATCGGCATGAATGACAGTGCGGGCGCATTCGTGCCGGCCGGCGTCGGCGGGCTCGACGGCTACGCCGAGGCCTTCACCGCGCTCCGGAAGATCTCGGGCGTCGTGCCGAGCATCATGTGCATGTTCGGCTACAACGCCGGCGGCGGGTCGTACCTGCCGCGCCAGGGTAGCTTCATGATCCAGCCGGCCGGCACCTTCTTCGGCCTGACCGGCCCCGGCGTGATCAAGAGCGTGCTCGGCGAGGACGTGACGCCCGACGACCTGGGCGGGCCGAAGGTGCACGGCGCGAGCGGCGTCGTCGATCTGACCGTCGCCGACGAGGTGGGCGCGCTGCGCACCGCCGAGCGCCTCCTTTCGTACCTCCCGAGCTCGAACAGGGTGCTCGCGCCCTACGAGTCGACTTCGGACCCGGTCGATCGCCCCACGAAGGAGATCGACACGCTTCTCCGGAAGGCGTTCAACTCGCCGACCGGGATGAACACGCCGATCGACGTGTCGCTCATCATCGAGCGCGTCTGCGACCACGGCGACTACTTCGAGATCCAGCCCGACCGCGCGCGCAACGCGATCACGGCGTTCGGCCGGATGGGCGGCAACGTCGTCGGCTTCGTCGCGAACAACAGCGCGGTCGCGAGCGGGCAGATCGACGTCGACTGCGCGTACAAGATCGCGCGCTTCGTCCGCTTCTGCTCGATCTACAACATCCCCATGATCTTCATGGAGGACACGACCGGCTTCCTCCCGGGGCGCGACCAGGAGAGCCGCGGCATCGTACAAGCGGGTCGCGCGATGCTCGACGCGATCATCGACCTCCGGACGCCGCGCATCCTGCTCATCCTGCGAAACGCGTTCGGCGGCGCGTACGCCGCCTTCAACAGCTACGCGACGGGCGCGTCCATCGTGCTCGCGCTCCCGACGACCCGCCTCGCCGTCATGGGCACCGCCGGCAAGGAGTTCGTCTACAAGAAGGAGCTGAAGCAGGTGCGCGACGAGGCGGCCGCCCGCCGCGAGCAGGCGGTCGGGCGCCTCGTCGGCGCGGGCGCGTCGCGCGACGAGGCGCGCCGCACCGCGGAGAAAGAGGTCGCCGACTGGCTCAAGGCGCGCGAGGCGGAGTTCAACGCGCGCTACGAGCAGGAGCTCATGAACCCGCGCGAGGCGCTCAGCCTCGGATCGATCTCCGAGATCGTGATGCCGGGCGAGCTGCGATCGGTGCTCGCGAAGAACCTGGACTTCCTGCTACGCCACTACACGCCCGGCCCGATGGAATCCGTGCAGCGGGAGTTCCATTGAGCGGAACCGCGGCCGCCGTCCCGGCCGCTCCGGGCGACGTCGACTCCGCCGCAAACGCGCTCGTCAGCCGCGATCGCCGGCTCGCGCGATCGTCCTCGGCGTGGGTCCGGTCGTTCGCGTGCGAGGACATGGGCGTCCTCATCGTCTGCCGCGGCCCGATCCGGAAGGAAGCGATCGACGTCTTCCGCGAGATGGGCATCCCGCGCATCGGCATGCTCGTCTCCGAGAAGGACTCGATCGTCTACTCGCGCGCGCTCTCGCCGGAGGTCCGCATCATGGACCCGGCGCACGTCCATGCCGTTCCCGACTACAGCGGCGCCTCCAAGGAGGAGCGCCTCGAGCGGATCGCGGACATCGTCCGCATCTGTCGCGACCACGGCTACGACTACGTCTTCGCGGGCTACGGCTTCATGGCCGAGGACGCGACCTTCGTGCGCGCCCTCGAGGACGCCGGCCTGCGCTTCATCGGGCCGGGCTCGCACACGCAGCAGGCGGCCGGCGCGAAGGACGAGGCGAAGCGCACCGCGATCGAGAACGGCGTCTCGGTCACGCCCGGGATCAACGACTCGACCGTGCGAACGCTGCTCGCGAAGGCGCCCGACCGCGCGGCGCTCCAGAAGCTCGCGCGCGGCCACAAGCTCGACGTGCCCGAGCTCCGCGGCGAGGCGACCCCGCTCCCGGTCGCCGCGGAGAAGCTCCTCGACGCGGCCTACTCGAAGCAGCTCGACCTCTTCACGACCGACGAGCTGTCCGAGCAGATCCGGCGCGAGGCGGAGCGCCTCCTCGCGGAGAACCCCGGCCGGCGCTTCCGCCTGAAGGCGATCGGCGGCGGCGGCGGCAAGGGCCAGCGCATCTTTTCCGAGGCCTCCGCCGTGCCGGGTCTCGTGCGCGAGGTGCTCGCGGAGGTCAAGGCGACCGGTCCCGGCGACAACAAGAACATGCTGGTCGAGCTCAACGTCGAGAGCACGCGCCACAACGAGATCCAGATCCTCGGCAACGGCGACTGGTGCATCTCGCTCGGCGGCCGCGACTGCTCGCTCCAGATGCACGAGCAGAAGCTCGTCGAGATCTCGATCACGCAGGAAGGCCTCGCGAACGAGATCGCCCGCCGCCGCGCCGCCGGCGACGATCGACTCGCCGCGGTCCTCGAGAGCGACCTCGGCGTCCTCCAGCGGATGGAGTCGGAGGCGGAGCGCTTCGGGCGCGCCGTCGGGCTCGACTCGGCGTCGACCTTCGAGTGCATCGTCGAGGGCGATCGCCACTATTTCATGGAGGTGAACACCCGCATCCAGGTCGAGCACCGGGTGTCGGAGCTCTGCTACGCGCTCCGCTTCGCGAACCCCGCGGACGCGGGCGACTTCTTCGACGTCCACTCGCTGGTCGAGGCGATGGCGATCGTCGCACGCCACAAGAAGCGCCTCCCGCGTCCCGAGCGCGTCCAGCGCGACGGCGCGGCGATCGAGGCGCGCCTGAACGCGACCGACCGCGCTCTCTCGCCGAGCGCCGGCGGCATCATCGTCTCCTGGTCCGATCCGATCCCGTGCGAGATCCGCGACGACCAGGGCATCTGCATCAAGAACCCCGACACCGGGCTCTTCATGCGTTACCGGCTCGCCGGCGCGTACGACTCGAACATCGCGCTCCTGCTCGCGACCGGCGCGGACCGCCGCGAGAGCTGGGACAACCTCGTCGAGGTTCTGCGCCGGACCACGATCCGCGGCATCGATCTCGCGACGAACCTCGAGTTCCTCTACGGGCTCCTCGTCTGGTTCGGGAGCCGCGACCCGTGGGCCAAGCCGACGACGAAGTTCGTCGTTCCGTACTTGACTGCGGTCGGAGAGCTCGCGGCCGCGGGTCACGAGATCGACTTCGAGTACGCCTTCGAGCAGATCGCGCGCCGCGCGGCCGCGCGCGCTGGCGGCAAGGACGCCGTCGCCGCGACGCGCTCGGTCCTGGAGCTCAAGGAGACGCTGCTCGAGCGCCCGATCTTCCGGCTCGTCGACGAGCCGCACCTTCTGTCGGCATGGCTCTCGGCGCATCGCCTCGACTTCGAGATCGACGCCGGTTGCGTCCGCTGGCTTCGGAACCCGGTCGAGGTGCTCGCCGAGACGTACCGCCTCCTCCACCTCGACGACCCGAACGCCGTCGCGGCGAGCCGGATCTGGGATCACGACCGGGACCTCCTCGAGCGCGCGCTCGGCTTCTATCGCCGCCTCGCCGACCGCGGCGCCGCCGGCGTGCCGTGGCGCGACCTCGATCGGCGCCTCCGGGCCGGCGAGCCGTCCTTCGGCATCGACCGCGACACGTGGCAGCGCGTGCGGGCGGCGCACGCGGGGCACCAGCTCGGGCTCGAGATCCTCGCCGTGCTACCGCTCCTCGCGTCGCAGACCGGGTTCTACGACCTCCGCCTGGACGAGGACCTCGGGGTCGCGATCCCCGATCGCCTTCTCGATCCGAAGCACCAGGAGGCGATGCGGAAGGTCCTCGTGCCGCCGCCGGCGACCCGCGCCGACGAGATCGTGGCCGCGATGGGTGGGACGTACTACGCGCGCGAGGGACCGGGGATGCCGCCGTACGTGGCCGGCGGCTCGCACTTCGAGAAGGGCGACCCCATTTACATCATCGAAGTGATGAAGATGTTCAACAAGGTCTACGCGACTTTCGCAGGTACGATCGACGAGATCCTCGTCCCCGACGACGGCGTGGTGGTGCGAAAGGGCCAGCCTCTCTTCAAGGTCACGCCCGACGAGCGCCTCGTCGAGGAAGACCCCGCCGCGCGCGCCGCCGAGCGGCGGAAGGCGACCGAGGCGGTTCTCGACCGGCTCGCTTGACGCCGGCTCGGTGCTCGCCCGCGATCAGCCGGACGATCGCCTCCTCGGACAGCTCCGTCCCGCTGTCGGAGAGCCAGACGCGACCCGTCCCGTCGCACGTCGCGCATCCCGGCGAGCGACCCCTGGAGCACGAGCCGCAGGCGGCTTCGCGGTAGCCGTGACTCGCCGCGAACGCCTCCACGGCGTGTCGGTCGACCGACGTTCCCGTCGGCATCATCCCCCTCTTCCGCCCCGTCACCACCTGGGCGGCCGACGAGGACACGACGACGTCAAGGGACCTCGCCCTCGTGGTCCGGGCGGACGGCCGCGGCCTCGGAATGCCCACGTCCCACGGCAACCATGCTGCGCGCTCGCCGAGCGACACCGCGTGCCCGCCGGGCGAGCTCGACGCTCTTCCTGCAGCGGGCCGCCGCCCGTCGTCGCAGATCGGCGATCTCGTCTGCAGCCAATCCGAGTCGAGCTCGACGCTCGCACTCCAGCGCATCGGGCGTCCTGCTCACGACGCCATAGTGCTGTGACGCCGATTCAGCCGCAATCCGGGTCCTGGCGCCGCGCGGCGTCGTCCGAGAACGGGCGGACGGCGCGTCCCGCGTGACCGGGCTCGAGGACTGCGAATCCGCGGCCCGACGGACGCCTTCCGCTTCCCGATGACCAGGGATAGAGTGGGGTCACCCCCCTCGCCCGTCTCGAACAGGCTCCCCGGACGGTCGCGAAGCGGTCGATGCGGAACGGCATCGTGGTCTCCCGTGAGCCCGAACGCCGCTTGCAGACGGCGATCTCGGAGGCTTGGGATGCCCGAGTTCGAGCTCCTGAGCGTATGCGCGCTGGAGGACATCCGGGAGAAGGCGCGAACGGCGACGCGCGATGCACGCGCCGTGCGCGCGGAAGCGGCTTCGCAGATCGCGGCCGCGCGCGAGATCCGGTCACGGATCGGGATCTTCACGGAAGTGCCTCGCCGCGCCCCACCCCTTGGATTTCGCCCCCCCCGGCCATGATGTCTCGTAGGCGCTAGGAGCAGGGTGATGCGCAGCGGGATCTCGTCGCGTGCGAAAGCCGCTACATCCGTCGGTGGCCGGCGGGCTGCGGCAGAAGCGTCCGCTCTCGCGGACGCGGCGCGCGCGCGGGCGCGCGCGCAGATCGCGGCGGCTCGCGCGACGCGCGCGATCGACGCGGAGCATCGCGCGCGGCTTCAGTCGATGTGGCCGATCGCGGCGTATCCGATCCGCGCACCACGCTACCTCGGAGGGCGCGTCATTCCCGCGCTCCCGGCTCCGGAGCCGGGGGATGCGGTCCGCACGCTGGTCCAGAAGCACTTCGGCAGGTTTCCCCGCACCGCTAGCGGCTCGAAGACCGGAAGACGAGGCCGTCGTCGGTCGCGTTGACCGCCAAACGCGCCGGTGAGTAGATGAAATCGTGCCCCCGCGCGACTTGATCGTCGTCGGTGGTTCGGCGGGTAGCCTCGAAGCAATCACACGAGTTGCATCCGGCCTACCGGACGACCTCTCCGCGACCCTCGTCGTGGTGATCCATACGTCGCCCGACTCTCCTCGGGTGCTGCCCGAGCTGATCGGAAGGTCGAGCGCGTTCCAGGCCGGCTACGCGCGCGACGGTGAGCGCCTCAGCTACGGCCGCATCCTGGTCGCGCCGCCGGATCAGCACGTCATCGTCGAGAACGACGTCGTCCGGCTCACGCGGGGTCCGCGCGAGAACCGGTTCCGGCCCTCGGTCGACACGCTGTTTCGCACCGCGGCAGCGAGCCACGGCGACCGCGTCATCGGCGTCGTCCTGTCCGGAATGCTCAACGACGGGACGCACGGTCTCCTCGCGATCAAGCGCGGGGGCGGCGTCGCGATCGTTCAGCACGCGAGCGACGCTCTCTATCCGAGCATGCCGCTCAGCGCGATCGCCAACGTGCCGGTCGACCACGTCGCCCGGGTCGACGAGATTCCCGCGCTGCTCGCCGAGCACGTGCGCAACGGAGCGCGGCCGGGAGGCGCGAAGATGGCTCGCAAGGATGTCGCGGGAAAGGAGAACGCGGCGTTCGACGGCAACGGCAACGGCGATGAGCGCGAGCTCGGAGCGCCGGCCGCGTACGCATGCCCGGACTGCGGCGGCGCCCTGTGGGAGCTCGAGGAGCCCGGGCTCCTGCGCTTTCGGTGTCGGGTGGGCCACGGATACACCGATCAGAGCCTGCTCACGGCGCAGGACGAGAACCTCGAGGATGCGCTGTGGACCGCGCTGCGCGCCCTCGAGGAGACCGCGGCGCTGCGACGGCGGCTCGCTGGACGGATGGCGGATCACGCGGCCCGCGGCGGCCGTGATGGGCTGGAGGCGATCGCCACCGGCTACGTCGAGCGCGCCGAGGACGCGGAGGCGCGCGCTCGAGTGATCCGCTCGGTGCTCGAGCGGAGCGATTCCGACAAGATCGGTGCGCTGCTGAACGGCGCGTCCCCGAAGAAGGCGGCTGCGAGGAGACGCGCCAAACCGTCGCGAAACGCGGCGCTCGGCGCGCGCGATCGGACGAAGCACAGTGCGTAGACGAACACCCGGCGCCACTGGTGATCGGAGAAGATCTTCGCGCACCGCGAAGACCGCAAAGGTCTCGGCAGCAAGGACGCGGGTCGACGCGACCGCGAAGCCGCGCGCCGCGAAGAAGTCCTCGATCGCCGAGCCGTCGCGGGCGAAATCGAGGCCGGACGATACGACGCGACCGGCCATCCCCACCGAATGGGTCGACGGCGACCGGGTGCCGTCCCCATCGAGGGGGGGCACCATCGTCGGCATCGGCGCCTCGGCGGGCGGTCTCGACGCGTTCTCGCAGCTCCTGAGCTCGCTTCCGGAGAATCCCGGGATGGCGATCGTGCTCATCCAGCACCAGGCACCGCAGCACGAGAGCGCCCTCGCGGAGCTGCTCGCAGCGCACAGCCGGCTGCCGGTCGTGCAGGCGACGGACGGCGTCGAGCTGCTCCCGGACCACGTCTACGTGAACCCGCCCAACGCCCAGCTCGTGGTCGACCAGCACCAGCTCCGCCTCCTCCCCCGTCCGACCGACCGCTCCCAGTTCATGCCGATCGACGCTTTCTTCACGTCGCTCGCGGAGAGCGCTCGCGACCGCGCGATCGCGGTCGTCATGTCGGGAACCGCCTCCGACGGAACGATCGGCTTCCGCGACATCAAGGCGGCGGGTGGGATCACGATCGCGCAGCGCCCCGAGAGCGCGCGCTACGACGGGATGCCGCGCGCGGCGATCGCGAGCGGGCTCGTCGATCTGGTGCTGACCCCGCAAGAGATCGCGGTCGCGCTCTGCCAGATGGGCCGCCATCCGTACTTGCGCGAAGCCGCGCAGGAGGCCCTCGAGAAGGAGACCCACCTGCCGGATCGGACGCAGCTCTTCGACCGCGTCCTCGTCCTCTTGCGGTCGGGGACCGGCGTCGACTTCCGGCAATACAAGCGGCCCACGATCGAGCGCCGCGTGCATCGCCGGATGGTCCTCCATCGCCTCACGCGGCTCGATCAGTACATCCGTTACCTCGAAGAGAACCCTGCCGAGGTGCAGTCGCTCTTCCAGGACCTCCTGATCCTGGTGACGCGATTCTTCCGAGATCCCGAGTCCTACGATGCGTTGCGGAAGCAAGCACTGCCGCGGATCCTCGCGCAGCACCGCGACGACGAGCCGATCCGCGTCTGGGTCGCCGGCTGCTCGACCGGCGAGGAGGCGTACTCGATCGGGATGCTCCTGATCGAGTTCCTCGGCGATCGCGCGGCGTCGGTGCCGGTGCAGATCTTCGCGACCGACGTCAGCGACGCGGCGATCGAGCAGGCGCGCGCCGCGCACTACCCGCCGTCCATCGCCGCGGACGTGTCGCCGGAACGGCTCCGGCGCTTCTTCAGCAAGACCGAGACGGACTACCACGTCAGCAAGGTCGTGCGCGACCTCTGCGTCTTCGCTCGCCAGGACCTGACGCGCGATCCGCCGTTCTCGAAGATCGATCTGATCCTCTGCCGGAACGTGCTCATCTACCTGAACGCGAGCTTGCAGCAGAAGCTGATGTCGCTCTTCCACTACGCGCTGAAGCCGGCCGGCTTTCTGATGCTGGGCAGCGCCGAGACGATCGGGCAGCATTCGGAGCTCTTCCAGATCGAGGACAAGCGGTCGCGCCTCTACGCCAAGAAGGCGATCTCGACGCAGGCGCTGCC
>DASRFA010000028.1:0-12586 GCA_035651755.1 Binatia bacterium | reverse complement strand
GCGGCTGACGATGAAGCCGCCGGTGAGGTTGTTGCGCACCACGACGTCGAAGCCCTTGGCGCTCATGGTGGCGGCGGGCGAGGGGAACTGGCCGCCGGCGTTGTTGAACAGCCCGTGGATGCGGCCGTTCTTCGCTACGATCGCAGCGATCGCGTCCTTGACCTGTGCTTCCTCGCGGATGTCGAAGGCATGCGTCTCGCAGCTTCCGCCGGAGGCTTCGATCTCGCCCTTCACCGTGGCGAGCTTGTCGGCCTTGCGGCCGGTGATCGCGACATGCGCGCCGAGGGCGGCGATCTCGTGCGCCGTGCAGCGGCCGATGCCGCTGCCGCCGCCCGTCACCACGTGCGTCTCGCCGGCGAAGAGCCCGGGGCGGAAGATCGACTCGAAACCCATGCCTTCCTATCCCCGCCCGACGTCTCCCGTGTCAAAGCCGTCCTGCCGCGCAGCGGCCGTCGCGACTTCGCGCGCGATCCGGGCTAGAAGCGCGCCATGCGCTTCGGGTTGACGACGCCGATCGTGACGCTCGCCGCGACCAGCCACGCCGCGTGGGAGATCGGCGCCGGGCCGGCCGAGATCCGGCGGATCGCGGTCGCGGCCGACCGCCTGGGGTACCACCACATGACCTGCAGCGAGCACGTCGCGATCCCGATGGACGTCGTTCCGACGCGCGGCGGCCGCTACTACGACGCGCTCGCGACGCTCGCCTGGATCGCGGCGGCGACCGAGCGCATCCGACTCGTCACGCATGTCGTCGTCCTGCCGTACCACCACCCGCTCGCGGTGGCGAAGAGCTACGGCACGCTCGACGCGCTCAGCGGCGGCCGGGTCGTGCTCGGGGTCGGGGTCGGGAGCCTCGAGCCCGAGTTCCGGCTCCTCGGCGTCGACTTCGCGGGACGTGGGCCCCGCTACGAGGACGCGCTGCGCGCGCTGCGCGCCGCGCTCGGGCGGCGCGAGCCCGCGTACGAAGGAACGCACTACCGTTTCGACGGCTTCGTCGTCGACCCGTGCGCCGTGCAGCCGCGCGTGCCGATCTGGCTCGGCGGGAAGACCGAGCGCTCGCTCCGCCGCGCGCTCTCCTTCGGCGACGGCTGGGATCCGTTCTACTTGACGGTTGAGGAGCTGAAGCGAATGCTCGCGCGGGCGCGGCAATGGGAGGTCTGGCGCGCGCGCCACGAGCGCGCCGAGCCGTTCGACCTGGTGTTCTCGCCGGAGGAGTTCTACGACGTCACGCTCGAGGAGGGCCGCGCGGCGATGACGGCGCTCCTCCGGCGTTACCAGACGATCGGCGCGACCGTGCTGAGCCTGCGCTTCCGGAGCTCGAGCTGCGACCACTTCCTCGACCAGCTCGAGATCTTCGCGCGCGAGATCGCCCCGCAGTTCGCCTGAGCCCGCGCCGCGGGACGCCGTCGCGCGAGCGGTTTCCACCCGAGCCGCCCGGTTCGGCCTCCCGAACCGCGCTTGCGCGTGCGGGGCGCGCCCGACATAGCTCACGGGCGATGGAGATCACCTTCAGCCCGGAGGAGGAGCGCTTTCGCGAGCGCGCGCGCGCCTGGATCGAGGCGAACAAGCCCAGCGTGCCGCCGCCCGAGAACGACCTCCGCGCTCGCCGCGACTTCGACCTCGCGTGGCAGCGCAAGATGCACGACGCCGGGTGGGCCGGCATCTCGTGGCCGAAGGAGTACGGCGGCCGCGGCGCGAGCCTCATGGAGCAGCTCATCTGGTACGAGGAGTTCGCGCGCGCCGGCGCCCACGAGCCGTCGACCCTCTTCGTCGGCCTGAACCACGGCGGGCCGACGCTGATCGCGTGCGGCAGCGAGGAGCAGAAGGGCTTCCACCTGCCGCGGATCCTGCGCGGCGAGACGGTGTGGTGCCAGGGATTCTCCGAGCCCGGCGCGGGCTCGGACCTCGGAGGGCTCTCGACGCGCGCGGTCGTCGACGGCGACGATCTCGTCGTGAACGGGCAGAAGATCTGGACGAGCTTCGCGCAGATCGCGGAGTACCAGGAGCTGCTCGTCCGGACCGACCCTGCGGCGCCCAAGCACAAGGGCATCTCGTGGGTGATCTGCCCGATGGACGCGAAGGGCATCACGATCCGCCCGATCCGCACGATGGCCGGGCACCAGGACTTCTGCGAGGTCTTCTACGAGGACGTCCGCATCCCGCGCGCGAACGTCGTCGGGAAGCTGAACGACGGCTGGCGGGTCGCGATGTCGACCCTCTCCTTCGAGCGCGGGACCGCGTTCCTCTCGGAGCAGGTGCGCTTGACGCGCATGGTGGACGAGCTGGTCGAGCTCGCTCGCCACACGCCGCTCGGCGGAATGGGGGCCGGCGCCGCAGCCGCCGCGGGCGCGGGCGCGTCGAAGAGCGCGCTCGACGACGACGAGATCGCGCGCCGCCTCGCGCTCGCGCGCGCCGAGGTCGAGGCGCTCCGCTCGATGACCTACCGGAGCGTCAGCCGGACCGCGCGGACCGGCATGCCGAGCTCCGAGGCGTCGCTCATCCGGCTCTTCTTCTCGGAGCTGCAGCAGCGCGTCCACGGGCTCGCGATGGAGATCCTCGGGCCGTCGGTCCTCGAGTGGTCCGCGGTCGAGGAGCCCGCGGACCCGCCCTCCGCGGCGCGCCGGAACCGCATCCGCGAGACCTGGGTCTTCCGCTGGCTCCTCGCCTTCGCCTCGACGATCGCCGCCGGCTCGAAGGACATCCAGCGCAACATCATCGGCGATCGCGTCCTGGGGCTGCCGCGATGAGCGCGGCGGAGCCGCGGGCGAGCGCCGCGCCGCGCGCAGCGCGCCGGGAGCGCACATGGACCTGATGCCGTCGTCGGACCAGGAGGCGATCCAGGCCTCGGTGCGGTCTTTCCTCGAGCACGAGCTGCCGATGGAGCGCGTGCGCCGACTGTCGGACGCCGGCGCGGACGCGTTCGCCGCGCTCTGGCGCGGCGCCGGCGAGCTCGGCTTCTTCGGCCTCGGGATCGCGAGCGATCGGGGCGGCGCCGGCTACGGCCTCACCGAGGAGATGGTGCTCTTCGAGGAGCTCGGGCGCGCGCTCGCGCCCGGCCCCTGGCTCGGGAGCGTTCTCGCCGCGCACGCGCTCGTATCGGCCGGCGAGGGCGCGGCGGCCGATCTCCGCGCCCGCATCCTCGCCGGCGAGGTGCGCGTCGCGCTCGTCGACGGCCTCGACCGCCCGTGGGCGAGCGCGCTCCGCGGCGGCAAGCTCACGGGCGCGCGCTCGTTCGTGTGCGACGCGCTCGCGGGCGACGGGTTCCTCGTCGTCGACGGCGGCGGCGTCGCGCTCGTCGCGCCCGGTGCGGACGGCGTCCGGGTCGCGCGCCGCGCCAGCATGGACCCGACGCGGTCGGTCGCGCACGTCGATTTCGAGGCGGCGCCGTGCGTCGCGCTCGCGGCCGACCCGGCGCAGCTCCGGCGCGAGGCGACGGTGCTCGCGTGCGCGGAGGCGGTCGGCGGCGTGCATCGCACGGTCGAGCTGTCCGTCGAGTACGCCAAGGTGCGGACGCAATTCGATCGCCCGATCGGCTCCTTCCAGGCCGTCAAGCATCGCTGTGCCGACATGGCGGTGCGCGCCGAGGTCGCGCGCTCGGCGACGACGTACGCCACGGTCTCGGTGCGCGATCGCGCCCCCGACGCCGACTTCCAGGCGTCGGTCGCGAAGGTCCTGTGCGGCAACGCCTATCTCCAGAACGCCGCCGACAACGTCCAGAACCACGGCGGCATGGGGTTCACGTGGGAGTGCGACGCGCACCTCTACGTGAAGCGCGCCCGCAGCTTCGACGTGACGCTCGGCACCCGGATGGAGCGCCTCGACCGGCTCGTCGTCGGCCTCCGCGTGGGCGCCGCGCCCGGCAGCGCGCCCTCGGCCTAAGCCGCGCGGGCGGCGACGTCGGCGACGCGGACCTCGCCCGACTTGAGATCCAGCCAGGTCGCGTGCGCGATCTCGACCGCGGTCGCGAGCGACGGCGCCACGATCCGGCCGGCGCCGAACGGGCGGCAGTCCCACGCCCGGCGCGACGCGCCGAACGGAAGCCGGACGCGCACGCGCTTCGCGAAGCCGAGCCGCTTGGTCGGAGTCCCTGTCGTCGCCATCACATCGCCCTCTCCCGTCGCCATCTCTCCCTCGCCGGACGCCCTCACCCGGCGCCGGCCGTCGTGCGACGGTTCGCCGCCGACGGCGTGCAGGCGATGTGCCGACGGCGGGCCGCGCCCGCTCGTCCGGGACGCGGATGCGCGAGCGCGGGAGGAAACGGCGCGGCGCCGCGCTATTTCCGGGGCTCGCGGGCGCGCCAAGAATCCGCTGCGCGTCCGCCAGAGCGCGTGCTGCGAGCGATCCGCGACGTGACGCCGTCGCCGCCGACATGCGGGGCCGCACGAAAAGCTTGCGGCGCTGCGGAATCGGGCAGTCGGGCTCGGGACCTCAGCGGCGAGCCGCCGGGATGACCTCTTCCGCGAACGCCTGCACCTCGTCCGGCTGGACGGGCTGGAACAGCATGAAGAGGAAGTGCGTGACGCCCGCCTTCCCGTAGCGCGCGATCGTGTCCAGGCACTCCGCCTTGTCGCCGATCATGACGCGCGCTCGCGCCTCCTCTGGCGAGCACTGCTGCATCGCGCCGACGAGCTGGCAGACGAACTGCTGCCGATCGCGCGACGTCGTGTAGCAGAGCGGCATCATCACCGTCTTCTCGATCGCGGAGGTGTCGCGGCCGACCGCGTCGCCATGGCGGCGGATGACGTCGATCAGGTGCTGCATCTTCTCGGCGGGCCCCGACGCGTTCCACATGTCGGCGTGCTTCGCGACGATCCGGAGCAGCACCTTCTCGCCGACGCCGCCGATCATGATCGGCGGATGCGGCGACTGCACTGGCCGCGGGTTCCCGATCGCCTCCTGTACCTTGTAGTGCTTGCCCTCGAAGCTGAACGGCTCGCCGCGGAACATGCCCTTCAGGATCTCGCACGCTTCGTCGAGCGCGCGCAGGCGGCCGGGGATGGTCTTGAAGTCGATGCCGAAGGCGCGGTGCTCCTGCTCGAACCAGCCGGCGCCGATGCCGAGGTTCAGGCGGCCGCCGGTCACGTGGTCGAGCGTCGCGGCCATCTTCGCGAGGATGCACGGGTTGCGGTACGTGTTGCCGTTCACGAGGTGGCCGATGCGCGCGCGCTTCGTCGCCTGGCCGAGCGCGGACAGCGTCACCCAGCCCTCGAGGCAGGGGCCCTTCGGGTCGGTGAAGATCGGGAGGAAGTGGTCGAAGTTCCAGAGCGTGTCGTAGCCCCAGGCGTCGGCGCGCTGCCAGAGATCGAGCATCTCGGACCACGCGATGCCCTGCTGGCCGGTCTGGATTCCGAAGCGAACGGGGTGCGTCATCGATCGTCCCTCCGGAGCGCGTCGGCGCGCTCGTCGAGGCCATCGATGACACGATGGCGCGGCTGCGCAAACGGCGCGAGCGGCGCGTTTGCGCGCGGCGGTGGCGGGCGTTTGCGCGCGGCGGGAACGTGCATGAGCGAGCCCGGCGACTCCTGTCGGAGGCGCCCTCTTGTTGTCTAATGTCAAGGAGGGGCGCCTCCTCCAACGTCGCTGCCGTGCTCGCTCACGCACGTTCCCGCCGCAGGCAGCGCGCGCCGTCCGAACCGGTCGTGCGGTGGCGCGTGTGCGCCGGTGGCCGCTCGCGCGGCTTGCCGCGCGTCGCTGCCGTAGGAGAACGCTCGGCGTCGCCCACGCGCCCATCCCGGCCGCGGTGCCGGCGAGAGGCGGCGCAGTGCGAGGTCTCGGCCAAGGCTCGCTTGCCACGCGCTCGCTCGGACCCGACCACGACCGGCGCGCTGCCGTACCGCTGCGCGGCGAGCCGCGGGCGCGGCCGCGGGCGCGAGCGTCGCCTCGAACCGACCGGTGCGCACGGTACGCCGTGCTCCGGTCGCGCCGCAGCGTCAAGCGGCGTCGGCCGTGGCGGCGACGAGGCGCTCGCGGGGCGGGGAGTCGGCGATCGGGAGCGTCAGGCGGAAGCGGGAGCCGCGGCCGGGCTCGCTTTCGACGGAGACGTCGCCGCCGAGCATGCGGGCGAGGCGGCGCGAGAGGGCGAGGCCGAGGCCGATGCCGCCGTGGCTCTGCTTCGTGTGGGCGTGGAGCTGGCGGAAGGGCTCGAAGATGATCTCGCGGTCCTCGGCGCGGATTCCGCAGCCGGTGTCGCACACCTCGATCACGACCGCTTCGGGACGCGAGCGCACGATGAGCTCGATGCGTCCCTGCGACGTGAACTTGACGGCGTTCGTGACCAGGTTGCGAACGATCGTCTGGAGCTTGACGCCGTCGGTCACGAGGCGCCCCGGCAGCGGCTCGACGCGGGTCGCGAACGCGACGTTCCGGCCCTCGAGGAGGAGGCCCGCGAGCTGGCTCGTCTCGGCGACCAGCTCGCTCAGGTCGACCGGCTCGCGCACGACCTCGTGCATGCCCGCGTCGAGCTTCGCGTGCTCGAGGTAGTCGGCGACCACGCCGCAGAGGCTCCGCGCAGCGCGCGAGATCGATCGCATCGAGCGCTCGGCCTCCTCGGGCAGCTGGCCGAGCTCGCCCTCGATCATCAGGTCGGCCCAGCCCGTGATCACGTTGAGCGGCGTCCGGAGCTCGTGCGAGCAGTTCGCCACCAGCTCCGCGTGCGCGCGCTCGCGGTCGTACGTCTTCTTGAGAAGGGCGTGCGCCTTGATCGCGACGTCGACCCAGACGAGGAGCCGCTCCGGGTCGTCCGCCTTGTCGTGGTAGCCCTGGATGTCGAGCTCGGCGAGCGTCGCGCGCGGCGGCCGATCGCCGGCGTAGCCGGTCTGCAGGATGATCTGCACGAGCGGGTCGGACTTCCGCACCTCGCGCACGAGCTCGGCGCCGTCCATGCGCGGCATCATGTAGTCGACGATGATGACCTGAACCTCGACGCCCTTCAGCATGAGGAGGGCCTGCTCGCCGGACGACGCGGTGAGGACGCGATGTCCCTCGCGTCCGAGGAGCACACGCGCGGACTGCAGCGTCTCCTCGTGATCGTCCACGACGAGGATCGTGTACTGGCTGTCCGGTCTCGCCGATCGCCGTGCCATTCGTTCCCCTCTCGCACCCACCCTGGCCTCGCCCACGGCGATCCGGGTCGCCCCCGCGCGCTGCGCGCGTCGACGGGATGCGACGTGCACGTGGCGGGCCAAGCCGTCGCGCATTGCAATCGGGCACGACGCGTCGACGAGCGAGCGATCGTGGCACATTCCGCGAGCGTCGGTGCCGCGCGCGGCACAACCTCGCGCTGCTGCGGGGCGCGCGGCCGGCCGTCGTGGCGGGTGCGACGCCGTGGTGGTAGGAACGCCGCAACCCGCCGCGTGACACGGGGCAAACTCGAAGAGGGGACGGCAATTCCATGGCGCGTGTGAAGGACCGGAAGGCGACGTCGGCGAGCGGCAGGGCGCGCGCAGCGAAGCGCGGCGCGAAGTCGCCGCGCACGGCGACAGCCCGCGGGCGGAGCAAGGCGAAGGCGAAAGCGAAGTCGGCCCGCTCCGCTCCTGCACCCGCCCGCAAGTCCGCCCCCGCACCTGCGCGCAAGAAGAAGCCGGCTGCGAAGCGCACGTCGACCGCGCGTGCGGGTCGCGCGCGGCGCGCGCCCGCGCGCCCGAAAGCCGCACCGCGGACGCGCACGACGCGCGCCGCGTCTCCAGCGCGCCTGATCTACGCGTTCGGCGGCGGCCGCGCGGACGGCCGGGCCGACATGAAGAACCTCCTCGGCGGCAAGGGGGCGAACCTCGCCGAGATGGCGTCGCTCGGGCTTCCGGTGCCGCCCGGCTTCACGATCACGACCGACGTCTGCACCTACTTCTACGCGCATGGAAAGAGCTACCCGCGCGAGCTCGCCGACGGCGTGCGGAAGGCGATGGCACGTGTCGAGTCGATCGTCGGAAAGCGCTTCGGCGACGGCGCGAATCCGCTTCTCGTGTCGGTGCGCTCCGGCGCGCGCTCTTCGATGCCCGGGATGATGGACACGATCCTGAACCTCGGGCTGAACCACGAGACCGTGCGCGGGCTCGCGACGGCGTCCGGCAATCCGCGCTTCGCGTACGACTCCTATCGCCGCTTCGTGCAGATGTACGGCGACGTCGTGCTCGGCCTGAAGCCCGAGACCGACAAGGAGCAGGACCCCTTCGAGGTCGTGCTCGAGGCGAAGAAGCACGCGCGCGGCGTGACCGGAGACCTCGAGCTCACCGAAGGCGATCTCCGCGAGATCGTCGGCGAGTTCAAGGACCTCGTCCAGCAGCGCACCGGCAAGCGCTTCCCCGACGACCCGTGGGAGCAGCTCTGGGGCGCGATCGGCGCGGTCTTCGGCTCGTGGATGAACCAGCGCGCGATCACCTACCGGAAGCTCTACGGCATCCCGGCCGACTGGGGCACCGCGGTCAACGTGCAGGCGATGGTGTTCGGCAACCTCGGCATCGATTGCGCGACCGGCGTCGCGTTCACGCGCGATCCGGGCAACGGCGACAAGCGGTTCTACGGCGAGTTCCTCGTGAACGCGCAGGGCGAGGACGTCGTCGCCGGGATCCGCGATCCGCAGAAGGTCACGGTGGAGGCGTCGCGCGAGGTCGCGCTCGCGAAGGGGCTCGCCGAGGAGGATCGCCGGTCGCAGATGCCGGCCCTCGAGGAGGTGATGCCGAAGGCGTACCGACAGCTCCGCCAGGTCGCCTCGACGCTCGAGAGCCACTACCGCGACATGCAGGACATCGAGTTCACGATCGAGCGCGGCACGCTCTACATGCTGCAGACGCGGAACGGGAAGCGCACCGCCGCGGCCGCCGTCAAGATCGCCGTCGACATGGTGCGCGAGCGGCTGATCGACAAGCCGACCGCGGTCTCGCGCGTCGAGCCCGCGTCGCTCGACTCGCTGCTCCATCGCCAGATCGACCCGGCCGCCACGAAGGACATGATCGCGCGCGGCCTGCCGGCGTCGCCCGGCGCCGCCGCGGGCGAGGTCGTGTTCTCCGCCGACGAGGCGGAGCGCGCCTCCCAGGAGGGCCGGAAGGTCGTCCTCGTCCGGATCGAGACCTCGCCCGAGGACATCCACGGCATGCACGCGGCGCAGGGCATCCTGACCGCGCGCGGCGGCGCGACGTCGCACGCGGCGGTCGTCGGCCGCGGCATGGGGAAGCCGTGCGTCGTCGGAACGGCGGCGCTCGCGATCGACTACGCGGCCGGCGAGATGCGCACCGGCGACCGCGTCGTGCGCGTCGGCGAGCCGATCACGATCGACGGCACGACGGGCGCCGTCTACTCCGGCCTCGTCTCGACGATCGAGCCCGCCCTCTCGGGCGACTTCGAGAGGCTCATGTCGTGGGCGGACGCGTCGCGGAAGCTCAAGGTCCGCGCGAACGCGGACACCCCGCACGACGCGACGGTCGCGCGCCGATTCGGCGCGGAGGGCATCGGCCTCTGCCGGACCGAGCACATGTTCTTCGAGGGCGACCGCATCGACGCGGTCCGCGAGATGATCCTCGCCGACTCGACCGAGGGGCGTCGGCGCGCGCTCGGGAAGATCCTCCCCATGCAGAAGGAGGACTTCAAGGGCATCTTCCGCGCGATGGATGGCCTCCCGGTCACGATCCGGCTGCTCGACCCGCCGCTGCACGAGTTCCTCCCGCACACCGACGAGGAGATCGCCGATCTCGCACGGAAGATCGGCGTGCCGGCCGAGCGGCTGCGCCAGAAGCGCGACAGCCTCCGCGAGACCAATCCCATGCTCGGGCACCGCGGCTGCCGTCTCGGCATCACGTACCCGGAGATCTACGAGATCCAGGTGCGCGCGATCATGGAGGCGGCGTGCGAGCTCGCGCGCGAGAAGGTGAAAGTGATCCCGGAGATCATGATCCCGCTCGTCGCCGTCGAGAAGGAGCTCGCCGTGCTGCGGGACCTGACCGTCCGGGTCGCGGATGCGGTCGCGAACGAGTATCGCCAGAAGGTCGCGTACACCGTCGGCACGATGATCGAGGTGCCGCGCGCGGCGATCGCCGCGCGCCAGATCGCGGGCGAAGCCGACTTCTTCTCGTTCGGCACGAACGACTTGACGCAGATGACGATGGGCCTCTCGCGCGACGACGCCGGGATGTTCCTCCCGGCCTACATCGACCGCGGCGTCTTCGAGGGCGACCCGTTCGTGTCGGTCGATCAGGGCGGCGTCGGCTTCCTGATGGAGCGCGCGGTGCGCGAGGGCCGCGCCGGTCGCGCCGGGCTCAAGTGCGGCATCTGCGGCGAGCACGGCGGCGACCCCGCGTCCGTGATCTTCTGCCACAAGATCGGACTCGACTACGTGTCGTGCTCGCCGTTCCGCGTCCCGATCGCGCGCCTCGCCGCGGCGCACGCGGCGCTCCCGAAGGCGTGAGCGCGGCTCGCGCGGCGTCCGCGCCGTGAGGCATCCGGGCGTCGCGTTCGGGCCGCCGGTCCGGGTCGGCCGGCCGACCGTCTCGGTGATTGCGGACGGGCTCGTGGTCGGCGCTTACCTCGTCGCCGACGACCTCGCGTGGCTCGGACGCGAGCACCGCGTGACGGCGATCGTCTGCCTGCAGGACCACGCCGACCTGGACGCCCGCGGCCTGGACGCCGCGGCGCTCTGCGGCGCGAGCTCGGCTCTCGGCGTCGCCTGGCACCACGTCGCGGTTCGCGACGGCGATGCGAGCGCCCTCGCGGCGCGCTTGCCCGACATCGTCCGCCTGATCACGGAGCTGGTCGACCGGGGCGAGCGCGTGTACCTGCATTGCTCCGCCGGCTTCAACCGCGCGCCGACGGCGGCGATCGCTTACCTGCACGCGGCGCGGGGGATGCCGCTCGAGGACGCGATCGCATTCGTCGCGATGAGGCGGAGCTGCGAGCCCTACGCCGAGGCGCTTCGCTCGTTCGCCGCGCGGATCGTGCCGTGAAGCCGTGCGGCGGACCGGCGGCTCAGTGGGCCGAGCCCCAGTGCGCGAAGCTGAACGTCTGCTGGAGGAGGAGCGGCACGAACGCGGCGCAGAGGCCGCGGTAGGCGTTCCGCCCGGAAGCGACGAGCGCGAGCGCATAGAAGAGCGGGAACATGACCGAGAAGTACCGTCCCGTGGAGTCGATGCCGCTCGCGAGCGCGATTCCCAGGTAGCCGATCGGGAGCGACGCCTCGACCGCGCCGATCCGCCGCCAGCACACGGCGACGAGCGCCGGCGTCGCGAGCGCGAGGAGCAGCCACCACGCGACGGTGATCGTCGCATCGGGCGCGAGCGGCGCATAGAGCGGGTGGCGCGCGATCGCGAGCGCATCCTCCACGATGCGCGCCGGTCCGAACGTCCGTCCGAACGCTCCGCGCGCGCTCGCCGCGAAGACGAGCGGGTCGCCGAACGCGAGCCACGATCCGACGACGACCGCTGCCGGCGGAAGGAGCGCCACGCCGAGCGCGACCCACTCGCGGCGCGGCGGCACGAGGCGCCAGCCGTTCTGGCGGAGCGCCTCGAGGGCGACCGTCGCGATCACGACGACGCCGAGGAGGCGCGTCGCGGCGGACGCTCCTGCGAGCGTCGCAGCGATCGGCCAGGAGCCGCGGCGCGCGAACCAGAGCGCCCAGACCGCGAGCGCGAGGAAGAGCGACTCCGAGTAGAACGCGCCGAACGTCGCGCTCGACGGGAAGAGCGCCATCAGCCAGACGGCGCGATCGGCCGCCGTTTCCCCGACGAGGTCGCGGCCGAGCCGTCGGACGCCCACGAGCCCGACCAGGAACGAAGCCAGGGCGAGCGCGACGCCCGCCGCCAGCACGGCGTGCGCGTCGTCGAGCGCCGGTCGGAGTGGGATCGCCGCGAGCCGCGCCAGCATCGGGAAGAGCGGAAGGAAGTGGACCGTCGACTCCTGTCCCGGCGTCCAGCGGTATCCCGAGAGCGCGATCTCGAGGTACCAGAACGAGTCCCAGCGCACCCAGCCGTCGAGCCACGGCTGGCTCGGGAACGCGCGCGTGCCGAAGGCGAGGCCGGGGGAGAGGCGCAGCGACGCCCAGGCGAACCCGAACAGGAGAGCGCGCGAGACGGCGAACGCGGCGACCGGCGTGCGCAGGTCGCCGGCATCGAGCCACCGGCTGGTCGACCGGGTCGAGGCGGCCGCGGGCTCATCGGCCAGCGGAAGCCCGCGGGAAGCGTGTCCGTCCATCGGCCGCGGCGATCCTCTCTCGAGGAGTCCATCGACCTCGGGCGGCGGCCACGTGAGCCGCCGTTGTCTGGAGCGTCCGGCGGAGCCTGCCCGCGTGAGCCCACCTCGGCGGAAACGCCGGTGGGCTTACGCGGAGAGGCTCGTTCGGGCGTGTGCGGCGGCGCCGCGGCGGCTGCGGTGGCTTCGGGCGAGCTCGGGCATCGTCATTTCAGGAGCCCAGCGTCGCAACCGGCGCGTTCGACGACAGGATGAGAGCGTTGAACAGGGTGACCCAGCGGCCGGCTGCGGCGTGCAGCTCGACCTCGGTGTCGTTCTTCGGGAGCGCGAAGTCCCCGCTCTCCCACACTTCGACGAGCTCTCCCGCCACGTACACTCGGCGGCGGCTTGCGGTGGTTTCCATGGCATCCTCGCTTTC
>DASRFA010000027.1:0-325746 GCA_035651755.1 Binatia bacterium | reverse complement strand
GCAAAGCCGAACGGGGAGTTATCCGACGAGGGAAACGCTTCCCTCGCCCCGTTCGGCAAAGCCGAACGGGGAGTTATCCGACGAGGGAAACGCTTCCCTCGCCCCGTTCGGCAAAGCCGAACGGGGCCCCACTCCCTGCGGTCCGGTCCCCGCGGGCTCGCTTCGCTCGCGTCTTGGGTCGGGGTCCTAGCTAGGAGGGGAAGGAGCGCGAGCGCGCGCCCAGCCGGTCGATCGGGAGGGCGGCACAGCGCTCGACGGCGCGACGAGCGATGTCGCCCAGCAGCGCCAGCGGACCGGTCGACGACGTGAGTCCGGTCCGCTCGAGATCGACGTCGGGGACGTCGAGCTCGAAAGTCAGCATGCCGTCCTCGATGTGCATCGTCGCGGCCGGGTCGAGGTCCCGCAGGAGGTCCTGCATGCGCGGGTTGTCGGGGAGCACGAGGGCGCGGAAGCGCCGGATGCCGCGGTCGCGCGCGAGCCGCGAGAGGGCGAGCAGGAGCAGCTTTCCGAGCCCGCGGCCCTGCGCGTCGTCGACCACCGCGACCGCGATCTCCGCCGTGTCCGGCCGGTCGGCGAGCCGGATGAAGCGGGCGACCCCGAGCTCCTCGCGCCAGCCGAGCACGAAGCCTCCGCGCTCGGCGCCGACGGCGACGTGGTTCTCGCCGTCGGTCGCCATGAGGCGATCGAGCATCGCCTCCGTCAGGCGGGGAACGCCGGTGAAGAAGCGGCGGTAGCGCGACTCGGGAGAGAGCCGGCGGAACCCCGCTTCCAGCCGCTGGCGGTCGCGGGAGTCGACGAGGCGGAGCCGGACCCGCGTCCCGTCGCGCAGCCGCCTGCAGAGCGGACGCTCGCGGGTGAGGAGATCGCGAGAGCGATCGCCCGACCCGGTAACCGTCTCGGCCCAGGCGCCGGCGAGCGGCGCGCGGCCGAGGATCTCGGCGAAGCTCGCCATACACGTAGGGTAACGCGTCGCATCATTACAGACAACACGGGCGCCTGCCGAAAAAATGCAGCACGCTAATCGTATGCGGAGCGCTGCAGCGTCGACGCACGAACTGCGTGAGGGCGTGACGCGGGCGGCCCGACGCCGTCAGTGCGGGGGCGAAAGGAGCCCCGCCAGCTCGGACGGAGCGACGCGGTAGACGGCGCGGCAGAATTCGCACGTCGTCTCGGCGGGCTCACCGGCCGAGACGAGATCCAGGACGTCCTTCTGCGGCAGCGACGCGAGCATCGCCAGCACGCGCTCGCGCGAGCAGCGGCACGCGTACGCGACGCGCTCGCGCGCGCACTGGTCCCAGCGAAAGCCGGCGAGGAGCTCCGCCGCCCAGGCGCGGCCGTCGGGATCGTCCGGGGACATCGCTCCCAGGAGCGGCGGCAGCCCTTCGAGGTTCCGCACCAGGCGCTCGAGGTCGGCCCGGCTGCCCTCGGGCATCGCCTGGACGAGAAAGCCGAGCGACTCGCTCACGTCGCCGTCGGCGACGGCGACCTCGAGCCGCAGGAACGAGAGGATCTGCTCGCTGTGGAGCAGGTACTCCATCATCGTGTCGCCGATCCCGCTCGCGAGGAACGTCGTCGACGAGCGATAGGGCTCGCGTCGACCTCGCGTCCGGACGACGTTCACGACGCCTTCCGCGAGGAGCGGCCCGTCGCGCTCGGCCGTGGAGCCCGGCCGCGCGATCGACGCGCGGACGCCGGCCTCGCCCGCCCAGACGTCCGCCAGGAGCCGTCCGGCGCTGCCGGGATTCGCGATCGAGATCTGGAGCTGCGCCTCGGGGTTCAAGGTCGAGCGCACGAGCAGGCCGGCGGTCACGAGCTCGGCCGCGACGCGCGCCGCCCCGTCGCTGCAGCCGAGACGGCGCGCCGTCTCCGACGCCGCGCGCGTCGTGCGCGCGACCAGGACCCGCAGCTCGCCCTCGCGCGTGAGGCCGCGCCACAGCGTGTCCTCCGCGAGGGAGGGGACGGGCTCGACCCAGCGCGGCGGGCCGGCGAGCCGCTCGGCGCGGAGGCGCCGGTACCGCTCGACCGCGGTCTCTCCCTGGTGCGCGGACATCCGCGAGGCGTATCCCACGCCTCGCGGGTTCGCCACCCTTCGTCGAGAAGCCCGCCTGCGCTTGACGATCGCCGGTTGCGCGCGCACCCTCGCGCGCATGACCGCGAGCGGGATACGGCGACCGTCGATCGCGGCAGCGCTGCTCGCCGGCGGGCTCTCCGGGGCGTCGCCCGGCGGGCTCTCCGGGGCGTCGCCCGCGCTCGCGGCGCCCGCGCGCGCGACGCCGGCTCCGGCCGCTGCCACGACCTTCACCGACCCGTTTCGCTACTGCCGCGCGGTCAGCACGATCGACGCCCCCGACGCCCGCTGGAGCGGCGACCCGGTCCCGCGCGCGATCGCCGTAGGCCTCCGCAAGGCGTTCGGGATGCCGACCTCGGCGCCGCTCGAGCCGTTCGAGCGCGGGACGTCGTGGCGCTGCATGAGCGGCGCCGTCTGGGCGTGCAACGTGGGCGCGAACCTGCCGTGCGAGGAGAAGGCCGACACGAGCCGCACACCGGCGGATCCGCTCGTGAAATTCTGCCGCGACGCGCCCGACGCCGACGTCGTCCCGGCGGCGGTGACCGGGCGAGCGACCGTCTACGCGTGGCGCTGCCGGGCAGGCGCGCCGGCGGTCGTTCGACAGGTGGAGCACCCCGACGCGCGGGGATTCCTGGCCGGCGTCTGGCACCGGATCGCGCCCTCCCGCTGATCTTTCGCCGGCCCGGGGTTCATCCCCGCCCCGCCCCGGTCGATAGACTTTGAGAGGTCGGGATGCGGGCAGTCGACGAGGCGGCCGACGGCCGGTCGATCCTGCGGAGCGCGGTTCGCGTGACCGCGACGTACGTGGCGTTCTGCGCCGCGTGGGTCGTGGCGTCCGATCGGATCGGGGTCCATTCGATCGGCGATCCGGCGGCGACGACGGGCTACCCGTCCAGCGGGCTCGCGTTCGTCGCCGTCACGGCCGTCCTTCTCTTCTTCCTCGTCCGGCGCGAGCTCGCCATCGTGCGGCGCGCCGAGAACGCGCGCCGGGTCGGCGACGAGCGACTGCGCGCTTCTCTCGAACGTTCGCTCTCGATGCTCGAGGCGACCCTCGAGTCGACCGCGGACGGTCTCCTCGTGGTCGCCAACGATCGCACGGTGTCGACCTTCAACCAGCAGTTCGTCGCGATGTGGCGCATCCCCGACGCGCTCGCGCGCTCGGGAGACGACGCGGCGCTGCTCGCGCACGTCGAGGAGCAGCTCGCCGACCCGGGCGCGTTCCGCGCGAAGGTCGAAGAGCTGTACGCGGATCCGACGGCCGAGAGCTTCGACGCGATCGCGTTCAAGGACGGGCGCATCTTCGAGCGCTACTCGAAGCCGCAGCGGATCGGCGATCGCGCGATCGGGCGCGTGTGGAGCTTCCGCGACGTCAGCGAGCGCCGCCACGCGGAGAGCGCGCTCCAGGAGGAGATGCAGGGATCGCTCGCTCTCGCACGGGTCGGCCGCGAGGTGATCGCGGCGTTCAACACGCCGCACCTCCTGCGGACGCTCTGCCAGGCGACGGTCGCCGCCGTCCGCGCCGACACGAGCCGCATCTACCTGCGCGAGGACGACGCGGACGCGTTCGGCCCGATCGCGGCCTCCAATTCGAGCGACATCGACTGGGAGGCGGTGCGCGCCGTCAGGATCCCGGGCGCGGAGGTCGAGCCGGCCCTTCGGCGGCTCGGCGACGCGGCGGCGGTCGCGATCCCGGTGCGCGACTTCCACAGCGCGCGCCTCCGCTCGGCCGCCGAGCGGCTCGGCATGCGCGAGATCATGTTCATCGCGCTCCGGCGCGGCAACGACCTGATCGGCTTCCAGACCGCGACGCTCGAGCAGTCGGACCGCGAGCAGTTCGCGCCGGTCGACCTCCGGGTCGCCAGCGCGATCGCGCAGATCTCGTCGTTCGCGATCCAGAACTTCCGGCTCTTCGAGCAGGTGGAGAGCGCGAACCGCCTCAAGTCGGAGTTCGTCGCCACGATGTCCCACGAGCTCCGGACGCCGCTGAACGTGATCCTCGGCTACACGTCGCTCCTCCTCGAAGGCGCGTTCGGCGCGCTCGAAAGCGAGCAGGACGAGACCCTTCGCCGCATCGACGCGAGCGGCCGCCAGCTCCTCGACCTCGTCCAGGACACGCTCGACGTGAGCCGCCTCGAGTCGGGTCGGATCCCGGTCGCGCGCGACAGCGTGGTGCTGGCCGACCTGCTGTCGCGGATCGAGCGGGAGACGGCGGAGCTGCGCCGGCGCGGCGACGTCGAGTATTCGCACACGGTCATGCCCGCGGATCTCCGCCTGGTGAGCGACGAGGCGAAGCTCCGGGTCGTCCTCCGGAACCTCGTCTCGAACGCCCTCAAGTTCACGCCCCGCGGCAGCGTGCGCGTGATCGCGAACGGTCTGCAGGGCGGCGTCGAGATCTGCGTGGTCGACACCGGGATCGGGATCGCAGCCGAGAACCTGCGCCTGATCTTCGAGCCGTTCCAGCAGGTGGCGGAGTCGCAGGCGCGCGGGCCGGGCGGCGTCGGCCTCGGGCTCTACGTCGCGTACCGGCTGGTCGACGCCGTCGGCGGTCGCCTGAGCGTCGACAGCGAGCACGGCCGGGGCAGCGCGTTCCGCGTCTGGCTGCCCGACCGCTCGGTGCGGCGGGCCGCGTAGGGCTTCAGGATCGGCCCGCCGGTCTTCCGCTCGTTTGGTCGAACGCCAGCGCGTCCTCGAGGCGATCGTTTCCCCAGAAGAGCTCGTCGCCGACCGTGAACGACGGCGCGCCGAAGATCCCGCGCTCCGCCGCCTCCTCGGTCTGCCGGCGCAGGCGCTCCTTGTTGTCGGGCGCGAGCGCTCGCTCGATCGTCGGGCGGCCCGGCACGCCGACCCGGGCGAGGACTTCCTCGATCACCTCGGGCTCCGCGATCTCGCGATCGTCGGCGAAGTTCGCGCGGTAGACCGCGCGCACGAAGTCTCCGCACCACGGCTCGCCGGCGGCGAGGCACGCGACGCGCGCCGCGAGCAGGCCGTTCCGCGGAAACCGCGACGGCCGCCGCCAGGCGATCCCGTGCTTCGCGCAAACTCGCTCGACGTCGCGCCACATGTAGCGGCCCTTCGCCGGGTAGACGTTGAACGGCGAGTCGTTCCACCCCTGCGATGCGAAGATCGGGCCGAGGAGGAAGGGGCGCCAGACGACGCGCCATCCCGCCGCGCGCGCCGCTTCCGCGACGCGTTCGGCAGCCGGGTACGAGTACGTGCTCGCGAACTCGAACCAGAAGTGGAGGTCCTTCATCGCGCGCTGGGCTCCCCTGCGGCGGGGAGGCGCACCGTGAAGGTCGCGCCTCGGTCGCGACCGGCGCTGTGGGCGGCGATGCTTCCGCCGTGCATCTCGGCGAGCTGACGCGCGATCGCCAGGCCGAGCCCGAGGCCGGCGTGCGCGTCGGCCGCTCCCGCGTCGTCGCGCCAGAAGGGGTCGAAGACGTGCGGCAGCACCTCCGGCGCGATCCCGCGCCCGGTGTCGGCGACGGCGATCTCGACGACGTCGTCGCGCTCGACCAGGCGGACGTCGACGGCGCCGCCCGGCGGCGTGAACTTGACGGCGTTCGAGAGGAGGTTCCAGACGACCTGCTGCAGTCGGCCGGGGTCCGCGATCACGTCGCGCGTCGGCGAGCCGGAGGACCGGAGCTCGACCGACTTCGCGACCGCCGCGGGCCGCACGGTCGCGACCGCGTCCGCGACCACGGCCGACGGCGCGCAGCGGCGCAGCTCGAGGCGCAACGCGCCGCGATCGAGCCGGCCGATGTCGAGCAGGTCCTCGATGAGCTGGTTCTGCGCGAGCGCGTTCCGCACGATGGCGTCGAGCGCCTCGGACGCCTTACCGTGCTCGTCGCGCAGCACGTCGGCCCAGCCGACGATCGCGTTGAGGGGCGTCCGGAGCTCGTGCGAGAGCGTCGCGAGGAACTCGTTCTTGACGCGGTTCGCGTGCTCGGCTTCGCGGCGCGCCGCCTGCTCGCGCTCGAGCAGCTCCTCGCGCTCGGCGCCCGCGCGCCTGCGCTCGTCGACGTCGGTGAGCGAGCCGAAGAAGCCGCGCACGGTGCCGTCGGCCTCGCGGAGCGCGACCGCGCGTCCGAGGACCCAGCGCACGGCGCCGTCGTTCGACACGAAGCGGTACTCCATGTCGAAGCGACGGCCGGCGCGCATGGTCTCCTCCCAGCAGCGCAGGACCGCGGGCCGGTCCGCGGGGTGCACGCGGCGCTCCCAGCCCGACCCCAGCAGCTCGCTCGGAGCCGCGCCCACGAGCTTCGCACACTCCTCGTTCGCGAAGATGCACGTGCCGCGCTCGTCGTTCAGGAAGAGGCCGACCGGCGCCGCCTCGAGCAGCACCCGCAAGGCGGGCGAGCCGAGCGGAAGACGGACGAACCCGTCGCCGTCGCGCGCGCGGCGCTCGGGCTCGCGATGTGGAGAGCGTTCGAACCCCATCGGCGGTCCTCGTCTCGATTTCTGCCGGCGAAGAGCTGCTGGAAGATCGGCTCAGCGGGGGAACGGCGTACCGGCGACGAACTGGGGCACGTAGAAGTCGTCCCGAGATTCGGCCGTCTCGCGTGCCGACTCAAGGGTCCCGGAGAAAAGATTGACGTTGTACGTCACGGCGAAGCCGCCCGGCGGCGCGAGCCCGGGGTGCGACTTCGCCGCGTACGCGACGAACCGCTCCCACCCGCAGCCGATCTCGGGCGATCGGCAATCCGTCCGCACCTCGGTGCTCCACGGCGGCGGGATGCGGTACACGACCCCGCGATCCGACCAGGGGCCGGCGAGAGCCGGCGCGGTGTACATGCGGATCTCGTACGCGAGCGGCGGGATCTGGAACGTGACCCATCCAAAGCGCTCGCTGTGCTCGAACACCGCCTCCGACGTCCCCGGCAAGCCGGCCACCTCCTGCAGGTCGTCGAGCGCGAAGCTCCTCGTCCACGTCGCAGCGTCGCGCCCGACGAGGTACTCCGGCTCGGGCTGCCAGCCGTCGCGAGCGACGTCGGCGGCGACGAAGCGCGCGAGCACGGTCCGCGCGTCGAGGCCGACGCCGCGCTGCCCGAAGACGTACACCCAGCCGCCGTCCGCGACGAGCGCCGTCGTCCACGTGAGCGGGTCGCGCTCGCCGAGCCCGGCGCGCACGTTCGGGACGGTGTGCGCGGTCGTGCGCCAGCGGTCCGGACGATCGAGCGGATTCTCGACGAGGACGAGCAGGTTCGCGAGCGGCACGAGACCGCTCGCCCGCGTGTGGCGGCTGATCGCGACCAGGAGCCGGTGTCCGATCCGCGCCATCGCGAGCGGCCACAGGACGTCCTCGGGATCCGCGCTCTCGAAGACGGGTGCCGGGACGCCGGAGCGCGAGCGCCAGAATTCGACGACCGGGTCGGGACGGCCGCGGCGATCGAGCGCCATGACGCCGACGGAGTTCGCGATCATCGCGGCGTCGGCGTCGCCGCGCGGCGCCGCCAGGCGGCGCCGGCAGGCGTGCCGCGGCGGGGCGCAGCGGCCGCTCACCGTGCCGAGAAGCGTGTCGCCGAAGATCCACACCCATCGCCGCTCGGAGACCGCGAGCGACGCGGCGACGTCGCCGCCGAGCCAGCTGGTGTGCGCCGCCGGACGAGGGTCGATGAGCCGCTGCAGCTCCGGGTCCGGCGCGAGCTGCAGCGCGACCGGCTCGGGCGCGGATGCGGTGTCCGGTCCGCCGGCGACGCCTCTTTCACCGGCGACGCCGGGCGCGGGTGCGGCCGGCGGGCGACGCGCGCACGACGCCAGCAGCGCGAGCGCCACGAGCATGGCGAGCAGCGGGCGTGCGGAGCGGCGGCGGAGCGGGGGCGCGGCGTGCACGGCTGGAACGGCCCTCTACAATGGCGCGCGGCGATAGGGGAGCCGAGGGAGCGACCGCAATGGATCGATCGACGGAAGCGCCGCGCGAGCGGATGGACGAGAGAGCGCTCGCGGTCGCGCGCGCGTGCCGGGGATTTCTCGACGAGGACGAGGGGCTCCGCCTGCACGAGCTCGCGCGCACGCACGCCGCGCTCGGGCCGATCCTCGAGATCGGGAGCTACTGCGGGAAGTCCTCGGTCTACCTCGGAGCGGGCGCGCGCGCGGCCGGGGGCAAGCTCGTCTGCGTCGACCATCATCGCGGCAACGAGGAGCAGCAGCCGGGCGAGCAGTACCACGACCCGGAGGTATTCGACCCGGTCGCCGGAGCCGTCGAGACGCTGCCCGAGCTCCGGCGAACGCTCCGCGCGGCGGATCTCGAGCCGACCGCGATCCTGATCGTCGCGCGGAGCCGCGACGCCGCCGCCCTCTGGTCGGTGCCGCTCGGCCTGGTCTTCATCGACGGCGGACACACGCACGAGGCGGCCCACGGCGACTACGAGTCGTGGGCGCCGCATCTGGCGCGAGGCGGGATCCTCGCGATCCACGACCTCTTCCCGAACCCGGCCGACGGCGGTCAAGCGCCGATCGAGGTCTACCGGCGCGCGCTCGCGTCGGGCGACTACGACGAGCTCCCGGGCACGAAGACGCTCGGGGTGCTGCGGCGCCGCTGAAAGCATCGCACGAGGGGATCGCTTCCCTCGCCCCGTTCGGCAAAGCCGAACGGGGACGCACTCCTGCGCGGTCGCTTCGCTCGGTTCGGTCGTGCTCGTGTGTCGCGGCGGCAGGCGCCGTGCTCGCGCTCGCAGCGGATGCGGTGAACCCGGCGCGCGGAAGCGTGCGCACGCGAGTGTCGAATCCGTCACGGTGGCGCAGCCCGTGTGCCGCTCGCGCGCCGCTCGCGGCGCGCTGCGCCGTGGAATCCCGCGCTTCTCCGGGGGTCCGTCACTGGCGCGCCGATTGCGATCCTTCCACGCCACCCCGGGGGCGGGGCGAAAGGGGGCGGCGGACGCGCCGGCGAGAGACGTGTCGGGGACCAAAGCGGCAAGAGGCGGCTCTTCGGATCGCGGGCCGATCCGGCGTCGGGCGCGCACAGCGCGGGCCGCAGCCCAGCAGACGGCGCTCGCCGTGCTGCTGCTCGCCTCTCTCATCGCGCCGCGCGCCGCGCGCGCGCTCGACACCGACATCTTCACGGGGACAGGCGTCAACCCGAACGTCATCATCATCTTCGACAACTCGGGCTCGATGGGCTCGCAGGCGTACAACACCTACCCGAACACGATCTATTCCGGCAGCTTCGATCAGGGCACGATCTACAGCCGCTGCAAGAACAAGAACGGTATCGCGGGCGGCGACGTCAATTCCAACTGCACGTGCCGCAACACCCAGAGCAGCTGGGTCGTCGATCAGAGCGCGTGCGCGGACACGTTCGAGGACCTGATCCCGCCCCCGGCGGGCGACGACACCGACGACCGCGAGTCGCGCCGCAAGTACGGCAACCGCCTCGACTTCGAGACCAACGCTCCCAAGAACTGCATCCAGTCGCCCTTCCAGGCGTGCACCTCGAACACCCAGTGCACCGGAATGGGCAACCAGTGCGCGGCGCAGAACAAGCTGGCGGTCGCGAAGGGCGTCGTGACGTCGCTGATCAACGACCCGGACAACGCGAAGCTGCGCCTGGGGCTCGTGATCTTCAACCCGACGGGGATCGACTACAGCAACGCGAACTACGGCAGCACGTCGTGGGTGACGAGCTGGCAGGTGAACAACGGCGTCTACAAGTTCGCCGCCCAGGACTCGACGGCCACGAGCCGAGCGTCGCTCACCAGCATCGTGAACGGCCTCACCGCGAACGGCGCGACGCCGACGACCCACCGCCTGATCGACGCCTGGAAGTACTTGAACGGGCAGGCGACGGCGAGCGGCTTCGGGACCTCGCCCGTCCAGTACACCTGCCAGCGCAACTACTTCCTGATGGTGACCGACGGCATCCCGGAGGTGGAGGCCGATCGCGACGTCACGGACCAGTCGCAATGCGCGTTCACGCGCCTCCAGTCGTTCGTCGGCAACCCGGGCGACCTCAACTCCGACGGCAAGGAGAACCCGGCGAGCCCGAACTACCTGGCGACGACCGGCGAGATGTACAACTGCGGCTCCGACTATCTCGACGACGCGATGTACAAGATCCGCGGGCTCTTCCCGCTCAACAACACGCAGAACCAGCCGGTCTCGCTGTACGCCGTGTCGTTCGGGTTCGACTACTGTGCGCCGCCGGACCCGGGTGACACCTACGCGGGCGCCGGGTCGCTGCTCTGGCGCGCGGCCGAGAAGTACGGCGGCGGCAAGTGCCTTTCCGCGACCGAGCCCGACGAGCTGGACGACGCGCTCCGCGAGGCGTTCAACCTGATCAAGAACGACGCGCAATCGTTCGTGGCGCCCGTCGTCCCGGTCAGCCAGACGAACCGCACCGTCTCCGGCGACCGGATCTACGTCGCGCTCTTCGCGCCCCGCGACGGCGCGCAGGGGTGGCCCGGCAACGTCAAGAAGTACGCGCTCAACACGGGGTCCGGCCTGATCTGCAACGCCTCCACCCCGAACTGCAGCGCCGGGAGCGGCTCCGCGACGACCTCGGACGGCACGCTCCTCTCGACCGCAGAGTCGTTCTGGGACCTGTCGAGCGGTGGTCCTTCCGGAGTCAGCGTCACTTCGGGCGGCGTCGGCGGCGTGCTCGTCGCCCGCGACCTCACGACCCGGAACATCTACACCTACCTCGGGGGCGGCACCGGCAATCTGAACAGCGTCGACATCACGACGGCCGGGAACCGCTTTGCGAAGACGAACACCGCGATCACGTACTCGACGCTCGGGCTCACGGGCTCGCTCGGGACGGCGACCGACCGCGACGAGCTCATCGACTACATGTACGGCTACGACGTCTACGACGGGGACCACGACGGCAACATCACCGAGAAGCGGAGCTGGGTCCTCGGCGACATCATCCACTCCGTCCCGCTCATCGTGAACTACTCGGACGCGCCGTCGATGATCGTCGTGGGCGCGAACGATGGGATGCTGCACGCGTTCGACGACGACACGGGCTCCGAGCTGTGGGCGTTCGTGCCGCCCGACATCCTCCCGGAGCTCCACAAGCTCGTTCCGGGAGAGGCGACCACCCATCCCTTCCTGGTCGACGGCTCGCCGCGCCTGAAGGTCGTCGGCAACCAGAAGATCCTCGTGTTCGGCCTCGGCCGCGGCGGTCGCGCGTACTACGCGCTCGACATCACGAGCCGCACGGCGCCGAAGCTCATGTGGCGCATCAACAGCGCGACCAGCGGCTTCTCGGAGCTCGGCTACAGCACCTCGACGCCCGACCTGAAGCGATTCGCCTCCTCCGGGACCACGACCGAGGTCGCCGTCTTCGGCGGCGGCTACGACCCGGCGTTCGACGATCCCAATCGGTCGACCGCGAACACGAGCTCGCCGATGGGCCGCGCGATCTTCATGGTCGACCTCCTGACCGGCGCGAAGATCACGGTCTCGCTGCCGGGCGACATGACCTTCCCGGTGAGCGGCGACGTGCTCACCTTCGACGTGAACGGCGACGGCTCCTTCGATCGCGGCTACGTCGGGGACCTCGGCGGCAACCTGTGGCGGATCGACTCGGGCTTCTCGATCGCCCGCCTCTTCGACGCGCCCGCCGGCCTCCGGATCTTCGCCAAGCCCGACGCGGTCATCAACGCCGGCAGCGTGATGGTCTACTTCGGCACGGGAGATCGCACGAACCCGATGCGGACCGACCTGACCGACCGCTTCTACGCCGTCCGCGACGACGGCACGAACGATCTGACCGAGGCCAGCCTGGTCGACGTGACGAATCGCGTGACCATGCCGAAGACCGAGGCCGCCACGCAGCTCGCGAACGAGATCGCGGCCGCGCACGGCTGGTTCATCCGCTTCAGCGGGACCGGCGAGAAGGTCCTCGCGGCGCCCAGCGTGTTCTTCAACGTCATCTTCACGACGTTCACGCCGTCGACCCAGGCGTGCCAGGCGGGCGGCAGCGCCCGCATCTACGTCCTCGACCCGCTGAACGGCGGCGCGACGCTCGACCTCGCCGGAACGAGCGGCGGAGGCATCGGCGGCGGCGCGAGCACGGGCGGAGGCGTCGGGTCGGGTGCCAGCGGCGCGCTGGTCGTGGCCGATCGCTCGGTGGGCATCGGCAACAGCATCCCGACCGAGATGAAGGTGACGTTCGGCGAGTCGTCGACGAAGGCGTTCGTCGGCGTCACCAAGGGCGGCGGCATCGCGCTCCAGCCGGTCAACCTGCCGCAGATCACGACCAACGTCGTGCCCATCTCCTGGCGCCAGGCCTGGTAGAGTCGGGGCCTGGCACCTCCGCGGGCGCTCCGGCATCTGAGGAGGAAGGCGCCGCGCGGCGACGCCGTCCGATGCCATGTCGCGGCGCCCGTCCAGCACGACGCTCCTCGCACTCGCCTTTCTCGGCTTCGTCAGCCTGGGATTGCCGGACGGTCTGCTCGGCGTGGCGGCGCCGTCCATCCGCGCGTCCTTCGCGGTCGCGCCCGAGGAGTTCGGCGCGCTGCTCGTCGCCTTCGCGGCGGGCTACCTGTCGTCGAGCTTCGCGAGCGGGGCGATCCTCGCCCGCATCGGCGTCGGGACGCTGCTCGCGCTCAGCTGCCTCCTGACGGCGGCGAGCCTCGCGATGTACGCGGCGGCTCCGTGGTGGTGGTGGATGGTGGCGGGCGGATCGCTCTCCGGCCTCGGAGCCGGCGCGATCGACTCCGGCATCAACACCTACGCGGCGACGCGCCACAGCCCGCGCACCGTGAACTGGCTGCACGCCTGCTACGGCGTCGGCGCGATGAGCGGTCCGGTCCTGATGACGTCCGTGCTCGCGGCCGGTCGATCGTGGCGCTTCGGCTACGCGCTGGTCGGCGCGGCGCAGCTCGCGCTCGCCGCGGCGTTCGCCGCGACGCGGACCTTCTGGCCGAGCGCGGCTGCACCCGATGACGACGCGGGGTCGGAGGCGAGCGCGGACGCGGGCGACGCGGCTTTGCCCGCGCGCGTCCGCCAGACGCTCGCGCGCCCGGTCGTCTGGCTCGGGATCGCGATCTTCCTCGTGTACACGGGCCTCGAGGCGACCGTCGCCGTCTGGGGATTCAGCTTCTTGACGCAGGCGCGCGGAATCGCGCTCACGACCGCCGGCTGGTGGCTGAGCGGCTTCTGGCTCGGGCTCACGGCCGGCCGCGTCGCGTTCGGCTGGGTCGTCGGGCGCGTCCCGATCGGCGTCCTGATGCGCTCCTGCGCGGTCGCGATCGCGGGCGCGGCGGCGCTCCTCTGGGCCGACCTCGGCAGCGCGGCGTGCTTCCTCGGCGTCCTCGTGTGCGGGCTCGCGATGGCGCCGGTCTTCCCGTCGCTCATCGCGACGACGCCGGCGCGCGTGGGCGCCGGACACGCGGCGAACGCGGTCGGGTTCCAGATCGCGGCGGCGGCGGTCGGCGCGTCGTTCGTCCCGTCGCTGGTCGGCGTCGCGGTCGGGCGGGCCGGCATCGCGTCGGTTGCGCCCGCCCTCGTGATCGGGGGCATCGCGCTCCTCGCGCTGCAGGAGGTCCTCCATCGCGGAGGCGACGCTCTCCGCCGGCGCGCGCCTCACTCGGCTGCGGCGATCTCCCCGCGGTCGACGTGATCGATCGCGTCGCGGCGCCGATCAGCCCGCCGCCGCCCGATCGAGGTCCTTCATCACGCGACCGTCGCGCACCACGAGCCGAACTCGCGCGGCGTCCTGCAGGAGCGCGACGTCGTCGAGCGGCTGGCCGTCGACGACGATCAGGTCCGCGCGCTTCCCCTCCTCGATCGTCCCGATCTCGCCCGAGAGGCCGAAGAGCTTCGCGTTCGTGCGGGTCGCGGAGAGGATCGCCTCGTGAGCGCCCAGGACCTTCGCTTTGAGCGCCAGCTCCATCGCCTTGAAGGGCTGCATCGAAGCGAGCACGTCCGAGCCCGAGCAGATCTCCAGGGCGGCGGCGCGCGCGACGCGCAGGGACTCCATCCCGCCGGCCTTCGCGTGATCGATCTTCGCGATCATGCGCGGCGGGATCCCCTGCGACGCGCCGAACGCGCTGAGGAGCTCGTAGGTCGTGAGCGTCGGCACGAAGAACGCGCCCGCCCTGCGCATGCACGCGGCCGACTCCTCGTCGAGGAAGTTGCCGTGCTCGATGGAGCGGACGCCCGCCCGCACGGCGTTCAGGACTCCCTGCGGCGTGTAGACGTGTGCGAGCGTCTTCTTCCCGACGGTCGTCGCCTCGTAGGCGGCAGCAGCGATCTCCTCGACCGTGAACTGGGTGTGCTCGAGCTCGTCGGTCGGGGACATGCAGCCGCCGCCGGCCATGATCTTGATCGCGTGCGCGCCCATGCGGAGCATCTCGCGCGCGCCGCGCCGCATCTCGTCGGGCGAGTCGCAGATGCGCGGCGTGGCGACGAGGCCGCGAATCCCCTCGACCGGCACGTGGTCGTGGTGCGGCTCGCGCCAGTCGCCGTGCCCTCCGGTCTGCGACAGGCAGGACCCGACGAAGAGGATGCGCGGCCCGCGCACGAGGCCGCGCTCGGTCGCCTGCGCGAAGCCCCAGTCGAGCCCGAACGCGTCGCGGACGGTCGTGAAGCCGGCGTCGAGCGTGTCCTCCAGCACCTGCTTGATGCGGAGCGCGACGGTCGCCGCCGACTCGCGTCGCATCTTCCCCGGATCGGTCTCGACGATCGCCGCGTGGACGTGCGCGTCGGTCAAGCCCGGCATGAGCGTCCGGCCTTCGCAGTCGATCCGGAGGCAGTCCCGGGGAAGCGCCGGCTCTTCCGATCGCGCCACGAGCGCGATGCGCTCGCCATCGACGACGACGGTCGAGCGCGGCGCCGGCTCCGCGCCGGTACAGTCGAGAAGCGTGCAGTTGCGAAACGCGATCGCGCTCACGTCGCTGCCCTTCCGGCCGGCGGGCTCAGCGGCGCGGCGAAGCGGCCATCCCGGTCGCGGACGGCCCGCCCTCCGCCGGTGCGACCGGCGCGACCGCCGCCGGCGAGCCCGCCTTCGCCGCGGCTGCCCGGCGCGCGCGCCGCTCCCGCATCCGCGTCGTCAGGTTCTCGAGGTACACGTAGTAGATCGGCGTCAAGTAGAGCGTGATCGCCTGCGAGAAGAGGAGCCCGCCGACCACCGCGAGGCCGAGCGGCCGGCGCGACTCCGCGCCCGCTCCGACCCCGAGCGCGATCGGCAGCGTGCCGAACAGCGCCGCCATCGTCGTCATCATGATGGGCCGGAAGCGGATCACGCAGCCCTCGTAGATCGCTTCGACGGCGCTCTTGCCCTCGGTGCGCTGGGCATCCAGCGCGAAGTCGATCTGCATGATGGCGTTCTTCTTGACGATGCCGATGAGCATGATGAGCCCGACGAAGGAGTAGATGTCGAGCTCGATGCCGAAGAGCATCAGCGTGAGGAGAGCGCCGAAGCCGGCGGAAGGAAGACCCGAGAGGATCGTCAGCGGCTGCGCGAAGCTCTCGTAGAGGATGCCGAGCACGATGTAGATCACGACGATCGCGAGCGCGAGCAGCACCCAGAGGCCCGAGAGCGACGACTGGAAGGCCTCCGCGGTGCCCTGGAAGCTCGTCGTGATCGTCGCCGGAAGCACGTCGCGCGCGACCTGCGACACCGCGTTCACGGCGTCACCGAGCGCGACGCCGGGTCGCAGGTTGAAGGAGACGGTCACGGCCGGCAGCTGCCCCGAGTGCGTCACGGTCAGCGGACCGACCGTGCGGCGCACGCTCGCGACCGCGCTCAGGGGAACGAGCTTTCCGTTCTTGGCACGGACGTAGAGCAGACCGAGCGCGGCGGGATCGTCCTGGTACTCGGGCTCGAGCTCGACGATGACGCGGTACTCGTTGTTGGGCGCGTAGATCGTCGAGATCCAGCGGCTCCCGTAGGCGTCGCTGAGCGCGCTCTCGATCTGCTCGGCGGTGACTCCGAGCGCGGAGGCGCGGTCGCGATTGATGTCGATGTTCACCTGCGGGTTCCGGATCTGCAGGTCGCTCGTGACGTCCTGGAGCTGCGGCAGCTCGCGCAGCTTCGCTTCGAGCTTCGGGGCCGCCTGGTACAGGTCGTCCGTGTCCGGGCTCTGCAGCGTGAACTGGTAGAGGCTCTTCGTGAGCTGGCCGCCGATCCGGATCGTCGGCATCACCTGCATGTAGGCGCGCATCCCCGGCACCTGCGCGACCGCCGGGCGCAGGCGGGCCAGGATCTCGGGAATGGAGTCGCGCTCCGAGCGCTTCTTGAGGTGCGTGAAGATGCGTCCCTGGTTCGGGGTCGTGCTGCCCGCCGTCGCCGCGACCGCGATGCTCGAGAAGAGCCCGCGCACGGCCGGGTCCTTCCGGATCACGTCGGTGACGGCGAGCTGGTACTTCGACATCGCGTCGAAGGAGGTGCCCTGCGGCGCCTCGGTGACGGTGAAGATCGCGCCCTGGTCCTCGTCGGGGATGAAGCCCTTCGGCACGCGCACGAAGAGCCAGGCGGTCGCGACGAGAATGAGCAGGGAGACGAGAAACGTCCCCGCGCGATGGCGCAGCACCCAGCGGAGGCTCTGCTCGTAGCGCGCGAGGAGCGCGGCGAACATGCGCTCCGTCGCCTCGTAGAACCGACCGTGCTGCTCGGCCGCGGGCGGGCGGAGGAACCGCGCGCACAGCATCGGCGTCAAGGTGAGCGACACGAAGCCGGAGATCAGGATCGCGACCGAGATGGTGACGGCGAACTCGTGGAAGAGCCGCCCCACGATGCCCGGCATGAACAGCACCGGGATGAACACGGCGGCGAGCGACAGCGTCATCGACAGGATCGTGAAGCCGATCTCCTCGGCTCCGATCGTGGCCGCCTCGTACGGGTCCTCGCCCGCCTCCATGTGGCGCACGATGTTCTCGAGGATCACGATCGCGTCGTCGACGACGAAGCCGATCGAGAGCGTGAGCGCCATGAGCGAGAGGTTGTCGAGGCTGTAGCCGAGCGGGTACAGCGCGGCGAACGTCCCGACGATCGACATCGGGAGTGCCAAGCTCGGGATGATCGTCGCCGAGACGTTCCGCAAGAAGACGAAGATCACGGCGACGACGAGCACGAGCGCGACCAGCATCGTGAGCTTGACGTCGTTCACCGAGTCGAGGATCGACTCCGAGCGGTCGAAGAGCAGGATCAGCTGCACCGACGGCGGCAGCTCGGCGCGGAACGTCGGGAGGAGCGCCTTCACGCCCTCGGCGACCTCGACCGTGTTCGTGCCCGGCTGGCGCTGCACCGCGAGAACGACCGAGCGCTGGCTCCGCTCCGCGTCGGCGTACCACGACGCGACCTTGTCGTTCTCGACGCTGTCGATGACGCGACCGAGGTCCTCCAGCCGTACCGGCGAGCCGTTCCGGTAGGCGACGACCACCGGGCGGTACTGGTCCGCGGCGGTGAGCTGGCCGGTCGCCTGGATCGTGTACGCCTGCTTCGACCCGAAGAGCATCCCGGTCGGCAGGTTGACGTTGGCCGACTGGACGGCCTGCGTGACCTCGTCGATGCCGAGGCCGCGGCTCGCGATCGCGTACGGGTCGAGCTGGACGCGCACCGCGTACTTCTGCGAGCCGAACACCTGCACCTGCGCGACGCCGCTCACCATGGAGATGCGCTGCGCCATCATCGTCTCGCCGTACTCGTCGACCTTCCACATCGGGAGCGTCGGCGACGTGAGCGCGATGTAGAGGATCGGCTGGTCGGCCGGATTGACCTTCCGGTAGACCGGCGGCGTCGGCATGCCGGGCGGGAGGAACGGCGCGGCCTGCGCGATCGCCGCCTGCACGTCCTGCGCGGCGGCGTCGATGTCGCGGTCGAGCTCGAACTGGAGGGTCACCTGAGTGCTGCCGAGCGAGCTCGTCGAGTTCATCGACGCGAGCCCGGCGATCGTCGAGAACTGCCGCTCGAGCGGCGTCGCGACCGAGGACGCCATCGTCTCGGGGTTCGCGCCCGGAAGCGAAGCGCTCACGAGGAGCGTCGGGAAGTCGACATTCGGGAGGTCGCTCACCGGGAGGCTCCGGTACGCGACCATGCCGGCGATCAGGATCGCGACCATGATGAGCGCGGTCGCGATCGGGCGGCGGATGAACGGACCCGAGAGGTTCATCCGGGCGCTCCGGTCGCGGCGGGCCTCACGCCGGCGTCCTGCTTGACGACGACCGGAAGGCCGGGCGCGAGGCGGATCTGGCCTTCGGTCACCACGCGCTCGCCCGGGGCCACGCCGGACGCGATGACGACGTCCTCCCCGGTCGCGATCCCGACCTCGACCGGTCGCGACTCGACGTGGTCGTCGGCGCCGACGACGTACACGTACGGTCCCGACTGGCCGGCCTCGACCGCGTGCGCGGGAACCGTGACCGCGTCCTTCTGGGTCGCGATCGTGAGCACGACGGTCGCGAACTGCCCGGGCCAGAGCCGCTCGTCCCGGTTCTCGAACAGCGCCTTCAGCGCGACCGTGCCGGTCGTCGCATCGACCGCGTTGTCGACGAACCGGAGCTCGCCGGTGACGGGCGGCGCGGGCCCCAGCGGGTCGGCGGTGACGGCCAGCGTCCCCGCCGCCATGCGATCGCGGATCTCTTGCAGGCGCGCTTCCGGAACCGAGAACTGCACGTACGCCGGCTTGATCTGGTTGATCACGGCGAGGACGGTGTCGTTCTCCTTCACGAGGTTGCCGCTCCGCACGAGCACCTCGCCGAGTCGGCCGGCGATCGGCGACTTGATGGAGCAGTAGTCGAGCCGCAGCTGCGCGGTCTCGACGGCGGCGCGGTCGGCCTTGACGGTCGCCGCCAGCGCCGCCGCCTTCGAGCGCGACTGATCGAGCTCCTCCTTCGAGGCGATCCGGCGCTCCGCGAGCTGGCCGACGCGTCGCTCCTCGAGGTTCGCGTACTCCGCCTGTGCGAGGTCGCGCGCCAGGTTCGCCTGCGCCTGGTCCAGCTCCGCCCGGAAGGGGCGCGGATCGATGACGAAGAGGAGGTCGCCCGGATCTACCTGCTGGCCTTCCTCCGCGTTCACTTCCGACAGCTCGCCCTCGACGTGCGAGCGCACGGAGACGGTCGTGAACGGCTCCACCGTTCCGACCGCGATGATGTCGACCGGAACGTCGCGCCGCTCGGCGGTCGCGACGACCACCGGCACCGGCTCGGGGCCGGCGTTCGTACCCTTCGCCTGCGAGCCGGCCTCGCAGGAGCAGACGACCAGCGCCGCACAGGCGAGCGCCATCGCTCGCGCGCGGACGCCGCGTACCTCTCGCGTCGAGCTCCTCGCCGTCACCCCGAGCAATCTACGGCTCCGGGCGGAGCAACTCCACGCCGGCCCGCGACACGGCCGGCGAATCACGGCTCCCCGCGCCGCCGGTCGCTCTCCACGTCCTCGAACCAGGCCGCCAGCGCCGCCTCCATGCGCGCGACCCGGCCGGGCTCGGCGGCGGCGCGGTCGTGGCGCTCCTCCGGATCCGAGGCGAGGTCGAAGAGCTGCGACGGCGGCGGCGGCCCGAAACGGCGGTCGGGGAGCGGATCGCGCCGGATGTCGGCGTAGCGGCCGGGATCGGCCTTCGACTCCTCGTCCATCTCCCAGTCGCGCCGGCCGACGATCATGAGCTCCCGGATCGCGGGCCGGACGAGCTTCCACGGGCCGTCGCGCATCGCGGCATTGCACTCGCCGTGCGGGGCGTAGCGGTTCCACTGCCAGAAGCGGCGCTCGTTCACCCGGCCGCGCTCGCCGCGGAGCAGCGGCAGGACGTCGACGCCGTCGAGCGCGCGGTCGCGCGGCGGCTCGACGCCGGCGACGGCGAGCAGCGTCGGCAGCCAGTCCGTGAAGTGCACGAGGTCGTCGATCCGGCGCCGGCCGGCGATGCCGGCCGGCCAGCGCACCAGCATCGGGAGCCGGATGCCACCCTCGTAGACGAGGAGCTTCGCGCCCGCGAAGCCGCAGTTGAAGCGCGTGGTGCACATCTCGCCCTCGCCGCCGAACTGCGGGCCGTTGTCGCTCGTGAAGAGGACCAGCGTGCTCTCCTCGAGCCCCTCCTCGCGTAACGCTTCCAGCACGCGCGCGATGCCGTGGTCCATGCGCGCGATCATCGCGTAGATCTGGCTCACGCCGAGCGTCAGGTCGCCGCGCTCGCGGTAGGGCGCGAGGTCCTCCGCGCGCGACTCGAGCGGGTAGTGCGGCGCATTGTATGAGAGGTCGAGGAAGAAGCGCTCGCGGCGATGGCGGCGCACGAAGGCGATCGCCTCGTCGGTGAAGACGTCGGTGAGGTAGCGGCCGTCGTCCTTCAGAACGCTCGCACCCGCCGCGGTCGCGCGCTCGATCCGCCAGCCGAAGTAGCGATGCCAGCCGCCCGAGAAGCCGACGAACTCGTCGAAGCCGCGCGCCGTCGGGTGGTGGCGCGGGTCGAGCGCGCCGTTGTGCCACTTGCCGACGAGGCCGGTCACGTAGCCGGCGGCACGCAGGAGGTCCGCGATCGTGCGCTCGCGGAGAGCCATGCGGTCGAGCCCGCGCATCTCGAGCGTATCGAGCGCTCCCGTCCGGTGCGGGTAGCGGCCGGTCAGGAGCGACGCGCGCGCCGGCGCGCAGACCGGCGAAGCCGAGTAGTGCTGCGTCAAGCAAACGCCCTCGCGGGCGAGGGCGTCGAGCGCCGGCGTGCGCGAGAGGCCGCCGTTGAAGCAGCCGAAGTCGCCGTAGCCCATGTCGTCGGCGAGGATGAGGACGATGTTCGGCCGGTCGCGCACGGTCGCTAGAGAGCGCCGGGCGCCGCGCCGCCGGCGGCCGAAGCCGCGTGGAGGCCAGCGCGGACGAACGGGCGCGGCGGCCGGAGCCGCTTCCACAGGAACGCGACGTAGGCGTCGCGTCGCCGCGGGAGCGCAGCGACGCCCGCCGACGGCGGCAGGAGCGGGCTCAGGAAGTCGTCCGGCACCTCGCTCACCGCGGCGCGGAGGCGATCGCGGTCGAGCGCGGCGGCGAGCAGCGGGTCCCATTCGTCGACCGCGCTCGCGCGCTCGTGCAGGACGTGGCGCGACGGCGGTGCAGCGGCAGCGCGCGGAGACTCCTCCGTCAGGCTCGCCCAGTCGTGCTGGAACGGCAGAGCGGCGCCGTGGTCGATGAGCCAGAGATCTCGCTCGTCGACGAGCAGGTTGGGGTTCCGCGGCGTCCGGTCGGGGTTCATCACCAGGCCGTCGAGCCATGCGATCGCCGAGGCGAGATCGCGGCCGACCCGCGCGACGTCGCCCGGGCGCAGATCGCGCGCGCCCTCCAGGAGGCGGAAGCCGAGGTTCGTGCCGCGGCTTCGACCGAGGAGATCTGCGAGCTCGGCGTGGCGATCGTCGCACGCGACGCCTGGGTCGAGCGCGACCAGAGCGCGCTCGGGGACACGGAGCCCGATCGCCTCCGCGAGCGAGGCGACGACGATCTCGGCCACCAGCGCGGCCGTCCCCTGGGCGGCGCCCCTGAGCTTCGTCACGAACGGGCCGGCGTCGGTCTCCACGACGACCGGCAGGGAGCTCCCGCGCCACTCGGCGGCGACGATTCGGCGGGCGCGGTGGGTCTGCACGGCTCTTCCGACCTAGCTGCAGGGACGCGGGATCCGCAACGCGCGCGGTCCGCCGGCGCGTGGCGCCGCGCCCCGTGCGGCTCGCTTGTCGCGTCCGGCGACGTGCGCGACGATCGCGATCGGCGATGAGCGCTCGAGACCCCGACACGCGTGACGCGCCCGTCGTGCTGCTCGCGCCCGGCGCGGGCGCGCCGTCGACCTCGCCGTGGATGCGCGCCTGGGCGGAGCGGCTCGCGGCGATCGGAAGCGTCGAGGCGCTCGACTACGCGTATGTGATCGAAGGGCGGAAGTCGCCGGACCGCCTGCCGGTCCTGGTCGCCGCGCATCGCGCGGCGCTCGAGCGCGCGCGCGAGCGCCACGGGCGGGATCGACCGGTCGTCCTCGCCGGCAAGTCGATGGGCGGACGCGTCGGGTGCCACCTCGCCTGCGAGCTCGCAGGTGACGCCGGCGCGCCCGCGGCGCTCGTCTGCTTCGGCTACCCGCTGGTCGCGGCCGGAAGCGGGAAGCGCCGCGATGCAGTGCTCCTCGCGCTCGCGACGCCGGTCCTCTTCGTCCAGGGGACGCGCGACCCGCTCTGCCCGCTCGACGACCTCGCGGGCGTGCGCCGGTCGATGACGGCGCCGAGCGAGCTCTTCGTGGTCGAGGGCGGAGACCACTCGCTGGTCCTCCGGAAGAAGGACGAGGCGGCGACGGGACGCTCGCAGGCCGAATGGGACGCCGCGGTCCTGGCCGCCGTCCGGACGTTCGTCGCCCGGCACCTGCCGTAGGCTCGCGGCGCCCGACGGCGAGCCCGCCGAAAGAGCGTTGCGTCAAGAGCGGCGGGCGCGGTAGGCCGGATGCGTGAGGAGGATCGCAACCGCGACCGCCTGCGCGGCGATCGTCTGCGGCAGCATCGCGGCGGCGCGCGCCGCGGACCTCCGCTGCAGCCTCGAGCAGCGGAAGCAGATCTGCCCGGACGCGAGCGTCGGTTGCCCGGCAGGCGGCGGCCCGGCCGCGTCGGCTTGGCCGATGTTCCAGCACGACGCGCAGCACACGGGCCGGAGCCCGTACGCCGGGCCGACGTGCAACCAGGTCGTCTGGCGCTGGCAGGGCGCGCAGGCCTTCCTCTCGACGCCGTCGATCGGCGAGGACGGGACCGTCTACGTCGGAAACGCGCGCTTCCCGGTGTGCGCGATCGAACCCGCGACCGGCACCGCGCTCTGGTGCTCGACGAACGAGGAGGGCCGCCTCGCGGACCGCTCCGCGCCGGCGATCGCCTCCGACGGCACCGTCTACATCGGCACGCGCGACAACGACCTGTGGGCGATCGAGCCGGGTTCGCCTACGGCGACCGTGCTCTGGCGCCAGAAGGTCTGCACGGACGGCGACATCACGACGTCTCCTTCGATCGCGCCGAACGGCGTCGTGTACATGGGCTCCAACTCGCTCGGCGCCGGCTGGCTCTTCGCGATGTGTCCGGGCTCGACGCGCCAGGTGAAGTGGTGCACGCAGCTCGGCGGCGGGATCCGGAACGTCTCGCCCGCGCTCAGCCCCGATGCCGCGACGCTCTACGTGACCTCGCGCGGCACGACGCTCCACGCGCTCGACGCGGCGACCGGCGCGGAGCGCTGGCGGCGCGTCCTCGAGCTCCGCCCGAACGCCGCGCCGTGGCCGAACTACACGCCCGTCGTCGATCCGGCGACCGGCCGCATCTTCGTCGGCTTCGACGCCGGCGTGTTCGCCGTCGAACCCGACGGCACGGTCGCCCTTCTCTTCTCGACGGGGCGGGAGCGCATCGAGTCGCCGCCCGCGCTCGGCCTCGACGGGACGCTCTACGTGGGCGCGTCCCGCGGCGCCGCGTCCTCGACCTTCTACGCGATCCATCAGGACGGCAGCCTCGCGTGGTCGTTCCCGATCCCGGCCGGAAAGGGTCGTTTCCGGAACAACCAGGCCGTCGTCGGAAGCGACGGGACGATCTACGTCGCCGTCAAGACCACACTCTACGCGCTCGACCCGAACGGCAACGGCGCCGGCGGCGGCCGCGTGCTGTGGCAGCTCGGCGACGACGCCGGAACGGTCTTCCAGTCGAGCCCGGTCATCGGCGGCCCGGGGCGCCTGTACATCGGCAACGGCGACAAGGTCGCGCCGGTCCTGTACGCGATCGGCGACTGCCCCTGATCGGCGGCGCGGGCGGGATCAGACGATCGCGCTCATGAGGTGGCCGGTCGGGCCGACGGCGAGGCCGTCGGAGCGCCCGCCGAAGTAGCGGCGGTTCGCGGCGACCGGGTCGAGGTGCTCGGTGGACGAGAACCCCAGGCCGGCGAGCTCGCGCGCGAGCGCGGCGGGCTCGAAGTAGCTCTGCCAGCGCTCCCCGAGCTCGGCCGTGCGCTCGGCGAGGGGGTTCGGCGCCTCGACGAACGTGAACACGATCTCGCTGCCCGGCGCGGTCTCCGTCGCGACGAAGCGAAGCGTCTGCATCACCGCGTCACGCGTCAAGTACACGGTGACGCCGAGCCACGAGAAGAAGCTGGGGACGTGCGCGCGGAAGCCGGCGCGGGCGAGGCCTGCTCCGAGCGTCTCGCGCTCGAAGTCGAGCGGCACGAACGCGAGCGAGCCGGGGATCGCGATGCCGGCTTCCGCGAGGCGCGCCCGCTTCGCCGCCTGGGTCGCGGGACGGTCCACCTCGAGGACGCGCAGCTCCGGGTGCGGGTTGCGGTACGCGAACGTGTCGAAGCCGGCGCCGAGCACCACGAGCTGGCGGACGCCGCGTGCCACCGCCCGCGCGAGGTGGTCCTCGGCGTAGCGGCTGCGGAGCGCGATGAACGCGCGCATCCCGCGCATCTCGGGCGTCTCGAAATGCGCCGGATCGGCGCCGAGCTCGGCTTCCGCGTCGGCGCCGAGCAGCCTCGGGGCGATCGGGTCGTCGAGCACGCGCGGGTCGTCGAGCACCTGATGCGCGGCGCGGAGGAACGCCGCCCCGAGGGCCGTCCGGCTCGGACGATCGTCCTCCATGCCGGCGATCGTGCCATCGCCGGAGCGCTCACGCGAGGAAGTCGACCTCGCGCCCGACCCCGCGCTCGCGCGCAGCCTCGAGCACCGCCCACGCCGCGACCGCGTCCTGGAACGCGAGGCCGACGCCACCGTAGACCGTGATCTGATCCGCGCTCGTCCGGCCGGGATGCCGGCCGGCGAGCACCTCGCCGAGCTCGGCGGCGACCGCCTCGGGCCCGAGCCCGACACCGGCGAGCGCGCCCATCTCGACCGCGAGCGCGCGATCGTCGCAGACGAAGACGGCGTCGCGCAGCACGTCGGCGGCGACCTCCGCCTTCCCCGGCTCGTCGGCGCCGAGCGTCGTCACGTGGGCCCCCGGCGCGAGCATCCCCGCGTGCAGGAACGGCTCGCGAGCCCACGTCGCCGCGAGCACGATGCCGGCATCGCGCACGGCCGCGACGACGGAATCGGACGGCTCGATCGCGAGCGCGAGCTCCGCGCCGATCGCGCGCGCGAACGCGGCGGCGCGTTCGGCGGCCGTGTCGAAGACGCGCACGCGTGCGATCGCTCGCATCCCGGCGAGCGCGCGCAGCTGCTGCGCCCCCTGCACCCCGGCGCCGACGATCGCGACCGCGACCGCGTCCGGTCGCGCGAGCACGTCGGCCGCGAGCGCGCCCGCGAGCCCGGTCCGGACGGCGGTCAGGTATGTCGAATCCATGACCGCGAGGAGATCTCCGGTCTCCGCGGCGTGAACACACAGGACGCCGCGGATCGCCGGCTGCTGGCGCGGGAACTTCGCATGCACCTTGACGGTGTAGGCGGGGACGCCCGGCGCGACGCCGGGGAACAGCACCGTCGCGGTCCCAGGGCCGGGAAGCGGCGATCGCACGCGGAGCGCTTTCGCGCCGTCGCCGGTCGAGTACGCCACGAACGCGGCGCGGAGCGCCGGCACGAGCGCCGCCGGATCGAGGAGAAACTCGACGTCCGAGCGCGCGAGAAGGAGCGTCACCGCCGGCGTCGCGAGCGCGCGCGCTCAGCGGCTCCGGCCACGCGCGCCGTTCGGCTGGCTCACGCCGAGCTGCGTGATGAGGAGCGCGCAGCCGGTCATCGCGAGGCCCTTCAGGAAGAACGAGATCTGGATCGCGCGCATGCGGGGGTCCGGGTCGGTCACCATCCAGACGCCGTGCACGACGATCGTGACCGGCACGAGGAAGAGCGCGATCAGCCACCCGCCCAGGCGCGGGTACCGGTTCGTCAGGATCATCGTCGCGCCGGCCAGCTCGACGACGCCCGAGATCGCGACCCAGAAGGGGCGGAACGGGATCGCGGACGGCATGAGCGCGACGTAGTCCGCCATCCCGGTGAAGTGCGTGATGCCGGAGAGGAAGAAGATCAGCGTGAAGAGGATGCGCCCCGCGAGCCCGATCGCGGGGCGCTCGACGTGGACGTCCGACGGACGCACCGCCTCGCCCGCGCCCACGGCCACCGGCCGCTCCGCCGAGAGCGCCATCGCCTCAGGCCGCCCCGGCGATCAAGCCGCCGAGCCGCACGAGCTGCGGCGTCGCGCCGCCGAGCGTGTACTCGATCTGCTTCGCCCACAGGAAGTAGCGGTGGATCGGATAGTCGACGTCGATCGAGATGCCGCCGTGGATGTGGAGGCCCGTGTGGCCGATCCGGCTGCCGGCCTCCGCCGCCCAGAACTTCGCGGTCGCGATCTCGGCGTCGGACGGCATGTCGTCGGCGAGGCGGGTCGCCGCCTGCCACATCGTGAGCGAGACGGCCTCGTTGTCGATGTAGCCGTCGGCCATGCGCTGGCCGACCGCCTGGAACATCGCGATCGGCTTGTCGAACTGCTTCCGGTTGGACGCGTACTCGGCGGTGATGCGGAGCGCTTCCTGGCAGACGCCGGTCGCGATCGCGCACAGGCCGACCGTCACGTGGTCGACGATCCACGCGAGGACGTCGGCGCCCGAGTCGATCGAGCCGAGGACCGCGTCCGGGCCGACGTCGACGTCGGCCAGGTCGACCCGCGCGTCGGGCTCCCAGTTCATCGTCTGCTCGCGCGCCATCGTCATGCCGCGCGCGCCGCGCTCGACGAGGAAGACGGCGACCCGGCCGTCGTCGGTGCGCGCGGGCACGACGATCGCGTCCGCGCGCTCCGCGAACGGCACCCCGACCTTGACGCCGGAGAGGCGCCAGCCCGATGGGGCGCGCTTCGCGACCGTGACGGGCGAGCGCGGGTCCGGCGTGGCGAGCTCGGTGAGCGCCGCCGTGAGCACGGCTTCACCCGCGAGGATGCCGGGCAGCCAGCGCTCGCGCTGCGCGCGCGTCCCGAAGCGCGCGATCGGCATCGCGCCCGCGACGACGGTCTGGAGGAGCGGCACCGACACGACCCGCTTCCCCTGCTGCTCGAGGAGGAGACACGCCTCGACGAAGCCGCCGCCGATCCCGCCCGCCTCCTCCGAGAGCGCCGCGCCGAGGAGGCCGGTCTTGGCGAGCGCGGACCAGGCCTCGGGATCGAAGCCCTCGTCGTTCCGCTCGATCGCCTTCAGCCGGTCGAGCGCGCCGTGGTCCGTGAAGATCTGGCCCGCCAGCTCGGAGAGCGCCTTCTGCTCGTCGGTGAGGGTGAAGTCCATGCGCGATGTGCTCCTCGGCGTCGTGAGGTGGTCAGGAGGCGGCGGTCGCGGCGGCGGCGCCGGTGGACGCGCGCTTCGGAATCGGTGACGACTTGAGCTCGGGCAGCACCTCGCGCGCGAAGAGGCGCATGCTGCGCTCCGCGTCGGGGAACGACATGCCGGCGTAGCTGAAGATCGCGACGTAGCTCTCGCCGCCGGTGCGGCCGAGGCGGTCGCGGATCTTCTCCACGCACTGCTCGGGCGTGCCCCAGATCTGGAGGTCCAGGAAGAACTCGGTGAGCGCGCTCTCGGCGCCGCCCGAGATCAGCTCCTGCATCCGGCCGTACGACTCGTAGCCGATCGTCTTCATGAGATGATCGCCCTTGAGCTCGTAGTGCTTGATGACCGTCTTCCAGTAGCCGCCGATGTAGCGGACGGCCATCTCGCGGGCCCGCTCCGGGCTCTCGTCGCAGAAGGTCCAGCCGGCGACGATCGGGGGCGGCGCGTCGGCGCCGTTCACGTCGCGGTAGACGCGCCGGTAGTCGGCGAGCTCGGCCTCGACCTGGTCCCACGGCTTCTGCGGGATGATCAGAATTCCGATCCCGAGCTCGGCCATGATGCGCGACGACTCGGGAGACACCGCGGCGGCGTACGTCCGGCCGCGGAAGCTCTTGAACGGCTTCGGCCGGATCGCGACCCGCGGCTGCTTGACGTACTTCCCGTCGTACTCGAGGAAACCGTGCTCGAGGCCGCGCAGGATCATCTGCGCGCTCTCGACGAAGCGCGCGCGCGACTCGTCCATCGGCACGCGGAACCCGTTGAACTCGACGCGGCCGAGGCCGCGGCCGATCCCGAAGATCAGGCGGCCGCCGCTCATGTTGTCGAGCATCGAGACCTCTTCCGCGACGCGCACGGGGTCGTGCCACGGCAGCACGACGACCATCGAGCCGACCTGGATCTTCTGCGTCCGGGCGGCGGCCCAGGTGAGGAATTGCAGGACGTCCGGGCACATCGTGTAGTCGGTGAAGTGGTGCTCCACGCCCCAGACCGACTCGAAGCCGAGGGGCTCCGCGAGGTCGATCAGGCGGAGGTCGTCCGCGTAGACGTCGCGGTCGGACCGCTCGTCCTCGGGGTTCTGAAAGATCGCTCCCATTCCGACGTGCATCGTTTCCTCCGTGCGAGCTCGAAGCCTAGAACCGCGGCATCACGGGCATCGACAGTCCGAAGAGCGCGATCAGGTCGCGCTGCATCTCGTTCGTGCCGCCGCCGAACGTGAGGATGTGGATTCCGCGCAGCATGCGCGCGATGTCGCCGTTCAGCGCGGCCTCGGGCGATCCGGGGCGGAGGTTCGCGGTCGGTCCGATCACCTCGAGCATGAGGCGGCAGGCCTCGAGGTAGAACTCGGTGCCGAAGACCTTGATCGACGACGCGTGTGCGGGGTTGAGCGGCAGGCCCTGCTCCGCGCCCCACGCGATCTTGAAGTTCATGAGGCGGATGAACTCGAGCCGCGCGTGGACGCGCGCAAGGATCACCTGCACCCACTCCTGGTCGATCACGCGCCGGCCGTCGGGAAGTCGCGTCTCCTTCGCCCAGCGGATGCAGTTCTCGAGGTGGCCCTCGATCATGCCCGAGCTGCAGAGCGTGACGCGCTCGTGGTTCAGCTGGTTCGTGATGAGCTTCCAGCCGCCGTGGAGCTTTCCGACGAGGTTCTCCGCCGGCACGCGGACGTCGTCGTAGAAGGTCTGGTTGGTGTTGAAGTTCCCCATGTTCGCGATCGGCGCGACGCGGACGCCCGGCGTCTCGCGCGGCACGATGAACATCGAGATGCCCTTGTGCTTGGGCGCCTCGGGGTCGGTCCGGACGGCGAGCCAGATGTAGTCGGCGTCTGTCGCGAGGCTCGTGAAGATCTTCTGGCCGTTGATGACGAAGAAGTCGCCGTCGCGGACGGCGGAGGTGCGCAGCGAGGCGAGGTCGGTGCCGGCGCTCGGCTCGGTGTAGCCGATCGCGAAGTGGATCTCGCCGCGCAGGATCTTGGGGAGGTAGAACTTCTTCTGCTCGTCGCTCCCGAACTGCATGATCGTCGGTGCGACCGAGTTGATCGTCAGCATCGGGACGGGGGCGCCGGCGCGCATCGACTCGTCGAAGAAGATGAACTGCTCGATCGGCGTCATGCCGCGGCCGCCGTACTCCTTCGGCCAGCCGATCCCGAGCCAGCCGTCGGCGCCCATCTGCCGGACGACCTTGCGACACACGGGCCCGACGCCCTCGCTCTCGGCGACGGCGGCCCGGATCTCGGGCGTCAAGAGCTTCGCGTAGTAGGCGCGCAGCTCCTGGCGCAGGGCCTCGTGTTCGGGGCTGTAGGCGAGCTTCATCGGTCCCTCTGAGGGAAGGCCGCGCCGGCCGCGGCGAAGACGAAACGAACGACTGTTCGCCGCGAGGCTAGCGCACCCGCCGCGTGACGGAAAGCGCGGCGCGCGCGCTCGGTTGCGCTATAGCTGCCCGCGATGGGCGACCGCGTTTCGGGGGAATCGATCGATCCCGCGCTGCTGAACTTCGCCGTCCTCGGCGCGTGGATGGACGCGCAGGGGCTCCCGCGCGGCGACTTCGAGGGCGTCCGCACGCTCGCCGGCGGCACGCAGAACGTGCTCGTCCAGTTCGCGCGCGGCGGACGCGAGTACGTGCTCCGCCGTCCGCCGCGACACCTCCGCCCGAAGAGCAACGACGCCCTGCGACGCGAGGCGCGCGTCCTGTCCGCGCTCGCCGGCAGCGACGTGCCGCATCCCGGGTTCATCGCCGGCTGCCACGACGAGACGGTCATGGGCGGCGCGGTCTTCTACCTGATGCAGCCGGTCGCCGGCTTCAACCCGACGACCGGCCTGCCGCCCCTCCACGCCGGCGACGCCGCGATCCGCCGCGCGATGGGCCTCGAGGCGGCGGACGCGATCGCGGCGCTCCACCGCGTGGACCACGTCGCCGTCGGGCTTTCCGACTTCGGCAAGCCGGAGGGCTTCCTCGAGCGCCAGGTGCCACGCTGGCTCTCCGAGCTCGAATCGTACGGTCGTCTCGAGGGCTATCCCGGCCCGGACATCCCCGAGCTCGACGAGGTCGCGCGCTGGCTCGACGCGAATCGCCCGACCGCGTGGAAGCCCGGCATCCTCCACGGCGACTACCACTTCGCGAACGTCATGTACGCGTACGACTCGCCGCGCCTGGTCGCGATCGTCGACTGGGAGATGTCGACGATCGGCGACCCGCTGCTCGACGTCGGCTGGCTGCTCGCGACCTGGCCCGACCCGGAGCACCCGGTCGTCGGCCCGGCGGCGGCGTTCGCATCGGCGGGCGGGCTTCCGACCGCGCGCGAGGTGGTCGCGCGCTACGCCGAGCGGAGCGATCGCGACCTCTCCGCGATCGATTGGTACACGGTGCTCGCCTGCTTCAAGCTCGGCATCGTGCTCGAGGGCACGCACGCGCGCGCCTGCGCAGGCAAGGCTCCGAAAGCGACCGGGGACCTGCTGCACGCGATCACGCTCGGGCTCTTCACGCGCGCACGGTCGATGATCGTCCGGGCGTGATCGCGACTCGGCGCGCGTCTCGACGACCCGCGGAGCGCTCGCGATCGCGCCAGCGCACGCCATAGCACGTTCGCGCTGCCGGCCCGTTCCCGATCGACCCAGAGCAGCCGCTAACGAACACGCCCGGAGATGCCGACCACTAGGAGGTGGGGGGCACGCGATCGACCGAGGAACGTCCGCGGCCGGATGATGCCGGCGGCGAGCCGCCGATCGTGCTCGCGGAGGACGACAACTTCACAGCGCACCTCGCGGCCGAGTCGCTGCGCCGCGCGGGCTTCGACGTCGTCCGCGCCAGCAACGGCGATGCGGCGCTCGAAGAGCTCGACCGGCACAATCCCCGCGTCCTCGTCCTCGACATCAACATGCCGAGGCGCGACGGCCTCGAGGTCTTGCGCATCGTCCGGCGCAACCTCGAGCGCGCCCGCCTGCGCATCCTCGTCCTGACCGCCCACGCCCAGGCCGACTTCGCGGAGCGCGCGCGCAGGGACGGAGCCGACGACTACCTCATCAAGCCGTTCGCGCCGAAGGAGCTCATCGAGCGCGTGCGCCGACTCGTCTCCGGCAGCGACCGGCGATGATCGCGGGAACCGCCGACGGTGAGCTCGAGCGCGATCACGCACCTCGCGATCGGAACGCTGGCGCTCGGCCTGCTCGCGCTCGTCTCGTGCATCGCCCTCGTCATCCATCATGCGGTGAGTGAGGCCCTCCACAGGCGCCGCGCACGGCGCACCGACGAAGCCCTCGTCCTGCTGGTCGGACCGATCATCTCCGGCGACGACCTGTGCGCGGTGACGGCGGAAGCCGTGCGCCGCTTCGGCCGCGGCCCCGTGGCCGAGGTGCTCCGGCGCGCGAGGATCGACATCGCAGGCGAGCGCGCCGACGGGATCACCGCCGCCCTCGACTCGATGGGGGAGATCGATCGCCTGCGCAGGCGCGCTCGCTCGCGGAGCGCGACGCGGCGCAGGACCGCCGTCCGCCACCTCGGCGAGTGCGGCGGCGACGGCGCGCGCGACGCGCTCGCCGAGGCGCTCGGCGACCGCGAGTGGGAGGTGCGGCGCGCCGCACGCGACGGTCTCCTGGCGGACCGCCGGCGGGAGTCGATCCGCGCCGCCCTCGAGTCGTATCTCGCCGAGCCGGCCACGAACCTCGGCTGGCGGCGGTCGTTCTATGCCCGATTCGCGCTCGTCGCACCCGATCAGCTGTGCGAGCTCCTGCGAGAGACGACGCTCGGCGCCAGCGAGGAAAAGCTCGCGCTCGAGGCGCTGGGACACGCGCGAGCCGAGGCCGCCATCCCGGAGGCTCGGGCGCGGCTGGCGGCGGAGGATTCCGAGCTGCGCGCGTCCGCGGCCCGCTTTCTCGGCAAGCTGCGCGACCACGAGAGCGCGCCGAGCCTCGTCCGCTTGCTCGACGATCCCGAGTGGTTCGTGCGCGCCGCCGCCGCGCGCGGCCTCGAGAACCTGCCCAAGACGGCGGACGTCCTCGACGCGCTCGGGAGGTCCCTGAACGACGAGAGCTGGTGGGTGCGCTCGAACGCGGCCCGCACGCTGTCGCGCGAGGCGGAGCCCGGCTTCGAGATCCTGCGGCGCGCGATCGACGGCGACGACGCCTACGCGCGAGACGCGGCGCTCGCGGCTCTCGCGACCGTCCGCGTCACGACCGTCCACCGGCGCGCCGAGACGGCGGAGCGACCCGGCGAGGGGGCGGCGACGTGCTGACGGCGCAACACGTCCTCTTCGCGGTGGAGCACATCGTCCTCGCGTACTTCTTCGTCCTGAACGCGACGTATCTCGCCTTCACGGTCGTGTCCTTCTACGACCTGCGCCGCTACCGCCACCGGGTCTGGCGGGGCGACCTGCGCGCGCTCCTCTCCGACTCGTCGTACCTCCCGGTCTCCATCCTCGTTCCCGCGCACAACGAGCGCGAGACCGTCGTCGCGAACGTCCAGTGTCTCCTCACCGCGACCTATCCCGAGTTCGAGGTCATCGTGATCAACGACGGGTCGAGCGACGACACGATGGACGTGTTGAAGCGCGCGTTCGAGCTCGTCGAGATGCCGCCGGCGACGCGGGTCTCGATCGCGACCAAGCCGGTGCGCGCGCTCTACCGCTCGCTCGACCACCCGAACCTGATCGTCATCGACAAGGAGAACGGCGGGAAGAGCGACGCGTTGAACGCCGGGATCAACGCGTCGACGTATCCGCTGTTCTGCTCGATCGACGCCGACTCGCTCCTCGAGTCGGATGCGCTCCTCCGGGTCGCGCGCTCGTTCGCCGAAGACGACCGCATCATCGCATCGGGCGGCATCGTGCGGGTGCTGAACGGGTCGGTCGTCGAGGAGGGCCACGTCGTCGAGGTGCGCGCGCCCGGGACGCCGATGCTCCTCTGCCAGTCGCTCGAGTACGTGCGCGGCTTTCTCGCGGGCCGGACCGCTCTCGCGAAGATCAACAGCCTGCTCATCATCTCGGGCGCCTTCGGGCTGTTCCGGAAGGCGCCCGTCGTCGCGGTCGGCGGCTACCAGACCAACACGGTCTGCGAGGACATGGAGCTCGTCGTGCGCCTGCATCGCGAGACTCGCCGCCGGCGCGAGCACGGCCGGGTCGTCTTCGTTCCCGATCCGGTCTGCTGGACGCAGATCCCCGCCGACTGGCGCTCGCTCCTCCGGCAACGCGACCGCTGGCAGCGCGGCCTGATCGAGAGCCTGTGGATGCATCGCGGGATGATGCTGAACCCGCGTTACGGCGCGGTCGGTCTGATCGGCTTCCCGTTCTACGTCCTCTTCGAAGCCCTCGGGCCGGTGATCGAGACCGCAGGCTACGTCCTGCTCCCCATCCTCTACCTCACGGGAAACCTGAACGGGCCCTTCGCCGCCCTCTTCCTCCTCCTCGCCGTGCTCTTCGGAATGGTGCTCTCGGTCACGGCGCTCATCCTCGACGACCTTCTCTTTCGCCGCTACGGCCGGACGCGCGACCTCGTCAAGATGATCGGAGCTTCGCTGCTCGAGTACCTCGGCTTTCGCCAGCTCCTGAGCGCGCGCCGGGTGCTCGCCTTCGTCGGCGTCCTGCGACGCAAGGGACACTGGGGCCGAATCGCGCGGCAGGCGTTCCAGCAGACGGATCGAAAGGCGAGCCCGGCATGATCCGCCGCTTCCGCCTCGCCTCCGCGCGCGCCGCCGCGCTCGCCGCCGCCGCGCTCCTGATCGCGGCTCGGGTCGACGCGGCCGATCCGCCCGCGGCGAATGCCGCTCCGGCCGACGTCGCGGTGGACGACGGCGACGTCGTCGCACGCGCGCGCGCGATGGCGCTCGCGGACCAGCGCGCCGCCGCGATCGCGCTCCTCCGCGAGCGCCTCGAAAAGGATCCCGAGGACGGCGACGCCCGCACCCTTCTCGGCATCGTCCTCTCGTGGGAAGGCGACTATCCCGAGGCGCGCCGCGAGCTCGAGCGCGTGCTCGCGGAGCATCCCGGCCACGGCGACGCCCTGCCGGCGCTCATCCGCGTCGAGCTCTGGTCCGACAACGCGCTCCGCGCCGAGGAGCTCTCGCGCAACGCGCTGCTCCGCCATCCCGACGACCCGACGCTGCTCTACCTGCACGCCAAGGCGCAGCACGAGCTGCGGCACAACAGCGACGCGCTCGCCGATCTCGACCGCGCGCTGCGCGTCGACCCGAGCGACGCGCAGGTCCGCGCGTTCCGGGACTCGATCCTCGAGAGCCAGCGCCTGTGGACGGCGCGGCTCTATTACAGCCTCGATCTCTTCGACAAGCAGCGCGAGCCCTGGAACGAGGTGACGCTGAGCATGAAGCGCGACACCGGCTACGGCGCGGTGATCGTCAAGTATTGGCACGCGGTGCGGTTCTCCACGCATTCCGACCAGTTCGAGATCGAGGCCTATCCCCGCATTCGCCCCGGAACGTACCTCTTCCTGCTCGGCGGCTTCTCACCCGACGGCGACCTGTACCCGAGCTATCGCGCCGCGGGCGACATCTATCAGGCGTTGCCGTGGAGCTTCGAGGTCTCGGTGGGGTACCGCCGGCTCGGCTTCTCGGACCCGGTCGACATCTACACCGCTTACGTCGCCAAGTACGTCGGCGATTGGATGCCGTGGGCGCGCGTCTATTTGACCCCGGACTCGGTCGGCACGTCCGAGTCGTTCCAGGTCGGGTGCCGCCGGTACTTCGGGGAGGGACTCGACTGGGTCGGGCTCCGCTACGGCCATGGGACCGCTCCCGAGCTCATCACCCTCGGGCAGGTGGAGCTGCTCGACTCGGATACCGTTCTGTTCGAGGCGGTGAAGACGCTCGGGCCGCACTGGGAGCTCGGGCTCGAGCTCGGCTATGCGCGCGACGAGCAGACGAGCGGCGACATCCTGAGCCGCTACACCTTCGGCGCCGGGCTCTCCTACCGCTTCTGAGGTCGACGTGGAGAAGCCGATCACGATCCCGCAGATCGTCGCGTCGCTCGCGGTGCTCGCGCTCTACTACTGGAGCCTCTTCCTCCATCCCGTGACGCTCGAGGCCGTCGCGCCCGAGCCCGGCTCGCTGACGGTCGAGGAGTCGCGCGAGCTCCTCGATGAGAGCCGCACGCTGCTGCGCGAGCGGGAATTCGCTCGGGCGAACGAGATCACCCTGCGACTCCACGAAGCGTACCCGCAGAACCACGTCTACCTGCTCCAGCTCGCCGCGATCGCACGCGAGCTGCGCGATCCGACCAAGGAAGCCGAGTACCTGGAGAAGTTCGTGCTCGCGTCTCCGACTCCGATCGAAGCATGCCCGCGGATCGGCCAGGCGTACGCGGAAGCCGGACGCGACGCGGAGTCGTTGCGGGCCTTCGAGCGCTGCCTCGCGTTCGACCCGAAGGATCCCGACTCGCTCCTCTGGCTGGCGCGGGCCTACGAAGGCGAAGGGCGCTTCGCGGAGGCGGAAGAGCTCTACCGCCGCGGGCTCGACGTCTCACCGACCTACGCCGATCTCCGGATCGGAATCGGGCGCGCCCATCTCCGTCTGCGGAAGCTCGCGCTCGCGCGGGAGGACCTCGCCGAGATCCAGAAGCGGTGGCCCGACAACACCGACGGCCTCCTGCTCGGCGCGCTGGTGCTGCGCGCCGACGGGCGCCTCGAGGAGGCCAAGCGCCTTCTCGAGCGCGGGGTCGAGAAGTCCCCCGAGTATCCCGACTTCTACGTGGTCCTCGGCAGCATCGCGGAGCTCGAGAACCGACCCGACGAGGCTCTGGCCTACTACGACAAGGCGCTCGAGCTCCGACCCGGCAGCGAGGACGCCGCCGCACGGCGCGCGCGGCTGGCGAGGAGGTAGGCACATGGATGCGCGGCGCATCGTCGAACGCCTGCTTCGCCTCGGCGGCGTCGGGGTCCTGGTCTTGACGTCCGTCTACTGCCTGGTCGCTTACGTCCCGTTCACCTACGAGCAGGTGATCAAGTTCGGGTTGATCGGCTGGGTGACGGCCTTCGCGAAGCTGCATTCCTGGATCTACGCCGCGGCGACGGCGGCGCTCGCGTTCACGCTACGGCAAGCGCTCGTCGGCCCCGGATCGCGCTGGGTGGCGCGATCTTTCGTCGCGACGCAGGCCGCGCTCGCCGCGTTCCTGCTCGTCCACCCGGTGATCCGCTCGCTCGAGAACGACGCGACGAGCTTCGTCTGGAGCGTGGTCTTTCTCGCGCAGCTCGTCTGGCTCGGGGCGGTCGACGTCGCAGGTTGCCGCGGCCGGCTGCGCTTCGACGAGCCGGAGCCGGGCCGCGAGTGGACGGTCTTTCTCGCGGCGCTCCGGACCGCGCTCTTCGTCTCGCTCCTCTACTTCGCGATCGCGCTCGCGCGCTCGCATGCGCAGGGAGACGCGTCCGCGGGTGTCCGCGACGATGCCGTCGTCCTCGCCTGGAGCGTGCTCTCGCATCTCGTCCTCTTCCTCGCGCTCTCCGCGACGTTCGTCCTGGTCATCTCGTCGGCGCGCCTCGCCCGCACGCCGGCGCGCGCGGAGCTCGCGCTCTCCGCGCTGGTCGCCGGTGGCGTCGTGTTCGTCGGCGTGCGCGAGGTCGTGCTCGCCGCGCTCTCCCTGACCGGCCCCCTCGCCGATCTGTGGGCCGCCCTCTTCGCGCTCGCGATCGTCGCGGTCCTGGTGGGCGCGGCGCTGGACGGGTTCGCGCGTCGCGACGAGGCGATCCGGGACGGCCTCGCGGCGGTCCTGTCCCCGCTGACGCTCGCCCCGTCGTCGCCCGCGCTCGCGCGCGGCGGCGCGCTCCTGCTGGTCGGCGGTGCGGCCTTCGCGATCGCAACCAACGTCGCGGTCTACGACTGGAACTACCTCGTGCAGAAGCTGTCCGTCGGCGTCGTGTGGTGCCTCGCGTTCGCGCTCCTCTACACCGCCGCCACGCGCTCCGCCGGTCGGCCGGGCTGGGCCGCCGGGGTGCTGGTGACCGCGGTCTTGGCGCTCGTCGCCTTCCGCGCGCTCGAGACCCACTCCCGGAAGGTGTCGGCGTGGCTCGGGGCGGATGCGGCGGACGCCGCACCCGTGCTCGCGCGGCACTCGGGCTACGACGCGTCGTTCAAGGTCCTGTACGATGCGCTCGCACCGCGGATCGCGGACGCGGCGAGCGGCAGCGCCTTCTATCGCTTCCTCCAGGAGAACACGAACATCTCGCGCGCGACCAAGGTCGATCCCGTCGACGTGAATCTCGTCGACGACCTGAAGCCGACGCCCGGGCCGAAGCCGAACGTCTTCATCTTCGTGATCGACAGCCTTCGCCGCGACTATCTCGGCCCGTACAACGCGGCCGTCCGCTTCACGCCGTCGATCGACGCGTTCGCGCGCGAGAGCGTCGTCATGGAGAGCGCCTTCACCCGCTACGGCGCGACCGGCCTCTCGGAGCCGTCGATCTGGGTCGGCGGCATGATGCTGCACAAGCAGTACATCGAGCCGTTCCATCCGATGAACGCGCTCCAGAAGCTGCTCGAGACCGACCGCTACCAGAGCTACGTCAGCGTCGACACGATCCTGTCGACGGTCGTCCGACCGGATCCGTCGATCGTCGAGCTCGACCAGGGGGTCCTCAACAAGGACTACGACCTCTGCCACTCGCTCGAAGACCTGAGCGGGAAGCTGCGCGATCGGCGCGATCGCTCGCGACCGGTGTTCGCGTACACGCAGCCGCAGAACCTCCACGTCGCGCAGATCACGCGCCAGAGCACGACCGTCGTCGACGGCGAGAGCTATCCGGGCTTCTACGCGCCCTACGCGTCGAGGTTGAAGCGGATCGACCGCTGCTTCGGCGAGTTCATCGCGATGCTGAAGGCCGAGAAGACCTACGACGACAGCATCGTCATCCTGACCGCGGATCACGGCGACTCCCTCGGCGAAGAGGGGCGCTGGGGGCACGCCTACACGATGTTCCCCGAGATCGTGCGCATCCCGTTGATCGTGCACCTGCCCCCGGCGATGCGGGCGAACCTCGTCCACGACCGGGGCGAGGTCGCATTCCTGACCGACATCACGCCGACCCTGTACTACCTCCTCGGGCATCGACCCGTCCGAACGGAGGCGATCTTCGGCCGGCCGCTCTTCACCGAGAAGGGAGACGCGCCGAGCGAGCGCGGGCGCGACGAGACGCTTCTCGCGTCGAGCTACGGCCCGGTGTACGCGATCCTGTCGGACAACGGGCGCTCGCTGTACGTGGCCGACGGCGTCAATTACAAGGACTACGTCTTCGCGCTCGACGGGAACTCGGCCGACGCGCGCCCGGTCACGTCCGAGGTGAAGCGGGAGCGCGAACGTCAGATCCGCGAGCAGATCGGCGAGATCAACCGCTTCTATCGCTTCTCGCTACCGTCCCCCGGGTGAAGCGCCGGCAGGGTCGCGCGCGAGCCAAGGGGCGAGCACCGCTCGCTCCGCCGGCGCGAGCTGCGCGAGCGCCCGGCCGGAAGCGATCGCCTGGAAGAGCTCCGGGCGCTCGCGCGGCCGCTCGACGTCGATGACGGTGAAGCGCCCGACCTCGGTCGCGCTCGTCCCGGCGACCGACAGGAGACCCGCGCGCACCCGCTCGCGCTCTCCCGGCGCGCGCCAGTCCTCCTCCGGACGGAGCACGATCCAGCGCACGTGCGCGACGTCGACCAGGTCCTGCAGCGAGCTCTCGTCCGGGAGGCGCGAGATCCGGACGTTCAGGAACATGAAATGCGACGGGAAGTGGCCGGAGAAGCCGTTCGCGAGCGGAACGCGATGGCGCAGGCTTCCGAGCAGCGAGCGCGGGCGGAGATCCGTGCCGTCGCGCCCGGTCGCGGGCAGCTCGAGCAGCGACCCGTCTCCGCCGCGCGCCGCGATGCGGCCGATCTCGTCGTACGCCGCCGCCTCGCCATCCTCGAGCGCGACGCGGTCGAGCTTCGGCGTGACGAGCGCCGGCCCGCGCGTCCAGAGGACCGCGCACGCGACCGCGAGCGCGGCCGCGACCTCGGCACGCCGTCCCGCGACGCGGCCGCACGTCGCGAGCGCGCCGGCCGCGAGAAGCGAGAGCCCGAAGCCCGTCAACATCTGGGTCCGCTGCACGTGCCGGAAGAACCCGACGATCGCGGCGACCGCCGGCGACATGCCGCCCGCGGCGACGAGCCAGACCAGCGAACCCGCTCCGAGCGCGACGAAGGCCAACCCGGCCGCCGCGATGCGCCGGAGACCGCGCACGCCGAGCGCCAGAAGGCCGACGGTCCCCGCGATCGGCGCGACGCGATCGTCCGGCGGCCAGACGAGCGGCAGGGCCGCGTCCCAGGGCACGGCGTGCGGCACCGCGGTGGCGCCGGGCATCGCGCTCGGCCGCGGTTTCGGGCTCGGCTGAGGCAGCGCGAGCGCATCTCGCGGGAGCGGCGCGTCCGGGGCGCGCCGGAAGTACGGCAGCGAAAAAGCCGCGAGCAGGAGGAGCACGCCGAGCGTCGCGACGGCCGCGAGGCCCGCGAAGCCCGCGCGCCGCCCCGGGCGCGCCACCTCGACGACGCCCCACACGGCGACGACCGCGACGACCATCGCGGCCGTGTAGTAGGCGCTGAACACCCCGAGCGCGAGGCAGAGCGCGTAGACGAGCACGCGCGGCGCCGTTGGCGCGTCGCGCAGCCGGTGCAGCGCGAGCGCGACGACCGGCAGGTAGAGGTGGAGCAGCTGCGGGACCTGGAAGCTCGCCGGCACGCGCAGCGGGCCGAGCGCGAAGAGCAGGCCGGCAGACCACGCCGCCCATCGCCCGATGCCGAGCGCGGCGAGGAGCCTCTCCATCGCGAACGCCGCGATCGGGTAGGACGCGAGCACGAGCGCGTTCGTCGCGAGCACGGCGTTGCCCGTGAGCGCATACACCGGTGCGAAGGCGATCTGGCTCGAGAGGAAGTGCTCCGAGCCGGTGAGCTGGGCCGGGGCCGGGAAGTAGATCGGCGCATCGAAGAGCCGGCTCGGCTCGCTCGTGAGCGCGCGATACACCCAGCCGAGGATCCAGACGTGCAGGCGCGAGTCGCTCGGGTGGTTGCCGGTCGGAACGGAGGTCGCCGCCGCGACCCACCAGCGGCGCGTCAGGACCACGAAAACGGCGACGTACGCGGCGAGCGACACCGCTGCCGCAGGCCACGCCGCGCGCGCGCCGGGAGCGCTTCGCGGATCCAACCCGGGCGACGTCTAGGACGCCCTACTTCCCGCGGACGAGGTGGTCGATCTCGTAGATGTCGTCGGGAATGTCGACGTAGTACTCGACGGGGGCGATCGGCATGCCGGTCACGGTGGCGCGGTCGCCCTTGTAGTTGAGCGCGACCGCGATGTTCCCGCCGCCGCCGCCCTTGGTGTAGCCGGGCGCGCCGTCGACCTTGAACCACATCGTCCCGGGGATCGCGTAGTTGTTCAGGGCCTCGCCCTTCCAGTCGAACTTGTTCTTCCAGTAGCCGTTGTAGTTCAGCTGATCGAGGTAGAGCGTCTGCTTGCCGTAGATGTAGTACTTGTCCTTCGGCGTCGCCTCGACGACCCACACCTTGCGCGGCACGAGCGCGTACTGCACCGGCGCCCACGCGGCGAGCTGCTTCGGCTCGCTCTGCCAACCCGGCGCATCGGACCAGATCACGCGGAGCTTCGGCGAGATGACCTGCCACGCCGGCTCCCTGATCGTCACGAGCGTCGAGACCTTCGCGCCGGGCTCGAGCTTGTGGACGTTCGAGCCGTCGCTGTCGAGGCCCGGCCCGTCGTAGTGGGCGAGAATCGTCGTCTGACCGACGAGCTTGAAATTGAACTCCTCGGGCTTGCCGTCGAAGTACGGGCCGTCGTCCTCGGAGATGTCCGAGCCGAGGAGCCCGTCGGCGCGGTTGTTCGGGTTGATCGCGCGCACGCGCCGGAGCGCCGGGACGTACGACCACGCGTTGTCCTTGTGGTCGGCGTCGCGGTACCGCCAGTTGAGCGACACGATGCCGTTCAGGTCCGCCGGCTCGGTCACGAGGCCGAGCGTGCGCGACAGCAGGTTCAGCGGATTGCCCTTGATGCGCTGCTGGATCTCGGGAGGAGCGCCGTCGTAGTACTTGAAGTGGACGTCGACGTTGAAGCGCCGCTGCAGGCCGTCGGCGCGACTGATCCAGTTGACCGGCGACTCGGTGTGGAAGCCGCCCTCCCAGTACACGCGGTAGAAGTAGTTCCAAGCCAGCTTCGCGCCGGCTTTCGGGTCGTTCGGGTCGACCTTCGGGAACGGGAAGCCGACCATGAAGTCGGGGCGGGTGCCCGTCGCGACGTCGACGACCGTGCCCTGATCGTTGACGTCGTACTTGCCCTCGTTCTTGGCGGAGACCTCGGTGAGCCGCGGGTTGTCGAACAGCCCCTTGCCGTTCGCGCTCTTGCGGATCGGGTTCTCGTAGTCGCCGCGGCAGTAGAACTGGAGGATCTCGTCGGGCAGCGCGCCCTTCGCGATCTGGCAGTTCTCCTTGCCGAGGATCGTGCCCGAGGGGACCTCGTTCACGTCGGCGGTGCGCGCCGGCGCCGGAAGAAGCGCGATGAGGATCGCGGCGCCAAGGAGCCCGGTCCGAACACGCGGGCGGTCCACACGGCTCATGCAGTGCCTCCTTCTCATCGTCGTAGATCACGGCGCCGCGCTCCGGGTCAACGAGCGCCGGCGCGACGGCGGTCGGACCGCCCGGACGTTCGAGCCGTCCCCCTACCAGCACCCGCGGCGACCGCATCGCGCTTTGTCGCGCACCGGGTGATAGTGGCAGAGCGACCGTCCCGAGGAGGGCTCCATGGCGATCGACTTCACGTTGACCCCGCAGCTCGAGCAGATCCGGCTCCGCGTCCGCGACTTCATCGAGAAGGTGGTGAAGCCGGGCGAGGCGGAGATCGGCCACGGCGACGACGTCGAGCGCGCGCAGTACCTCCGCATCCTGTTCGGGATGCGCGAGGAAGCGCGCTCGGCGGGTCTCTGGCTTCCGCACATGCCGAAGGAATGGGGTGGCATGGGCCTCGGCCACGTCGAGCTCGCGATGGTCCAGGCCGAGGCGGCGAAGTCGCACTACGGCCCGTGGGTCCTCAATTGCCAGGCGCCGGACGAGGGCAACATGCATACCCTCCTCCACTGGGCGACCGACGAGCAGAAGGAGAAGTACCTGCGCCCGCTCTGCGACGGCCGAGCGATGAGCTGCTTCGCGATGACCGAGCCCGAGGTCGCCGGCTCCGACCCGACCCTCATCCAGACCCGCGCCGTCCGCGAAGGCGACGACTGGGTGGTGAACGGGCACAAGTGGTTCATCTCGAACGCGCGCCGCGCGCAGTTCGCGATCCTGATCGCCCGCACCGAGGACGAGCCCGACGTGCCGCAGGCCGCGAACACGGGCTTCATCGTCGACCTCCCGTCCGAGGGCTGGAACCGCGTGCGCGAGGTCGCGACCATGCACGGCTCCTCGGGCCACTCCGAGATCCGCATCGAGAACCTCCGCATCCCCGCCCGGAACATGCTCGGCGGCCGCGGCCAGGGCCATCGTCTCGGGCAGTACCGGCTCGGCCCGGCCCGCCTCGCGCACTGCATGCGCTGGATCGCGCAGGCCGAGACGGCGCTCGACATGATGGTCGACCGCTCGACCAAGCGCTTCGCCCACGGCTCGCTCCTCGCCGAAAAGCAGGGCATCCAGTGGATGATCGCCGACTCGACGATGGAGCTCTACCAGGCGAAGCTGATGGTCCTGCACGCCGCCTACCGGATCGATCGCGGGCTCGACTTCGCCTCCGAGGTGTCGATGGCGAAGCATTTCGTCGCGAACGCGCTCGGCCGCATCATCGACCGCTCGATCCAGGTGCACGGCGCCCTCGGCTACTCGACCGACACGCCGCTCGCGGGGATGTACCAGCACGCGCGCTGGGCGCGCTTCGCCGACGGCGCCGACGAGGTGCACCAGATGCGCATCGCGCAGCGGACGATCGCCGCCTACCAGAAGGACGGCAGCACCCGCCGCGCGACCGGCGACCTGCCGCTGTGAGGTCGCCATGCTGACGCTCTTTCACGCCCCGAAATCCCGCTCGTCGCGGATCATCTGGCTCCTCGAGGAGCTCGGCGCCGACTACCGGGTCGAGCCGACCGACATCCCGCGCATGGACGGAACCGGCCATGCGGATGCGGGGAACCCGCATCCCGACAAGAAGGTGCCCGCGCTCGTCGACGACGGCGTGCTGGTCACCGAGTCGAGCGCCATCGTCCTCTACTTGACGGACAAGCTCCCGGCGGCGGGCCTTGCGCCGCCGATCGGCGACCCGAAGCGCGGGCCGTACCTCTCGTGGCTCGCGTACTACGCGGGCGTCATGGAGCCGATCGTCGTGATGACGACGGCCGGGCTCGCCGACCATCCGGCCGTGCAGCGCACCTTCCGCGACCGCGGCGCGATGGACCGCCGCATCCTGGGCGCGCTCGAGGCGGGACCGTGGGTGCTCGGCGAGAAGTTTTCGGGCGCGGACGTCCTGCTCGCGAGCCTCGGACAGTTCGCGCGCGCGATGATGCCGGCCGGACCGGTCGTCGACTCGTATCTCGAGCGCTGCAGCTCGCGACCCGCGCTGGCGCGCGCGGTCGCGAAGCACGGGGAGTGACGACGATGGCCGAAGCTGCGACACCGTCGATCGCCGACGTCCACGCCCTGCTGACGGCGCCGGGCGCGCCCTTCGAGATGGAGGAACGCGTCATCCGCGGGATCCCGACGCGCGTCTGGAAGAACGCGCCGCCCGCGCTGCCGGCAATCGTCGCGGCGAGCCGCGCGCACGGCGAGCGCGACTTCCTGATCTACGAGGACGACCGCTGGACCTACGAGCGCCACTTCCGGACGGTCGCGCACCTCGCGCGCGTGCTGCGCGACCGGTTCGGCGTGGCGAAGGGCGACCGCGTCGCGATCGCGATGCGGAACTTCCCCGAGTGGTCGGTCGCGTTCTGGTCGGCGACGGCCGCCGGCGCGGTCGCCGTGCCGCTGAACGCCTGGTGGACGGCGCCCGAGCTCGCGTACGGGCTCCGCGACTCGGGCTCGAAGGTCGCGTTCACCGACGCCGAGCGGCTCGAACGGCTCGCAGGCGAGCTCGCCGGCTTTCCCGACCTGCGCGTCGTCGTGGCGCGCGACTCGCGCGCCGCGTTGCCGGGCGGCGGCCGCGTCGAGCGCTTCGAGGAAGTGGTCGCGGACGCGCCCCCGTCCGTCGAGCTGCCCGACGTCGCGCTCGACCCGGAGGACGACGCGACGATCTTCTACACCTCGGGCACGACCGGGAACCCGAAGGGCGTGCTCGGCACCCACCGGAACATCTGCGGGAACCTCCTGAGCCTCGGCTTCGTCACGGTGCGCGGCGCGATCCGCTCCGGGAAGCCGCCGGCCGCACCGTCGGGCGAGCAGGCGGTCCATCTCGTCTCGGTGCCGTTCTTCCACGCGACCGGCTGCCACTCGATCCTGGTCGCGAACCTCTTCGCCGGCAACAAGCTCGTCGTCATGCACAAGTGGGATGCCGGGCGCTGCCTCGAGCTCATCGAGCGTGAGCGCGTGACGAACTTCGGCGGCGTCCCAGCGATGGTATGGCAGGTGATCGAGCACCCCGACTTCGGCAAGCGCGACGTCTCGAGCCTGCGCGGCATCGGCTACGGCGGCGCGCCGGCGGCGCCCGAGCTCGTGCGGAAGATCGACGAGCTCTTCCCCGGCCGCATCCCGAGCAACGGGTACGGCCTCACCGAGACGTCGTCGGTCACGACGATGAACGTGGGTGTCGACTACCTCCGCCACCCCGACAGCGTCGGCGTGCCGATCCCGGTCTGCGATCTCAAGGTCGTCGACGAGAGCGGACGGGACCTCGCGCGCGGCGCCGTCGGGGAGCTGTGGATCAAGGGCCCGAACGTCGTGAAGGGCTACTTCGGAAAGCCGGCGGAGACCGCGGCGTCGTTCAGCGACGGCTGGCTCCACTCCGGCGACGTCGCGCGCATCGACGACGAGGGATTCGTCTATCTCGTCGACCGCGCGAAGGACCTCATCATCCGCGGCGGCGAGAACGTCTCGTCGGCGGAGGTGGAGGCCGCGCTCTTCGAGCACCCGGCCGTCACGGACGCGGCCGCGATCGGCATCCCGCATCCGGTCCTCGGCGAGGAGGTGGGCGCGGCCGTCCACCTCGCTCCCGGAACGAGCGCGACCGAGGACGAGCTGCGCACGCACGTCGCGGAGCGCATCGCGGCCTTCAAGGTCCCCGTCCGGATCTGGTTCTACGACGAGCCGCTTCCGCGCAACCCCGCCGGGAAGATCCTGAAGCGCGAGCTGAAGCAGCAGCTCGTGGGCGGCGCGCAGCGGTAGGCGGCGCAGCGCGGCGCATGGCCCGGCGGACGTTCGAGGACATCGCGCTCGGCGAGCGCTTCCTCGTCGGCCGCGCGACGCCGTCGCGCGCCGAGGCGATCGAGCTCGCGCGCCGTTTCGAGCCGCAGCCCCACCACGTCGACGAGGAGGCGGCGCGGGCGTCGATCTACGGCGGCTTGACGCTGTGCTCGCTCCACCTCTTCGCGGTCGTCACGCGGCTCTTCTTCGACATGCGCGACCCGATCGCCGTGCTGGCGATGCTCGGGAAGGACGAGGTGCGGCTCCCGGCGCCGGCGCGACCGGACGAGGAGCTCGCCTACTGGACGGAGTGCGTCGCGAAGCGGCCCTCGCAGACGAAGCCGGACCGCGGGATCGTCGTCCTCGCCGACTCGCTCCAGAACCCGCGCGGCGAAGCGGTGCTGACGCAGCAGGTCACGCTGCTCGTCGCCCGCCGCGAAGCGTCCGAGCGAGCCGGGTAGCGCGCGCTTCCGTCAATCGACCCCCATGAAGCGGAGCATCAGCTCCATCTGCGCCGTGAGCATGGCGATCCCGCCGTGGACCGCGCGCCCGCGCTCGCGCGCGACCTCGAGCAGCCGCGTCGTTTCGGGGGCGACGACGCACTCCGCGACGAGGCGCGCGCGGTCGATCACCCCGAGCGGCATCGGGAGATCGTCGTCGGGCTTCATCCCGAGCGAAGTCGCGTTGATCGCGACGTCGTAGGCCGAGCGCGGATCCGCGCCGGGGCGCACGTCGACGCACGGGAACGCCGCGCGCACGCGCTCTGCGAGCGACTCGGCCTTCGCCGGCGTACGGTTCGCGATGGCGAGCCCCGCGCAGCCGTGGCGCGCGAGCGAGAAGGCGATCGCGGACGCGGCGCCGCCGGCGCCGAAGAGCGCGCACGTGCGGCCTTCGACCTCGTGCCCCGCCGAGCGGAGGCCCGCGACGAAGCCTTCGCCGTCGAGCATCGTGCCGGCGAGGCGCCCATCGTCCGCACGCCGCACCGCGTTCAACGCGCCGACGAGCCGTGCCTCGGGCGCGACCTCGTCGACGAGCGGGAGCATCGCGGACTTGTGGGGCATCGAGACGATCGCGCCCGCGAAGTTCCGCATGCGGCGGAGGCCGGCGACGGCGTCCGCGAGGCCTTCGGATCCCACTGCCATCGGCACGAGGACGAAGTCGCCGAAGCGGCCGCGCTCGCGCAGCCAGGCGTTCGCCATCGCCGGCGAGCGCGCCTGGACGATCGGGTCGGCGAGGAGGCCGAGGATGCGCGTCCGGCCCGAAATCCCACCCGACAGAGCCGCATCCGGATCGTTCGCCACCTGCGCGCCTCGCGGCACGCATCTTCCACGCGCCGCGACCTCCGTCGAGAGACGCGATTCCACGCTCGGAGCGCGACCGGAGCAGCGGCTCGCGGAGCCGCGCCCGGCTCAGCCGATCGCGCGCACGCCGACCTCGTCGAGGTGGAAGAGCAGGTCGGCCGGGTCCTGGTACACGCGATACGCTCCCGCGCGCTCGAGCTCGTCCTGGCCGTAGCCGCCCGACAGGAGGGCCACGCCGAGGGCGCGCGCGCGGCGTGCGGCGAGCAGGTCCCACACGCTGTCGCCGACGACGACCGCCGCCTCGATCCGCACCCCGAGCCGCTCGGCCGCGGCGAGGAAGAGGTCGGGATCGGGCTTCGCGTGCTGGACGAGGTCGCGCGTCACGATCGCGCCCGGGCCGGCGGGATCGATGCCGAGCATGTCGAGCGCGGGACGCGCGCTCTCGAGCTTGCCGCTCGTCGCGATCGCCCAAGGCACGCCGGCGTCGGTGAGGTGAGCGAGCAGATCGCGCGCGCCCGGGAGCGGGCGCACGTCGCCGGCCTGGCGCGCGTAGATCGCGGCGTGCGCACGCTGCAGGCGCTCGACCTCCTCTGCCGTGAAGCGGTGACCGGTCTCGCGCAGCAGCGCGTTCACGAGAAGGCCGCCGCTCATTCCGATCCGCCGGTGGATGCGCCACACCGCGAGCCGCACGCCCGCGTCTTCGAGCGCGTCCCGCCACGCGAGCACGTGGTGGTACACGCTGTCGACCAGCGTCCCGTCGAGATCGAACAGGAACGCCGGGTGGCCGGCGGACGTCGCGCGCTGGGGAGCCGACGACCCGTGCGCTTCCCACTCCGGCTCGCTCTCGCGGCGCGCGGGCTGACGGTCGCCCGGCGACATGCGAACAGCACATCCGCCGGTCCGCGCGGTGTCAATGCCGTCTGCGTGAACGAACGCGTTGTAGCGCGTTCACTCCCTGTAATGCGTGCGCGGTCGGCGAGCTCGAGAGAGCCGACGGCGCGGACGACCGCTGGCACGCGCGTTGCGGTCGCACGGCTCGGGCGCCGCTCGCGAGGAGAGAGACCATGTTGCAGCTCGGCTGGAAGGCAGGAACGGAGCAGTACCCTCCCGAAGAGCTCCTCGAGTACGCGGTCGCCGCCGAGCAGGCGGGATTCGACTCGATCGATGCGAGCGACCACTTCCACCCGTGGGCGGAGCGCGGGCAGGCGTCGTTCGTGTGGAGCTGGCTCGGCGCCGTCGCGGCTCGCACCCGCCGCATCGTGCTCGGGACCGGCGTCACGTGCCCGACGCTCCGCTATCACCCGGCGATCGTCGCGCAGGCCGCGGCGACGGTGCAGCGCCTCGCTCCCGGTCGGTTCTATCTCGGCGTCGGAACGGGCGAGGCGCTGAACGAGTACTCCGCGACGGGCCTGTGGCCCGAGTCGACGGTGCGTCGCGAGCGCCTTTCGGAAGCGGTCGAGCTGATCCGCCGCCTCTGGACCGGCGACAAGGTGACGCACGACGGCACCTACTACGCGACCCGCGCCGCCAAGCTCTACACGGCTCCCGTCGAGCCGATCCCGATCCTCGTCTCCACGATGGCGCCCGGAACCGCGGGCTTCGCGGGCCGCCTCGGCGATGGTCTCATCACGGTGGGCGGCGACGAGCCCGACGTCTATCGCGAGATGCTCGCGGAGTTCGAGCGCGGAGCGCGCGAGGCGGGCAAGGACCCGAGCCGGATGCCGCGCATGATCGAGCTCGCGGTCGCGTACGCCGCCGACGAGAAGGAAGCGATCGACGTGCGACAGGCCTACTGGGCGGGCGCGTTCGTGCCCGCGCTCTTCTCGCAGCGCCTCCACACGCCGCACCTGTCGGAGCAGAACGGGAAGGTCGTCGGGGCCGACACGATCCGGAAGAAGGCGTGCCTCTCGTCCGACCCCGAGGAGCACGTGCGCTTCGTCCAGCGCTACGTGGAGCTCGGGTTCGACCACGTGATCTTCCACTCCGCCGGCCCGGACCAGGGCGCGTTCATCCAGGCGTACGGCCGGGACGTGCTGCCGCGTCTGCGCGCGCTCCCGCACGAGGCGCGATCCGTCGCTTGACGCGCGGCGGACGGGATCGCGCTATCTGTCGTACAGCTTGACGATGCGGACCGCGTCCGGGGCGGCTTGGACGCACAGGTCGCACAGCGTGCACTCGTCGAGGTTCTCCTCGACGGTCGTCACGCTGCCCTCCCCCGCGCCGCGCGCGAAGATGTTCACGGGACAGACCTCGACGAGCTTCGCCGCGAGGCCGGCGGTCTTCCGGACCTCGTCCTGGTCGACGTCGATGCGGATGAACATCGCCATGCGGCGGCATCTGTAGCTGTTCCGCAGGGCGCTCCACAAGGCCGCGATCGCGGTCCCGCGAGCGAGCGGCCCGCGGCGGCCGTGACCGCGCAACCGAGCTTGCCCGCGGTCGCCAAACTGGTACGTTGCCTCGGTTTCGAGCCCCGAAGCCGAGGTCCTCCATGCGGTTCTACGAGTACGAGTCGAAGGCGCTCTTCAAGCGCCACGGGATGCCCCTCGGCAAGAGCGGGCTCGCGCGCTCCGCCGACGACGCGCGCCGGATCGCCGCGGAGATCGGCGGCCCCGTCGTCCTGAAGAGCCAGGTCTTGTCGGGCGGCCGCATGAAGGCGGGCGCCGTCAAGTTCGCCGACGCGCCCGACGAAGCCGCGCGCCATTACGAGGCGATCGTCCCGATCGTCGTGAACGGTCAGAAGTGCCGCGCGGTCCTCGTCGAGGAGAAGACGCCCGTCGCGCAGGAGTACTTCGCCGCGATCACCTGGGACGGACGTCGGAAGTGCCCGGTGCTCGTCTTCTCCGACATGGGCGGCATCGACATCGAGGAGGTCGCACACACCCACCCGCAGCACGTCTCGAAGACCCACTTCTCGTCGCTCTTCCCGATCTCGCCGCGCATCGCCAAGGAGGCGATCTCGGCGACCGGCGTCTCGGGCGACGCGCTGAACCGCCTCACGCCGATCGTCTTCGAGCTCATGCGCGTCTTCCTCGCGTACGACCTGACGCTCGCCGAGATCAACCCGCTCGCGCGGCTCGCGGACGGGCGCTTCGTCGTCCTCGACGGCCACATCGACATGGAGGCCGAGGCTCGCGGCAAGCACAAGAAGCTGCTCGAGGAGCTCGGCATCGGAGCCGAGGAGACGCGCCAGGCGCGCGAGGCGACCCCGTTCGAGATCAAGGGCGCGCAGGTGAACGCGCAGGACCACCGCGGCGTCGCTGGCAACGTCGTCGAGTTCGACGGCAACCTCGGCCTCGTGATCGGCGCCGGCGGCGGATCGCTCACGCTCTTCGACGCGGTCCGGAAGCACGGCGGCAAGCCGGCGAACTACTGCGAGATCGGCGGCAACCCGTCGGTGAACAAGGCGAAGGAGCTGACGAAGCTCATCCTCTCGAAGCCGGGGGTGGAGAAGATCGCGGTGATGATGAACGTCGTCTCGAACACGCGCGTCGACATCGTCGCGCGCGGCGTCATCAAGGGCTGCATCGAGGCCGGTCGCGACCCGAAGGAAGCGATCGCGATCTTCCGCATCCCGGGCGCCTGGGAAGGCGAAGGCTTCAAGATCCTCACGAAGTACGGCGTCGACTACTGCGATCGCTCGGTGTCGATGTACGAGGCCGCCGGTCGCGCGGTCGCGAAGATGCGGCAGTAGCAGCGATGGCGATCCTCGTCGACAAGAAGACGACCTTCCTCGTCCAGGGCATCACCGGCCGCGAAGCGGTGAACCTGACGCGCGAGTGCCTCGACTACGGCTCGAAGATCGTCGGCGGCGTGACGCCCGGCCGCGCCGGCCGCGACATCTACGGCGTGCCGGTCTACGACTGCGTGCGCGACGTCGTCGCCAAGCACGGCCCGGTGCACGGCTCGATCATCTCCGTCCCGCCCGGCTTCACGCGCGACGCCGCGTTCGAGGCGATCGAGAACGGGATCAAGCTGATCGTCATCGTGACCGAGAACATCCCGCGCCAGGAGGTCGCACAGATGGTCGAGCTCGCGGGCCTCCGCGGCGCGCGCATCATCGGCCCGAACTGCCTCGGCCTCATCACGCCCGGCGAGTGCAAGATGGGCGGCATCGGCGGCCCGGCCGCGAACACCCGCCAAGCCTACACGCGCGGCCCGATCGGCATCATGTCGCGCTCGGGCGGCATGACGACCGAGATCGCGAGCACCTTGACGGCAGCCGGACTCGGCCAGTCGACGGCGGTCTCGATCGGCGGGGACGCGATCATCGGCACGACCTACGCCGAGCTCATGCCCTTCTTCGAGGCCGACCCCGAGACGAAGGCGATCGCGATCTACTCCGAGCCCGGCGGCCGCATGGAGGCCGAGCTCGCCGAGTGGGTGGTCGAGCACGAGAGCCGGCTCCCGATCGTCGCGTTCATGGCCGGCCGCTTCATGGACGAGATGCAGGGCATGCGCTTCGGGCACGCGGGCACGATCGTCGAGGGCAAGGAAGACACGACGGCGGCCAAGATCGAGCGCATGGAGAAAGCCGGGATCTCGGTCGCGGAGCGGATCGAGGAGATCCCGAAGCTCATCCGCAAGCGGCTCGGCGAGTAGGGATCGCCGAGAGCCCCCGCTGCCGCCCGCGACCGCGCGCTGCGCGGTCGGGATTTGGCGCGCCCATCGATTCCCAGTAGAACCCTCCGCCGGAGGGGGGGATGATGATGGGTCTCGGGTTCCCGAGAAAGGGCGCGACGGGCCGCTCCGCGGTCGTCGGCTGCACGCTCGGGCTGGCGCTCTCGGCGCTCGGCCTCGGATGTGCGCGGGTCACGTCGCTCACGGTGCCGCTCGTGTACCGTCCGACGGATCGAGTAAACATCAACAAATTCGCCGGCGTCTACGGCAGCGAGAAGATCTACCTCTCCGTCGTCGATTCGCGCACGGACCAGACCGCGCTCGGCGCGTGCACGGAGCAGACGCCGCCCGTGCCCGTCCAGGCTCAGGGCTCCGCCGCCGATTTCGTGCGCGACGCGCTCGCCAAGGAGTTCCGCGGCGCAGGGTTGACGGTCGTCGATTCGCCGTCCGGGGCGCCGCGCGCGCTGAACCTCCAGCTCACCACGTTCGCGGTGAACGAGCAGCAGCTCTACCGAACCGACATCACCGGCCGCGCCGAGCTCAAGGACGCGCGCGGCAAGGTGCTGTGGAGCGGAATGGTCGCGGGGAACAACGAGCGCTGGGGCGGTACCTTGAAAGCCGAGAACTACCAGGAAGGCCTGAGCGACGCGGTCGTCATGCTGGCCGACGGCATCCTGAGCAATCCCGAGTTCCAGCGCCGGATGAAGTGAACCGGAGCGGCCGGCCGGGTCGCTTTCCCGCCGTCGGCCCGAACATTGTTCGGTGCAATGTAACGCCGACCCATCGAGACGTCGGGGGAGACCATGGATCTCGCACCTTTCCTCCTGGGCCGGCGATGGGCGCGCGCGCTCACGGCTTTCGCCATCGCCTCGTCGCTGACGCACCGCGGATCGCCTGCGCATGCCGGCGCCACCGTATCGTTCACCCGAGCGTACCACCCGGTCGCGCCGCCTCCGGGCGTCGCGGCGACCGGGTTCGACGCGGTGGCCGTCGCCGACCTCGACGGCGCCAACGGTCCCGACATCGTCGTCCTCGAGACGAACGGAGGAGAAGGCGCGGTCGGTCGGGTCGTCGTGCTGCTCAACCGCGGCGACGGCACGTTCGATTCGCCGGTCGGCTACGACGTCTGTCCCGGCCCGCACGGCCTTCTCGTCGGACAGTACAACCCCGGCGTCGATGCCTATCCCGACGTCATCGTGGCGTGTCCGGGGTTCCTGCCGAGCCCGTACGAGGTCCCCAGCCTCGCGCGCCTTCTCGGCGACGGCGCCGGACATCTCGGTAGCCCGAAGGTCTGGAGCATCGCGCGGATCGGAAGCCACACGCCGTTCCTCGCCCAAGGCAACATCGACGGCGATTCCATCGCGTGGATCAACGAGCTCGGAAACCTCGCGTTCGTCCCGGTCGCGCTCCTCGCCGACGATCTGGCGAACGGCGTGGGGGCACACGAGGACGCCATCTACTGTCCGGTGCACGACGGCGGCGGCAATCTGATCGGCTACTGCGACTTCTACGGCGCGCTCACCATCGCGCCGTATCATTCGTATCCGGACCAGCCCGGCGGCAACGACGAGATCTTCACGTTCGACCCGGCGCACACCGGCCCTTCCGGATGGGACATCAGCGTCGTCGCCTACGGGCTCGAGTCGACGCTGAGCGGCTGGGGAACCGGCGGCTATCGCACCGGCATCGGGCCGAGCGCGCGGATCGTCGTCGGCGACCTCGACGACGACGGGCAGAACGACGTCGTCATGGCGGCGATGGGCGTCACGCCCGGGAGCGTCGCCGTCTACCGTCCCGGGTTCCCGATCGACGATCCCGGAAGCCCGGCGCCGGTCGCGGCGCCGCCCAATCTCGACGACGTGGTCCTGGCCGACGTCGACGGCGACGGGCGGCTCGACCTCGTCACGCTCCGCTCGGTCGCCACCAACGCCGGCGGGAAGCTCGGCGTCCAGCCCGGCAACGGCGACGGAACGTTCGCCGCAGTCCAGAAGTTCACGACGCTCGCCCCGAACGGCGCGGACGGCGTACCGCAGATGGTCGCTGCCGATCTGAACGGCGACGGCAGGCCGGACGTCGTCACGTTCGGCGACGAGCATCTGAACGCGCACGGGAACGAGATCAACAAGCACGCCGTCGCGGTCCTCGTGAACACCACTCCACCGTCGATCGCGTCCGTGGAGCCGAACGCGCTCGGACGGCGCGGGACGCGAAGCGTGGCGCTGCACGGCTCCGGCTTCCACGGCGACGCCGTCGTCTCGGTGTCCGGAACCGGCGTCCGCGTCCTTTCGACGTCGCTCGTCGGACCGGCGCTGCTGGACGTCAAGCTGCGCGCAGGGGCGTCCGCAGCGCTCGGCGCGCGCGCCGTGAGCTTGACCTCGCAGGCGGGCTCGGCGACGTGCACGGGCTGCCTGATCGTCGATCCGGCGCCCGCGCCGGCATCCGCCGCTCCGAACGCCGGCGCGCGCGGCACGACGGAGAACGTGGACGTCTTCGGATCCGACTTCCAGTCGACGGCGCAGGTCAAGCTCGGAAGCGGGATCACCGTCAACTCGACGACCTTCGTGAGCCCGACGCACCTCGTCGCCAACGTCAGCATTGCGCCGACGGCGACGACGGGTGCGCGCTCGCTTCAGGTCGTCAACCCCGACCGCGGAACCGGGAAGTGCGCGAGCTGCTTCAGCGTGACGTGAGCCGAGGTCCGTGAGGATCGGTACGCGCGAGAGCGAGCCGGATCGGCTCAGCGGATCAGGACGAGCTCGACGCGACGGTTCTGCGCACGGCCCTCCTCGGTATCGTTCGACGCGACCGGGCTGAGCGGGCCGACGCCCACCGCGGCGAGCCGGCTCGACGATACGCCGCTCTTCATCAGCGCGTCGGCGAAGGCCTTCGCGCGCCGCTCGGAAAGCTGGAGGTTGTACCTGAAGTCGCCCGTGTCGTCGGTGTTGCCGACGACGGCGAGCTTCAGGTCGGGATGCTCCTTCATCACGGTCGCGACCCGTGCGACCACGTCGTCGGCGGCCGGCGTCAGCTTCGCGCTGTCGGTCTCGAAGAGGATGCCCGCGCTGATCGCGACGCGGCCGTCTTGTTTGAGCGCGTTCGCGATGTCCTCGGTGGAGGCGGTGGCCAGGTTGAACTTCGACATGCGACCCAGCAGGCCGGGCGTCGTCGTCGTGCATGCCGAGATCGCGAGCGCGCCCACCATCCCGAGCACGATCGCGGCGTATCGAGTGACGTTCCGATTGAAATCCATGCTTCGCTCCTCTCGCCGGGAATCCGGTCCGCCGCCCATATCCCGGGCCGGCCCGCGATTCCAGGCGCGATGATGCACTTCCGCGTCCTCGTTCCGTCCGCGCTTCCTCGTTCATCGAGTCCGTCAAGCACACACGGCTGCGAAGTGCGGGCTACGGGCGAGGCGGCCGCGCGCGTACTTTCACGCGACCCGGCGGTACTCCTTCGTCTTGTCGCGCACAGCGCCGCCTCGCATCTTTCGGATCGGTCGAGGGCGGCGTCATTCGGTACGACGGGCGCGACGCCCGGTCGCACCGCTTCGTGCCGACTCGCCGAGAGGAGAGCGAAGATGAGCAGGAGGTGGTCGACGATCGGCTTCGCCGCGGTCGCGGTGACGATGACCGCGAGCGCGACTGCGGCAGCCGCGGGACTCCGACTGGCCACCGCGCTGACCATGAACTGGACGCTCGGCGGAGTGCCGGTGCACCTGATCGGCGTTCCGGCAGCCGCCCCGGTCGGCACCGGGACTTGTCCGGGAATTCGCCCGGGCGCGATCGTGAACAGCGACGTCGGACAATGCACGTTCAACTTCGTGTTCGACGGCAGCGACGGCGCGACCTACATCGGGACCGCCGGGCACTGCATCCTCGGCGACTCGCCGATCGGCGGCGACGTCGGTGAGATGGAGTGGGCTCCGGGAACGGGCCCGGAGGCGCGCGACGCGAACGACGCGCGCATCGGCGAATTTGCTTACGCCATCCTGCAGGATCCCAAGGACTTCTCGCTCATCCGCCTCGATCCGGGCGTCGCGGCGGACGCGCAGGTCTGCCATTTCGGCGGACCGACCGGCATCAACGCCGATCAGCCGTCGGATGCCGTCGTCCTGCACCACTACGGGAACGGCGTCGCGATCGGGACGGTCCTGCCGGCGCGCAGCGCCGTCGCAATCGGCATGCCCGATCCGGACCACGTGTTCGCCGACGGCGTCGCGCTGCCGGGCGACTCCGGGAGCGGCGTCATCAGCGACGACGGGCGCGCGGTCGGGGTCCTGGTGACCATCGGAATCCACACGGCCAGCATCGGGACGAGCGGCGTCGACGCCGGCGTGATCGGGATCACGCGCATCGAGCCGCAGGTGGCGCGCGCCGGGGCGGTCCTGGGGATCGGCCTCGACCTCGCGGTCGCTCCGCCGCTCTGAGCAGCTTGCGCCGCGAGCGCGCGGCCGGCGGCTCATCGCACCGGCCGCGCGCTCCGAAGCTCCGTCATCCGGTCACGGGCACGCTCTCGAGGTCGGACGCGTCACGGAGAAGCTCGTCGGCGTGTTCACGATGGCCCCGCCCGCGGCGCCGCCGAAGCCCAGGCAGTAGGCGTCGCCGCCGTTCACCGCGAGGAGGACGCGCGCCGAGCTGCCGGGGCGGGGCGGCACGATTCCGATGTGCGGCTGCGGCGCGCTGCCGGTGTTGCCGACGAGCTGCACGCTCATCGCGAAGGTTCCGGACGACGTCTTCTTGAGCGTCACGGCCTTCACCGGGCCGTGAATCCCCTTCGGGTCGGAGTACTTGACGCCGCTCGCCCCGGCGGCGGCCCACGGCGGCGGAAGCTCGAAGGTCTGCTCGCCGTCGACCTCACCGGTCACCGAGATCGTCAGCGTCGCTCCCTGCGCCATGATGTGCGCGCGGTCGAAGGGCGCGTCGGAGCGCGCCTCCAAGGCGCTGGCAGTGAGCTTCCGCGCCGGCGGGGTGCCCGGGTTCTTGACGCTGAAGCTCCGTCCGAGCACGGCCTTCGCCGGCGTGGTCGGGACGTCCATCGCGAAGGCGCCGTTGCCGGCCGTTCCGGCGTACACGCGGCCGCGCTCGGCGGCGAGCGAGCGGACGTCCGGGTTGAAGAGGCCGACGTTCGAGCGGCTCCACGACGCTCCGCCGTCGATCGTCGTGTAGACGCCGACGTGCGTGCCGGCGTACACCGTTCCGGGGACCGCGGCGTCGGCGACCAGGGACGTGACGTCGAGCGCGCCGAGCCCGTCGTTCACGGCATTCCAGCTCGCGCCGCCGTCGATCGTCTTGAACACGCCGGCGCCGGACGTTCCGGCATAGACGGTGCTCGGCGCCGACGGATCGATCGCGAGCGCGATCACGACCTGTCCGTCGAGCTCCGAAATGCCGGTGTCCATCGGCGCCCAGTGCGCGCCGGCGTCCGTCGTCTTGTAGACGGCCGCCGGGCTCCCGCCGCCGAGGATCGATCCGGCGTAGACGGTGCTCGGTGCGGACGGATCGATCGCGAGCGAGGTCACGATCTGCGGGATGCCGTTGCCCAGGACGGTCCAGTCCACGCCGTGGTTCGTGCTCCTGGAGACACCGCTCCCGAAGCCGGCGGACCAGATGTTCGCCGGATCCGATGAATCGAGCGCGAGCGCGAGCGTCAGCATCGAGCTCGGCGGCGGGGCGTCGAAGAGCGTCCAGTGCTCGCCGCCGTCCACCGTCTTCGCCACCCCGCCGATCGGGAAGAAGCCCGCGTACGCCGTCCCGGGCGCCGACGGATCCACGGCGAGCGCGTAGATCTGGTTGACGTTGCTCGGGATGCCGATGCCCGCCGGGTTCCTCCAGGTCGCGCCGCCGTCGTCGCTGCGCGCGACGTGGTTCCCGGTGCGACCGGCCCAGACGCCGCCGGGATGCGCGGAGTCGGTCGCCAGAGACGTCACCGTCGTCGCTGCGAGGCCGGTCCCCGACGGAAACCACGTCGCCGCGGCGTCGACCGTCTTCGAGATCCCCACGACGAAGTTGCCGGCGACGAGCGTCTGCGAGTCGATCATCGCGAGCGAGAACGCCGGGTCGACGAGCGACGTCGGTGTCCAGGTCGCGCCTCCGTCGATCGTCTTGAACACGCCCGGCGCGCCGAACGCGAGGCCGGCCGCGTAGACGACGTCGTGATCGGACGGATCGACGATGATCCGGGTCGCGTTGAACGGAAAAGGCGAGAGGACCGGGCCGATCCCGGCCCAGGTCTTGCCGCCGTCGGTGCTCTTGAACACGGCCGAGCCGGAAGGCCCGGCGTAGAGGATGCTCGGGTCGATCGGATCGACCGTGAGCGTCTCGATGCGGGCGCCGCCGAAGCTCGTGGTGGAGAACGTCCAGTGAGCGCCGCCGTCGATCGACTTCGCGACCGAGTTGTCGAGGCCCGCGTACACGGCGCTCGTCGTCGGGTCGACCATGACGGAGAAGCCCGGGCCGGAGAGCGCCGACGCCCACGTCGCGCCGGCGTCGGTCGACTTGAAGACGCTCGGGAAGCCCGAGATGTAGAGCGTGCTCGGGGTGGTCGGGTCGATCGCGATGCCGGTCGCCAGCTCGCCGATGACCTGCGACGTCCAGGTCGCGCCGCCATCCTCGCTCTTGAACGCGAACGCGTTCGGGTTCGTCATGGCCGAGGCATAGACGCGCGACGGATTCGTCGGGTCGACGACGATCCCCGTCACGTCGAGCGCGGAGATCTGGAAGATGTCCGTCCCGGTCGCCTTCCAGGTGTCGCCGCCGTCGAGGCTCTTGAAGAAGCCGCCGCCGTCGCTGCCGGCGTAGACGGTCGTCGGATCCGACGGGTCGACGGCGAGGGTCTGAACCGCCCCGCCGCTCGGGCCGTTGCTGCGCCAGACGCCGGCGTGTGCGGCGGATCCCGAAAATGCCGACACGACGCACAGCGCGGCCGTCGCCGCGCGCGCGGACGTCCACGTCCGCGCCCGCGTGCCGCGGGCCGTTCCCTGCTTCGCCATCCGAGCCCCCTTTTGTTTTGACGGAGATTGCCGTCGCTTCGCGCGGCGAACGCAGGCGCCGTGCCAAGCGCCGCGCCCGGCGGCTGAGGCGAGAGGGACGCAGTGGCGTCGGTTCTCGCTGCGCGACTCGACAGGCCCCGCTCGAGCGACGTGGCCGCCCGTTCGCGAAGCCCGCCCCCGCGTTCACGTCGCGGTGAACGGGCATTCCTCCGCGCGCACGTCGCGGCGGAGCGGTCGGGTCGCGTGCTCCAGCTCCGAAACGCGAACACGCGCCAGTCGCGCTCGCCGATCCCGCGGTCGGCCGCGGTGAACGCGCCGCCCGTGTGCCGGCGGATCGCCCCCTCCCAGAACGGGAGCGCGGGGCGATTGCCACGAGGCTTCCGCAGGGAGCGCGAAATCGCGCAAAGGAGCGATCGTATTGGCGCGGCGGATCGTCTATTCCAATGGGCAGGGTGCCCTCATGAGACGCCTCGTCGTCCTCTTCGCGGCCATCGCGCTGGCCCTTCCGGCGGCCGCGCACGCAACGGTCTTCAGCTGGCGCGACGAAGCCGGCGCGCTTCACTTCACGAACGACGAACGCGAGGTCCCGCCCGAGAAGGGCGACGCGGTACGCAGCTTCACGTCGAAGGCGGCGATCGCGACCGCGTCCGCCGCCGCCGGCGACGATTCGGACGGCCCGGCCGACCCGGCGCCGGCCGCCGACTCGCGCGCGGCCTACGAGCGCGGTCTCGAAGCCGGAATGCGGATCGCGGAGGAGCAGGTCCGCACGGCGGCGGAGCTGGCGCGCGTCATGGTCGAGGCGGAGCGGCCGCAAGTCCCGTACGTCTTCCCCGCGACGGCGCCGGCGCCCGCGCCGCCGCCCGTCTCGGTCGCGATCGTGCGGTCGCCCTATCGCTTGGCCGACGGCTACGACGACGCCTGGTGGCCGGGCGGGTTCTGGCCGGGGTGGTCGCCGTGGTTCGTCAGCGGCGGGTTCATCGACGGACGCGTCGGGCGCCACCACCGCTTCCGGCACGGAATGCACGGCGGCCGCGACTTCGGGAAGCGGGACTTCGGCGGACGCGGCGCGCAGGTGCGCGGCTACTCCTTCGGCGGCCTGCACGTCCCCTGAGCGCGCCGCCACGCGCCAAGCGCTCACCGCTCTTCCGTCCGCCGGCCGTCTTGCCCGTCCGGGGCCCGGCCGGTACGAGCCCGGCCATGGGATCCAAGACCCGCGCCGGCAACTTCTTCGAGGACTTCCAGGTCGGCCATACGTTCCAGCACGCCGTGCCGCGCACGGTCACGGACGGCGACGTCGCGCTCTACATCGCGCTCACCGGCGACCGCCGTGCGCTCCACTGCTCGCGCGAGTTCGCGCGCTCGCTCGGCTTCGAGCGCGAGACCGTGCACGACCTGCTCGTCTTCCACATGGTGTTCGGGCGCGCCGTCCCGGAGGTGTCGCTCAACTCGCCGGCGAACCTCGGCTATGCGGACGTGCGATTCCTGCGGCCCGTGTACACGGGCGACACGCTACGCGCCGAGACCGAGGTCATCGCGAAGCGCGAGACGTCGCGGGCGGACGTCGGCATCGTCTGGGTCCACACGCGTGGCTTCAACCAGCGCGACCAGAAGGTCCTGCAGTTCTATCGCTGGGCGATGGTGAACAAGCGCGAGCCCGGCAAGTCGACGGGCGACGACGACTCGCCCGAGCTGCCCGCGCGCGTCGCGGTCGACGACCTGTACGTCCCGCCGGAGCTCGACTTGAATCGTTTCGATCCCGTCGTGACGGGCGGACCGTTCTTCTGGCAGGACTACGAGCCGGGAGAGCGCATCCTCCACCCGCAGGGCCTGACGGTCGAGGACGCGGAGCACCAGTCGGCGACGCGCCTCTACCAGAACAACGCGCGCGTCCACTTCAACGAGGTGCTGCAGAAGAAGTCCCGCCTCGGGACGCGCATCATCTACGGCGGCCACGTGATCTCGCTCGCGCACGCCATCTCCTTCGACGGCCTCGAGAACGCGATCCGCGTCCTGGGCTTCAACGCCGGCGCGCACGCGAACCCGACGGTCGCCGGCGACACCGTGTTCGCGTGGAGCGAGGTGCTCGAGCGCGTCGAGCTGGGCCGCGACGACGCCGGAGCGCTCCGGCTGCGCCTGGTCGGCGTCAAGAACATCGACCCGTCGCAGGAGGAGGTCCCGCTCCGCATCAAGGACCCGAAGTCCGGCCGCGACGGATATCACCCCAACGTCGTGCTCGACCTCGACTACACCGTGCTCGTGCCCAAACGTCGGAGCGGCGCGCGCGCGTAGAAGCGCGCCGCCGAGCGAGGAGGCCCACCATGGCGGATACGCCCGTGTCGGGCAGCTGCTTCTGCGGCGCCGTGCGATTCGAGATCTTGCCGCCCACGCTCTTCTGCGGGCATTGCCACTGCGGCATGTGTCGCAAGGCACACGCAGCGCCGTTCGTGACCTGGTTCGGCGTGCCGTATGCGCAGCTCCGGGTGACCGCCGGCGAGGACCGGCTCGTCCGGCGGAAGTCGTCGGATCACGGGAGGCGGACGTTCTGCCGCGAGTGCGGCAGCCAGCTCTTCTGCGAGTCGACGAACCACCCCGACTACATCGACATCACGCTCGCGAGCATGGAGGCGCCGATCGACCGGAAGCCCGAGGCGCACTGGTACGTCGACGATCGCGCTCCGTGGACGGTCCTGGACGACGGGCTGCCGCGCTTCGGCGGCCCGACGGGGCAGGAGCCCCGTTGAGTCCCGGTCACTCCGCGTAGCCGAGCGCGCGCAGGCGCTCCTCGGTCGCGCGATCGACGACCGGCGCGTGGCCGCCGCGCCCGGCGGAGGCGCCGGCGGCGCCCGCGGCGATCGCCCGCCGGATGGATTGCGCGGCATAGCCGACGGTCACGGGGCGGCGGCGCGCGATGCTCTCGTGCTCGTGGGGGTCGCCCGCGAGATCGAAGACCTCGACGTCCTCGCGCCGCGCGCCGGCGAGGTGCTGGACGGACTTCCAGCTCTCGGACGTGATCGCCGCCAGCTCGCGGCGCGCGAGCCGCGTGTGGCTGAAAGCCTCCACCGGGCCCGCTTCCGCGCCGTCGCGCGCGAAGAGCGAGCGGCCCGGCAGGTCGGGATCCGGCGCGATCCCGAGCTGATCGAGGAGTGTCGGCACGAGGTCGATCTGCCGCGCCATCGCGGCCCGGCGCGCGCCCGCGAGCCGTCCGGCGGGCAGCCGCACCACGAGCGGCACGCGGATGAGCTCCTCGTAGAGCGTGTGGCCGTGATCGAACCCGCCGTGATCGCCGAACTCCTCGCCGTGGTCCGCCGTCACGACGATCAGCGTCGAGTCGTAGAGGCCGCGGCGGCGGAGCTCGTCGAGCAGCGCGCCCAGGCTGGCGTCGTTGAACGCGATCTCGCCGTCGTAGAGCGCGACGATCTCGGGCACCTCGGCGGGCGACAGCGATGTGCCCTCGCCCCGCGCGCGCCTTCCGAGCGCGATCGGGTCCGCGCCCGGCGGAGCGCCGTTTCCTCGTCCCGGGCGGAAGCGCTCGGCGAGCTCGGGCGGCGGCGTGTAGGGCGCGTGCGGATCCGTCGAGTGGACCCAGAGAAAGAACGGGCGGTCGTGAGTGCGATCCAGCCAGCGAGCGACCTCCTGCCCGAGCGCGTCCGAGAGGACGTGTCGCGACGGCCGGCTCTCGTCCTCGGGGAGATACTCGAAGGTCTCGAAGCCGCGCGCGAACCCGAACGGCGCGCTCACGTTCACGTTCGTGACGAAGGCGGCCGTCTCCCAACCCTGCGCGGCGAGCCGCTCGGCGAGGGTCGCGACGCCGGGGCGGATCGCCTGGCGAAGGCTCGTCGCGCCGTGCGCGAGCGGATCGAGCCCCGTCAGCAGCGACGCGACCGCCGGCTTCGTCCACGACGCCTGAGCCACCGTCCTCTCGAAGAGGACGCCTTCGCGCGCCAGGGCGTCGATGTGCGGCGACGTGGCGAGCGGATAGCCGTAGCAGCCGAGGTGATCCGCCCGCAGCGTGTCGATCACGTACAGGAGCACGTTCGGCGGCCGGCCGCTCGCGTCGTGCCGCGCCGGAAGAGCGACGGCGTCCGCGCTCGACGACGGGTCGGCGGCCACCGCGGCGGCCGTCGCCCCGGCGCCGTCGGAATCGCGCCCGACGCCCCGGCCCGGGGGTGCGCCGAGCACGAGCGGGTGGACGATCTTGACGGCGCCCCGGTCCGATCCGACCGCGGTCGCCGCGAACGAGAGCTCGACGATCTGCCCGGCCGGCGCGCCGAGATCGGCGCCGAGCTCGCGCTGCACTCCCGCCCGCGGCGCCAGCGTGAGAAGTGTCGACGCGCGCCCGCCTTCTCGCACCACGCCGACCTGGAGCTCCGGAACGGAGTCGCCGTCGCCCTCGACCGCGAGCGTCAAGCGACCGCGGGCCGGGGCGCGGAGGAAGTAGTCGACGCGCGTTCCGCCGGGCAAGACCACCGCGTCGCCGCCATCGGGAACCGCGGCGAGCTGCGGGCGCGGCGGTCGCGCGCCGTCGGCGGCGGCGATCTCGAGCCAGTCGTAGGCGACGGCTCCGCGCGGACGGGCGCCCGACGGCGCCCGGCCGCGCCGGACGATCATCGGGTGCTCGAGCTCGAGCAGGTTGTCGCCGCGCTGCTGCGCCGACTTGGGAAGCGGCAGCTCGAACGTCTCCATCTCGCCGCCCACGCGAATCGTCCCGATCGGACGGCGGTTCAGGCGGACGTAGACGGTGGAGCGCGGCGACGCCATCCTCCGCTCGCGCGCGACGCCGCCGCAGCGGATGCGGAGGCGGCGCTCCGCGGGGTCGCCGAGGAAGAGCCGGAGAGCGCTCCGTCGATCGGTCGCCCAGACGACGTCGTCGCGACGTGCTCGATCGCTCCACCAGCCGTCGACCAGCACCGCGTCACCGGCGGCAGTTCCGAAGTCGATCCGGTCCTGCTCGCTGCCGGCCGCGGTCGCCGGGAAGGCGGCGACCAGATCGACCACCGGGACGAGCGCCGGCTCGCGCCGCGAGCATGCCGCCGCGAGGGCGAGCGCGATCACGAGCAGGGCACGGCCGATCGGTGGCGGGGGCATCGCTGAACCACGCGGAGGGAGGGCGGGTCGGGCGTCCGCCCTCCGCCCGCGTGCGACACTACGGCGTGCAGGTCAGCTGCAGGCCGTCCGTGTCCTTCTTGGTTCCGGCGAACGTGGCCTTGGTCTTGAGGTTCAAGGCCTTTTGCCCGACGCCGATCACGACGTCGTAGCGCCCCGTGCAGGTCTCTCCGGGGCCGACGGGATACCCGAGCGCCTGGAGCGCACCCTCGATCGACTGGCGCACCGCGAGCTCGGCCGGCTTCGCGTTCGACCGCGGCGTCAGGACGGACGTCGCCGAGACCTGAGCCGCGCTGCACGCGATCCGCGAGTCCGCGCCGCCGAGACAGCTCCAGACGTGGAGCTTGCAGACGCCGGGCGCGGGCTCGAAGTCGCACGTCGGGTCGTTGTCGTGGCAGCTCTGCTTGGTCTTCGGAAGCCCGCGCGGGTCGACCGCGATGCTCGCCGGCGCGAATGCGGCCGACCACTCGTACGGGCAGTCGAGCGGCAGCGCGCCGCCGCCCGGAATGCGGAGCGCGGGCGGGATCTCGACGCAGCTCGCATCGCAGGTGCTGCTCGGCGTGCCGTTCGCCGCCCCGTCGTCGCATTCCTCGCCGCACTGGACGACCCCGTCGCCGCAGGTGCCGCCCGGCGTGCACGAGGGACCGGGCCGGCAGTCGGGCAGGCCGGGAACGACCGTCACGGTGGGCGGGGGGGTGACGATGCCCGTGATGAGCGGCGCGCCCTCGCGTATGCGGAGCCCGTTCGCGGAGGACTGGAGCTTGCCAACGATCGTCATCGTCTCGCTCGCGGTGAGGTCGGTGTTGCCGGACGGGCCCGTCGTGTTGATGCTCGCTTTCGACGCCACGTAGACGTCGCACCCGGTGAGGGTCACCTGCGCACCCTCCCCGGCGAACTGGAGGCCGCCGAGGACCTGGATCGCGCCGCCGCTGGTCTCGAGATCCAACGAGCCGGCGCCGTGCTGGCCGCTCATGTTGATGTCGCGCAAGACGACGTCGCCGCCCGCGCGGATGTATGCGTTCCCGCCGGTGGCGAGGCCTTCGCCGGCGGCGCTGATGCGCGCTCCGGGCAGCATCGTGATGCCGCCGTCCACCTCGAAGTCGAGAAAGCCGCTCGGGCAGGTCAGCACACCGATGCCGTTCAGCTGCATCGTCCCCGTCAGCGTCAGGTTGCCGGGTGCGTGTACGTCGACCGATGGATCTCCGCTGCAGCTGTAGTAGCCGTTGCCGGTGGATCCCGTCCCGAGCACGGATCCGCCGAGGGTGACGTTTCCCACCTCGGCGGTGATTCCGAGGCGCCCGCCGGAATCGGAACCTCCGCGGATGTCGACGCTGCCGGTCACGCTGACGTCGCCGCCCGCCGCGTCGATCTCGATGACCCCGCCGGAGATCGTCGAGTTGACGGCCATCGTGCCGGTCACCTCGATGCCTTCGACGTCGCTCAGGATGTTGATGAAGCCGCCGGTCGTGTAGCCGATCCCGGCGCTCGCCTTGAGCGTCCCGTGGACCGTGGTCTTGTTGCCCTCGATCCCGATCGAGCCGCCCGAAGCGTATTGCCCGACGCCGGAGACGTCGATCACGCCGTCGATGACGACGTCGCCGGTGGGGTAGGCGATCGCGCTCGTCGAGCCCGGGCAGTTGCCGGTCAGCTCGATGCGCGACAGCACGCCGGCGCTCTCCTTCATGAAGAAGCCGCCGCTCACGGCCTCGAAGTCGACGCCGTCGCAGTCGAGGCCGCCGCCGGTCAGGCGCGCGCCCGCCTCGAGCGTGATCGTGCCGGCGCGGAAGTAGTCGCCCTTGACGTGGACGTTCGCGTTGCTCGCGAAGCGGAGGTCGGTCGTGTCGCCGAAGTCGAAGAAGCTGCCGTCGAGCGTGACGTTGCCCGAGATGATGCACGGGTTGCCGGTGCAGAGGTCGCTCGGGACCATCGCGTGCGCCGGCGGCGCCAGCGCGAGCGCGAGGACCGCTGCGGCCGCGGCGCGCTTCGCGAGGCGGAGACACCGCTCTCCGAGGTGCTGCGTCGGGTCTTTCATCGGTCGTCCCCTTCCCGGCGGTGCGCCGGATTCCTGTCGGTGAGCCCCGGACGATCGTTTTTCATGTTCGACGCTATCTGCGGTTGGCCGGGAGTGTTCAAGTGAATTCCGCGAGACGATGTACGCCGCGACAAGCACCTCGCGTTCCACGCCGAGGAGTACGGCCCCGCGGCGTTTTCGATCCGGCGTGCGCGCGACTGGTGGCCCAAATCGACCGGCGTCGTGGATTTGAACCACAGTCGCGCCGGGGCTCGCGTCCGCGCTCCTTGCGCGTGTGACGCTCTGGCGTGCAGCTCGATCGATGCGGCTCAGCGAAGCCCGTGCTTCCGGACGCGATAGCGGAGTAGCTCCCGGCTCACGCCGAGCCGGCGCGCGGCACGCGACACGTTCCCGTTCTCGTCCGCGAGGGCCTGGCGGATCATCTCGCGCTCGACGTCGTCGAGGCTGCTCGCGGCCGGCGGCAAAGCGCCGAGCGGCGGCGCCTCGTCGGGAGCCGGCACCTCGCCGACGGCGGCGGCTCCGCGCCCGAGGTGCACGGCCGAGATCGCGTCGCCGTCGACGAGCAGCATCGCCCGCTCGATGGCGTGCGCCAGCTCGCGGACGTTCCCGATCCACGGGTCGAGGAGGAGAGCGCTGGTCGCGTCCGGCGAGAGCGCCTTCGCCGGCCGGCCGTACTTCCGCGCGTAGACCTCGACGAAGTGGCGCGCGAGCAGGACGGCGTCGTCGCCGCGCTCGCGCAGCGGCGGCAGCGTGAGCGAGAGCACGTTCAGGCGGTAGAAGAGATCGCGCCGGAGCCGCCCGGCCTCGACCTCGCGCGCCGGGTCGCGATTCGTCGCCGCGACGATGCGGACGTCGACGGTGATGTCGCGCAGGCCGCCGACCCGGCGCATCGTCTTCTCCTCGAGGACGCGCAGCAGCTTCGCCTGCGCGTCGGGCCCGAGCTCGCCGATCTCGTCGAGGAAGAGCATGCCGCCGGTCGCGACCTCGATGAGGCCCGGCTTCGCGGCCTTCGCGTCGGTGAAGGCGCCGCGCTCGAAGCCGAAGAGCTCCGCCTCGATGAGGTCGCGCGGCAGCGCCGTGCAGTCGAGGACGAGGAACGGGCGGCGCGCGAGCCGGCTCGAGCGGTGGAGAGCACGCGCGACCAGGCTCTTTCCGGTGCCGGTCTCCCCGAGGAGGAGGATGGTGGGGTAGTCTCCCGCGCGGAGCCCGTCGAGCGCCGCCATGCGCGCCAGGAAGTCGCGCACCGGCTCCATCGCGGCGCTGCCGCCGAGCACGTCCTCCGCACCGGGCGCGACCGCCGGCCCCTGCTGCATCCGCTCGAGGCACGCCTGCGCGCGCGCTTCCGCGAGCGCGCGGTCGATCACGAGCGCGAGCTCCTCGAGGTCGACCGGCTTCTGGATGTAGTCGCGCGCGCCGGACTTCATCGCGGCGACGGCGCTGTCGACGGACCCGTACGCGGTCATCATGACGACGGGCAGGTCGGCGTCGCTCGCGAGCCATTCGCGGAGGAGCGCCATGCCGTCGTCGTCGCCGAGGCGGAGGTCGAGCAGCACGAGGTCCGGCCGCGCGCTCGCGATCGCCGAGCGCGCCTCCGCGCCGCTGGTCGCGACGGCCGCGGCGAACCCGCGCCGCCCGAGGAAGCGCGCGACCGCGCGCGCGTGGGTCTCCTCGTCGTCGACGACCAGAACGCTCGACATCGCCCCCTCACGATCCGGCCGGCAGCCGGATCTCCACGGTGGTGCCCGTGTCGCCGCCTTCGAGCAAGGAGATCGATCCGCCGTGGGCGACGACGATCTTCTGCGAGAGCCAGAGCCCGATGCCCGTGCCGGAGGGCTTCGTGCTCGAGAACGGGGCGAAGAGGCGCGCGCGCCGGGCGGCCGGGATCCCGGGCCCCTCGTCCGCGACGCGCAGCACCACGTCCGCGCTGTCGCTCCCGACCGTCATGCGGATGTGGCCGCGCGGCGGCGACGCGTCGATCGCGTTCGAGAGCACGGCGCTCAGGACCTGCTCGATCTTCGCCTGGTCGAAGCGCAGCGCCGGCGTCGGCGCGACCTCGAGGTCCACCTCGAGCTGGGCCGCCGAGAGCCGCGGGCGCGCCATCTCGGCGCAGTGCGCGACGACGTCCCCGATCCGGCCCTCGCGCCGCTCGAGCACGACCGGGCTCGCCGATCGCAGCAGATCCGCGACCCACGCGCCGAGGCGGTCCGCCGCGCGCACGATGTCCTCGAAGACGCCGCGGCGGGGATCGCCGCCGTCGAGGTCGACGATCTCGCCCTGCGCGGTCGCCCGTATGCTCGCGAGGGGGTTCCGGATGTTGTGCGCGACGTAGGCGGCCAGCTCTCCCAGGAGTGCGAAGCGCTCGCGCTCGACGAGCTCGGCCTGGATGCGCGCGAGTGATTCCGCCATCGCGTTGATCGACGCGCCGAGGCGCGCGAACTCGTCCTGTCCGCGAAGCGCGATGCGATGGCTGAGGTCGCCGGTGCTCATGACCTCGGTCGCGCGCTCGAGCGCGCGGACCGGCTCGACGAGCCAGGCGCGGATCGCCCACAGGAACCCGAGGAAGCCGGCGATCACGGACAGCACGATCGCGACCACGAGGCCGGTCGAGAGGCGGACGAGGAACTGGCCGCGCATTCGCAGGCGCTGCAGCTCGGCCTGGTAGTAGGCGCGCAGCCGGCGAGCGGCGGTCGCGAGCCTTTCCTTCGCGGGCGACGCGAGCGCGTCGGCGAGCGCATCGACCCGCCGCGACTCGTCGCGCGTCTGCACGCGCTGGCGAAGCGCGCGCAGCGCGCGCGCGATGCCGGGATCGCCGATCGCGGCGTCGCGCCCCGCGGCGTCCGCTGCGCTCGCCGGCGCGCGCGCCGCCGGCGGGCGCAGCGCGGCATCGCCGCGACCGGCGCTCCGCCCGCGCGCTGCGGCCTCGAGAACGCGGTCGAGCCGGACGTTCTGATCGGACACGAGCGTCACGTCGTCGGTGAGGACGCGCCAGCTCTGGACCGCCCAGTAGGCCGCCACCGCAGAGAGGAAGGTCACCTGCACGCCCGCGACGAAGAGGAGCGTGAGGCGCGCGCGCAGGGTCACGGCGTCTCTCCCGCGGCGCCCGGCCGCGGCGCGCGGCTCGGCAGCCCGACGAAGGCGATGCCGCTCAGGATCGGAAGGAGCGCGATCGGCGCGATCAGCCAGATCGCCGAGATCGGCTCCGTGAGGAGCGGATACGTCACCATGGCGACGACGCCGGTCCCGGACGATGCCAGCACCGCCGCGAGCGCGAGCGAGATCTCCGCCCGCGGGCGGCGGCGCACCGCGAACGCGCCGACGAGCGATCCCATGTAGAGGAGGAGCGCGTTCGCGAGCGCGAAGTAGACGAGATAGAGGAGCAGCAGGAAGACCTGCGGGTCGAAGCGGAGCGCGATCAGGAGAGCGCCGATCACGGCGAAGAGAGCGTATGCCGCCACGACCGCCCGTCCCGCCCACCGCCCCGGCCGCCAGGGATAGGTCGCCGCGAGATGGAAGACCGCCGGCGGCACGGAGGCGAACGCCAGCAGGTAGAGCGGCGTGAAGCGATACGGTCCGTACTGGTCCGGTCCCGTGACCAGCATGAGGCCGAGCGACGCGCAGACCGCGAAGAGCCCGCGCACCTCCGGCAGCGCCGGCCGGAGCCACGCGAGCAGCGTCCCCATCACCATCAGCGCGACTCCCATGACGAGCATGGGCGCGAAGACTTCGTCGAAGTCGCGGCGCGCGAACGCGACGACGGGAAGCCGTACGCGAAAGAGCTCCGCGCCGCGGCGGAGCGTGAACGTCACCTCGCCGCCGATCCCGCGGCGCTCGATCGCCGCGTGCGCGGCGGCCGCGGTCTCGACCGGCGTCCCGTCGATCGCGACGATGCGCGCCCACTCCGCGCGCCGAAGCTGCGGCTCGCGCCAGCTCGCGCGTCCGATCGAGACGACGATCAGGTTGTCCGCGAACAGCACGCCGGCGAACGGGCGCCCGATCCAGGCGACCGCGTTCCGCGCGCACGGCACGACGACGGCCGCCGCGAGCGCGACGGCGCCGATCACCCACCACGGCGCGCGCGCGCGCCGCCGCGGGCGTTCGTCATGAGGCCGCTCGGGCGCGTCGTCGCGGCCGCGGTCTTCGCCGGGGGGCTTCAGGCGCTCGCCCTCCACGCGCGCGCCGGCTGGGCGCTCGCTCTGGTCGCGCTCGTTCCGCTCCTCGTCGCGCTCGAGAGCGCGCCGGCGCGCCACGCGGTGGCGGCGGGGATCGCGTATGCGATCGCCGCGTTCGAGCTCGACGTCGCGCCCTGGCTCGCGCCCGCGATCGCGCGGTACCTCGGGGTCGAGCCTGCGCGCGCGATCGCGCTTGCGGTCGCGGTCGCCGCGGTCGCGGGCGCGGCGCACGGAGCGCTCCTCGGCGGCGCGCTCGCGCTCCGGCCGCGCGCGCCGCGCGCCTGGCAGGTCGTCTGGCTCGCCGCCGCGTGGGCGGTGTGGGAGTCGCTCCGCCTTCCGCTGCCGCCCTTCTTCCCGGCGGCGACGATCGGAGCCGCGGAGACCGGGGCGCCCGCGTTGCTGCAGCTCGCGAGCGCGACCGGGATCGCGGGCGTGACGGCCGTCGTCGTGGCGGCGAACGCGGGGATCGCGAGCCTGTGGGCGCGCGGCGCATCGCGCTTCGAGCGCGCGGCCGCGCTCGCGACCGGCGCGGGCCTCGTCGTCGCGGCGTCCGTGTGGGGAGCGGCACGGCTCGCTTCGCCGCCCGGGACGGCGTCCTCCGGACCGACCGTGATCGCCGTCGACGGCGCCGCGCGCAGCTTCGCGGAGAGCACGCTCGCGCGGTATCTCGCGGCGACGCCTTCGCCGCGCGAACGCGGGGCCGCGATCGTGCTCTGGCCGGAGTCGGCGATCACGGTGGACCTCGAGCGCGACCGCGACGCCTGGCGCCAGCTCGCGCGCTTCCTCGAGGAGGGCGGCGCCGTGCTCGTCGCCGGCGGGACGCTGCAGAGCGTCGCTGCGGCGGGAAAGCTCGACCGCTTCAACGCGGTCCACGTGCTGCGCGCCGGATACGGCATGGACAGCTACCGGAAGCGCCGGCTCGTGCCGATCGCCGAATCGTGGCCCGCCGCGCTCGGCGCGCCGCCGGCCGCGCTCGAGCCGGTGCGCGCCGGGCGCGAGGCGCGCGTGTTCGAGGCAGGCGGAACGGCGCTCGCGCCGCTCGTCTGCTTCGAGATCGTCGATCCCGCCGCCGCGACCGATCTCGCGCGCCGTGGCGCGCGCGTGCTCGTGAACCCGACCAACGACGCGTGGTTCCCGGGCGATCCGCCGCACCTCGCGTGGGCGCAGATCCGCGCGGTCGAGACGGGGGTGCCGGTCCTGCGCGTCGCGAATGCCGGTCCGAGCGCGCTCTTCGACGGGTTCGGGCGCGCGCTGGCCGAGTCGCGATCCGACGGCCGACCGTCGGTGCTCGAAGCGACGATTCCCGGGACCACGGACACGTTCTACGCGCGGAACGATCGGGCGTTTCTCGTCGCCTGTCTCGCCGTCGTCGCGGCCGGCATGGCGATCGAGGTGCGATCGCTCAGGGGCGGTCGACGCACGCCGAGCCGAACCCGTCCGTCCTGATCGTGTGCAGCCCCGCCGCGACGACCGGATCGGCGGAGACGTCGCGCAGGTGGATGACGTACGGGGATCCGTCGCGGATGAGCGGCAGGACGGGCGAGCCGCGGAGCGTCGCGCCCCACTTGAGGGGCAGCATGATGACGAGGTCGATCGCATCGTTCATCGCGCAGAGCGCGAGGCCGCCGCCGCGGAGCGGCCGGACGTCGAGCGTGATGTCGAGCGGCTCGCCGTAGACGTTCTGACCGTCGATGGCGAAGTCGCCGAGGAAGACGCGGCTGTTCCGGATCTGGGCGAACGACGTGTACGGGATCACGTTGGGGTCGCCGTTCGAGACGCTCACCCCGACCGCGAACGCCATCTTCGGCGTGATCGGTGCGGGGCAGAACGGCATCGGGTCCGCGGAGCCGAAGCGCGAGAAGTGGACCGGGATCCACATGTTGCCGACGGCGTCGACGGCGGTCGCGAGCTGGGCGGCGGTGCCGTGCTCGACGAGGTCGACGACGTCGTTGGCGGGCGGCAGCACGACGGGCCGGTTGATCCGGTCGAGCACGCGGCCGCCCGTCGAGATGCGCACCGCGATGTTCCCGACGAGCGTCCGCCCGACGAGCGCCTGCGGGTCGGGGAAGTCGAAGTAGAGAGCGGTCGCGCTGACGGCGGTCGCGCGGAACGGAGGCAGCGCGATCGGGACGCCGGAGCGCGGCACGAACCAGATCTCGATCAGGTTGCCGTCCGGCTCGGTGGAGAACCCGCCGTTCCGCTCCGCGTCGCCCGCGCGCAGGAAGTAGCCGATCTCGTGCCCGGGGTGGATGAAGCGCGACCGGACGTAGAGCGATGGGCTCGCCTTGATCAGCTTTCCGGAAGGAGCGATGCAGCCGGCGTTCCACTTGATCGCCAGAGTTTGTGTCGCCGAAGCCGCCACGAGCGCGAGCGCGACGGCGAGCGCGCCGCCGACGCGGCAGGGGGCGATGCGGGTGCGGGCAGGCATGGTCGCCATCCTCCTTCCGGGGTGACGCGTATCCTCTCCTTCCCAAAGTCGGGCCGCCTCGAGCAAGCGTTTTCGTTGTCCGGGCCCGCGTCGCGCCCACCATCGCGCGCGTCATGCGGCGCGACGAGGCGTCGCCACAGGTGCGCGCAATCCTAGTCGACGAAGGCGCAGCCGAGGGCGCGGAGCGGCGCAGCGGTCAGGCGCGCGCGGCAGTCGTCGAAGCGCGCCTCGAAGCGGTGGCCGAGGTACCGGACGTCGACCGTCCGGATCGTCCCGGCGGCATCGAAGCGCGCGACGACGTGGGCGGTCGCGCGGCGGTCGCCGTCGCGCACCGAGTAGTCGTACGCGAGCGCGTCGCCGGCGTCGCCGGGCGCTCTCGCGTTCGGCGCACCGAGCAGCTCGACGACCTGCGAGCGGGTCGGGAGAAGCGCCGGATCGATGTCGGTCAGGTCGAAATCGACCGTCCTCGAGAGCACGCTGATCTCGCCGTCGCAGACCGACCGCACGGCCGCCGCGACGACCGGCGGCGACACGACGCCGGTCAATCCCTTCGCGACCCGGCCCTCCTGGAGGCGATAGCGGCCGTCCCCGTGGACGAAGAACAGCGTGATCGGGATGGCAAAGGGAGAGCCTTCGGGCTCTCCGTCCTTCTCCGCGAGGTAGGTCATGCGCTCGCCATCGGGCCCGACGTCTACCGCGGTCGGCTCGGCGCCCGCCAGGCAGACGACGTCCGAGTCGAAGAGGATCGGGCGATCGACGGAGATCGCCACCCCGTCGTCTGCGATCTCGATCCGGTAGGCGTGCGCGCAGACCTCGGCGCGCGCGTCGAGGAGCCGGCTCAGGAGGCAGCCCGGGAGGACGACGACCGCGACGGCCGCGAGGCTGACGACGGCGAGGCGCGAGATGCGATCCGTGAAGCGTCTCCTCCGGCGGGCGGGCGCCCGGGCCGACCCGGGCCGTGTGTCATCCTACGGGGACGCGGTCCCCGCCGCCATGGGACCCGCCGACATATTACGATGCTTGCATCGTCCGCGCGACCGGTGTAACAAGAGCCCGTGGCCCCGACCGCCCGCAGCCTGATCCTCGACCTTCTCTCGACGCTCCGCCGGGGCACCATGCCGGTCGGTGCGCTGGTCGAGGCGGGCGCGCTCTTCGGGATCCCCGGGAACAACGTCCGGGTCGCGCTCGCCCGCCTGCTCGCGGCGGGCCACGTCGCGCGCGACGAGCGCGGGCGCTACCGCCTCGGCGCGTCGGCCGCGCCCGTCGAGCGCCGCGTCCGCTCGTGGCGCGAGCTCGACCGGGCGACGCGGGCGTGGAGCGCCGGGTCGTGGATCGCGGTCCACCACGCGGAGTCGCCGGCGTCGCAACGCCGCGCGGATCGCCGCGAGCGCGAGCGCGCGCTCCGCTTCTTCGGGTTCCGGCCGCTCGGGCCGGCGCTGTCACTGCGGCCCGACAATCTCCGGATCCCGGTCGCCGACCTCCGCCACGAGCTCGTCGCGCTCGGGCTTCCCGCGGCGGACCTCGTCGCGCGGCTTTCCGAGCTCGATCCGGCGACGGAGCAACGGGCGCGCTCGCTCTGGGACTCCGATCGTCTCCGCGACCGGTACCGCGAGCGGCTCGCCGAGCTCGCGCGCAGCGAGGCGCGGGTCGCCGGGCTCGCGATCGAGCAGGCGATGGTGGAGACCTTCCTCCTCGGGCGCGCGATCATCCGCGACCTCGTGCTCGATCCGCTCCTTCCCCCGGCGATCTGCCGCGTCGACGAGCGCCAGCAGCTCGCCGAGGCGCTCCGCCGCTACGACCGCGTCGGCCGAGCCGCCTGGGCCGACTTCCTGAAGCGCTTCGACGTCCCGCACTTCGGGACGCCGCTCGACGCCGCGCTCGCGGGCGAGCCGCGCCGCGTCGCCGTCTGAACGAGGAAAGAACCGATGACCACCGAAGCCGCCGCCCCGACCGCCGACGCCGCCCCCAGCTGGCGCGACGCGCTCACGCAGCAGGAGATCCGCAGCCTGCTCGAGATGCGCGACCTCCGCTCGTGGTGGACGCTCGCCGTCGACTGGGGCCTCGTGTTCGCGTCGTTCGCGCTCGTCGCGCGCTGGCCGAACCCGCTGACGATCGTGCTCGCGCTCTTCGTGATCGGCGCCCGGCAGCTCGGGCTCGCGGTCGTCATGCACGAGGCGTCGCACCGATCGTTCTTCCGGTCGCGCGCGCTGAACGACTTCGCCGGCAACTGGCTCGCCGCCTACCCGATCTGGAGCGACCTCCGCCCCTACCGCCCGTACCACCTGCAGCACCACTCGAAGACCGGCAGCCCCGAGGATCCGGACATCGGGCTGATCAAGCCCTTCCCGATCACGCCCGCGAGCTTCCGCCGCAAGGTCTGGCGCGATCTCTCGGGCCAGACCGGTTGGAAGTTCGCGAAGGCGGCGTGGCGGCGGACGTTCCGGCAGTACGGCAAGGATCCGGTCGCGACGCGCGCCGCGCAGGGCGTGCTCGTGACGAACCTCGTCCTGCTCGGGATCGTGAGCGCGTTCGGCCACCCGGCGCTGTACCTCCTTTGGGTGGGCGCATGGCTCACGACGCACACGCTCGTGACGCGCATCCGGTCGATCGCCGAGCACGCGCTCACGCCAGATGCCGACGATCCGCTCGGCAACACGCGAACGACGATCGCGCGCTGGTGGGAGCGCCTTCTGATCGCGCCCAATCGCGTGAACTTCCACCTCGAGCACCATCTCCTCATGACGGTCCCGCACTACAACCTTCCGCGCATGCATCGCCTGCTGCGCGAGCGCGGCGCGCTCGATCGCGCCTGCGTCGACCGCGGCTATCGCGCGGTGCTGCGCCGTGCGGCGTCGCGCGCCGAGGGCGGTGCCGGGCCGGCGCCGCGAACGAGCGCCAGCGCGAACGGGTTCTTCGCGCCGACGGCTTGACGGTCTACGGGCTCGTGCCGTCCGTCACGGTCGCGTCGACGTCGGCCGGGTGCGACGTCGAGAAGGCCCTCGGCGAATCGCCCTGCGCGAGCGCGATTTCCACGCGATAGCGGCCGGGCGCCGCGGGCGCGACGACCCACAGTTTCTGGACCGCGGTCTCGCCGGGCGGGACGTCCCGGCGAAGCCGCGCCAGCGTGGCGACGCCGTCGCTCGTGTCGTCGACCGCCCCGTCCGTCGCGGCCGGCCGCCAGCGCACCACCAGCGACACGATGTGCCGCGTGCCGGTCGCGCGCTGCGCGAGCACGGGCCACGTCTCGGTGCCGTCGTTCGCGACCGAGACCTCGAGCGCGATCGCGTCGCCGGCGCGCGCGCGGAGCTCTCCCGGCGGTCGCACGACGGCGACGCGTCCGGCCGCCTCGCGCGCGTCGAGCGCGCGGCGCGGCGTTCCGAGGAGCGTCGCGTCCGGCCGCGGCAGGGCGGCGAGCGCCGCGAACCACTCCGGGTGTCGCGGAGCGCGGTCGATCCGGCGGAGCGTCCACGAGCCGATCTCGAACGGCGGCCCGACCTCCGGGTTCCGATCGAGCTCGGCGAGGAGCCGCCGGCGCGCCACGGGGTCCGCCCAGTCGGACTCGGGACGGACGAGGAGCCAGCGGAGCTGCGTCGCGTCGGCCAGGTCGGCGAGCGCGACGGGCGAAGGCAGCTCCGCGAGCCACGAGTCGACCAGGCCCGAGTGCGGCGGCGCGTACCCGGTGTATCCCGTCACGAGCGGCTGCCCGTGCAGCATCGAGCCGAGGAGCGCGTCGTACTGCCAGTCCGTGCGAGCCGTCCCGATGCGCGGGACCTCCGCGAGCGGGCCCTCGCCGTTCGCGCGCGCGATCGCGCCGACCGCGCGATACGCGCCGGCGTCGCGCGCGATCGCCGTGACCCGATCGAGCGGAACCCACATCATCTTGCCGCCGTCCGCGACGAGAAGGATCGCCGCCGCGGCGAGCGACGCCGCCGTCGCACGGCGGGCGCCGAAGCGCCGGCCCGCCGCCTCGGCGCCCGCGCCGGCGAGCAGCGCGATCCCGAAGCCGAAGAGGACGAGGAACCGCCACGGGAAGCGATAGAAGCCGAGCAGCTCCGAGAGCGGCGACGGCAGGGCGCGCGAGTGAAATCGCAACGCGAGCGCCAGGCCCGCGACCGCGAACGCGACACCGGCGGCGGCGATGCGTCGCACGCCCGGGTCGCGCGCCGCGAGGGCGAGGAGCCCGAAGACGGCGAGCGCCGGTGCGACTGCTCCGGTCATGGCGCCGAACCGCCGCGCGAACGGCCCGAAGGGGAACCACCCGTCCGCGTTGCGCGCATCGCCCGCCGCGACGCCGGCCGGCTCGCCGACATCGGTCGCGTGCACGCGAGCGGCCTCGGCGGCGAGCGCGTCGAAGCTCCGCCGGCGCTCGAAGTAGGGCCGCGAGAACGCCGCCAGGAGCGCGACCGAGATCGCGAGCGCGACGGCGACGAGCGCGACGAAGCGCGCTCGTCGCGGACCCGGGCGCGCCGCCTCCAGCGACGTCCACAGGACCGCCGTCAGGCCGACGTTGAGCGCGGCATAGTACGAGGCGAAGAGCCCCGCGAGCAGCGCGGCGACGAGCGATGCCCCGCGACGCGCGGTCGGCCGTCGCCTCAGGAGGAGGATCGCGAGCGCCGTCAGCGGGAGGAAGAGCTTCAGGTTCTGGATGACCTGGATGCTCGCCGGGTAGCGGAGCGGCCCGAGCCCGAACACGAGGCCCGCGAGCCACGCCGACCACCACGCGAACCCGGCGGCGGCGAGCAGGCGCTCCATCGCGAACGCCGCGATGACGAAGGACGCCATCGCCACGAAGTTGGCGGCGAGCAGCGGGTTCCGGGACCACGCATACGCCGGCGCGAAGAGCAGCTGGAGCGAGAGGTAGTGCTCGGATCCCGTCAGCATCCCGCGCGCCGGGAAGAACATCGGCGCATCGAAGAGGTCGTGCGGACGCGTCGCGAGCGCCTGCGCGACCCAAGCCAGCAGGTACGGCAGCAGCCGGTTGTCCGCCTGGCCGTTGAAGGCCGACGTCGCCTCCGCGCTCGCGGCGATCCAGCGGTGGAACAGCACCGCGAAGACGGCGACGTACGCGAGCGCGCTCGCGGCCGCACGCCTCGTCGGCGACTCGAAGGACGTCGTCAGGGCGCGGCCGTCCCGCTCTTCGCCTGGACGAGCGGCCCGAGCGCGATGTCGACCGCGCGCACGATCCGCTCGGGGTGCGTCAAGCGCTCGTTCTCCGGCACGTCGACGAACTGGCCGTCCGAGATGTGAGAGAGGATCTCGATTCCGCCCGCGTCGTAGTACAGCACGCGGCCCTCGAGGTCCTGCAGCGACGCGTACACCGACGCCGCCGCGACGTTGCCGTTCCAGTCGGAGGCCGCCAGGTTGTTCCAGAAGCCGCCGGACGACACGTCCTCCGACATGCCGTTCCAGTACGCGATGCCGCGCTGGAACTTGGCAATCGTCGATCCGAGGTCGCAGAAGAGCATCGCGTCGGCGTGGTGCGAGGCGCGCAGCTCGCGGCGGACGAACTCGAAGACCGCCTTCTGCTTCGCGGGATCGGGCTTTCCCGTCTTCGGGTCGAAGTAGCCGCCGATCTGGTCGACGGCGCGCTGTCCGAGGCGCTCGGTCTCGCCGGTCGGAAGCACGGTGAATCCGGCCGCCACGAGCTTCGCGGTCGCGAGCGACTCGATGCTCGCGAGGAGCGCGTCGCGATTCGGCGACGGGATGAGGACCGCCGACACGAGCGCGATCGTCGAGACGGCGCGGATCTCGTCGCGCGGCGCGCGGAACGGGTCGTACGGCTTCACGGGAGCTGCGCACGCGGCGAACAGCGCGCCGGCGATCGCGAGCGCGCTCGCCATCGCTGCGATGCTCTTCTTCATGGATGGCTCACGAGCCCGCGCACGAGCGGCGCATCCGCCGCGCCCGGCGCCAGCGCGAGGTAGCGCTCGAAGGCGGCGCGCGCCTCCGCATCGCGGCCCTGCTCCCGCAGCAGGAAGCCGATCTCGCGATGCGGCTCCGCGAGCTCGGGGTCGAGGCGCGCGGCGCGCTTGTAGGCGGCGAGCGCGTCGCCGACGTGGCCGGGATCGCGGCCGGACGCGCGTGCGACCTGCCCCAGGACGAGATACCCTCGTGCGCTCTCGCTGCGCCACGCGAGGTGGCGCGCGACCGCCGCGCGGGCGACGTCGATGCGCCCGCCCGACATCTCGAGCAGCGCATCCTCGAGGAGGACCGGAGCGACGGCGTCGCGGAAGGCGCCCGCGTTCGCCGACGCCGAGCCGGATCGCGGCGCAGCATCCGCCTCGCCGGCGCCCGACGCCGGCGCCGGCCGCGACCCCGCGGCGGCGAGCGCGCGGTAGCTCGCGAGGCGCTCGTCGAGGCGCGGGTGGGTCGCGAAGAAGAGCGCGCCCTCGTCGGCGTCGCCCGTGGCCTCCTTCAGGCGCTCGAAGACGACCGCGCCGTCGCGCGCGTCGTAGCCGGCCGCGCGCAGCGCGCGGAACCCCGACTCGTCCGCCTCGCGCTCGAGGTCGCGCGAGTAGCCGCTCACCGCCGCCGCGAGCCAGAGGACCTTCGTCTGCTGGGCGGCGCTCGCGGCAGGGCCGACCCGGCCGGTCTGCGCGTAGGCCAGGAGCGCGAGCGTCCCGACCACCGTCTGCGCGACCGAAGCCCATGCCTCCTGCGACGCGAGCTCTCGCGCCTGGCGGAGCGCGTGCCGGTGCGTCACGTGGGCGAGCTCGTGGCCGAGGACGGTCGCGAGCTGCGCCTCGTCGTCCATGCACGCGAGCATTCCGACGTGGACCCACACGGTCCCGTGCGGGAGCGCGAACGCGTTCGGCTCGGCGATGCGGAGGACTCGGACGCGCACGGACGGCGCGGCGCCGGGATCCTCGGTCGCGACGAGCCGGCGCGCGACGCCCGTCAAGTAGTCTTCGAGGGCATCGTCGTGATGGGCCAGGTCGCTCTCCTCGATGCGCCGGTCGAGGTCGCGCGATTCCGCGAGAATGGCCTGCTCGTCGTCGGCGACCGACGCGGGAGCGCCGCTCCGCGCCGGGACCCGAGCGGCGCACGACGCGAGCGCGAGCGAGGCGGCCAGGAGAAGCGGAACGCGGCGGCGGGGCACGCCGCTCCATCGCACACGAGCGGAGGCGCTGACAACGCGCCTTCCGCTCGAGGTGCGATGGCGACGGTCACGGGCAGTCGTTCAGCGCGCCGTTCGTGATCCAGGTGCGGATCGCGTCGCGCGTGACCAGCGAGAGGTACGGGCCGCCGAGCGGCATGCGCGAGCCGCAGAACATCCCCTGGCACTGCGCGTCGAACCAGTCCTGCGTGCCGTCGAGCTTGTGCATGACCCAGCTCGTCGCCGGGTCGCCCGGCTCGACGCGGTCCATCGAGGTCAGCTCGGTGCTCGCGACGTTCACCAGGCTCGCGTACGCGGTACTGCAGCTCGCGAAGCCGCCGAGGCCGCCGCTGGCGCCGTGGCAGCCCGCGCAGACGCCGCCGATGCGCGCATGGATCGCCGCCCACGACGGCGGGAGGCGATCGGAGAGCGCGATGAGCGTCTGGCCGTCGTTCTTCCGGTAGGGCGGCGAGAAGCGCGCGCCCCAGCACGCGCCGCCCGACGTCTTGTGGAGCTGGACGTCGAGCGTCCCCGAGAGCGAGCTCGGGTCGGTCGGATGCAGGCGCTCGCCCTTCGCGGCGAGCTTGATGGTCGCCTTCCCTTCCGCGCCTTCGGTGAGCTTGGCGGTCTGCACGCCGTCCGGCGTCAGGTCGCGGTCGCGATAGGCGAACGCATGCGGCACGTCCCGCCAGCACGGGAGGCCGGCGCACGTCGTTCCGGCGGGGATGCGATGGCTCTCGACGAGCGCGCCGTCCTGGTAGAGGCAGAGCTCGTAGCCTTCGGTCGAGAGCGGATCGCCGAACTCCGGCTTCGCGGTCGCGCTGCCGCGCGTCCAGCTCCAGGTGAGGCGGTCGCGGTCGTCCGGCGACTTGTCGACCAGCGTGAGCTTCGACTTGCCCGCGAGGATCGGCTCGCGGCAGAGCGACGGGGCGGGCGGGCAGATCGAGCTCGGCCCGCTGCCGTTGCCCTCGTTCTGCATGAGCACGACGCGGTCTGCGATCTCGTCGGTCAGCGCCATGTCGAGGTCGCCGTCGTTGTCGAAGTCGAAGAGGATCGAGCACGAGGGGTTGGACGGCGCGATGATGTTCTCGACGAAGGTGAAGTTCCCGGCTCCGTCGTTCGCGAAGCGGCGCCAGAAGCCGCCGCCGAAGCTCGAGGCGACGATGTCGAGGTCGCCGTCGCCGTCGAGGTCGCCGAGGTCGACCGAAGGGACGTGCGCGCCGACGTTGATGTTCACGACCGGGTCGAACGTGCCGTCGCCCTTCCCGATGAGGATGCCGAGGTTGTTCGAGCCGTCGTTGGCGGTGACGGCGTCGAGGTCGCCGTCCCCGTTCACGTCGCCGAGGACGACCACCCAGGTGGTGCCGCCGGTCGACTGCGCGGGTCCGGCGCCCGTGAACGTTCCGTTGCCGTTCCCGAGCAGCGTCCGGATCTGGCTTCCATCGCGGCCGCCGACGACCAGGTCGGTGATGCCGTCGCGGTTCATGTCGGCGTACGCGAGGCCGTACTCGCCGTTCACGCCCGCCTCGAAGAAGCTCGGGGCTCCGAAGTGCCCGGCGCCGTCGTTGATCATGAGCGAGAGGTCGTTGCTGCCGACGTTGCAGTTGACGATGTCGAGGTCGCCGTCGCCGTCGACGTCGATCGGCACGATGCCGTGCGCCTGAAAGCCGACCGCGATCTCCTGGTTCGACGCGAAGGTGCCGTCGCCGGCGCCGAGGAGGACGTTCACGACGCTGTCGGTCGCCGCGCCGACGCCGAGATCGGTGTTGCCGTCGTTGTCGAAGTCCGCCTGCTCGTTCGGGCTCGACTCCGCGCCGACCGGCTCGCGCGGGAACATCGGGCCGAAGTGGCCGCTGCCGTCGCCGAGATTCAGGAAGACGCGCACGTCCTCGCTGTCCTCGTTCACGGTCGCGAGGTCGAGGTAGCCGTCGCCGTCGAGGTCGGTCGCGGCGGCGCCGTAGATGCGGGTGTTGATCGACGGGTTCGAGCGGTTCGTGAAGTTGTCGATCTGCTGGAACGTGCCGGGCGACGGCTGCGTCACGGTCCCGAACTGGAACGCGTAGCCGGCCGAGCGCAGCATCGTCGCGTCGGCGCCGGCGATCGCGTGCGAGAGATTCACGTAGACGAGCTCGCCGGCCGAGAACGGGTGGTCCGGCGCGAGCGTGACGGTCCTGTTGCCGTTCGAGAACGAGTACACGCCGCGCGCCGCGCCGCTGCCCCGGCCGAAGACGCGGAACGAGTCGACGGTGACGGTCGCGGTATCGAGCGGTCGATCGAACTCGACCGAGACCGTCGACGTGACCGGGACGTTCGCGTTGACGGCGGGCGTCGTCGAGACGACGTGGATCTGCGCGCTCGCGGTTCCGGCAGACGCGGCCACGAGCAGCGAGACGAAAAAAACGACGGCGCCGAGCGGCGATCGATTCATTGCGGTGTCCTCCGGCGCCCCGACGGGGGACGTGGTCGAGGGAGGCCATCCGCGGCAGATCCGCGCGCGAGCCCCCGCGCTGGCGTTACTGCGGTCGCGCGCCGAGAGTCAAGCCTCTGCGATCGCGAGCACCTCCACTTCGAGAATCGAGCGACAAAACTTCCGGACCACTTGACGCTCGCTCGGATGCGGCGCATGACTGGCCTCGTAGCTTGACGCCGGCGCGCCGCGGCGCGCACGAAAAGGGAGGTCACGATGGGCTCACGGAGACCGTTCCCGCGGGCGGCACGTCTTTGCCGCGCCCCAGGTGTCACGGCGGCCATCGCCGCCCTCGCGTTCTTGACGCTCGCACCGCCGGCGAAGGCGGTGACGGTCAACGGGCCGTACTCGTGGTGGTCGTTTCCCTCGTCGGGGTTCTGGAACCTCGACCAGAGCTTGACGGTCCTCGGCCACGACGCCGGCATCCACCGGTTCTGGGCGCATCAGTTCGGCTTCGACGGCGGGGACGGCGGCTACGTCGGCCTTCAGATCGGATCCGCGCCCAACGACACCAAGATCATGCTCTACTCGATCTTCAACGCGAACGGGCACGACGGACCGAACTGCGGGTCGGGCACGGAGCTCGGCACGCCTTTCCACACGTGCCGGATCGACCCGTACAACTGGGTCGTCGGTCACGAGTACCGGCTGCGCGTGTGGGTCCTCACGACGGACTCGCAGGGCAAGTGGTACGGCGCCTGGGTCAAGGACATGGCGACCGGCGTCGAGAATTACGTCGGTCAGCTCCGGGTGCCGCTTTCCTGGGGCGGGCTGCATCCGCTCGTGTCGTGGACGGAGCGCTTCAACGCCGCCCCTTCGGCATGCTCGGGCATCGGCTGGTCGCGGGTGCAGTGGAAGTTCCCGACGGCGAACAACGACGGCGTCCACCTCTCGGCTCGGAGCCAGGACGTGAGCGGCGGCGACTGCCCGTCCTGGACGCGCGTCCTCCACTTCGGCGGCGCGGACGTGCAGGAGATGGGCAAGTCGTCGACCGAGACCTCGTGGTGCGGGAATCTCTTCCCGACGAATTTCGGGCCGATCGCGCGCTGCACGAAGACGGACCCGTCGAGCCTATTCTACGGCAACTTCTCGCCGCTGACCGGCGGCTTCGGCCACATCACCGGTCCGTGGAGCGCGATCGACCGCAGGGAGCACTCCGGAAACTACCCCTCGAGCGACGGGAGCGGGACGTTCACGTTCCACGGCGGACCGCAGATCAGCACGGCTTACGGGCCGGCCTCGTACGGCGAGCAGCGCTGGGCGAACCCCGTCTACGGACCGCTCATCAGGATGGGGATCGTCAACTTCCTCACCGGCCAGTTCTATCCCGACGGCGGGTGGCTGCAGGACATCGGCCCGTGAGCATCCGCGCGCGGCGGTCGCCGGTCAGCTCGGCAGCGCGACCTCGCGGGCGACCTCGAACGCCTTGATGTCGAGCTTCGTCGGCGAGAGAGCGGCGATCGCCTTCTGGAACTCCGCCATGTGGGGCGTCGCGAAGTGGATGCGAAGGTCGTCCATGGACCGCCAGCGCTCGCTGATGCGCACCGTGCTCGGATCGGTGATGTCGACGGAGAACGCGTAAGTGAGGCAGCCTTCCTCTGCGCGCGACGCCTTCTCCATCGCGCGCAGGGCCTCGCGCACGCGCTCGACGGCCCCGGGATCGACGACCGCTTCGACCGATACGATGATCATCCGGCACCTCTACGCCGCGCCGCGGCGTGGACGCAATGCAATCACAGGTAGCCCCTGCACCGCGTGTTGTAAGACGTGGGTCTCCGGCGGCCGCTGCGGTCGGCGAAACGCGACCCTGCGGTCGGACCCGGCCCTGGCACGGCTGCTGCTGTCTCCGCACCCGACGCTCGAGGCGGCCCGTCCGCCCCACCGAACGAAGGAGGCAGCATGAACCAGCGAGGTGAAGGGAACCCCACGGCGATCGTCGCGATCGTCGTCCTCGTTCTCGTCGCGCTCTTCGTGTTCTTCACGGTCTTCCGCACCGGCCACGGCCCCGGCCCGGGCCCGACGGCTTCGGTCGAGAAGAAGGTGGACGTCGACATCACCAAGCACGACGCCGGCGATTAGTCCTCGGCCGCACACGGCCGACTCGTCCAGCCATGGAGATCGCCGCCCGGCCTGGCGCCGGGCGGCGGTCGATCCGTCGTTTGAATGAGGCTTGAAAACGCTTATGTTTCAGGCCCATGCCGACGAACGACGCCGCTGATCTGAAGCGCTGGCGGGAGCTCGCCGCCAAGGAGCGGAAGGGCGCCGACCCGGACGGGCTCATCTGGCACACCCCCGAGGGGATCGACGTGAAGCCGCTCTACACGCGCGCCGACGTCGCGAGCCTCGACTTCATCGATTCCATCCCGGGCGACTTCCCGTTCCTCCGCGGCCCGCGCGCGACCATGTACGCCGGCCAGCCGTGGACGATCCGGCAGTACGCCGGCTTCTCGACTGCCGAGGAGTCGAACGCGTTCTACCGCGCGAACCTCGCCGCCGGGCAGATGGGCCTCTCGGTAGCCTTCGACCTCGCGACCCACCGCGGCTACGACTCCGACCACCCGCGCGTCGTCGGCGACGTCGGCAAGGCGGGGGTCGCGATCGACTCCGTCGAGGACATGAAGATCCTCTTCGACGGCGTCCCGCTCGACAAGATGTCGGTCTCGATGACGATGAACGGCGCCGTCCTGCCGGTGCTCGCGAGCTTCATCGTCGCCGGCGAGGAGCAGGGTGTCCCGCGCGCGAGGCTCACCGGAACGATCCAGAACGACATCCTGAAGGAGTTCATGGTCCGGAACACCTACATCTACCCACCCGGACCCTCGATGCGGATCGTCGCCGACATCATCGAGTACACGTCGCGCGAGATGCCGAAGTTCAACTCGATCTCGATCTCCGGCTACCACATGCAGGAAGCTGGAGCGACGTGCGACCAGGAGCTCGCGTTCACGATCGCCGACGGCCTCGAGTACGTGCGAGCCGCGCTCTCGAAGGGGCTCGACGTCGACGCGTTCGCGGGGCGACTCTCGTTCTTCTTCGCGATCGGGATGAGCTTCTACATGGAGGTCGCGAAGCTGCGCGCCGCCCGGCTCCTCTGGGCGACGATGATGAAGAAGCACTTCTCGCCGAAGCAGCAGAATTCGCTCATGCTCCGGACGCACTGCCAGACCTCGGGCGCGAGCCTCACCGAGCAGGACCCGTTCAACAACATCATCCGCACCACCGTCGAGGCGATGGCCGCCGTCATGGGCGGCACGCAGAGCCTCCACACGAATTCCTTCGACGAGGCGCTCGCGCTTCCGACCGACGCGTCGGCGCGCGTCGCGCGCAACACGCAGCTCGTCCTCCAGCTGGAGACCGGGATCCCGAAGGTCGTCGACCCCTGGGGCGGGTCGTACTTCATGGAATCCCTGACGCACGCGCTCGCCGCGAAGGCGATCGGCCTCATCGACGAGGTCGAGCGCATGGGCGGCATGACCAAGGCGATCGAGGCCGGCTGGCCGAAGCTCCAGATCGAGGAGTCGGCGGCGCGCCGGCAGGCGCGCGTGGATCGCGGCGAGGACGTGATCGTCGGCGTCAACAAGTTCCGGCTGCCGGAGGAGCCCGAGATCGACCTCCGCGAGATCGACAACACCGCCGTGCGCGAGGCGCAGATCCGGCGGCTCGAGAAGATCAAGGCCACGCGCGATGCCGCTCGCTGCCGCGCGGCGCTCGACGCGCTGACCGCGGTCGCGGCGAGCGGGGACACCAAGGCGAACGTGCTCGAGCTCGCGGTCGAGGCGGCGCGCGCGCGGGCCACGGTCGGGGAGATCTCGGAGGCGCTCGAGAAGGTGTGGGGCCGCTACCGTGCCGAGATCCGCTCGATCACGGGAGTGTACGGCGGCCAGTACCACGACGACGCGCAGTGGAGCGCGATCCGGCGCGACGTCGACGCGTTCGCGCGCGATCACGGCCGGCGCCCGCGCATGCTGGTCGCGAAGGTCGGCCAGGACGGCCACGATCGCGGCGCGAAGGTGATCGCGACCGCGTTCGCCGACCTCGGCTTCGACGTCGACGTCGGGACGCTCTTCCAGACGCCGGAGGAGGTCGCGCGCCAGGCGGTCGAGAACGACGTGCACGTCGTCGGCGTGTCGACGCAGTCGGGCGGCCACAAGACGCTCGTGCCTCAGCTCGTCGCGGAGCTCCGGAAGCTCGGCGCAGGCGAGATCGTCGTGACCTGCGGCGGCATCATCCCGCCGAAGGACTACCCCGCGCTCGAGAAGGCGGGCGTGAAGGCCATCTTCGGCCCGGGCACGAACGTGCCGGACGCAGCGCGCAAGGTCCTGTCGCTGATCAACGGCGCGCACGAGCAGACGGCGGGCGCGGCCGTCGGCGCTTGACGCCGGATCCTCCGTGGCGACGTCGCCGACGGACGTCGAGAAGATCGCGGAAGGTGTGCGCGCGGGCGACCGGCGCGCGCTCGCGAAGGCGATCACGCTCGTCGAGAGCTCGCGGGCGGATCACCAGGAGGCGGCGCAGCGACTGCTCGAACGGCTGCTGCCGTCGACCGGCCGCGCGCGCCGGGTCGGCATCACCGGAGTCCCGGGCGCGGGCAAGAGCACGTTCATCGAGGCATTCGGGCTCTACCTCGTCGGCAGCGGGAAGCGGGTCGCAGTGCTCGCGGTCGACCCGTCGAGCGTACGCTCGGGCGGCAGCATCCTCGGGGACAAGACCCGCATGCAGCGGCTCTCCGTGTCGTCTTCGGCGTTCATCCGCCCCTCGCCCTCGGGCGGCTCCCTCGGCGGCGTCGCGCGCCGGACGCGCGAGGCGATGCTCGTCTGCGAGGCCGCGGGCTACGACGTCGTGATGGTGGAGACGGTCGGCGTCGGGCAGAGCGAGGTCGCGGTCGCGTCGATGGTCGACTTCTTCCTCGTCCTGATGCTCGCGGGAGCCGGTGACGAGCTCCAGGGCATCAAGAAGGGCATCCTCGAGTCGGCCGACGCGATCGCGGTCAACAAGGCCGACGGCGACAACGTCGCGCGCGCGGGGCGCGCGGTCGCCGAGTACACTGCGGCGCTGAACCTGCTGCGCCCGTCGAGCGCGCACTGGAAGGTGCCGGTCATCGCGGTCAGCGCCCTCGAGGAGCGCGGCATGGACGACGTCTGGAAGCTCGTCGAGGAGCACCACCGCGCGATGTCCGAGTCGGGCGAGCTCGTCACGAAGCGGCGCTCGCAGCAGCACGCGTGGCTCTGGAGCATGATCGAGGAGGGGCTGCGCGCGCAGTTCCTCGCGCGCGACGACGTGCGGCGGATGCTGCCGGAGCTCGAGGACGCGGTGGCGAAGGGCAAGGTCACGCCGACCGCGGCGGCGCGCACGCTGCTCGGTGTCGCGGAGTCGTCGCGGTCGAAGGCGTGACGGTTGCCGGGCGCCGCGCTCAGCCGCCGAGCGCCTTTTGAATCGTCTTCAGCGTGTCGAGACCCTTCTGCAGCCCCTGGACGTTTTGCTCCATGCTGGTGATCGTCGTGCCGAGCTTGGCGGCCGAGCCGAGCGCGCCGCCTTGGCCCTCGGCCGCCTTCATCGCGTCGCCCATGCTCGGCATCTGCGCACATGCGGGTTGTTGTGATGCCGAGCCGCCGAGCCAGCCGGCGCCGAATACGAGCGCCAGGACCGCCACACGCGCCAAGTTCTTGCTGCGAGCATCCATGATGTCCCCCTTGCAGGGTCGACGCGTGCCGACCCCGCGACTTTGACGCTACGACATTCATTGCACTGCGCGACCGTGTCGTCGACCGGGCCGCCACCCAAACGGAAGAGAGGGAGGTACGGAACATGAAGTCGCGCTCGGCTCGGTGCCATTGCGGAAGCCTCGAGCTCGCCTGCTCCGGCGATCCCCGAAAGATCTCGATGTGCCACTGCCGTGAATGCCAGCGGCGGACCGGCAGCCCGTTCAGCGTCGCGGTCTTCTACGAGCGCAGCCGGTTCGAAGTCCGAAGCGGGACATCGGAGGTCTTCGAGCGCTCATCCGCGAGCGGCTTCCCCGTGCGATTTCACTTCTGCCCGCGCTGCGGGTCGAACGTCTACTGGGAGCCGGCGCGGATGCCGGACCTCGTGGGCGTGGCCGTCGGCGCGTTCGCGGACCCGACCTTCCCGCAGCCGGAGCAGTCCGTCTGGACGCGGGAGAAGCACCCGTGGATCCGCCTGCCCCAAGACGTGGCAGCCTTCGAGCTGAGCCCGCCCCACGGCGGCGCTCGGAGATGAGGGATCCGGCTCGCCGAGGGATCAGGCTCGCCGAGGGATCAGGACGTCGGCGGCGGCGCGGTGCCGCGACGGCCACCTCGCCCGCCACCGCCGCCTCGGCTCCACGCGGGAATCCCGGCGTCGTTCCGCAGGACCAGCGTCCGATCGCCGTCCTTCACCTCGGCGGCGAGGATCACCGGCTTGCCGTGGAAGGTGATGCGCGATCCCTTCACCTGGATATGGTCGTTGGGGGCGATCTTCACGTCCTGCTTGTCGACGTACCAGGCGGGGCCGAGATGGACCGGGATCGTCTCGCCCTGGTCGGTCTTGACGACGAGGTGGACGCCCATGCCCTTGCCCCTCCCCTGCTCCCAGGCGACGCGCTCGACCTTGACGACCTCGCCTGCGACGGACTCCACCGTCTTCGGGTCGTACATCCGGCCCGAGCCCGACATTCCGCAGGCGCCGTGCGGGCAGTCACCCGGCGCACCCGGTTGCGCGGCCGCCACGGAGACTCCGGCCGCCGGCAGCCCGAACGCGACGATCCCGGCCACGACGGCCGACACGATCTCCTTCCTCATGACGATTCTCCAACGCCGTAGCGCGGCGAAGCGGGTGATCGAGCTCGGCCCTCGCCGGACGCGCCACCGCGCGGTGAGCGCCCCGGTCGAGGCCGATCACCGGGAGCCTGCCGAGTCGGGCCGACGCTGAGACGGTGTCTCCGGGTCTCGGCGGGCGGCAGGCCACCGACGATCCCGATCACGCCTCCGATTCTGTCCGCGACCAGAAGGCCCGTCAAACGCGCATCCAGGAACGGTCGTCGATCAGGAAGGGACACGGCGCGACCCGGGTCGCGTCACGAGACGCAGGTCGTTCGTCAAGCGCCGCTGGAGGCTCCCGCAGACCACCCGGCAGAGATCGGCGATCGTCGAGTCGACGACGCGGTAGAAGGCGTTCCTGCCGTCGACCCGGCGCTCGACGACGCGCTCCGCGCGCAGCACCGCGAGCTGTCGCGACGTCGCCGTCTGGGTGAGACCGGTCGCGTCGACGAGCTGCTGCACGGACATCTCCCTCGTCAAGAGATGGCTCAGGATGCGCAGTCGCGAGGGATCCGCGAGGGCGCGGAAGCGCGCGGCGACGAGCGCCAGCCCTTCGGCGTCGAATTCCGGGCCGAAGTGTGTCGCGCCGGCTGAAGCGTTGCGGTTCTCCCGGCGTTCTTTCGAGACGTTCGGCCTCTTCCGGGGCTGCACGAGATGTCCTGTGGGCGAGGGTCTCAGCTGGGTCGCGCGCGCGTCGACGACGTCATCGCCCGAGATTCGGTGCGGATGGCGTGCCCTTCCCGCTGCTCGCCTCTTGCAAAATGAGATCGGAGATGCACATATGCGTTAGTCCGCATATGTGCATATTTTGGCACTTGGAGGGTCGGATGTCAACGGAGCGGCTCATTCGAATCATCGCTGGGACCTTCATCCTCCTCTCGCTCGGGCTCGCGTGGCGGTACGACGGCGTCGAGCTCTTCTCGGGTCCCACCTGGCTGTGGTTCACGGCGTTCGTGGGCGCGAACCTCCTCCAGTCGGGGTTCACGCGGTGGTGTCTGATGGAGGACATCCTGCGCTGGTGCGGCATCGTGGAAGCGACCCCCGGGGAGGACTCGAAGCCTCTTCGGCAGCCCCAGGCGCGGTGAAGCGATCCCTCGGCATCGCCTGTGCGGCCGCGGTCGCGGGCTGCATGCAGCGGAGCGCCTTCGTGCCGCCACCAGCCCCCGCGGCACTCGTCCAGGCGCGCTCGGTCGCCGAGCCCTCACCGTCCGGCGAGCCGCTCGCGGTGACCGACGCCGTGCACCTCGCCATCGCGCGCAATCCCGACGTGCGCGCCGCAGCCGACCGGATCGCGCAGGCACGGGCGATGCTCGACGGAACGACGGGCGCATTCCTGCCGCGCGTCGCGGCCGAGGTGAGCTACCTCCACGGCGACGCGCCCTCGGCCTTCCTCTTCAAGCGAATCGACGCGCGCAGGCTACCCCCGCAGGTGGACTTCAACGATCCCGGGACCTTCAACAACGTCGAGGGCGGGGTCGGCCTGCAGTGGAACCTGTGGAACGGCGGACGCGACGTGCTCGCCCGCTGGAGCGCGGACACCAGCGTGCAGAGTGCCGCGCTCGCACGGGAGGCCACCGTCAACGCGCTCGTGATGGGCGTCGTCGACGCCTTCCTCGGTGTACGCGCGGCCGACGAGCTCGTCGCCGCCGATGACGCCAGCGTGCGAACGGTCGAAGCACAGGTCGAGGAAAGCCGCGTGAAGGTCGAGGGCGGCGGCGCGCTGCGATCGGACCTCCTCTCGCTCGAGGTCCGCCTGGCCGAGGCCCGCGAGCAACGCTTTCGCAGCGATACGGTCGGGCGCCTCGCCCGCGCCGCGCTCCGCGAGCTGCTGGCGCTGCCGCCCGATGCGCCGATCCGGCTCGCCGAGTCGACCTACGCCGCCGCCGCGTTGCCGGAGACGCCGGCCGAGGCGCTCGCGGAGGCCTATCGCCTGCGGCCCGAGGCCGCGATCACCCGACGTACCGTCGAGCGCGCTCGCCTCGATCTCGCCGCCGCGAATCGCGCCTATCTGCCGCGCCTCGACCTCTTGAGCCGGTTCTACGCCGACAACCCGAACCTCTTTCACTACAGCCAGAAGGACCCGAACTACACGGTCGCCGTCGCGCTGTCGGTCGATCTCTTCGACGGCGGAACGCGCGCCGCCGCGATCGAGCGCGCGAGCGCGGTCGTGGACGAGCTGACCGAGGCCGACCGCAAGTCGCTTCTCGCGATCGCACACGAAGTGGAGGTCGCGTACCTCCACCTCGGCGAGGCGCGCGCACGCCTGCAGGTGGCGGGCCAGGCGGTCGGCTCGGCGGAGGAGTCGCTTCGGCTCGTCGCCGTGCAGTACCGCGGCGGCGGCGCGACCGTGACGCGGTACCTCGAGGCGGAGGGCGCCCAGGCACGGGCGCGCACCACGCGGATCCAGGCGGCGCTCGACGTCGACCGTGCGACGGTCGAGGCGCAGCGCGCGATCGGAAGCTTGCTCGGGTCGGTCGCGAGCGAGAGCGCGGAGGGATGATGCCGTCACTTCGACGCACGCTCCAGTGGGCGGCGCTCGCAGCCCTGACGGCAGGCGCCCTGCTCTACGCGACCGGAGCCTTCGATCGCGATCGCGTGCTGCCCGGACGCGCACCCGAGCCGTCCGGCCTCGCGCCCCCGGCGCGGACGGCGACCGCCGTGCGCGGCCCGGTCGCGCTCGTGGAGGAGGCGGTCGGCACCGTCCGCTCCGTGCGAGAGGTGGCCGTCGCGGCACAGGTGACGGCGCGGGTGATGGAGGTCGACGCCAAGGTCGGCGATCGCGTGACGGCCGGGAGCCCGCTCGTGGTCCTCGACGACAGCGATTTCCTCGCTCGCTACAACCGCGCGCGGGCCCAGCACGACCGCGTGAAGGGCTTCCTCGCCCGTCAAGCAGCGACCGCCGAGCAGATGGAAGCCGCCGAAGCCGAGTACGCCCAGGCTCGCGCGGCGATGGAGCACACCCGCATCCTCGCCCCGATCGACGGGCTCGTCGCCGAGCGGCGCGTCGAGCCGGGCGATCTCGCCGTACCGGGCCGGCCGCTGCTCGTGGTGCTGGACCCGGGCGCCCTGCGCCTCGAAGCCCAGATCCGGGAAAGCCTCATCGCCCGCATCGTGCCGGGAGAGACGCTCGAGGTCGCGGTCCCCGCGGCGAGGACGCTGCTGCACGGCACGGTGGCGGAGATCCTGCCCTCGGCCGATCCGCGAAGCCGGACCTTCGAGGTGCGCGTCGATCTCATGCCGGCGCCCGGAGTGTACCCGGGGATGTTCGGCCGCCTTCGGCTTCCGGTCGGCGAGCGCGAGGTCGTTCGCGTCCCGGCCGAGGCCGTCCAGCGCATCGGTCAGCTCGAGACCGTGCTGGTGCGGAACGGCGGAGTCTGGCAGCGACGGCTGATCACGACCGGGGTCGACCTTCCCGACGGCGCCGTCGAGGTGCTCTCCGGCCTGTCGGGGGGCGAGACGATCGGATTGCCGCCGCCATGACGAGCGACGCGAACGCGCCGCGCGAGGGTCTGGTCCAGCGCGTCGTCCGGGTGTTCGTGACGGGACCGCTGTCGCCCGTGCTGCTGATCATCGCGGCCGTCGTGGGCGCGGTCGCCATCCTGGCCACGCCGCGCGAGGAAGATCCGCAGATCGTCGTGCCGATGGCAGACGTGTTCGTGTCCTTCCCCGGCGCGAGCGCGGAGGAGGTCGAGCAGCTCGTCGCGACCCCGCTCGAGAAGCTGCTCTGGCAGGTCGAGGGCGTCGAGCACGTCTACTCGATCTCGCGGCAGGACGGCGCTCTCGTGATGGTCCGGTTCTTCGTCGGCGAAGATCGGGAGCGCGCGCTCGTGCGCGTGCAGAGCCAGATCGACGGCCATCGCGACGAGGTCCCGCGCGGCGTGAGCGGCTGGGTGGTGCGGCCCGTCGACATCGACGACGTGCCGATCGTGTCGCTCACGCTGTGGTCGCCCACGGCGGACGACGCGGCTCTGCGGCGGGTGGCGGAGGAGCTCGCAGCCCGGCTCGCCCCCACGCCGGACCTGTCGCGGACGGACGTCGTCGGGGGGCAGCCGCGGGAGGTACGAGCCGAGCTCGACCCCGAGGCGCTCGCGGGCCACGGCCTTTCGCCGCTCGAGGTGGCGGGCGCCGTCGAATCGGCCGACGCGTCCCTGAGCGCCGGCTCCTTCGACCGGGCCGACCGTCGGGTCCCAGTCCTCGCCGGCCCGTTCGTGGGGGATCGCCGCGCGGCCGAGCAGCTCGTCGTCGGCGCATCGGGCGACCGCCCGATCCACCTGCGCGACGTGGCGACGGTGATCGACGGCCCGCGGGAAGCGACGGACTACGTGCGCCTCACGTTCGGACCGGCCGGAGCCCCGGACGGCGTACCGGTCGGGACGCCGTTCTCGGCGGTGACGCTCGCCTTCGCCAAGAAGCGCGGCACGAATGCGGTCGGGGTCGCCGAGGACCTGGTCGAGCGCGCCCGCGCGCTCGAGGCGGAGATCCTCCCATCCGACGTCAACCTGCTCGTCACCCGCAACTACGGGGAGACCGCCAACGAGAAGGTCAACGAGCTCCTGCGCGAGCTCGGCCTCGCGATCGTCACCGTGACCGCGCTGGTCGCCCTCGCGCTCGGCTGGCGCGAGGGCGTGATCGTCGCAGCCGCGGTGCCGATCACCTTTGCTTTGACGCTCATCATCAACTTGCTGGCGGGCTACACGATCAACCGAGTGACCCTGTTCGCGCTGGTGCTCGTCCTGGGCCTCGTGTGCGACGACCCGATCGTCGACGTCGAGAACATCCACCGCCATTTCGCCTCGCGAAAGCGGTCGCCCCTCGACTCCGTCCTGGTGGCGGTGAACGAGGTGCGCCCCCCCGTCATCGTCGCGACGCTCGCGGTCATCATCTCGTTCCTCCCGATGTTCTTCATCACCGGAATGATGGGGCCGTACATGCGGCCGATGGCGCTGAACGTTCCGGTCGCGATGGCGATGAGCCTCGTCGTCGCCTTCACGGTGACCCCGTGGATGGCCTACCGCATGCTCAAGTCGGAGTACGGCCATGCGAGCCCGGAAGGCCGCGAGCCCGCGGAAGGCCGGTTCCTCCGCGCCTATCGCCGGTTCCTCGGGTGGTTCCTCCGGCGGCGCGCCGCACGCTGGGGGATGCTCGCGACCATCCTGGCGCTGCTCGCCGTCGCGGTCGCCCTGTTCGCGACGGGCGCGATTCCGCTGAAGATGCTGCCGTACGACAACAAGAGCGAGCTGCAGGTGGTGCTCGACCTTCCCGAGGGAGCGACGCTCGAGGCCACCAACGCCGCGGTGAACGAGGTGGAGCGCTACTTCGCGACCGTCCCCGAGGCGACCAATCTCACCGCCTACGTCGGAACCGCAAGCCCCATCGACTTCAACGGCCTCGTCCGGAGATACGGCTACCGCCATGCCGCGAACCTCGCCGACGTCCGCGTGAACCTCGTCGCGAAGGACCGCCGCGCGCAGCAGAGCCACGCCATCGGGTTGCGGGTGCGACGCGACCTGGAAGCGATCGCCGCTCGGCACCAGGCGAAGCTCGCGATCGTCGAGGTGCCTCCCGGCCCCCCGGTCCTGCAGACGCTGGTGGCCGAGGTGAGCGGTCCGGCGAGCGCGTCGTACCGGCAGATCATCGAGAGCGCGCGCCGTCTCGAGTCGGCGCTCGCCGGCGAGCCGCGCGTCGTCGACGTCCGCGACCTCGCGGAAGCCGACCACCGCCGGCTCGACTTCGTGCTGGACAAGGAGAAGGCCGCGCTGCACGGCGTCCGCACGAGCGACGTCGTTCAGACCCTGCGGCTGGCGCTCGCCGGGAGCGAGGCCGCAACCGTCCACGAGCCGGGCGAACGGAATCCCCTCCGCCTCGACGTGCGGCTCAGCCGCTCGCAGCGCAGCGGGGCGGCGGAGCTGTCCCGGCTCCAGGTGAAGGGCGCGGGGGGCGGCCTCGTTCCGCTCGCGGAGCTGGGGCGCTTCGACGAGCGCACCTACGATCAGCCCGTCCACCACAAAGATCTCCAGCGCGTGGCCTACGTGGTCGGCGACGTGGCCGGCCGGCCGCCCGTCGAGGCGGTGCTCGCCATGGAGCGCAAGCAGGCAGAGGCGCTTCCTTCCGGCTTCTCGGCGAACTGGGCCGGAGAAGGGGAATGGAAGGTCACGGTCGACGTGTTCCGCGATCTCGGGCTCGCGTTCGGTGCGGCGCTGATCGGCATCTACGTCCTGCTGGTCGTCGAGACGCATTCCTTCAGCATGCCGTTGATCATCATGCTCGCGATCCCGCTGGGTGCGATCGGCATCGCTCCGGGCTTCTGGCTTCTGAACCTCGTGGCCGGCGACACGGTGGGAGACTTCCCCGATCCGGTCTGGTTCACGGCGACCGCGATGATCGGGATGATCGCGCTTGCGGGGATCGTGGTGCGGAACTCGATCATCCTGATCGACTTCATTCGCCACCGTCAGCGCGAAGGCGTCGCGCTCGATGAAGCGATCGTCGACAGCGGCGTCCATCGGCTGCGGCCGATCCTCCTGACGGCCGGAGCGGCGATGCTCGGAGCGTGGCCCATCACGCTCGACCCGATCTTCTCGGGGCTCGCCTGGAGCCTCATCTTCGGACTCGTCGCGTCGACGGCCTTCACGCTCGTCGTCGTGCCGGTCGCGTACCGCGCGCTCGCGGCGCGCGGGGACGCGCCGGACGTCCGCGATTCGAAGACGGACGCGTGCCAGGCCATCTCGTGAACGTCCGGGCCGCTCGGCTTTCTCTCTTGCATGAGGTCCGCCGCGGACGGGCGCTGGTCCGCCGACGTCCTCGGCGAGTCGTTTCCGTTCCACCAATCGACCGTGAGACGACGTTCCGAGAGTGAGAGACGTCCGGCGCACCATTTCGCGATCCCGGGAATCCCCGAAACGGCCGCCTCCGCGCCCGCCAGAGAACGTGGCCCCAGAAGACGGCACGGCTCCTGCATCGCGACCGCCATTGGAGGTTCGCCATGCGGAAACGTGTCCTCATCGTCGGCGGCGTCGCGGGCGGCGCCTCGTGTGCCGCGCGGCTCCGCCGCCTCGACGAGAGCGCCGAGATCGTCCTCTTCGATCGCGGGCCGCACGCCTCCTTCGCGAACTGCGGGCTTCCGTACTTCGTCGGCAACGTGATCGCCGACGAGCGGAAGCTGCTGGTCGCGTCGCGCGAGCTCTTTCGCGAGCGCTTCGACATCGACGTCCGGACGCGCCACGAGGTCGTCGCGATCGACCGCGCGCGGCGGACGATCCGGGTGCGCGACCTCGAGATCGCGGAGGCCGGGATGTCGGCGGACGCCGGCGAACGCGACGAGCCCTACGACGCCCTCGTCCTCTCCCCGGGCGCGATGCCGATCCGCCCGCCGCTTCCGGGTATCGACCTCCCGGGCATCTTCGCGGTGCGGACGATCCCGGACAGCGTCCGCATCCGGCGCTGGATCGAGGAGCGCATCCCGCGCCGTGCGCTCGTCGTCGGCGGCGGGTTCATCGGGCTCGAGATGGCCGAGAACCTCGCGCACCGGGGGCTCGAGACGGCGGTCCTCGAGAAGCTGCCGCAGGTCATGCCGCCGCTCGACCCGGAGATGGCACACGCGGTCGCGGCGCACCTCCGCGAGCGCGGCGTCGTGCTCCACCTCGGCGACGGTCTCGCGCGCTTCGACGCCGGCGCTGGCGGCGACGTCGTCGCGGTCACGGAGTCGGGCGCTCGCGTGCCGGCGGATCTCGTCATCCTCTCCATCGGCGTACGGCCCGAGACCGCGCTCGCACAGGCGGCGGGCCTGGCGCTGGGGCCGCGCGGCGGCATCGCGGTCGACGCCGAGATGCGGACGGCCGATCCCCGCATCTGGGCGGTCGGCGACGCGGTCGAGGTCCGCGACGTGCTGACCGGTCAGGAGACCATCGTCCCGCTGGCGGGACCCGCAAACCGCCAGGGTCGCGTCGCGGCGGATTCCATCTGCGGGCGCGGGCGCCCGTTCCGCGGCGTGCAGGCGACGGCGGTGGTCGGTGTCTTTGGCTTGACGGTCGCGTGCACCGGGGCGAGCGAGAAGGGCCTCCGGCGGGCGGGCGTCGAGGCGTTCCAGAAGGTCCATCTGCATCCCGGCCACCACGCCGGCTACTACCCGGGCGCGCAGCCGATCCAGCTGAAGCTCCTCTTCGGCGTCCCCGACGGCCGCGTTCTCGGCGCGCAGGCGGTCGGCCTGGAGGGCGTCGAGAAGCGCATCGACGTGATCGCGATGGCGATCCAGATGGGCGCGAACGTGCGCGATCTCGCCGAGGCCGAGCTCTGCTACGCGCCGCAGTTCGGCGCGGCGAAGGACCCGGTGAACCTCGCCGGGATGATCGCCGTCAACCATCTCGACGGCCTCATGCCGCTCGCGCGCTGGGACGACCTCGCCGGCGCTCTGCTCGTGGACGTGCGCGAGCCCGACGAGTACGCCGCCGGCCACGTCGCCGGCGCGCTCAACGTCCCGCTGTCGCAGCTTCGCCGCCGTCACGCCGAGCTTCCGCGCGATCGTCCGCTCGCCGTCTACTGCGCCGCCGGGCAGCGCGGCTACTACGCGGCGCGCTTCCTCCTCCAGCACGGCTACGACGCCGCCAACCTCTCCGGCGGCTACACGACCTATCGCGCTCTGCGGGACGTCGGCCTCGCACGCGAATAGACCGCGCGGGGGTGCGACTCTAGCGCCGCCTCGCGCGCCGCAGCACCCACATCCGCGCCCGACCGATGCCCCGCAAGCTCACCGGCCGGAGGTGTCGCGTCTCGAAGCGCGGGTCGCCGTGCAGCTCCCCGCCGAGGTCTTCCGAGACGAGCACCGTGTTCTCGCGCGCCAGGTTCACCAGCCGGCTCGCTAGGTTCACGGTCGGGCCGTAGAGGTCGCCCTCCCAGGAAAGGGTCGGTCCGCGTGCGAGGGCCACCCGCACGCCGGGAAGATCGCTCTCCCGGGCGTACGCGTCGGCGAGCGCGAGAGCGATCTCGGCCGCGCTGCCGGCATCGTGCGCTGCGAACATGACCTCGTCGCCGATCATCTTGGCGACGCGTCCGCCGCGCTCCACGATGTGCTCGTACGCGAGCGCCTCGAAACGGTCGACGATCTGCGTCAGCTCGCCCGGCGCGATCGCCTGGCTGAGCCCCGTGAAGCCGACCAGGTCGGCAAAGCCGACGACGAGCGTTTGTCCGCCACCCGACGGCGCCGCATCGCGGCGCCTCACCGCAGCGAGCAGGTGTCGCCTCCAGACATAGCTCAGGAACCGCTCGAGGCTCGGCAGCAGCAGCTCGATGCGTCGGACGACGTCCTGGCGAGCGCCGTCGTCGAAGGGCGCGTCGCCGCGCATGCCGTCGATGCGGTCGGCGGTGGCCGTGACCTGCGCGTCGGCGATGCGCGCCAACGACTGCCCGATCACCCGCGTGAGCTGGACGACGTCGTCCGGATGGGCGCTCTGCATCGCGACGAGCGCGCCGACGGCGCGAAGAACGTCGACGTCGGCGCGCGTGAACAGCCGCTCGTCATCCGCCACCGGTGGAAAGCCGAGCGCACGCCACAGCCGGCGGGTCGCCTCCGGCCCGAGCCCGGCCTCGCGCGCGACCTCCGCTGGCGTGAGCGCCGCCTTACCGAGGAGGATCTCGGCGAGCGGAGCCCACGGGTCGGGCGACGCCATCCGATCGTCCTACATCAACGCAGCGCGGGTGACACCGGTTGCAAGGCCGTCCATCGCGGACGCAACGGCCCTCGCGTTCCACGCCCGTCGCAAGCCCCACCTGGTACGCCGCCGACGCTGCCGCTAGCCTGGGCGATCCCCATGGCCACGACCGAGCGCCGATACTACGTCCTCCAGGGCACCTACATGGCGTGGGCCTGGTTCATGGGGCCGATCTACCCGCTCTTCCTCCTGAGCCGCGGCCTCGACGTCCTGCAGGCGTCGTCCGTCCTCGCGACGTACTTCGTGGTCACGTTCCTCTTCGAGGTGCCGACGGGAGCCGTGGCCGACCTCTTCGGCCGGCGCGTCTCCTTCGTCCTCGCGTGCTTCACGCGCATGGCGGCGTTCGCGCTCTACTTCTTCGCGACCGGCTACGTCGATTGCCTGATCGCCGAAGCGATCGATGCGATCGGGACGACGCTCGCGTCGGGAGCGCTCGACGCGTGGGCCGTCGACGGCATGCGCGAGGAGGGTCGCCAGGGCCCGATCGACCGGGTCTTCGCGCGCGCGCAGGGCATCGCGCGCGCGCAGATGATCGTCGGCGGAATCGTGGGCGGCTTCATCGCCGACTACGAGATCGCCCTTCCGTGGCTGATCGCGGCCGTCGGCTTCGGAGCGACCGGCGCCTACGCGATGGCCGCGATGCACGAGCGGCCGCCCGCGAGCCGGCCCACCTGGTCGAACGCGCACCGCTCGATCGCCGGGATCATGCGGGCCTCGGTCTCGGCCGTGCGCACGACGGCGATCGTGCGGCTCCTCTGCCTCCTCACCGCGGCCGCGGCGATCGGCATCATGCCGGTCCACTTCCTCTGGCCGGCGCGGCTCGAAGAGCTGCTCGCCGGCCGGAGCCTCTGGGTCTTCGGGTGGATCTGGGCGCTGGTGAGCGGCGTCGGCGTGCTCGGGAGCGCGTTCGCGGAGCGGGCGCTGAATCGGACGAGCCGGGAGATCGTGCTGTTCGCGTCGTGCGTCGTGCGCGCGATCGGGATCGCGATCGCGGCGCTCGGGAGCGACTTCGCCATCGTGCTGACGGGGCTCCTGATCATGGAGTTCGCGTTCTCGGTATCGAGCCCGCCGTACCAGGCGTGGCTGAACGAGCACATCGCGCCCGAGCTGCGCGCGACCGTGCTGTCCGTCGCCAGCATGAGCTTCACGATCGGCGGCGCGACGGGCCTCGTCACGCTCGGCTGGCTCGCGCGCAGCGCCGGCATCCCGGCCGCGTGGACGCTCTGCGCGTGCGTCCTGGTCGCGGTCGCGCCCGGGTACCTGCTGCTCGGCCGCGTGCAGCGTGCGGAGGCCGCGCCCTCGCGCACGTCGACGCGCGCGTCCGCGTGACACCATGGCAGACGCGCCGCCGCGGCGGCGCGCTCGCCCTTGGCAACGCCGAGCCTCTGGGATAGGCGAGGCCGCCCATGGGCGCTCTCCCGAGATTCCGACTCGCTTCCGCGCTGCTCTCCGTTCTCGTACTCGCGCTGCTCGCCATCGGCTGCAGCGATCGTACGCCGGCAACGCCGCCGAACATCGTCTTCGTCGTCATGGACGACGTCGGGATCGACCAGATGAAGCTCTTCGGGTACGGCGGCGCCGATCCGCCGAAGACGCCCACGATCGACCAGATCGCGGCCGGCGGGGTGCAGTTCCGGAACACGTGGTCGATGCCGGCCTGCTCGACGAGCCGCGCCGTCTTCTACACGGGGCGCTACCCGCTCCGGACGAACGTCTTCGGCGCGCTCGGCCCGAGCGACCTCGCGAACTCGATGATCTCGCCCTACGAGACGACGGTGCCGAAGCTCCTCGCGCAGCGCGGATACGAGAGCGGGCTCTTCGGGAAGTTCCACATCGGCCTGCAGGGCAACGACCCCGCCGGCCTCCGGATGGTCCACGACGTCGGCTGGGACTACTTCGCGGGCTGGCTCGACGAGACCGGCGACCCGTCGTCGATCGACACGACCGCGGGCGGCGTCGCGCCGCCCGGTACGTGGTCGTGCGGCTTCGTCCCCGGCGCGAAGCTCGGCGGCGCCGACTCGGGCGCCTGCTACCGCGCGAACGGGACCTGTCGCGAGCTCGCGAGCAGCGGTCCGATCCCGCCCGGCCGGACGTGTCGCGACGAGGGCGGCGTCTTCGATCCCGGCAAGACGTGCCAGAGCCCGATGCCCGGCTACGTGAGCTTCCAGACGCTGAGCGGCCACTACGTGTCGCCGGTCGTCTACAACTTCCCCGACGGAACGGTTGATGCGCTCGCGCCGACCGACCCGCGCTCGCGGCAGTTCCGCGCCGCGTTCGGCGTCGACGCCGCGATCGAGTGGATCAACTCCCGGCCGGCGGGCCGCCCGTGGATGGCGACCGTCGCCTTCGCTTCCGCGCACACGCCGCTCATGCAGCCGCCGGCGGACGAGACGGACCCCGAGAACGCCGGCTCGAGCGATCTCGACTGCGCGAATACGAACGCGCAGCGATTGATCCAGAACCTGATGATCCAGTCGATCGACACCGAGATCCAGCGACTCCTCGTGTCGACCGGCCTCGCGCAGCGGGGCGAGGACGGCTCGTTCGTCTACGATCCCGCCCAGACGAACGCGATGGTGGTCATCGTGGGCGACAACGGGACGCTCGGCCAGACCGTCAAGCCGCCGTTCGACCCGACCCGCGCGAAGGGAACCGCCTACCAGACCGGCGTCTGGGTGCCGCTCGTCGTCGCGGGACCGCTCGTGCGCGAGCCGAACCGCGCGGTGTCGCACATGGTGAACATCGTCGACCTCTTCGCGCTCTTCGGCGAGATCGCCGGCATCGCGGACGTGCGCGCCGCGGTGCCGCGGACGATCGACTCCGAGCCGATGCTGCCGTACCTCGTCGAGCCCGACCACGAGAGCATCCGGAGGTCGAACTTCACGCAGGTCGACGCGAACCTTCAGGCGAACGGCGCGATCAACGGCCCGTGCACGATCAGCAACACCTGCACGCAGATCCCCGTCACGAAGGGCGTCTGCGAGGACAACAACGGCATCTGGTGGGGCGAGGGGCACGACGATCCGATGACGAACGGCATCCCGCCCGACGGCTTCAGGTACTGCTGCGAGGTCGTCGAGTTCGTCGTCGGCGAGGGGCTCGAGCCGTATTCGATCGCGCCGCTCGGCTCCGTCGGCATCCGGAACGACCGCTACAAGATCGTCCAGAACTCGGGCCAGTTCTACGTCTCGCAGGACGACCCGTGCGTGCAGACCACCACGACCGAGTTCTACGAGATCGACGAAGACGTCCCCGTGCCGCGCATCGACAAGGAGGGCACCGAGCTGCCGCTGGATGCGCTCACGACCGAGCAGCAGCGGAGCTTCGACGCGCTCTCCGCCGAGCTCGCGCAGATCCTGGGATCGCAGCCGCCGTGCCCGGGCGACGGAAACATCGACGGCGTCGTGAACGACCTCGACCTCGACGACTGGCGGTTCTACGCCGACACGACCGGGCTCTCGAGCTGGTACGACGTCAATCTCGACGGCGTCACGAACGGCGCCGACCAGACGATCATCGAGGACAACCAGGGGCTCCGCTGCCCGGGCAACTGACGGACGCGCGCAGAGCACGGGCGACGCCTTGCCGCGGCGCCGGGCGCGGGCGGCAGTGTGACCTGGCGTCGCTCGCGGACGGGCGACGGCTGGGTGCCGGACTGCTCGTGTCCGGTCGGCTTCTACGATCACGGATCGGTCGTGCCCGATCCGGTGGCGGCCTGGCGATCTCGAGCTGCCGCGCGATAGACTCCGCGGCATGACCGGCCCGCTGATCTCGGCCGACTCGCACGTCGTCCCGCTGCCGACGTTCTGGCGGGAATACCTCCCCGCGCGTTTCCGCGACCGCGCGCCGCGCGTGGAGTCGACCGACGAGGGCGACTTCACCGTCTTCGAGGGACGGCGCACGCCGGTCATGGCGATCAACTCGATCGCGGGGAAGAAGCGCGAAGGCCACGGCTTCGCGTACCGGCGCTTCGCCGAGCAGGTCCGGGGCGGCCACGACCCGCGCGCGCGGCTCGTCGACCAGGAACGGGACGGGATCGTCGCCGAGGTGCTCTACGGCGGCGGGCCGCTCGCGACCGACGACCGCGAGCTCTTCTTCGCGAGCCACGCCGCCTACAACGACTGGCTCGCGGACTACTGTTCGGTCGCGCCCGACCGCCTGCTCGGCGTCGCGTACGTCCCGATGTCGAGCCCGGACGACGCGGCGGCCGAGATCCGGCGAGCGCGCGGGCGCGGCCTGCGCGGCGCACTCCTCCCGGCGTCGCCGCCGTCCGGGCAGTGGTGGGATGCGGAGTGGCGCCCGATCTTCGACGCGCTCGTCGAGACCGCGATGCCCGCGGGACTCCACGTCGGCTTCGGGTTCGCGCGCCGCCACCGCTTCGACGGCGGCCCCGCCTTCATGAGCGACGTCGTCATGACCAAGATGGAGATGGCGCAGCCGCTCGCGGACCTCGTCTTCGGCGGCGTGCTGGCGCGCCATCCCGAGCTCCGCGTCGTGTCGGTCGAGGCCTACATCGGCTGGCTGCCGTTCGTCGCCGAGTACATGGACCACGCCTACCGCGTGCACCGCTGGTGGAACGAGCTCGGGCTGGCGGAAGAGCCGAGCGCGTACCTCCGCCGTCAGGTCTACGCGACCTTCATCGACGATCCGGTCGGCGTTCGGGAGCGCCACACGTTCGGCGTCGACCAGCTCATGTGGTCGACGGACTATCCGCACGGGGAGAGCACGTTCCCCGAGAGCCGCGCCTTCGCCGAGCGCGCGTTCGCGGGCGTGCCGGCGGACGAGACCCGGAAGATGGTCTTCGACAACGCGCGCCGGCTGTACGGGATCTCCGTCGCCGAAGCGTAGAGCGACCGGCGATCAGACCGACGGGTGCCGCCGATGCCAGTCGGTCGCCGCCTGGAACGCGCGTCCGGCGGCGATCAGCCGGTCCTCCGCGAGATGCGGGCCGACGAGCTGGAAGCCGATCGGCACCCCGTCCGGCTCGAACCCGCACGGCATCGTGATCGTCGGGCTGCCGGAAAAGTCGAACGGCGCGGTGAAGCGCAGGAACTCGGCGAACGAGTCCGCGTCGCCGGCGAGCGCCGCGATCCGATCGAGCGTCATGCCGATCGCCGAAACGACCGGCACCGCGATCAGGTCGACCCGCTCGAAGAGCGCGGCGAGCGCCCCTGAGAACTGCCGGCTCGCGAAGTCGACCTCGGCGCGCTGCATGCCGGTGATCATGCGGCCGACGTCGAGGAACGCGCGCATGTTCGGCCCGTACTCGGCCGCGCGCGACGGGAAGGTCTCGGCGTGCGCGAGCGCCGCCTCGGGGGCGCAGTATGCGACGAAGCCGCGCGCCAGCGCCTCGCTCGGCGGGAGGCGGACGGCGAACGCCCTGCCGCCGAGCCGCTCGAGCTCGCGGACCGCGCCGCGCACAGCGCCCTCCACCTCCGGCGCGACGCGCGCGAAGCTCGCGTCGTCCACGCCGATCCGGACGCCACGCACCTCGGGCGCGAGCGCGAGGTAGTCCGGGACCGGAGCGGCGAGCGCCGTCGGGTCGCTCGCGTCCGCGCCCGCGATCGCGCCGAGCACGATCGCCGCGTCCTCGGCGCTGCGCGCCATCGGGCCGACGTGGTCGAGCGTCGGGCCGAGCGGGAAGATGCCGTGGCGGCTGACGCGACCCCAGGTCGGCTTGATGCCGGTGACGCCGTTCATCGCGGACGGAAAGCGGATGGAGCCGCCCGTGTCCGACCCGAGCGACGCGAAGCAGAGGCCCGCGGCCGTCGCGACTCCCGAGCCGCTCGACGACGCGCCCGCCCAGTGCGACGCGTTCCACGGATTCACCGGTGGCGTCACGTCCGGGTGGTGGTCCGCCATCGCCCCCTCGGTCAGCTGCAGCTTGCCGAGCAGCACCGCGCCGGCTTCGCGGAGCCGCGTGACGACCGTCGCGTCGTGCTCCGGCAGGAAGCCGGCGTGGATCGGCATGCCGGCCGCCGTCGGGATGCCGCACGTGTAGCAGAGGTCCTTGACGGCGATCGGCACGCCGTGGAGCGGACCGCGTCGCTCGCCGCGCGCGATCTCGGCCTCGGCAGCCTTCGCCTGCTCGAGCGCGACCTCGGTCGTCACGGTCGCGTAGGCGTGGAGCTTCGGATCCAGGGCGGCGATCCGATCCAGCATCGCGCGCGTCAGCTCGACGGGAGAGAGCTCCCGCCGGGCGAGCCGGTCCGCAACCTCCGAGATGCCGGCGTACCAGAGATCGACGTCCGCCATTGCACGAGCCCCCTGCCCGCCCGCGGCGCGCCGCGGGCGCGCGGCGCGTCCGGCGAGCACCTTCACATGACGTACGAAATGCGCCAAACGATCGGATGCGACCGGAGGAAGTCCCATGGCGACGATGCTCGACAGCGATCAGCACCTCTTCGAGCCGCGCGTGATGTGGCGCGACTATGCCGACCCCGGCGACCGCGAGCTCGCGATCGGCATGGTCGACGACGAGGCCGGGCACACGCACGTCGTCTGGAACGGGCGGCGGATCTCGGTCGCGCACGTGACCGTGCCGGGAGAGACCGATGCCGTCGGAGCGCACCTCGCCGACGTGCGCGCCGGCGTGAAAGCGCGCGCTCGGTACGACGAGGTGCTGCCGGCGTCGTACACGGACCCGGTCGCCCGGCTCGCCGAGCTCGACCGCATGGGGATCGGCGCGACCGTCCTCTTTCCGAACTACGGGCTCGGCTGGGAGCGCGTCCTGCGCGACGACCTCGCCGCGACGCGCGCCAACATGGGCGCATGGAACCGCTTCGCGCTCGAGGTCGCGGCGGCAGGCCGCGGGCGCCTCCATCCGGTCGCGCACCTGACGCTCCGCGACCTCGGCTGGCTCGACCGCCAGCTCGCGGCGCTCGCGCGCGGCGGCGTCCGGCTCGCGATGATCTCGCCCGGCCTCGTCGACGGCCGCGCGCTGTCGCATCCCGAGCTCGACCGCGCGTGGTCGGCGTTCGTCGAGCGCGGGGTGACGCCGGTCTTCCACGTGGCGAACGTGGAGCGCCCTTTCGCCGACGCCTGGTACACCGACGCGGGCCCCGACGAGGAGACGCGCGACGACCTGGTCTTGACGTCGGTCTTCCTCTGGACGGGCGCGGCGCTCGCGCTCGCCGACCTCACGATCAACGGGGTCTTCGAGCGCCACCCGGACCTCCGGATCGGGGTGATGGAGCTCTCGGCCATCTGGGTGCCGCTTTTCCTCCGCTTCCTCGACGGCGGCGTGAGCTTCACCACGCGCCTGAACGGCCGCGCGCCCTACCCGCTCGCCATGGAGCCGAGCGCGTACGTGAAGCGACACGTCCGGGTCGCCGCGTTCTCCTACGAGCGGGCCGACCTCCTCGCGCGCCAATCGGGCGACCTCTTCATGGCGTGCAGCGACTGGCCGCACAGCGAGGGCACGGCGCACGCGCTCGACGACTACCGGAAGGCGGCGGACGCGCTGACGCCGGACGCTTCGCCCGGGCTCTTCGAGCGGAACCTCGCCTGGCTCCTGCGCGAGGAGCCTCCGCCGGAAAGCGCCGCTTGACGCTCGGCGGATCGGTGTGCTGCTCTTCGCAGGATGCTCCGTAGAGACGGCGCGACGACGGCGGTCGTCTTCAGCCACCCGAACCACGAGCTCGCGATCTTCGGCATGCTGCAGTCGCTCCGGCCCTCGCTCGTCTATCTGACCGACGGCGGCGGCGAGAGGCGCGTGGAAGAGACGCGCGCCGGGCTTCGCAGCATCGGCCTCGCCGAGCACGCCTGCTTCCTCGGGTACACCGAGCAGTCGTTCTACGACGCGCTCCTCGAGCGCGACGCCGGATTCTACGCCGACGTCGCGGCCCGCGTGCGCGACGTGCTGCACGAGCTCCGCCCGACGCAGATCCTCTGCGACTCCGTCGAGTTCTACAACCCGGTCCACGACATGTCGCTTCCGATCGTGCGCGCCGCGCTGCGCGAGGAGCCGGCAGCCGAGATCTTCGAGGTGCCGCTCGTCCACCAGACGGACGGTGAAGAGGAGGCCTACCGCGTCCAGCGGCCGGCGCCGGCGTGCGGCGCGGTCGTCGAGTGGCCGATCTCGTCGGCGGAGCTCGACCGGAAGGTCGAGGCGCGCGATCGCATCTACACGATGCTCGCCGCGCAGATGGGCCCGCTCCTCACGGAGCTGCCGCGGGACGCGCTCGCGGTCGAGGTCGTGATGCCCGCGGCGGCGGAGCTGCCGGAGCCGGGAAGCGACCGGGTGCTCCGGTACGAGCGGCGCGCGCGCCTGCTCCTCGAGCGCGGCGACATCGAGCGCGCGATCACCTACGCCGGCCACTGGGTTCCGGTGGCGACGTCGCTCTTCTGACCGGCCGCGCGCGCAGCGACATGCCATCGGCAGCAGAGATCGACGTCTGCGTCGCCTCCTACAAGCGGCCGGAGCTCCTCGAGAACCTGCTGCGGGCCCTGCTGGCACAGGAGACCGACGGCCGCTTCGGCTTCCGCATCGCGGTCGCGGACAACGATCGCCAGGGCAGCGCCGAGCCGGTCGTCCGGAAGCTCGCGAGCGCGGCGCGCGGCACCGAGATCGCGTACGCGGTCGAGCCCGAGCAGAGCGTGTCGCTCGCGCGCAACAAGTCGCTCTCGCTCGCGCGCGGCGACTTCGTCGCGACCACGGACGACGACCTCCGGCCCGACCGGAGGTGGCTGGCCGAGCTCCACCGAGCGCTCGTCGCGCACGAGGCGGACGTCGTGCACGGGCCGGTCGCGCCCGAGTTCCGGCCGGGGACGCCCGGCTGGATCCGCGAGTGTCCGGTCTTCAACCGCCCGAGCCCGCCCACCGGGTCGACCGACGGCTACTTCCCCACGACCGCGAACTCGCTCTTCCGGCGCGCGCTCGTCGCGGACCTCGCGCAGCCGTTCGATCCGCGCTTCGGCCGGACCGGCGGCGAGGACAGCGCGTTCTTCAACCGCCTGCGCGCGCGCGGGGCGCGCATGATCTGGTCGCGCGAGGCGATCGTCCACGGGCCGGTCCCGGCGGCGCGCGCGAACCTGCGATGGATCCTCACGCGCCGATTCCGCTACGGCAACATGCATCCGATCAACGGGAGCGGGGTCAAGCGGGAGGACCTGCGCGCCGCCCTGGGCCTCGTCGTCCGGCAGGGAATCGCGGCGCCCTGCTGGTTCGCGGCGGGCCTCGTGGACCGGCGCTACCGCGACCGGGGCATGAAGTCGGTGACCGCGATCCTCCTCCACGTCGCGTTCGCGCTCGGGATCGCCGCGCACTACGCGCGCTTCCAGTACGAGGAGTACCGCCCGAGATGATGCGGGCGCTCCTCGCCGCCGGCGGCGGCTTCCTCATGGGCGTCGTCTGGATGGACCTCCTGTTCGACGTCCAGGCGCTCGGCGCGTCACCGGGGTCGGCCGCAATCGCATCGATCGCGGCGTACTACCGGCGGGCGACGACCGAGGCGTTTCCGATGAACCGGCTGATCGCGGCCGTCATGCTGGCGACGCTCGCCGGCACGTTGGCCCTCGTCGTCCGGGGGACCGTCGGGCGACGTCGCGCCGCGCTGGCGCTCGCGTTCGCGGCGGCGCCGATCGGGCTCGCGCTCGTGCGCGTCTTCCCGAACGCCGTGCGCCTCGGCGCGGCGGCGGACGCGCCCGAAGTCCAGGCCGCGCTCGCGCGATCGATCTGCATCGAGCACGCGCTCTGCTTCGCCGCGATGGCGGTTTTCGTGGCGATCGTCGCGACGGCGCGCGAGCCGCGGCGATCGACTGATTGACGGCTCACGGCGCGGGCCAGCGGACCACGAGCTCTCCGCCCGGCCGCGCGCCGGCCGCGGCGCTCTCGCGAGTCACCTGGACCTCGTCGGGCAGGACGGCCAGCGCCGGCTGCTCGATCACGAGGCGCGCGTCGCCGCCGGCATCGGGCGCCGCGTCGGCGATCGCGGTCCACGCGTCGCCGTGGCGCACCCACACGCGATACGTCTCCCCCGCGCCGAGCCGAGGGAAGCTCGACAGCGTCACGACCGACATCGCGGTGCCGGCGCGGCCGCGGTAGCGCGCGTGCGTCGCGGCCGGCGTGCGCGCGTCGACCGGCGCCAGGCGGATGTTCTGTGCATCGCTCGAGGTGAGGAGCGCGAGCGCGCGGTCGTCGCGCGCGATCGTCGCGCGCTCGCGCGCCCAAAGAGCGGCGCCGCCGATCAGGACGGCGAAGAGCGCGAGCAGCGCCGTCGCCTGCCCGCCCAGCCGCCCGCGCAGCGACTGGAGCCCGCTCCGGATGCGCGTCTTCGCGGTTCCGAGCGGCAGGCCGAGCAGCGCGGCGACCTGCTCGTGCGTCAGGTCCTCGAAGAACGCGAGGCCGACCGCCTGGCGCTGGGCCGGCGGCAGAGCGTCGAACGCGGCGCGGACGACCGTCCGGCGGTGCGCCTCCCAGACCGCGTCCGCCGGCTCGGCGTCGTCGGCCGCGAGCTCCGCGACCGCGTCGCCCGCACGGCCGTCGCCGGGCTGCGGTCGCCGACCGCGCCGCCGGAGCTCGTTCGCGATGCGATGGCGCGCCGACTGGAAGAGCCACGCGCGAAACGCCCCGCGCCTCGCATCGAAGCCGGCGGCGCCGCGCCACACGCCGACGAAGACCTCCTGCACGACGTCCTCCGCGGCCGCGGCGTCGAGCGCACGGGCCGCGAGCCGGAAGACCGCGGGCGCGTGGCGCGAGTAGAGCGCCGCCAGCGCCGCCTGGGCGCCGCCCGCGACATCGCGCATGAGGTCCTCGTCGCTCGGCTCGGCCACCGCCATCGCTCGCTCCGCGCGCACCAGCCTACCGGGTCCCATGACCCGGGGTACACCGCGACCGCCGGTTCGGATTGCGCTAGGATCGCCCGCGCATGCCGATTGCAGGCCGGGAGCCGCGGGGAGCCTAGAGATGCAGCTCACCGTGGGCGGCTCGATCGACGCCCCGCGGGCGCGCATCGTCGCGACGATCGGGCCCGCGAGCGCCACCCCCGCCGGCATCGACGCGCTCCTCGCCGCCGGGGTCGACGTCGCGCGCGTGAACTGCGCGCACGGCACGAGCGACTCGGTGCGCGAGTCGATCCGCCTCCTTCGCGAGCGGGCGCAGCTCCGCGGCGCGACGCTCGCGGTTCTCGCCGACCTCGCGGGCCCGAAGCTGCGGATCGGGCGGTTCGCGGCGGGGCCGATCGCGCTCCGGCCGGGCGATCGCTTCACGCTCACGACGGAGCCGGTCGCGGGCGACGCGCAGCGCGTGTCCGTGAGCTACCCCGACCTCCCGCACGAGGTGTCGCCGGGCGCGACCGTCTCGCTGAACGACGGCCTGATCCGCCTCCGCGTCGTGAGCGCGACCGAAACGGCGGTCAAAACGACCGTCGAGGTCGGCGGCGAGCTGTCCGATCGGAAGGGCCTTTCCGCGCCCGGGGTCGGGAGCCGCTTGCCGTCCCTCACCGACAAGGACGTCGCGGACCTCGACGTGGCGCTCGCCGAGGGCGTCGACTACCTCGGCCTGTCGTTCGTGCGGAGCCAGGACGACGTCCTCGGGCTGCGGCGCGAGATCGCTCGGCGCGGCGGCTCGGCGCGCATCGTCGCGAAGATCGAGAAGGCCGAGGCGGTCGCACGCATCGATCGCATCGCCGCCGCGGCGGACGCCGTCATGGTCGCGCGCGGCGATCTCGGCGTCGAGTGCGCGATCGAGCGGATCGCGCTTCTCCAGAAGGACGTCATCGCGACCTGCCGGCGGCTCGGCACGCCGGTCATCACGGCGACGCAGATGCTCGAGTCGATGGTCGCGAGCCCGCTCCCGACCCGCGCCGAGGCGAGCGACGTCGCGAACGCGCTTCTCGACGGGAGCGACGCGCTCATGCTGTCGGCCGAGACGGCGATGGGCCGCGACCCGAGCGCCGTGGTGGCGATGATGCGCCGGATCGCGCTCGCGACCGAGGAGTGGGCGCGAGCGCGTACCGGCGCGCAGCTGTTCGACGAGTCGGCGCCGGAGCAGGCGCTCGAGTCCGCCGGCGCGGCGACGATCGCGCGCGCCGCGTGCGTCGCGGCGGCGGAGGTGGGCGCGGTCGCGCTCGCGTGCTTCACCGCGACCGGCGGCGAGGCGCGCGCGCTCGCGCGTTACCGCCCGCGCGTCCCGATCCTCGCGGTGACGGCGAGCGAGGCGACGCGCCGCGCCCTCCGGCTCGTCTGGGGCGTGATCCCGCTCTTCGCCGATCGCCTGCCCGAGAGCTTCGACGACGCGTGCTCCGAGCTCGTCGACTGTGTGCGCCGCGCGCGCGCCGTCGATGCCGGCCGGCGCATCGTCGTGACGGCCGGGCTGCCGTTCCCGGAGCGGGAGAGCTCGAACACCCTGCGCGTCGAGACGGTGTAGCGCCCGCCGCGTCGCTCAGCGGCGAGCGCGCGCCGGCGCTTCCCGGTCCGCGCGCAGGATCTGGTCGCGCAGCCACCGGTGGCCCGGGTCCTGGCGATGCACCTCGTGCCACGCCTGGCAGAGCGTGAACGGCGGAACGCGGAGCGGCGGCCGGAGGACGCGCAGCGGATGGCGGCGGGCCAGCTCGGTCGCGATGCGCGCCGGCACGGTCGCGATGCGACCCGTGCCGATCAGCAGATACGGCACCATGAGGAAGGTCGGAACGCGTACCGCGACCCGTCGGGCCCGGCGCTGCTCGGCGAGCACCTCGTCGACGACCCCTCCGCCCGGCCGCTCGCGCGGCGTGACGAGCACGTGCGGCATCTCGGCGAACGCGGCCGCGCCGATCCGGCGGAGCCGGTGACCGCGCCAGACGAGGCACGCGTACTCGGCGCGGTGGAGCGGCGTCCACACGATCGCGGGGCCGGACGGCTGGCGCGGCATGAGGAGGATGTCCAGCGCACCCGCCTCGAGGTCGCGCTCGCTGTCGCCCGACGGCTGGCGGACCTCGAAGTCGACGCGCGGCGCCTCGCGCGCGAGCCGCGCGAGCAGCGGCGCGAGCAGCACGACCTGGGCGTAATCGACGGCGGCGATCCGGAACGATCGCTCGGCGAGCGCCGGCTCGAAAGGCGCCTCCTCGGCGACGAGGCGCTGGAGCTCGCCCACGGCCTGGCGGAGCGGGCCGGCGAGCGCGAGCGCCCGGCGCGTCGGCGTGAGGCCACGCGCGGTCCGCACGAAGAGCGGGTCGCGGAACGTCGCGCGCAGCCGCGCGAGCATCCGGCTGACGGCGGACTGGGTCACGCCGAGCCGTGCGGCGGCCCGGGTCGCGCTCCTCTCCTCGAGCAGGACGTCGAGCGCGAAGAGCAGGTTCAGGTCGTCGCGTGAGTCATTCCTGCGAGGCATGGCGTGAATTCACAAGATGCATTGGATTCACGTCTGGGTCGAGCCTAGCGTCGGGCCTCAAGGAGGAACCGAGATGCTCGACTTGAAGGGAAAGACTGCGCTCGTCACCGGCGCCTCGCGGGGAATCGGCCGCGGGATCGCGATCGCGCTCGCGGAAGCGGGGGCGGCGCGCGTCGCGCTCACCTACTTCCAGAACCAGGCGGCCGCCGCCGAGGCGACGGAGGCGGCGCGCGCGGCCGGCGCGGACGCGATCGCCGTCCGCTACGACCAGTCCAGCCCGCAGGACACCGCCGAGATCTTCCGGGCCGTGCGCGACCGCTTCGGCGGGCTCGACGTCTTCGTCGCGAACGCGCGCCCGGACTTCGATCACTTCTTCGCCGAGCCGGAAACGATCGCGCCGGAGCTCTTCGAGCACGCGTTCGCGGCGCAGGCGCGCGCTTTTCACACGGAGGCGCGCCACGCGGCGCGGGTGCTCGGGCCGGGCGGGCGCATCATCGCGGTCACGTATGGGCCGGGGTCGCGGACCGGAAGCTGGCAGCCCTGGGTCGCGATGGGATCGGCGAAGGCCGCCATGGAGAGCCTGGTGCGCTACTGGGCGGTCGCGCTCGCCGGACGCGGCATCACCGTGAACGCCGTCAGCCCCGGCTTGACGGAGGGCAACACCGCGATCGACTCGCTCCCTGCCGACGTCGTCGCGGAGCTCCGGGCCTGGGCTCGGAGCGGCTGGGTGCCGATGCGCCGGCTGACGACGCCCCAGGACGTCGGGCGGGCGGTCGCGCTGCTGTCCACGGGCCACGCGGACTTCGTGACCGGCCAGATCCTGTACGTCGACGGCGGGGCGTCGCTCATGGATCCGAGCTTCCCGCTCGCGATCCAGTGGCCCGGCGCCGCGCGCCACGCCTAGCGCGTGACGTGCAGCGGAGATGCACCTGGCGCCGCGCCGTGCGGCGCCAGGCGCGACCGCCCGTACGCGACGAATGCGCACAGGAGACCCGTCACGAGCGGCATCGCGGCCGCGCCGACGCCGCCCATCTGGAAGGACAGCACGGTCGCGCCGATCATCACCACGACGAGGCCTGCGGCGGCGAGCGGCGTCAGGGCCGTGCGGATGCCGGTGAGCCCCGGCAGGACGAGGCCGAGCCCTCCGAGGAGCTCGACCACGCCGATGAAGCGCATGAACGCGACGGACAATCCGGTCTGCTCGACGAGCGATTCGGCCGGCATGACGAGCTTCATCCCGCCCGCGAACACGAAGAGAGCTGCCAGCAGCGCCTGAACGATCCAGAGAACGCGATTCACGATCCGTCTCCTTCCGGCTTATTCGACGAGGGGATCGCTCCCCTCGCCCCGTTCGGCAAAGCCGAACGGGGCCCCCCTCCCCGCGGGCTCGCTTCGCTCGCGTCTTCGGTCATGCCCTTAGCTGCGGCCGGCGGTCCGCTCCACAGCCGCCTTCATGTCCGCCAGTCCCTGCTCGAAGCGATCGCCGATCATCTTGTCCATGTCGAGGAAGAGCCCGACCTCGTTCCGTTGTCGATCGGAGGTGGGCTGCATCGACAGTCCAGGCGAGCCGCCGGTAGGATGGCGAAATGGCCGAGCCGGTCGAAGCGACCGACCCGTTCGTCGCGTGCTTCCGAGTGCCCGCCACCGGCCGCGGACCGCTGGACGGCTCGACCTTCGTCGCCAAGGACCTGATCGACGTCGCCGGCCACGTGACCGGCTGCGGGAACCCGCGCTGGCGCGAGACCCACCCGAAGGCGGCCGCCCACGCGGTCGTCGTGGACCTGCTCCTCGCGTCGGGTGCGACCCTCGTCGGAAAGGCGATCACCGACGAGCTTGCATTCAGCATCGTCGGCGAGAACGCACACTACGGGACCCCGCTCAACCCGCGGGCCCCGGACCGGGTGCCGGGAGGCTCGTCGAGCGGATCGGCCTCGGCGGTCGCCTCGGGCTTCTGCGATTTCGCGATCGGCACCGACACGACCGGCTCGGTCCGCGTCCCGGCCGCGAACTGCGGGGTCTTCGCGATGCGGCCCTCGCACGGACGCGTGTCGCTCGCCGGCGTGATGCCGTTCGCGCCGTCGTTCGACACGGTCGGGGTCCTGGCGCGCGACGTCGGAACGCTTGCCCGCGCGATGTCGGTCGTCGCGGGCTTCGAGACCGTTTCGCCTCGCGCGGCCGGCGGCAGACCTTTCCGCCTCGCCGAAGCATGGGACCGGACCGATCCGGCGGTCGCGACCGCGTGCCGGGAATGGCTCGCGGCGCGCGGCGTCGACGGCCCGCCCGTCTCGCTCGCGGAGATCGCGGGAGCCGAGGGCGCGAGCCCGGACACGTGGCTCGAGACGCATTGCCAGCTCCAGTGGGCGGAGATCGACGCGTCGCTCGGCACGTGGATCGCGGAGGCCCGGCCCGCCTTCGGCGCGCTCATCGCCGCGAACTTCGCGCTCCTGCAGTCCGTCGACCGCGCCCGGCTTCCGGAGCGCGTGCGGCTCCGCGAGCTCCTGGCGGCGCGGCTCGGAGAACGGCTCGCCGCGGGAGCCGTCCTCTGCTTCCCGACGACGTCCGCTCCCGCACCCCGGAAGGGCCATGTCTTCGGCGATCGCCGCGACGATCCGTACATGGCGAGGACGCTCGCTCTGCAGACGTTCGCGAGCATCGCGCGCCTGCCGCAGGTCACCGTTCCCGTGGGCCACGTGGGCGGAGCGCCCGTCGGGATCTCGTTCCTCGGCGCGCGCGGCGCGGACGCCGAGCTGCTCGCGCGCGTCACGGCGCTGGGGGCCTGACGGCCCCACCGCAAGCTCGGGAAAGACGGCCGGACGGACGCGCGCTAGAAGCGTCTCGTGGGCGCGGCGCCGCGGACGAACGATACGCTCGAGCGCATCGGACGCGCGCTCGCGTTCATCGAGAACACCCTCTTCGAGCGGCCCTCGCTCGCCGCCATCGCCGCGGAGAGCGGCATGTCGCCCTGGCACTTCCACCGGGTCTTCGCCTCGCTCACCGGCGAGACGCCGGCGAGCTACGCCTGGAAGCGCCAGCTCGCGGAGATCTGTCGCCGCCTCGTCGCGACGCGCCAGCCGCTCGTCCAGCTCGCGCTCGACGCGGGCTTCGAGTCGCAGGCGTCGTTCACGCGCGCCTTCACGCGCCACGTCGGCGTTTCGCCCGCGCGTTACCGGCGCAGCGGCGTCGTGTCGCCGACCTATCGCTACGCGCCGCTCGACCTCGCGGCGCTCGTCGCGCGCCAGCGCTGGAGGGAGAGCATGGAGCCACGCATCGTCCGCCGCCCGGCGTTCCACGCCGTCGGCATGGCCGGGCACTTCACGCCGAGCACGACGTCGCGCATTCCGGAGCTCTGGGAGGGGTTCGTGCGCGGCCCGATCGCCGACGTCCCGCATCGCCGCGGAACGCACACGCTCGGCGTCTGCGTCGACGCGGCCGCCATGTCCGGCGAGGACTGCGGCTTCACGTACGTCGCGGGCGTCGAGGTGGATCGCATCGACGAGGTGCCGACCGGCCTGGTCGCGCTCACCGTGCCGGCGAGCACGTACGCCGTCTTCACGCACTCGGGGCACATCTCGCGCTTCCCCGATACCGTCAAGCAGGTGTTCGGGCACTGGTTGCCGGCTTCGCCCTACACCCACGTGCCGACGCCGGACTTTGAGCTCTACGACGAGCGCTGGGACCCGGCGACCGGGAACGGCGACATCGACGTCTGGGTTCCGATCGCGGACCCGGCTGCGCTCGCGGAGAGGGCATCGTGATCGCCTCGCTCGACGACTATCGGACGCAGAGCGAGTGGACCGATCCCGGCCCGTTCGCGGACCGCGTGCGCGAGATCCCGCCCGATCCCGTCGCGGTCGTGCGCGCGGTCTCGGGATTCCTGATGCACCCGATGCTCGCGCCGATGCGGGGGGTCGCCGTCCCCGAGCGCGCGATCGGCGACCGGCTCGTGCGCTCCACCGAGGGGATCCTCGCGCGCGTGCTCGCGCGCGACGGCCGTCCGCTGACGCAAGAGCGCCCGCCGGAAGCGCGCGCGTTCCCGGTGTGCGCGGGGTTCGCGCGCGTCGCGACCGCGGTCTTCCGCGCGCACGGCGTCCCGGCGCGCTGCCGCGTCGGCTTCGCCGCGTACTTCGACCCGGGCCACTTCGAGGACCACTGGGTCGCCGAGGTGTGGAGGGGCTCGGCGTGGCAGCTCCTCGACGCCCAGCTCGATCGCGAGACCACGGCTTCGCTCGCGGCCGCGTTCCGGCCGCACGACGTGCCGCGCGGCCAGTTCCTCGACGCGTCGACCGCATGGCGGCGCATGCGCGCGGGCGACATCGATCCGGGGCGACTCGGCCTCTCTCCGCTCGGCCTCACCGGCGCATGGTTCGCCGCCGGCAACGTGATGCTGGACGCCGCCGCGCTCAACAAGGAGGAGATGCTGCCGTGGGAGAAGTGGTCGATCGGGCGCGAGCTCGTGCGCGGCTCGGAGGTTCCGGAGCCGTGGGCCGAGCGCTTCGACGGCGTCGCGGCGCAGCTCGCGGGCGCGCCGGATGCGGCGACCGCCGCCCGGGTCTACCGCGAGAGCGACTGGCTCCGCGTCACCCCGACCGTCCTCAGCTTCGGCGACGGCGAGCCCGTCGAGCTGCCGATCCACGAGCCGAGCGCGGCCCGCGCGACGTGAATCAGGCGGTCGCCGCCGGCGAAGCGGTCGGCTCGTACTGCAGGACCTCGACCAGCAGGACTCGGCGGCGAGCGGCACCGACCGTGCGGCGATAGCAGACGAGCCGGCCGGTCGCGGGCTCGAACTCCGCTCGGAGGTCCACTGCCGGCACGTCGCCGATGGCGGGCACGTCCGCCAGGCGGAGGTCCTGCTGCAGCATGCCGAAGAGTCCCGCGACCGAGTAGTCGTAGCGGTGCGCGTCCCCCGGCGGAACGGCGGCGCCGTTCCGTTCGATCGCGACGAGCTTTCCGCCGCTCACCACGAGGTCGTACACGGCCGGCTCGAAGCGCGGAGCTCTCACCCGCACGACCAGGTGGTACGAGTCGGAGCCGCGCGCGTCCCAGCGCCGCTCTGCGGCCTCGAGCGTCGTCGCGCTCAAGGGCTCCATCGGCGGCGGTCCCAGCAGCGAGCAACCCGAGAGGACGAGGAGCGCCGCAGCGAGCGCGGCCCGGAATCCGGGGTTTCGCCCGCTCGCGGCGTTCCGTCCCCCCTCGCCCTTCGCGATCACGTCGACGCTCCGCTTCGCCGCGCCCTGCGTCGCTACCGCAGCGCGTGCAGGATCTCGTCCTCGTGAGCCGCCCAGTCCTTCTCGTAGACCGTCCACTCGCCCTCCTCGATCTCGATCTCGTGGACGAGAACGCGTCCGCGCGACAGGATGAACCACACCAGCGGGAGGACGCCGCCGAAGAGGAAGACGACGCCCCCGATCGTCCGTAGCCAGGTGAGTGTCGCGAAGACGGGACCGGTCACGAACTCGTTCGTGCGGCCGTACCAGAACCCGTGGTTCACGACGGCGGCGAGCTGGTACAGCCCGACCGGGAACAGGTCGAGCGTCATCATCAGGACGAGCCCGGCCTGCAGCGACCAGAAGCTGCGCTTGATGAGCTTCTCGTTCCACGCGGCGCGCGGGAAGAGATGCTGACAGCAGAACAGCACGCCGGCCAGCGCGACGTTGCCCTTCACCCCGAACATGGCGGCGTGCGCGTGATTCCCGGTCAGGTAGGTGCCGTGCTCGAAGTAGTTCACGATCGGCAGGTTGATCAGCGATCCGAACACGCCTGCGCCGACGATGTTCCAGAAGTTCACGGCGAGGACGAACAGCCACACGCCCTCCATGACGAACTTCTGCCTGCCCTGCGCGAGGTGCTCGCCGGCACGAATCTTCTCGTTACGCATGCGCCACGCGTCGAGCGTCATCAGCAGCAACGGGAGCACCTGGAGCGTCGAGAACACGCTCCCGAGGGCGATGATGCCCGTCGGCTTCGCGATCCAGTAGAAGTTGTGAGAGATCCCAACGACCGCGGTCACCAGGAACATCATCACGGCGAGGAAGATCACCCGCTCGGCCATCGCGCGGTTCAAGAGGCCCATCTGGACGAGCATGTAGGCGACGATGCACGTCGTGAAGACCTCGAACGTGACCTCCACCCACATGTGGACCGTCATCCAGCGCCAGTAGTCGGCGATCGCGAAGTTCCCGCTCGGCGTCGCACCCAGCCCGAAGAAGAGGAACAGGACCATGATCCCGCTGCCGTAGAACAGCCACGCCGGGACGGACCAGAGGTTCTGCTTCGTGATCCACGGCCGCACGCCGCGGAAGATGATCGCGATCCAGAGGACGAACGCCCCCAGCATCAGCACGTGCCAGAGCCGGCCGAACTCCATGAACTCCCAGCCCTGGCTCCCCAGCCAGTACGCGGCTTTGTCGGTCAGGTAGCCCATCTGCCCGAAGTAGATGCCGAGCAGGGTCCCCGCGCCGACGACGACGCACAGCGTGAACAGCAGGTGGATCAGGAAGCGCTGGCCACGCGGCACGCGCGCGAGCCTCGGCAGGAAGAAGATCGTGTAGCCGACCCAGCACATGAAGAACCAGTAGATCTGGAGGATCGTGTGCCAGGCCCGGACGACGGTGAAGGGCAACCGGATCCCGAGAACGTGCACCATCGCCATCCCGGGTCCGCCGTTCACGAAGCTCTCGGCCGACAGGATGCCGGCGAGGACCTGCACGACGAAGAGCACGACCGCGAAGGCGAAGAAGCGGTAGGTCGCCCGCTGCGTCGGCCGGACGAACTCGTAGCCCTTCTCGAGCTCGACCGTCGTCAGCGTGCCGCCCTTCGCGCCGTTGAACGGGTCGCCGGGCAGCTCCTTCATCTGGCCGTAGACGTAGAGCACGAGCATCGCGCCGGCGAAGAGGACGAGGATGGAGAGGAAGCTCCAGAGCACCGTCGGCATCGTCGGCGTGTTGCCGGCGTCGGGATCGTACGGCCAGTTGTGGGTGTAGCTGAAGGCCTCGCCGGGCCGCGTCGCCCCGGAGACCCATCCGCCCCAGAAGAAGTACGCGCTCAGCGCGCGGATGTCGTCCGGGTCGGTGATGTAGCCGCTCAGCGTGAACCTCGCGGGATACGTCGGGTCGGTGAAGACCCGCGTGTAGTGCTCCCGGAGATCCTGGAGCGCGCGCACCTGTGCGTCGTTCACGCGGATCACGCCGGCAACCTCGTCGTAGCCGTTGGCCTTGATCTCGCGCTGGACCCGCACGGTGATCGCGTCGCGGTCGGACTGGGTGACCGGGCGACTCTTCGCGATCTCCTCCTCGTAAAAGGACCGCATAGCGACGACCGTTCGGTGCAGCGCCTCCGCCGTGAAGTCCGGCCCGCGCTCCGCCCCGTCGCCCCAGAACGAGCCCCAGGACATCAGGCCCCGGATGTGGAACACCTCCTGCCCGCGGAGGATGTCCTCGACCGGAACGATCACCTTGCCCGTGCTCGACGACACGAATGCCACGCGCGGCGGTGCGCTCGTGTACGTCCAGGTGCCGAGGGCGACCAGGCCGAGGATGCTGATCCCGGCCACGATGCCGAATTGAGCCCACCAATTCGGCTTCGCGAGGAGCCATTTGCCGAGGTTCCGGCGGGCCCGTGCGCTCCGGCTGCGTGCCATCACGTCTGCGCGCATGTGAGGGGTCTCCTCATGCGATCGGCGAGCGCACGCGAGCTAGCGCGCGTACGCCGTCGGAACGTCGGCGGCTCCGGCGAAGAAGCGCTGGAGCGTCTGGTTGTAGCGATAGAACGCATCGACCTCGAGCTGGTCGGGGCCGGAGACCTGCATCGGATCGTCGGGGAACGTCAAGTAGTTCAGGGTGTGCGCGAGATCGGGGCCTGCGTTCGCGCGGATGTTGTCGATCATCTCGCGCCACGTTGCGAGCGATGCCGACAGCACGAAGTGTCCGGGCGCGGCGTCCTCGAGGCGACCCAGCCGCCGCACCGATCGCACCTTGAGGCCTCGGAAGACGAGCTCGTACAGGTCGGCGCGCTCCGGCGTCTCGACGCGAACGACCATCGTGCACTCGATCGAGCCGAGCGCGCGGTACGCCGCCTCGTCCTGCTCCATGCGGCGCGCGAGCGCCTGGAACCACTCCGTCGACGGAAAGATCGTTTCGCTCATGGCGGTCTCCTGCGCCGCTACGCGGCGAGATCCTCGAACGGAATCTCCTTCGGGATCGTCAGGCGGGACTCGCGATCGAGGCCGGCGATCTGCAGCCGGCGCAGGTACTCGCGAACCTGCTTGGAGTAGATGAAGGCCATGCGCGCCATGCCGACGTCGATGTTCGCGAGCCCGCCACCGGCCAGGATCGCCCGCGGCTCCGACGTCTGGGGCTCGAGCGTGAGCGCGAAGATCGCCTGCTCGCCGAGGTCGAGGATCGCGTGGATCTGCTCCGCGCGGTCGGGATGGCGCTCGAGGAAGTACTTGAGGTGCTTGACGCCGTACGCGACGTGACGCGCTTCGTCCTGCATGCAGAGCCGGAAGATCTCCTTCTCGACCTCGGTGGGGGCCAGGAACTCCCCCTGCCGGAAGAGCGTCAGCACGAAGCCCTCCCCGAAGATGTGCATGAGCGCGCTCGCGGTCGTGTAGTCGGGTGCTTCCAGGATCGTCGCGAGCAGCTTCTCCTGGCCCGGCGACGCCATCAGCAGACCGCCCCCGTTGGCGAGAGCGCGCTTGCGGAAGACGTCGAGGTGCCGCGCCTCGTCCATGATCTGGGTCGCGAGGAACAGCTTCACCTCGTGGAAGTCGTGGTTGATGCGACACAGCCACTTCGCGGGCATGTCGCCGGCGACGAACTCGACCTCGGTGAGGCCGGTGCACATCTGGCAGACGGCGCGCTCGATGTCGTCCGGTAGCTCGCGGAGCTTGTGCCACGGCACGTCGGTGACGGAGTTCCACTGCCGGACGACCGCCTCGTCGTAGAGGTGCGCCGCGTTCTCGGACCACACCTCCGACAGCTCGTTCAGCGTGTACATCCCGAGGGAGGTGGTCTCGGCGGGCACCTCGCATCCGCGCGGCGCCATGCTGCCGTGGGGGGAGCCGTGCTCGGGAATCGCCGCGTAGTGTCCCGTCTCGACGTCTTCGAGCCGGATGCCGAGCGGCCCCGGCTCGGCCTTGTGGCCCCATCCCGCGGGATTCGCGGACATCCACCTGAGGTCGTAGTTTCCGCGCGCCATCTCGCGCATCCGGTCGAGCCCGATCTCGACGTTCGGCGTGTACTTGCTCATCGCGCCCTCCGTGCTCCGTGCTTTCCGAGCGACCGATCGTTGCCGGCGTCCTACCGGTTGGTCGGTCGCCGGCGAATGACATCCGTCATCGAGCGACATGATCCGCGCGTGCTGCGGACGCGGGGACAGCCGAGCGCCGACGGAGCGAGCGCGTGCGCTGCTCTACGGCGGGCGCCGTCTACGCCGCGACGGCGAGCGCGCTCCGGAGCTCCTCGAGCGCGTCCTGCATACCGTCGCCGACCTCGTGCGGGTCCGGCAGGAGATCGGGGCAGGCGAGAATGCCGACGTTCAGCCGATCGACGTAGCTCCACGCCGTCACGTTGACGCCGACGCCCTCGACGAGCGGGCCGACGGAGTAGAGCGCGTGCAGGCTTCCCTCGCTCCAGTGGAGGCGCTGCCTCGGTCCCGGCACCGACGAGACGATCGCGTTGATCGGGGGGCGCAGGAGATCGGCGAGGCGCCAGCGCGCGTAGCTGCGCACCACCCACGCGTAGACCGGCCCCGGGGTGTGCTCCGTCCACTCGGCGAAGAGCTCCGGCCCGAGGAGCCCGTTCGCCGCCTTGCCCGCGACCATGGTCTCGTGGATGCGGTGCACGCGCGCGATCGGATCCGCGACGTCGGTGTGGAGGAACGTGAAGATGTTCGCGACCCGGTTTCCCGAGATGCGAGGTCCGTCTTCCGGGGCGTCCGTCGAGACCGGGACCTCCGCGACCAGCGACCGCGGCGGCAAGGCGCGGCGCGCCTCCAGGTAGCGCCGCAGCGATGCCGCCACGAGCGCGAGCACGACGTCGTTCAGCGTGACGCCGAGCGCGTTCTTGACGGCTTTCACCTCGGTGAGGGAGAGCGCCGCCGTCGCGAAGCGGCGCTCCGCGCTCAGAGCGCCGTTGAACGGCGCTCTCGGCACGTCGAGCATCGGGCGCGGAAGGGCGGCCCCGCGGTCGCGCTGCCGCCGCAGGCGCCAGAGGTTGCGCGCCGTCTTCGCGAGCAGGCGCGGAAGGCCGCACGCGGCTCGCGCGCGGTCGAGCAAGGCGCCGCGCGCGAGCGCGGTCGCGCTCGGAGCGGCCTGCCCCTCCCAGGGAGCCGCGGGCGGCAGCGCGCCGGGCGGCTCGGGCGCCATCACGTTGGCGAGGAGGCCGGCGATCGCCACGCCGTCCGCCACCGCGTGGTGGATCTTGGCGACGGCCGCGATCCGGCCGTCGCGGAGGCCGACCACGAGCCAGAGCTCCCACAGCGGACGGTCGCGCGCGAGCGGCGCGCTCGCGATCTCGGAGACGAGCGCGTCGAGCTCGCGCGCGCCGCCGGGGGACGGCACGGCGGCGCGACGCAGGTGACGCTCGAGGCGGAAGTCGGGGTCCTCGATCCAGACCGGGTGATGCATGCCGAAAGGCACCGGGACCGGCCGGCGTCGGAGCGGAGGGAGGAGGTGCATCCGCTCGGCCATCGCGCGCGTCAGCGACTCGAGCGAGCTGTCCCATCCCGGGCTCGGCTGCAGCACCGCGACCTTGATCGTGTGCATGTGGAGCGTCGGAGCCTCCATGTAGAGGAAGCCGGCGTCGATCCCTCGCATGCGCTCCATCACGAAACCTCCGGCTCCGGCCGTCGATCGCTCGCGCGCCAGCTCGGAAGCAGGCTCCGGAGGCGCGTCAGCACCGGATAGGGATGCGCCGCGGCCAAGTCTCCGAGCGCGTCCTGCATGCGTTCGGTGATCTCGCGATGGCACGCGGTCACCACGCTCCGATCGTCGGCCGCCGTCCGCGGCAGCGAGCGCCATTTCATCGCCGGAAGGACGCGGATCGTGATCTTCGCCGGGAGCGGCCACGCGGGAAGCCCGACCGGCGACACGCCCCACGGGATCTGGAGCGCGAGCGGGAAGCTCGGCGTGCGGATGCGCTCGAGCCCGAGCCACCGCCCGAGCCATTCGCCGCGCGTCAGGATGATCGTCGAGTCGTGTCCGCCGTGGCTCACCACCGGCACGACCGGCACGCGCTCGCGAAGCGCGAGCTCGACGAAGCCCGTGCGGCCGCCGAAGTCGATCCGGTTGCGATCGCGCCACGGGCGGAAGACCTCGTGATCGCCGCCCGGGTAGACGAGCACGGGGTGCCCCGCGCGCAGAGCTCGGCGCGCGTTCTCGCGATTCGCCGGCACCTCGCCGATCTTCCGCATCAACGTGCGGAAGCCGGGCACGCCGAAGGCGGCATCGAACGCGAGCGCCACGAGCGGGCGTTCAAGCCCGAAGCGGCGATACCAGGCGGTGAAGAACACGGACGTGTCGGGCGTCAAGATGCCGCCGGAATGGTTTCCGACGAGCAGCACCGGTCCGCGCGCCGGGACGTGCCCGAGGCCCTCGACCGTCGCATCGAAGTAGCGCGCGAGGACCTCCATCCACGGGAGCAGGCGGGCGAGGAACGCGGGATCGCGCTGGAACGGGTCGGCGTGGACCTCGCGCTCGGTGGCTTCGGCCCACGTGCCGACCACGTCGAACGCGCGCAGGCCCTGCGCGACGATCCTTCCGGGAGCTCCGACGACGTCAGCCACGGCGTCCTCCGATCTCGGGCGTCCAGACGCCCGGGGGTCGCGGCTCCGCGGCCGCGGCCGAGACGCAAGCGCGCGTCCCGAGCTCGGCCGCGCCGATCCGGATGCGCGCCTCGCCGGCGGGCGCACGAGCGGCCCGCGCACGTCCGGGAGCCGTGTCTCCTCGCTCGCGCCGATCGAGCTCGGCGATCACGTGCGCGGTCGCGGCGGCGAGGCAGCGATGATGCGGGCCATTCAGCCAGTGGCCGGCGCACGGCACGAGGAGCTGGAGGGCGTCGGAGCGCGCGAGCGCGACGTGGTGAGCGTACCGCTTCGAGATCAGACGGTCGCGCTCGCCCCAGACGAAGCCGGCGGGAAGGGACAGATCCGGAAGCCGAGACCAGAAGCCGACCGGCCCGTGCGGCGGGTCGAGAGCGAGCTCGCGCGCCGTGGCGATGAAGCTCGCGCGCGTCGCCGGACACGAGAAGTGGTAGACGAGCCGCGCTCCCGACTGCGCGAGCTCGTCGTCGCGCAGGAAGGGCATGGACGCGAGCAGCCCGGCGAGCCAGCGCAGAACCGGCCAGGCGCGCTCGAGCGGAAGCCAGCCGGCGATCTCGGGCGCGAGCAGGTACGCGCCGGGAAGGAGCGCCCGAAAGCGGAGCCACGGCAGCGCCGGCGCGATGGCGATCACCGAGCGGAACGCCGCGGGCGCGACCAGGCCCGCCTCGAGCGCGACCCGCCCGCCGAGCGACACGCCGAGCAGCACCGGCGGCTCGGGAAGCCGGCGTGCGATCTCGATCACCGGCGCCGCCAGGCAGGCGGGCGTCGGGCGCGCGGTGCCGGCCGGGGTGCGCCCGAACCCCGGCAGGTCGAGCGCGATCGTCCGGAAGCCGCGTGCGGCGAGCGCGCTCCCGAAGCCGGCGAAGGCCGACGAGTCGAGCCCGAGCGGGTGGAGCGCGAGGACCGGTCTGCCTTCGCCCCATTCGCGCCGGAAGAGAGCCATCGCGGGACCCAGCGCGCTCGGCTCCACGTCGCGCGGCGCGGCGCGCTCAACCCGCCGGCGTCGCGGCCGCGCGGTTCAGGGTGCCGGCCGCCGCCAGGCGGACTGCGCGCGAGCGCTGCCGCGGCGCCGCGAGCGCGCGCTGGACCATCTCGCGCACGTGCCGCTTCACGCGGCTCACCGCGGCGGGCGAGCTCGGATGCGCGACCAGGCCGGGGAACAGGACCGGCGCCCCGGTGAAGAAGAACGCCACCGTCGCGACGACCGAGAGCACGAGGTCGACCGCGTCGACGTCGCCGTCTCCGGCGCCGCCCTGAGCGCGACGGACGAGGTCGGCGACGGCTCGCACGAGCGCGTCCATCCCGGCGCCGTCCGGCGACGGCGGCGCGTCGCCGAACCCGTGACGCATCAGGATGCGAAGGCGGTCGGGGTTGCGAGCGGCCTTGTCGACGTAAGCCTCGAGGAGCGCGGCGACGCGCGCGCGCGGCGGGAGCGGCATCGCGAGCACCCGCCGGAGATCGTCTTCCGTGCTCTCGCGGCTCCGCTCGACCACCGCGCGGTAGAGCGCTTCCTTGTTCGCGAAGTAGTGGAAGAGCGACGCCTTCTTGATCCCCGACCGCTCCGCGATCTGGTGCAGGCGCGCGCCGTGGTAGCCGGTCTCTCCCAGGACGTGCTCGGCGACGTTCAGGATCCGAAGCCGCATCGCGGTGCCGTCCGAGTCCGTCACGGCCCGGCACTCTACCGAACGGTCGGAAGACCGGGATGACATGGATCAGCTTCTTGCCTGATCGGCGACACCTCTACGCCTCCACCTCGTCGTGACGCGCGATGCGGGCGAGCCGCTCCGCGTCGAGGATCGCGACGGCGTGGCGCTCGATCGCGATCGCGCCGCGCTCGCGCAAGCGCGCGAGCAGCCGGATCGCGGTCTCCGTCGAGACGCCGATCATCTCCGCGATCTCGCGGCGCGAGAACGGGATGCCGACGCGCTGCACGGGGAGGCCGCCGTTCGCGGGACGCGCTCCCCCGGCCGCAGCCGCAGCGACCGCGTTCGCCGAGCTCGCGCCGTCGGCCAGCTCGAGCAGCCACGCGGCGAGGCGGCTCTCGGCGCCCTTGAGCGCGAGGTCGCGCACGTGGCGGCGGGCGCGCGCGAGCTCTCCACTGAGCGCGGCCACCAGCCGGATCGCGACCGACGGCGCCTTCTCGAGGTAGCGAACCAGGCGGTCGCGCGGCAGGAAGCAGAGCTGCGATTCGACGACCGCTTCGGCGGAGACCGCGTGCACCACCTCGCCGTCGAGCGACAGCTCGCCGAGTACGGCACCCGGCCCGGCGACGCTCAGCACGTGCTCGTGCCCGAAGCGATCGGAGCAGAAGAGCTTCACCCGGCCGTGGCACACGAGGTGGAGGCCTTCCGAGGGTCCGCCGGCGGCGAACACCACCTGTCGCGGCCGATAGATCGCGCTCGCCCCGACCGCGGTGAACTCGCCGAGGGTGCCGGGTGCGAGGTCGCAGAGGATCGAGTGGGCGCGCGTCGGACAGGACTCGCAGAGGATCTTCCGCATGCGCTCGGCCTCAGGCAGTCGGCCGAGGCGTCTCCGCTGCGCCGTCGACCATCATCTCCTCGACGATCTTCGGCACCTCGTCGCCGAAGACGTCGCTCAGGCCGTACTGCTCCTGCAGCCATCGGAGCTCCTCTCGGCGGTACGGGCGGGGCGCGGCCGGCTGCAGCATCTTCGCGCGCTCGAGCTCCAGGACGACCTCCTGCGATCGCGGGAAGGCCGATCCCCAGCGGTTCAGGCAGAAGCGCTCGTCGAACGGCAGCCGAGGGCGCTGGCCGCCGGCGTCGGCATCCTCCGCGGGATACCCGACCGTCTGCAGGACGAGGATCTTGACGGTGTCCGGGATCGCGAGCGCGCGCCGCAGCTTCCGCTCCTGCGGGATCCCGACGAGGCAGGTCCCGAGCCCTTCCTCGTACGCGACGAGCGTCGCCTGCGCGATCCCCTGGCCGCAGTCGAGCTCCGTCAAGCCGTTGTTGCGGATGCTCTCGGTCGCGGCCTGGAAGAACGGGATGAGCGTCGACTCGAGGTAGGCGTGCGTCTTCTCGGCGTTGACGCCGACCGCGCCCGCATCGGCGAGCTCGTGCAGCCGCTTCCCCTGCTGCGCGACCTTTTGCCAGTCGAGCGTCCAGACGATCACGGTGGGCGCCATGCGGAGCTGGAACCCTCCGATCGCGGTGCCGGAAGGTAGGGCGGCGATCACGTCGGCCGGCGCGGTCGCGCGCTCGATCACGACGGCGCCGAGCGCCTGCACGTTCCCCCAGAACGATGCGAGGCGAGCCGCCTCGAGCATCTTCTGGATCTTCTCGCGCTCGACCACGCGATACGGGCGGAGGTACCGCATCGACCGTCGGCGACCGATCACTTCCTTGAGCTCCATGACTCCCTCCTGCGAGCGCGCTCGCGGGCGGCGCGCCTACGCGACCAGGACGTGAACGGCGATCGCGGCCGGCTCGGCGCGCACCGCCCCGCCCGCGTTCTCCGCGAGCGCGACGCGCGCCCCCGCGACCTGGCGTCGCCCAGCGCGCCCGCGCAGCTGATCGACGAGCTCCACGACCTGGGCGAGCCCGGTCGCGCCGACCGGATGACCCTTGGCGATGAGGCCTCCCGAGACGTTGACCGGTCGCCGGCCGCCGAGCCGCGTCTCTCCCGACTCGACGAGCCGCTTGCCCTCTCCCTCGGCGCAGAGCCCGAGCTCCTCGTAGAGCATGAGCTCGGCGGGCGCCGTCGCATCGTGCATCTCGGCGACGTCGACGTCTTCCGGCCCGATGCCGGCGACCTCGTAGGCCTCGCGCGCGACCTCCGTCACGATGCTCGGCTCGCCCGCCGCGCGATCGCGTCCCGAGCCGAGGACCGAAGCCGCGATTCGCACCGGCGGCGGCAGCGCGACCCCGCGTCGTCGAAGCGCGGCCAGGCGGTCGCTCGAGACGACGATCGCCGCCGCGGCGCCGTCGCCGATCGGCGAGCACATGAGGCGCGTGAGCGGCGCGGCGATGACGGGCGACGCGAGCACCTCCTCGACCGTCCGCGCCTGCTGGTACTGCGCCCGCGGGTTGAGGCTTCCGTGGAACGAGTTCTTCGCCGCGATCGCCGCGAAGTGCTCCGCGCGCGTGCCGTACACCTGCATGTGGTGCCGGGCCGCGGCGGCGTAGACGTCCATGAAGAGCGAGCGCGGTCCCCCGCCGTTCGCCCCGGCCGGCCCGCCCTCGTCGCCCGACGCCGCCTTCGACGGCCGCGCGGCGAGCATCGCCTTGAGCGCCTCGAGCAGCTCGACGTCGACGGCGCCCGTGAAGGCCGCGAAGCTCCTGGCCTTGTCGGGATGAAAGAGCTTCTCCATCCCGACCGCGAGCGCGCAGTCGCGAAAGCCGCCCGCCACCGACTGCCAGGCGAGGTGAAGCGCGGTCGACGCCGACGCACACGCGTTCTCGACGTTGATGACCGGGATGCGGCCGATGCCGCACTCCCGGAGGACCACCTGCCCGCGAACGCACTCCTGGCCGCTGATCAGCCCCTGCACGGCGTTGCCGACGAACGCCGCCTCGAGGTCGTCGCGCGGCACGCCCGCGTCTTCCAGGGCCGCGGTGATCGCTTCCGCGGCGAGCGACTTCATCGAGCGCTCGAGGTGCTTCCCGAAGCGCGTCATCCCGACTCCCAGAACGTAGGCGTCGCGCATGACGACTCCCCGGCGCCGACGTGTCGCCGGCGCCCTCCGGCCGTGATCTTCGCGAGCCGCGCTCCGACGCGCGGGCTCGACGTGTCCCACGGAAGCAGTTTTCGCACCGGAGGCCGCGCGCTCCCGCCGCGCGCGCGCCGGCGGCGGATCGCGCGCGCCGGCGTGGCCGCGTCGGCGCGCGGACGGCGACCGCACGCCCCGCACGCGCCATGGCGCGCGGCTCGGCTCCCAGCTTTCGGAATCCGGGCGCACCGACCTTCCCGCGGCTGGAGATGCCGCCACGGCGCGCGGCGTCGCCATCTCGCCGCGCGCCTTGGCTCGCGCCTTGAAGGCGCGAGCGACGTGCCGATCGCGCGTTCCCCGTCGTCGAGCGACCCGCACCGTCCGACCCGACCGACCGCCGCCCGCGTCGCGACGACCGGCGGGCGCGTCCGGAGCGGACACCGTCGCGGACGACTCCTCGGCTTCCCGACCGCGAACCTGACCCGCCCGCGCCGCGACCTTCCGGACGGCGTCTACGCGGCGTGGGTCGGCATCGACGGCGAGCTTCCGGCGCGGCCCGCGCTCGCGAGCCTCGGGCCGAGCCCGACGTTCGGCGTGCGCACGCGCCGCCTGGAGATCCACCTGATCGACTTCGACGGCGACCTCTACGGACGGCGGCTGCGCGTCGCCTTCCGCGCGCGGCTTGCGGGCCAGCGGCGCTGCGCGTCGGCGACCGAGCTCGCGCTCCGCATCGCGACGCTCGTCGAGCGCGCGCGGCGCACCCTCGCTTCCGAGCGTGTCGCGGCGCGGGGTTCGCGATGAGCCCGTCGCTCGCGTCGGCGCGGTCGGCGACGGCCGCCCCGCCGACGGCTGCGCGCCTGCGCTCTGCGAAGGGTCGCGCGCCGATCGCGCTCCGCCTGCCGCTGCTGGCGGCGGCGATGGCGAGCCTCGTCCTCGGGCTCGTCGGCGGGCTCGTGCGGCTCGACGTCGCGCTCCCGGAGCCTGCGGCGAACCTCGCGCTGGTGCACGGGCCTCTCATGATCGTCGGCTTCCTCGGCACGGTCGTCTCGCTCGAGCGCGCGGTCGCGCTCGGCGGGTCGGCGTTCGCGGCGCCGCTCCTCGCCGCTGCCGCTGTCGCGGCACTGCTCGCCGGGGCGAGCACCACGCTGGCGCCGATGCTGGCGGTGGCCGCGAGCGTCGCGCTCGCCGCCGTGCTCGCACGCCTTCTCGCCCGCGACCCGGCCCTGCACGCGGCGGTGCTGGTCGCGTCCGCGCTGTCGTGGACGGTCGGGAACGCGCTCTGGGCGGCGGGCTGGCCGGTCTTTCGCGTCGTCCCGTGGTGGGTCGCTTTTCTGGTCTTGATGATCGCGGGCGAGCGGCTCGAGCTCACCCGCCTGCAGCGCCGGCGGCCGGGGCAGCACGCGACCTTCGCCGCCGCGGCCGGAGTCCTGCTCGCGGGTCTCGCGACGAGCCTCTTCGCCGCCGACGCGGGGCCCAGGCTCGCGGGCGCCGGCATGGTGCTGCTCGCCGCCTGGCTCGCGCGCCACGACGTCGCGCTCCGGACGGTCCGCGAGCGCGGCCTCGCGCGCTTCATGGCCGTGTGCCTGCTCGCGGGGTACGCCTGGCTCGCCGTGGCGGGCGTGCTGTGGGCGGCGCTCGGCGCGCCCGCCTCCGGCATGCTGCGCGACGCCGCGCTGCACGCGGTCTTCCTCGGCTTCGTCTTCGGGATGATCTTCGCGCACGCGCCCGTCATTTTCCCCTCCGTGCTCGGCACGCGGATGGTGTACTCGCCCGCGTTCTACGGCCACGTGATCGCGCTGCAGGCGACGCTCACCGCGCGCGTCGCGGGCGATCTCCTCCTGTGGCGAGCCGCGCAGGAGTGGAGCGGGCTCGGGAACGCGCTCGCGATTCTGCTCTTCGTCGCGGCGACGGCGACGGCCGTGGTCCGCGGGCGGATCGGCGACGCCGGCCGCCGAAACACGTGACGTTTCGCGCCGGGCGGTACGGCGGCGAACGGCTCTTCTCATCGCCGGGAAGCGGGTTCCCGGGAGTCGGAATTTTTCGTCTTCCGCGACCGCGGCTGCGGGTCCCGCGCTGGCAGGGATGCTGCTTGCCCGATCGGAGTCCCATGGTCGTCGTCGGCGTCTCGGCGTTCGCACAGCCATCGCTCCAGCGCGTGGTTTTCGATGCCTCGCAGCCTTGGTTCCTGGCCTTCGGAGCCGTCGTCGTCGCCATGCTGCTCTGGCTCCTGCTCGGCTCGCTGCACCGAAGCTTCGGGCTCCATCGCATCGCGTGCCCGCGCGCGGGAGAACACGCGTTCGTGGTCGTGCGGAAGCGAGCTCGAAGCGGCGCCGCGACGGTGATCGAGGCGTGCAGCCTGTCGCACGGACGGCGGTTGACGTGCGGGACGCCCTGCGCGAAGCAGATCGCGCGCGCGTAGCGGCCGCCCGCCCCGTCGGGCCGCCGGGACGCACTCGCGTCGCGATCGTGGGCGCCGGGATCACCGGCCTCGCGACCGCCTACTTCCTCGAGCGTCGCGCCGAGGAAGCGGGGCTCGCCGTCGAATGCATCGTGCTGGAGCGCGCGCCGCGCGCCGGCGGCAAGGTCGCGACCGAGCGCGAGGCAGGATTCGTCCTCGAGGCGGGACCCGACAGCATCTTCACCGCGAAGCCCGCCGCTCTCGATCTCTGCCGCGAGCTGGGCCTCGGAGACGCTCTTCTCCCGGCGACGATCGAGAACCGGCGGACGCTCGTGGTGCGCTCGCGCGAGCTCGTCCCGCTGCCGGACGGGCTCGACGCGATGGTGCCGACGCGCTTCGCGCCGTTCGCCGTCTCGCCGCTCTTCTCCCCGCTCGGGAAGCTCCGGCTCGCGATGGAGCCTTTCGTCCGGCCGCGGTCCGGAGGCGGCGACGAGAGCATCGCGGCGTTCGTGACCCGGCGCCTCGGCCGCGAGGCGCTCGACCGGATGGCGGCACCGCTCCTCTCCGGCATTCACTCGTCGGATCCGGCGCGGCAGAGCCTGCTCGCCACCTTCCCCGCGCTCCGCCGCGCCGAGCTCGAGCATGGAAGCCTCTTCGCCGCGGCGCGCGCACGCCGACGGTCGGAGGGGGCGGCTCTCGCTGGAGCGAGCCCGTTCGCGACCCTGCGCGGCGGCATGGGCGACCTCGTGAGCGCCCTCCTCGCGCGGCTTCGCGCGACGCGCGTCCTGGTCGACGTCACGGTCAGCGGCATCGATCGCGACCTGCGAAGCCCCGAGCATCGGGGCGCCGGCGAGCCGCGCGCAGCCGGCCAGCCGCCGCGGGCCGCGTTCCGCGTGCGGCTCGCGGGGGGAGCGAGCTTGCCCGCGGACGCGGTCGTCCTCGCGGTCCCCGCACGCATGGCGGCGGTGATGCTCGCGGACGCGGCGCCGGAGCTCGCGCGGCGCCTCGGCGCGCTCCGCACCGCGTCGACCGCGACCGTGTCCCTGGGATTCCGGGAGCGCGACGTCCCGCACCCGATGCGCGGCTTCGGGTTCGTCGTGCCGCATCGCGAGCGGCGCGCGCTCTCCGCGTGCACGTGGACGTCGAGCAAGTTCCGCGACCGGGCACCCGCCGGCACGCGCCTCGTGCGCGCGTTCTTCGGCGGCAGCGCGTGCGAGGCGAGCGCGTACGCCGACGAGCGCGAGCTCGTCGCGATGGCGCGCCGGGAGCTCGCCGAGCTCATGGGCATCTCCGCTGCCCCGATCGTCGCGCGGGCGCAGCGCTGGCCGGGGGGCGCGCCGCAGTACGACGTCGGCCACGTCGAGCGCGCGCGCGCGATCGACGCGCTGGCCGCCGCGGTGCCCGGGCTGTTGCTCGCCGGCAGCGCGCTCCACGGGGTCGGCCTGTCCGATTGCGTCGACGACGCGCGGCGCTGCGCGACCGCCGTCGCCAACCTCGCCGCCGCTCATGCGGCGGCCGGCGTGTACCCGGGCGGCTGATAGGCGCAGGCGGGATCGGCGGCGAGCGGATTCCCCGTCGCCGCGAAGGCGCGCGCGCGCGAGCCGCCACAGATCGCGTTGTAGCGGCACGCGCCGCACTTGCCCTCGAGCCGGGTGCGATCGCGCAGCGCCCGGAACAGCGGGTGGTCGCGATAGATCTCGGCGAGGCGGCGCTCGCGCACGTTGCCGGCGCGGATCGGAAGGAACCCGCTCGGCTGCACTTCGCCCTCGTGCGACACGAACACGAATCCCCGGCCGTCGGTCACCGGCGGCGGAAGCCGGAGCTTCGCGAGCCCGGCCGCGCGCCCGCGGGCGGCCTCCGCGAGCACCCGGCGGTAGGCGGGTGCTGCGGTCGTCTTGACGGCGATCCCGGTGCGCTCGCCGAACTCGCGCAGGAAGTGGAACGCCTCCTCGCAGGTCTCCGCGGCGGGCTCGTCCGCGGCGCGAGCGCGCCCGACCGCGACCACGAAGAAGACGCTCCACAACTCCGGCGCGATCCGCCGCACGAGCCCGCCCAGCTCCTCGAGCCGCGGCGCGCTCGCGCGCGTCAGGCTCGTGTTGATCTGAAGCGAGAGCCCGGCCGAGCGGACGGCCGCCGTCGCCGCGAGCGTGCGCGCGAACGACCCCGGCGTGCCGCGGAAGGAGTCGTGCCCGACGGCATCGGGAGCGTCGATGCTGAGCGCGATCCGGACCGCGCCCGCCGCCGCGAGCCGCGCGATCGCGTCCGCGGTGAGGAGCGGGGTCACGCTCGGCGCGACCGCGACCCGGAGGCCCCTGCTCGCGGCACGCGCCACGATCTCGAAGATGTCGTCGCGCTTCAGCGGATCGCCGCCCGTCAAGACGAGGACTCCGGGCGCCAGCTCGGCGACCTGCTCGATCAGGTCGAACGCCTCGGCGCCGGTGAGCTCGCGCGGGCTCCGCTCGACGACGGCGCAGGCCCGGCAGTGGCGGCAGGCGAGGTCGCAGGCGCGCGTCACCTCCCAGATCGCGACGACCGGCGAGCGCTCGATGTCGATCGCCGTCATGCCGCCCGCGCCGAGGCGCGCGTCTGCCGGCGAAGCCGAGCGGTCGATCCGAGGCACGTCGAGAGCCATCGCGCGCGCGCTCAGCGAGCGGGCGGCTGCGCGGCGGGTCCGCCCGTCCGGCTCGCGCCGCGCAGCTCGCGCTCCGGCGAACGCGCCGCGACGTTCGGCGCATCGGGAGCGAACGTCGCGAGCAGAACGTGCTCCTTGGGCTTCTCGGAAGCGGTCTTGGGGATCTCGTCGACGATCTGCAGGTAGCTCGGGACGAAGTTCGGCTCGAGCCCCGCGCGGCACGCCGCGAACACGGAGTCGGGGTCGATGCGCGCTCCCGGAGCGGGGACGATCGCCGCGACCACGTCCTTCTCGCCGGGGGCGCCCGAGGCGGCCGGCACGCCGTACACGAAGACGTCGGAGATGTCGGCGTGCTCGGCGATCACCTTCTCGACGAAGCCGGTGTGGACGAAGTCGCCGTTGTGGCGGATGCCGCCACCCTTCCGGTGGTCGAAGAACAGCCAACCCTCGGCGTCGCGGTGGCCCATGTCGCCGCTCCGGAGCCAGCCGCCCTCGGTCTTCGCGCGCGACGCCGCGGGATTCCGGAAGTACTCGACCGTCGCCGGCTCGCCGCCCGCCGAGCGGCTCACGATCTCGCCCACGACGCCGGGCGGGCACTCGACGCCCGCCTCGTCGACGACCTTCATCTCGAGACCCGGAGCCGGGCGCCCGAAGCTCCCGATCGGACCCTCGCCGATCGGCTTGTAGGCGAGCCCGCCCTCGATCGCGCCGTACCACTCGAAGATCCGGACGCCGAAGCGCTCCTCGAACGGCCGCCAGAGGGCGGCGGGCATGCCGGCGTCGACCACCATGCGCACGCTGTGGCGCGCATCGTCGGGCGACGGCGGCTCGCTGTAGATCGCGGTCGCCATGCCGCCGAGCATCGAGAAGGTGGTGCAGCCGTGCGCGCGGCACACGTCCCACAGACGGGACTTCGTGAAGCGCCGGCTGAAGACCGCGCGCAGGCCCATGTGGAGCGACGGTCCGAGCGTCACCGCCTGCGCGTTTCCGTGCGTGAGCGAAAGGCCGGTGTACGGGCGGTCGTCCGGGCGATAGCCGAGAAGCCCGCCGAGGAGCGCGAAGAGCCCGAAGCGCTCGTTCGGGAAGACGACGCCCTTCGGGTCGCCGGTCGTGCCCGAGGTGTAGATGATCTGCAGGGGATCGCGCCCGCTCGCGAGGCGCACGTCGACGGTCGGGGCCGGTCGGGCGAGCACGTCGGCGAGCGGCTCCGCGGGAAGCCGTCCGCGCTCGTCGCCGTCGGAGCCCGCCTCGCCGGTCGCGAGCACCAGCAGCGACTCGAGCGACGGGACCGACGCGGCCGCGCGCGTCGCCTCGCCGACGACGTCGTCGCTCAGGACGAGCGCGCGACAGCCGGCGTCGCGCAGGGTGAAAGCGAGCTTCTCGCCGCGCGTCCGCGGGTCGATCGGCACCGCGACGCATCCCGTGATCGACGCCGCCACCAGCGCCATCACGAATTCCGGGTGGTTCCGCATCATCAGCCCGAAGCGGTCGCCGCGGTCGAGCCCGCGCGCGACGAGCGCGTGCGCGATCCGGTTCGCGCCCTGCTGCAGGGCGGCGTACGTCAGGACCTCGTCGGGCCGTCCGTCGCCCAGGCTCAGGTGCTCGAACGTCAGCACATCGAGGTCCGGATTCACCTCGGCGCGGAGCGCGACGAGATCGGCGAGGATCATCTCGCTTCGTTGGCGCATCACGGTCCTCTCCCGCGCGGCCGTGTCGATCGCGATCACAGCCGGGCCGCGCCGATCAGGCTCAGCGCCTCGTTGCAGCCGTCCTCGATCATCGAGGCGCGCGCGTCGCGCAGAAGCTTCTCGATCGGGTACTCGCGCGACAGCCCGTTGCCGCCGAAGATCTGCAGTGCCGCGTTCGCGGCCTCGAAGGCGGCGTTGGTGCAGAAGACCTTCGAGGCGATCGAGTACTGGACGAGCGGCGTTCCGCCCGCGTTCTGGAGCATCACCCGCCATGCGAGCGAGCGCGCCGCCTCGACCTGCATGAAGATCCGGAAGAGCCTGCCCTTGACGCTCTGGTGCTCGAAGATCGGCCGCCCGCCCTGGACGCGCTCCTTCGCATAGGCGACGGCATGCTCGAGCGCGGCGCGCGCGAGCCCGACGAAGATGGCGCCCATGCTCGCGTTGGCGAGCGTCAGGACGGCCTCGACGACGCTCGCGTATGCCTCGGGACCGACCACGACGTACTCCGCGGGAATGCGCACGTCCTCGAAGAAGATCTCGCCCTGGTTGAGCGCGCGCTGGCCGAGCTTGTCGAGGGGCCTGCCCCGCGACACGCCGGGAAGATCGAGGGGCACCACGGCGACGCAGCCGGCGCCCATGCCGTGGCTGGGATCGACCGTGCAGAAGAGCGCGGCCGCCGTCGCGATCGTGCCGTTCGAGACCCAGGCCGACTTCTGGCCGTTGATCACGTAGTGGCTTCCGTCGCGGCGGGCGACGCAGTTCGGGCGGAGCCTTCCGTCGGAGAAGTGCGGCTCCGTCACCATCAGCGAGTCGCTCCCGTGGTCGGGCTCGGTGATCGCCCAGCAGCCGATGTCGGCGGCGCCGGGCGCCGCGAAGCGCTCGACGAGCGCCGGGACGCCCGACAGGAGCGCGAACATCCGGGGGAAGCTCGAGACGCCGAGGCTGATCGCGAGGCCCGCGTCTCCCCAACCGAGCTCCTCCGACACCAGGAAGCGGAGCCGCGCGCTCTCGAGCAGCGACGAGCGATCGCTGCCGTCGCCGCTTCCGAGCGCGGCGCCCTCCAGAACGTCGAGGCCGAGCGCGCGATAGCGCTCGAAGGCGTCCCAGAGGGGCGAGCCCGCGGCGATCACCTCCTCGGGGTCGGACAGCCGGTCGAGGTGCGCGCCGATGGGGCGCAGAACGTCGCGCGCGAAGCGATGCGCGGTCTCGGACGCCTCCTCCTCGACGCGGTCGAGCGCGGGTTCAATCGCTGCGAGACCCATGGTCGTCCTCCCGGCCGGTGGCGCGCGTCGCGGGGCGCGATCGCGCCGGCACCGGATCTACCGACCGGTCGGCAGAGCGGGGATGACGTCGGTCAGCGTCCGCGCTGATCCCCGTCATGATCGCCTCGCACGAGGACGGCATCTCGCTCGTCTTCGCTCGCCACGACCCGTGTCGCCGTGCCGCGCACACGATCGGTTCCTCGCCACCTCGCCGAGCAACCGACGTGCCGGGCGGTCGCACCCGGGGAGTCGAACGCCGCCCGATGCGGTCCGGCGTTTGCAACCGAGAGCGGACCGCGCGGAGCGACACGCGAATCGGCGATGCCGTGTCCCGGATCGCGCGCGATGCGGCGATCGCCGTTCCGAAGATGGGAAAGCTGCGGGCGCCGCAATCGCGTCCGTGCGAGGTGCCCGACGATGATGACAGTCCGGCTGACCGGTCACTACCGCGCCGGCCGCCGCTACCCCGCGGCGATCGTGAACGTCACCAATCGCTGCAACCTGGCCTGCGCGCACTGCTTCGTCTTTCGCGACGGCAACCCGAACGCCGCTCCGGCCTCGGTCCGGGACGAGCCGAGCGACGACGAGATCCTCGCGACGCTCGCCGCGCTCCGCGATCGCCACGGCATCGCGTCGATGCTGTGGATGGGCGGGGAGCCGCTCCTGCGTCGGCGTCTGGTCGAGCGCGGGCTCTCGCTCTTCGCGCGCAACACGGTCACGACCAACGGCACCGTACCGCTTCCCGACTTCGGACCCGACGTCCTGTTCGTCGTGAGCCTGGACGGGCCGGAAGATCTGAACGACGCGCTGCGGGGTGCGGGGACGTATCGGCGCGTGATGCGCACGCTCGATCGGCTACCCGTGGACTTCTCCTCGCCCGTGCAGGTGCAGTGCGTGGTCACGCGGCGCAACGAGCGCCGCCTCGGGGAGCTCGTGGAGGCCGTGCGCGCGACGCGCGTCGGCTGGATCACGTTCTCGTTCTACGTGCCCCGCGCCGGCGAGCGTGGCGTCGACGCGTGGGCGACGAACGCGGAGCGCGCGGCCGCCGTCCACGCGGTCATGCGGCTCAAGCGGCTCCATCCCGGCTTCGTCCGCAACTCGACGCGGAGCCTCGAGCTCATGCTGCCGCCGCTCGCCGAGCGCGTCACCGCGGCCTGCCCCGCGCGCGACGCCGTCCTGCCGCTCTACCTCGAGGGCGCGGAGTTCGTCACGCCCTTCTGCTGCTACGGCAACGACGTCGACTGCGAGCGCTGCGGGGCGTGGGTCGTGTTCGACCTCTCGGCCCGCGCCGGCCGTGCGTAGAGGCCCGCGTGGCGGGCGACGATCAGGTACTTCTGAAACACGCGACCGGTCTCGTCCTCGTGCTCGCTCCGTGTCGCGGGCGTCGCCGGATCGAAGAAGCAGGTGGGGTCCTCGCCGAGGAGGTTGCCGTCGTGGAAGTACGCCATCGCGCGGCAGCCGCCGCAGGTGTACTGGTAGCGGCACCGACCGCAGCGGCCCTCGAGATTCCCGCGATCGAGCACCTTCGCGAAGAGCTGGCTCTCGTTCACCAGGCGATCGAGCGGCTTGTCGCGCACGTTGCCCGCGGAAAGAGCGTCGAGCAGCACGGGACAGAGGGAGACCTCGCCCTCGGCGTTGATCGCGATCCACGTCCCGACCCAGCATCCGATCGGCGGGTTCTGCGGCACCGTTCCGTTGCGCGCTCCCCCGGAGACCTGCGCATGCAGCTCCGGAGAGAGGAAGAACGGCGTGTAGCTCACGTACCCGTTCACGTGCCTGCGGAGAGCGGGATGGAAGCTGTGCTCGAGGTCCCGGCGATCGAAGCCCAGCTCGCCGAAGCGCTCGGCGCCCGAGCCGCGCGCGACCAGCGGCGAGCGGTTGTACGAGATCCGCCGGCGGACGAGGTAGTCGACCGTCCGCTCGAAGCTCTCCGTGTTGTGCTTGCCGATCGTGATGACGACGTGCCGGTCGATGCCGAGCTCGTCGCACAGGTCGAGCACGGCGAGCGTGCGGTCCGGCGCAGCGTCGCGGCTCCACTCGTTGCCCTCGTCGATCGCGTTCAGTCCGACCGCGATCGTGACGCGACCTCCCGTCGCGTCACGGATCGCCGTCAAGCGCTCGCGATCGAGCGCCTCCGCGTTGCTGCAGACCTTGCACTGGTATCCCAGGCGAACGGTGAGGTGCAGCAGGTCGAGCGCGTCCTCGCGCAGCAGGAACTCGCCGCCGCTCCACCCGACCGCGATCACGCCGAGGCGACGCGCGGGCTCGAGGACGTGCACGCGGATCTCGCCGTAGGTGAGCTGGCGGCCGCGACTGGCGCGCACGACGTCGGGCCGGTTGCTGCCCGTCATGCACATCGGGCAACGCAGGTTGCAGACGCGCGTCGCCTCGAAGTAGATCGCGGGAAACGTGCGCGCCACGGCCGGGCTCGTGCCACACGAGCCGCCGGCGCGCGATGACGGCTCGCAGCTCGCAAGCTGACGAAGGTCAGGTCGCCGTCCCCGCGAAGAGCCCACGGCGTGCGCCCGGCGGCGACGACTATCGCGCCGCGATATTCCGGCGGTCCCGCCGCGCGGCCGGCACCGTGCGCGGGCGGATCGAGAGCCCCGGCGCGCGCTCGACGCACGGCGTGATCGTCGGGCGATTCCGAAATGGGCGTCCCTTCGGTCGGACGGTTCTCACCGGTGGGAATGGCCGGCGTCCGGATGTCGCGCCGCTGCTCCTCACCGCGCCGCACGGGCACGCGGGTTCGAACCCGGGCGGACGGTACGCCGGTTGCTCTCCACGCTGCCGCATCGGCGCCGCAGGCGACGTCGACCGGAGGGAGCATGACCACAAGAGCAGGCTTTGCCGCGGGCGCCGTCCTCGCCATCTCCGCCGTCCTGGGGTTCCAGTCTCTCGGCAACAAGCCCGAGATGGTCGCGACCAGCGAAGCCGCGCTATCCGCGCCGACGTCGTCCTTCGATCAGATCATCCAGGAGCGAGGGCTCTCGCCCGACGAGGCGGAGGCCGCTCTCAAGACCTTCGTCCCACCCGGCAAGTACGACGAGTTCGTGATGTTCACCTCGGGCGGCCACGAGGGGAACATCATGCTGTACGGCATCCCGTCGATGCGCCTCCTCAAGGTGATCCCGGTGTACGCGGCGGACGCCTGGCAGGGATGGGGACAGGGCGACGAGGCCGCGGCCGAGACGCTCGCGAAGGGCAGCTTCGCGCCCGGGCTGCCGACGCAGACGTGGGGCGACCTGCACCATCCCCAGATCTCGCTCACCAACGGCAAGTACGACGGCGAGTGGGTGATCGGCACCGACAAGAGCGCCGGACGCGTCGCGATCGCGTCGCTGCGCGACTTCAAGGTGAAGAGCATCTTCAAGATCCCCAACGTCGATTCCGACCACCACGGGCTCTTCACGGACAACAGCGAGTACATCATCGTCAGCAGCTTCTTCCCGGAGCCGTTCTACGAGCCGAACGGCTACGCGCCGATCGAGGACTACAAGGCGAAGTACCGGGGCATGGTGAGCTTCCTCAAGTTCGACCACGAAGCCGGGAAGATCGTCCCGGGCGAGTCCTTCCAGATCGAGCTGCCGCCGTACTTCCAGGACCTGTCGATCGCCGGACGTGGGCCCTCGGACGGCCTCTTCTTCATCAACTCGATGAACGTCGAGATGGCGACCGGCGGCAACCTCGAGGGCAAGCCGGCGATGGAGATCGGCGCCTCGCAGCGCGAGATGGACTACCTCCACGTCATCGACTGGAAGAAGGCCGCGGACCTCGCGAAGGATCCCTCCAAGGTCAAGACCGTGAACGGCATCAGGGTGCTGCCGCTCGCGACCGCCGTCGCGGAGAAGGTGATCTACTTCGTCCCGGAGTCGAAGAGCCCGCACGGCGTCGATCTCGTCCCCGGCGGCGAGTACGTCGTCGTCTCGGGCAAGCTCGATCCGCACGTGAGCGTCTACTCGGTCGAGAAGATCAAGAAGGCGATCGCCGACCAGAAGTTCGAGGGCAAGGACGACTTCGGCGTCCCCATCCTCGAGTACGACGACGTGATCGAGGCCCACATCCAGACCGGCCTCGGGCCGCTGCACAGCGTCTTCGACGACAAGGGCAACGGCTACACCTCGCACTTCCTCGACTCGACCGTCGTCAAGTGGACGCTCGGACCGCCGTACAACCCGCCCGAGAAGGCGTGGAAGGTCGTCGACAAGGTGCCGGTGCAGTACAACATCGGCCACCTCCAGGCGCCCGGCTCGAACACGAAGAAGCCGTGGGGCCGCTACATCGTCGCCCTCAACAAGTGGTCGGTGGACCGCTTCCCGGCGCTCGGACCGCTGCACCCGCAGAACCTGCAGCTCATCGACATCAGCGGCGACAAGATGAAGGTCCTCTCGGACACGCCGACGATCGGCGAGCCGCACAACTCGATGATGATCCCGGTCGAGATGCTGCAGGCCTGGACCGTCTACCCGGAGGTCGGCTTCGACCCACTCACCATGAAGAAGTCCGAGTTCGCCACCGAGCAGGGCAAGGAGTCGATCAAGCGCGACGGCAACACCGTCACGGTGAACGGCACCCTCGTCCGCTCGCACTACACGCCCGACATCGTCCGCGTGAAGCAGGGCGACAAGGTCGTGTTCAACTGGACCAACATCGAGACCGCGCGCGACGCGACGCACGGCTTCGGCCTGCACGGGTACAACGTCAACCTGTCGATCGATCCGGGCGCGACCGAGCGCACCGAGATCGTCGCCAGCAGGCCCGGCGTCTACCCCTACTACTGCACCGAGTTCTGCTCGGCGCTTCACATGGAGTTCACCGGCTGGCTGCTGGTCGAGCCCAAGAAGTAGCCGGCTTCACGGAACGATGGCGGACGACGATATGAATGCTCTTGCCCCGACCCGGACTCCGCGGCCGGACTGGGCGGCGACCGTGACGATCACGCTCGTCGTCGTCGCCGCGCTCCTCACGGCATGGACGCTGCCGTGGTGGGTGATGAAGTCGCAGGCGCCGCAGTACGGCCAGCGCACGCTGGTGATCGAGATCGGGCCTCGTACCGTCGAGGGCGACGTGCGCGAGGTCGACCTGCTCGGCCACTACGTCGGCATCCGGCCGATGGGGGCGCTCGCGCGCCTCGAGCGCACGCTGGCGCCGTTCGGGCTCGCGGCGGCGGTCGCCGGCGTGCTCGTCGCTCCGTGGCTGCGGCAGCGCTGGCTCCGGCTCCTCGCGGTCGCGCCGGTGCTCGTGATGCCGATCGTCCTGCCGATCGACCTGAAGCTCTGGATGAGCCGCGCGGTCAACCAGCGCGATCCGGAGGCCGCGCTCAACCTCACCGTCACGAACATCACCCCGAAGCTCTTCGGATCGTACGAGGTCGGCCAGTTCAAGGTCGCGACCGATCTCGGCGCGGGCTTCTACATCGACCTGATGGCGGCTGCGCTCTCGCTCGGCCTCGTGTTCGCGACCCCTCTGCCAGTTCCCGCTCGACTTCGCCGGCAACGCCTGATCGCGGCGTTCACCGCTGCCGGCCTGGTCGCACTGATTCTCCCCGCCCCGCGCGCTCGCGCCTCGGAGAGCGCCGGGGCGGCGGAGGCGCCGCCGTCGCTCGCGGCTGCCATCGCGGCCGCGCGCGACGGCGACACGGTCATCGTGCCGCACGGCGTCCATCGCGAGCGGCTGGTGATCGACAAGGCGGTGCGGCTCGTGGGGGAGCCGGACGCGGTGATCGACGGCGGCGGTGAGGGGACGGTGCTCAGGATCACCGCGTCCGGCGCCGAGATCCGCGGGCTCACCGTCCGCGGCACCGGGACGCGCTACGACTCCGAGGACGCCGCCATCCGCATCGATCACGCCGCGGACGTGCGGATCGTCGACTCGCACGTCGAGGACGCGCTCTTCGGGATCTTCGTCGTGCAGGGCGACCGCTGCGCGATCGAAGGATCGACCGTCGTCGGCAAGGACCTGCCGCACGTCCGGCGCGGCGACGGGATCCGGCTCTGGTACTCGTCGGCGTGCCGGCTGCTCGGCAACCGCGTGGACCGGAGCCGCGACGTGATCATCTGGTACTCGTCGGGCACCGTCGTCGAGGACAACCTCGTGCAGCGGAGCCGCTACGGGCTCCACTACATGTACTCGAACGACAACGCGTTCCGGCGCAACCGCTTCGAGGACAACCAGGTCGGCGCCGCGATCATGTACAGCCGCGGCATCGAGCTCACCGAGAACTCGTTTTCGTTCTCCGACGGCCCCGCGGCGTTCGGCATCCTCGTGAAGGACGCGGACGACGTCTTCATCGTCGGGAACCGCCTCGTCCACAACGCCACGGGCCTGTTCTTCGACAACGCGCCGCAGTCGCGCGACGGCCGGGTCGACGTGCGCGGCAACCTGATCGCGCGCGGCGACGTCGGCATCGCCCTCCAGCCGGCGTCGCGGCGGATCCGCTTCTGGGAGAACGCGCTCGTCGGCAACCGCATCGACGTCCAGGTGCAGGGCGGCGGCAACGCGCAAGGGAACGAATGGTCGGTCGCGGGCCGCGGCAACTACTGGAGCGATGCCGTCCCGTACGACGCCGACGGAGACGGCATCTCCGAGATCCCGTTCCGGATCGACAGCACCTACGAGGCGCTGGCGGACCGCTACCCCGCGCTGTCGTTCTACGACGCAACGCCGGGCGCGGAGGCGATCGACCTGGGCGCGCGGCTCTTCCCCGTGTTCGCGCCGCGGCCCCGGCTCGCCGACCCGCACCCGCTCGTCCGCCCGCCGCTCACCGCGTGGACCGAGAGCCGAGACGCCGGGCGCAGCCCGGCGGGGCTCGCGGCCGCCGGCGCCGGCCTGCTGATGCTCGCCGGCGGTGCGCTCGCCGCCGCGCACCGGGTGCTCGCGTGATCCGCGCCGAAAGGCTCGGCCTCGAGCTCGGCGGGCGGCGCATCCTCGACGAGGTGTCGTTCGAGGTCGAGCGCGGCGAGTCGGTCGCCCTGGTCGGGCCGAACGGCTCCGGCAAGACGAGCGCGCTCCGCTGCCTCCTCGGCCTCGTCCCCTTCACCGGCCGCGCGACGATCGGGGACCACGACGTCGTGAAGTCGCCGATCGCGGCGCGCTCGCTCGTCGGCTACGTGCCGCAGAAGGTCGCGTTCGGCGATGCCCGCGCGCGCGAGGTCGTCGCCTTCGTCGGCCGCCTGCGCGGCGTCTCGCGGGACGGGATCGCCGCAGCTCTCGCGTCGGTCGGTCTCGAACGCCACGCCGACGCGCGCGTGCGCACGTTCTCGGGCGGCATGCAGCAGCGCCTCGCGATCGCGGTCGCGTTGCTCGGGTCGCCGCCGGTCCTTCTCCTCGACGAGCCGAGTGCCAGCCTCGACGAGGCCGGCCGGCGCGACTTCTTCGACCTCGTGCAGCGCCTCCGGCGTACGGGCCGCACGCTCGTGCTGGCGTCGCATCGCCGCGAGGAGGTCGATCGACTGACGGATCGCGCGATCCGGCTCGACGAGGGCCGGGTGATCGCGACGGCACCGGCGGGACGCGCGCGGATCGCGCGCGTCGTGCGGCTCTCGGTCGCGGGCGAGATCGCATGAGGCCCCGTGCGATCACGCTGGTCGCGGCGCGCGAGCTCCGCGAGGCGGTCCGGAGCCGCTGGTTCGTCCTGGCGGCGGCGTGCTTTCTGGTCCTCTCCCTGGCGCTCTCGCTCCTGGGTCTCGCGGGCGCGCAGCGCTCGGGCCTCGCGGGCTTCGACCGCACGACCGCGAGCCTCCTCAACCTCGCCCTCGTGTTCGTGCCTCTCGTCACGTTGACGCTCGGCGGCCTCTCGATCGCCGGCGAGCTGGAAGACGAGTCGCTGGCTCTGCTGCTCGCCCAGCCGGTGACGCGCCTCGAGGTCTTCGCCGGGAAGTACGCCGGCCTGCTCGCCGCCGTCGCGGCCGCGATCGCGATCGGCTTCGGCACGACCGGGCTTCTCGTCGCCACGACCGCCGGTGGCGGCGACGCGCGCGCGTTCCTCGCGCTCACGGCGCTCACGCTGCTCCTCGCCGCAGCCACGCTCGCCGTCGGGACGCTGCTCTCGGTCGCGATGCGATCGCGGGCGCGCGTCGTCGGCGCCGCATTCTCCGCGTGGCTCCTCCTCGTCTACGTCTCGGACCTCGGCACGATCGGCCTCACGGTCGCGCGCAACCTCGCGCCCGGGCAGGTCTTCGTGCTCGCGCTCCTGAACCCCGTGCAGCAGGCGCGCGTGCTCGGCACCCTCGCGCTGTCGGACCGGGTCGACGTGCTCGGGCCCGTCGGCCTGTTCGGGATCGACTGCTTCGGCGCGACCGGCCTCGTCCGGGTCCTGGTCGGCGCGTTGATCGCGACCGCGCTCGCGAGCCTCGCCGCCGGGTACTCGGTCTTCCGGAAGGCGGCCCTTTCGTGAGGACCCTCGCCGTCAGGGCCGCGTCGGCGGTCGCCGCGGTCGTCCTCGCGGTCGTCTTCCTCTGGCCGAGCGGGCAGTCCGATCCTGAGCCGATCGCCCACGGGCGCGACTCGTGCGCCCGCTGCCGGATGATCATCAGCCAGCCCGGGTTCGGCGGCGAGCTGCGCGACCGGAAGGGCGCGCTCACGAAGTACGACGACCTCGGCTGCATGCTGGACGCGATGCTCGCGGAGCGCGGCGAGATGCCGGCGGCGTGGGTGGAGGACCATCGCGACGGCACCCTCGTTCCGCTGCTGACCGCGAGCCTCGTGCGCACGGCCGCTGGCAGCACGCCGATGGGCCACGGCATCGTCGCCTTCGCCGACGCCGCCGCGGCCGGCTCGTTCGTCGCCGAGCACGGCGGAGAGGCCGTCGCGCTCGAGGAGGTCGTCCGCTCGCGGGAGCGGCTCGCGCTCCGAACGTCCCAGGACGAGGCCGGGAGAGAACCGTGAACAGCTCAGCCGCACTTCGGATGCTCGCCTGCTCGTTCGCCGCCGCGACGCTGTTCGCGACGCGAGCGAGCGCCGACCCGCGACCCGTGACCGTCGCCGACGCCAACGCCGGAAAGGCGCTCTACCTCCAGGAGTGCGCGGGCTGCCACGGCGAGCGCGGCGACGGCCAGGGGCCGGCCGCCGAGCACGTCGAGCCGAAGCCGCGCCAGTTCACCGCCGAGCCGTTCAAGCTCAGGACGACCGCGACCGGGCAGCCGCCCGCGACGGCGGACATCCTGCGAACGATCGAGCGCGGGATTCCGGGGACTGCGATGCCGTCGTTCCGCTTCCTCTCGCCGGACGACCGGAAGAAGATCGCGGCGTACGTCCTCAAGCTCGCGGACGTGCTCGACGAGCCGGAGCCGGAAGCCGTGCAGGTGGATGCGAAGAGCGCTCCGCCGGCGACACCGCAGACGATCGCGCACGGCAAGGAGCTGTTCGAGGACGCCGGGTGCGCCAAGTGCCACGGGCCGACGGGCAAGGGCGACGGCCCGACCGCGAACGAGATGAAGGACAGCAAGGGCCGGCCGGTGAGGCCGCGCGACTTCACCGACGGCAGGTTCCGCGGCGGCGGAGATCGCGCCGACCTCTACACCCGCCTCGCGACCGGCATGGACGGCACCCCGATGCCGGCCTACGCCGACGTCCTCGAGCCCGCCGATCGCTGGGCGGTGGTCGACTTCGTCTTGACGCTGCAGGCGCCGCCCGCACCGAAGCCGCTGCCCGCGGACGCGATCGCCGCCGGTCGCGAGGTCGCGAAGAAGTACAGCTGCGGCGGCTGCCACGTGCTCGACGACGGTCAGGGCGGGAGCGTCGGACCCGACTTCCGGGTCTCCGGGCAGAAGCTCGACAGCGCCTGGGTGAAGCGCTTCCTCCTCGACCCGCGCGCCGTCGGCAAGATCTATCCCTGGCGGCCGTACCGCATGCCGGCGCTCGGCCTGTCGCCCGAGGAGGCCGACGTCATGGCGCGCTACATCGCCAAGATCGGGAATCGCCCGGACGGTCCGCTCGTGAAGCCGGATCCCGCGACCTTCCCCGCGGAGAAGGTCTCCGCCGGGCAGCTGACGTTCGTCGTCACCTGCGCGCAGTGCCACGCGCTCGGCAAGGTGATCGAGACGCCAGTCGCGGCCCAGCAGGGCCCGGACCTGATCCGCGTCGGCGACCGTGTCGACTTCGAGTGGGCGAAGCGCTGGATCACCGACCCGAAGAAGATCGATCCCAAGACCCGGATGACGATCCCGCAGCTTCAGCCCTCGCAGATCGACGAGGTGCGGATGTTCGTGTGGAAGTCGTCGCTCGGCGCCGCCTCGGATACCCGGAGCGGTGCATCGTCCTCGTCGACGTCGGACGCCGTCGCGAGCCGGTGAGCGGAGGTGGCGGCCCGGCCGGAATCGACAACCGGGCGACGACGTTGACTCAGCGGCATTCGCCGTCCCACGATGGCCTCGGATGGAGGCGCGGCGCGACGAGCCGGTCGCCTACGACCCGCGCACCGCGCTCGTGGTCGTCGACGTGCAGAACGACTTCGCCGACCCGAAGGGAAGCCTCTACGTCGCGGGGGGCGAGGAGGTCGTCCCGGTCGCGAATCGCGAGATCGAGCGCGCGCGCTCCGGCGGCGGGCTCGTCGTCTACACGCAGGACTGGCATCCGCCGAGCACACCGCACTTCGCGAAGGACGGCGGCACGTGGCCCGTCCACTGCGTGCGCGGCACGTGGGGTGCCGAGCTCGCGCCCGGCCTCCGGCGCGCCGACGGGTTGACCGTCCGGACCGGCGCGGAGCGCGGCGACGGCTACTCCGCGTTCGGCGAGCGCGACCCGGTGAGCGGCGCCGAGCGCTCGACCGGCCTCGCGCGCGACCTCCGCGCGCGCGGCATCGAGCGCCTCGTCGTGCTCGGCCTCGCGACCGACTACTGCGTCAAGGACACGGCGATCGACGGCGCGCGCGAGGGCTTCGCGACCACCGTTCTCGCCGACGGAGTCCGCGCGGTCGAGCGCACGCCCGGCGACGGTGCGCGCGCGCTCGCCGCGATGCGGGCAGCCGGAGTGAAGATCGTGGGCGCTGGAAGGACGTGAACGATGGCGAAGATGCGTGCGGTGCAGGTGTCGCGTCCGAAGGGTCCGCTCGAGCTCGTCGAGCGCGACGTGCCGGAGCCGCGCCGCGGCGAGGTCCGCATCCGCGTGCAGGCGTGCGGCGTCTGTCACAGCGACGTGGTGACGAAGGATGGCCTGCTGCCCGGCATCGCGTATCCGCGCATCCCGGGACACGAGATCGTGGGCGTCGTGGAAGCGCTCGGCGCCGACGTGGCGAGGTGGCAGCCCGGACAACGGGTCGGCGTCGGGTGGAACGGCGGGTACTGCGGGCGGTGCGACGCCTGTCGCCGCGGCGACTTCTTCGCGTGCCAGACGGCGACGTTCGTGACCGGCGTGACCAGCGACGGCGGCTACGCCGACTACGTCGTCGCGCGCTCGGAGGCGGTCGCGCGCGTGCCGGACGAGCTCGCTTCCACCGACGCGGCGCCGCTCCTCTGCGCCGGCGTGACGACGTTCAACGCGCTCCGGAACAGCGGCGCACGACCGGGCGACGTCGTGGCCGTGCTCGGCATCGGCGGGCTCGGCCACCTCGGCGTCCAGTACGCCGCCAAGATGGGCTTCCGGACGGTCGCGATCGCGCGCGGCGCGGACAAGGAGCCGCTCGCGCGTGAGCTCGGCGCCTGGCGCTACGTCGACAACGCCGCCGAGGACCCCGCGGCAGCGCTCCAGCGCCTCGGCGGCGCGCGCATCGTCCTCGCGACGGTGACGAGCGGCGATGCCATGACCGCCGTCCTCGGCGGCCTCGCCCCGCGTGGAACGCTCATGGTGCTCGGCGCCCCCGAGTCGCTCGAGGCCGGCGCGTTCATCCTCATCGCCGGAATGCGATCCATCCAGGGCTGGTACTCGGGCACGTCGATCGACTCCGAGGACACCCTCGGCTTCAGCGTCTTCCAGGGCGTGCGGTCGATGAACGAGGTGTTCCCGCTCGAGCGCGCCGAGGAGGCGTTCGATCGCATGATGAGCGGCCGCGCGCGCTTCCGCGCGGTGCTGGCGATGGACCGGTAGCCCCCACGACGGCGACCTTGCGGCCGCATCGCCGCGCTGGCACCCGGGCGCCCGCACGCCTAAGGATGCCTTCGGCGGCGGCATATCGGTCGCGCGCCGCGTCCCCGCAAGCGAGGTACTCCATGGCGAGCAAGGCAGAGAAGGCGGTCGAGAGCTTCAAGCGGCTGGTGGGAAAGCCCGAGCAGCCGGGCGAATGGCTCCAGATCACGCAGGAGCGGATCAACCAGTTCGCCGACTGCACGATGGACCACCAGTTCATCCACGTCGACCCGGAGAAGTCGGCGCAGCTGTCGCCCTACAAGGTGACGATCGCCCACGGCTTCCTCACGCTGTCGATGCTCACGCACCTCACGACCACCGTGAAGGCGGAGGCGACCGACGCGTACGACGGGGTCGTCATGGGCGTCAACTACGGATTCGACAAGGTGCGCTTCGTGAATGCGGTGAAGGTGAACTCCCGCATCCGCGTGCACCGGAAGCTCGTCGACGTGCAGCTCAAAGGGACGAACAACGTGCAACTCACCCACGAGTGCACGATCGAGATCGAGGGCGAGGCGAAGCCGGCCTGCATCGCGAACTGGCTGACGATGCTCGTCTACGGGTGACGATGCCGGGCCGCGAGATCGGCGAGCGGTGACGGGCGAGGCGACCTACGCCCTCACCCGCTCGGCGATCCTGCGCCTGCTCGGGGTCGTCTACCTGGTCGCGTTCCTGATCGTCGTCCGGCAGGGCGACCCGCTGATCGGTCACGACGGGCTCCTGCCCGCGGACCGCTTCCTCGCGGCGATCGCCGCCGAAACGGGCTCGCGCGCGTCCGCGTTTGCCGCGCTTCCGACGCTCTTCTGGCTCGACGCCTCCGATCGCGCGCTGCACGCCGTCGGGTGGACGGGACTCGTGCTTTCGGCCGCGGTCGTGCTGGGCGCGACGAACGCTCTCCTCCAGCTCGCGCTCTGGGCGCTCTACCTCTCCGTCGTCCAGGTCGGACAGATCTTCTACGGCTACGGCTGGGAGGTGCAGCTCCTGGAGACCGGATTCCTCGCGGTCTTCCTCTGTCCGGTCCGCAGCGTGCGCCCTTCGGCGGCGCCGTCGCCACCGGTCGTGGTGATCTGGCTCTTTCGCTGGCTGATCGTCCGCATCATGTGGGGCGCCGGGCTCATCAAGCTGCGCGGCGACCCGTGCTGGCGCGACCTCACCTGCCTCGCCTGGCACTACGAGACGCAGCCGATCCCGAACCCGCTCTCGTGGTGGCTGCACGCGCGACCGCTCTGGTTCCATCGCGCAGGGGCGGCGTTCAACCACTTCGTCGAGCTGCTCGCGCCGTTCTTCGTCGTCGGGCCGCGCCGGCTTCGCTCGACTGCGGGCATCCTCTTCGTCGCCTTCCAGGTGACCCTCATCCTGAGCGGCAACCTGTCGTTCTTGAACTGGCTCACGATCGTCCCGGCGCTCGCGTGCTTCGACGACGCTTCGCTCGCGTGGCTCCTTCCGCGAGCTCTGCGCGAGCGCGCCCTTTCACGAGCGGCCGCGATCGGGCCGCCGTCGGCGCTCCACCGGGGGGCGGCGTGGACCTTCGCGGCGGTCGTCGCGTTGCTCAGCATCGCGCCGGTTCTGAACCTGCTGTCGCCGCACCAGGCGATGAACCGGTCGTTCGACCCGCTCCACCTCGTCAACACGTACGGCGCGTTCGGCTCGGTCGGCCGCGAGCGCGACGAGGTGATCCTGGAAGGGACGAGCGACGACGCGATCGGCCCCGACACGGAGTGGCGCGAGTACGAGCTTCCCTGCAAGCCGGGCGACGTCGCGCGCGCCCCCTGCGTGATCTCGCCGTACCACCTGCGCCTCGACTGGCAGATGTGGTTCGCCGCGATGGCGAGCGCGGGAAGCGAGCCATGGCTCCTCCACCTCGCGGCGAAGCTGCTCGCGGGCGACCCGGGCGTGAAGGCGCTCCTCGCGCGCGATCCCTTCCCCGATCGCCCGCCGCGCTACGTCCGCGCCGAGCTCTATCGCTACGAGTTCACGCGGCCCGGCGACGGAAGCCCCGACTGGTGGCGGCGCACGTACGTCCGCAGCTATCTCCGGCCGCTGTCGCTCGACGATCCCGAGCTGCGGCGCTACCTCGAGCGCTTCGACCTCGCCGGCAATGAAAAAGGGGCCGGCAAGTCGCCGGCCCCTTTTCCGCGCCTCGATCGGCGGGGCGCCCGCTAGAAGTTGTAGCGCGCGCCCCAGCCGAGGTTGAACGTGTAGAGGTCCCTCACCTCGTCGACGGGCATCGTGTAGGAGGTGTCGGCGTAGAGCGAGATCTTCTCGGTCGCGAAGAAGTCGATGCCTCCGCCGACGCGGCCGGCGAAGCTCGTGCCGCTGTTGCTGGCACGCCGTCCTTCGATCCGGACGTCGCCGTTCGCGTTCAGGAAGCCGACGCCCCCCTCGAGGTAGGGCTGGAAGCGCTGGAGCGGCAGGATGAGCTTCCCGTTCAGCGTGAACGTGTTGGTCTGGATGTCGGCGTTCGCGAAGCGATCGCCGGCGCCGAAGTCGTCGACGTACTCGTAGATGCCCTCGGCCGCGAAGAACTCGTTCAAGCGATAGCCGCCGCGGGCGTTGAACCCGAGGCTGTCGCCGAAGTCGGCGCGGCCGGTCGCGCCCTGGAAGCCCGGGACGGCGTAGTTCATCCCGAGGCCGACGAACGGCCCGGGGCGATTGAACTCGTCCTCGGCCCGTGCGGTGGTCGCGGCGAGCGCGATCGCCAGCCCGACTCCCATTGCCCCAAACTTCGAGAACCTGTGCTTCACCTGTTCCTCCTGAAGTGTTTTCGCCGCGCCGCGGGCGCCGTCCGGAACGCCCACCAGGCGATACGCCGACGCGACGTGTCGATCCTATCGACGGGCCGATCGACTCGTAACGACTTCCACACGCAATTCGGCTAATCCGTAAAATTCGGACGGACATTCGTCTGAAACAAAGTAGAATCGCGGCCTTGCGTCAGCCATTCGGTGACCGAATGAAGCAACGACGCAAGAACGTGCTTGCGCAAATGCGAGGTTCCGGCGAACGTCGGCACGGCACCGGAAAATCCATTGGACGTCGAGACGGTGACCACCTACGTTCGGCGCGCGCCCACGACGGTCGCGCGCGCTCGACATCATCCGAGGGAGGGAAAGATGCGATTCGGTGGCACGAGGTACGACCGCCGCGCGCTCGCGCTCGCGGCGCTCGCGGCGTGCGCGCTCGTCGCGACCCAGGCGGCGGCGCAGCCCGCGGTTCGATTCGAGCGGCTTCCGGGCTTCGAGTCGCCCGGGACCCCGGCCGAGCTCAACACGGTCGGCGTGCTGGAGATCGGCTCCCCGACGGCCCGGCGAATCCTGATCTTGAATCCCGGGACGTCGGCGAGCGCCTCGTATTTCGCGCCGCTCGCGAAGACGATCGTCTCACGGGTGAGCGGCTGGCAGGTCTGGTCGGTCGAGCGCCGCGAGAACCAGCTCGAGGACCATTCGGTGCTCGATCGCGCGAAGAAGCACACCGCGACGCCGCGCGAGGTCTTCGACTACTACCTCGGCTGGCTCGCCGACCCGAGCGTCACGGACCACTTCCGCCTGATTCCCGACTCCGAGGTGACCTACGCGCGCGAGTGGGGTATGCGGGTCGAGATCGAGGACCTGCGCCGCGTCGTGGAGCACGCGAAGGCGCGCGCCGACACGATCGTCCTCGGCGGCCATTCGCTCGGCGGCTCGATCACGACGGCGTATGCCACCTGGGACTTCGACGGCGAGCCGGGCGCGGCCGACCTCGCGGGACTCGTCTTCATCGACGGCGGCAGCAGCCCGACCCCGGTGTCGGCCGCGGACGCGCAGCAGGCGCTCGACGAGCTGAACGCCGGGTCGCCCTGGCTCGCCTTCGGCGGCATCCAGGCGCCGTTCGCGGGCGTCTTCAACGCGACCGGCTCGCTCGGCGTGCTGCTCGATCCGGACTCGCCGTCCCTCGGCCAGGCGTTCCCGCTCCTTCCCGCGGAGCTCAAGCCGCCGATCCCGGTCACGAACATCGGGCAATACGGCTACGCGCTCGACACCGAGACGTCGCCGCCGAGCCTGCGCGCCGCGCAGGCGCACCTCGGGCATCTCGCCGCGAGCGGCGACCCGCGCGGCTGGGACCAGGCCGGCGAGATCACCCCGATCCGCCGCTTCGCCGAGATGTTCTCGGGCTTCGGCCTCCAGGGTCTCGACGGGACGGCGTGGTACCACCCGATGCGCCTCACGATCGACTCGGGCGCCGTCGCGGCCGGCAACGCGAACCCGGCGCAGGCGATCCTCGACGTCCGCGCGACGCACGGCAGCGACCTCCCGCGGAACCTCCAGATCTACGCCTTCGGAGCGGCGCTCGGCGGGCAGCGCGTCCTCGACGCCGCGACCATCCTCGCCCAGCAGTCGGACATCCCGGAGCGGAACCTCATCCTGATCGACCGGCACGAGACCTACGCCCACAACGATCCGAACTCGGCCTACCCGCGGAACGACTTTCTCGACGGGCTCGTCCGCTTCCTCACGCGCTTCGGCGTGGGCGGCCCGGCGCGCCGCCTGCCGCTGCTCGCGAGATAGCCGCGTCGCGCGCGGCGCCGCAGGATGCGGCGCCGCGCGACCGCCGCGGCCGGCGCTCAAGCTCGACCGTCTCTCCGGACGATGGTCCTCTCGAACCCGGGAGGACGACGATGAAGCTTCTCAAGCCGAGCCCCGAGGAAGCCGAAGCCGGCCTGCGCGCGATGGCGATGGTGGCGCGCGCGCCGGGCGCGATCGCCGAGCCGGCGCGCGCACTCATCGGCGCGGCGCAGAAGATCTTGCTGGGCAGCGATCGCGACCTCGACCGGCTCGACGGCATCTCGCCGGCCGAACTCGCGCGCGCGCTTCCGCGCCCCGAGATCCGGCGCCAGCTCGTCGAGGGCATGGTCGTCGTCAGCCTGTCGGCCGGCGAGCCGCCGGTCGCGCAGTCGGACCTCGTCGAGCGCTTCGCGGACGCGCTCGCGATCGAGATGCCGGCGCTGCGCGCGCTCCGCCGGATCGCCCACCGCGAGATCCTGCTCTACGAGCTCTGCGTCGTCCGGAACGGGCACCTGCCCGACATGGTGAAGAACGTGTACGCGCACGAAGGGCTCGTGGGCGTCGCGAAGGCCGTCCTCGGCGTCAAGGGCCTCGCGCAAGAGCCGGAGGTCGCGGCGCGCTACCACGCCCTCGAGAAGCTCCCCGAGGACCGCGTCGGGAAACGGCTCTGGCACCACTATCGCGACAACGGCTTCAAGTTCCCCGGCGAGAAGGGCGGGTTCCCCGAGGCCGGCGTCTACCACGACGTGTCGCACGTGCTCGCCGGCTACAACACGACGCCGGAGGGCGAGACGCTGGTCGGCGCGTTCACCGCGGGCTACCGCCAGAGCCGCGCCGACCACGGCTTCTTCACGGCGCTCTTCGTGGTCAGCATCTTCAGCACCGGCGTCGACGTGACACCGATCGACGTCGGCGCGCGTACCGGGACGATCGGCAAGGTGGCGGAGGAGTTCTTCGAGGCGATCGATCGCGGCTCCGAGGTGCCGGTCGACCTCTCCGGCGACTGGGACTTCTGGCCGACCCTCGAGCTGACGCTCGAGGAGGCGCGCCGGCGCCTCCGGATCCGCCCGAAGCAGGGCGGACATCCCTGGGACTACGAATGAGCTCGCGTCACGGTCCGACGTGCTTCGCGCGCGCGACGAAGAGCGCGTTCGAACTGAAGTCGGCGGGCGCGTATCGGCTTTCCCAGCACACGCCGCCGCCGGACAGGAGCTGAACGACGACGTCGGGGTTCGCGGCGAAGCGCGTGGTCGGCGTCGCCGGCGCCGGAATCTGGAGCGCCGCCCCCTTCGCCTTGACGCTCACCATCGCCTTCCCGGCGACGCCGGTCTTGACGCGTACCTGCGCGATGCCGTCCGACGTCGCGCGCGAGTCGGAGTAGCGGAACCCGCGCGTGCCCGTCGCCGCCCAGCGCGCGCCCGCGGGCACGTCGGCGGCCGCAACCAGGCTCGGCACGCCGGCGCGACCGTCCCAGACGCAGAAGGCGTACGACGTGGTCGCGCGCGGGTCGCCAAGCTCCTGCAGCGTCGTCAGGTCGCCGTTCGACCACGTCCACGTCAGCTTGTCGCGGGCGTCGGCGGGGCTGTCGCCGACGAGGAGCACCGACCGCCCGCTCGGCGTCGCCTTGCACCCCGCGACCGGCGCGTTCGGGCACGGCGGCGGCGGCGCGACCTCGTCGCTGCAGGTGTAGACCCGCACGTCGTCGACGTACCAGCCGGTGTTGCCGTTGCAGCCGTCCATGCCGAGCTCGAAGCGGAAGCGGACCGTGTCGCCGGGGCTCGCGATTCCCGAGAGGTCGACCTGCGACTGCCCCCAGCTTCCGTCGAGCGAGCCCGAGTTCGTGCCGCTCCACGCGGACTCGCCGGCGAGCGGCGAGGTGTTGCCGCTCACCGTGAGCGCCCCGTTGTACGCGTTGAACGAGAAGCGCGCCGGCGCGACCACCAGGAACGGCCCGCCGTTCACGCTCACCTTCAGGTTGCCGCCGTCGTATCCCGGCTCGGTCGCGATCCAGTGGTCGAACGCGAGCCGGAGGATCGGTCGGTCCGCGGGCGCGCCGATCGGCGGGCTCTCCAGGAACGAGACCCCGCTCTCGTCGTCCGCGATGCAGTCTCCGAGAATCGGGTCGGCGGCGAACGCGGCCGATCCCGGGCGACCGTCCGGCAGCGCGCCGACGCGCGCCCACGTGCCGCCGTCGTACGTCGCCGGGTTCGCGATCGCGCGCGTGCCGGCGGTCCACGGCGCCAGCGTCGACTCGAAGTCGGAGAACGAGACGGTCTCGACGGCGCCCGCGCCGCTGCACAGGGCGGGGGCGTTCGGCTCGAGGATGCGGCCTTCCGGGCACGGAGCATCGGCGCGCAGCTCGACCGCCGCGACCGCCTCGGCCACCGCCGCACAATCTGCGGGCGCGATCACCTCGCTCGAGGTCGCCCACGTGCCGGGGCCGGTCGTCACCGCGTGGCCGAGCGGGACGCCGACGAGGTCGGCGCAGCTCTGCTCGACCGCGTCGGCGTGGTCGGCGAAGTCGCTCACCGGCGTCTCGTAGACGCTGATCGCGCGCCACACGATGCTCGCCGCCTTGTCGATGCCGAGCGCGGCGACCGAGTGCCCGTTGTAGATGCCGCCGTCGACGAGCAGGGCGTAGAGGTGGTTCGGCACGCCCGAGTTCGTGTGGACGCCGCCGCCGTCGCCCGAGTCGCACCAGTAGCGCGACGAGCCGACGCGGCCGGGATCGGACCGGCACTCGGGGTGCCACATGTCGCGGATCGGCGTTCCGAAAGCGCTCGAGTCCTCGCCCATGAGCCAGCGGTAGCTCGCGTCGGTCGCCGGGAAGCTGCCGTCGAAGGAGCCGAAGGTCGAGCACGTCGAGCCGTCGGCCGCACGCGCGGGCGCCGGAGAGTCGGTGCCGCGGGCGTTCAGGAGGTCGGCGGTCTCGCCCCACACGTCGGAGTGCGACTCGTTCAGCGCGCCGGCCTGCCAGGCGTAGACCAGCCCGCTCGTGCGCTCCGTGTAGGCATGCCCCCACTCGTGAGCGACCACGTCGTCCGACGTGACGTTCTGGCAGAAGTTCGTCGTGTAGCCGTTCCAGTTCGCGTTCGGACAGGAGATGCCGGTCGCGTCGTGGATCGAGCCCATCACGGCGTCGGCGCCGTCGTACGAGAGGCGCGTGCCGAAGGTGAGGCTCGCGATGAGGTCGTACGCGTCGCGCGCGCCATCGATCTCGTCCTGCCAGCCCGCGATGCGCGCGACCGTACCGCCCGCCCAGCCCGCGGGGATCGGGTCGGGGTTTCCCTCCGACCAGACCAGGTTTCCGGCGCTGGTCTGCGAGACGCGGCGCGAAAGCGCATCGGGCGTCAAACGGATGCGGTCCAACACGCGGCCGTCGAGCGCGTCGACGAACACGAGGTCGCGGTCGCCGGACGCATCGTCCGAGACCTCGACCGCGTGCGCGAGCCGCGCCTCGCCTTCCACGCCGCGGAGGAGCCCGGTCGCGTACACCGCGAGCCGCGAGCCGACCGCCGACCCGGCGCCGCGGGCGGCGGCGAGCGCGATGCGCTCGGCGTCCGCAGCGGCAATCGCCGGCGTCGTGGCGAGCCCGGCCGGGATCGGGACCGTCGCCCCGTTGATCGAGCGAAGCGCTCCGGCCGGGTCGACGTGCGCCCGCAGGACGGCGCCGAACACCTCGACGCCGGCGTACACCTGGTCCCAGGTCGGATGCGTCCAGCCGTGGTGGTCGCGGGCACCCGCGCGCGGTCGCAGCTCGGTCGCGGCGTCGCGAAGGCCGAAGAGGTCGGGGTGGCGCGCGACGAAGTCCGCCGCCTTGGCGCCGGCGGCCCGGCGTCCTCCTCCCGGGAGGAGATCGCCGCCGTCGGCGCGCCGGACGAAGCTCGCGGCTTCGCTCCCGCGCTTCACGGTCCAGCGAAGGGGCGCTCCGGTCGCCGTCGCGACGCGCTCCGCCGCCGCGCGCACGCGGTCACCCGGCGCCGCCTCGGCGCGCCGCGCGACGCAGGTCGCGAGGAGCAGAGCAGCCGCCGCCGTCGCGATCGGCAAGCGGACGGCAGAGCGATGGAAAACGCGCGGCACCAGGACTCACGTCGCGCGCAGACGCCATTCCCCGCGTCCGCAAGCGCTGAAGAGGTCTTCCTACAGCGGCGGCCAGGGACCGGTCCATCGAAAACCCGTCCAATTGCGGCCCGCCCCGGTGCGCCGGCGCGTCGGGGACCCGAGGGCGTGGCCCCGACGCGCCGACCTCCGGTCCGCGTCCCGATCCGGTCGGTCCGCGGCCCCCGACGCCTCACCCCATGGGCGTGACATCGCGGCATCACGATCGTGACGCCCCCGCCGGGAACGATCGTGACGCCCGCCTCGGCGGGCGGGCGCCGGGCCGCCGGCGCAAGATCGATCGGATTCGGCGCGCAATTCGCCCGCATCTCGACGCGACGGCGCGGCGACCGCGCTCAGTCGTCGTCGGCTTCCGCGGCGGCTGCCTCCGGCGAGACGGCACCTTCTCGGACGTCGCTCACCGCGCCCCCGGCACGCAGCTCGCCGTGCCGGATGGCGCCCCCCAGGTGGGCGGTCCGCGCCAGCGCACCGGTCGCGGCGACCGAGGCCGCCAGCGCGAGCATGAACGCCGGCCGCGCGAGAGACGGCCGCCCGCGTCCCATCGCGAGCCACGCCGCGGCTGCGAGCGCGCCCGCGACCAGGGTGATCGCGAGGGCGGCCTGGGCGGCCGCCTCGTGGCGCTCGATCGCCGACTCCATGACGCCGGGCTGGTGCTCGACGGCCTCCTCGGCGGGCTCGCCCGTCAGATAGACGGGCACCGCCGCGACGGCCGCGAGCACCGCGAGCGCGAGCCCGAACCGTCGAAGCGAGCCGCTTCCGGCGAGCGCACCCGCCAGGAGGGTGAGGGTCGCGATCAGCACGCCGACCACGGGCAGGTGGTTCAGCGCGAGGTGAAGCTGCGGACCGGTGAAGATTGTCGACATGAGCAGTACTCCTTTCGCCGCGAAGGATCGGCCGCGCGCGGGGCAGGCGCCATCCGTCGGATGACGGAAGCGCCGAAACCGCCGCGACAGCGTGGCTTTTCCGGGGAAAGGGGTGACGCATGACGGACGACGCCTGGCTCGAGACGAGCGAGCGAGCCACCTTGACCGCGCTGCTCGCGGCGATCTTCGGCCTCATCGTCGCCGACGCCGCGAGCGACTGGGCGGCCGGCGGAACCGCGCGCCACCTCGCGATCGAGACCGTCGTCGCAGGGGCGGCCGCCGTCGCGATCGCGATCCTGTGGATCCGGCACCTCCGCGTCCGCGCCCGCCTCCGGGACGCACGCCGGTCGCTCGATCGCGTCGCGGAGGAGGCGCGACGCTGGCGCGAGGAGAACGCGCGCCTCGTCCGCGGGCTCTCCGACGCGATCGAGGCGCAGCTCGCCGCGTGGCACCTGACGCCGGCCGAGAAGGAGGTGGCATTCCTCCTCCTGAAGGGACTGAGCCTGAAGGAAGCCGCCGCCGTTCGCGGCGCGAGCGAGCGCACCGTCCGCCAGCAGGCGCTCGCGATCTACGCGAAGTCCGGGGTCGCCGGCCGGGCGGAGCTCGCCGCATTCTTCCTGGAGGACCTCCTGGTACCGGCGTCGCGCCTCGCGCCGCGCGCGCCCGCTCCCGGCGCTCGATGATCGGGCGTCGCGCTCGCATTCCGGCGTGGCGCCGGCGCCTTCCGTCCGCTCGGCGCGCCGGCTACGGCACGCTCATGGACATCCTGCAACGGTTCATGGCGTACGCGAACGACTTCGAGCGGACTCTCCGCGACGACGACTGGTCGCGGCTCGCGCAGTACTTCGCCGAAGACGCGGTCTACGAGGTGAAGGCGGACCGCTTCGGCTGCCGGCTCGTCGGCCGGCGCGCGATCTTCGCCGGGATCAAGAAGTCGCTCGACGGCTTCGATCGGAAGTTCACGGGCCGGGGCATCGAGCTGACGAGCGGCCCGGAGGTCACCGGCGACGAGATCCGGATGAGCTGGAAGGTGACCTATACGAAGGACGGCACCCCGCCTTTCGTCCTTCGCGGGTCGTCGATCGCGCGCTACGCGGGGGGCGAGATCGCGTATCTCTCGGACGCCTACGACCCGAGCGTCGGCCAGGAGCTGGGCGCTTGGACGGAGCGGACCGGGGTCGCCGTGGATCCCGCGTACACCTGAGCGGTCACGCGGCGTAGCGGCGGAGCACGTCGTCGAACGATTCCGCGACCCCGTCGGCCAGCGCCGCGATCCCGTCATCGTCGATCCCGAGCCGTTCGGCCGCGCCCGCGTCGACCTCGAGCGCATCGCGACCGCGCCCGGCGCCGATGCGCTTCGCGATCACGTCGGCGAGGTGCACGGCGTCGGCCACCGGTCCGTCGTCCTCGGTCGGCGCGTGGTGGGCGGCGATCGGCCGCGCGATCGCGTCGGGGAGCCCCCAGTGCTGCACGACCAGCTCCCCGAGCTCGGCGTGGTCGACGCCCAGGATCTCGCGCTCCGCCTCGAGCGCCGCGACGTGGCCCTCCGAGCGCGCGCGCTCGAGGAGCTCCTGCAGGTCGCGCGACAGGAACCGCACCAGCACGAGCTTCCCGACGTCGTGCAGCAGCGCCGCCGTGAACGCTTCCGGCGGGATCCCGGCGCGGCAGACCGAACCGGCGCGCTCGGTCGCGAGCGCGGCCGCCACCGAGTGCCGCCACAGCTCGCCCTCGGCGAGGTCGTAGGCCGGCAGCGCGGCCGACATCTGCCCGCGCACCCGCTGCCCGACCGCGAGGCTCAGGAGCGTTCCGCCCCCGACGCGGAGCACGGCGTCGCGGACCAGCGAGATCTGGCGACCGGTCGCGCTCGCGGCGGAATTCGCGAGCCGGAGCACGGAGCCGGTGAGCCCCTGGTCGAGCGAGACCAGCTCGACGATCTGCCGGAGGTCCGCGTCCCGCGACTCGACGATGCGCGCGAGCCGCATGATGCTCGCCGGCAGGGGCTGGAGCTCGTACGCAGCCGAGACCAAGGCGTCTTGATCGAGCATGTTCCTCCTCGCGTTTCAGGGCGCGAGCGCGTTCACGACCGCGAGCACGATCTCGTCTCGATCGAGGATCGCCGCCACGTCGTCCGGGGCGAGCCCGAGGCGCGCGCACGCGGGATGGACCTTCAGCGCTTCCGCGTCGCCGCCGCCCGCGAGCAGGCGCCGCCCGCACGCGATCGCGAGCCCGGCGACGACCACCTCCGGACGGTCGTCGCCGTGCGCCTGGCCGGCGAGTGCCGCGAGCGTCGCGGCGACCGGCTCGGGCAACGACCAGGCGCGCCCGATCGCGTGCCCGGCGCGCGCGTGAAGCTCGTCCATCAGGACCAGCGCCTCGCCCGCCGGGATGTCGCGCCCGCTCTCCGGGGCCATCCGGACCGCCGCCTGCAGCACGACCGGCTTTCCGATGGCGTGGAGGAAGCCGCACAGGAAGGCGCTCTCCGCGCTCCGGCCGGTCCGGCGCGCGATCTCGCGCGCGAAGACGCCGGCCGCCGCGCCCTCGCGCCAGATCCCGCGCAGCGTCTCCTCGTGGCCGGGCACGTGGAAGACCCCGGAGCGCAGCGTCGCGGCGAGCGCGATCTCGCCGAGCGTCGTCATGCCGAGGCGCGTGACCGCCGCCTGGAGGCTCGTCACGGCCGTCCTTCCGAGGTAGGCCGGCGAGTTGGCGATCCGGAGCACATGGCCGGCGAGCGCGATGTCGCGGTGGAGGAGCGAGACCAGGCGGCGGCCGTCGACCTCGGCCTCGGTCGTCAAAGATAGGATCTCGGACGCGACGCCGGGGAGGAGCGGCAGCTCGAGGCGGTCGTTCGAGATCGCGCTCTCGAGCATGCGGCGCAGCTCGGACGTGTCCGAGGGAGCCCAGGGGGCCCGCTCGTACGCCGTGCTGCGTCGGTCGGTGTGCATCGCCTTCTCGCGAGGCCCGTCGCGCGTCCGGCGCCATCTCGCTTGCAGCGGCGCTCGCCATGGCGCCGCCGTGCCGACACGGCCTCCTCTTGTTTATCGGCGTCTGCCGAAAAAGTGAGAGGCCTCGGCGCGATGTTTCAGCCGCCCGCGACGCAGTGGTTCACGAGCTTCCCGATGCCCTCGATCGTCGTCGTGATGGTCTCACCGGCGGCGAGATAGCGCCGGGGCTGGCGGGTCGAGCCGACGCCGGACGGCGTGCCCGTGAAGATCAGGTCCCCGGGCTCGAGCGTGCAGAGCGACGACAGGAACGCGATCAGCTCGGGGACCGCGAAGATCATGTCGTTCGTGCGGGCGTCCTGGACCCGCCAGTCGTCGACGTCGCACGAGATGGCGAGGTCGTTCGGGTCGCGGAAGGCGTCGAGCGAGACGATCGCGGGCCCGATCGGCCCGAAGGTGTCGATCGACTTTCCCATGGAGAACTGCGCGGGCGTGTCGCTGAACTGGAGCTTCCGGTCGGAGACGTCCTGCCCGGCGCAGTAGCCGGCGACGTGGTCGAGCGCCCGCTCGGCCGCGATGCGTCGCCCGCCGCGTCCGATCACGACGACCAGCTCGGCCTCCCAGTCGACGTAGCCGGACGACAGCACCACGTCGGCGCGCGGGCCGACGAGGCAGCTCGGGAACTTCGTGAAGACCATCGGCTGCTTCGGAAGCGGCATCTTCGCTTCGTCGGCGTGCGCGCGATAGTTGACGCCGATCCCGAACACCTTCGACGGGCGCGGCACCGGCGGGCCGAGGCGCGACTCTTCGAGCGCGTCGCCGTCGCCGGCGCGGACGCCGGCCGCCCAGTCGCGCAGGCGATCCCACTCGGCGACGGCCCGCATCGGGTCCGCGGGGAGCCGGCCGCCGGATGCGCGCTCGACGTCCAGCAGACGGCTTTCGACGACCAGCTGCGCGCGCCCGCCCAGGTTCGCAAGGGAGATCGACATGCCGGCGATCTAACGTGGGCACCCGCGAGACACCAGCGGCGCTTCGGTCCCGTGGGATCAGCGCGAAGGCCGCCGGCGGCGGGGCCGACGCTACGGTGCGTCCCCGAGCACGCCGGCCCGGCGCGCGCGCTCGAGGACGCGGCGCTCGAGCGCGACGACCGGCGCATCGACCATCCGCCCGTCGAGCTCGAAGACGCCGCGTCCCGCCGCTGCGGCGCGTTCTGCGGCCTGCACGACGCGGAGCGCGCGCTCGATCGCGTCGCGGGCGGGCGTGTAGACCTCGTTCGCGATCTCGGCCTGGCGCGGGTGGATGCAGAGCTTGCCGTCGAAGCCGAGGTCGCGCCCGCGCTCGGCGTCGGCGCGGAAGCCGGTCTCGTCCTTGACGGCGAGGTGGACGCAATCGATCGCCGCCACGCCCGCCGCGCGCGCCGCGATCGCGAGGGCGCAGCGCGCGTGGAACGCGACGCCGCTCGCCGCGTCCGCGACGCGGAGGCCCATCTCGAGGCAGAAGTCGGCATGGCCGAAGCAGAGCGCGTCGACCTCCGGCGCCGCGCGCGCGAGGGCGAGCGCGCTCGCGATCCCGAGCGGGGTCTCGACGAGGAGGAGCAGGCGGAAGCCTTCCGGCGGCGCGAGACCCGGGAGACCGCGTAGGCGCGCTGCAACCGCGGCGACGCCTTCCGCCGTCTCCGCCTTCGGAAGGAGAATCGTCCGGCCGCCCGTCGCGGCGACGGCCGCGACGTCGTCCTCGAACCACGGCGAGCCCGGGGCGTTCACGCGGACCGCGACCTCCGTCGCGCCGAAGGCGCGCGCGCGGAGCGCCTCCGCGACCGTCCGGCGAGCGCCGTCCTTCGTGTCCGGCGCGACCGCGTCCTCGAGGTCGAGAAGCACGGTGTCCGCGCTCGCGGCCCGCGCGCGCTCCACCTTCCGCTCGTCCGACGCCGGGACGAACAGCAGCGAGCGCCGCAGGATGGCCGGGCGCGCGGTCATCCGCCCTCCCCGACTTGGGGGAGCGCGATCGCATTGGTATCTACTCGGGTTCGCACCGTCCCATCCCGCGATCGTTCCCGTTGTCCGTTTGCCCCTTCGACCAGGAGCCGTGAATGCGTAGCGCCAAGGACTTCTTCAAGCCGCTCGCGATCGGAGCACCCGAGCCGGTGCGCGAGATCCCCTTCCGCCCGTCGCGCATGATCCACTTCTTCGATCCGAGCAACCCGAAGATGGCATCGAAGGTCGGGGACATCGCTCGCAAGTGCGACGTCCTGCTGGGGAACCTCGAGGACGCGATCGCCTCCGACAAGAAGATCGAGGCGCGCGAGGGGCTCGTCAAGATCGCACGCGAGACCGACTTCGGAAGCTGCCAGCTCTGGACGCGCGTCAACAGCCTCGACTCGCCCTGGGTCCTGGACGACCTCACCCGGCTCGTCACCGAGATCGGCGACAAGCTCGAGGTCATCATGATCCCGAAGGTCGAGGGGCCGTGGGACATCCATTACGTCGATCGCCTCGTCGCCCAGCTCGAGGCAAAGGCGAAGCTGAAGCGGCCGCTCCTCCTGCACGCGATCCTCGAGACGTCGACCGGAGTCGTGAACGTCGAGGAGATCTGCGGCGCGAGCCCGCGCATGCAGGGCCTGTCGTTCGGCCCGGCCGACCTCGCCGCCTTCCGGCGCATGAAGACGACGCGGGTCGGCGGCGGCCATCCCGGCTACGTCGTGCGCACGGACCCGGACCCCGAGCGTCCCGACGCGCCGCGCCCGAGCGCGCAGCAGGACCTGTGGCATTACACGCTCGCCCGCATGGTGGACGCCTGCACGATGCACGGCATCCTCCCGTACTACGGCCCGTTCGGCGACATCCAGGACACGGTCGCGTGCGAGGACCAGTTCCGGAACGCGTTCCTCCTCGGCTGCGTCGGCGCATGGAGCCTCCACCCGGTGCAGATCGACATCGCGAAGAAGGTCTTCACGCCGCCAGCGGACGAGGTCCGCTGGGCGCGCCGCGTGATGGACGCGATGGGCGACGGGTCGGGCGTCGTCATGATGGACGGGAAGATGCAGGACGACGCGACCTTCAAGCAGTGCCGCGTCATGGTCGAGCTGGCGCGCCGCCTCGCGAAGGACGATCCGGAGCTCGCGAAGCTCTACGGCTTCGACGCCAAGTAGCCGGGGCCCCGTAGCGCCGCGCCCGCCGGGCGGCCCGACGGCCCGCTCATTTTCCATTGCCGCTCGCGGTGCGCGCGCGTAGCACGGACGTCGGAGCGCTTCGCATCGTGCCGCGCCGGCCCCCGTCCCGCTCGCGCCTCGCCGCCGCCGCGCTCGCGGCGTCGCTCGCGCTCGGCCTCGCGGCGGCGACCGCGACCCCGGACTCCGGGCCGCTCTCCGTCGACGTCGTGCGCGACGCGTTCGGCGTGCCGCACCTCTACGTCGACGCCGACGGGCTCCCGGCGCGCGCCGCGCTCGCGTACGCGAGCGGCTGGGCGCAGGCCGAGGACCGCCTCTTCGAGATGGACCTCTTCCGCCGCGCCGCGACCGGACGCCTCGCCGAGCTGCCGGCGCTCGGCGCCGACTTCCTGGCGATGGATCTCGACGCCCGCCGCGACGGCACTCCCCGCGAACGCCTCGCGCGCGAGCTCGCCGCGCTCTCCGACGCCGACCGCCGCGTGCTCGACGCGTACGTCGCCGGCGTGAACCGCTTCATCGCGGAGCTCTCCAGCGACCGCTCGCGGCTGCCCTTCGAGTACCTCGGCCAGCTCCCGGCGCCGTGGAGCGCCGCCGACACGATCGCGATCGGGGAGCTCCAGGTCGGCATGTTCGGCGTCGGCGGCGGGCAGGAGCTCGAGAACGCTCGCCTGCTGAGCTCGCTCCGGCAACGCTTCGGGGAGTCCGAGGCGCGCGGGATCTTCGACGACCTCGTCTGGATCGACGACCCGAGCGCGCCCGTCACGATCTCGCCCGACGACCAGACGTTCCCGCCGGACGCCGATCGCGTCCAGCGCTTCGCCCCCGCGCAGATGGCGCTTCTCGATCGCATGGCCGCGCCGGTCGCCGCCGCCGCTCGCGCGGTAGCGAGCGAGAAGGCCGCCGTCGCGGCGCTCTCCGCGCGCACTGCCATCCCCGCGGCGACGGGCCACGCGAGCAACGCGATCGCCGTGTCGGGCCGCTTGACGGCGAGCGGGCAGCCCATCCTCCTCGGCGGCCCCCAGACCGGCCTGACCATCCCGAGCTTCTTCTGGGAGGTCGGCCTGCACGCGCGCGACGCCGACCTGCACGGCGTCGCGGTTCCCGGCGCTCCCGGCATCGCGATGGGCCGCACGCGTCACTTCGCGTACACGATCACGTCGAGCGCTGACGACGACAGCGACGTCTACGCCGAGATCCTCGATCCCGCGGATCACGGCCGCTACCTCCACCGCGGCCGCTCGCTTCCGTTCGAGCGGCGCTTCGAGACGTTCGTCGTCGCCGGCCAGCCGCCCGTCACGCAGGAGTTCCGGCGGAGCGTGCACGGGCCGGTCATCTTCACGGACGAGCAGGCCGGGATCGCGTTCACGCGCCGGCGCGCGCTCGACGGCCGCCTCGCGCGCGCCGGCAACGACCTCCTGAAGCTCGCCTTCGCGAGCTCGCTCGAGGCGTTCCTTCGGGTCGCTCGCCGCGTCGAGGCCGGCTTCAACCTCCACTACGCGGACGACGGGGGAAACATCGCGTACCTCCACGCCGGCCGGCGGCCGCGCCGCCCGCCGAACACCGATCCGCGACTCCCTCTCCTGGGCACGGGCGCGCAGGAGTGGCACGGCTTCTTCGACAAGCGGCCGACCGTCGTCAATCCGAGATCGGGCTGGATCGCCAACTGGAACAACAAGCCGGCGCGCGGGTGGCCGTCGGGCGACCAGCGCGAGTTCTGGGGGCCGATCGATCGCGTGCAGGGGCTCGCCGACGAGCTGGCCGCGATCGCCGCCGGCGGCAAGCGGTTCACGGTGGGACGCGTGAGCTCGGTCATGCGGCACGCCGCGACGCGCGACGTCTTCGCCCGCCGGATCGCGCCGTTCCTGTCGGCCGCGGTGTCGGGCCTTCCCGACGACGTCGCCGACCGGGCGCGGCTGGCGGAGGCGTCGGGCCTGATCGACGCGTGGGTCGCGGCCGGCGCACCGCTCGTCGCGCGCGACGGCGCGCTCCCGTACCCGGGCGCCGCGCTCTACCGCGCGTTCCGCACGGTCGCGCAGCGCGCGGTCTTCGCCGACGAGCTCGGCGGCGACGTCCACGAGATGTTCTATCCGCTCGTGAACGAGGGGAACCAGGAAGACGACCACGGCTCGTACGGGACGCCGGACGCGCTCTTCTACCGCGCGCTGCAGGGCGCGTCTGCGGCGGTCCCGCTCTCGCGCGACTACTTCCGGAACGTCGCGACCGGCGCGTCGCCGGGACGCGACGAAGCGCTCGTCGCGGCGCTGCGCGACGCGATCGCCGAGCTCGCCGCGCGCTTCGGCAGCGACGACATGCAGACGTGGCACGAGCCGGCCCTGGTCGAGACCTACATGAACCTGGGCGGGATCGACGTGCTCTTCGGCGCGACGTCGATGCCGCGCGAGAACCGGGGCTCGTTCAACCTGCTGATCGAGCTCGGGCCGTCGTTCGCCGGGCGCATCATCGTGCCGCCCGGAGAGAGCGGGGCGCTGCCCGCGGGCGGGATCGCGTCCGAGCCGCCGCACCTCCGCGACCAGCTCCCGCTCTACCAGTCGTTCGCCTATCGCCGGATCCCGGCGAGCCGCGCCGCGATCGCGGCGCCTTCCGTGACGCGAACGCTCGTCGTGCCCGCCGACCTCTGACGCGGCGGTCCGGCGCGAGTTTCGCTCGTCTGGACGCTTCCGCTTCGCTACGCTGGCACGATGCCCCGTCGACTCGCGATCGCCGTCGCCGCGTTCGTCGTGATCGCGTTCGGCGCCGGGCACTGGGTGCGAACGGGCCTCGGCCTCGAGGTGTCTGCCGCCGGCCTCCAGCAGGCGGTGTCGGCGATGGGATGGCGCGCACCCGCCCTCTTTCTCGGCCTCGTGACGTTCCGGCAGTTCCTCTTCCTGCCGGCGATCGTGCTCCTGCCGGTCGGCGGGATCTGCTTCGGCGCGGCGCTCGGGACGCTCCTGGGCGCGTCGGGGATCGTCCTCTCCGCGCTCATGACCTTCGGCCTCGCGCGCGGCCTCGGCTGGCAGCCGACGCTTCTCTTGGCGCGGCACGCCTGGATCGCGAGCGGCATCGACCGGCTCGGACCGGCGATCGTCGGATTCGGCACCGCGCACCCGACCGGCCCGATGTCGGCGCTCTTCTGGGGCGCCGGCTTCTCGTCGATGGCGCTCCTGCCGTTCACCGTCGCCGTCGTCCTGGGCGGCTCGGTGCGCGCGCTCGCATACTCGTTCCTCGGCTCGACGCTCCCGGCCGCCGGCACGCCGCGCTTCTACGTCGCGTGCGCGACGATCGCGCTCGCGACCGTCGCGCCGCTCGCCCATCCGGGGGTCCGGCGGCGGCTCGCCGGCCTCCGCGCGCGCGCCCGTGCGCGGCGTTCGGCGGACGCGTCCTCGCGCTGACGCGACGCCCTACGGCACGCCGCGCACGACCGAGTACGCGACGTTGTAGACGTCGAACGCGAGCGAGACGACGAGCGTCGCGAGCGCCGCGTCGAGCCACCGCGCGTACACGCGATCGGACGTCCGCTCGACCGGGAGATGCGGCCGTCGGCGCGCGAGGAAGACGGCGAGCGGCGTCCAGAGGACGACGAACGCGATGCTCGGAAAGCGGCCGACGCCGGTCGCCATCGCGACCAGGTCGTACGCGACGATCGAGACCACCATCGTGAGCGCGACCCAGCGCGCCTCGCGCCGGCGCAGGACGAACACGATCGCCGCCGCGAAGACGAGGAACATCCAGGCACGCCAGACGTTCACCCAGAGGGGAAGGCCGGCGACGTACGCGTCGATCCGATCCGACGTCTCGCGGTAGCGCTCGAGGAAATTCGATGCCGTCATGCGCCGCCCCTAGCGCGACGAAGCGCGTTGACCCAAATCGAACGAAGCTGGTAGTCCTGATCCGCTTCACCGCCTCGCACATGCACCGCCGCTTCCAGAGCCTGCTCGCCGCCGCAGCCGTCGCGCTCGCCTGCATCGCGGTGCGGCCGTCGCAGGCGTCGCTCCTCGCCGACTCGATCAGCGTCACCGGCGACAGCATCTCTCGCGGCTTCGACGCGAACGAGTCGTCCTGCAACTACGGCGACAACGTCTCGCGGGTGTGGGCGACGGGCGACGATCACGGGAGCGCCTTCTGCAACGCGGGAGGCAACGGCACCTTCAGCCACGCCGAGCGCCTCGAGTGCCAGAAGGGCGGCAACGTCACGATCTTCAACGACGCCGCGAGCGGCGCCGACATGCTCGACGACTTCCATGCCCAGGCGACCGCCGCGAAGCTGAACCTCTCGTCCGCGCCGGCGCCGCGCTACGTCGTGGTCTTCATGGGCCACAACGACGCCTGCACGAGCACCACGTCGCGCACCGGCAACGCGTGCGGCGGCGACCACGACCCGAACAACTATTGCCGCACGACCGATGCCGCGTTCGAGCGCGAGTTCCGGAAGGGGCTCGACCAGCTGATCCAGATCCCGACCGTCCGCATCCTCGTGCTCGCGACCGCGCGCGCGTCCGAGCTCTGCAACTTCGAGTCGATGGACGGCTGCGGCGTGACGCTCGGGCTCCCGTGCTCGACCGTCTGGGGTCAGCCGTTCGTCGACATCTGCCGCTCGCTCACCGACGACTGCTCGTCGCAGCGGCGGATCGACATGTACGAGACGCTCGTGCGCTACAACGCGATCCTCGACTCCGTCACGGAGGAGTACGCGGGAATCCCGATCGGCGGCTCGTCGGCGACGGGCGCGGTGAAGGCGCCCGGAGTCGAGATGCGCTTCAGCCTCGGACCGTTCCAGTACAAGTTCCAGGCTGCCGACGTCTCGTGCTGCGACTGCTTCCACCCGAGCGACCACGGGCAGGCGATCCTCGCGGAAGCTGGGTGGAACGGGTACGCCTGCTCGGCCGCGACGCCGTGCTGCGCCGAGAGCGGCGACGTGCTGAAGGACGCGCGCTGCGACGTCGAGGACCATTCCAGCGTCTTTCCGGGCGGGTTCTGGCCGGGTAACGAGCACTGCGGCAACGGCATCATCGATCCCGGCGAGCAGTGCGACGACGGGAATACCGTCGGCGGCGACTGCTGCTCCGCGACCTGCACGAACGAGCCCGCCGGCAGCGGCTGCCCGGACGACGGCAACGTCTGCACCGACGAGGTGTGCGACGGGAGCGGCGCGTGCACGCACCCGCCGAACGGCTTCCTCTGCGACGACGGCCAGTTCTGCACGGTCGGCGACGTCTGCTCGGGCGGAAGCTGCCACGGCACGCCGCGCGACTGCTCGAGCGCCGCCAACCAGTGCAACTTCGGCGTCTGCGACGAGAACGCGAACGCGTGCGTGCCGAGCCCGCGCCCGAACGGCACGCCGTGCAACGACGGAAGCGCGTGCACGTCGCCCGACACCTGCACGGCCGGGACCTGCGGCGGCGCGAGCCTGTGCGGCGACGGCGTCGTGCAGGCGGGCTGCGAGGTCTGCGACGACGGCACCGGCAACGGGAACGACGCCTGCTGCTCGGCGACCTGCACGCGCGTCGACTCCGACGGCGACGGTGCCTGCAATCGCGACGACCCGTGCACCGGCGGCCCGCTCATGGTGGGCGCGAAGCTCACGTTCTCCGGCCTCGCGGCGCCCGCCGGCGACGAGAAGCTCGTCCTGCGCGGCGACACGCCGCTTCCGGTGCCGTTCTCGCCGCCGCTCGCGCCCCAGACGCGCGGCGTTCGGCTGCTGCTCGCGGGAAGCGTCGGCGTCCTCGTCGACGCCACCGTTCCGGGGGGCTTCTATGACGGGCAGGAGGGCTGGCTCGTCCGCGGGACGCGGTTCGTCTACCGCAATCGCACTGCCTCTCCGCCCGGCGGCATCTCGAGCCTCACGATCGAGGACCGGTCGGCGAAGTCGCCGGCGGTCGTCCGCGCGCAGCTGAAGACCGTGAAGCGATCCCTCACGGTCGGGCCGACCGATCTTCCGATCCGCTGGACGCTGGTGCTCGACCCGCCGGCCGCGACGACAGGCGATTGCGGCGAGGTCGCGTTCGACGCCGCGTCGCCCGCGCCGGTGTGCGCCTTCTCCGCGAACGGCGCGCGCCTCGTCTGCCGCTAGCTGCGCAGCCCGGCGGACGGCGCGCTCACCCCGGCTGGGCCGCGGCGAGCGCGCACGCGGTGTCGAAGAACTCGCGGAACTCGGCGGCCTTGCCGCCCCGGAACCGCCAGAAGTGCGCGAACGGCGATTTCGCGTCCTTGCCGGTGCCGCGGTGCTTCCAGCCGCAGCGCCCGAGCACGACGACGCGGTCGCCGTCGCAGACGAACTCGTCGGCCTCGATGAAGCTCATCTCCCAGTCGCGGGCGATGTCGGCGAAGTAGCGGGTCGCCTCCTCGCGCCCGCGGCGCGGCATCGAGAACTCGATGCCGGGGACGCCGTCGCCGACCGACTTCACCACGATGTCGTCGCCGAAGAGCGCCATCCAGGCCGACGGATCCGACGCCTTCGAGTCGTGCCACGCCCGGTACGCGGACCGAAGCTTCTCCTCGACCTCGCTCATGGAGCCCTCCTCGAAGGCTTCCGGCCGACCTCGTCGAGGAACGGCCCGGAGTAGAGCACCCGCCCCGTGCACGTGTTCGGATCGCACGTCGCGAGCACGAGCACGGCCTCGGCGAGCCACTCGACCGGCTCGACCAGCTCGGGGTGCTCGTCCATCAGCTTTCCGACGAGCGCGTCCGCGCCCGGCGTCCGCACCGCCGCGACCGGCGCTACCGAGTTGACCGCGATGCCGTCGGCTCGAACTTCGGCGGCGAGACCGACCGTCAAGCGCTCGAGCGCCGCCTTGCTCGCGCCGTAGGCGGTGATCGTCGTCTCGGTCCGCTCGAGGTCGCGCCCTTCCGGGATCCGCGAGCTCGCGCTCGAGAGGTTCACGATCCAGCCGCGCCGGCGAGCCCGCATCTCCGGCAGCACCGCCTGCGCCAGGTCGATCGTCGCGTGGACGTTGACCTCGAAGATCACCTGTCGCCGCCGGAGCGGGATCTCGGCGATCGGGGCGTAGATCGCGGCCGCTGCGTTGTGGACCAGGACGTCGATCGGCCCGAGGGCGCGCCGCGCCTCGGGCACGATCCGGGCGCGATCCTCGGGATCCGCCAGGTTGGCGACGATCGGGACCGCGCGCCCACCGGCCGCCGCGATCGCTTCCGCGGTCTCGGCGAGCGAGCCCGGGAGGCGCGCTCCCGGCTGGCTGTGCAGCGTGCGCGCGACGAGCGCGACCGCGGCGCCCTCCTCCGCGAGCCGGCGCGCGATCGCGACCCCGATGCCGCGGCTCGCGCCGGTGACGAGCGCGACCTTGCCCGCGAGGCTTCCGGCGGGTCGAGCGGCGGTCATGCGGCCGCGCTCTCCGGCGTGAAGCGGACCTGCATCTCCTTCACGCCGTTGATGAAGTTGGAGCGCAGGCGGCGCGGCGGCGCGACGATCGCGAGGTCGCGCAGGCGGTGCACGAGCCCGGAGAAGATCATCTGCAGCTCGAGCCGCGCGAGGCTCGCGCCCAGGCAGAAGTGCTCGCCGATCCCGAACGCGAGGTGCTCGTTCGGATCGCGTCGCGCGTCGAAGCGGTCGGGCTCGGCGAAGACCTCCTCGTCGCGGTTCGCTGAGCCGTACCAGAGGAGGAGCTTGTCGTTCGCGCGGATCCGGACCCCGCGGATCTCCGTGTCCTCGGTGGCCGTGCGCCGGAAGTGGTGCACGGGCGGAGCCCAGCGCAGCATCTCCTCGACCGCGGTGTCGATGAGCGACGGATCGCGCCGCAGGGCCGCGAGCTGCTCCGGGTGCTCGAGGAGCGCGATCGTCCCGTTGGTGGTGACGGTGCGCGTCGTCTCGTTGCCCGCGATCGCGAGCAGGAGGAAGAAAGAGTTGAACTCCAGGTCCGAGAGGCGCTCGCCGTCGACCTCGGCGGCGAGCAGCGCCGTCGCGAGATCGTCGCCGGGATGGCGCCTCGCCCTTTCGGCGAGCTTGGCGCCGTAGGCGAACATCTCCGCGGAGGCCAGGTTGTAGTCGATGACGCCGTCGGGCGGGGTCTCCTGGCGGAGCTCCGGGTCGTCGAAGCCGATGAGCCGGTTCGAGAGCTGGTAGATCGCGGCGCGGTCCTCGTCGGGCACGCCCATCATCTCGCAGATGACCGCCATCGGCAGCGGCGCGGCGACGTGCTCGACGAAGTCGCACTCGCCGCTCGCGCCGAGCCGGTCGAAGATGTCGTCGACGATCGCCGCGATGCGGGGGCGCAGGCGCTCGACCATGCGCGGCGTGAAGACCTTGTTCACGAGGTTCCGGTACTGGCGGTGCCGGGGCGGGTCCATGCTGATCATGATCGCCTGGATCGCGGGCAGCTCGTGGGGCGCCGGGTCGCGGAACATGACGCCCTTCCGCTCGGAGGAGAAGAGCTCGGGATTCCGCGACACGTGCTTGACGTCGGCGTGCTTCGTGATCGCCCAGAAGCCGCTCTCGCGGCCATCGCCCTCGTGCCAGTAGACCGGCGCGTCGCGCCGCAACACGCGAAACATCTCGTGCGGGACGCCCGGCACGAACACGTCCGGATCGATCAGGTTCACGTCGCGAAGCTGCATCGCGTGCTCCTCGCGGCGAGCGCGCCCGCCGGACGCGCCGCGACAGTGCGGGATGGCCCCGCTCTTATCGCAGGCGGGCCGGCGCCGCGAGCCGGTCCTACCGGCCGGAGCCGCTCAGCCGAGCCACCGCACCGACGAGCGGGACAACACGCGCCAGATCCGACGGCATCGGCAGGTAGAGCTGGAGGGCGGCGTCGAGCGCGTTCCAGTCGCGCTCGGGTCCGCTCGGAGGCGTCAGCGCGACGACCGGCAGGCGACCGCTGAAGCGCTCCTCGAGCTGGCGCGCGAGTCCGAAGAAGGACTCGCTGCGGGCCGCGTCGGCCGCGACGATGAGCGCGTCCGGCGGGTCCTCCGCCGCCCGCTCGAGCGCGTCTGCTTCCGAACCCGTCCTGACGACCTGCGCGCCCGCGCGCGCGAGCGTCTCGCAGATGCGGCCACAACGCTCGCCCGGCAGCCCCGCCACGAGGACGAGCAACCCGTCGAGCGCGCCCGCGCGCGGAGCTTCCGCCTGCGGCGGCGCCCCCGCGACCGTGCCGGCCGCATCGGCCGCGGGTTGCGCCAGCTCGCCGAGCGCGAGCGGCAGCCGCACCGTGAAGGTGGCGCCGTGTCCCTCCCCGGCGCTTTCGGCCCACACGTCGCCACCATGCGCCGCGACGATGTCGCGCACGACCGACAGCCCGAGGCCGACGCCTTCGTTCAGCCGCTCCGGCGCGGGCTCGCCCTGACGGAAGCGATCGAAGACGTGCGGCAGCAGATCGGCCGGGATCCCGATGCCGTCGTCTCGGACGCGGATCTCGAGCGCGCGTCCGACCCGTCGCACCTCGACGTCGATCGTGCCGCCCTCGGGCGAGAACTTCGCGGCGTTGGACAGGAGATTGACGAACGACTGCCGGAGCCGCTCCGCGTCGGCGACGACCGATCCCGCGTCGCTCAGGATCGCTCGCAGGTGGATGTCGCGCGCCGCCGCGGACGGCCACACCATGTCGATCGCCTCGGTCAGGATGCGGTGGAGCTCGCAGGGGCTCATGTCGAGCGCGCCGTCGATGCGTCGCTCCCGCGAGACGCTCAGGAGGTCGTCCACGAGCTGGTTCAGCTGCTTCGCGTTGCGCTCGATGCTGCCGAGCGCGAGGTCCGAGCTTTCCGCGTCCAGCCCTTCGTTCCGCAGCATCTCGGTCCAGCCGAGGATCACGTTGAGCGGCGTGCGGAGCTCGTGCGAGAGCGTGGCGAGGAAGTCGTCGCGCGCCTCGGTTGCGGCCTGCTCCTGCAGCTCGTACTCGCGACGGCGAATCTCGTCCTCCGCGGCGCGCAGCTCGTCGAGCGCGTTCTTCACCGCGGCGACGAGCCGTCGCCTCTCTTCTTCGGTTCCGCCGCGCTCGTCCGACGCATCGCCGACCAGGCGCTCGATGCGGCGGCGCACGGAATCGACCGATGCGAACCGTCCTCGATCCATGAGTCCGTCCGTTCGCACCACCACATCGACCGACCCCTCCCCGACCTTCCCGGAGGTGGAGCTTCTCCCAAGACTAAGGGAAGCGGCACCTGCACGGAACCACTCCGTGCGAGATTCTCGGCGCGCGCGGGCTTCGAGCACTCCTCGGACGCGTACAACTACGCGCGTGGCGGAGGGCGCGCCGGCGACTCTACTCGCCCGGCGCCGCCTTCGACATCTCGCGCGCCGGCGTCGCGACCGCCGCCACCGGCGAGCGCGGCGCGCGCGCGAGCGGGCGGTCGCGGAGGTCGAGCCCGTCGAGGTCGCGAAAGAAGCTCGCGGTCGGCGAGTCGCCGCCGAGCGCGTCGGCGGCGAGCAGGACGGTCGCCGCAGTCCACGCGGTGCGCTCGCCCTCCGGGTACACCTCGCCGTCGGGATGCGTCGCGCCCGTCCAGTACGCGCCCGACCCGTCGCGCAGCGACACCACCCAGCCGAGCACCTGCTTCGCGCGCGCGTGCATGCCGGCCGCGTCGAGCGCGACCGCGAACTCGCAGGTCTCCGCGACCGTGTACCAGGGCCGCTCGCGTACGCAGCGGCATCCGACGCCTTCCTCGAGGAACGTCGCGGCGAAGCCCGCGTCGAGGAGGCGCGCGCGCGCCGGCGCCCCGCGCCACGCGCCGCCGAGGATCGGGTAGTACCAGTCCATCGAGTGGCGGCCGGGCGGCTCGGGGAGATCGGCATGATCGAAGCGAGCGATGTCCTCGCAGAGCGCGAGCGCGAGGCGCTGGCGCGCGACGCGCCACGCGGGGCGGTCCCGGTCGAGGCGCTCCGCGATCCGGATCGCGCAGACGAGGCTGCCGTGCACCGAAGAAGATCCGGTCAGGAGCGGAGTCCGCCAGGGACGGCCCTCGGGATCGACGGCCCACGCGATCGCGCCCCACGGCTCCTGCAGCCGCACGACGAAGTCGATCGCGCGCTCGAGCGTCGGCCACATCTCGGCCAGGAAGTCGGGATCGGGCTTGACGCAGTAGAGGTGCCAGAGGCCGGTCGCGAGATACGCGGCGTGGTTGGAGTCTCGGCTGGAGTTCAGGACGCGACCGGACTGGCGCTCGAAGGCGAAGCCGCCGTCGGGGTACTGCGTCGCGGCGAGGAAGCGGTACGCCGCGCACGCCTCCTCGCGCCGCCCGGCGACCGCGAGCCCCATCGCGGCGTGGATGTGGTCCCACGGATCCGACCGGCCGCCGGGATACCACGGGATCTCGCCGTCGGGGCGCTGGACCGACGCGATCCAGTCGGCGGTCGCCGCGCGCTCGGCCGGGCTCGGCCCGACGCCGCGCCGCTGGTGCGGCCGTCGCGAGCGCGGCGCGTTCATGGCTTGACGGCGTAGAGCACGAAGCTCTTCCCGAGGAAGGGATTCAGCGCGACCTCGAGGGCGCGCGTCGAGCGCGGGCGCCGCATGAGATCCCACACGAGGAACCGGTGATAGACGCGCACCGGCCAGGCGCGATCGTTGTCCAGGCCGAGCGCGCACTTGAGCCACCAGAACGGCGAGTGAAGGGCGTGCGCGAAGTGTCGCCCGACGACGCGATACCCGCGCGACTCGACCAGCCGGCGGACCTGCGAGCGCCGATAGATGCGAACATGGCCGCCCGGCGAGTTGCGGTAGCGGTGCGACAGCGCCCAGCACACGGCCTCGGGCCCGGTGCGCGGAACCGAGACCGCGAGAACTCCGCCCGGCCGGAGCACGCGCGTCGCCTCGTCGACGGCGGCGTCGTCGTCGTTCAGGTGCTCGAGCACCTCGGAGACGATGACGCAGTCGAACGAGCCGTCGGCGAACGGGAGCGCGTACCCGCTCCCGCGGACGACGCCCCATCCGCCGGCGCCCGCGACGGTGCCGCCCTGCGCCTCCGGCAAGCCGTCGATCTCCCGCAGCGACTTCGCGGTCGCGCGCACCTCGTCGCGGCCGAGGTCGAGCGCGAAGCCGGCGACGCCCGGCATGCGGCGCGTCGCGCGCACGTGGCGACCTTGCCCGCAGCCGACGTCGAGGACGCGCATCCCGGGCGCGAGCCCGAGCCGCTCGGGCTCGACCGTCAGCACCCCGCCTCCGCCCCGGCCGAGACGCGCGCCGCGACGCCGTCGGCCGCGATGGGACGGACGACCGCGGGCCGGCGGCCGGCGTTCTCGCGCCGCGCGCGCGCGACGCCGGGCCCGGAAGCGCGCTCGGCGATCGCCTCGCGGTAGACGTCGACCGTCCGCTCCGCCGCGCGCTGCCACGTGAAGAGGGCCTCGACGCGCGCGCGCCCCGCCTCGCCCATCGCACGCCGGCGCTCCGGCGCGCCGAGGAGCTCGTCGACCGCGCGCGCGAGCGCGGGCCCGCTCCCCGGCTCCACCAAGACGCCCGCCTCGCCTTCCGGACCGACGACCTCCGGCAGCGCGCCCGCCCGCGTCGACACGACCGGCACGCCGCACGCCATCGCCTCGCCGGCCGGAAAGCCGAAGCCTTCGTAGAGAGACGGCACGACCGCGACCGTCGCCTCCGCGTAGTGGCGCGCGATGTCCTCGGCGTCGACGCGGCCGGTGAAGCGCACGATGCCGTCGAGACCGTGGCGGCGGACCGCCTCGACGCTCGGCGAGCGCTTGTGCGGAACGCCGATCACGCGCAGCTCGAGACTCGGCCGGCGCGCGCGCAGCGTCTTGTACGCCTCGAGGAGGAACGCGAATCCCTTGAGCGGCGAGTCGTTCGAGAGCGTCGTCAAGATCAGATCGTCGCGCCGGGCGACGCCCGGCAGCCGGCGGAAGACCGACAAGTCGATGCCGTTCCCGACCATCCGCATGCGCTCGTGCGGCAGGCGGTACTCGCGCGCGAGGTCGCGCGTCGACGCCTCGGAGATCGTCACGATGCGATCGAGTCGGCGCGACACGCGGAGCTGCGAGCCGAGGAACGTGTACCAGCGGATCAGCCCGGCGCGCTTCTTGAAGCCGCGCGCCGCGCGGATCGCGATCCGGCGGTCGACGGTGACCGGGTGGTGGATCGTCGCGACGACGGGCATCCGCTTCTGGATGTCGAGCAGCCCGGGGCCGAGCGACTGGTTGTCGTGGACGACGTCGTAGCGGGCGGATGCGCCGCGCGCGAAGTCGCGCGCCACTCGCCGGCAGAAGGTGAGAGGCTCGGGGAAGCCGCCGGTGACCGTACGCGTCCACTCGGACACGTTGATCGGGTCGGCGAGCTCGCGCAGCGTCGGGAAGCGGAAGAACGCCGCCTCGTTCCAGAGATCGAGGCTCGGAACCTCGACGAAGCCGACGCCGGGCAGGAGCTCGGGATACGGCGGCCCGCTCCACACGTCGACGCGGTGTCCGAGCTCGACGAGCGCGCGCGACAGGAGGCGGATGTAGATGCCCTGCCCGCCCGACCGCGGGTTTCCGCGGTACGTCAGAAGGCAAATTCGTAGCGGCTCGCTCGACACGGAGCTCCCCCGGAAAAGACCAGACTCGTCGCTTGCGCCGAGCGGCCGGGGATCCGCGCGAGCGGGGCGCGCTGCGCCCGTCGGCGAACCCGCGACGAGCGCGGCCCCGAAGGGTTAGGGCTTGGGCGCGCGCTTTGCAACTGCGAAGGCGCCCCGGCAGCGCTTCAGTCGGCCAGCAACGACTCACCCGCGTCGCGCGCGTCGGCGATCGGAGCCGCTGTGGCCGCCCGATGCACGGCGACGGTGCGGCCGCGCATCCACGAGCCGCCGTCGGGATCGAGGAGGACCTCGCCGACCAGGCCGGGGTGGCGGATCTCGAGAGCGACGCGCACCTCCGCCGATCGCGCGAGGTCCTCCGCGGAAGCCGGCATCATCGCGCCGAGCGCGTCGGCGACGCGGTCGCCGGCGAAGTCGAACGCTTCGACGACGGTCGCGGCCGGGCCGCTGCGCGGGCAGAATGCACGGTCGAGCTCGAGCACCGCGAGCGCGCCGCGCACGAGGTCTCCGGCGCCCTGAGCGACGAGCTCGCTCGAGACGACGCGCCGGATCACCGAGAACGTCCGCTCCGGGTCGGCGATGCAGCGGACGAAGAGCGGCGCGCGCGACTCGTAGACCGCCATCCGATTGCCCCGGAGATCGCGCTCGACCTCGGCCTCCACCTCCTCGCCGAACTCGAGGACGAGCGCGCGCAGGCACGCGCGCAGGATACGCGACACGCCGACGCGCCCGGAGAGCGCGAGGTGCCGCACGGCGAGCGGCATCACGTGCCCGCGGGCGAGCAGGACGTAGGCGGTGATGAGGAAGTAGCCCTCCTCGCCGCCGTCGCGATCGAAGGTATGGCAGCCGACGACGTACTCGCCCTTCGCCTTGCCGTAGCCCGCGACCGGCAGCGTCTCGAGGCGGTACTCCTCGCGCCGCTCGAAGAATTCCGTGCCGGGCAGCAGCGTGTAGCCGAAGATGTTGATGTTCGGGAACACGGTCATCAGGTGGTCGAGGTTCCGCTCGAAGTCGGGGAGGTTGTCGCCCGGCAGGCCCCAGATGAGCTCCGCCGCGATCGGGACGCCTTCGGCGGCGAGCGTGCGCGCGATCGGTTCGTAGTCGTTGGCGCGCATGTTCGTGCGGTGCGACAGCTCGAGCGCCAGCGGCGTCAAGGTCTGGAGGGCGAGGTGGTAGTGCCAGAGGAGCCCGTGGCGGTGCAGCAGCCGGACGATGTCCTGCACGCGCTGGTTGTGGTTCTTCGACCAGGAGGTCGCGAAGGTGTTCGGACGGCCGGTGCGCTTCTTCAGGTCGACGATGATCTCGGCCTTGGCGCGGTCCTCGCGCAGCGCGCCGAAGTTCGAGTCGCAGAGCCAGATGTCGTGGATGCCGCCGTCGACGAGGCGCTCGAGGTCGTCCTGGATGCGGTCGAGCGAGAGCTGGAACATCTTCGTGCCGATCGCGCCGGTGCCCCACTCGCAGAAGCTGCAGCGATACGGGCAGCCGCGGCTGGTCTCGTAGGCGACCTGCCGGTACCGCGGCTTCCCGCTCGCGTCGCGCAGCTCGACGACGTCGAGCGCGGACGGAAAGCGATCGAGCTCGCGGGCGCGGGCGCGCGCCGCCGTGCGGTGCACGGCGCCGCGCTCGTCGACGAACGCGAGGCCCGCGATGCCGCGCCACGCCGAGCGCCCTTCGCAGTCGAGGAGCTCGACGAAGGTCTCCTCGCCCTCGCCGAGGACGACGACGTCGATGCCGTCGCCGTGCAGGAAGTCCTGCGCGCGCTGGACGTGCGGGCCGCCCGCGACGACGAGCAGCTCCGGCACGTCGTGCTTCACGGCGCGCGCGATCTCGAGGAACTCGGCGACGTTCCAGGTGTAGCAGCTGAGGCCGAGGACGGGCTCGACGCCAGCGGCGAGCGCGGCGCGCGCCCGCGCGGCGAGCTTCGGCCACCAGTCCTCGTCGAGCCAGCGGAGTGCCGCTCCCTCGCCGAGGAAGTGGACGAGCTCGACGTCGGTCGCGGCAGCGCTCCGGCCGTAGCGGAGGAACGTCGCCTTCAGGCCGCCGGTCGTGAGAGGGGGCGCGCAGAACTGGGAGGTATCCTGGCTCAGGAGCCAGACGGGTCGGAGCATGGCGCCTTTCCGTGCCAGACGGTCGCGGCCGCCGCAATCGCGGCCCGCCACCCAGGCGCACGCGTCAAGCAGGACGGCAGGCCGCGATCCGCTGCACGACCGCCGGACGCGGGCTCTCGATCGTCACGTTCTCGTACGCGACGATCTCGAGAGCTCCGCGCACGGCTTCGAGCAGCTCGCCCCGCCGCAGGAGGAAATCGGGGTTGCTGGGCCGGCCGTAGCGCTCGTTGCCCGCCGCGAACGTCTCGTAGAGGAGGGCGCCGCCCGGCGCGACGCCCGCGACCAGCGTCGGCAGGAGCGGGCGGTGGAGGTAGTTCGCGACGACGACGCCGGCGAACGTCCGGCCGGCGAGCGGCCACGGCGCGCCTCCTTCGAGGTCGGCCTCGACGATCTCGAGCCGGCCGCTCGCGTGCGCTTCCGCGCGCGACCCCGCTTCGAGCGCGCGCAGCGCCGACACGTCGCGGTCGACGGCGACCACCCGATGTCCGCGCTCGAGGAAGAGCCTCGCGTGACGGCCGCCGCCGGCGGCCACGTCGAGGACGACGCCGCCCGCCGGAACCAGGCTCGCGAACCGCACGATCCACGGCGACGGCGCGCCGCCGGCGTGCGCGCCAGACGACCCGTCGCGAGCCGCCGAAGGCGCCATTCTCGCTACGCGCCGTAGTTCGCGGACACGCGCACCACCTTGCCGCCGGGCGAGAGCTCCATGTACTCGCCCGTGTGCGAGCCGCGCTGGTTCGCGTAGTAGAGGACGACGCTGTTCGTGCCCCAGAGGACGTCCTTCAGATCGAAGCGAAGCTCGGGAAACGCGGCGAGGCCGCGCGCGAAGTAGGCGCGCAGGCTTTCCCGTCCGACGACCCGGCCGTCCGGCACGCCGAGCATCTGCGCCGCGATCGGCGACCGGAGCTCCACCGCATCGTCGTAGTGCCCGATGATCCGGTCGAGGTCGTGCGCGTTCCACGCGCCGATCCACTCCGCCGCGAAGCGATGCGCTTCTTCCTTCGTCAGCATGCGATCCTCCACGCGAGCACGCCGCTCACCGCTCGTGCTGTCGGTCTCCGCCGTCGTCGTGGTCCTCAGCGTCGTCGCCGTGCGCGCGCTGCGACATGAAGATGACGAGATCCCACGAGTTCCGGATCCCGGTCGCGACCAGCGTCAGGACGGCCGCCGCGACGCTCGCGAGCCCGAGCTCGCTCCGCTCCCAGATGCCGAGCGCTCCTGCGACCAGCAGGAGGTAGCTCAGGCCGGGCAGGCCGACGTACCAGAGCCAGTCGTCGCGATCGAGGTTGCTCTCGCGCCACTGCCTGTGCACGCGCGTCCAGTTCAGGTACGCGAGCAGCGCCACGCCGCCGACGAGGAGCGCCGACTCCGCGAGGACCGGCGTCGTCGCCGGGATCGCCATCAGCGCCGCGACGAAGAGGACGGTCGCGAAGTGCACGACGGTCGGCGTGACGAACGCACGGACGCCGGTTCCGCTGCTGCGCGCGATCGTCCTCGGGCCGAGCGACACGACGACGAACATGAGCCCGGTCAGGGTCGCGGCAGCGGTGCCGGTGATCGCGTAGAAGTCGTGCCACGCGTGGATCTGCTGCGGCCACTCCTCCGGCATCACGCGTGCGCGCGCTCGCGCCTCACCAGCTCTCGCGGAACGGCCGCACCTCGACGTTGAACGACCACGCCGACCGGTCCTGGTGGACGACGTGCCACACCTCGTCGGCGATCGCGGCGGGCTGGATGAAGAAGTCGTCGGGCGCGTCGCGGAACGCCTGGCGGGTCCACGGGACGTCGATCACGGCGTCGATGACGACGTACGCGACGTGGACGCCCTTCGGCCCGAGGTCGCGGGCCATGGACTCGGCGAGGATGCGCTGCGCCGCCTTGGTCGGCGCGAAGCCGGCGAAGCTCGCCTTGCCGCGGAGGGCCGAGGTGTTGCCGGTCGCGACGATCGCGCCCGCGCCGGCCTCGATCATCGCGGGCGCGAGGGCGCGCGCGAGGTGGAAGAGGCCCATCACGTTCACGCGGAAGTTGTGCTCGAGGACGCTCGCGTCGACGTCGAGGAACGTGCCGAAGGCGCCGCCGACGGCGTTGTGGACCAGGCCCGACGGGACGCCGAGCTCGGCGCGGATCGCCGCGACCGCCTCGGCGATCTGCGCCGGGTCCGCGACGTCGCACGGGAAGGCGCGCGCGCCCGCGATCTCGCGCTCCAGCGCCGAGAGCCGCTCGCGGTCGCGCGCCAGCATCGCGACGCGCCACCCGCCGGCGGCGAAGCGGCGCGCGATCGCCGCGCCGGTCCCCGGCCCGACGCCCGACACGACCGCGATGCCCGGCGACGTCATGGCGCCGCCCACCTTGCGCATGCCTCGCGCCTCACGCAAACGCCGAAGGAGCCCGAAGCGCGGCCGGGCGACGGCACGCGCGCCCGAGGAGGATGCGATGCTCAAGGTCTGGGGACGGACGTCGTCGAGCAACGTGCAGAAGGTGATGTGGGCGATCGGCGAGCTCGGCGTTCCGCACGAGCGGGTCGACGCGGGCATGGGGTTCGGGGGCCTCGACACGCCCGCGTACGGCGCGCTCAACCCGAATCGGCGCATCCCGACGATCGAGCACGACGGGTTCGTCCTCTGGGAATCGAACGTGATCGTCCGCTACCTCGCGGCGCGCTTCGGCGAGGGCGGGCTCTGGCCGCGCGATCCCGCGGTGCGCGGCGTCGCCGACCAGTGGATGGACTGGCAGCAGACGACGCTCCTCCCGGACATGCGCGTCGTCTTCTGGGGGCTCGTCCGGACCCCGCCCGAGCGCCGCGACGACGCGGCCATCGCGAAATCGGTCGAGAGCCTGAAGGAGGTGTGGGGCCGGCTCGATCGTCACCTCCGGGACCGCGCGTTCGTTGCCGGCGACCGGCTCACGATGGGCGACGTGCCGGTCGGGGTGCTCTGCTACCGCTACCACGCGCTCGGCATCGACCGGGCGCCGCTTCCGAGCCTCGAGGCCTGGTACGCGCGGCTGACCGTGCGCGAGGCGTTCCGGAAGCACGTCATGCTGCCGGTGGTGTGATGCCGTTGGACCGAGTTGCTCCGGCGGCCGATCGGTGCGCAACGTAGGCGCCGGGAGGCCGCCATGGCGAAGATCTACGGCAACGTCCGGCCCGAGGACGACTACACGCACCCGCTCGGGCCCGAGCAGAACTTCAACGAGTCGGTCTACTTCAACTTCTTCGACCGCTCGCAGGGCCGTGGCGGCTTCCTCCGGATCGGAAATCGCGCCAACGAGGGGTACGCCGAGGTCACGGTGATCGTCTACGAGCCGGACGGCTCGGCGCTCTTCAACTACAAGCGGCCGCAGATCTCGACCAACGACGGCTGGAACGCGGGCGGCCTCGCCGTCGAGGTGCTCGATCCCGGCGAGCGGCTCCGGACGACCTACGACGGATCCGTCGTCTTCCTCGCGGACCCGCGGGCGATGTCCGACCCCGGACGCGCCTTCAAGGACAACCCGCGCCGCCGCATGATGATGGACCTCGTCCACGAGGGCGTGGGCCCGATCTACGGCCACGTCGGCAAGCCGGACGACGCGAACGACTTCGCGCGCGCGCACTACGAGCAGCACATGCGCGTCACCGGCACGATCGCCGTCGACGGCGGCGCTCCGCTCGCGATCGCCGGCCACGGCCTGCGCGACCACTCGTGGGGGCCGCGCTACTGGCAGTCGACGCCGTCGTACCGCTGGATCACCGGCAACTTCGGCGACGACCTGGGCATGGTCGTGTCGATCATCGGCGACCGCGTGGGAGGGGTGTTCCACCGCGGCGACCAGCTCGTCCGGATCACCGGCGTCGACCTCGCGACGGACTACGAGGCGGGGACGAAATTCCACCGAGCGCTGCGCGCCGACCTGACGCTCGAGAACGGCGAGCGCCACCGCGTCGAGGGCGCCGTGAAGGGCTTCATCCCGCTCCGGAACCGCCGCGCCGGCATGTCGACGCACATCGGCGAAGGCATGACCGAGTACGTCCTCGACGGCGACCGGGTGGGCTACGGCCTGAGCGAGTACCTCGACCAGCCGGAGGCGGCCACAGCGTCGGCATAGACGGGACGCGCGACGAGCGCCGTCGCTCGCGCGGCTTCAACCCGCGAGGTCGGTGCTCGTGACGATGTCGTGCACCTCGAGGACGTTCGGACCGCGGAACATCTCGCGGGGCGGCCGGTTCGAGTGCGCCTCCGCGAAGTCCTTGCTCCGCGTCCACGCCTCGAAGTCGGCGAACGAACGCCACCAGGTCTTGACCTCGTAGTAGCCCTCGCCGTCGGGATCCTCGGACCACGTGCCGGTCGCGTGGTCGAGCTTCATCGGGCGCGGGCGATGCACCTCGTTCCGGATGAACCCGGGGTGGCGATCGACGAGGTGGACGCGACGGCGGAAGCGGTCCTCGAAGTCGATCTCATGGCCCTTCGATACGGGGATGCGATTGGTGACGACGACCATCCCCGAGGGCTACCACGCGGGCGCCTCGCCGTGCACGATGTTCGAGAGATGGCGCCCCGCCCTCGCCCCGGCACCCGCTCGCGCCGGCCGCGCTCGGCCGGCTGCCTCGTGCGCGCCGCGTTCGACGGGGAGCGCCGCTACCTGATCGTCCACCCGAGCGGGCCGTACAACCGGCGCGCGCCGTGGTCGATCCCGAAAGGTCTCGTCGAGGCGGGCGAGAGCGAGGAGGAAGCCGCGCTCCGCGAGACGCGCGAGGAGACCGGGCTCGAGTGCCGGATCGTCGCGCCGCTCGGGGAGATCGACTACGTCAAGAGCCGGAAGACGGTCGTCTGCTTCCTCGCGGTGACGGCGGCGTCGCCGCCTGCCTCGCCGATCCTCGAGCCGACGTCGTGGGAGAACGACCGCGCGGAGTTCGTGTCGCCCGAGGAGGCGCGCGCACGGCTCCACCCCGACCAGCGCCCGTTCGTCGACCGCGCCGAGACGCTCCCCGACGCGCCGCATCCCGAGACGCTCGCGCGAGCGCGCACCGGGAAGTAGCGTCGCTCCGGGCGCTCGATCGCTTCGATCGGGCCCGAGAGGTGGAGCGGCGCCGGTGCTCGGGAAACGAGGAGACCGGTCCGAAAGCAAAGATCCGCGATCGCAGGTCGCGCGCGCCGCGACGTCGCGCCGCATCGCCGTCTCCGCAGCCGCGCTCGTCTGCTCGGCCGCGATGCTCGTCGCGCCGCATCGGGACGCTTGGGCCGGCCGCGCCGGGTTCGGCGGCGGCATGGGCGGCGGCAGCGTCGGATTCGGCGGCGGCATGCGCGGCGGCGGCGCGGGCTTGGGCGGCGGGATGCGCGGCGGTGGCATGGGGCTGGGTGGCGCGCCGGGCGGAAGCTTCGGAGGCCTGTCGGGCAGAAGAGGGATCGGCGCCCCGACGATGCGCGGTGGGTCGCGCGCGCCCGTCGGCCGAATGGTCGGAGATCCGGGCACGAGAGGGCGGGGCGCGTTCCACGTCGCCCCTCCGCCCGGCGCACGGCCGCCGGCGGGGCACCTGCATCACGGGGGCGGCGGCAAATGCTTCTCCCGCCACCACGGGAAGCTCTTCGGGTTCTTCTTCACGCCGCTCGTCGCCTACGGCTTCGCCTACCCCTACTGGTACGACTACCCCTGGATCGACGAGCCGGCCGTCGCGGAGCCGGACGTCTTCGAGTTCGAGCCTTTCTACACCGGCTGGTCGAGGTACCCGGAGGCGGGCGCGTTCATCTGCCGCCTCTTCGTCACGCCCGAGGCCTGGCTTCTGGTCCTGACGTACTTCGACCAGCGCGACTTTGTGTTTTACTTCGACCCGGTGGCGCAGCAGTTCGTCGGCTCGCTCGAGCGCGCGACCGGCGACTTTCGCCACTGGTACGGCGACGCGACCGGCTGGGGCGATCCCGAGCCTTTCCCGTACGCGCCGCCGCCGCCGCTCGACTGAGACCCGTCGCGCCGCCGGAAGGGCCGTTCGGACGCAAAGGCGCGATCGCGCGGGGAATCGTCTCGACACGGCCGGGGCGCCCGGATACGAACGACGGCACCGACCGGAGGAATCCATGCACGATCTCGTCATCCGAAACGGCACCGTCGTCGATGGAACCGGGCGTTCGCGCTTCGAGGGCGCGGTCGCGATCGACGAGGGGCGCATCGCGGCCGTCGGCGACGTCCCGGTGCGCGGCGAGCGGGAGATCGACGCGCGCGGGCTCCTGGTCGCGCCCGGCTGGGTCGACGTCCACACGCACTACGACGGCCAGGTCACGTGGGATCCGGTGCTCGCGCCGTCGAGCTGGCACGGCGTCACGACGCTCGTGATGGGGAACTGCGGCGTCGGCTTCGCGCCGCGCCGTCCGGGCGAGGAGAACTTCCTGATCGAGCTCATGGAGGGCGTCGAGGACATCCCCGGCACCGCGCTCCACGAGGGCATCGACTGGCGGTGGGAGTCGTTCCCCGAGTACCTCGACGCGCTCGAGCGCATGGAGCGCGTGCTCGACGTCGCCGCGCAGGTCCCGCACTGCGCGATCCGCGCCTACGTCCTCGGCGAGCGCGCGCACGACCTCGACGTGACGGACGGCGAGATCGCCGAGATGTCGCGCTTGACGCGCGAGGCGCTCGCCGCGGGCGCGATCGGCTTCTCGACGTCGCGCACGATCCTGCACCGCTCGAAGCACGGCCTCGTCCCCGGAACGCATTCGAAGCCGGAGGAGCTCGTCGGGATCGGCCGCGCGCTCGGCGACGTCGGCCACGGCGTCTTCGAGATGGTCTCCGATCTGCAGGGCCAGGAACCCGACCTCACGTGGATGAAGGAGTTCTGCGCGGCGACCGGTCGCGTGATCACGTTCGCGCTCGCGCAGACGCCGATGCAGCCGAACGCGTGGCGCGAGACGCTGGCGCGCATCGACGAGCTCGCCGCGCGGGGCCTACGAATCGTGCCCCAGGTGCCGTGCCGCCCGACCGGGATGCTGTTCGGGCTCCAGAGCTCGTTCCACCCGTTCTTCTTCCACCCGACGTACGCGCGCGAGCTGGCGGCCCTTCCGCACGGCGAGCGCGTCGCGCGCATGCGGACGCCGGAGATGCGGGCGCGGCTTCTCGCCGAGGAGCTCCAGCACGAGAGCCCGATCGTCCGGGTCCTCGCGCAGAACTGGAGCCAGATGTTCCCGCTCGGCGACCCGCCCGACTACGAGCCGACGCCCGAGCAGAGCGTCGCGGCGATCGCGTCCCGGAGCGGCAAGCGCCCCGAGGAGATCGCCTACGACGCGCTCCTCGAGCGCGACGGAAAGCAGATGCTCTTCGCGCCGCTCGCGAACTACGTCGACTACGACTTCGAGGCGCTGCGCGAGATGATGGTCCACCCGCGCACCGTGCTCGGTCTCTCCGACGGCGGCGCGCACTGCGGCCTCATCTGCGACGCCAGCATGCCGACGTTCCTCCTGACGCACTGGGCGCGCGACCGCCGCCGCGGCGCGCGCATCCCGCTCGAGGACGTCGTGCGCCTCCAGACCGGGAACACCGCGAGCGTGTACGGCCTCCACGACCGCGGCACGCTCGAGGTCGGCAAGAAGGCCGACGTCAACGTCATCGACTTCGACGCGCTCCGGCTGCCGGCGCCCGAGATGGTCTTCGACCTGCCGGCGGGCGGACGGCGCCTCGTCCAGCGAGTGGAGGGCTATCGCGCGACGATCGTCGCCGGCGAGGTCACGTTCGAGGACGGCGAGGCGACCGGCGCCATGCCCGGGAAGCTGGTGCGCGCGTAGAAGGTCGCGCTCTCCCGGGCCGCCGGAGCCGACGTGGCTCGCGCTCTCGTGCCGTCGCTCGACTGGCTCCTCGTCTTCGTCCCCGCGACGATCGCGCTCGAGCACCTCGCGCCCCACCGCTTCGTGGCGGTCTTCGCCTGCGCCTGCCTCGCGATCGTCCCGCTCGCGGCCTGGCTCGGAAGGGCGACGGAGCAGCTCGCCGAGCGCACGAACGAGGGCATCGGCGGGCTCCTGAACGCGACCTTCGGGAACGCCGCCGAGCTGATCATCGCGCTGGCGGCGCTCCGCCACGGCTACGACGCGGTCGTGAAGGCGTCGCTCACGGGATCGATCATCGGCAACATCCTGCTCGTCCTCGGCGCGGCCACGATCGCCGGCGGCGTCAAGCATCGCTCGCTCCGCTTCAACGTGACGGGCGCGCGCTCGTACGCGACCATGCTGACGCTCGCGGCGATCGCCCTCGTCGTCCCGGCCGCGTTCCACCACATCGTGCACCCGAGGGCGATCGTCGAGCACGAGCTCTCGGACGAGATCGCGGTGGTCCTGCTCCTCACGTACTTCGCGTCGCTCGTCTTCTCGCTCCGGACGCACAAGCACCTCTTCACGGGCGAGGCGCCGCGCGACGATCGCGGCACGCGGCGGGAGCCGGCCTGGAGCGTCCGCCGCTCGGTCGGGGTGCTCGCGGGCGCGACCGCGCTGGTCGCGTGGATGTCGGAGATCCTGGTCGGCGCGATTCAGCCGACCGCCGAGGCGCTCGGCCTCACCGATCTCTTCATCGGGGTCATCGTCGTCGCCGTCGTCGGGAACGCCGCCGAGCACGCGACCGCGGTCCAGGTCGCGATGAAGAACCGCATGGACCTGGCGCTCGGGATCGCGATCGGATCCAGCGTGCAGATCGCGCTCTTCGTCGCGCCCGTGCTCGTGCTGGCGAGCCTCGTGATCGCGCCGCGGCCGATGGACCTCGTGTTCACGTCGTGCGAGGTGATGGCGATCGTCATCGCCGTCGCGGTCATCGGCCAGATCGCGGGCGACGGCGAATCGCACTGGCTCGAGGGCGTGCAGCTGCTCGCCGTCTACGCGATCCTCGCGATCGCGTTCTACCTCGTACCCGAGACGGTCGCGGCGCCCGGCTAGCAGCGCGTGACGCCGACGGCGGGCGCCACAGCGCCGTCGCCGCCCACCATCGCGTCGTCCGCGTAGGGCTCCGCAGCGCTCCGCTTCACGAGGTTCGTCGGACGGGCGCGACCCAGCTCGTCGTAGCTCTCCGCCGCCAGGTCGATCAGGTCCGCTTCGAGGAGATCGCGGAAGCGCGCCAGGCCATCGGACGACGTGGCGTCGGCGGGCACGTGGTAGGGGCCGCGCAGAGAGTACCGGATCACGTTGCACGGAAGCGGCACCGCCATGCGATCCCAGGTCGGAAGCCGCACGTAACGCTTGTACCACGTCCGCGCGAGGACGATCGGCTTCCCGCATTCTCGAGCGATCACGATGCCGCCCGTCTTCATCCGATAGGGCGGACCCTTCGAGCCGTCGACGGTGAGCCCGTACACGACCCGGCGGGTCGAGCGCATGTGGTCGATCATCTCGCGCAGGGCTCCCTCCCGGCGCCGCGACGTCCCGGTCGTGGAGCCACCGCGGAACACGACGTAGCCGCACTTTTGGAGCATGCGCGTGATGACCTCCCCGGACTCGCCCATGCTCGCGAGGGTCTGTCCGCGCACGCCGACGTACGGGTAGCCGAACGCGACCGTCAGGACCTCCTCGTGCCAGAGCAGCGCGACGGCGCCGTCGTAGCGTTCGCCGATTCGCATGAGCTCGCCGAACTCCCGCGCGCCCTCGATGCGGCTCGTGCGCCACACGAGTCGCATGTACCAGACGTAGAGCATCGGCACCGCGAGCGCGGCGAGGCGCGAGAGGCGGCGGGAGAAGATCGGCCGTACGTGCTTGCGATAGGCGCGCGCAACCGAGTTCAGGCCGCGCCGCGGGCGTGGTCGCCCCGCGAGCCACCCGTCGTCCGCCGCTGCGCGCGCTCGTGAGCCATCGCGAGCGCGCGCGTCCGCTCCCGCGTTCGTCACGCGCCGGCCCGTGACCGTTCGCGCGCACGGCGCCCGTGAGCGCGGACGCCGGCCATCGGACGCCACGACCGCGACGGCGGTTCCGCGCGCCGATCGCCGACTGCTCGCGCGCGCGTCTCCGACGTTGCCCCAGCCGGGCGGAGCAACCCCGCGGGATCCGGCGCGTGGACGCCGGCGGGCAAGCCGAGCGCTCGCTGCATCCTCCGGGTCGCGGCCACGTCGTCCCGTCCGACGAACGACACGACGACGCCGCGCGCCCCCGCGCGCGCCGTGCGCCCCGAGCGATGGACGTAGGTGACGGCGTCGGCGGGCGGGTCGTAGTGCAGGACGCAGGCGACGTCGTCGACATGGATTCCGCGCGCAGCGAGGTCGGTCGCGACGAGCGCCTGCACGGACCGGCTCGCGAAGGCGCCCATGGCGCGATCGCGCTGTCCCTGAGAGCGGCCTCCGTGGATCGCGGTCGCGCACACGCCTGCCCGACCGAGGTCGCGAGCGACGCGGTCCGCGCGGTGGCGCGTACGGCAGAAGACGATCGTCGAACCGGCCTCGGCGACGAGCCCGCGAGCCAGGCCGAGGCGGTCGCCCGTCTCCACGGCCCAGAAGGCGTGGCGCAGCTTCCCGAGGTCGACCGGCTGCGATTCCACCGCATGCGTGACGGCGTCGCGCTGAAACTCGCGCGCGAGCTTTCCGACGTCGCCCGTGAGCGTCGCGGAGAAGAGGACGACCTGGCGCTTCTCCCGCGTGAGGCGGAGGAGCCGCCGGACCGCGGGAAGGAAGCCCATGTCGGCCATCCGATCCGCCTCGTCGACCACCACGCGGCCGACGTCCGCGAGCGCAAGCGCGCCTCGCTGGACGAGGTCTTCGAGGCGACCCGGACAGCCGATCACGACGTCGACGCCGCGCGCGAGCGCGCCGGTCTGCGCCGGATAGTTGACGCCGCCGTAGACCGCGAGGAGACGGACGCCGCGCGCGCTCGCGAGCGGCGCGAGCTCGTCGTGGATCTGCGCGGCGAGCTCGCGCGTCGGTGCGAGGACGAGCGCGCGCGGTCGCTTGGGACGCGCTCGCTCGCTGCGCACCACCAGCGGAAGGCCGAAGGCCAGCGTCTTGCCAGAGCCGGTCGGGGCCTGACCCGACACGTCACGGCCGGACAAGATGGGCGGGATCGCGGCCGCCTGGATCGGAAATGGCTCGCTGATTCCGCGCGCCGCGAGCGCGTCGGCGAGGTCCTCGGGAAGGCCGAGGTCGATGAAACGAGTGGACAAATGAACTCCTGATGCCCCGATGGTGGGGGGCGGGTCGGTGGTGACGGGCGTCGGCTCCATCGAGCGCGACGCCACCCGAGTCAACGCCGGTCGAAAGAAGAGGCGGACTCGGCCCGCCGCACGAGGACTTGCTCCATCGCCCGCTCGTGCGGGCGCGTGCGGAGGCGGCACGGACGAACTTCGATTGCAGTGCGTATAGCAGGCCGGCGGGCACTGTGCCCGTCGCCCTCGCCAGGGCGCGAGCGACCGTTCGGCGGTGCCGTACGACGGCGGCTCACCCGCGCGGTCGATCGCGCCCCGTGACGTCGTCCGAGGTGGACTGTGCGGCCGCCGCGTTGATGAGCTGGCGATCGCTCAGCAGGTTGAGCCGACGGCCCCGGGGTCGCGACCAGAGCCGACGTCCGCCGTGACAAACGTCGCACGACCGCGCGACCCGCGCCGATACGGCGATGCGCGGGACGCCGCCGAATGGCGACGAGTCGAGCAGCGACTCATCGCCGGGCCGCGCGGCCGCCCGCCGCACCGGCTGGTCTGCGCACGCCGGGCACGGTGTCGCAACGTAGCCGCGCTCGCTCGCGATGACCGTCGCGAGATGCCGCACGAGAAGATCGGAAAAGGCGGCGAGCTCGTCGTCGCCCATGGAAGAGCTGCGCTTCATCGTCACGAGCTCGCGGTGCGGGTCGGGCTCGCCATGAGAAGCCGCCGCTCGCCGCTGACGAACAGCACCGTGCACACGGTCGAGCTTCCGATGGTCGTCACGACGCCTTCGCCGAAGCTCGGGTGTGCGAGCCGCTGACCGATCGCGAAGCGCTGCTCCATGGAGTACGGGATCGCCGTCCCGCCGGCGCGCGTCATCGCTTTCGTCCAGAGGGCTTCCCAGCATGGCGGCGCTGCGGCGGCGACCGTTGCAGCGCGCCGCTCCTTGCTGCGCGCGAGAGCGACCGGCGACTTGTACGGGTGCTCCGAGTGGCAGACCGAGCACCCCACTTGCGTCGGGAGCGCCCCGACCTTCCGGATCACGTCGTGTGGCGTGACGCGCTTGCAGGTCGCGCACACCGCGTCGATCGACGAGCCCACCGTCACGGTCGGCGTGATCGGCCGCTGCTTGTCGCCGTCTTCTCGTTTGGTGATCCGGAATTTCATCGCGTGCACCTCGTCGCGATCCCCGCGTCTCGCCGCGCGTCGGGCCCGACACGCGCGCTTCGGTGCCGGCCATCGGCGTGCTGTCCGATGCGCCGTCGCCTCGCTCGCGAGACGGCCGTAGTGACGTCCGGCGATCCGGACGGGATTTCGTCGATCGGGCTCGCGAGCCTTGGAGGATGCGCGTTCCGCATCGCTCGCTTGGTCGCCATCGTGGGAGCCCTCTCGCGACGGTCCAGGGGAGCAGACGGGACCTTAGCCGGCATGCGCCGCCTTGTCCACGCGAGGCGCTGCGAAGCTCGGCCAAGAGCCCGGCCGAGAGCCGGAGTCCGCGACGTCGATCGGGAGCGTGATTCCATCCGATTTCGCTGGACGATGGCCCATCGAAGGGCGTAGCGTGTGCGTGGCGGCTGCTGGGGAGCGAGCGATTGCCCCGCAGGGATTCGGGCTGACGCCCTACCCCGCCGCGAGCGCTCCGCTATCTCTCCTCCGCCCAGGCGCTCGCGATGTGCTCGAGCCACCACGCCGGAGCCGCCGAGAGAAGCGTGTCCATGTTGCTGTAGTCGCGCCAGAGCGAGATCCGTCCGCTCTCGATCACCTGGATCGAGACGAACGGCAGCGCGACGACGTGGTCCTCGGCGAAGCACCAGTCCTCGGTGTGCTCGGTGACGACGCAGCCCTCGTCGGCCACCTGGCGGTGCAGGTGGTGGACGTGCCGCGGCACGCGCCCGAGCCCGATCTCGAGCTTCCGGACGATCGCGGCCGGACCGGTCACCTTCGCGGCGGGGATGGGAACGTCGTCGTAGACCGCGTCCTCGGTGAAGTAGCGCGCGAGCTCGGCGAAGCGATGCGCGTACAGGTCGTCCCAGAAGCGGCGCACGAGCGCCAGGTTCTCGTCGATCACGGACATCGCTCGGGTCGTCCTTTCAGAGCACGTACTCGACCTGGAAGCGGACGTTCGACCGGTCGCGCACGAGGCCGATCGGATAGCGGAAGACGCCGCTGTTGATCGTCGTGTAGTCGACGATGAACCGCCACGGGTCGCGCACGAAGCGGACGTTCGGCTGGAACAGGATGCTCCCCTGCCAGTCGTAGAACATGTTGTAGCCGGGCGTGATCTGGAGATTGACGCTGGTCGCCGGGACGGTCGCGAGGTACGTCGTCGCGATCGCGAGGGTCTGCAGGACCGAGTCGTTCGGCTGCGGCACGACGCGCTGCGAGTTGTTCGGCTCGGGCACGGGTAGCGCCTGCAGCGGGTCGCGGTCGAAGATGTGGCGGTAGAAGACCTGGGTGGTGAGGAACACCGAGTCGCGCGAGTTGATCCAGTCGATCGGCAGGTTCACGTCCCACCCGAGCGCCATGTTGTAGGTGTCCTTGCGCGTCACGGTGTCGAACGTGCCGGCGAGCACCGGCGCCACGAAGTCGGTCACGAGCTGGCCCGTGAGCCCTTTCCCCGGAAACCCGGCCTCGGTCGGTCCGCGGAAGAGCGCCTCGTCCTTGAACCACGCGACCTCGCCGCGCACGACCGACCGCAGCGACGGCAGTGCCGTCGTGGTCGACGCGCCATTGACCCACACGAGCGGCCCGTAGGTATCGGCGGTGATCTGGGAGATGTTCGGGACGAACCCGGGGTCGTTCGGACTCGATGCGCGGAATCGCACTGCCGGCAGATCGAAGACCGTCTGGTAGCTCGCGAGCGTGAAGGTGTAGTCGCCGACGTTGAACACGAAGCGGCCGCCGCCGCGCAGGTTGTGCACCGTCAGGTTCGGAGCTTCCAGCTTCGCGAGGAGAAGCCCCGTCGGCGGTCCGAGCGGCGGATACCAGGGCGATCCCGGAGGAGCTCCCGGCACGAACGCGACGTTCCGGTCGAACGCGACGTAGCCCTCGAGGAACGCCTGGTCGATCGGACCAACCGTCCCGAAGTTCCAGCTGGCGCGCAGCATGTCGAGCGGCACGCGGCGCTCGTCGAGATCGATGAAGAAGCCGCCGAAGCTCGCGTCGATCGGGTTGATGTTGTCGAGGAGCCGGAACGCGTCGGTCTCACCCCAGACCAGGTTCTGGCGGCCGAACCGGATGAAGAGCGGCCCCTGCTCCCAGTCGACGAAGGCGAGGAAGAGGCGATTCCGGTTGCTCGCGACCTGGCGCAGGCGGTGGCGTACCCGGTAGTTGCGGTCGCCGGCGAGCGACGTCGGCAGCCCGCCCTGGCGGAGAGCTTCCTGGATCTCCTGGAGCGTCTCGGTGCCGTGGCGGTACTCGTTCGGGCCGAAGTCGTAGATGCCGTCGTACTCGCCGCGGTACGTGAGGTTGTACTTGAAGTCGGTGACGCTCTCGGGCAGCACGTCGCGGAACATCTCGACGAGGCTGTGGTTCCACTTCGCCTCGAGGAAGTACCGGTTCTGGATGACGTGACCGGCTCCGGAGTACGGGAACGTCCCCCCGAAGCTGCAGTTCTCCGCGTTGGGCGCCGCCATGCACTCCGGCGACTGGTCCCCGGGGCGCGTCGACTGCTTCGCCGTCGTCCCGATGCGCGCGTTCACGTACGCGCGGATGCCGAGATTGATCGTGCCGTCGGCGTTCAGAGGGATCGCACCCGCCGGGCGAGCGCCCAGCAGCAGCGCCACGGCGGCCAGCAGGATCGGAAGTCGCAACCGCGCGGGCCGATCGACCATCTGTCCCTCCTCAGATGACGCGTCGTGCTGCTTGGGTTTCGACGATGCGAATCGCGGGCCGTCTTCCGACGAAGCGCGCGGTCCTGTCAATCGCGCGCCGTGTCGGACGGACAATCAACGGGACCGTTCGCGCCGAGCCCGGATGCCGGCACGCGGCGAACGGGTTGACGGGAAGAAGAGCGCGACGATAAGCCGACGGCATCACGCCGCGCCGTGCGGCGCGCGGCAAGGAGCCGAGATGCTACTTCGCACCACCCGCAAGACCGAGGAGGACGCCGAGGGCGGACTTCCGATCCCGACCCAGATCGTCTCGAACGGCGAGTTCTATCCGTTCCCGCAGACCCCGCGGCAGCGCACGGTGGAGGAGCTGGTGCGGCGCATGGCCGACGAGCGCGCCCGCGCGCTCGGCTGGTCGCGCCGGCGCTTCCTCCAGTCGGCCTGCGGCACGGCGACGGCGCTCGCCGCGATCAACCTCGCGAGTGGCTGCAGCGACGCCAAGAGCTCGGGCGGCTTCGCGGTCGACGACTGCGCGACCCGCGACCCCGACGCGGCGCGCGAGCTCTTCCAGGCCGACTACTTCATCGTCGACGTTCAGACGCACCACGCGGATCTCGAGGGGCCGATCGCCCAGAACCCGCAGCTCCAGGACTTCTTCGCCGGCTTCCGGATCTGCAACGAGCGCGACGTCGCATCCGGCGAATGTCACCGCGGGCAGCTCGTCGAGCTGTCGCGCGCGAACTACATCAAGGAGATCTTCCTCGACAGCGAGACGGCGGTCGCGATGATGAGCGGCATCCCGGCGCCGAACAAGACGCTGCAGCTCATCAGCAACGAGGCCATGGCCGCGACGCGCGACCTCGGCGACCAGCTCGGCGCCTCACAGCGCATGCTGACCCAGGGCATGCTCACCCCCAACTTCCCGCCGAACTCCGACACCGGGACCAACATCTCCGACATGGAGCACCTGGTGAAGGACCTCGGCATCCGGGCGCTCAAGACCTACACCGGCGCCGGCTACGGCGTGTTCGGCGACATCCCGCCGTGGTGGCTCGACGACGAGAACGTGAGCTACCCGATGCTCGCCGAGGCGGAGCGGCTCGGCATCAACATCGTCAATACCCACAAGGGCCTCCGGCTCGGCATCTTCGACCCCGAGCACATCAAGCCGCGCGACGTCCCGAAGGTCGCCCGCGACTGGCCCAACATGAACTTCGCGATCTACCACTCGGCGTACGAGTACCTGGACGACCTGTGCGCGCTGAAGCGGAACGAGATCCCGGAGGCGACGAACGTCTACTCGGAGCTCGGAGCGGTCTTCGCGAGCGCGGTGATGGACGGCGTCGAGCAGGTCGGCCACCTGCTCGGGAAGCTGGTGACCAGCTTCGGCTCGGACCACATTCTCTGGGGCACGGACTCCATCTGGTACGGCTCGCCGCAGTGGCAGATCGACGCTCTCAAGACGTTCCGCATGCCGCAGCAGATGATCGACCAGTTCGGGTACCCCGAGATCACGACCGGCATGAAGCGGCAGATCTTCGGGCTCAATGCGGCGCGGCTCTACAAGCTCGACCCGGAGGAGGTGCGCTGCACGCTGCCGGCGGACCAGATCGCGCAGGCGCGGGCGGCCTACTCGGAGATCGCGCAGCCGAGCCTCCGGACGTACGGGCCGCGGACTCGGCGGGAGTTCATGCACATGGCGTTCGGGGGGCGCGATCCGCGGCGGCCCTGGCTGGGCTGATCTTCGCTGTCGTTGCTCGCGTCCCGTGGCCGTTCGCGTTCGTGCCTGTGGGCCGCCGGCGCCGTGTCTGCGGGCACTCGCTCCGGGTCTCTCTCGCGGGGAGGTGGAGCGCCCCGAATTGTTTCATGGATCAAGGTGGGGGCGGGTGATCGTCCCGCTCGTTCGACAGTCGCTCGCTTGCCCGCAGACACGGCGCCGGCTGCGTCGGCGGCGGCTGGTGTGACGCCGCCATCGCGGCCCGTGACATTTTGGAGGCAAGGGCGGCGGCCGGCGCGGTGCGCGTTGTTGTCGGGTGAGTCAGTACTCCGAGCGCGGCCAGACTCGGCGGATTTCTACGGCGTCGGCGCCGCCTCTTAGCTTTTGGGCCCAGGCGAGGGCTTCGGGCTTGGTGTCGCAGGCGAGGACGAAGTAGCCGGCGACGAATTCCTTGGTCTCGGTGAAGGGGCCGTCGCTGAGGAACGTGACGGCGCCGCGCGAGCGGATCGTGGCCGCGGCGGTGGGGGGCTCGAGGCTCCGGGAGCTCACGAACTTGCCGTCGGCGGCGAGCGGGAGGCTGAGCTCGTAGTGGTTGTCGATGTCGCGGAAGACGTCCTCGCGGGTGCGGGCCGCCTGGTGCTCGCGGTCGACGACCAGCTGGATGACCCAGCGGTCCGCTTGGCGGATGGGACCGCGCCAGAGCGCCCCGGTGCGCGCCGGGCGGACCTCGACGGCGCCGGATTCGTGGACGGGAAGCCGCTTCGCCCAGGCGATCGCCTCGTCGCGAGAAGGCGCCTCGATCAGGTAGTAGCCGCCGAGGACTTCCTTCGTCTCCGCGAACGGACCGTCGAGCGCGACCGCCGCGCGTCCGTCGCCGCCTTCCGGACGGAGCGTGACCGCCTCCCGGCTCGGGCGTAGCCGGTACGACTCCAGGTATGCGCCGCGCGCCGCGAGGTCGCGCTGGAACTCGCCGTGCCGGCGAATCAGATCGGCGACCTCGTTGCGGGGCAGCGCATGCTCGATCTCCTCGTCGCCGAGGATCATCAGCATGTACTTCACGGTGGGACCCTAGAACCGGATGTCCTGAACGGGGCGCACCTCGACCGCTGCGCCCGCGGTTCCGGGGATGCGAGCGGCGATCGCGATCGCGTCGTCGAGGTCGCTCGCCTCGACGAGATAGTACCCGCCGAGCTGCTCGCGCGTCTCGGCGAAGGGACCGTCGGTCACGACGGGCCGGCCGTCGCGGACGCGCACGGTGGTCGCGGTCGTGCAGGAGGCGAGCCCTCCGCAGCCGTGATAACGCTTGGTCGCCCGCAGGTCGTGCTCCAGCTCTTCGTGGCGGCGCATGACGTCGGCTTTCTCGCTGTCGCTGAACGCCTGCCACTCGTGCTCCGGAGCGTAGATCAGCAGCATGTAGTGCATGGCATCCTCCCTGGTTGGCCTCTCGAACCTGGTCGAACGGAGAGCGCCCGGATCGACACCCCGGAGATTTGCCTTGCGGGCGGCGGAGCGGGATGGTGCGTGATCGACCGGCGCCCCGCTTCGCCGGACGAGATCCCCGCGAAAGGAAGACCGACGAATGATCAAGCTCTACCACGCCCCCATGACCCGATCGCTTCGCGTGCTCTGGCTCCTCGAGGAGCTCGGCGTCCCGTACGAGACCGTGAACCTCGCCTTCCCCGCCGACCTGCAGAAGCCCGACTACCTCGCGCGGAGCCCGCTCGGGAAGGTGCCGGCGATCGAGGACGGCGACGTCCGGATGGTCGAGTCCGGTGCGATCGTCGAGTACCTGGTCGAGAAGTACGGGGGCGGCCGCCTGGCGCCGCCGCCGGGCTCGCCGCGCCGGCCCGAGTACCTCCAGTGGCTCCACTGGGCGGAAGCGACCGCGATGCCGTCGCTCGGCCTCTACTTTCAGAACATCATGATCAAGCCCGAGAACGAGCGCATTCCGGCCGCCGCCGAGGAGGCGAAGACGAACATCGCGAAATGGCTCGCGGTCCTCGACAAGCATCTCGCCGGTCGGAAGTTCGTGGCCGGCGACGAGTTCACCGCCGCAGACGTGATGCTCGGGTACACCGTCGCCGGTGCGAAGTTCTCGGGCATGGCGGCGAGCTACCCGAACGTCCTCGCCTACGCGGCACGCCTCGAAGAGCGCCCGGCCTACCAGCGCGCGACCCAGGCATAGCGCGCGGCGTCGTGCGGGCGCGCGGCAGTCTGTAGAAATTACTCAGCGAACCTGCCGAAACGCCGCTCGCGCCGCGCTCGGTGCAGCCGTGAAAGTGCGCGCCGACGGCGTGCGACCACGCGCGACGGGGCACGTCGCTTGCTCGACCGCGATTTGCGGGCCGCAGGGGCGAATCCCCGCGATCACGGAGGCACATATGAGCAAGCGCGCTTTTTCTCTTCTTGCGACGGCCGCGCTCGCGGTCGTGGCGACCGGATGCGCCGGCCGAAAGCCGGTCGCGACGGTCGCCCGGGCCGAGATGGCGGTGGATCACGCCGAGGACGCGCAGGCCGCGGTCTACGCGCCGGTCGAGCTGCAGGTGGCGCAGGACAAGCTCGCGTCCGCGCGCTGGGCGATGGACCGGAACGACAACGACGAGGCCCGCCGTCTCGCGAACGAGGCCCTCGTGCACGCGCAGCTCGCGGAGGCGAGAGCCGACTCGGAGAGCGCGCGCATCGCCGCCGCAGAGACGCGGCGGAGCATCGAGGCGCTCCAGCAGAGGACGGTCGTCATCCAGAAGGAGCAGCCCTCGAAGGTCGTCGTCGAGCGCAGCAACGCGCCCGACCTCGTCATCGAGCGCGAGCCCAGGCCGGCCCAGGTGGTCATCCATGGCCAGCCGGCGACGACCGTGATCGAGCAGCCGGCGACGGCCGTCGTCCCGCCGCCCACCACGACCACGACCGTGGTCGAGAAGCGGGTGATCCCGCCGCCCCGGACGACGACGACCACGACCACCACCACCGCGGTGGCGGTCCCGCCGGACCCGGACGTGATCATCGAATCGCGCTGAGCGCGGCTCACCCGCACCGGACACGGGAGGTATCGGCGATGAGGTTCCCAGGAACACGGGGATGGTGCGCGCTCCCGACGGCGATCGCGCTCGTCGGCGCCGCGGGGTGCGCGGTGCAGCAGAACCCGGCGCTCGAGCGCGCGCGCGCTTCGTACGCGACCGCGGAGCGAAGCCGCGAGGTCGTGACCTATGCGAAGCCCGAGCTCGTACAGGCAGGCAGCACTCTGCGGCGAGCCGAGAACGCCTTCGAGACCAGCCGGGACGACGAGGACGTCGATCACCTCGCCCTGATGAGCGAGAAGCAGGTCGACATCGCGCGCTCGAAGGCGTCCGAGCGCTCGGCCGAGGCGGAGACGAAGGTGCTGAGCCAGGCGCGCGACGCGATGGTCGCGGAGCGCGAGCGCGAGCGGACGGAGCTGGAGCTCCGGCTCGCGGACCTGGAGGCGCGCGAGACCGAGCGCGGACTGGTGGTGACGCTCGGGGACGTGCTCTTCGAGACCGACAAGGCCGAGCTGAAGCCCGGGGCCCTGAGCAGGCTCTCGCAGCTCGTCGCGGTCCTGCGCGAGAATCCCGATCGCGCGGTCCTGGTCGAGGGACACGCGGACAGCCGCGGCACGGACGCGTACAACCTGTCGCTCTCGGAGCGGCGGGCGAACGTGGTGCGCGGCTTCCTGATCCGGAACGGGATCGGCGCCGAGCGCGTGGTCGCGACCGGCTACGGCGAAGAATATCCCGTCGCCTCGAACGCGACCGCGGAAGGCCAGACGATGAACCGCCGCGTCGAGGTCGTGATGCTGAATGCGAACGAGTCGCCGACCATCGGCCGCCTGACGATCCGCTAGCAAAGCCGCGGCGGCGGAGGCTCGCACCGGCGAGCGCCGGTCGCGACTCCGCCGCCGGCCGTTTCCTCCCTGTTTCCGGTCCGCTCGCGCTCGTCTAGACTCGAGCGCCGTGGAGGGCGGATCGCGCGCGGGGTTGCGCGAGAGCGCCGCGGCCATCGTCGCGACCAAGCTGTGGACGACGTTCGTCCGCCGCATGGTGGTGATGGCGCGCGACGTCCGCACGCCGTGGCCGCCGGTCGCCCCGCCCTTCGGCGCCCGCTTCGATCTGCTGCGGCCGGAGGGGCTCGCGGACCTCTACGCGCTGCGACCGGAGCTGCGCTTCGACGATCTGCGCGCTCGGCTCGCGAGCGGCGACCGCTGCTGCGCCGGCCGGCTCGGTGATCGGCTGGTCCACGCGATGTGGGTCGCCCGCGGTACCGGCCCGCTTCCGTATCTCGGCGGCGAGCTGATCCTCGATCCAGGCGACCTCTACGTCTACGACTCGTTCACCCCGCCGTCGCTGCGCGGCCGCGACCTCTCTTCGGCGTGCCATCTCTTCGTCTTCGAGCGCGCCCGCGCCGAAGGCTTCCACCGCGTGCTGGGCGCGGTCGCGGTCGAGAACCGGGCGGGGCGGCGCGTGCTCGACAAGGTCGGCTACCAGCCGATCGGGACCTATCGCTCGGTGCGACTCGGCTCGCTCGGACGCATCGAGGCGCGCGCGCTCGGCGCCGCTCCCGTGCCGGCGCTCGTGCGCCGCGGTCGGGCTGCGGGCATTTGACCCTGCGCCCGGCCAACGGAACGATGGCCGAATGCGCCCGAACGAGCCGCCCGCGCGCGCCTGGTCCGTCGCCGTCGTCGCCGTGCTCGCGACGCTCGCCGCGCTCGCGGTCGCGCGAGCCGGATCGGCCCAGGGCCTGGTCACGATCGCCGGGACGCTGTCGGTGCCCGAGCAGATCGCGCTGCCGCGCGACGTGACGGTCCAGATCGATCTCGTCGCCGTGAGCCGGGACGCCTCCCGCCTCGGCGTGATCGCGGCGCAGCGCTTCCGCTCGAATCGCCAGTTCCCGATTCCGTTCGCGCTCGCGCTCGACCCCTCCGTGCTCGACCCGGCCCGCCGCCACGCCGTGCGAGCGCGCGTGCAGGATGATCGCGGCCGCGTCCTGTGGGCGACGCGCGAGCTCGTCGCGATCGATCCCGTCGCGGGCCCGCGCACCGTCGATCTCCGGCTTCGGCGGGCCGGTCCGCTGGCCGCGAGCGAGCCGGACGAGGACGTCGAGACGCGCGACGAGGCGCGCGCGGCGCGCGAGCTCCCGGACGGCGATCGCGAGGCGGAGAGCGGCCGCGCGCCCGGCGACGCCGGCCCGACCATCCGGAACGGCCGCCCCGGCATCGTCATCGAGCGGTCGGAGCCGGCCGAGCCGACCGAGCCCATGGAGCCGGCGGAGCGCGGCGCGGAGCCGGGCGACGGGGACGCGGACGTGGAGGTGCGCTCGCCCGGACACCCGCCGGTCGCGCCGCCCGCTCGGCCCGCGCCGCCGACGGGATCCGAGCCGCACGAGCGCGTCGCCGAGGCGCCGCCGCCTCCGCCGCGCGACGCGTGGCAGGATGCACGCCAGCGCGGCGTCGCGTTCCGCGCCGTCGGCCACAAGCCCGCGTGGGTCGTCGAGATCCGCCGCGGCCAGGGCGGCGAGAAGATCGAGCTGCGCGGCGACGTCGCGGGGGCTCCTCTCGTCTTCGAGAACGCCGAGGCGAACGTCGAGACGAACGGGCGCCTCACGTGGCGCGGCGGCTCCGGCGCGCACGCGATCGAGGTGGTCGTCGACGCCGCCCTGTGCACCGATCTCGCGACCCGCGAGCGGCTCGAAGCGACGGTCTCCGTCAAGCTCGACGGCGAGGCCCTGCACGGCTGCGGGCGCGCGCTGCTCTGAAACCCCGCGCTCGCGATCCGTTCGCCGACTGGCTTCCCCGCGCACGCGCCCGCGCACCCGCCAGTCCCGCGCATCCCGGCGTCTCGTGAAATGCCCTTCACACCCGGGCGCTCGGCGCGTCCGGACACCGCCACCGCACCGTCGCCGCGGCAAGGCGCCGTCGCGAAACCGGCCGCCCAGCGCGAGAAACCCCCAGCTTTCGGCGGATTTTCGGCGGCACCCGCCTTGCTTTGCTCGGCGACGTGATGCGGCACTCGCTTGCGCAGGCGAGGTCCGGTCCGCTCTGGGTCCGGGACACGGCGATCTTCAATCGCTGGCTCTGCATCAGCCGCCTCCGCGCGGCCGCCGCGATCGCGGTGTTCTTTCCGGCGCTGTCGTTCGCCGGCCTGGTCGACCTCGACCCCGTCGCCATTTTGGGGGTGACGGCCGGACTGTGCGTCTTCTCCGTCGCTGCCCTGGCGGCGGGCGACCGCGTGGCGCGCTCGCGCACCTTCCTGTGCGCGCAGATGGCGGTCGATCTCGCGGGAGTGACGGTCGGGATCGGCGTCGCGACGCACGGCGAGGTCGCCCTGCTGGCGCGTCCGATCTACGCGCTCGTCGTCGTGCCGGCGAGCCTCGTGTCCGTCCCGATCGGGCTCGCGACCGCGGCGGGCGCGACCGTCGGCCACGCGATCCTGCTGGCGATCGACGTCGGCGCGTCGCGCGCGACCTTCTCGAGCTTCGCGTTCCTCGGGCCCGCCTTCCTCTACTTTCTGATCGCCCAGCAGGCGTTCTTCTACGGCGGCCACCTGCGCGAGAAGAACCGCGCGCTCGAAGAGCTGGCGGACCGCCTGGAATCGAGCCAGCGGCGGCTCGCCGCGGAGGGCCGGCTCGCGGCCGAGCTGGTCGAGATCGCCCGCACGCTGAGCGCGACGCTAGACCAGCCCGCGCCGCTCGCGAGCGCGATCCTCGCGATCCGCGACCGTCTGTGGGCGGACTGGGGAGCCATCTTCGGCGTCGACGACGCGGGCGCCTTTCGGCTGCTGGGCGTGACGGATCCCGACGTCGCGGCGAGCGACATGGGTCGCCTCGACCTCCCCCTCGCGAGCTGGCCCGCGATCGCGGGGCTCGCGCGCAGCCGCACGCTGTCGCTCGAGGGCCCCGACGTCGCGCGCATCCCGGCGTCGCTCACCGGCAATCGGCCGCTGGCGAGCGCGCTCGTCGCGGGCCTGTACGGCGAGTCGACGATGGTCGGGTTCGTGGCGGTCGGCTACGGGCGACCGCTCGGCGACGCGCGCGAATGGGCCGGCCACCTTCTCGCGGGGATCGCGGAGCACGCGTCGGTCGTGCTGCAGAACGCGCGTCTCCTCGAGGAGGTGCGCGCGGCGAGCGCGCTGAAGAGCGAGTTCGTGGGGGCGGTCTCGCACGAGCTGCGCTCGCCGCTCAACGTCATCCTCGGGTACCTCGAGATGGTCCTCGACGAGGGGCTCGGTCCGCTCACCGCCTCGCAGGCCGATGCGCTGCGGCGGGCGCAGATCCAGGGCGCGGCGTTCCTCGAGATGGTCGAGGCGCTGCTCGACCTGAACCGCATCGAGGCGGGACGCCTGCCGCTGGAGCGGAGCATCGTGCTGGTCGAGGCGGTGCTCGCCGCGGTCTGCGCGCAGCTCGAGCGGACGGCGCGCAAGCCCGCCGTCCGCCTTCGGCTCGACGTCGCGCCCGACCTCCCCGCCATCGAGAGCGACGTCGGCAAGCTCAAGACGATCTTCCGGAACCTCGTCCACAACGCGCTCAAGTTCACCGACCGCGGCGACGTCGTCGTGCGCGCGAAGCGGACCAGCGACGGACGGATCGCGATCGTCGTCGAGGACACCGGGTGCGGCATTCCGGCGGACGCGCTCTCGTACGTCTTCGAGATGTTCCGCCAGGTTCCGGGCGCGCGCGGCGGCGGCGTCGGGCTCGGGCTCCACATCGTCCGCCGGCTCGTCGACGCGATCGGCGGGACGGTGAGCGTCGAGAGCGCCGTCGGCTCGGGAACGCGCTTCACGGTGCTGCTGCCCACGGGGCTGCCCGTCGACCCGCACGCCGCGACCGAGCCGCGCGACGCCGCCTGAGCAGGCGCGAGCCGCGGGTCAGGACGGCGAACCGCCGCGCTGGAGCGACGTGAACCAGCGCACCGCGCTCGTCCCCCACGCGACGACGGAGTCCGCCACGCCGGGGGCGAGGGCCGCGAGCTTCTCGAGCGTCGCGGCCCCGGGCGGCACCGAGATCTCGACGAGCCGGAACCGGAGCGCGGCGAAGACGGCCCATACGACCCATGCGGCCGGCATGTTGAGCGCGCTCGGCCAGATGTCCGCGATGGAGCCCTCTTCGGACGCGCGGTCGGCCATCGGCGTGTCGATCACGCCGGGAAGGACGAGCGCGACGTGGATCGGCTCCGAGTGGAGCTCCGTCCGGAGCGCCTCGGTCAGGCCGACGAGCGCGAACTTGGTCGCGCAGTAGCCGCCGAGCGGTGTGATCCCGCGCCGCCCCGCGAGGGATGCGACGTTGACGATCGATCCGCCGCCGCGCGCCCGCAGCACCGGCACCGCGGCCTGCATCACGTGGAGGGCGCCGAACACGTTCACGCGCAGCATGGCGTCGAGCTCGGCGGGCGGCATGGTCGCGACCGGCGACGGCAAGAGGATTCCGGCGTTGTTGACCACGATGTCGACGCCGCCGAAGCGCGCGACGGTCGCGTCGAAGGCCGCCCGGACCGCGTCCGCGTCGGTCACGTCGGCGGGCACGGCACAGGCTTCGCCGCCCGCTTCCTCGATCTCGGTCGCGACGTCGTCGAGGACCTCCGCGCGGCGCGCGACCAGCGCGACGCGCGCGCCGTCCGCTCCGAACGCGATCGCGGTCGCGCGGCCGATGCCGCTCGATGCGCCCGTCACCAGGACGACCTTGTCGCGAAAGCTCCCGAACAGCATTTATCGCACGAGGGAAACGCTTCCTCGCCCCGTTCGGCAAAGCCGAACGCGGCCCCACTCCCTGCGGGGGAGCTTAGATCACGTTGCTCGTGTTAGCGATCGGAGCGGATGTCGGAGGCGACGAACATCCCGGTCGACGGGTAGTCCTTGCCCGACACGATCACCTCGCGGCCGAGCAGCTCGTCGAGGCGGCGTGAGACGTGCTCGTTCCCGGGCAGAAGCGGCCGGACGAGCGACCCGCTCTCGACCGAGATCGCGTAGACGCGATTGCCGCTGCACGGCTCGGTCGCGGCCGCGGCCGTGAACTGCTTGTCCGAGCGGAGGCACAGGAGCTTCCCGCTGAACTGGTCCTGTCCTCCGGGCAGGCCGCCAAAGAAGCTCACCCCCGAGGACTCCGTTCCCGGGGGATCGATGTTCTTGAGCGCGCCCTGATCCGGCTTGGCGGGCAGGTCGGCCCACGCCGTGAACGCGAAGCCGACGGCCACCAGCAGCGCGAGGCGGGCGAGCGCCCACTTCGCGAACGAAAACCCGAAACGCTTCTCCGCCATGGCAGTCACCCCATGGTTGTGTCGTCCGCTCGTAAGCGGTCCACGTTCCGTGCCAGGAGAGGCGCACGGCGCGGCTCGCGGCCGGCCGGCGCACGGCGCATTTCCGCCTGGAAGCGTGCGCTTTGCGCCGCTTTTACAGCGCGTTTTCACAATCGCGCCGGCTCCCCGGCACGGCGCGCCGCGACAGGCCGGCGCACGCTGCTTTCCGAACGGGCGCAAACGCGGCACGATACGCGGAATCCGAATGGCCCCGCGACCACGCGCGCCAAGAGCGCCGCTTCTCATCACATCGCTCCTCGCCGTGGCGGTCGCGCTCGCGAGCGGGGCCGCGACGCCAGCCAGCGCCGCAGCGGAAGACGCCGGCTCGGTCACGGTTCCGCTGACGCTCGACCTGGCCCTCCTCCGCGAGCTCCTGCGCACACAGGTCTACACCGACGCCGGCGGCACGGCTCGCGTCTGGGACGACGGCTCTGGCTGCAACGAGCTCGTCCTGTCGGATCCCGACGTCGGGGTGCAGGACGGCCGGCTCCGGATCGAGACCCGTGGACAGGCGAGCGCTGCGTGGGCGCAGATCGGATTCTGCCTGTTCCCGCTTCATTGGGACGGCTTCGTCGAGGTGCTGGAGGAGCCGTCGCTCGCGCCCGGCGCACCGGTCGTCCGGTTTCGCGTCGTGGACTCGAACGTCTACGGGCGCAACCGCAGCAAGGGCTTCGCGACCGGCGTCCTCTGGGACTGGGTCAAGCAGTACGCGCAGCCGCGCTTCGCGGAGCTCCATCTCGACCTCGCAGCGCCGCTCCGCGAGCTCGCTGCGGTGGTCCCGCTCTTCCTCGCGAGCGACGACGCCCAGCGCGCGCGCCGCGTCCTCCGGTCGGTGTCCCTGACGGGCGTCGGCGTGACCGAGACGGGCCTTCGCATCGATCTCGAGTTCGACGTCGAAGGCGCGCCGGCCGCCGTGACGCCGGTTCCGCCCGGCGCGCCGACGCCCGAGCCCGAGCCACCCCTCGGCGAGGCGGAGATCGCCGCATTCGCGGCGGCGCTGCAGCAGCTCGACGGGTTCTTGACGTTCGTCGTGAAGGCCGCCGGCGCGGAGACGCCGGTCGCGGCGATCCGCGCCGAGCTCCTCGACGTCCTCCTGGAGGAGCGCTACGACCTGCTCGACGCGCTCGCGAGCCCGCGCCGCGACGCGCGCGATCCGGCTCGAAAGCTCTTCCTCGCGACGTGGTCGCGGCTCGCGCCGGTCGTCCGGCGATTCGCCGACACGCTCCCCGCGCCGACCGCTCTCCAGTACCTGAGCTTCCTCTCCGCCGGCGACGCTCTCGCGGCCCTCGATCGCGCCGGGCCGGCGGCCGGCATCGAGATCAGCGCCGACGGCCTCCGCCGGCTCGCCCGCCTCGCCGCGCCGCAGGCGGCCGGAGACCCGCTCGCCACGCCGCCGGGCGTCGATCCCGAGCTGCGCGCGCTCTTCGGATTCGGGTCCGACCTTCCGGCACCCGAGGCGAATCCGGACGTCGCGGCCGACGAGGGAGCGGATCTCGAAGGCGAAGGCGGGCCGACCGGAACGCCGGCGCCGGAGCCCGGACCGGAGGCGTCACCGAGCCCGCTCGGCAGCGCGCCGACGCCGGACGCCGGGACGCCGCCGGCGTCGTCGCCGGGACAGGAGCCAACGGAGTCGACTGGGCCGACGGAGGCGCGGCAGCTGCGGGGCGCGCGGCGAATCGCGCGGGGACTCTCGGCGCTCGGCCTGCTCGGCGTGCCGGAGGCGAGCGCCGCCCTGCTTCCCGTCAGCATCACCGACGAGGTCGTCCGCCAGCTCAACCGGTGGGCGCCGTCGCGCGCGGACGTCGACCGCTACCTGCCGCTCGTGCACGGGCTCTTGACGACGGTGGTCGACGAGCGGCTCCGCGGCGACGGCCTCGCGGCGCGCTTCCACGCGCTGTACCGCCGGCTCGTGCCGGCGACCGCATGGCAGGAGAGCTGCTGGCGGCAGTTCGTGGAGCGCTCGGGGAAGCTCGTTCCGCTGCGATCGAAGGTCGGCTCGATCGGCATGATGCAGGTGAACCAGACCGTGTGGCGCGGCTTCTACGACCTGAGCGGGCTCCGCGGTGACATCCGCTACAACGCGCGCGCCGGCTCGGAGATCCTGAGCCGGTACCTGAAGGAGTACGTCTCGGACGACGCGCAGGCGAAGACGAGCGACGCCGACCTCGCGAGCTGGACCTACGCCGTCTACAACGGCGGGCCGGCGCAGCTCCGGCGCTTCCAGAAAGGAAAGATGTCGCCGCGCGAGCGCGCGGTCGACGCGGCGTTTCGCGACAAGCTCGCGAAGGTGGCGACCGGCGATCCGCTCGTCGTCGCCGAGTGCTTCCGCGGCTGATGCGAGATCGCCGGCGGGATCGCGGTCAAGCTTGCGCCGGAGCCTCCGAGCGCGAGCGCGCGTGCGCGAGCGCCGCGACGTCGATCCGGTAGAGCTCCGCGACGTTGCCGGAGAGGATCCGCTCGCGTTGCTCGCCGCTCAGGTCCTTGTGGTGCTCGGAGAGGAGCTCCTGCGACCACGGCCACGTCGAATCGCTGTGCGGGAAGTCGTTCGCCCACATGAGGCGGCGCCAGTTCATGAGATCCGCGGTGCGGAACGCGACCCAGTCGTCCTGGAACGTCGTGTAGATCGCGTCGTGGAAGTACTCCGACGGCAGGCGCGACAGCGCCTGTCCCGGCGGCAGCCAGTTCCGATGTCGCTTGTAGGCGTGGTCCATGCGGTACATGTAGTGCGGCACCCAGCCGGCGTCGGCCTCGACGCACACGACCCGGAGCTCCGGCACGCGCTCGAAGACGCCGCCGAGCACCATCATCCCCATGATGTCCTGGCAGCCCCGGATCACCGACAGGAAGCTGTTCATGAGGGGACCGCGCGGCCGCGCGTCGCGCGTCGTCAAGATGTGAAACGAGAGCGGCAGGCCGAGGTCGATCGAGGCGCGCCAGAAGTCGTCGTAGACCGGCGAGTCGTAGTCCTCGACGGCCGGCACGCCGGGCATCATGACGCCGCGGAGGCCGAGCGATTTGATCGACTTGAGATCCGCGATGCCCTCCTCCGGCGAGCGCATCGCGGTCTGGCCGATCCCGATCAGGCGCTCGGGATGCGCGCCCGAGTACGCGGCGAGCCAGCGGTTGTAGGCGTCGAAGCAGGCCTTCTTGTAGTCCCAGTCCCGGTGGTTGCAGAGGACCATGCCGACCGTCGGGTAGATCACCTCGGCGGCGACCCCGTCGCGATCCTGGTCGGCGAGGCGCGCCTCGGGATCCCATCCGCCGCGATGGAGCTCGCTGAACTTCGCCCCCGTGTAGCGGATCTGCTCGGCCGGCTTCCCCGCCGCAGCGACCGTTCCGAGCGCCAGCGGGTTCTTCATGCCGTCGATCAGGAAGACGTCGCCCAGCGTCTCGTGGTGCTCGAGGCGCGGCGCTTTGTCGCGCCACGCGCGGTCGATGTGGTCGACGTAGGTCTCCGGCGGCTCCGTCACGTGCGAGTCCGCCGAGATGATGGGGTACGCGCTGTCGCTCATCGCGCTCGACCTCCGCGACTGCCTGCCTGGCGGCCGCGTCGCGAGCCTACCACCGCTCGGCCGCGCAGTCCTAGGGGCGATCGACCTTGAGCGGAGCGCGGCGGTGGGCGAAGACCTCCGCATGGGCGAAACGATCGAGGTGCACCGCGGCAGCGTCCAGACCTGGGAATGCGACCACATGGGGCACCTGAACGTCCGCTTCTACGTCGACAAGGCGATGCAGGGCCTGGTCGCGCTCGTCGCGCACCTCGGGGTCGCGCCGCGGGAGCTCCGCGACCGCGGCTGGGCGGTATCGGCCGGGACCCAGCACATCCGCTTCCTCCGCGAGCAGCGCTCGGGTGCGCCCTACTTCGTCCGCGCCGGCGTGCTCGGCGCGGAGCCGTCGCACGCGCTTTCCGTGGTGGAAGAGATGGTCTCGGTCGCGACCGGCGACGTCGCCGCCACGTTCGTCGGCGACTGCGCCGTCGTCGACGCGCGAACGCGCGAGGCGATCGAGCTGCCCGACGGGGCGCGCGAGCGGGCGCGCGCGCTCCTCGTCGAGCTTCCCGCGCACGCCCGCCCGCGCGGCATCGCTCCGCTCCCGCCGCGCCCGCGTCCGACGCTCGCGGAGGCGGAGGGGCTCGGGCTCTTCGCGACCTACCAGGCGACCGTCGCCGACGCGGAGTGCGACGCGTCCGGCCACATGACCGCGTGCCACTACATGGGCGCGGTCTCGGACTCGATCCCGAACCTCCTGCTGCTCCTCTTCGGCATCGACCGCTCGCGAAACGATCGTCTCGGCGGCGCGGCCCTCGAGTACCGCTTCGTCTACCACTCGGTCCCGCGCGCCGGGGACGTGCTCGCCCTCCGGAGCGGGCTCGCCGCCGTCGCCGACAAGACGTACCGGATCGTCCACTGGCTCTTCGACGCGGCGACCGGGCTCGCGGTCGCGACCGCCGAGGCGGTGGCCGTCGCCATGGATCTCGACACGCGGCGCGCGATCGCGATCCCGGACGACGTCCGCGCGCGCCTCGAGCGCGCCGTCATCCCCGGCTTGACGTTCTGAACGAGATGCGAGCGCAGCGAGCCCGCGGGGAGTGGGCCGTGCGATGACTTGGGGCCCCGTTCGGCTTTGCCGGACGGGGCGAGGGGAGCGATCCCCTCGTTAGGATAGATCAGGATCGGACGAGATCCCGGCAGCCGATCTCGCGGCCGGAAGCCGTGAGGAGCGCGCGCTCGAGAACGGATTCGAGCTCGCGCACGTTTCCGGGCCAGGCGTGCGCGGCGAGATCGCGCAGAGCCTCGTCGGTGACGCCGTGCACGCCGTTCTCGCGCGCGAGCTCGGAGCGCTCGAGGAACCGGCCGGCGAGCAGCGCGACGTCCTCGGGCCGCTCGCGCAGCGCCGGGATGTGAAGCGGCACGACGTTCAGGCGATGGAAGAAGTCGCTTCGCATCGCGCCGCACTCCACCAGCTCCGACAGCTCCTCGTTCGCCGCGGCGACGATCCGGATCTCGAGCGGCGAGCGCGCGGCTTCACCGGGGCGACGGGGAGCGTCCTCGAGCACGCGCAGGAGGCGCGATTGATCGTGCAGCGACGTCGACTCGACGTGGTCGAGGAACAGAGTCCCGCCCTTCAGCGCGTCGAGCGCGCGGGCGCCGTCGGAGGCGCCCGGAATGTCGTCAGCGAGAAGCGCGGCGTCGCAGAGAGCCGCCGGCGGATCGGCGCAATTGACGGTCACGAAGCGGCCGTGCCGGCGCTTGCCCGCGGAGTGCAGAGCGCGCGCGAAGAGCTCCTTCCCGGTGCCCGGCTCGCCGAGCAGGAGAACGGTGCAGTCGAGGTCGGCGAGCTGGGCCGCGACCTCGAAGAGCTCGTGCATCGCGGGCGAGCACGAGACGAGGCTCGCGAAGGAGCGGGGAGCGCGCGGCGCTCGCGCGTCTCCGGCCTCGCCGGCGACGGCCGCGGCCGTACGCGCGTCGGGCGTCGATTCGTTTTCTTGATCGCCCGGAGAGGGCCGCGCGTCACGGCTGCGTGGGTCGTCGTCGACGAGGAACGTCCGGCTCATGGCTGACACCTCCTTGTGTCCAGCGAGTCGCGGCTGTGGGTGCGAGCATCGCTCGCCCGGTTCCGACACGGAGGATGCAGCAGCAACGCTCGTGCCGCGAGCCCCCCGCGCTTTCTCACCGCGAAGGGCGTCCGGGGCCCGATTTTTCAGGCGCGCGCGCAAACCTTGCAGCGACGCAACATCTGCGCACGGCGCACCCGCCGATCGCCGATCGCTCTTCCCGGGCTCGCCCGGCGACGTTCGGGGCGCGCGACGGAAGGCCACCGCAATCGGCCGATTTGCCACTCGGCGGTCGTCTCGCCACGCTCGACCGGCGCGCGCGACGCCATGGATGCCGAACCGATTCGCGACCCGCGAGGCGACGAAAGCGCCGGCGGCGCCGAGTCATCGAGCGCGCCGTCCCGCCGGACGGAGTGCGCGCTCCTGGTCGCGATCGTCGCCGCCGGAGCCGCGCTCCGCTTCTCGGGAGCGGCGTTCGGGCTTCCGCGGAAGGAGCTCTTCGACGAGCCGAACGTGTTCCGCGCCGCCGTTGCCATCGCGCGCGGCGGAGGTCTCGATCCGCACTTCTACGAGTACGGCACGGTGTTCCTCTACGCGCTGGCCGCCGTGTTCGCGCCGATCGCGCGGCTCGCGGGCTGGACGCTCGAGCTCGCCGACGGCTCGGGGACGATGGGGCCGCGGACGGAGCTCCTCTGGTGGCTCGGCCGCTCGCTCTCCGCGCTCGCGGGATCGCTCACGATCGTCCTCTGTTCCTTCGCCGCGCGGCGGATGTGGGGACGAGCCGCGGGCCTCGGTGCGGCGGCCCTGGTCGCGTTCTCTCTGCTGCACGTCCACCAGTCGCAGATCCTGAAGCCGGACGCGACGGCCGCGGCGTTCGTCGCGCTGTGTCTCTGGGCGGCATGCCGCGGGTTGGCGGGCGACGGCGACGGCTGGTTCGCGGCTTCCGGTCTCGCGGCGGGTCTTGCGGCGGCGACCAAGTACAACGCAGGCATCGCGATCGCCCTGCCGGTCTTCTGCGAGATCGCGCGGCGCAGGCGCGCGCCCGCGCCGCGCATCCGCACGCTGGCGACGGTCGCGATCTCCGCGCTCGCGTCGTTCCTCGTCGCGATGATCTGGACGCTCCCGCGCTGGCAGCCGATCGTCGCGTCGGTCGCCCGCCAGATGGCGCACTACACCGATCCCGCGATGGCCCCGGCGCCCTGCCGCCAGACCGGCCGCTTCTTCCTCGCATACCTCTGGAGGTCCGGGCTGGGACCCGCGCCGAGCGCGCTCGTGCTCGTCGGCGCGGCTGCGCTCGCGGTGCGCGAGCCGCGGCGCGCGCTCGCCGTCTTTCCGTTCGCGCTTCTCTACTTCGCGCTGCTCGCGCGGACGACGATCCGGCCCGTCCAGAATCTGCTCGCGCTCCTTCCGGTCGCGGCTCTCGCGGCCGGCTACGCGACCCATCTCTTCGCGGGCTGGCTCGCGACGCGACCGTGGCCTTCGCGGGCGCGCGCCGCGCTCGCGGTCGCGGCCTTCGTCGCCGTCTTCGCGTGGCCGATCGCGCGCATCGTCGTCTTCGACCGCGTGCAGCGCGCGCCCAGCACGCGAAGAGCCGCGACCGGATGGATCGCGAGCCGCACTTCGCCCGACACCCCGCTCTGCATCGAGCCGTTCGGCCTGCCGCCGTCGGGCTACGCCGATCCGCGGGTCACCACGCTGCCGCCGGGCTGGTGGCGCGATCCGGCGCGCTTCCTCCGCCCCGGCTGCATGGTCGTCACGAACTCGTTCTTCGCGTCGTCGTTCACGTGCGGCGACGTGCGCGGCGGCGACGAAGGGCGATCGATCGAAGGCGAGATCGCGCGCTGGCCGCTCCTCGCCGAGTTCCGCGGACCGGCGTCGCGGTCGCTCGCCAGCTCGCTCGTGCGCGAGCTGAACGCGCACGCCCCGATGATCGAGATCCGGCGCTACCCGGGCTGGGTGGCGGACGGTGCCGGCGAGCCGCAGCTCGCGGCGGGCGACGGACGCTAGGACCCTAGCCGCCGCGCGAGCCGGAGCGCAGCCGCGTGTGCGGATGCGGAGCGATCGAGCGCGCGAACTCCTCGGCCGTCGCCGCGTTCAGCACCTCGTGCTTCCGGATGCGCGCGCGCCGCGCGATGCCGACCGCCGCCTCGACGTGGTCGAGCTGCCGCATCGAGTGCGCGTCGGTCGAGAGCACGAAGCGCGCGCCGGCGGCGCGCGCGCGGCGTGCGCGCTGCGGGTCGAGGTCGAGACGATGCGGATCGCCGTTCACCTCGACCGCGACGGGCGACTCGCGGATCGCTTCGAGCACCTCGTCGAAGCGGCACGCGATCGGCTCGCGGTGGAGGAGCAGGCGGCCGAGCGGGTGTCCCCAGATCTTGAACACCGGCTTCCGGATCGCGGCGACGAGCCGCCGGGTCATCCCGTCCTCGTCGAGCCGGTGGCGCTGGTGAATGCTCGCGATGACGACGTCGAGCTGCTCGAGCACGGGGTCGGGATAGTCGAGCGCGCCGTCGGCGAGGATGTCGGACTCGGTCCCGCGCAGCAGCCGGACCGAGGTCCCGCGCTGCGCTTCCGCGATCTCGCGCGCCTGCTCCTCGAGCCGCTCGATCGTGAGCCCGCCCGCGTAGCTCGCGCTCTGCGAGTGATCGGTGATCGTCAAGAACTCGAATCCGCGCTCCTCCGCCGCACGAGCCATGTCCGCGACCGTGTGCTTGCCGTCGCTGTAGGTCGTGTGGCAGTGCACCGCGCCGCGGACGTCGGCGACGGTGACGAGGTCGCGGTAGTCGTCGCCGCCCTCCGCGGCGGCGATCTCGTCGCTTCCGTCGCGCACCTCGGGTGGCACGAAAGGAAGGCCGAGCGCGGCGTAGAGGGCGGGCTCGTCGGCGGCGGCGATCGCGTCGAGATCGCCCGCCGACGCGCGAGCACGCTCGGCGAGCGCGGCGACGTGCGCCGCGGAGCCGGTCGCGCGGACGACCGCCTGGCCGAAGCGATCCGCCGGGGCGGTGTGCAGCTCGCACGGGACGCCGGTCGCGAGCGCCGCGATCGCGATGCGCGCCGGATCGCGCTCCGAGGGCGCGAGCGACAGCACCAGCGGATGGCTCCGGAGGCGCGCGCGCACGGCGTCGGGGTCGTGGGTCGCGACCGCGATCGCGAGCCGGTCGGCGACCTCCATCCACCGCCGCGGTGGGCCGCACGCCGCGACCCGCATCGCTTCGCGCGCGCCCGCGACGTGCGCGACGAGCATCGCGGTCACGTCCCGTGCGACGTGGTGCAAGAGCAGGCCGCCGTCGTCGGCGCTCGCTTTCCGGCGCCGGATCGCCTCCAGGAGCCGCACCTCGCTCAGCTTCCCGAAGCCGCGCACGCGTCTCAGCCGGCCCTCCTCGCACATCGCCGCGAGCGCCTCGAGGCTCGCCGGGGCGAGGGCCTCGTGGATGCGGCGCGCCTTCTCCGGGCCGACGTGCGGCAGCTGCGAGAGCGGGACGATGATGCCCGGCCAGCGCGCGCGCAGGCGCGTGAGCAGGCCGACGCTGCCGGTGCGCGAGATCTCCTCGATCACGCGCGCGAGCGACGGCCCGATCCCGGGCAGCTCGCGCAGCCGCCCCTCGCGCACCAGGCCGTCGACGTCGGGCGCGAGCGCGATCGCGCGCGCGGCCCGCTCGTATGCACGAGCGCGAAAGCGGTCCCCTTCGACGTCGAAGTAGGAAGCGATCTCGCGCAGCGCGCCCGCGATCGCGGCGGCGTCCACGACGGGAGCCGCTCGCAACCGCCGTGCCACGACCCCGGCAATCGCGTCTTCGCGACGCAGCGCTCCGACGATGCGCGGGCGCCGAGCGAAGCGAACCCGCAGGGAGGGGGGCCCCGTTCGGCTCTGCCGAACGGGGCGAGGGAAGCGTTTCCCTCGCTCGACTACCCGCCCAGCAGCGCGATCACGTCGCGCACGCGCTGGCCGTGCACGGTCTCCTCGCGGCCGTTCTGACGGAGGAGGCGCTGGATCTCGGGGTCGGTCTCGCGATCGGCCCAGCGCTGGTAGCCGGCGTCGCCGTCGATCTCGCCCTGGACGATCACCGGGAGCAGCTCGACCGGGATCTCGTCGGGCAAGGCGATCGCGTAGCGCTCGCGGTCCTCGGCGGGCGGCTCGAAGTCGCGCCCGAGCTTGAGGCCGATCGCGCGCCGCACGCGCTCGGCGTGACCGCGCTCCTCGCGCGCGTTTCGCCGCAAGAGGTCGGCGGCGCGCGCGTCGCCGATGCGATCGGCGATCATGTTGTAGAAGTCCTCTCCCGAGCACTCGATGCGGTAGAGGAGGCGCATCGACTCGACGTCGAGCTCCTCGATCGCGCCGAGCGCCGTCACCGCGGAGAAGAAATCTGGGTGGTCGTTCATGCGGGCGACTGTCCCGCGATCCCGCGTGCTGCGTCAAGCGGGCCGGCCATTTTCGCGGCGACGCCGCACGCGCTATGCGCGTCCGGGAGCTTCGCGTGCGGTCAATCGAAATCGTCCGGAACGCCCTGTCGGCGCGCGAGCCGCGGCTCGTCGCGGGCTCGAATCGAGCGGCGGTCGCGATCGTGCTGCACGACACGCCGACCGGCGTCGATCTCCTCTTGATCGAGCGGGCGCGCCGCTTCGGCGATCCATGGTCGGGGCAGATGGCCTTCCCGGGCGGCCGCGTCGACGCGCGCGACCGCGACGACGCGGCGGCCGCGGAGCGGGAGACCCTCGAGGAGGTCGGCCTCGACCTGGCCGGCGCCGAGCGGCTCGGCCGTCTCGACGACGTGCGGGCCGGCATTCCGCTCGTCGCGCCCCTCGTGCTGTGCGCGTTCGTGTACCGGATCGAGGAGCGGCCGGCGCTCGCGTTGAACCACGAGGTCGAGGCGGCGTTCTGGGTCGCGTCGACGACCTGCGCGGAGCCCGCGCGTCACACCGGCTGGAGTCTGGGACCGCTGCGCCTGCCGGGCGTGTGCGTCGGCACGCCCGGCAGGCACGTGGTCTGGGGCCTCACCTATCGGCTGCTCGATTCGCTCTTCGGCGTCGTCGGAGCGCCCTTCGGCCGGTGACGGTCGCTCGTCAGCTCGCCGACCAGCCGAACACGGATTTGAGCTCGAGGTACTCCTCGAACCCGGCCTCGCCCCACTCGCGGCCATTGCCCGACTGCTTGTAGCCGCCGAAGGACGCGCTGAAGTCGATCTGCGCGCCGTTGATGTGGACGTTGCCGGCGCGGATCTGCTTCGCGACCGTGCGCGCGTGCTCGAGGTCGCCCGAGGAGACGTACCCCGAGAGGCCGTAGGGCGTGTCGTTCGCGATCTCGATCGCCTTCTGCTCGCTCTCGTATGGGAGGATCGAGAGGACCGGGCCGAAGATCTCCTCGCGCGCGATCGTCATGTCGTTGCGGACGTTCCCGAAGACGGTGGGCTTCACGTAGTAGCCTTTCGAGAAGCCGTCGGGGCGGCCGGGGCCGCCGGTCGCGAGCGTCGCGCCCTCCTCCACGCCGCGCTGGATGAGCCGCTGAATCTTGGCGAACTGCGGCTCGCTCACGACCGGGCCGAGCATGGTGCCGTCGGCGAACGGATCGCCGACGCGCATCGCCTCGGCGACGCCCTTCGCGACCTCGAGCGCCTCGTCGTGGCGCTTCTTCGACACCAGCATGCGGGTCGGTGCGTTGCACGACTGGCCGCTGTTCGTGAAGCAGGCGCGGACGCCGCCCGTCACGGCGGAGGCGAGGTCGGCGTCGTCGAGGATGATGTTCGCCGACTTGCCGCCGAGCTCCTGGGTGACGCGCTTGACGGTCGGCGCCGCCGCGATCGCGACCGCGACGCCGGCGCGCGTCGAGCCGGTGAATGACACCATGTCGACGCCCGGGTGCGACGCGATCGCCTCGCCGACGGTCGGGCCGTCGCCGTTCACGAGGTTGAAGACGCCCTTCGGCACGCCCGCCTCGTCGAGGATCTGCGCCCAGAGGAGGCCCGACAGCGGGGCGACCTCGCTCGGCTTCAGCACCATCGTGCAGCCGGCGGCGATCCCCGGGACGACCTTGCACGCGATCTGGTTCACCGGCCAGTTCCACGGGGTGATGAGCCCGCAGACGCCGATCGGCTCCTTCCGCATCATGGTCGCGCCCTTCGGGCGCTCGAACTCGTAGCCCTTCAGGACCTCGATCATCGCCATGACGTGGCCGAGCGGAGCCGCAGCCTGCGCGGCCTTCGACAGCCAGAGCGGGGCGCCCATCTCCTTCGAGATCGTCTCGGCCATCTCCTCGTAGTGCTTCTGGTAGACCTCGGCGATCTTCATGAGGAGGCCGAGGCGCTCCTCGCGCGTCGTCTGCGAGAACGACGGAAACGCCGCGCGCGCCGCCGTGACGGCCTTGTCGACGTCGGCCTTCGCGCCCAGCGAGATGGTTTCGATCGGCTCCTCGTTCGCCGGGTTCAGGACCGGAAAGTCCTTCGGCGTCGCGGGGTTCACCCAGGCCCCGTCGATGTAGAACTGCTTCGCGTGCGTCATGGCGCTCCCTCCGTGGTGTCTGGCGCCATACCTATCGAACGCGCGCGGTCTCGCAAATCGGCCGAGCCGGTGCGCGCGGGCGCTTCGGGGTCCGCATCGACGGGTGTCCGACGTGGCCGCGACGCGCTATCGTGCGCGCGTGACGCGGCCGGGCGCCGCCCGGCGCAGCGCGGTCGCGGGAGACGAAGGCGTGGCGAGACGACCCTACTGGGACCCCTACGACGACGCGATCCGCCGGAGCCCGTACGACGCGTGGCGCGCGCTCCGCGACGAGGCGCCCGTCTACTACAACCCGCGCTACGAATTCTACGCGCTGTCGCGCTTCGACGACGTGCTCGCCGCGTCGATCGACTGCGAGACCTTCAGCTCGGCGTACGGCATCACGCTCGACGACATCGGCCGGAAGCCCGAGCATCCGCTCATGATCATGCTCGACCCGCCCGAGCACGACGTGCTGCGGAAGATCGTGAGCGGCCTCTTCACGCCGCGCGCGATCCTGCGCCTCGAGGCGCGCATCCGGGAGCTCTGCGCGGGCTACCTCGAGCCGTTCGTCGGCTCGCGCGGCTTCGACTACGTGCGCGAGTTCGGCATGCGCCTGCCGGTCATGGTGATCTCGTCGCTCCTCGGCTTCCCGGAGGAGGACCACGACCAGCTCCGCGAGTGGAGCGACGCCGTCCTGCATCGCGAGGAGGGGAACGAGCGCCTCACCGAGGAGGGGAAGCGCGCGCAGGACGACTCGTACCGCTACTACTGGAACGCGGTGCAGGAGCGCCGGCGCTCGCCGCGCGACGACCTGGTGAGCCAGCTCCTGTCCTCCGAGATCGACGACGGCGCCGGCGGCCGGCGCGCGCTCACCGACGTCGAGGCGGTGCGCATGATCGGGCTCATCAGCGCCGCGGGGAACGAGACCGTCGCGCGCCACCTGGGCTGGGCGGCGATCGTGCTCGGGGAGTGGCCGGACGAGCGGCGGAAGCTCGTCGCGGATCGAGCGCTCGTTCCGAACGCGGTCGAGGAGCTGCTGAGATTCGAGGCGCCGTCGCCCACCCAGGGTCGCTACGCGACGCGCCCGGCGACGATGCACGGGACGACCATCCCGGCGGGCTCCAAGGTCGCGCTCTTGACCGGGTCGGCCGGGCGCGACGAGCGGCGCTATCCGGACGCCGATCGCTTCGACGTCGGGCGGAAGCTCGATCGCCACGTGACCCTCGGATACGGCGTGCACTACTGCCTCGGCGCAGCGCTCGCGCGCCTCGAGGGTCGAGTCGCGCTCGAGGAGACGCTCGCGCGCTTCCCGGAATGGCACGTCGATCGATCGGAAGTGCGGCTCGTCGAGACCAATACGGTGCGCGGTCCGGCGAGCTGCCCGATCCGCTGGTGAGAAGCAGGCAGGCGCGTGTCGTGCGAGCTGCTGAGCGATCTCGGCGTGTTCGTCCGCCGGGCCGTCTTCGACGACGACGAATGCGCGCACATCGTGCGCGAGGCGCGCTCGTCGCCGAAGACGCCGGCCGGCTTCGGGAAGCGCGACGTCGTCGCCTACGACGAGGAGGTGCGGAAGAGCGAGCGCGTCGAGCTGCGGGCGGAGACGGTCGCGCAGATCGAGCAGCGCCTCCGCGCGCTCGCCCCGGAGGTCGGGGGGCACTTCGGCGTCTCGCTGAGCGGCTGCCAGCGGATCCACGTGCTGCGCTACGCCGACGGCGGGATGTTCAGGCCGCACCGCGACCAGTCGTCGGAGGAAGGCGTCCGCGATGCGGTCCGCGAGCGACGCGTGTCGGCGGTGCTCTTCCTGAATCGTCAAGCCGACGAGCCCGCCGACGCCTGCTACTGCGGCGGCGAGCTCACGCTGTACGGGCTGATTCCGGGGCGGGAGTCGCTCGGCGTTCCGGTGCGGGGAGAGCCCGGCCTCGTGGTCGCGTTCCCGTCCGCGGAGACGCTGCACGCGGTGAGCCGGGTGACTGCGGGGGACCGTTTCACGGCCGTCTGCTGGTTCGTGTGAGCCGTCGGCCGGCTCCGCGGAAGCGGCGCCCCGGAGCGCTCTCGGGTCCGCTTCGCTTCCGTGGCGAGGCGTCGTCTGGCAGGAAGAACGAAGCCCTTCGCACGAGGTGACGTGTGCTCGACATCGGCGTGGATCTCACGAACCCCGACACGTTCGCGCGCGGCTTCCCGCACGACGTGTTCCGGCGCCTCCGGCGCGAGGCGCCGGTGTACTGGCACGAGAAGGGCCCGGATGCCGGCGGCGCCGGCTTCTTCGTCGTATCGAAGTACGACGACATCAAGCACGTGTCGCGGAACCCGGCGATCTTCTCGTCGCAGCCCGGCATCACGGTGATGGAGAACCCGGGCGACTACGAGGCGGGCCAGAGCAGCATGCTGCAGATGGATCCGCCGCGGCACGCGCGCTACCGGAAGCTCGTGAGCGCGGGCTTCACGCCGCGCCGGATCGCGGAGGTCGAGCCCGTCGTGCGCGAGCTCGTCGCCGAGATCCTCGACGGCGTCGCCGCGCGCGGCCGCTGCGACTTCGTGAAGGACGTCGCCGCCGAGCTGCCGCTCCAGGTGATCGCGCGCTTCCTCGGCGTGCCGAAGGAGGACCGCCACGTCCTCTTCCACACGAGCAATCGCATGATCGGCTTCGAGGACCCGGAGTACGGGACGAGCGAGGAGGACGGGCGGGCCGCGGTCATGGAGCTCTACACACTCGCACACCGCCTCGCGGAGGAGCGCCGGAAGGAGCCGAAGGACGACATCATCACGGTGCTCCTGAACTCCGAGGTGGACGGCGACCGCCTGTCGGATCTCGACTTCGACGCCTTCTTCATCTTGCTGACCATCGCGGGGAACGAGACGACCCGAAACCAGACGTCGCACGGGCTCCGGCTGCTGCTCGAGAATCCGGAGCAGCTTTCGCGCCTGCGGGGCGATCCGTCGCTCCTCGATTCGGCTGTCGAGGAGATGCTGCGCTACAACCCGCCCGTCATGTACTTCCGCCGGACGACGACGCAGGACACGGAGATCCGCGGCGTGCACGTTCCTGCTGGCTCGAAGGTAACCGTGTACTACCCGTCGGGGAATCGCGACGAGGACGTCTTTCCCGAAGCCGACCGCTTCGACGTCATGCGGTCGCCGAACGAGCACCTCGCCTTCGGCATCGGCGAGCACTTCTGCCTCGGCGCGAGCCTGGCGCGCGTGCAGCTCCGCTCGATGCTCGGCGAGGTCGTGCGCCGTCTCGAGGACATCGAGCTCGACGGCGAGATCCGGTACCTGCGGTCGCACTTCATCGACGGGGTGAAGGAGATGCCGATCCGGTTCCGGGCGAGGGCGTAGCGGCGGGCGGCGGCGGTGCGCGAGCAGCGTTCAGATCCCCGCACGTGCTGGTGCCAGCTCGTACGCCTGGCCCGCGTACGGACGGACCAGGAGATTCAGGGCTTCCGTCCGTATGCGCTATCTCCGGGCCGCTTTCTGCGCGATGCCCATTGGACCCGTCACTGCACCGAACGGCCCATACACTGGGAGAAGCGAGCAGCCCGCGGATAGATGTCAGGAAGGGAAGCGGGGGAGATTGGGCATCTCCCATTCCCATGCTTGATTTGCAACGAGTATCCGGTGGTCGGGGTAGTGTCCTAATTTGACGGCGCGAGCCGGAGAGTCGCCCAGACCAGCGCGATCGTGGCTGCGGCGAGGTCGACCGTCGCAACGGCCACAACCCTTGTCCACCGAGCAACGTCCGCGACGTCTGCGCTGCATCCATCGGGCGGGTGGGCGGTCCATGGGCCTCGGTACGCCGATCGCCCTCCGGGGCGCAACCGTTCCTTGACTGCCCTCGTCCGGTTCCGCATGGGGCGCATCATGAAGAAGAGAGTCGCGCAACCCTCCATCAAGACACTCGTGCTCGCAGAGGCCGCCAGGAGCGGTATCGAACTCGACAAGCACCAGGCGACGGCGTTGAACCAGCTCGCCCGAGGACGGCCAGCGCTCTTTCACCGGGACGCGTTCTCGTACCTTCAATTTCTCGTTTTGGTCGGTCGAGCGACGACGAGCTTGCCGTTCGACGAGGTGTCCGACTACGCCAAGAGCGCGTTTGTCGAGAAGGTGGACCGACCCTTCCACATGGTGAAGCGAACGACGCACATCGTGCCGGGTCTCTACTGACCCGGAGTACGTCTTGACGCCTCGTTTCACCGGGGGCATGGGCGCGGGATGATCAGCGCGGCGGCGTGCATCGTGGCCGGTCTCTGGGACGTGATCGGCAGACTCTCCGGGCCAGTCGTCCTGGCTATCGTCTTCGCCCTCGGCGCGCTGGTGTTCTACCGGCTGGGCGCCGGGTTCGTAGCGGACTACCGTCGCCTCCGCGTCGATGCCTGTACGCTACTCACGACCCATGCCCCATTGTTCACGAACCTCGAGATGCAGCCGACGGCCGAGGAGATCGCCTTGAGGCGCGCCGCCAGCGATGAGCTACGTCGCATCGCCGATCGCCTCACCAACGCGGATTGCCCGCCGCAATGGCTCACTCGGCTCCTCGCGGTTCCCTCGCCGTCCGATTTCTGGGAGGCCGGTCGAACGATTCGCGGCCTATCCAACGCCTTGTTCCTCCCGCACAACCCAACGGTGGCCAGCAAGGACGCCAACGAACAGCAAAACCGCGAGAGCCGCGACGAGGCGCGTCGGTTGCTCCGGTGCCGGCCGCAGCGACCGTGGGAACGGGCCTAATCTTCGAAACCGCGTGGGCCATGCGTACGTCGCGCCGATCGAGTGCTCGAGGCGCTCGGTAGCCACATCCTCCTCCTTGTGATCGCGCTCAGCGCGGCGCCGCGGCAGGCGAGGCCAGGTGCCGTGCGCGCTTGACGCGCGGCGTTTCGTCTCGGCGGATCAGTCCGGCCCGGCGCCAACCGACGCTCGCTAGCCAGGTTTGCGGTCGGGACACCGGCCGTTGACCCGTTTCCTCCGACTTGGTCGCATCGCGCCAACCGTCGAACCAAGGCGCGGAGGAGCATTCGTCGAGACGGGAGTCGTCCGGACCGGAGCGATCATGCTTCCTGTGATTCATCAGCACGTAGACGAGCGCGGATCGGACCTCACGCGGAGTGCGGAGTGCCCGCGCATGGAAACGGTCGTCCCAGACCGGACCCCGACGGTCCAGCGCCCGGTTCACCGCCTTTGCGAGGCGGATCGCGAGTCCCTGCATCCCTCGCGAGAGATCTTCCGTCGATCCCGCTTCGACGAGGAGGTGCACGTGATCCTGCTGAACCGAGAACTGAAGAATCCGAAAGGCCTCCTTCAATGAATTGGTGAGGGCGTCCCGCACGGCGGGGAAAACGGGGACCGACCGAAGACACCGAAAGGCTACTCGCGCACGCATTGTGACAAGTACCGGGTGATCGCGATGGTGCGTCGGTCGGGCGACGTGGCGCAGACACGGGCGGCCGACGCGCGTTCGCTTCCGGCCCGCGCCGGGACGCACGCCTCCCCAACTGCGTCCGAAGTCGAAGCCGAGCTGTCGGGAAACGCGCATCGTCGCGCGGTTTTTATCTTGTCGGACATCAGACGTCAAGCATCTCTGATCCAAATTGTGTTCGGTGCATTCGAGAAGTTTGCCCGTCGCACCCGCACCGGCTTGATTGGGCAGTAATCGCTGAATGCGCGACATGGGCGGCACAGATCCGACCGCGTTCAGGCGTCAAGCCAGCGCACCTCGGCCGCGGGACGCCGAAGCCGCACTACGAACTCCCAGCGAGCTCTCGACACCCGTGACGCAGAGCAATTGCGAGGCTCGAGCGCGGAGGTGACGTCGCACGAGCGCCTTCGCACCGACGGCACTGCCGCTCGCCAACCTGCGGCTCACCGCCCGCCGGTGTACCTCTCCTGCAGCCTCCGCATGCCGCGGAGCCAGCGATCGTAGTCCGCACCCTTTCGACGAAAGTACTCCAGCACCTGCGGATGCGGCAGGATGAGAAACCGTTCGTCCGCGAGACCCTCGATCACCGCGTCGGCGACCTGCTCGGGCTCGATCACGCCGTCGACGCCCGCGACGCCGCCTTCCTGCGTGCCGCGGATCATCGGCGTTCGCACCGCCTGCGGGCACAGGACGGAGACCTTCAAGCCGGCGTCGCCGTAGGTGATCGACAGCCATTCGGCGAACGCGACCGCGCCGTGCTTCGTCACCGAATACGTCGCCGATCCGATCTGCGACAGGAGTCCGGCGGCGGACGCCGTCTGCAACAGATAGCCGCCGCCGCGCGCGAGCATGCGAGGCACCAGCGCGCGCGCGGCATAGACGTGCGACATCAGGTTCACGGCCCAGGTGCGCTGCCACTCCGCTTCCGGCGTCTCGACGCCGCCCTCGACGACGATCCCCGCGTTCGAGCAGAAGAGGTCGATCGCGCCGACCTCGCGCTCGATCTGGTCGATGGCGTCGACGAGCTGGCGCTCGACCGCGACGTCGACCGCCATCGCGGTGCAGCGTTCGCCGATGCGCGCGGCAGTCGCGCGCGCGCCATCGCCGTCGCGATCGATCGCGACCAGCGCGCGCGCGCCCTCGCGCGCGAACCGCTCGACGAGCGCACGGCCGATGCCGCTCGCCGCGCCCGTCACCCCGATCACCTTGCCGGTCGGCTGCATGGCCGAATTCTGGACGACCGCGCGATCTCGCGCCAACGCCGAAGCGGCGACGTGAGCCGCCGGCGCGCTCCTGCTATCCAGCGGCGCGATGCGAACCGCACGCACGTCCGCCGCCGCCGCGATCGTCGCGCTCGCCCTCTCCGCGAGCCCCGCCGTTGCCCAGACGTCCGCCACGCCCAGCCCGCGCGCTCCGCTCTCGGACGAGTTCCAACGCGCCGACAGCGACCACGACGGCAAGCTGAGCGAGGACGAGGCGCGCCGCGGCGGGTTCTTCTCGCAGGAGAGCTTCGCGGAGACCGATCAGGACCACGACGGCAAGATCACCCTCTACGAGCTGGGCGTCGCCGTGCAGGGCCGGTTCCAGGGCTGGATCGACCGCTACACCAAGGCCGACACCGACGGCGACGGCTCGATCTCGCGCGACGAGGCCGATCGCGCGGGCGGCGAGTGGAGCGACGTCTTCACCGAGGTCGACCGCGACGGCAACGGCAGCCTCTCGCGCGACGAGATCATGTACCGCGTGACCCGCGGCTACTACAGCGAGACCAAGACCGAGCCCATGTACCCGAACATCATCGACAAGCGCTTCTGAGCCTCCGCGCCGCAGCGCGCACGGCGGACGCGGGCCGCTTGCCGCGCGTGCCACCCCGGCATAGGGTACGCGCAGAGGTCCGGGTGAGAGCGCCGCAGCTGACGCCGACGCGGTGGGCGCACGATCCGCGATGGCGATCGTGCCTCGCGGTCGTGGCTGCGATCGGGCTCTTCACGCTGCCCGCGGCCGAGCGCGACGCGAACTTCGCGCTCGTGACGGGGTCGCAGTCGGCTCCGGATGACGACGGCGACAGCCGCCTCGCGTGGGCCTGCGAGTCGTCGCCGCGCGACGACGACGACTCCGTCGCGGACGAGGCGGTCGACGCGGTCCCCAGCCCGGCCCATCCCGAGCTGCCGGCGTCGCGCCTCGTGACGACCAGCGCGGATCCGCGCGGACCGCGCCCGCGGCGCGCCCTCCCCGGCTGCGTGCGCGCGCCTCCTTCGTTGCCCCTGTCTTGACGACGGATGCGGGCGCTCGAACGTCCTCGCGACGCCGACGCTCGCCGGTCCCGGTCTCGGGGGAAACAGCGAAGGAGAGAAGGGTCATGAAGAGGATCATTTCCGGGGCGATGCTCGCCCTCATGGTGGCAGCGGTCCCGGTGTCGGCGCTCGCAGCGACGACGTCGTCGTCCGGCGACAGCACGCAGCAGCAGTCCGGCAGCAAGCACAAGCGGGCGCACCATCGCCACAAGAAGTCGTCGTCGGGGTCCACCGCGTCGTCGGGCTCGTCCGGCGGGTCCATGGGCAGTGGCTCGACGGGCAGCGGCTCGATGGGCGGCGGCTCGACGACGGGCAGCAGCGGAAGCATGGGAGGCTCTGCGGGGCACTGAGCGGTCTTTTTGCGAGGAGGCGGCTCACGCCGGGGCGGCGACGCGGTCCACGCGCCGCTGCCCCGCGCGCCGCCGCTCGCGCCGGTGGTCGGGGTACGCTCCGCCCGCCCTGCTCGCCCGTTGCCGCGCGCGCCCGCCTCCACTAACGGACGCCGGGTGCCGGTTCGGGTCGACCACTTCTCGATCGCGGTGCGCTCGATCGACCGCGCGCTGGAGTTCTTCTCGCGCATGCTGCCCGTCCGCGTGCGGCGGGCGGCGCGGCCCGGCTACACCGACGACTTCCGCTGGTGCGACTTCTACGTCGGCCACGTGAAGATGGAGCTCATCGAGAGCGCGCGCCCCGGAAGCTTCGTCGAGAAGTTCCTCGAGCGCCGCGGCGAGGGGATTCATCACCTGTCGATCGACGTCGACGAGCTCGATCCCCTGCTCGAGCGCATGCGGCGCGACGGCGTCCGGATCGTCGACGAGTTCGACGCCGGCGACGGCGACAAGACCGCGTTCATCTCGCCGCGCTCGGCGCACGGCATGCTCGTCCAGTTCTGGCAGGTGAAGGACGTCGTCCCGCCGCCCGCCGAGGAGGCGCCGGCGATCGCCCGGCTTCCCGGCCTCGACGCGCGCATGCGCTTCGACCACCTGTCGAGCGCCGTGCGAAGCATTCCGGAGACCCTCGGGTTCCTGCAGCGGTACCTGCCGATCCGCCGCCAGGGGCCCGAGCATCGCGGCTATGCCGGCGACTTCGATCTCAAGCAATTCGACGTCGGCGACGTCGGTCGCTTCCGCATGGAGCTCGTCGCCGACGCGAGCGGGTCGAGCTTCGTCGTGCGGTTCCTCGCGCGGCGCGGCGAGGGCTTCCACCACGTGTCGATCGACGTCGACGATCTCGCGCCGGTCGTCGAGCGGCTGCGGTCGCAGGGCGTCCGCATCGTCGACGAGGCCGACATCGGGGCCGGCTACAAGACCGCGTTCGTCTCACCGCGCTCGGCGCACGGCGTCCTCATCCAGTTCTGGCAGGTGCCCGACCTGCACGAGGCCTGGTGATCCCCGGCCTCACGCCGGCCGGCACACCAGCCGGAAGCTCCGCTTCTCGACCCGGTAGCGCGGCTCGAAGCGCAGCAGGTCGCCGCAGCCCGTACCGTCGAGCACCCGGTCGACCGCGCGCCGGCCGGCTTCGTCGAGCGCGCGATAGGCGTCGATCGGCCGCTGCAGCATCCAGAGGGTGTACGGGCTCGTGTAGCGGGTGAGCGCGACGCCTCGGAGGCGCGTCTCGTGCACCCCGATGCCGCGCGGCGGCTCGATCTCGCCCGCCGGCTGCTCGCTCGCCCAGCGCTCGAAGTCCCGGACCGTGTCGAGGACGACGGGCCCGGCGTCGCGGCCGACGAGCGCGAGGACGTCGCGGACGGCGGGGTGCAGCTCGTCGCGGGCGCGGAAGCCGGCGAACGACGAAGGATCGGGCTGGTTCATGTGCTCGATCCAGTGGGCGACGCGCGGCGCGCGGATGCGGAGCGCGGGGCCGGGGACCGGATCGAGGTAGAGATGGCCGTAGAACGGGCCCATGAGCGCGCAGTCCGCGAGCGACATCTGGTCGCCGAGGAGGAAGCCCTGGTCGGCGAACACGGCCTCCAGCCGGTCCACGAGCTCGTGGTAGTGCGCCTCGATCGCGGGGATCGTCCCGGGGACGATCCCGAGCAGCGGCAGCGTGCCGCGCATGCGGTCGGCGAAGAGGTTCGCGGTGCGCGGGTCGCCCGAGGACGCGGCGAACGCCGCCCGCGCCTCGCGCTCCCCTTCCGGTGTGCTCCAGCGATAGTGCATCGCCGGGAGGATCAGGAACTCGTCGGCGTAGAGCTCGACGAGGTACGCGACCACGCGCTGCACCGCCGTCTCGGGCACGAGCCGCGGCTCGGGGAAGCGGCGGTCGAGCGCGTCGATGATGTCGCTCGTGTCCTGCCAGGTCTCGTCCTCGGGCGTCACGACCGTCGGCAGGAACTGGAGGCCGGTCCGGCGCTTGATCTCCGCCATCGCGCTCCGCGTCGGCAGGATCTCCTCGAAGAAGACGCGCTTCGCGCGGAACGCCGGGCGCGCCTTGCCGGAGAAGTACGAGCGCTCGGTTCCGAAGAAGCGAAAGGTCGAAACGGGACCGGGGCCGGTCGTCATCGCGAGTTCTCCTTTCCGGCGAGGCGCGCGCCGCGGCGGCGCGGCTCGCGCGCACGCGATCCGGCGCGGGCGCGCGGGCGAGCGGTCAGGCGCTCCACGACGCCCGCCAGCAGCTCCTGGGCGACGCGCGCGCCGATGGCGCCGTCGTCGACGAGGTCGGTGAGCGCCCACGCCGAAGCGATCGTCATCCACGCGAGCGCGCCGGCGGTCTCCCTGTCGACGCCGGAGCGGAGGCGAAGCCAGGGGACCCAGAGCGCCATGATCTCGGCGCGGACGCGGCGTCGCGTGCGTCCGAGCTCGGGAAGCTCCGGGCCTGCGTCGCCCGAAAGCGCGCGGAGCGCGCGGCGCTGCGCGCGCGGCATGTCGAGGAAGAGCTGGTACGCGGCGGCGATGGTCGCTCGGTCGCGGGCGGCGTCGGTCGCCGCCGCTCGGCGGACGAGCCTCTCGGTGTCCGCTCGCGTCCGCTCGAACAGCCGGCGCACGACCGACACGACGAGGTCGGGCAGGTCCGCGAAGTGCTGGTAGACGAGCTGCCGGCTCACGCCGGCGGCGGCGGCGAGGCCCTGCATCGTGAGCGCGCTCCAGCCGCCGCGCTCGACGAGGCCGGCGGCGACGCCCAGCAGGTCGTCGCGGCGATCCGCCGACGAGAGGTACCGGCGCTTCCGCGCCGCCTGCGCCTGCCCTCGCCGGCTCACGGCGAACGACGCTAGCGAAGATGTTTACACCATGTCAACTTTTGCGGCCGGTCGCCGTCGCAGCGCGATTCGCGGCAGCCGGCACGGCCGGCCGAGCCGTCGGACGACGCACCGCGCCTGCGACCGACCCGGGCACGTTTCCGTGCTCGTTGACGCCAAATGCGTGGCCGCGATATGCGCAAAACGGGGCCGCACGGAGTCATCCGCGCCGAGCGGGCGCCGCACCCGCCGGCCACGAAGCGATCCCGAAAAAAACGACGACGCGAGGCGAGCGCGGCTCGCCGGCGATCAGCTGCAACCGGCCACGCGAGGAGCCCACATGGCGAAGAGGAAGACCCCCGAGACACCGGCGAAGATCGAGCGCGCGCGCGTGCAGGTCGTTCGCGATCCGCTCGACGCGGAGATCTCGCGCCGCCAGTTCCTCACGGGGCTGGCGGCCACGACCGGCGCGATCGCGCTCGCGAACTGCGGCGGCGGCGGCGGCGGTGGTGGCGGCAGCCCCGAGTCCGAGCCGCTCCCGAATCCACAGGACTCCGGGATCGAGAACGTCATCGTCGTGATGATGGAGAACCGCTCCTTCGATCACTTCCTCGGCTGGGTCCCGGGCGCGGACGGGACGCAGGCCGGCGTGGAGTACCCGGACAAGCAGGGCCAGAACCACCCGACCTACCACCTCGACACCTTCCAGGGCTGCCAGTTCGAAGACCCGGATCACTCGTACCGCGGCGGCCGCGTGCAGTACGACGACGGCGCGAACGACGGATGGCTACGCGCCGGGACGGACGACCTGTTCCCGATCGGCTACTACGTCCAGGACGACCTGTCGTTCTTCGGCGGCGCCGTTCCCGCCTGGACGACGTTCGACCGGTACTTCTGCTCGATCCTCTCGTCGACGTACCCGAACCGCTTCTACCAGCACGCCGCCCAGACGGATCGCCTGAGCAACACGCTCACGATCTCGACCATCCCGACGATCTGGGACCGCATGACCGACAAGGGCCTGTCGTGGACGTACTACTACAACGACCTGCCGGTCACGGCCCTGTGGGGACAGAAGTACCTCCCGAAGAGCAAGCTCTACCCGCAGTTCCTCGAGGACGCGGCGGCCGGAAACCTCCCGAATCTCTGCTTCGTGGATCCGCGCTTCGTCGGCGAAGGCCAGGGCCTCTCCAACGACGACCACCCGCTCGCCGACATCCGAAACGGCCAGGCGTTCCTGAACGAGGTCTACCGGGCGGTGACGTCGAGCCCGAACTGGGAGAACACGGTCCTCGTCGTCAACTACGACGAGTGGGGCGGCTTCTACGATCACGTCCCGCCGCCCACCGCGCCGACCACCGACCTCGATCCCGTCATCGGCAACGACGGCCGCCTGGGTTTCCGCGTGCCGGCGCTCGTCGTCTCGCCGCTCGCGCGCCGGGGCTTCGTCGCGAAGGAGCAGTACGACCACACGTCCATCCTGACGATGGTCGAGTGGCGCTGGGGCCTCGACCCGCTCTCCGCGCGCGACGCGTCCGCGAACAACCTCGCCCGCGTGCTCGACTTCCGCGACAGGAAGGACCTGTCGGCGCCGCAGTTCGACGTCCCGACCGGCCCGTTCGGCGAGGTGTGCATCCAGGGCGCCGCGGAGGCGCGCGCCGACCTCGTCGGCCTGAAGGCACTCGCCGAAGCGAACGGCTTCGCCGTCCCGCGCTAGCCGCTAAAAGGGAAAGCCGAAGTTCAGGCGGACCGCGTCGAGGCCGTTGCCGAACTGGTAGCTGCCGCCGAGGCGAAGGTCCTCGAGGAACGGGACCTCGATCGGGGTCTCGGAGCCGAACGTCACGCCGATCTCGAAGAGGTTGTCGACCTCGAGGTTCGAGCGCGCGGTCCGCGTGAACTGGAGGCTCGGCGTGAAGTAGTCGTGGATGAAGAAGAGGCTCGCGTCGGGCACGAGGCTCCAGACCCGAAAACCGAGAGCGTGCTTCGCCTCGACGCCGGTCGACAGCGCTCCGTAGCCCTCGACCGACGGATCGCCATCGAGCGTCGCGTTGCCCGCGTAGACGAACGAGTTCCCGAGCCCGAACGTGAAGCCCCCGACCTCGCGCTGGAGGAGGCTGCTGGCCCCCGCCTGGTAGGTGTAGAAGGACGTGTCGTCGAGCTCGACCGGCGTGCGCTCGTCGCCCTGGACCGCGCGCGCCGAGCTGTCGAACGACGTGCCGAAGCCCCACCCTCCGATGAGCGACACGCGCCAGAGCCGCGGCACGACCGGGATCTCGAGCTTCGCCTTGGGAGCGATCGCGATCGTATGGCTCGTCCCGCTCACGCGGACGTCCTCGACCGTGCCGTGGAAGTCGTAGTCGCCGTACTGGATCGGGATCTCGAGGCGAAGCGCCCAGTCGGCGATCACGTCGTCGAACTTGAGGCCGATCGGAAGCGAGTAGAGGTGGACGTTCAGCCCGCCCACGCTGTAGCCGCCGAAGCCGAGCTGCGCCGCGTACACGTAGTTGACGGCGAAGTGGAACTCGGGCTCGGGCGGCTGCTGGCCGCGCGCCGGCGCGGCGACGGCGATCGCGGCGACGGCGGCCGCGACGGCGACGACGAGCGCGCGTCGAATCGCGCGGATGTCACGACCGCGCGCGGCGGCGCTCCTCACGCTGGCGCTCGATCGCGTCGTCGAGGCCGCCGAAGCCGCCGTCGCGCAGGTCCGGCCGGACGACCTCGATCGGATCGCGCAAGTCGTCGACGTAGCCGAGCGCATACGCGCCGCGCGCATATCCCATCACGCGCAGGAGCTCGACCGGCAGGGTCCGGGCGACGTCCAGCGGTACCGCGAGGTACTGGTTCTCCTCCTGGCGAAGCCACGAGCGGTTGTAGGTGATGTTGACGCCGTAGCGGACGTCGTCCGACCGGTTCGCGCCGCCGCCGTGGTAGAGGCTCCCGGTGTAGAAGAGCACGGACCCCTTCTCCATCTCCGCCGGCTGGGTGCGATCGGCTCCGATGTTCAGCCCGTCGTCGAAGCGATTGCTTCCGGGGACGACGCGCGTCGCGCCGTTCTCGTCCCGGAAATCGCTCATCGCCCAGATCGTGTTGCACTGGACCTCGTAGCCTTTCGGGAAGGGAAAGAAGTCGTACGCCCACTGGTCGCGGTGGATCGTCTGCGCCGGCTCTCCCGGTCCGATCGCGATGACCTGCGTCAGGTGCAGCTGGAACGACGTCGCGTCCGGCAGGACCGCCCGCACGACCGCGAGCACGAGAGGATGCATCACGAGGTCGCGGCAGATCGGCGAGCGGGCGACCAGACCCCCCGTCCGGCGGGTTCGCCGGCCGCTGAACTCGTCCGGTCCGCAGGGCGTCGCATCGAGCCAGGGCGCGAGCTCGGCGCGCGCCCCGTCCATCACCGCCGGCGGCACGAGGCGATCGACGACGACGACGCCGTCGCGCGTCAGCGCGGAGGCGACCGCGGCGGGATCGCTCGAAGCCGGGAGGTGCTCGATGCTCATGGCGGGTCTCCCGCCCGGGGGCCCGGACGGTGCGGGATGAATTCGTATCCCACGCCGGCGCGCGTGATTCCAGCGCGCCGCCCTGGCCGCTCCCCGGCGACCGCACACCGTGCACCGCGAATGAACGCCCGACGGCAAAACTCGCAACGCCGCCGGGCGCGGCACGGGAGAACACCGATGAACACCACGAGGAAGAGCTGGAAGAAGGCGCTCGCCGGAGCGGCGGCGATCGTCGCCGTCGCGGTCGCGAGCGCGCAGGCGGCGCGCGCGGCGGATTTCTGCGTCGACTACGTCGCCGCGGGCGGGACGCGGACGCTCGTCGGCAAGGGCTTCAAGGCGCCGAGCGCCGGCAAGTGCAAGCCGTTCACCGGGTTCACCACCTGGCAGGGCTTGACGCGCCCCCTCTACGGCACCGCGTGCACCGCGAGCGACGGCAGCCACCTGCACTTCGGGCTGAGCGGCGTCGGCGGCACGAACGGCGTCTACTACAACGTCGACCTGCCGTTGCCGCTCGGCGCGGCCGGCACGATCAACGTCTTCCTGGCCGACGGGTCGGTCCAGCTCGCGGGCAGCCCGACGGGCGGGTTCTGCAACCCGATCGTCCAGCCCATCCCGTGATGCGCGGAGGTCCGCTTACGGGCGCCCGCGCCGGTGGGCGCGAGCACGCACGACGTGCGTCGCTCGCGCGCGCCGCGCGGCTCGCGCGGCGCGCTCGTCAGACCTGCCAGACGACGCGGCTCCGCGGATCGGGCATGTACGAGCAGAAGTAGCCGGTGCGCACGGTCGCTCGCAGATGCTCGCCGAGGAGCGGGCTCTCCTCCGCGATCTTCCGGATGGCGGCTGCGATCGTGCGGCTCGCGCTCACGCGGGCGCGCTCGGTCTCCGCGGAGCGCGCGCGATCGCCGGCCGCGGGCGCGGCTTCGCGCGCGAGCTCGTCGGCGATGAGCTCGATCTCCTGGCGGGCGCGCGCGGCGCGCTCGTAGTCGTTGAAGCGCTCCGCCTCCGCCAGGTCGTCGCGCAGGTCCTCGAGGCGCGCGCGATAGGACGCGCGCGCCGCGGGCTCGAGCACGCCCGCCGCCTCGTCTTCGCGCCCTTCGGCGTCGGGCGGAGGCGCGCCGGCGGGATCGCCGGTCGCGGCCGCCGTCAAGTCGAGCACGTGCACCTGCTGGCCCGGGCGGCGGAGGAGAGCGGCGAGGTAGGCGACGCCCTTCGTCTCCTTCAGCTGGAAGGTCGCACCCGTCCCGTCCACGACCCAGCAGTCGTCCTCGCGGCGCAGCGTCGCGATCGCCGCCGGGTCGCGCTCGGTCGCCGCTTCGCGCGCCGCGCCCGCGGCTTCCGTCCGCGCGGGCTCGGACGGCGATTGCTCGCTCGCGATCGGCCCGAGCCGCTCGATCCAGCGCGCGAGCTGCCAGACGCCGCACGCGACCGCCGTCGCGCGCGCCTCGTCCAGGAGCGCCGCCGCTCGCGGCAGATCGCCGGGGAGCCGGCGGAACTGCAGCATGCGCGCGTACTCGTGCTGCGTGCAGGCGAGCACGGGCCGCGCCGCCATGCGCGCGTTCATTGCGATCGCCGCCTGGAAGTGGATCTCGGCCGCGTCGAAGGCGCCGACGTGGGTCGCGAGGAGCGCGAGGTAGCGGTGCGCCGACCCCAGGCATCCCGGCGCGTACAGCGACACGACGATGTTCCGCTCCGCGAACGGCAGAAGGAGGCGGTAGAGCGTGAGCGCGCGCGGGCCGTCGCTCAGGAAGGAGGCGATGCGCGCGAGCCAGGCCAGCGACGCCGGGTAGAGGAAGTCGCGCGGCAGCTCCGCGAAGTCGTTCGCCGCGAAGCGCTCGAAGATCGTGCGCACCTCGCCGACGTCCTCCGGCCTTCCGAGGTCGGCGAGGAAGACCGCGAGGACGGCGCGCCAGGCGGGAACGGCGGGGAAGTTCGAGACCAGCCAGCGGATGGAGCCCTCGAGCCCGCCGGGATGGTCGGTGTCGCGGCGCCCGAGGAACATCTGGACGGTGAAGACGTGCAGCACCGCCGAGTCGCTCGCGTCGCGTCGCACGGCGAGCGCCTCGGCGGCGAGCCGAGCGCCGTCGTCGAAGCGGCCCTCGAGGAGCGCGAGCGACGCGCGGTGAACGGCGACGTGCCAGAGGCGATCGGGCAGGCGCGAGCGCTCGGCGTCGTCGGACATGCGCTCGATCTCCCGCGTCGCCGCGGCGACGTCGCCGCGCTCGAGCAGGCAATGCGTGCGCGAGAAGCGCGCGCCGTACGCCGCCTCGTCGAGTCCGTGCGCTTCCGCGACCGCGAGCGCCTCGTCTGCGAGGGCGAGCCGGTCGCCCGGGTCGCCGGGACCGAGCAGCGCGAGCACGCGCGACAGGAGCGCGCTGCAGAGCGCGCGCGGGTCGGCGTTGCGGCGCGCGACCGCGAGCGCCTCCTCGCTCGTGCGAAGGCAGCGGTCGCGCTCGGGCGAGAAGTAGAGCGCCTGCACGAGGAGTGAGAGCACCGCAGCGCGCGCCGGCGAGTCTCCGTCGGGGAGACCGCGCAACGCCTCCTCGAGCAGGGCGACCGCGTCCGGTTCCGGCCCGCCGGACGGCGGGGTCGCCGTCGCGAAGCCGATCGCGGCGCGGAACGTCGCGGCGCGATCGCCGGCGCGCCGTGCGTCGCCCGCCGCCTGCTGGAAGAGCGTCTTCGCGCGCTGGTTGTAACCCGCGCGCAGCGCGGCCTCTGCGCACGCGAGCCGGAGACCGAGCCGGACCGCGCGCTGCGAGGGGTCGAGCGACGCGGCTGCGAGCGCTTGATCGAACGCGATCATCGCGTCGTGGTGCGCGCCGACGCTGCGCGCGCGCCGGCCGGCGCGGGTCGCGTAGTCGACGGCCTTCGCCGCGGTGCCGAGCGGCGCGGCGTGGAGGAAATGGCGCGCGATCTCGCTCAGCGGCCCTTCCGGATCGTCGCCCGCGATGCGCTGGAGCGCGCTGCCGACGCGCTCGTGGAGGTGCACGCGGGCCGCGGGCAGGAGGTCGCCGTAGACGGTGTCGCGGACGAGCGCGTGCGAGAAGCGGAAGCGGCCGACGCCGGGCTGCTCCTCGACGAGGCCGCGCGCGAGCGCGTCGTCCAGGCGCTGCAGGACGAGGGGCGGGTCGAGCGCACATGCCTCCTGCAGAACCGGCGCGTCGAACTCGCGCCCGACGACGGCCGCCACCGCGAGGAGCGCGCGATCGTCGGCGGAGAGCGGGTCGAGACGGCGTCGCACGGCGTCCCGGACGCTCTCGGGAAGCGACAGCGGAGCGCGCTCGCCGCCGGCGCCCCGCTCGGCGTCCTCGGCGAGCCCGCGCAGGACCTCGTCCAGGAAGAACGGGTTGCCTCCCGTCAAGTCGTACAAGCGCTCGACGAGGACGGGCGCCGCCGCGCCGCCCTTGGCGCGCGCGACGAACGACTCGACGGCGTCGCGCCCGAGGCCGCGGAGCGCGATCCGTCGCGCGAGGCGCACGGCGCCGGCGAGCGCGCGCGGCATCTGGCGCTCGCGGTCGCGATACGTGGCGACGAGGAGGAGGCGCGCGCCCGACATCTCGTGCGCGACGAACTCGAGCAGCCCGAGCGACGCCTCGTCGGCCCAGTGGACGTCCTCCAGGACGACGACCAGCACCTCGCTCGAGGCGACGCGCTTCAGGAAGCGTGCGGTCGCGTCGAAGAGCTCGAAGCGGAGGGTCGTGTCGCGGTCGGACTCGGCTCGCCGGTCCGCGTCGACGGTCGCGATCCCTCCCCCGAGCGACGGCAGCAGCCGGGCCAGGACCGGCTGATCCGCGCCGAGCACGGAGTGCAGCGCGGCAGCCGGTCGCTCGTCGGCCCACGACCGGAGCACCCGGCTCCACGGCCAGTAGCTCGGCGCGCCGGTGTGCTCGGGGCAGCGTCCCCAGAGCGCGCGCCCGGAGGGGATCCCGGCGTGCCGGACGAATTCCTCGACCAGACGGGTCTTTCCGATCCCTGGCTCGCCGACGACGGTCAGCAGGCGAGCCTGCCCGCCGGCCGCCTCGCCGAGCGCGCTCTCCAGGACCCGGAGCTCCCGGTCCCGCCCGACGAAGGTGTCGGGAACCATCTCGTTCGCGCTCGGCACGGACGAGTTCCGGCGTAAAGCAAAGCCCGAGAGCACGCAATCGCGCGACGCGGGCAGGCTCTTGCGCCCGGCGAACCGCCCGAAAGGCCTTGACCGGCGCACGGCAAACCCGATAAGGCGTGCGAACGTTTGTTGGGCGCTTTGAGCCCCAACCCGGCGGCGCGTGCCCGCCGGACCCTCAGGAGATCCATGACACGCCGCCTGGTCCTCCTCTTCACGGCGGCCCTCACGGCCGCCGCCTCACGACCGGCGATCGCGCACGACGCGGGGGTCGCCGGCCAGCGCGTCGTCGCCAGCGTCGCGGGCGGCAAGCAGCAGCTTCGCTCGACCCAGAAGGACCCCGCGATCGAGTTCGGGCCGGGGAGCGCGGCGAGCGAGCTCAGCGGGGCCTTCCAGCTCTACTACGTCGATTCGCCGTCGAACCGCGCGACCCTCGCTCTCCCCGCGCCGTGGCTCGCGAACACCGGCGTGCTCGCCTCCTTCTCGAACCGGCTCGCGCCCGCGGGGCCGACCGCCGTCCGGAGCGCGCGCGTCCAGCGCGGGAAGCTCGCCGACCTGAACGCGAAGGGCGTCGGCGGCCTCGACCTCTCGTCGCCGCCGGGCGCGGGCGGCGTCGCGACCATCTTCACGATCCAGAACGCCGGCGACGGCTCGACGCATCGCCTGTGCACGCTCTATCGCGCGGCGAGCGGCAGCACCGTGCAGCACAAGCGCACGGCGACCGCAACAAGCTCACGCTGCGAAAGGGCGTCGCGATGGCGTGCCCGACGTGCGCCGACGGCATCCGGAACGATCGCGAGACCGGCGTGGATTGCGGCGGCGGCGCGTGCGCGGCGTGCGGCGTCGGCCAGGGCTGTCACGAGGCATCGGACTGCGCGACCGGCGTCTGCACCGCGGGCGTCTGCCAGGCGACGTGCGACGACGAGGCTCGCGACGGAAGCGAGACGGACGTCGACTGCGGCGGCGGCGCCTGCCCCGCGTGCGCGCCCGGCCAGGCGTGCCTCGTCGCCTCCGACTGCTCGAGCGGCGTCTGCACGGGCGGCGTCTGTCGGACGCCGACCTGCGGCGACGGCGTCCGGAACGCCAGCGAGACGGACGTCGACTGCGGCGGCCCGACCTGCCCGCCGTGCGTGCCGTTCACGGTCGTCCTCGACTCGCCCGCGCACGGTGCGTTCAGCACCGCGACCTCGGTGCCCATCTCCGGCCACGCGACCGGCGTCGGCCCCGCCGGCGCGGACCTGACGATCAACGGAGCCCCGGTCACCCTCGCGCCCGACGGAGCCTTCACCGCGACGTTGCCGCTCGACGCCGGGCTCGTCTTCAACCCGGTGAACGCGCGCCTCGTGCGCCACTTCGACGGGCTCACCGCGTACGACCGCCGCGTCGTCGTCGCGGGAGCGTCGATCGCGCGCGGCGGCCGCGCCCCGAACGGCGTCGCGCTCCGCCTCGCCGATCGCGGCCTCGACGCGGTCGAGCCGTTCGCGACGACGCTCGTCGACATCGACCCCGCGACGCTCGTCACCCCCGGCACGACGGTGCTCGGCGACTACTGCTATGCGTCGCTCGGAAGCCTCTGCCTGGGCTCGGTCGACGTCTCGATCAGCGGGACGCCGCCGCCCGCGATCGGCGCGGTCGCGATCGCGACCGACAGCCAGCCGGGCGCGATCGCGGGCGACATCTCGATCCACGACCTGCGCGTGACCGTGAACGTCGACGACGCGAGCGGCATCCCGCTCCACTGCGAGCTCCACCTGACGGTCCCGCTCACGCAGCTCTCCGGGACGTACGGGCTCTCGCCGCTCGCACCGCAGCCGACGAAGGTCGACGTCGCGCAGGTCGGCGCGGTGGCCGTGCAGGCGACCGGCACGACCTACACGACCGACTGCTCGGGCCTCCTCGGCGACTTGGAGGAGGCGCTCATCGGTCAGGCGATCGGCGACGTCGGCGCGCTCTTCGCCGACGGCATGCAGGACTTCCTGAACCGGACCGACGCGAGCGGGAACACGCCGATCGCCGGCGCGATCGAGAGTGCGCTCGCCGGCATCGACATCGCGGGGCCCGTCGGCGCCGGCCTCGGGATCCAGCTCGACGCTCCGTTCACGTCGATCGCCGAGGACGCCGCCGGCGTCACGTTCGCGGCCGACATCGGGGCGACCGCGCTCGCGCCCGACCCGCAGGCGCCGCACCTCGCGGCGACCTATCACGTCCCCGAGGCGTTCCCGACCTTCGCCGCGACGACGCCCGACCAGAACCTGCCCTACGGCCTCGCGCTCGCGATCTCGACGTCCGGGTTCAACCAGCTCCTCGCGGCGCAGATCGAGACCGGGCTCCTGCGAACCACGATCACCGAGATCGATCTCTTCGGAAGCCCGGTCGCGATCACGGCCGGCCTCCTGGCGGCGACGTTCCCGCCCTTCGGCGCGATCCCCGCCGCGACGCCGATCGCGATCCGGATCGCGCCGACGCTCGCGCCGATCGTGACCGGCGCGTCGGGGCCGGCGGGCGAGCTCGGCGAGCTCCGCATGGCGCACATCCGGGTCGAGTTCGTGGAGAACGCGGGCGCTCCCGGGGAGCGTGTCGACCTCGCGCTGGCCGTCGACGCGCGCATCGGGCTCGGGCTCGCGTTCCAGCCGGGCGGCATCGGGTTCGCGCTCTCGACGCCGGCGGCGTCGGACGTCACGGTCGCTCTCCTCTCGAACCCGCTCCGGATCGACGAGTCCGCGCTCGCGGGATTCCTGCCCGGCGTCCTCGCCGGCTTCCTCCCCGACCTCGCCGGGGCGCTCGAGACCTTCCCGCTGCCGCAGTTCATCGGGCTGTCGCTCGCCGGCGTCGAGGTCGCCCGCAGCGGCCAGTACTACGCGATCTTCGCCGACTTGACGCCCGACTGCAGCGAAGGCTCGGTCTGCCCGAGCGGGGTCTGCCTGAATGGCGCCTGTCAAGCAGCGAGCTGCGGCGACGCCGTGCGAAACGGCGCGGAGACCGCGCTCGACTGCGGCGGCGGGAGCTGCCCGGGGTGCCCGACCGGCGCCGGCTGCTTCCTCACGAGCGATTGCGCGACCGGCGGCTGCTCCGGCGGCGCGTGCCAGCCGGCGTGCACGAGCCCCGCCCAGTGCCCGAGCGGCGTCTGCCGCGAGGGCTTCTGCCGGGTCGCGAACTGCGCCGACGGCGTGCAGAACGGCGCCGAGACCGGCGTCGACTGCGGCGGCCCCTCGCCGAACTGCGCGCGCTGTGCGAGCGGCTCGCCGTGCGCCGCCGCGACCGACTGCGCGAGCGGCGTCTGCAGCGGCGGCACGTGCCAGCCGCCGAGCTGCAGCGACGGCGTCCGGAACGGCAGCGAGACCGACGTCGATTGCGGCGGCGCGTGCGCGGGCTGCGCCCTCGGCGGCCAGTGCGGCGCCGGCGCGGACTGCGCGAGCGGCACGTGCGGGGCGAATGCGCGCTGCACGTGCGGGAACCTCCTCTTCACGTTCACCGTCAACAGCAACTCGGGCGGCTTGTTCGACTCGGCCGAGTGGCCCGGCGGCACCGCGACGCAGACGGCGTCACCCGGCTGCGCCGTCACGATCGATCGCCCGGCGGGCAACATCGACCTCGTCTGTACGCTCGCGTCGCCCTTCTCCGTCCGGAGCTTCACCGGCTACTCGCAGTGCTTCGGCTCCGGCGGCGAGGACGGCGACGGCTGCCAGCCGATCTCGTGTCCGCCGGCCGGCATCGGCTCGTGCTGCAGCGGCCGGCCGTCGTGCTCCGCCGCGCTCAACGGCTCCGGCTCGGCCCGCTACCTCGTCCAGTGCCTCGAATGATCGGCTCGAAAGGCAGACGCCCATGAAGACTCGACCGTGGCTCGCGACGCTCGGCGTCGCCGTGACGATCGCGCTCGCCGCACGGCTCGCCGCCGACTCGCAGGCGACCGACGTCGGCGTGACGGCGAGCCGGCTCGTCGTCGGCGCGGACACGGTCCGAAACAAGTTCACGATCGACTCGACGCAGAAGCACGGCGACGTCCATCTCGGCGCGATCGCCGGTCCGGGCGACCTGAGCGGCGAGCTCGAGGTGTACTACGTCGACGCGCCGGCGAACCGCGGCGTGCTTCCGATCCCGGCCCCGTGGGCGAAGACGACGCCCTCGTCCGCCGAGTTCGTGAACACGCTCGCGCCGCTCGGCCCGAGCGCGGTCAAGCTCGCGCTCGTGAAGCCGGGGAAGATGGTGAAGGTCTCCGCGCGCGCGCTCGGCGGCCTCGACATCTCCCAGCCGCCGGGCGCCGGCGGCGTCGTGATCGCGTTCACCGTCCACAACGCGGTCGACGCATCGACGCACCGCATGTGCTCGCTCTACGCGGCGGCGCAGGGCAGCACGATCAAGCACCGCCGGACGGCGACCGGCCATCGCTTGACGCTGAGCCGCGGCGTCCCGACGGCCTGCCCGAGCTGCAGCGACGGCTTCCAGAACGAGACCGAGACCGACGTCGACTGCGGCGGGCCCGCCTGCTCCGCGTGCGAGGCGGGCGACCACTGCGCGGTCGCGTCCGACTGCACGAGCGGCGTCTGCACGGCCGGGACGTGCCAGGCTCCCACCTGCTCCGACGGCGTCGAAAACGGCAACGAGACCGACGTCGACTGCGGCGCGACGTGCCCGGACTGCGCCGACGGAAGGCACTGCGCGGTCGCCGACGACTGCGTGAGCCAGGTGTGCACGAACGGCGTCTGCCAGCTCCAGACCTGCAGCGACGGCGTCCACAACGGGAACGAGACCGGCCTCGACTGCGGCGGACCCGACTGCGGCGCATGCGGCGCGGGCGAACCGTGCGGCGCGGCCTCCGACTGCCAGAGCGGCGTCTGCACCGCGGGCGTCTGCCAGGCGCCGACCTGCTCGGACGGCGTCAAGAACCACGGCGAGACCGACGTCGACTGCGCCGGGCCGTGTCCCGGCTGCGCCGCCGGGCTCCACTGCGGCGCCGCCGGCGATTGCCAGAGCGGCGTCTGCACGGCCGGCGTCTGCGAGGCGCCGACCTGCTCCGACGCCGTCAAGAACGGCAGCGAGTCCGACGTCGACTGCGGCGGGAGCTGCGCCGACTGCTTCGACGGCCGGACGTGCGTCTCGGCCGGCGACTGCCAGAGCGGCGTCTGCGCGGGCGGCGTCTGCCAGGCGCCGACCTGCTCCGACGGCGTCAAGAACGGCGGCGAGACCGGCCTCGACTGCGGCGGCCCGACCTGCGCCGACTGCCCCGCCGGGCAGGGCTGCGGGAGTGGCGCCGACTGCCAGAGCGGCGTCTGCACCGGCTCGATCTGCCAGTCGCCCACCTGCTCCGATGGCGTCGAGAACGGCGCCGAGACCGGGCTCGACTGCGGCGGGCCGACGTGCGCTGATTGCCCGGCCGGGCAGGGCTGCGCGAGCGGCGCCGACTGCCAGAGCGGCGTCTGCGCGGGCGGCGTCTGCCAGGCGCCGACCTGCTCCGACGGCGTCAAGAACGGCAGCGAGACCGGGCTCGACTGCGGCGGCCCGAGCTGCGCCGACTGCCCCGCCGGGCAGGGCTGCGCGAGCGGCGCCGATTGCCAGAGCGGCGTCTGCACCGGCTCGATCTGCCAGTCGCCCACCTGCTCGGACGGCGTCAAGAACGGAAGCGAGACCGGCATCGACTGCGGCGGCGGCGCGTGCCCGACCTGCGGCACGGGCGGCGGCTGCAACGCCGGCACGGACTGCGCGAGCGGCGTCTGCGTCGGGCACCTCTGCCAGGCGCCGACGTGCTCGGACGGCGTCGAGAACGGCGGCGAGAGCGACGTCGACTGCGGCGGCCCTTCGTGTCCCGACTGCGCTCTGAACAAGACCTGCGGCGGGAACGGCGACTGCCAGACGAACTTCTGCACCGGCGGACGCTGCAAGTGCCCGAGCCAGCTCTTCACCTTCCAGGTGAACAGCAACAGCGGCGGCCTCTTCGACTCGGCCGAGTGGCCGGGCGGGACCGCGTCGCAATCCGGGCCGACGGGCTGCAGCGTCACGATCAACCGCCCGAACGACAACATCGACCTCGTGTGCTCGCTCGCGTCACCCTTCTCGGTGAACTCCTTCGCAGGCTACTCGACGTGCTTCGGCACCGGCGGCGAGGACGGCGACGGCTGCCAGCCGGTCTCGTGTCCGCCCGCGGGCATCGGGTCGTGCTGCAACGGCCGGCCGTCGTGCTCCGCGGCGCTCAACGGCTCGGGGTCCGCGCGCTACTTCGTGCAGTGCAACTCGTGACCATGGGGCGGTGACGCGCGCGGCGCCGGTCGAGCTGCGATCCGGCCTGGGACGGGTCTTCGGCATCGTCGACGGAGACGACGCGGCGCTCCGCCGCGCGCGGCTCCGCGGCTTCGAGGTCGTGCTCGCGCTCGTCGTCGCGACCGAGTACTGGCTCCGCGCGGTCCCGCGCTGGAACGACCTCGAGCCGCACTATTGGGCGTTGCTCGGCGTCGCGACCGTCGCCGGCGCGGCGGTCGTGCTGACGCCCTGGCGGCGCGCCGGGTTCGCGGCGATCGCCGCCGCGCACGCGGTGCTGGTATGGAGCGAGTTCCCGTCCACGGGCAACCACGCATACCTCGAGCTGGCGCTGGCGGTCCTCGCCGCCCTTCTCGTGCTCGACCGCTCCGGGGAGCAGCAGCTCGAGCTGCGCGCCGTCCGCTGGATGGTCGTCGTCGTGCTGTTCTACTCGGGCCTGCAGAAGCTCGCGCAGGGCGCGTACCTGCACGGCGAGTACCTCGCGTTCTCGCTCGCGAGCCCTTCGTTCCGCCCGCTTCTCGGGCGGCTCGTCGCGCACGATGAGCTCGTCCGCCTCGCCTCGTTCGGCGGCAACGTCGGCGACGGTCCGTACCGGGTCGCGAGCTGGCCGCTCCTCGCGGCGTCGAACGTCACCTGGATCGCCGAGCTCGCGCTCGCGCCCGCGCTCTGCAGGCCGCGGACGCGCTCCGCCGCCGTCGCGGCAGCGATCGCGCTCCTCGTCGTGATCGAGGTCGGAGCGCGCGAGCTCTTCTTCGGGCTCGTCTTCGCGAACGCGCTCCTCCTCTTCGCGCGGCGGAACGCCCACGCGGTCTTCCTGCCCGTCGCGGTGCTCGTCCTGGCCGCGCTCGCGCTCGTGCGCGCCGGCGCGCTGCCGGAATTCGCGTTCTACTGAGAGGGCGGAGGGGAGCGATGAGCCTGGCGCGCAAGGCAGCCATCGTGCACGGGGGACTTCTATTGTTGACGCTCTGGCCGGCGTTCCAGATGGCTCTCGTCGCGCGCTGGGACGTGAGCCCGTGGAAGCTCGCCGGCTGGGGCATGTACTCGACGCCGCGCTTCTCGCTCGTCGGCATGGAGATCGACGGGCGCACCGCGCCGGGCGGCGAGTGGCGCCGGCTCGACGACCCGAGCCCCGAGCTGCGGGCGGTCGCCGGCCGGTTCCTCGAGCGGCACCGCTGGCTCCGCCGGCTCGCCGCGAGCGACGAGCTGATCGCCCGCGTCGCGCTCGAGAAGCCCGCGTGGCGCGAGGTGCGCGTCGCGGTGTCCTACCCCGCGCTCGACGGCGCGACCGGGATGGTCGTCCTTCGGACGGACGAGCGCACCGAGCGCATCGGTCCGCCGAGCGCCGAGCGCGTCAGCGGAGAACGGCGCTGAATTCCTCCGGCACGTCGAAATCGAGCTCGTCGGCGTAGCACCACGCCCAGCGCTCTCCCGGCTCCCAGGACGCGATCACGGGATGCGACGTCTCGTGCCAGTGCGCGGTCGCGTGACGGTTCGGCGAGCTGTCGCAGCAGCCGACGTGCCCGCAGCGGAGGCAGAGGCGCAGGTGGACCCACTGGCCGCCGATCCGGAGGCAGTCCTCGCAGCCTCGCGCGCGCGGCGCGACGGGCCGTAGGCCGCGTACGTGCTTGCATTCCATGCTCGCCCTCCGCGCCTCGGTCGCGGACCGATGCGTCAATCCTGAGATTGCGTGTCGCGGCGCGTTGTGTCCAGCCGCGCGCGCCTGCTGCGTCGCGAACGATTCGCGGTTGGAAGGATTACGCGGTGGTTTCGCCCCCCTTTGCAGGATTGACGTGCGCGCCCGCGATTCGATGCAGGTACAGCGGGGGTCCCGGTGGCACGGCGGTTGCGGAAGCATCGGGACGCGTGGCCGCGCGGCGCGCGCGGCCGCTCCGCCGGCGCGGGCGCACGCTCGGCGGAGCGAGCACAAGGAGGGCACGATGAAGAAGACGATCGCATGGATGGCCGCGGCGATGATCGCCGCGCCCCTCGCCGGCAGCGTCCGCGCCGACGACGCGAGCATGAAGGACAGGATCATGCACCCCCTCTCGCACGGCAAAGAGGCGGCGCGTCCGGCCGCGGGTCCCGAGATGGCGAGCTACATCCCGTCCGATTCGATCGTGGGCAGCCAGGTCCGCGACACCAAGGGCGAGGACCTCGGCAAGATCGACAAGCTCCTGATGACCTCCGACGGCAAGGTGCACGCCGCGGTGATCTCGCTCGGCGGCGTGTTCGGCGTCGGCGGCCGGAAGGTCGAGGTGCCGTGGAGCGCGATGAGCATGCGGCGCGAGAAGAACGACTTCGTGATGACGGCGTCGCGCGACACGCTCGACAAGGCGCCGGCGTACGACGAGACCCGTACCGCCGCGAAGGCAGGCAGCCAGGGCACGATGACCTCGAGCGCGCCCCACGACGCCCGCAACGGCGGACCGGATCGACCCGACTGACGCACTGAAGTGCGCGTGCGCCGGCTCCTCGGCGCATGCACCCACGTTCGGGGGATCGGGCGCCTCCCCGGTCCCCCGGACGTGACGACAGCGGCTCGATTTCGCGGCCTGCGGCCGATATCGTCCGGCGCGTTGGCCTCCCCCTTCGCGACGACGTCCGCAGCCGGAGCGCGACCGACGGACGACGACGTCCTTCGCCGTCACGGCATCGATGGATGCGTCCGGCTCGCACTCGCGATCGACGCCGACCGCCTCGCCCGCGAGGTCGATTACCTGCCGCGCGACGCCTGGAGCGGCGCGGGCCGCGATCCCGTCGATGCAAGCTGACGCTCCGCCACGAGTCGCTCCTCGCGGCGCCCGAGCGCGAGCTGGAGCGCTCGTTGCGCCACGTCGAGCTCGAGATCGAGGCCTCGCGCGTCGCGGCCCGTCGCGCGCTCCTGTTCCGTGCGCCGACCCATACCCGGCGGCGCGTGCGATGGGCGCCCGAGCTCGTCCGCGCGGTCGAGCAGCTCGCGTCGCAGCACCCCGACCTCGCCGGCTACCGCGTCGAGGCTGCCGGCGACGGAGCGCTCCCGTGAGCGACGCGCCGACCGCGACCGTGATCGTCGTCTCCGACTACGGCGGCTGGGGCGCAGACGGGTGGAGCGACTTCGCGCGCACGCTGTCGGCGGTCGCGGAGCAGGCGGCGCGCGAGCGGGCGGAAGTCGTCGTAGTGGACTCGCATCCGGGCGGTCGCGACATGCCGACCGACGTGGGAGCGCTCGCGCCCGCGGCGCGCGTCGTGCGCGGCGACGGCGGGGAGCCCGCGCACGACCTCCTGAACGCGGCGGTGCGATCGGCGCGCGCAGAGCTCGTCGCGCTCCTCGACGGCGACTGCCTGCCCGCGCCGGGATGGCTCGCGGCGGCTCTCGGCGCCATGCGTGAGCGCCCGGACGCGGCCGCCGTGAGCGGCCGGACGACGTATCCCGAGCACGCGTTCACCGATCGCGTCCTCGCCGTGCTGTCGCGCGCCTTCCTCGATCCCGGCCGCGCCGGACCGACGCGCTTCGTGTCCCCGTACAACGCGATCTTCCGCCGCGACGCGCTCGTTGCGCACCCGCTCGGAGCGCACCAGCGCGCAATGGCGGCGCGCCTCCAGTCGGAGGCGATCCGGCTCGCCGGCGGCCGCCTCTACTTCGAGCCGGACATGGCCGTCACCCATCGCTTCGAAGGCTGGGCGATGGAACGCCGCATCCGGCGGAACGTCGGCTACCGCGCCGTGCGCGTCCGCCAGCTCGAGCCGCGTGTCCCGCACGCCTGGATGCTCCGGCTCGGGATCGCTGCGATCCCGGCGATCGCGACGGCGCGGACGCTCGAGAGCTGCTGGACGTGCCTGCGCGTCGGAAGGCACTACGGGCTGCGCTGGTTCGAGATGCCGGCCGCGTTCGCGATCGCCATCGCGGTCCACTCGATGGAGCTCGGCGGCATGCGGGCGGCCTGGGCGGAAGGACGGGGCGAGGACGCGCGCGCGTGACGGGCCGCGCGCGGGGCGGAGCATCGCCGCCCCGGATCGACCGGTCGACGCGCTGGACGGACCGCCCGCTCGAACGTCTACCTGCCGGCGCCGTTCGTCGGTTGCCTCGGAACGTGGCACCGGGATACGCGCTCGTCAGGAGGGTCCGATGCACCCGAACGTCACGTGGCTCTGCCGCGGCGCCGTCGTCGCGGCCGCGAGCGGTCTTCTCTTCTCTGCGCAGGCGTTCGGCGCCGCCGCGCCGTGCCGCGTCCCGCTCGGCGCCGCGAGGTCGCATTCCCTCGCCGGCGCGAGCCGGCTCGTGCCGCTCTGCCCGCCGCCGTCGTCGCGGCCGGAGCGGTCCACGGTCGCGAGCCCGACCGTCGAGGGCCCCGTCACGGGCGGCGACGGCCGGCCGTTCCTCGCCGCGACCGGCTTCCGGATCGGCGACGTCGGCTACTCGCAGGCGGAGTACTTCATCTCCGGCGTCGCGACCGGCTACACGAGCGCGAGCCGGTTCGGGACCGACGGACGCTGGAAGGTCCGCGCGGCGACCAGCGCCGCGTACGAGACGCGCATCGTCGTCTACCGGCCGGCCGACGCGCGCGACTTCAGCGGCACGGTGTTCGTCGAGTGGCTGAACGTGAGCGGCGGGCTCGACTCGGCGCCCGACTGGATCAGCGCGCACACCGAGATGCTCCGCGAGGGGCACGCATGGGTCGGCGTGTCGGCGCAGTTCGTCGGCGTCGAGGGCGGAACCGCGATCATCGGGAACGCCGCGACCGGCCTCAAGCAGGCGGACCCGGAGCGCTACGGCGCGCTCCACCACCCCGGCGACACCTTCTCGTACGACATCTTCTCGCAGGCGGGCCAGGCCGTGCGGAATCCGTCGGGCATCGATCCGCTCGGCGGCCTCGAGCCGGAGCACGTGATCGCGATCGGCGAGTCGCAGTCGGCGTTCCGCCTCGTCACGTACGTGAACGCGATCGACCCGGTCGCGCGCATCTACGACGGCTACCTGATCCACAGCCGCGGCGGCGGGAGCGCGGCGCTCTCGCAGGCCCCGCAGCAGATCGTGAACACGCCGGACGTCGTCCATACGCGCACGGACGTGCGCGTGCCGGTCCTGACGTTCCAGACCGAGACCGACTTGACGGTGCTCGGCTACTTCCCCGATCGGCAGCCCGACTCGGGGAGCTTCCGCCTCTGGGAGGTCGCGGGGACCGCGCACGCGGACACCTACACCCTCTTCGTCGGTCAGGCCGACAAGGGCGACGATCCGGACGTCGCCGACGTCCGGATCGCCTCGGAGCCGATCCCGGGCATCATCAAGTGCGATCGCCCGGTGAACTCCGGGCCGCAGCACTGGGTGCTCGACGCGGCCGTGGCCGCGATCGAGCGCTGGGTGCGGACGGGCACGGCGGCGCCGCACTCGCCGCGACTCGAGACGTCGGACGCGGGCGACATCCTGCGCGACGATCGCGGGAACGCGCTCGGCGGCATCCGCACGTCGTGGGTCGACGCGCCGGTCGCAACGCTTTCGGGACTCGGTCAGACGGGCGCCGGGTTCTGCGGGATCTTCGGCACCACCGTCCTCTTCGACGACGCGACGCTGCGAACGCTCTACCCGTCCCACGCGGACTACGTCGACGCGGTCGCGCGCTCGACCGACCGCGCGCTGCGGGCGGGGTTCCTGCGAAAGGCGGACGCGGAGCTCATCAAGGCGAACGCGGCGCAGTCGGACATCGGCGGCTGACCCGTCGGCTTCCCGGGCCGACGCGTCCGCCTCTCGTCATCGCGGAATCGAGCTCCCGGCAGCGCCCGCCGCGGGGCCGGCCTGGAGCAGCGCGCTCCAGCCTGCCTCGCCGAGCGGCTCGGGCCGCGGGCCCTCGAGGAACGACCGCAACACCTCCACGAAGCGCCGCGGCTCGCTGCGATGCGGGACGTGCCCGGCGTCCTCGAAGATCTCGAGGCGGCTGCCGGGGATCGCCGCGTGCGCCTCGTGCGCGTGCGCGACCGGGATGATCACGTCGCGGGCCCCCCACACGATCAGCGTCGGGAGCGTGGCGGCGAGGTAGAGTCGGTCGACCGCGCTCACGCGCTGGCCGCGCGCGTCGATCACCGAGCGGATCGTGTGGAGGAGCGCGCGCCGGCAGTCGGCGTCGGCGAGCGACACGAACGCGTCCCAGACCTCTTCGATCTCGGCGGATGCGCGCAGGCCCAGGCGCGCGAGCGCGCTCGCGACGCTTTCGACCGAGCTCCGGATGCCGGCCGCCGCCGCGAGCTCGACCACCCACTCGGCGCCCGGGACCGCGAGCGCGCGGAGAATCGGGTGGACGTCGCGTCCGAGGCCGCCGCTCGCGACCAGCACCATCCGGTCGCAGCGCTCGGGGAACTGATAGGCGAACTGCATCGCGACCCCGCCGCCGAAGGAGTGCCCGACGACGGCCACGCGCTCGGAGTCGTGCCCGAGAGCGACCAGGAGATCCCGCAGACAGCACGCGTGCGCCCCGACCGAGTAGTCGGTGGTCGGCTTCGCGGAGAGCCCGTGCCCGAGCAGGTCGGGCGCGATCACGCGGTACCCGTCGGCCAGCCACGGGACGATCTCGCGCCACGTCTCCGAGCTGCGCGCCATCCCGTGCACGAGCAGCACGACCGGCCCGGACCCCGCCGTCCGGTACGCGAAGCGATGGCCGTGGACCGCGATCTCGCGCGCTTCCATCGCGCGCCTACGCGGACGCGGCCGCCGGCTCGCCGCAGGCGAGGCAGCGGAACTGCGCGCCCTCTGCGGTGCGCCGTACGTGCGCCTCGCTGCCGGCGGCGACGGTCGCGCCGCACGCGCCGCAGGTCGCGTCGCGATTCGCGACGACGCGCGTCCAGCCATCGTCGCGCTCGCCGCGCTGCTCGCGCTTGTCGGGGAAGACGGCGGAGATCAGATCGTCGAGCTCGTCGAGCACGACGCCGACGATGCCGCGCACCTCCTCGAAGACGTCCTTGACGTCGGCCGACGCGCGCGCGCCGAAGGACGGATCGTACCGATGGTGGTGGCGGTGCCGGTGCGAGCGCCACGGCCGCTCGCCGCGGTCGTGCCGATCGTCTCGCATCTGGCGCACGAAGTCGCCGACGTGGTCCTCGATGCGCGACGCGAACTCGCGCGCGTCGCGCGCGACCCGGCGCGCGAAGTGCTCGGCCGCGCGTCCGACCTGCTCCCAGTTCCGCCCGAAGGGATGCTCGCTCTCCGTGTTGCTCATGCCGATTCCTCCACTTCGTCGGCCGCGTCCGGGCGCGGCGATCGCAGCTCGCGCAGGCACGGCGCGCACAGGAACACCGGGCGGCCGGCGCGCTCGCGGAGGCCGCGATTGGCCTTCGCTCCCGCCGCGAGCGGCTCGCCGCACCCGCTGCAGTCGGCCGCGCGGTTCAGGACGATCTCCTGCCAACCGTAGACGTCGCGCGGCGCCTCGCGGACCCGGGGGCCGCGGCCGGTCGCGCTGCGCGCCAGCTCCTGCGATCGCCGCGCGACCTGCATCCCGCTCTCGACGATGTCCTCGACCAGGTCGAGCGCGCTCTCGAGCACGTCCCGCACGACGAGCGACACCGGCAGGCGGCGGCGCCGCGCCTCGCGCTTGAGAGCGCCCTCGAGCTCCTCGGAGATGCGCGCGTGCAGCCAGCGCTCCTGACGACGGCGGTGATCGCCCACGGGTCACCGTGTATCACATCGTGATACACGGTCAAGCGGTCAAGAAGTCGCGGCGAGACGGCGTCGACGGGGTCGCGATGGAAATCTTCGGCGGCGATGATAGGGGCGACCGCGCGCCGGGCGGGCCGGCAACGGGGAAGAGGAGAGGAGCCCAGATGGCGACGAAGCGGACGGGGGCATCGAAGGCGGCGAAGGGGCGGAAGGCGAAGGGGGGAGCCGCGAAGTCGCGCGCGACCAAGGCGCGCGCCGGCGGCAAGCCGCGCGTCAAGACAAAGCGGACGAGCGCCGCCAAGGCGCGGACGAAGAGCACCGGCCCGAAGAAGAGGACGCCTGCGAAGAGCTCCGGCGCGAAGGCCACCAAGCCGAAGAAGAAGAGCGCGGTCGAGACCGTGGCCGAGACCGTGTCGTCGTGGATCCCGTCCCTTCCCGGGATGGGGCGCTGGACCGGCCGCACCGTGAGCTGAAGCCCGGGCTCGAGCGACCGCTCGCGCGGTAGCGCAACGGTCGCGTGGCCACTTGCGCAATCCGCGCCCGCGCCGATATGCGGGTCGCTCCGCCGAAGAAGTCAGGACGGAGCGTGCGGAAGGCATCCGACCCGGATGCGGGGCTCCGCTCCTTCCGGGAGGTCCTGATGATCTGCACCCGCTTGCCGAGCGCCGCCGCCCGGCTCGTGCGACGCCGTGCGGCCGCGATGCGACGGGTCGCGTTCAGCACCGCGTGCGTGGTCGCGACGGTCGCATCCGACGACGTCGTCCGGCCCGCCGACGCGGCCACCGCCTACGTGCTTTCCGGCACGCCCGACGGCTCGGGCGGGATCCTGGTGGACGACGGCATGGACGTCTACCGGAACGGCGCGCTCCTCTACACCGACGGCGGCGCCGGATCCGGGGTCCGGAATCCGATCGCCTTCAACGGGGACGTCGGCGACACGCTCCGCTTCGTCCTGCACGACACGTTCGGGACGTGTGCGACCCTCGTGCGGGTCTTTCTGACCGACCCGCAAGGCAGGAGCACCATCGCCGTTCCCGGCTACGAGGGCGGATGCAGCAACCCGCCGGTCGACCGCGGCGTCGTTTTCGAGACGACCTTCGTCATTCCCGACCTGGCCGCTACCGGGCCGTCGTACGTCGAGACGCTCCTTCCCGGCTCCGCGTTCGCCGGCGTCGTGCGCGGCCCGGGCGGCGCGCTCTACGGCGCGACCTATGACGGTGGCATGAACGGCAAGGGAGCGATCTACGCCGCGTCGAGCGATCTATCGCAGGTTACGACCGTGCACGATTTCGTCGCGGCGACCGACGGCTCGGTGCCGTACGGCGACCTCACGCTGAGCGGCTCCGTCTTCTACGGCACGACCGAGCGCGACGGACCTTCGGGCGGCGGCACGATCTTCAAATTCGATCCGTCGAACGGCTCGCTCACCACGGTCGTGCCGTTCGCGCTCGGCGGCCTGTCGGGGCCGCGCGGTCCCCTCCTCGTGATCGGCGACGTGCTCTACGGCTCGACGTCGTTCGCGGGAGGCTCCGCCCTCTTCCGCGTCCGGACCGACGGCACGAGCTTCGACGTCCTGCACGCGTTCTCCGGTCCCGAGGGTCTGGCGCCCGGCGCGCTCACGCTCGGACCGGGCGGGTTCCTCTACGGCGCGGCCGAGTTCGGCGGCGACCCGACGTGCTATCCCGCGCCCTACAACGGCTGCGGCACGATCTTCCGCATTCGGCCCGACGCCGCGCCCGGATCGGACGTCGAGGTGCTGCACACCTTCACCGTCCGCAACGAGGGCTTTCCGCAGCGGAAGCTCGTCGTCGGCAGCGACGGCCGGCTCTATGGGACGACGTACCGCACCGTGTTCACGCTCCTGCCGGACGGGTCCGACTACCACGTCCTCTACCCGATCTCCGCCGGAAGCCAGATCTTCTCGCCGCCGATCGAGACCCTCGACGGTCGGCTCCGGGTCGCCCAGTACGACGGGGGCGCGCACAGCGCCGGCCTCGTGTTCTCGCTCGACAAGAGCGGCGGCACGGTCATGCCGGAGCACGAGTTCTCCTTCGCGACCGACACGGCCTTCGGGCCGTATGGCATCCTCTTCCAGGACACGCCCGGCGTCGTATTCGGCACGACGGAGTACAGCTCGACGACGTCGTCGCACGGCATGGTGTTCGCGATCCGGAGCGCGAGCTCGTCGTCGGCGTCCGCGGTGATCGGCCCCGCCGGCGGATCCGTCGCGACGCCCGACGGCTCGGTGGAGGTCGTCATCCTGCCCGGCGCGCTGTCGCAGCCGACGACGATCACGATCGACGCCGGCCTCGCCGGCAGCGCCTACGGCGTCGGCACGGCGAGCACGCGAGCGCTGGTCGCGAACATCGGTCCGCCCGGCACGATGTTCGCCATTCCCGCCCAGGTGCATTTCCGCTGGCGGGACTCGAGCCCGAACGACGGGCTCGTGGACGGGATCTTGACGCCCGAGGGGCAGCTCCGCGTCTACAAGAACGGAGTGGCGATCACGAACCAGTGCGACTGGACGCCGGCTCCCGCCGCGTGCCCGACGTGCTGCGACCAGGCGGCCAACGACTGGGAGGTCGCGATCATGAGCTTCAGCGAGTTCGTGCTCGTCGACGAGCCGTGCATCGGCTTCACCGGTCCGAAGCTCACGCTCGGAAAGGTCGCGCCCCCGGGCGGCGACGACACGCTCGCGTTCAAGGGCGCAGTGTCGCTGCCGCCGGCGGCGCTCGCGCTCGACCCGATCGCCGAAGGGCTCCGCGTCGCGCTCACCGGAGATTCGGGCACGGTATTCGACGTCGCGATCCCGCCCGGCGCGTTCGCGAAGGCCACCAAGACCGGTTGGAAGGTGGACAAGAAGCACACCCGGTGGACGTTCACGGCGCCGCGCGGCACCGGCCCGGCCGGGCTCGGCAAGGCGACCCTCGTGCTGAAGGAAGGCATCTTGAAGGTCACTCTCGGGGGCGCGCTCGGAGACTACGCAGCCGGCACGCCGCTCGGCCTCCGCATCCTCCTGCCGGGCAGCGGCACGTGCGCGGACACCGCTTTCGACGACGCCGGTCAGGCGTGCGAGGTCAAGAACAAAGGCAAGACCGTGATCTGCAAGTGACGATCCGGTCCGCGGACGCCGCCCTCGCTCGGCTCGCCATCGGGCGGCGGTGAGCCACCTCGGACCGAGACCCCGCGGCCGCGCGGCCGCGGGGTCTCGCGTCCCAATCCCCCGTCCGACACAATCGACGTGGGGCTAAGATGGTGGCGGAACGAGATATTCCCGCCCCGATGATCTTCGTCGTCGACGACTCGGAAGACGATCGGGAGCTCCTCGGCGCCGTGCTCCGCGTCCACGGCTACCGGGTGAGCTACGCGAACGATGGGACCGACGCGCTGCGGCAGCTCGAGAGCGGTCTCCGCCCCTGCCTGATCCTCCTCGACCTCGACATGCCGTACGTCGACGGCGTCGGTTTCCGCGAGCGCCAGCTCGCCGACCCGCGCATCGCCGACATTCCGGTCGTCGTGTTCTCCGCGGCCGCCGACCTTCCGAAGATCTGCGAGGAGCTGCATCTCCCGGGATTCCAGAAGCCGGCCGAGATCGGCACGGTGGTGCGCACGGTCGAGCGGTATCGCGCGGAACGCTGACCAGGGTCCTGCCGCCGTCAAACGGCGAGCAGGACCGCGCGCGCCGGCTCGCCGGTCGCGGCCGCGATGGCGCTCGCGTAGAGGCGCACCTGCTCCTCGTAGGCGGCGATCCGCCCCTCGAGCTCGCGATCGGTCTTGAAGTCGACCACGGTCCACACGACGCCGCCGTCCGCGCGCTCGCGGAACGCGAGGTCGATCACGCCCTCGACGAGCGCGCCGTCGCTCGCTCGCAGGACGACGGGCGTCTCGCGCCGGACGGCGCCCGAACGGGCCGCGCGCGCTGCACGCCGGAGGATCGGGTGCGCGAGAGCGCGCTCGACGGCCGCGGCCGCGGCCGCGACCTCTTCCGCGGACGCGCCGACGAGGCGCCCCTGCGTGCGCGCGGTCGCTCGGATCGCGTCGCGTCCCGCCGTGAGATCGACGGCGGCGAGGACGCCGTGGACGAGCGCGCCGAAGCGCTTCCCGCCCGGCCGCGGCAGCTCGATCTCGGCCTTCTCGAGCGCGACCGCGACGCGGTCGACGCGGTCCGCCGGAGTCGCAGTGCCGAGCCCCTCGCCCGCGACCGCCGCGGCGGCGCGCAGCGTCGCGGGCTCCGCTCGCAGGGACGGCGCGCCCCCGTCCGCGAGCGCCCGCGCCCGCGCCTCCTGCCAGCGCGCGTGTGCGCGCGCGCCCTCTTCCGCCGCGCTCCCCTTCTCGTCGGCCTCGAGGATCCGCATCTGGCGCAGGCCGACGTCGTCCTGCAGGCCGAGGTCGAGCTTCGTCGGATCCCACCACACGACCGCCGGTCCGTCCGCGGTCGGACGGTGGAGCCCCGGGCGGATCGGGTCGTGCTCCGGCCGCGCGAGCGGCGGCCGTTGGGCGACGGTGTCGCGGCCGAACGGCGGGCAACCGGGCGCGACCTTCGCCGATGCGCGCTCGCCGTGCGGCGGGTACACGGCGTCGTTCAGCACCTCGAGCCAGCCGCGCCCGAGGTCGTCGTCGGGCGCGAGGTCGCCCACGCCGGGCACGACGAGGAGGTCGCGCGCGCGCGTGGTCGCGACGTACGCGACCCGCACCGCTTCGGCGGCATCGCGCCGGAGCTCCTCGTCCGCCGCCTCGAGGAGCTCGACCGGCGCGGCGCCGGCGAGCGGCTCGGCCCAGAGCCCGCGCTCGGGATCGACGTGGCGCTGCGGCCGCGCCGACGTCGCGTTGCAGACCGGATCCGCGAGCACGACGACCGGGAACTCGAGCCCCTTCGCGCGGTGCACGGTCATGATCCGCACGCCTTCGGTGCTCTCCTCGACGAGCGGCGCGTCCTCGGACTGTCCGCGCTCGGCCTCCGCCTCGAGGTGGTCGACGAAGGCGCGGAAGGACGCCGCGCCGCGGCGCTCGAAGCGGCGCGCGAGGTCGATCGTGCGAAGGCAGTTCGCGAGCGCCTGCTCTCCCGTGGGCCAGATCGCGATCCCGGCGTGCGCGCGCACGGCGTCCAGCAGGCGGCCGATCGTGTGCGCGATCGGGCGGTGGTTGCGCCCGGCGTAGAGCCGGCCGAGCACGTCGAGCGCGCCGGCGACCGCGCGCTCGGGCGCGCCGAGCGCAGCGAGCTCGTCGTCGCCGAGACGCCGGAGCGGGTGGAGCCGCTTCACGCGATCGCGGAACGCGAGCAGCGCGTCGTCCCCGAGCGCGAACAGCGGCCCGCGCAGCGTCGCGAAGACGCGGAGCTCGTCGTCGGGCCACTCGATCGCGGCGAGCGCGTTCCGGATCGCGAGGATCTCCTCGCGCTCGTGGAACGAGCGCCCGCCGACCAGCACGTGCGGCAAACGCCGCGCCTCGAGCGCGCGGACGTACGGACGCGTCACGTCGTCGCCGTAGTTCTGGAAGCGGCGGAACAGGAGGCAGACGTGGCGGGCCGCGATCCGCACGCGCTCGCCGGGGCGGAGCGGGTCCTCGATCGTCCAGCCGCTCTTCTCGACCAGCCAGGAGACGAACGCCGCGGCCGCGTCGGCGTACGAGTCGGCGATGCAGCCGCTCTGCATGGGCGCGTTGTCGCCGTAGTCGCGGTAGGGGTTGGGCGCGGGCAGGACGACGACCGCGGGCCGATCCGCGACGTCCTCCCGCCGGCGCTCGAGGGGGACGTAATCGGCCTGGCTCCCGTCCTCGCTCCCCTGCATGTGCGGCGCGAACGCGACGTTCACGAGGCCCTGGATCGCGGCGACGCCGCGGAAGCTCGTCGTCAGGTGGAGGAGCTCCGCGCCACGCGCGACGAGGTGGCGCTTGACGCGCTCGTAGAGCGCGACGTCGGCGCGCCGGAAGCGATAGATCGACTGCTTGGGGTCGCCGACGATGAAGAGCTTGCCGGGGGCCGGCGTCGCGCGCTGCCAGTCGGTGTCGCGCTCCGCGTCGGCTGCGAGCAGCAAGAGGATCTCGGCCTGCAGCGGGTCGGTGTCCTGGAACTCGTCGACGAAGAAGTGGGTGAAGCGGCGCTGGAAATCGGCGCGCACTTCGCGGTCGCCGCGCAGGAGGTCGCGGGCGCGCAGGAGGAGGTCGAGGAAGTCGAGCTTTCCCGCGCTCGCCTTTCGCCGCGCGTACTCGTCGATCACCGGGCGGAGCTCGCGCTGGAGGAGCGGCGCCAGGTCCGCCTCGCAGGCGGCGACGAGCGCGTCGAGCTCCTGCTTGACGGCGTCGCGCGCGGCGCGCGCATCTTCGCGCGTCAGATCGTGCCCGTAGCTCGCGCTCCTGCCGCGCCAGCCCCAGTGGCGGGCGCGCGGCATGCCGCGCGCGAACTGCCGGAGCTCCGCCTCGAGCGCGTCGTGGTCGCGCGGCCGCACGAGCTCCCGCAGGCGATTCTCGTCGACGAAGCGCGCGATCTCGCCGAAGCTCTTCGCGAGCCAGTCGCCCGCGCGCAGCGCGCGCTCCGCGAGCGGCGCCACCTCGGCGAAGCGCTCGAGGATGCGGTCGATCGCGGCAGCGCGGTCGAACGGGTCGCGGCGCCACGCCGCCGGGAAGTCGCGGTGCTCGGCGAGCGCGTCGACCGCGCTCCGGAGGAGCTCCCGCGGGCCGTTTCGCCCGTTCCATGCGCCGCGCCGGGACAGGATGCGGCGGACGCCGGGATGCGGGTCCGAGAGCTCGCGCTCGAACCAGCCGTCGAACGCGCCGTCGAGGAGCGCGCGCGACTGGTCCTCGGCCGCGACCTCGAAGAGCGGATCGACGCCGGCCTCGACGGGCCGCTCGTGCAGGAGGTCGGCGCAGAAGGCGTGGATCGTCCCGATGCGCGCGAGCTCGAGCTGCGCGAGCGCCCGGTCGAGATACGCCCGCTCGTCGGGGCGCGTCGCGGCGCCGTTGCGGGCGCCCTCGATCGCCGCTCGCAGGCGGAGCTTCATCTCGCCCGCCGCCTTCTCGGTGAAGGTGAGGGCGACGATCCGCTCCAGCTCCGCCGTGCCCGTCCGGATGAGAGCGAGGATCCGCGAGACGAGCGCGGTCGTCTTGCCGGTTCCCGCGGCGGCCTCGACGAAGAACGTCCGGTCGAGCTCGTCGCAGATGCGGCGGCGCGCCTCGGCGTCGGCGAGCGGCTTCTCGGTCACGCGAGCTCCCGGAGCTTCCGGAGCGCGGCCAGCGCCGGCGACTCCTTCGGCTTTCGCTCCGTCCGCATCTCCTCGTACGGCCCGCACACGACCCGGTAGTCGCAGAAGCGGCAGGCGCGCGGCGCCGGGAGCGCGGGCAAGAACGCCTCCGAGAGGCCGGCGCCGACCGCGTCGGCGAGGGCGCTCGCGCCCTGCCGCACGCGCTCGTCGAGCTCGACCGGACGGACCGTGAAGCCGCCGGCCGACGTGCAGTACGAGAGCCGCGACTCGGTGACGGTCGCGTCCGGGAACAGCTTCTCCGCCGCGAGCGCGTAGAGGACCGGCTGCAGCACGGAGCCGCCCGCCAGCACGCCGCCGGCGCCGAGCTTCACCTTGCCAGTCTTGTGGTCGGTGACGCGCACGCGGCCCGCGGCGTCGCGCTCGACGAGGTCGATCGATCCACGCAGCCGGATGCCGGCCTCGAGCTCGACCGCTTCGGCGATCGATCGGGAGTCGCGATTGCGGCGGGACGCGAGCCCGAACGCGAGCTCGAAGCGCCATGGAACGAAGCCGGACTCGTCCTCGCTCATGCGGCGGAGCCACTCGCGCAGGTCGGCGCGGATGCCGGCGATGCCCTCGCTCCAGACGCGCTCGATCGCGGGCGCCAGGCGTTCGTGGTGCTCGCCCGCGACCGCTTCGAGCACGTCGTCGAGCTCGGCGCGCGCGCTCGCGAGGTTCGACGGCACGACGGGCAGCAGCCCGCGGGCCTGCAGGCGCTGGAAGAGCGCGAACTGGACGTCGTGCACGAGGGCGCCGCGCTGGAGCGCGTCCATCTCGTCGATCGCGGCCGGCTCCTCGCGCGGCGCGAGGCGGTGCACCGCCTGGAGGAAGAAGTGGTACGGGCACGCCGCGTAGTTCTCGAGCGCGGTCGCGGAGTAGCTGCGCGCCGCGAGCGCGTGGCGCGCGAGCGCCTCGCGCGCCGCGGCGATGGGCTCGACGAGCCCGTCGGCCGGCGTCCAGCGCCGGAGCCAGCGGCGCGCGCGGAAGCGGAGCGCGCGCCCGAGATGCGGGTTCGCGTCCAGAAGGAAGCGGGCGGTCCCGACGCTCGCAGCCGGCTCGAGCCGGAGCAGCCGATCGAGCAGTGCGAGGTCGTGCTCGGCCTCGTCGATTGCGTTTTCCGGCGAGCGCGGCGCCGGCCAGCCGACGCGCGCGTCGGCGACGCGCTCCGCGAGGTCGCCGAGCTCGGCGAAGCCCGGGAGCCGGCCCTGCGCCGCGCGCATCGCCTCCAGCGTGTAGAACGACGGCACGCGCGGGCGCGCCTTCTCCATGTCGAGGCGCGGGTAGGAGAGCACGAGCTCGCGCTCGGCGGCTCCGACCGCGATCCGGAGCGCGAGGCGCTCGCTCTGGACGCGGTCGTCGTTCGTCGGGAGGTCGGGGGAGAGGCGCTCGCGGACGCGGTCGAGGAGGAGCGGCTCCTCGCGGATCTCGCGCGGGAAGAGCTTCTCGGCGAGGCCGGGGATGCAGACGAGGTCGAACGCGAGGCCGCGCGCCGCCTCGACCGGCCCGACGAAGACCCGGCCGTAGCGGCTCCGCGGCGGCGGCAGCGCGAGCTCGAGGAGCCGCTGCGAGAGGACGAGCTGCACCTCGCGCAGCGCGACCGGCCCGACCGGCGCCATCGGCTCGAGCTCGGAAAGAACCTGGAGGACTCGCGTCGGGTCGCGCAGCGCGCGCGTCGCGAGCGCGGAGAGCCGCTCGATCCACCGCCCCCAATCGGCCGACTCCGGGAGCTCGGCGAGCTCGTCGAGCAGCGGAAGCGCGAAGTCGCGGAGGCTTCCGAGGTCGGCGAGCGTGCGCCGGATGCGCGCGGCGCTCGCGTCGTCCTCCAGCTCGGCGAGGTCGAGGCCGAGCTCGGCCTCGAGGCCGTCGAGACGGCGGCGCCAGCGCTCGCGCCCGCCGATCACCGCGGCGTCGACGAGGAGCTGCTCCCAGCGCCGCGGCGCGCGCAGCGTCCCAGCGACGACTGCGACCTCCTCCGGGTCCGCGACCGACACGTCCGCTTCGGTGGGGCCGCGACCGGAGGCGCCGAGCTCCGCGTGCGCACCGACCGGGAGTGCAGGCTCTCCGACGTCCGCGGCCGCGGGAGCCGCGCCGGCGAGCGCGTCCGCGATCGCTTCCGGCACCATCTCCTCGTCGGGCGCGACCCAGCGCTCGGCCACCGGCGCGGCCGGCGGCGGAGCGCCGGCGGCAGTCGCGTCCGGGACGACGCCGAGAGAGAGGTACTCGGCGAAGCGGCGCGCCGAGAGCCGCTCCGCCGCGCACGCGAGGAGCGCGACGAACGCTCGACCCGCCGGATCCGGCCGGACCGCACCGCGCGCGAACGCCGCCGGAACGCCCGCGCGCGCGAGCGCCTCTTCCAGGTGCGGGCGGTACTCCTCGGGCGATCGCAGGAGCACCGCCATGCGGTCGAAAGGGATCCCGCGCCGGGCGGCGCCGACCAGGCGGCGCGCGATCTCGACCGCTTCCCGGCTCTCCCCGGGCGCGGAGAGGACGACGACGCTGCCGTCGACGGCGGCGGCCGGCGGAGCGACGTCGAGGAAGACGTGGCGCTGGAGGTGCGCGAGCGACGAGATGCGGGGCGGCGGCGCGCTCGCCGCGGGCGCCGCCTCGAGCCCGATCGCGAGCGCGCGCCGGCGCGTCCGCGCGTCGCCGGCGGGGACGGTCGCGACCGCTTCGGGCGCGCGCTCGACCATCGCACCGAGGAGCTCCTCCTCGGCGCGCGTCGCGATCGACACGTCGAGGAGGAGCAGCGGCAGCCCGAGCAGCGGGTGGCGGAGCGCGCGATCGCGCGCGGCGCGGGTCGCGAGCTCGAAGACCGCGGCGCGATCGGCGAGCTGGGCGCGCACGAGCTCCTCGTCGGTCGCCTCGAGGAGCCGGCGGAGCTCGGGCGATGCCTCGCCGACGCGTTCCGGCGCGACCCGCGCCATTCGGAGCTCGTCGATCGCCGCGGCGGCGGCTCGCGCGAATCCCGGCGTCCCCGCGACCTGAGCGTAGCGGCCCAGCTCGCCGCGCCGGTCGCACTCGTGCACCACGCGCGCCACGACGGCGCACCCCGGTAGGCTCCCGACCGGAACCAGGTTCGCGTCGATGAGGGCGGGGCGCGCGAGCTCCGCGGCGAGGCGGCCGAGCGTGACGCGGTGCCACCCGAACGACGCGCCCGATCGGCCCGCCGTCACCGTGCGGCGAATGATCTCGTTCGCCGCGTCGGCCGTCGCCGCGACAACGACCACCTCCTCGGCGGGCGCGCGCGCGGCGAGCCACTCCGCCGCGCGCCGGAGGCGGTCGCTCGCGGTCTCGGCTTCGACCAGGGTGCGCATCGGTTGCCGGCCCTTCCGACAACCGACAACCGCGCGGATCCCGGGTTGTCAAATCGCGACGCAAAGTCGCGCGCGCCGCGGTTCCGACACCGCTCCGCTCGCGCGGCGACGCGACGTCGCCGCGCGAGCGGAGCTTCAGCAGTCGAGCGCGCCGACGTCAGTCGTGCGTCTCGACGGTCTCGGAGCGCGTGACGCGCGAGACGCGCCCGTCGTTGCCGACGAACACCTTGACGTCGTGCCCGCTCAGCGAGCTCAGGTCGACGTCGTCGGGAGCGACATAGACGTGCGTATCGCTGCCGACGCGGAACGACCGCGTCTTGGCGTCCGTGATGACGAGACGCCCGCTGGGCGTGGTCGTCGTCTGCGTCATCGTGGTCGTGCTCTCTGCGGCCAGGGCCCGGCCGGTGGCCGGAATCGCGAACGCGAGAGCGAGAGCCAGCATGGTCACAGTACGTCGCATCGGGGACCTCCCTTCATTCGGCCGCATTTCCGCAAGGCCCATGCCACGGCCCTCCCCGCGGCCGTCGTGGAAAGCGGTCGACTTCCGCGAGTTCGACGCGCGAAGCCGTGCCGGCTCGATGTCGTTCCGACACGGCCGTGAAAGATTGCCACCCCCCGCGCGCAAGAATCTCCGCGCGCCGAGATGGGCAAGCTCGCCGCCGACCGTCGGGCGCGTCGTCGTCACGGCGTCGGACCCGGCGCGACGAGGCCGATCGCCGCCATCGGCGTGTCCGCCGGCGGCGTCGCCACGTCGGGGATGCACGGCACGATCGGCGGCGGCGCGGGATCCGGAAGCGACGGGACCGCCGCATCCGGCTTGTGGAAGCTCAGCACGTCGAGGAGGTTCCCGACGTCCGCGGATGCGTCGCGCGCGGTGAGCGGTGCGAGGCCGAAGCGCCACTCGATCAGCTTCAGAACCGAGGTGTGGTCGAAGACGGTGGACGACACGCGCGGGCTCGCGGCATCGCCGCGGCTGAACGGCGACGCGACCACGGCCGGCACGCGGAGGCCGAGGAGCGCCTTTCCGTCCACGAGGTCGGGATCCACGGCATTCGGTGCGGCCGCGCGCGGCGGCGCGACGTGATCGAAGAACCCGCCCCACTCGTCGTACGTCACGATGAACACGGTGCTCGGCCATGCCGGCCCGTTCGCGAGCGCGTGGAAGGTCTCCGCGAGGAACGCGTCGCCGACGCGCACGTCGGCGTGCGGGTGGTCGCTTCCCGACGTGCCGGTCGAGTCCTCGACGAAGCGCGGCTCGACGAAGCTCACGGCCGGCAGGTTTCCGGTCGCCGCGTCGGCGAGGAACTCGTCGTACGACCGCGAGATCGGGAGGTATTTGGCGCCCCAGAGCCACAGGAACGAGACGTCGGAATAGTAGTAGGTCGCGCTCACGCCGGCTTCGGCGAGGCGGTCCCAGATCGTCGGCAGCGTCGAGATGTCGAGCGTGTTGTCGAGGCGATCGGTCTGCGCGGCGTGCTGGAAGATCCGGTTCGGATAGGTCGGGCCCAGGATCGCAGCGAAGAATCGGTCGCAGGTCGTGTAGTTGCGCGCGAGAGCGTTGAAGAACGGCCGGTCGGGCTCGACGTAGTAGCCGATCGCGTACTCGTCGTTCATGCCCGCACGGAGGAACCCGTCCATCGCGCCGCCGTCGTACTCGACGCGTCCGCCCTCCCAGGTGTGATCCGGGTCGGGGTGATCGCAACCCATGTAGTCGGGCGCGAGCGGGAAGGTCGTGTGCGGCGCTCCGGATGCGTCGAGGTACGTGAGGCCGGACTGGCGGCCATCCGCGCCGGGAAGCCATCCGAGGAAGTGATCGAAGCTCCGGTTCTCCATCATGACGAGGACGATGTGCTCGATGCCGGACTTCTCGGGCTTCGGCGGCTTCTTCCTGCTCACCGCGCTCGCGCCCGGGGGATGTACGACGAGCGCGAGGATCCCGACAAGCACAATGTAGACGCTGCGGCGCGCCGCGGCGCGCTCGCCGTTTCGAGGGGTTCTTCTCATGACAGCTCTCCCGGGTGCCTCGGCACCGTTCCAGACGCAGCCCCGGGGAACGCCGTTGCAGCCGGTGTGCCACGGGCGCGGGCGCGCGAGGCGCGCAGTTCCCGCGACGGGGCGCGCAATTGTGCGCGGGCGGGCGCGCCGACCTGCGGAATCCGCGCGCGCCCCGTCCCCGTACCGCGGCGCGTCCGGCGCGGCGGCGCAGGGCTTCGCGCAAAGGTTGCAATGCGGGACGGCGCGCCGCGCCTGCCCGATTGCGCGGCATCGTGCCGCGCCCGGCATCACGTCCCGCTGCGCGAACCGAAGCTCCGATCGCAGTCGCTCGTGAATTCGGCGGTCCGCGCAGCGTCCACGCTGGTATCGAATCTGCACCGGGCCACCCGGGGGGCGCGATGGCGGGAGCGGCGACCGGCGGCAGCGGCAGACGTCGCGCCGGGGCACGTCGTTCGCGAGACGGTGGGGTGATGCGAACGGACGGCTACGAACGGCTCTCGGGCCTCGATCACTCGTTCCTCCACTTCGAGACCCAGAACAGCTACATGCACGTCGCGTCGACGTGCCTCTTCCGCGGCGGGTCGTCGCTCGACGGCGACGGCGGGATCGACATCGCGCGCGCCCGCGCGCACATCGCCTCGCGCCTCCACCTGATCCCGCGGTACCGCCAGCGCCTCGGCTACGTGCCGGTCACGAACGACCCGATCTGGGTGGACGACGACCGCTTCGACCTCGAGTACCACGTCCGCCACAGCCACCTGCCGCATCCCGGAAGCGACGCGCAGCTGAAGACGCTGTGCGCGCGCATCCTCGAGCGACCGCTCGATCGGCGCCGCCCGCTCTGGGAGATCTGGCTCATCGAAGGGCTCGAGGGCGGCCGCTTCGCGATGCTGAGCAAGGTCCATCACTGCATGGTGGACGGCATCGCCGGCGTCGATCTCCTGGCCGCGCTCCTGAACGCCGCGCCGGACGCGACGGTCGGAAGCGCCGAGCCCTGGAGGCCCGCGCCGCCGCCGACCGTGACGCGCCTCCTCCGCGACGAGGTGCGCCGTCGCACCGACGCGTCGGCCGCTATCGTCGCGACCTGCGCGCGGGCGCTCACGCCGGAAGCGCGCGGGCGCATCGCCGGCACGGTCGGGAGCCTCTGGGGATTCGTCCGGAGCGGCACCCGCACCTCGGGCGAGACGCCGATCAACCGGCCGATCGGCCCCCATCGCCGCGTCGACTGGGTCGAGCTCGACCTCGAGCAGGTGAAGCACGTCAAGCGCCGGCTCGGCGGCACGCTGAACGACGTCGTGCTCGCGACCGTCGCCGGCGCGATGCGCCGCCTCTTCCTCGACCGGCGCGCTCCCGTGGCCGGCGATTTCCGAGTTCTGATCCCGGTCAGCGTGCGGGCCGCGAGCGAGCGCGGGGAGACCGGCAACCGCGTGTCCGCGTGGCTCGCTCCGCTGCCACTCGGCGAGTCGCGCGCGCTCGATCGCTTTCGGGCGATCCGCGACACGACCGCGCATCACCGCGACCACCGCCAAGAGCGCGGCCCCGAAGTGCTCACCCGGACCGCGGACTGGACGACGTCCCTCCCGCTCGCGCTCGCGATTGGCGCGATCCGCCGGACGCGCGCGTTCGACCTGATCGTGACGAACGTGCCGGGCCCGCAGCTCCCGCTCTATCTGCTCGATGCCGAGATGATCGCCGCGCACCCGCACGTGCCCCTCTTCGAGAACCAGGGTCTCGGCATCGCGCTCCTGAGCTATGCCGGCCGGCTCGCGATCGGCCTGGTCGCGGACTGGGACGTCGTGCCCGACGTGCACCGCGTCGCGGGGTGGGTCGAGGCGGCCTTCGCGGAGCTGCGCGACGCCGCGTGCGGGGAGCCGGCGCCGCGGGCGCGGAAGCGCGCGCTGCAAGCCGTCGCCTGATCCGCTTCGGGCGCGCTCAGAGAAGGTCCTCGACCTCGTGCACGTCGCGGATCACGTGGTGGACGCCTTCCGCCTCGCGCGGCGCGTCCGGCGGCGCGACCCACGCCGCGCGCATGCCCTGCTCGGCGGCGGCGCGCGCGAACGCCAGCGTGTCGTCGACGAAGAGGCACTCCTCCGCCGGAACGCCGAGCCGGTCGAGCGCGCTCCCGTAGGCCGACGGCGAGGGCTTCGGCGCGTACGCCAGGTCCTCGAGCGCGAGGACGCACTCCATCAGATCCGCGACGCCGAGGAGATCGAGGACGCGAAGCGCGTGCGCGCGCGGGCCGTTCGTGAGCACCGCCTTTCGCAACGGAACGCGCTCGAGCAGCGCCCGCAGGCGCGGATCGGGTGCGAGCAGATCGGACAGGTCGACGCCGTGGCAATGGAGGAGGTACTCGTCGACGTCGATCGCGTGCTGCTCGGTGAGGCCGCGCAGCGTCGTGCCGAAGCGATCGCGCAGCAGGACGCGCTCGGCGTCGACCCGCGCCGCGGCGATCCCGAGGCGATCGACCATGAACGAGTTGATGCGCGCGTCGATGCGTCGCAGCACGCCGTTGCCGCGCGGATAGAGCGTCTCGTCGACGTCGAGGAGCAGGACCCGCATCGGCGCGGACCCTAGCATTCGCCCGCCAAGGGCGGATTGCGGCCGCCAACGCCTCTCGGGCGCGCCGACAAGCGCGCTTTGCGGTTCGGACGCGGAAACCCGGGCGCCGGGCCGGCTTTCGGCGCGCCGCGCCCGCGAATTTCCACGATTTTGCGATCCGGGTGCTTCTCGCGGCGGCTGGCACGGCCGGTGCGCTCTGCGCCCCGGCGCGCGCCCCGCGCATGGCGCGGAGCCGGGCGGCCGGAGCCGCCGGCGGCGCACCAGGAGACGACCATGAACGCACACCCGATCCGTCCATCCGCTCTTCGTCCGCGACGCCGCCGCGTCGCCGTCTGGCGCGAGCTGCTCGCGGCCGTCCTCGCGGCGACGCAGCTCGGCGGTCTGCCGGGCGCGGCAGCCGCCGCAGGCGGCTTCGGAGGTCCCGGCTCCGGCGGACTTCCCGGCAACAACATCGCGCCGAACGGGCTCGGCAAGCCCAACGTCAAAGGCCTGAAGCCGCCGGCGCTGAACCTGCCGCCGCCCACGACGATCGAGCAGCTCCTCCTCCGGGGCGACTCGAAGAAGTGGCTCAAGGAGGTGAAGGTCGCCAGCAAGGCCCGCTACGTGTGCTCCGTCCGGAGCACCCAGGCGGTGTTCTGCAATTCGGTGGACGAGCTCACCGCCGGCATGCGACCGGAAGAGAAGAACCTGACCGAGCTCGCGCTGAACTCGATCTACGACGCGTTCCGGCTCGACGGGAATCAGGACGTGCTCTACGGCTGCGGCGACGGCGCGAACCCGTTCGCGAGCGGCGACTTCTTCACCGTCAAGTCGCTCCCCGGCGCGTCGAAAGGCAAGGGCGGCCTACCGGGCGATCCGCTCGGCGGCCGGGGCGGCGGCTCGCCGTCCGGCGGGCCGAGCGGCTTCGACCCGCGCACCGGACGGTTCCGCACGTCGCCGTTCCTGCCCGGGTTCCTCGGCAGCAACCAGATCTCGACGATGGCCGATCAGTGCCGCGCGTCGCTCGCCGCGAGCCTCGGGTCCGCTCCCGGCGCCGGCCGCGGAAGCGCCGGCGGCGGAGGCGGCGACTATCAGGATACCGTGCAGGCGACCAAGGACCACGTGGAAGACGAGATCGACGAATACTGCGCGCGCGACGACCACACGGGGCTGATCTCGCAGCCGGGGAGCGGAAACGGCACGCCGTCGCCGGCTCCGAGCCCGGGCGCGGCCGGCACGACGCCGAACCCGCAGCCGAGCCCGGCCGCGAGCCCCGCGCCCGGCGCGAGCCCGGCTCCCGCGCCGAGCCCGGCAGCGTCGCCCGGCGCCGCCCAGGACGACTCCGCGCTCGCCGCTGGCGAGAAGGTCGCGGCCGCGATCAGCGGTCTCCTCACCGCGGCGTCCGCGGGCGTCGACTTCAAGGAGGCGTGGGCCGTCTTCACCAAGACGATCTCGACCCTCGGCGTCGAGGAGGCGGTCGCGGAGTCGGCGGGCAAGGCGTCGCACGGCGTCCTGGGCGGCATCCTCGTCGGGCTCGCGCTCGCGGCGAACGCGAACGGCGACGAGAACGTCGCGAAGGCGGCGAGCGTGGTCGGCGACATGTTCACGCTGCTCGACTCGCTCGGCACCGCGTACGTCGAGGCCGAGGCGATCGGCACGGCGGTCGGCGCGGAAGGGGCGGCGGCGATCGGCGTCGCGGGCTCGTCGGCGCTCACCGTCGTCGGCGTCGCGGTCGGAACCGGCGTCGCGTCCTACAGCCTCACCAAGACCGCGATGACCGCGAGCGGGCTCTACGACGACTGGGACCGCTACGTGCTGACGCCGATGGCCGACGCGCTCTGGGAGTCGGAGTACGGCCCGGACGCGACGCCGATCAAGGGCGGCCGCGGCGGCAAGGCCGGCGGCAGCACGCAGTTCTGCCCGCGCGACGCCGACTGCAGCAACACCTGCGAGGACATCCAGGCGGCCTGGGCGGCGTTCAGCGCCCACTGCGACGAGTCGCACTGGCAGACGTACGACTGCGTCAAGTTCGTGAGCTTCGTGAACGGCTGCGCCGACCCGGCTCTGATCAACCCCGGACCCGAGGGCGACTACGTCTGCCGCGCTCCCGGCCACCCGGCACCGGCGCCGGACTCGACGGGCTGCAGGCTGCTCGGCCAGCCGGGCGAGCCGGGCAACATCCGGTTCTGCGACAAGCCGTCGCAGAAGCTCGCGAAGGACCTCGAGCGCCAGCTGCGCGAGCCCGACTGCACGGTCGACGGGCCGGGCTGCGGCTTCGACGGCAACGGCAACTTCTGACGTGCGACGGCGGAGCGGCCGCGCCCCGCGCGTCCGCTCCCGCTCGCGGGACGATGCGCCGCCTGACGGTCGCCGACGTGCGACGGTCAGGCGGCGTCGCCGTCGGGGTCGTCGTCGGGCGCCTCGCCGGCGGCGAAGCGCGACTCGAGGACGTCTGCGAGCATCCGGCAGACGTCGGTCGTCGTGAGGATGCCGACGAGCTTTCCGTGGCGCTCCACGACGACGCAGCCGATCTGGCGGTCGGCCATCTCGCGCGCGACGACGTCGAGCGGGGTGTCGTCGGGGACGGTGTACGCGTCGGTCGTGCACGCGAGGCGGACGGCGCCGTCGGTGAACGCGGAGCCCGGTCGCAGGACGAGCCGCAGGTCGCGCTCGCTCACGACGCCGACGATCGCACCGTCCTCGGTCACCGGGAGATGTCGGATGCCGCGCTGGAGCATCATCGCCCACGCGTCGGCGAGCGGCGCGTCGATGTCGATCGAGTAGGGAAAGGTCGTCATCGCGACCTTGATCGTCGGCATGTGGCGGATCGACCGGAAGTCGAGCATGGCCTACGGCTCGTCCGCGAGGATCCCGCCGATCCGCTCGGCCGCGTCGAGGAACTCTTCCACCATCTCGGCGACGACGGCCCGCGTCGGCTTCGCGACGTTCATCTGACCGACGACCTGCCCGACGAAGTAGGTGACGAGCTGGTGCGCGCCCGTGTCCGGGTGGTGCGCGACGCGATGGATGCGGCGCTGCGCGTCCGCGACCAGCATGCTCTGGAGCGGCATCGGAAGCGCGGGCGGCGCGCCCGGCTCTTCCCAAGCGTCGGTCCACGCCGTCCGCAGCATGCGGGCGGGCTTGCCGGTGAGCGAGCGAGAGCGGCGCGTGTCGTTGGACGTCGCGGCGAGGAACTTCTCCTTGACGACCGGCACGGTCTCGGCCTCGTGGGTCGTCAGCCACACGGAGCCGCACCACACGCCCTCCGCCCCGAGAGCGAGCGAGGCCGCGATCTGGCGGCCGCTCGCGATGCCGCCGGCCGCGAGGACCGGAATGGGCGCGACGGCATCGACGACCTGCGGCACGAGCACCATCGTCCCGATCTCGCCGGTGTGGCCGCCGCCCTCCGTGCCCTGGGCGATCACGAGGTCGACGCCGGCATCGCGGTGGGCGACCGCGTGGTCGAGCCGCCCGGCGAGCGCGGCGACCGGAATGCGCTCGGTGCGCGCGCGCTCGACGACCCACGGCGGAGGGCTTCCGAGAGCGGACGCGAGGAGCGCGATCCGATGCTCGAACGCGACGTCGATGAGCGGCGCCATCGACTTCGGATCGATCGCGAGGACGCGGCGGCGCTCGCCGCCCTCGGCCTCCTCGCCGCCCGCCGGCATGGCCGGCACGCCGTAACGCTCGAGCAGCTCGTCGATCCACTGGCGGTGCTCGTCGGGCAGCATCGCGCGCAGCCCGGCCGCGTCGAGGCCGCCCTCCTCCGCGCCGGCGTACTTCCGGGGCATCAGGAGGTCGACCCCGAAGGGACGGCCGCCGGTGCGCTCGCGGATCCACGCGAGGTCGACGTGGAGCTGCTCGGGCGTGTGGGCCACGGCGCCCAGGACCCCGAGGCCGCCCGCGGCGCTCACCGCCGCGACGACGTCCCGGCAATGGGTGAACGCGAAGATCGGGAAGTCGATCCCGAACATCTCCGTGACTCGCGTGCGCATCGTGAACCTCCGGGGGGCGACGGCCGACCGCAGCGTTGGTTTGGCAGACCGACATCGCCCTGACCAGTCGGTGCATTTGGCCGGTTCGAGAGGTCGCGGAGAATGAAGGTATGGCCGGCGGCCGGTTCCCCGTGGCTCCGTGCCGCGGTGCGGCACCGAATGCCGGCACGGGAGGGCATCATGCCGGAGAAGGCGACCCTGGAGCGCGCGGAGCGCGACCGGAAGAGCGGCAAGGCGCCGTCGACGCAGGCGGGCGAGTTCGTCCGCGAAGAGATCCACCACGTGCGGGAGGGCAAGCACGGCGCCGCGAACACGAAGCAGGCGATCGCGATCGGGCTCTCGAAGGCTCGGCGCGCGGGCGTCAACCTGGCGCCACCCGCGAAGGGAATGACCTCGGCGCGGACGCGGCAGCAGGCGAAGCGCGACGTCGCGAAGGGAGCGCACCGCACGCGGAAGCCGTCGGCCAAGCGCTCGCGCGCGATCTCGAAGGCGCTCGACCGCGAGCCGCGCAGCACCGCCTCGCGATCGAGCCTGTCGCGCCAGTCGCGCGCGGCGGCCAAGAAGCGCACGAAAGCGGACCGCTCGGCGGCGGCGAAGAAGGCGGCTCGCACGCGGAAGGCGCGCCGCCGCGGCCAGGCGCGCCGCGCCGGTTAGGCTAGCGTCGGTGGCGGCGGCCGGCGCGCGAACCCCCGGGCGCGAGCTCGGGCCGCTGCCGCGCGCCGCACGACGCCGCGGCCGGTGAAACTGCCGGAGCCTTCGCCGGCGCCACCGGCGTCCGCGCTCGGCGCAGGAACGACGGCAGCACCAGCATCACGAACAGCATCACGCCGACCGTCAAGCGCTCGTCGCCGAGGACGTGGTTCAGCCAGAGCGTCGACACCATGAGGAGCGCGAAGTAGAACATGTCGCCGGTGATGGCGATCGCCCATCCCGGCACGAAGCCGTGCCCGGCCGCGGCCGCGGCCGCGCGCCCGGTCATCGGGTCGACGCCGAAGCTCACGAGCACGAGCGGCAGCGGCCCGGCGGCGTTGCCGTACTGCGCCGCCGTGCGCTGCACCATCCGCCGGATGAACGCCGCGAAGCGTCCGAGGAGGGGAATCGCGCGGCCGGCGGCGATCAGGAGACGGAGGAAGGGCTCGAAGACGCACGCGAGGATCACGTCGGAGACGAAGTAGAGCGCGAGCATCGCGGGCCAGGGGATGCCGCGGTCGGCCGCCATCAACACGCCCGACGGGATGCCGCCGCCGATCGGCACGAGGAAGAGGAGAAGCACGCCCCAGGCGCCCGCCGGCCATCCCGCCGGAATGGGCGCCGTCGGATCGAGGAGCGCTCGGTTCAGCTCGTCGAGGTTCACGGTCGGCGAGTGTATCGCGCGCGGACGGCGAGCGCCCGCCGTCGACGGGCCGACCGCGATGCGACGGTCGCATTCGGCCGATTGAGCGCGACGCGCCGGTGGTGAAGACTCCCCGGCCATGCCGCGCTCGCGAACCGTCGTCGCCCTCGCTCTCCTCGCGCTCGCCGCTTGCGGCGATCAGCACTCCGCCGCCCCGCCACCCGACCCGCGCGTCGCCGGTCCCTATCCGGTCGGGGTCACGACCGTCACCTTCGTGGACCCGGCGCGGAACCGGCCGCTACGGACGGAGATCTGGTATCCGGCCGCGGAGTCGGCGCGCGGCTTGCCGCCGTCGCCGATCACCGAGTTCGACGCCGTCCTGGCGCCGCTCCTCTCCGGCTCGACCGTCCCGCTGACCGCGGTTCGCGACGCGCCGATCTCGCCGCACGCGCCCTTCCCGCTGGTCGCGTTCTCGCACGGCAACGGCGGCGTGCGCTTCCAGAACACGTTCCAGACCGAGCGCCTCGCGTCGCACGGCTTCGTCGTCGTCGCTCCGGATCACACGGGGAACACGATCCTCGACCTCGGCGCCGATCCGAATCCGACCGAGAGCCGCCCGCTCGACATCTCCTTTCTCTACGACGAGCTGAGCGCGGACGCCGCGGAGCCGGGCGGGCGCTTCGAGGGCTGGGTCGACACGACGCACCCGTTCGGCGTGACCGGCCACTCGCTCGGGTCGTTCACCAGCCTCGCGGTCGCGAGCGCCGATGCGCGCGTCGCGGCAGCGCTTCCGATGGCCGCACCCGGGCCGGTCGCGCCGAGCTACCGGGCAGCCACGTTCCTCATGCTCGCGACCGAGGACAAGACGATCGAGGAGGACCTGAACCAGCTCGTTCGCGTCGTCTACCAGTCGCTTCCCGGCCCGCGCTGGCTCGGCGAGGTCGTCGACGCCGGCCATTACAGCTTCACGATCGCATGCTTGACGGGAAGCGGGCTCGGCGACGGCGACGGCTGCGGCGAGGGAACGCGCTTCTCCGACGGGTCGCGCTTCACGTTCACGCCGGCCGAGGCGGTTTGGGAGATCGTCGACGTGTACTCGGTCGCGCTCTTCGGGCGGTACCTCAAGGGCATCGAGGAGTACGACGCGACCCTCTCCGAGAACGTCGCGCCGGACATCCTGCGCCTGATGAGCGATCCGCGACCGGAGCTCACGCTCCTCGCCGCGCCGGGCGCGCCGTAGGACGATGGGACGGGGCATTGCTCGGATGATCGCTCGATGCTGCGGAGCGCGTGCCGTCGCGCGCTCGTCGGCCGGCGGCGATCGTCCGCGGCCGGCGCCGAGACGGCGGCGATTCGAGACCGCGTGCGCGGTGGCCGTCCTCGCGCTCGCGGCGTGCGGCGATCGGCAGACGGCGGGACCTCCCGATCCACGGGCGGTCGGCCCGTATCCCGTCGGCGTCACGACCGTCACGTTCGTCGATTCGACGCGCAACCGGCCGCTCCGAACCGAGATCTGGTACCCCGCCGCCGAGTCCGCGCGCGGCCTTCCGCCGTCGCCGATCACCGACTTCGACGCGGAGCTCGCACCGCTTCAACAGGAGTCGCGCGTGCCGCTGACCGCCGTGCGCGATGCGCCGATCTCGCCGGACGCGCCGTTCCCGCTCGTCGCGTTCTCGCACGGGAACGGCGGCGTTCGCTTCCAGAACGTGTTCCAGACCGAGCGCCTCGCGTCGCACGGCTTCGTCGTGGCCGCGCCCGATCATACCGGCAACACCTTTCTCGACCCCACCGGCGATCCGGACTCGGGACACAGCCGGCCGCGCGACATCTCGTTCCTCTACGACGAACTGAGCGCAGCCACGGCCCAGCCGGGCGTCTTCGAGGGCTGGATCGACACCGCGAAACCGTTCGGCGTGACCGGCCACTCGTACGGCGCGTACACGAGCCTCGCGGTCGCGAGCGCCGACGCGCGCGTGGCCGCGGCCCTTGCCATGTCCGCTCGCGGGCCGGTCTCGCCGGGCTACCACGCCGCGACGTTCCTCATGCTCGCGACCGAGGACAAGACGATCGGCCAGGACCTGAACGAGGCGATTCGCGCCGTCTACCGTTCGCTGCCGGGGCCGCGCTGGCTCGGCGAAGTCGTCGACGCCGGCCACTTCAGCTTCTCGATCGCGTGCTTGACGGGAACCGGGCTCGGCGAGGGCGACGGCTGCGGCGAGGGCGTGCGGTACTCCGACGGCTCGCGCTTCGCGTTCACGCCGCCCGAGGCGGTCTGGGAGATCGTCGATGCGTATTCGGTCGCGCTCTTCGGACGCTATCTGAAGGGCATCGGCGAATACGACGCGACGCTGGCCGAGAACGTCGCGCCCGACATCCTCCGGCTGACGGCCGATCCGCGGCCGGAGCTGACGCTGCTCGCGTCGCCGGCGGCGATCGCGCGCTGACGACACGAGGGCCCTTCCACGAGATCGAAACGTCGGCGCCCTCGTCCATCGCGCCTCGCGCGCGTGCTTCCGACCTCTCCTCGCCTCGCCGCTTGCGCCCCGGAAGCGTCGAGCGTACGCGACTGAACACACCATGTCGCACGCGCTCGGCATCGACGTCGGGAGCACGAACGCGAAGGTCGTGCTGGTCGCGGCCGACGGGCGGACGATCGCGACGGCCGCGCGGCCGATCGCCACGCGCCGCGACGGCGAGGTCGCCGAGCAGGATCCGGAGGCGCTCTGGCGGGCGGTCGCGTCCGCGATCCGCGAGGTCGTCGCCGCCGATCGCCCCGCGGCGGGCGACATCGCCGCGATCGGCGTCTGCAGCCAGTATTCCTCCATCGTCCCCGTCGACGCGCGCGGGCGCGCGGTCGCGCCGCTCAAGATGTACATGGACCGCCGCGGCGGCGACCGCACCTGGTCGATCCTCGAGCGCCACGCCGACGCATTCCCCCTCTGGATCGAGCGCCACGGCATCCCGCCCCTCGGGTCGGGCGTCTCGCTCGCCCACCTCCTCCATTTCCAGCACGAGCGCCCGGACGTCCACGCCAGGACCGCCGCCTACCTCGAGCCCATGGACTTCGTGAACCTGCGCTTGACGGGGCGCGCGGTCGCGAACCAGTGCACGATGATGATGGCCGGCGTGTGCGACAACCGCACCGTCGGCGTGACGCGCTACGACGACGACCTCGTCCGCGTGACCGGCCTCGATCCGACGCGCCTGCCGCCCCTCGGCGCGATCGACGGCGTCGTCGGGCCGATCGCGTCCGACGTCGCGGCGGAGCTCGGCCTTCCGAAGCGGGCCGTCGTCCACGCGGCGATGAACGACAGCCAGGCGGCCGCCTTCGCGACCGGAGCCTTCGGGAGCGGCCGCGCCGGCGTGGTCATCGGAACGACGAGCGTGCTGCTCGACGACATCGCCGAGAAGGCGCTCGACCTCGACCACCTCCTGATGTCGATGCCGAGCCCCCTGCCCGGCCGCTACCTCGTCTGGGCCGAGAACGGGATCGCCGGCAAGGCGGTCGAGCACATCCTGCAGCGCGTGCTCCAGGCCGACGACGCGCTCGGCGGACCTTCGCGAGGCGACGCGTTCGAGGCTCTCGACGCCGCGCTCGCCGCCGCGCCGCCGGCGAGCGGCGGCGTGCTGTTCCTCCCGTGGCTCGGAGGATCGCTCGCGCCCTGCCTCGCCGACACGATGCGCGGCGGCTTCTTGAACGTGTCGCTCGACACGTCGCGGCTCGACCTGGTGCGCGCGACGATCGAGGGCATCGCGCACAACCTGCGCTGGCTCCTCGGCCACGTCGAGGCGTTCACGGGACGCCGCATCGAGGAGGTCGCGTTCGCCGGCGGCGCCGCACGCTCGCGCGGCTGGGCGCAGATCCTGGCCGACGTGCTCGATCGCCCGGTGCACGTCGTCGCCGACTCGAGCACGGCGGTCGCGCGCGCTGCCGGGCTCGTCGCGCTGTTCCGGAACGAGGAGCGTCCCGCGGAGGACGCGTCCGCGCTCGCGCGCGAGAGCGCCGTCTGCGAGCCTGCGGCGGCGCACCGGGCGCGCTACGACGCGATGCACGCCCAGTTCGTCGCGGCATTCGAAGCCGTGCGCCCGATCTGCGAAGCGCTGAACGGGTGAGACGCGCGTGGCGCACGCCACGCAGCCCGAAGGAGCCCCCGAGATGGCGAAGTCACCGTATCACGATCGGTTCGCGACCCTGCGCGCGCTGCCGGAGTGCGGGCGCCCGCGCGAGGACATCCTCGCCGAGCTGCGCGCGATGGCGCGCGAGGAGGATTCCTTCTGGGAGACCGGCAAGTGCTCGGGGACGATGTACTGCGGCGACCACGAGCACTACGACTTCCTGAACCAGGCCTTCGGGCTCTTCGCGCACGTGAACGCGCTCCAGCGCGACATGTGCCCGAGCCAGACGCGCTTCGAGGGCGAGATCATCGCCATGACCCTCGATCTCCTGCACGCGGACGCGGTCCGGGACGGAAAGCCGGCGGGCCTCGTCACGACCGGCGGAACGGGCAGCATCCTCCACGCGATGCTCGCGTACCGCGAGCGCGCGCGTCAGGACCGCGGCATCGCGCAGCCGAACGTCCTCAAGCCCGAGACCGCGCACCCGGCCTTCGACAAGGCGTGCCACCTCTTCGGCATCGAGGTCCGACGCGCGCCGGTCGACCCGAGCACCACGCACGTCGACGTCGACTGGGTCGCGCGCCACATCGACGCGAACACCGTCGCGCTCATCGGGTCGGCGTGCAACTACGGCTACGGCACGATCGACCCGATCGCGGACCTCTCCGCGCTCGCGCTCGAGCGCGGCGTCGGCCTCCACGTCGACGGCTGCCTCGGTGGCTTCATCCTGCCCTTCGGCCAGGAGCTCGGCTACGACGTGCCGGTCTTCGACTTCCGCCTCCCCGGCGTGACCAGCATCTCCGCCGACACGCACAAGTACGGCTATGCGTTCAAGGGATCGTCGGTCTGCGCCTTCCGCGACAAGGCGTGGCGCAATGCCCAGTACTTCTTCTTGACGGACTGGAGCGGCGGAAAGTACTGCTCGCCCGGGATCGAGGGCTCGCGCTCGGGCGGCCTCCTCGCCGCGACGTGGGCCTCGATGGTGAGCCTCGGGCGCGACGGCTACCGGCGCTACGCGAAGCGCATCTTCGAGACGTCGCGTGCGATGCAGGAGGCCGTGCGCTCGCACCCCGAGCTCCGCATGCTCGGCAAGCCGACGTTCCTCTTCAGCTTCACGTCGGACGTCTTCGACGTCTACCACGTGAACGACTTCATGCGGACGCGCGGCTGGCGCTTCAACGGCCAGCAGTACCCGAACGCGATCCACATGGCGGTGACGCGCCCGCAGACGCAGCCCGGCGTCGCGGAGGCCTTCGCCGCCGACCTCGACGCGGCCGTCCGCTACGCGAAGGAGCACGCGGGCGAGGCGCCGAAGAGCGCCGCGATCTACGGCGGCATCGCGGGCGGGATGACGAGCGAGGCGGACGAATTCATCCGCGCCGTGATGGCCGACATGATGGACCGACACCAGGAGGTCGCGTAGGCTCTTGACGACGACGGCAAGGCACCACCAGGTCAGCGGCCGAACGGCGGCGCTGCTTCCACCGTGCTTCTTCGCCGCGGCCGCGCTGTTCTTCGCCGCAGCGCTGACGGCGTCGCCCTTCGTGGCGGGACGGCTGCTCGTCCACTTCTACGATCCGGCGATCCTCGCGCTCACCCACATGCTGACCCTGGGGTGGATCAGCATGACCATGATGGGAGTCCTGTACCGCTACGTGCCCGCCCTCGTGAAGCGACCCCTGCCGTTCCCGCGGCTCGCCTGGGTGCAATGGAGCGCGTTCGCGGCCGGCGTCGTCGGCATGGCGGCGAGCTTCGCGGTCGGCGCCTGGAACACGACGGCGGCTTTTGCCGCGCTCGTGCTCGTGTCCGCGGCGCTGCTCTGCGCGACCCTCTGGCCACTCCTCCGCGCGGCGCCGAATCGCGGCGTCGCGGAGATCGGCATCGCGGCCGGGAGCGGCTTCTTCGTTGTCGCGGCGCTCCTCGGAACGCTGCTCGCGGCGAACAAGACGGCAGGCTTTCTGTCGGGCGGCACGTTCACGAACCTCGGCGCGCACGTCGCGCTCGCGGCGCTCGGGTGGGTCGCGACGATCGCGTGCGCGCTCTCGTTCCGCTTCCTGCCCGCGTTCCTCCTCCCCGAGCTCGATCGCGTCGAGGCGGCGCGGAAGCAGGTCGTCGCGCTCGCCGCGCTCGTCGTCGTGCTCGCCGTGGCGCTCCTCGCCGGCAGCGACGTGGCGTGGCCGGCCGCGTTCGGCGTGGCCGCGGTCCTGGCCGTGCACGTGTGGCTGCTCCTGCGCGTCGTCGCGAGCCATCGCCTGCCGCTCGACTGGACGGCCTGGCACGCGATCGTGGCGGCATGCTGGTGCCTCGCCGCCGTGGCGGGCGGAATCGCGGTCGCGGTCGAGGGCGTGCAGAGCGCCGTCGGCGCTCGCTTCGCCGCGGTCTACGGGGTCGCCGGGCTCGTCGGCTGGCTCTCGAACCTCATCATCGGGGTGTCGTACAAGCTCTTTCCGGCGTTCGTGACGAGCGCGCGCTCGGAGCGCGCACGACCCGGGGTACCGCTCGCCGCGCTCGGCGTCCCCGAGCGGATCAAGCCGGCGGTCTTCGCGCTCTTCAACGCCGGCGTCGCGATCGCGGTCGCGGGCCTCCTCCTCGACGAAGAGCGCATGACCGCGGCCGGCGCCGCGATCGCGGCGGCGGGAGGCGTCTCGTACGCCGCCGCGACGCTCCGCACCCTCGCGTTCGTCCTCGTGGACCCGCGCGGCGAGCCCGACCCGCTCGCGATCGTGCCGTAGCGCTCCGGATCCCCGCTCATTCCACCTCGAGCACGGCTCGCCACGGCCGCGGCGGCCGGGCCGGGCGGCCCCGAAAGGGAGTTCGCGAACCCGCCGAGGATCACGCCGCCGCCGACGGTCGCCGGAGCGCACGCCAGGCTCGCGAACGTGGCGATCGGTGCAGCAGGGCTTCGGGGAACCGCCGGAGACGTCGCCGGCGTATTCGCCGGTCCATCGAAACACGGCAGGACGCCATCGCCGCGTCCGCCGGCGCCGTGCACGGGACCGCTTCGCTGAGCAGAGGGACGTGGCTGCTCCAGCTCGCGGCTTTCCGACCGGCGGGGCCGTAGAAGCTCCGGGCAGGCACATTTGACCCGCCCGGCTCCGGCGCGTACGCAGCGTTCCGCACGACGCACGAAGCCACGGAGACGAGATGTCGGACTCGAGACCTTCCACCTGGGACGACGCGCGCGCGGCGTTCCGCGCGAAGCCGCGCCGCTGGCTCGTGACCGGCGGCGCCGGGTTCATCGGAAGCCACCTGGTGGAGGAGCTCCTCGCGCTCGGCCAGACCGTCCGCGTCCTCGACAACCTCGTCACGGGCAAGCGCGCGAACGTCGACGCGGTGCTCGCAGCCGCCGGTCGCGACGCGGTGGCGCGCTGCGAATTCATCGAGGGCGACATCGCCGACGCCGCAACCGCGGCGCGCGCCTGCGCGGGCATCGAGCTCGTCCTCCACCAGGCCGCGCTCGGCTCGGTGCCGCGGTCGATCGCCGACCCGCGCGCGAGCCATCGCGCGAACGTCGACGGCTTCCTCGAGATGCTGATCGCGGCGCGCGACGCCGGCGTGGCGCGCTTCGTCTACGCCTCGAGCTCGAGCGTCTACGGCGACGAGCCGAACCTGCCGAAGGTGGAGGCTCGCGTCGGCCGCGTGCTGTCGCCCTACGCCGCGACCAAGGCCGTGAACGAGCTCTACGCGGGCGTCTTCCAGCGGACGTACGGCCTCCAGTGCATCGGCCTCCGCTACTTCAACGTCTTCGGGCCGCGCCAGGACCCCGACGGCCCGTACGCCGCGGTCATCCCGCGCTGGGTGAAGGCGCTCCTGCGAAACGAGCCCTGCACGATCTTCGGAGACGGCGAGACCAGCCGCGACTTCTGCTACGTCAAGAACGCGGTGCAGGCGAATCTGCTGTCGGCGATCGCGCCTGCCTCGTCGACCGATGCCGCGTACAACGTCGCCTACGGCGCGCGCACGACGCTCACGTCGCTCTTCGGTCTCCTGCGCGACGGGCTCGCGCCGTCGCGACCCCAGCTCGCCGGCCGCGCGCCCGAGTACGCCGACTTCCGGAAGGGCGACGTGCGGCACTCGCTCGCGGACATCGCCGCGGCGCGCGATCGCCTCGGCTATGCTCCGACGCACGACGTGGCGCGCGGCATCGGCGAAGCGCTCGCGTGGTACGTCGGCGAATACGCGGGTTAGTTCAACCTCGACCGCACCGCGCGCACCGGGCGGCGCGAGCGGAGGACGGCGCCGACGCGGAGTGGTGGCGGCCGTCCTCGCGGGGCTCCTCGCGCTTCTCGTCTGGTCGCGCTTGTCCGGCCTCGACCAGAGCCTCTGGCACGACGAGGTGTGGACGGTCGTCTACTACGTACGCGGCGGTCCGCGCGCGATCTTCGGCCGCTACATCCCGAACGACCACATGCTGTTCAGCCTGCTCGCGTGGGCGACGGCGAGCGCGCTCGGGCCGTCGGAGGTCGTCTACCGCCTGTGGGCGGTCGTCCCGGGGTGTGTCGCGATCGTCGTGCTCGTCGCATGGCTCGTCCGGCGCGACGGCGGAGCGGCGGCGATCGCCGCCGCGATCCTCGGCCTGACCTCGCCCATCCACCTCCAGTACGGCCGCGACGCGCGCGGCTACGGGCTCGCCTTCCTCGCCGAGGCGGTCCTCGTCGTGGCGGCGACGGAGCTGGCCGCGCGCGGCGCGCGCGGCGCCGGCGCGCCCCGGTCCGCGCGCGGACCTGCGATCGCCCTCGCGCTCGCCGGCGTGGCCGGCATGTGCACCCTCCCGGTGCTGGTCCTGCCGTTCGTCGCGGCGGTCGCCGCGCTCGCGATCCTGGGCGACGCTCGCGCGCGACGGAGCGCCATCGCCACGGCGGCGTTCGCGGGCGTGGTCGCGCTCGCGTTCTACGCACCGGTCGCACGCCAGGTGGTCGTCGCCTCGTCGCAGAAAGCGGGTCCGAAGGTGCCGTGGTCCGGGTTCGCGACGCTGCCGCCGGCTCACCTCTTCCAGTGGCACGCCGACGCCTACCTCGGGGCGACGTCTGCGCTCGCGGTGCGGGTCGCGACGTACGTCGCCTTCGCGCTCGGCTTCGTGCGCGCTCTCCGCCTCGCGGGCGCCGCCGGTGCGCTCGCGATCGCGCTCCCGATCCCGTTCACGTACGCGGCGCTCGCGGCCGCCGGCATGCACCTGGAGCCGCGCTTCGTGAGCTGGCTCGCGATGAACGGGATCGCGCTCGCGGCGCTCGGCGTCGCCGAGGCGATCGAGCGGGCGGCGCGCCGGCCGGCTCTCGGAAAAGCCGCGGTCGCCGCGGCGTCGATCGCGGGCGCGCTCGCCGTGTGGCGCTTCGTCGCGATCGCACGCGACCACGTCGCGCTTCCCCGCGAGAACTGGAAGGCGGTGGCCGAGATCGTCCAGCAGAGCGGCATCGCGACCGTCGTGAGCGACAGCGGCCGGCGCCAGGCGCTCGACTACTACCTCGGGCGCCCGGTGCTGATCCCGTCCGCGGAGGGGCTCGATCGCCTCCTCTGCCGCGACTCGTCGCCGCTCGTCTTCGTGCATCATCCGGTCCGGAGCGTCCCGGCGGATCGCGGCTGCCTCGAGCGGAGCGGCGCGCGGCGCTACGTCGTGCCTCAGCGGACGTCGTACGGCGGGGACGCGCTCGAGGTCTGGATCCGGGCGGCGCCCGAGCGGGCCAGCGAGCACGCGCGGCCGGCGGAGAGATGACCGCCGCCGCGAGCCGCCGGCGCATCGCGCTCACCACGGTCGTCCTGGTCGCGCTGTCCGGCGGCGCGCTCCTCCGCCTCGCCGGCATCGGCTTCGGCCTTCCCGATCGCTTCCGGCCCGACGAGCAGTACCTCGTCGAGCGCGCGTGGGGCCTCGGAGGCGAAGCGGGGTGGAACCCGCGCTTCGCCGGCTATCCGGCGGGGCAGATCTACGCGATCTTCGGCGCCGCGCACGCGGCGCGAGCGGTCGGGCACGGGGACTGGGATCCCGCGCGCGAAGACGGGCGGAGCACGTGGTACTTGACGGGTCGCCTCTGCACCGCGGCGCTCGGCATCGCGACCATCGCGCTCGCCGCGTGGCTCGCCGCGGCGATGGCGGCCGACGCCGCCGGGAGAGCCGGAGCCGCGGCCGCGTGGGCGGCGTCGCTCGCCGCGCTCCTGACGGCGGGCGCGTTCCTCCACGTCCGCGACTCGCACTTCGCGACCACCGACGTCCCGGTCGGTTTCTGGAGCGTCGCCGCGCTGCTGTCGCTCGCGCGCGTGCTCGAGCGCGCGCGCTGGCGCGACTCGATCGCGAGCGGCGCCCTGGTCGGGCTCGCGACCGCGACCAAGTATCCCGCGGCCACGCTGCTCGTCCCGGTGGCGGTCGCGCACTTCGCGAGCGCGCGCGGAGGTGCGCACGCCGGCTCGGCTCGCGGGTGCTTCCGCGGTCGCGCGCTCCGGCTTGCGGGCGCGCTCGCCGCATCCGCAATCGCGTTCGCGGCGACGACGCCGTACGTCCTCCTCGATCGCGCGACCACGCGCGCCAACCTCGGCGGCAAGCTGAAGCAGCTCGCCGAACCCGGTTTTCTCGCGCCCGGCGGCTTCGCGTGGCTCTTGCGGTTCGCGCTGCCCGCGGCGGTCGGCTGGCCGCTCACGCTCGCGGCCATCTCCGGCACCGTCTGGTGCCTCGCGCGCGGTCGCACGCTCGCGCGTCTCGTCGCGCTCTGGATCCTGGTCGCGTGCGCGCCGCTCCTGACCGCGCAGCTCGTCTTCCTCCGGTATCTCGTCCCGCTCGTGCCGGCCATGATGGCGCTCGTCGCGACCGCGGCGGTCGGCGTCGCGGGCGAGCGCCGCGGGGTGCGGTACGCCGCGGCCGCGCTCCTCCTCGCCGCGCTCGCGCCGTCGCTCGCGCGCTCGATCGCGTTCGACCGGCTGATCCGCGAGACCGACACGCGGTCGATCGCGCGCGCGTGGATGGAGCAGCACCTGCCGCCCGCAACCGTCGTCCACGTGCCGCACCACGGCGAGACGAACCCGTTCGAGGTCCCGCAGATCGATCCCGCGCGCGTCGCGTACGCGCGGGCGACGGACGACCTGCCCGCCGGCGCGTACGTGCTGGTCGCGTCGCACCCGGTGCCGCACGCGCGCCGTCCGAGCCCGCGCCTCCAGGCGCGCCTGCGGACGGCCGAGCTGCTGCTCGAGGTGCAGCCCTTCCGCCCGGGTGCGCCGCGGCCCGGCGATCTCGTCTACGAGCCGGTCGACGCGTTCTTCGTGCCGCTCTTCGGGTTCGAGCGCGTCGAGCGCCCCGGGCCGCGGCTCCAGCTCTTCCGTCTCACGGCGGGGCCGTAGCGAGCGCGTCGTCTGCGCTGCGCTGCGCTCCCCGCGCGGCGCCGTCCGGCTTCTGGATTCGCGCGCTCCGTGCGAGGATCGCCGCCGCTTCGACGGGAGGAGAGTGATGGCGAACGACCGGCCGCGCGTCGCGCTCGGCCGCACGCGATCTGGTTTGACGCGCCGGGCGCTCTTGCGCGACGCCGCGCTCGGCGCGACGGTCGCCGTCGCCGCGCGCTCGGGCGCGCCATGGCCACGGCCGGCGGTCGCCGCAGAGAGCACGCCGGCCGCGGAGAGGGAGCCGCAGGCGGAGGCGGCGTACGTCCCGCGGCCGAACCGCACCCAGCTCGCGATCGCGGTCGGCGAGACGTCGATCGCCCCCGACCGCGGGCCGCCGGCGACCGCCGTCCTCGCGAACGGCACGCTGCCGGGGCCGGAGATCCGCGTCCGCCAGGGCGATCTGCTCCGCATCCTGGTCGAGAACCGGCTTCCGAGCTCGCCGACGTCGATCCACTGGCACGGGCTCCTCGTCCCGGCGGCCATGGACGGCGTGCCCGACGTCTCGAACGCGCCGATCGCGCCCGGGCGCACGTACGTCTACGAGTATCCGATCCGCCAGAGCGGGACGTACTGGTACCACTCGCACTTCGGGTTCCAGGAGCAGCTCGGCTGCTACGGCGCGTTCGTGATCGAGGCCGCGAGCGAGACCGCCGTCGCCGACCGCGACGCCGTCGTCCTCCTCGGCGATTGGCTGCATCGCAGCCCGAGCGCGGTATTCGCCGCGCTTCGCGGCGAGAAGCCCGCCACGGCCGGCGCCGAGAAGGGCGGCGGCGACATGAAGATGGCCGGATCGGCGACGCCGGGTGGGATGAAGATGGCGATCGGCGGCGCCGACCTCTCCGACGTCGAGTACGACGCGTTCCTGCTGAACGGCCGCGGCCCGAGCGATCCGTGGACGATGGCCGTCCGCGCCGGCGAGCGCATCCGCCTGCGGCTGATCAACGGCGGGGCATCGACGTACTTCCGGGTCGCGCTCGACGGCCACCGCCTGCAGGTCACGCACGCCGACGGCCTCGCGGTCGAGCCGGTCGTCGTCGATCACCTGCTGATGGGGATGGGCGAGACCTACGACGCGGTCGTCGAGATCGCGCGCGCGGGAAGCTTCACGCTGCACGCGGTCGCGCAGGACGACTCCGGCCAGGCGATCGGCGTCCTCCACACGTCGGATGCGGCGCCCGCGCCCGATCGCGCGATGCCGACCTTCGCCGGGCGCGCGCTCGCGTACGCGGACCTGCGCGCGACGGCGCCCACCACCCTACCCGACGGGCCGCTCCAGTCGTTCCGGCTTCCGCTCGCGGGCGACATGGCCCGCTACGTCTGGACGATCGGTGGACAGGCGTGGCCGAAGGCCGACCCGCTGCTCATCCGCCGCGGCCAGCGCGTCGCGCTCGAGCTCGTGAACGAGTCCGGGATGTGGCACCCCATGCACCTCCACGGCCATTTCTTCCGCGTCCTGCAGGGCGCCGGCGACCGTTGCCCGCTCAAGCACACCGTCAACGTCGCCCCGCGCGCGACCGTCCGGATCGAGTTCGCCGCGGACAATCCTGGGAGCTGGTTCTTCCACTGCCACAACGCCTACCACCTCGAGGCGGGCATGGCGCGGGAGGTCGAATACGTGGCGTGACGCGCCGAGCCGCACCGGCTCGCGTCATTCGCGTTTGCCCCCCGCAGGCGCTTGCGCGATGGTGGCCGTCGCGCGATGCCGCCGCGACGAAAGAGCCTCCGCGTCCCGTCCGACGGTCTCGAGCTCGCCGTCGAGGTCCTGGGCGACGGGCAGCCGCTGCTCTTCGCGCACCCTCTCGGCTCGTGCCACCACCAGACCGAGCGCGTCCTCGCTCCGCTCACGGAAGACTATCAGCTGATCGTCTTCGACCAGCGCGGACACTGCGGCTCGACGCCGGTCACCGACGAGGCGCTCTACGACGCGCGCCGCATGGCCGCCGACATCGGCGCGATCCTCGACCACCTCGGCCTCGAGCAGGCGATCGTCGGCGGCGAGTCGATGGGCGCGGCGACCGCCCTCCTCTTCGCGACCATGCACCCCAAGCGCGTGCAGCAGCTCATCCAGGTGGCGCCGACGTCGGTCGATCGCGCGAACCCGAACGCGGCGATGATCGTCGCGATCTCCGACTTCGCGGAGCGCTACGGTCTGCAGGCGGCGGCGGACGCGATCACGCTCTCGTCCATGAGCCACGGCATCCCGCGCGAAGCGGCCAGCATGGTGACGGCGCTCTGGTCGCACCATCACGTCGAGAGCTTCGCGGCCGCGAATCGCGTCGTGCCGATGTGGGCGCCGTTCGAGGACCTGAACCCGGTCGCCGCTCTGCGCATGCCGATCGGCGTGTTCGCCTGGGGAGCCGATCCGAGCCGACCGCTGCCGCTCGCGCGCCGCCTCGCCGCGGCGGCGCGCCGCGGCCGCATCGAGACCGTCGCCTCGCTCGCCGAGATCGCGAGCGATCCGCTCGTCTACGCGTCGTCGATCCGGAAGCTTCTGTCGCCCTGAGCGTCGCGTTGGCTCGGGTCTGACCGCCGCGTACGCTCCCGACGGTGGTGGAGCGACACGAGAGCGCGAGCGGCGAGCGCGCGCCGAGCCGGACCGCGCTCACGGCCGCGCTCATGCGCGCCGTCCACACGCGGCGCGACCGCCCGCGCGCGATCGACGACCCGTGGGGCGATCGCCTCGTCTCGCGCGAGGAGAAGGCGGCCCTCTACCGCCGCGTGCTGGACGGCGCGAGCGCGGAGACGCGTGCGCGGCTCGAGTCGCTCGGATCGGAGCAGGCGGCGATCGATGCGGCTCTGCGCGCGCACCCGACGTATGGCGGCGTCGTCCTGCGGTCGCGCTGGGCGGAGGACGCGCTCGAGCGGGCGGTCGCGCGCGGGGCGCGGCAGTACGTCCTGGTCGGCGCGGGCTTCGACAGCTTCATCGTGCGGCAGCCGCCGTACGCGCGCGACGTCGGGATCTTCGAGGTCGATCATCCGGCGAGCCAGGCGCTGAAGCGCGCCCGGCTCGCCGAGGCGGGCGCCGACGTGCCGGCGAACGTGCGGTTCGTCGCGGCGGACCTCGCGCGCGAGTCGCTCGCCGATGCGCTCGGGCGCTCCGGCTTCGCGCGCTCGGTCCCCGCGTTCTTCTCGTGGCTCGGCGTGACGATCTACTTGACGCGCGCGGCGAACCTCGCGACGCTGCGCGCGATCGCGGAGGCGTCCGCGCCTGGAAGCGAGGTCGCGTTCACGTACGCCGACGAGCGCGCGCTCGCGGGACCGGGCTTCGCGGCGCTCGCCCGCACGCGGGCGAAGCTCGCGGCGGCCGGCGAGCCGTGGCGATCCGGCTTCGACCCGAGTGCGCTCGCCGACGAGCTCCGTCCGCTCGGGCTCTCGCTCGTCGAGGACCTCGACCGTGAAGCGATCCGGGCGCGTTTGGCCGCCGAGATCCCGCATGGCCTCTCGCCGGGCCCGAACGGGCACTTCGCCCGCGCGCGCGTCTTGCCCAAGCTCGCGTGAGCCGGCCGCGCGATCGCAGGCGCGTCCGAGGTCAGCCGGCGGCGAGCGTCTCCTTCAGGCGCGAGATGAAGAGCCGGTAGAGGTTCTCGATCACCTCGACCGTGCGCTCCGCCGGCATCCCGCGCGGCTCGAAGGTGCTGCTCCAGTCGATCCCCGTCCGGTTGCCGCCGCGGTCGGTGAGCTTCACCGTCGCGAGGTAGTCCGTGAACGGGAACGGGCTCTCGAGCATCGAGTAGCTGAACGTGTGCGCCGCGGCGTCGTAGCGCTCGAGGCGCTCCCGGATCTGCGGCTGACCCTCGTTCGTCACCGACCGGACCGCGCCCACGCCGCTGCCCTCGACCTCGACCTTCGGCGCGCCGGGCGCCCAGCCGCTCAGGTCGCCGAAGTCGGCGAAGCGCGCCCACACGCGCGCGATCGGGGCCGCGATCTCGTCGCTCACGAACGCCTTGGCCATCTCCATCTCCTTCCGGGAAGTCGTGCGCACGGTCGGCCTCGGACGTTTCGCCCGAGACCGCGCATCGTACTCGCCTAGCAGCGGCGCGGAGCTCGCTCCACCGCGGCTGAGATGCCACCCGGGAAAAGGTCTCGTCGCGATGTGTCGGCGACGTTGACTCGCAGGCCGGAGCGGAAGATCGTTCGGTAGTGCGGCCTGGGAGCTTGTCGGGGACCGCGCTCGACCGGCGCGGCGTCGTCGTCGGGCTCGGAGCGGTCGCGGTCGCGCTCGCGATCGGCGCTCTCGGGAGCGGCGGGCTCCGCTGGTTCGACGCGGCGCTCGCGGGCTATCTGCTCGGAACCCTGTTCGCGATCTTCGGGACCGCCTACCGCTACGTCGTCTGGCTCGAGCGACCGCCGACGGCGCGGCTCAACCGCCGCGGCTGGCAGGCGTTCCGCCGGGGCGGGCTCGCGAGCTTCGGGCGCCTCGTCGGCCTCGGCGCGACGAACCTCGCCGGGCAGACGTTCATCCGCCGGCGATCGCAGGCGCGCTGGCTCGCGCACCAGCTCGTCTTCTGGGGGTGCGTCCTGGCGGCGGCGGTCACGTTTCCGCTCGTGTTCGGCTGGCTCCACTTCGAGTCCGTCGGCCAGGACGACGCGCGCTACCGCGCGTTCGTCGGGCCCTTCGCCACGATCGCGTTCGACGCGCGCGGCGCGTTCGGCTGGCTCGTGTTCCACGCGCTCGACGTCGCTTCGGTGCTGGTGATCGCCGGCGTCCTGATCTTCCTCGGGCGGCGCGTGCGCGATCCCGGCGCGCTCGCGGTCGAGCGCTCGACCGACTTCCTCGCGCTCGCGGGACTGTTCGCGGTGTCGGTGACCGGCCTGATGCTGACCGCGTCGACGCTCTGGATGGGCGGCCGGTTCTACACGTTCCTGACGACCGTCCACGCGCTCACGGTCATCCTCGGGCTCATGTACATCCCGTTCGGAAAGCTGTTCCACGTCTTCCAGCGACCGGCGAACATCGGCGTCCACTTCTACAAGGAAGCCGGCGCGGCGGGTGCTCAGCAGACGTGCGGCGAGTGCGGCGAGCCGTTCGCGTCCGCGCTCCAGATCCAGGACCTGAAAGAGGTGCTGCCGCAGGTCGGCTTCGACTACTCGCTCGGCGGCGGCAGGCACTACCAGGACGTCTGTCCGCCGTGCCGCCGGCGGCTCGTGACGCTGGCGCAGAGCGCGCGCGTCCGGGGATTCGCCTGATGGCGAAGCTCCCGGTCGACGAGGCCGACCTCGTCGCGCGCTACGGGCCGCACCTGAACCGGCAGCCGCCGGGCGGATGGAACGCCGACGTCGAGGTCGAGCGCGAGGTGAAGACGCACTGCTGCTTCTGCGGCCAGCAGTGCGGAATCATCTTGAAGGTCGCCGGCGAGCGCGTCGTCGGCTTCGAGCCCTGGTACGATTTCCCGTTCAACGAGGGAAAGCTCTGCCCGAAGGGCGTCAAGCGCTACCTCCAGGGGAGCCATCCCGACCGCCTTCTCGACCCGCTCGAGCGCGACCCGACGCAGCCCGCCGGCTTCCGCCCGATCGGCTGGGACGCGGCGCTCGACCGCGTCGTCGGCGAGATCCGGCGGATCCAGGAGCGGTACGGCAAGGACGCGTTCGCGATGCTGTCGGGCGTGTCGCTCACGAACGAGAAGTCGTACCTGATCGGGAAGTTCGCGCGCCTCGCGCTCGGGACGGCGAACCTCGACTACAACGGCCGGCTCTGCATGGTGTCGGCCGGCGCCGCCAACAAGAAGGCGCTCGGCATCGACCGCGCGAGCAACCCGTGGTCCGACATCCGGCTCGCCGACGTCGTCTTCCTCGCCGGCGCGAACGTCGCCGAGTGCGCGCCGATCACGACGAGCTACGTCTGGCAGGCGCGCGACCGGGGCGCGAAGGTGATCGTCGCGGATCCGCGCGTGACGCCGATCGCCCGCACGGCCGACGTCTTCCTCGGGCTCCGCCCCGGGACCGACTCCGCTCTCATGGGCGCGATCCTGCACGTGCTGATCGCGCGCGACTGGCTCGACCACGAGTTCATCGAGAACCACACCGAGGGCTTCGCGGAGGCGGCGGAGGCGGTGCGCGAGTACACCCCGGCGTGGGCCGCGGAAGTCACCGGGGTCCCTGCCGCGCGCATCGAGCAGGCGGCGGAGATGTGGGGGACGTCGCGCACCGGGATGCTCCTCCACGCGCGCGGCATCGAGCACCACACGAAGGGCGTCGAGAACGTCCTCTCCTGCATCAACCTCGGTCTCGCGACCGGGAAGTTCGGGAAGCCCGGCTGCGGCGTGACGACGATCACCGGCCAGGGGAACGGACAGGGCGGCCGCGAGCAGGGCCACAAGTGCGACCAGCTCCCGGGCAACCGCGACATCACGAACCCGGAGCACCGCGCGTACGTCGCGTCGGTCTGGGGCTGCGACGTCGACGAGATCCCCGGCAAGGGCTTGACCGCGCAGGAGATCGTGAACGCGATCCACGCCGGCGAGATCAAGGGCCTGATCTCGATCTGCTTCAACCCCGCCGTCTCGCTGCCCGACACGCGCTTCACCGCCGAAGCGCTCGACCGCCTCGAGTTCTACTGCGCGATCGACTTCTTTCTCTCCGAGAGCGCCGAGCACGCGGACGTGGTGCTCGCGGGATCGCTGCACGAGGAGGACGAGGGCACGAGCACGACCGTCGAGGGCCGCGTCGTCAAGATCAACGCGGCGATCCGCCCGCCCGGCAACGCGCGCCGCGACTGGGAGATCCTGCTCGACATCGCGCGCCGGCTCGGGAAGGAGCGCTACTTCGCGTACGGGTCGACGCGCGAGATGTTCGAGGAGCTGCGTCGCGCGTCGCACGGCGGCACCGCCGACTACAACGGCATCACCTGGGAGCGCGTCGAGCGCGAGCACGGCGTCTTCTGGCCGTGCCCGGAGGTAGGCCACCCCGGCACGCCGCGCCTCTACGAGGGCGGCCGCTTCTACACCCAGAGTGGCCGCGCGAAGTTCCACGCGGTTCGCTACCGGCCGCCGGCGGAAATCACCGACGACGAGTACCCGATCTGGCTCACGACCGGCCGCGTCGTGAGCCAGTACCTCTCGGGCACGCAGACGCGGCGCATCGGACCGCTCGTCGAGCAGTACCCGGAGCCGCTGTGCGAGATGCACCCAATCCTCGCGGAGCGGCTCGGCGTCGCCGACGGCGACCTCGTGCGCGTGCGCTCGCGGCGCGGCGAGATGGTCTTGCCCGCGGCGGTCGTCGAGACGATCCGGCCCGACACGGTCTTCATCCCGTATCACTGGCCCGGCCGACGAGCGGCGAACCAGCTCACGCAGCGTGCCCTCGACCCGATCTCGAAGATCCCCGAGTACAAGGTGTCCGCGGTGCGCATCGAGCGCATCGGGCCCGGACGACCGACGACGGACGAGCGCGACTACGCGCTGCGAGCGGAGGGCGCGTGAGCCGCCTCGCGGATCCCGGCGAGAAGGTCTTCGTCATCGACCAGAGCCGCTGCATCGGCTGCAAGGCGTGCGTCGGGGCGTGCGCCGAGTGCGGAACGCACCGCGGCCACTCGATGATCCACCTCGAGTACGCCGATCGGAGCCGCAGCACGCAGACCGTGCCGATGGTCTGCATGCATTGCGACGACCCCACGTGCGCGGAGGTCTGCCCGGCCGACGCGATCAAGAAGAACGAGGACGGGATCGTGCAGTCGGCGCTGAAGCCGCGCTGCATCGCGTGCTCGAACTGCGTGCTCGCGTGCCCGTTCGGCGTGCCGAAGCTCATGGTCGATCTCGAGCAGATGATGAAGTGCGACATGTGCTACGACCGGACCTCCGAGGGCCTGGCGCCGATGTGCGCGTCGGTCTGCCCGAGCCAGGCGCTCTGGTTCGGGACCCGCGAGCAGTTCGCCGCCGCACGACCCGGCGTCCTGGTCGACGACTTCCAGTTCGGACGCGAGAGCGTCCGCACGAAGGTCTTTACGGTCGCGCTCGAGCCCGGGCCGATCGACGTGCTCGCCGGCCGCCTCGCGAGGCCGTGGCAGGACGATCCCTTCGGCCTCGCGGAGACGAGCCGCGCGGAGGCGACGGATGTCTGACGCGACGACCCCGAAGTGGCGTGCGGACTTCCCGTTGACCTCGGAGGGCGAGGACGAGGTGACGCGCCGCGAGTTCGCGCGCTACCTCGTGCTCGCGTCGGCCGCGTTCGCGACGGCGAGCGTCGGCGTCGCGGCCTGGACGTCGCTTCGCCCGATCAACCGGGGCGCGCCGCGGCCCATCGTCGCGGCGAGCGCCCTGCGCACGGGAGAGGCGTTCCTCTTCCGATATCCGACGGATCTCGACCCGGCGATCCTGGTCCAGCTCTCGAACGGCGAGCTGCGGGCGTTCTCGCAGAAGTGCACGCACCTCGGCTGCGTCGTGTACTGGAATGACGCGAGCGACGAGATGCTTTGCCCGTGCCACGACGGCGTCTTCGACGCGCACGACGGCCACGTCGTCGCCGGACCGCCGCAGCGGCCGCTCGGGCGCATCGCCGTCGAGCGCCGCGACGACGGCATGATCTGGGCGCTCGGCGCGGAGGCGACCTGATGGCGCGACCGCGCGAGGTCTCGTCGGCCGTCGCCGTCTTCGTCGGGGTGCTGCTTTCCCTTCAGATCTTCCTTCTGACGGTCGGCCTGGACGCGCTGCACGCGCGCGACGCCGGCCTCGCCTGGACGTCCGCGGGGCTCTCGGTGCTCCTTGCCGCCGGCTCGGCCGCGTTCCACCGCTACCTCCGCCGATGACGGGCGACGCGCGTCCACCCGAGCGGGAGCGACCGCTCGGCCCGATCCACGGCGAGATGGCGACGGTGCTGCGGGGCATCGCGCACCGGCTCCAGCTCGCGTCGCTCGCGGAGCGCCACTCGCAGATCGGGATCCTCGGGCTGTTCGCCTTCGTGAACGGGATCCTGTCGATCGGCCTGATGGCCGCGGTCGCGGTCGCGACGGGAGCGCCGTTCATCTTCCCGTCGCTCGGGCCGACGGCCTTCCTCCTCTTCTATACGCCGACGATGCCGGCCGCGTCGCCGCGCAACACGATCGGCGGACACCTGATCGGCGTCCTCGCCGGCTACCTCGCGCTCGTCGTGTTCGGCCTCACCGCGCGCGGTCCGGCGCTCGCCGTCGGCGTAGACTGGAGCAACGTCGGGGCCGCCGCTCTGTCCTTGGGCTTGACGGCGGGCGCGATGGTGTGGTTCCGCGTGCCGCACCCGCCCGCCGGAGCGACCACGCTGATCGTCTCGCTCGGCATCCTGCGCGAGCCGTCGCAGCTCGCGGTGCTGATGCTCGCGGTCGCGATGCTCGTGCTGCAGGGCATCGTCATCAATCGCCTCGCCGGGATCGACTACCCGCTCTGGGCGCCGCGTCCGCCGGGCGCCGCGGGTGCGACGAGGCGGTAGCCGGCGCGCTCGAGCGCGCGGCGCACGGCCGGCATCACCACCGGACCGTCGTTGTGCGCGTTCACGGGCGGCTCGGGGTAAGCGCGCATCTTCGCGAGGAGCGCGTCCACGCCGCGCGCGAGCAGATCGTCGCACGTCGCGTAGAGGCCGCCCGGACCCTCCTCGATCTCGTCGTGACGCTCGAGGATGTGGCGAAGCGTCGCGACGATTTCCGCAGTCGGCGTCGGGACGAGCAGCGCGGCGATCGCCCCGTGATCGAGCCGCAGCCGTTCGGCGATCGGCAGCGGCTCTCCGCCGCGCGCCGCCTGCGCGGCCGGAAGCAGCAGCTTCTCTTCGATCGCGATGTGGCGGAGGAGGCCGCGGCGGAACTCCGCGTACGGCGCCGCATCGATCGCGGTCGACGGAGCGGCGGCTGTGGCGGTCGCCGCGTCGAGGAGCGCTTCGAGGCGCCGGTGATCGGCGATCAGGAACGCCGTGATCGTTTGGATGCTCATGCGATATCGAAGTTGACTTCGCTCGCTTTCGGATTCAAATTGTCGTCGTCGGGGCCATCGCCTCGACGAGGCGAAAGACCATCCGTTCGGAAGGAGGTCGTATCGAGAGATCGTCTCGCGATCGATCGGGACCACGGAGGATGAGGATGGACACGCCACCGGGCTTTTCGCGGCGCCGCTAGCCGTTCGCGGCAGCGGCGCCGTCGTACCGAACATCGATTGACGCAGTCTTCGTAGAACACATCGTCCCGGCTCCAAGCTGGGACTCGGGTGTTCGATCGATACCCGAACGAGGAGTCCGGCCGACAGCAGCGCGTCGGCCGGGCTCCTCTCTTTTTCGCGTGCCGTCCGCCCTCACTCGTACGCCGCGATGATGCCGTCCTGATCGAGCGACTGCCCTTCGTTCATGCCGAGCTCCTTCGTGCTCGTACCCGTCGCGACGATCCGCTTGCCGACCTTCTGGATCGCGAGGAACTCGTCGCGCCGGCCCGCAGTGCTGAGGTCGCGCTCCCAGGCGAGCGCGCCCGTCGCGGGGTCGTAGGCGCGCAGCAGCGCGATCCCGTCGTTGAAAGCATCCATGCCGTAGCCGGCCGCCACGACGAGCCCGGGCACGACGTTCGGCCGAGGACCGGGCTGGGGCACCACGCGGCCGATCGGCGGCTTCAGCGCCACGCGGCTCGCAGCCGGCACGTAGATGATCTCGTACGCGGCGCTCGCGAACCCGAAGTCGAGCTCGTCCTGCCAGAGGAGCGCACCGGTCGTGGCGGAGTGCGCGCGCACGAGGAAATTCGTCTCGTCCGAGCCGGGGGCCGCGGTGTAGCCGGCGGTGAAGACGCGGTTCAGGCCCGTCGCGACCGAGACGCCGCGCCCGTAGGTGGCGAGCTCCCAGCCGCCCGGCGCCGGGGACCGCCAGAGCACCGCGCCGGTCACCGGGTCGAACGCCCGCAGCAGGTAGATGTCGCCCGTCCGGTAGCCGACGCCGTAGACGCGCGACGCATCGGTCGCCATCCCCCAGATCGGCGCGCGCACTCCCGCGGGCTGCACGTCGTCGTTCTCCCAGAGCGAGGCGCCGGTCGACGGGTCGAGCGCCTGGATGGTCGCGTGCTGGGCGTTGTTCGAGTCGTCGAACGTGACGAAGAGGCGCCCGTTCCGGTACTCCAGCCCCGAGACCTGGTTGTCGAGGTAGGTGTGCCAGAGCTCCTGGCCGCTGACCGCGTCGTACGCGTACACCTGCGCGTACGACCCGACGAAGACCCGGTTCGGCGCGACCTCGATCGCCATCGCGCCGCCGTCCGCGAGGCCATTCACGTGGTTGCGCGCCTTCCAGAGCATCGCGCCGCTCGTCGCGTCGTACGCGTAGAGCGTGCTCTCGGTGAAGAAGCCGTACGCGTTGCAGCCCGGCGCGGCGCACGCGAGGCCGCCGACGAAGACGCGCCCGCCCTGCACGCGGACGAGGTCGTTCCGGAGCTCGCTCGCGTCCTTGGGCTGGTGGGCGAGCCAGAGGCCGCCCGCCTCGTCGTCGCCGCTGTCGTACTCGTTCCGCCAGACGTGGGCGCCGGTCGCGGCGTCGTAGGCGTCGACGAGGACGTCGAAGGTGCCGTTCACCTCGCTCACGCTGCGGCCGGCGACGTAGACCTTCTTCGAGTCGCCGGCGATGCCGTAGTAGGCCTTCTCGATCCCGTAGGTCGTCCACTTCGCCTGTGCGCTCGCGGAGCCGGCGACGCCGAGCAGCAGCGAGAGCGCGGACGCCGCGCCGACGATGGCTGCCGCGGTGCGGCGGCGAGCGAGCGATGCGAACCGCGCGCTCCGCGCGGAAATCCCCCGATTCATGGTGTCCTCCCTGCCGCCCGAGCGGCAACCGTCGTGTCTCGGGCGACGGGCGTTCACCGCGATCGCACATTGTTCGGTTCGCGCGGTCCAAACAGGCGGCGATACCGACTGGTTCCCGCGGCGCGAGCGCAGCGGCTTCGAACGCCGCGGCGTGGAGGACCGGGATCCGACTCAGTCCGCGTTCGCCTTGTACTGCTTGTCGGTGTTCTTCTTCGGCGTCGAGTACCTCGCGCCCCAGCATTCGCCGGTGCTCGACCTGAGCTGGACGACGACGTCGCCACTCAAGGGCAACGGCGGCAGATCCAGGTTGGCGCCCTTGCCCTTCGCCGTCACCTTGGCCTTCTTGTCGGCGCCGGCGGTCAGGTCGACGATCTGAATCCCCTGCTGGGTGAGGTTCTTGTCGTTGTACTTGTAGCCCTTCACCCTGGGCGGCTTGCCCTTTGCCTTCCAGCATGGCTTGCCGGCGCACGTTCCGGCATGCGGGATCGGCCCATAGAAGACCTTCGTGCCGTTGTGTAGCGCGGCGTCGAAGATGCAGAGCTCGTAGTCGGTCGCCGTCACGGGGTCGCCGAACGCGGCGAGATCGGTCGCGGAGCCGTTCACCCACTTCCAGTCGATCAGGTCCTTCTTCGGGTCGGCCTCGTTCTTGATGAGGATGGTCGCCTTCCCGGAGGTGAAGGGCTGACGGCAGGGGCCGTCGACGATCGCCTGGTGGCGGCAGCTCCCGCCGCTGTCACAGAAGTCGGTCGTGCAGAGCGTCCCGTCCGGCGTGCAAGGGGTGTTTGCAGGCTGGGGAGGGTGATCGCACGTGCCGGCTCCGTCGCAGACGTCCTGGCGGCATTCGAAGCCGCCGGGCGTCGTGCAGGCGGAGCCGGCCGGCGTGTTGCCGCAGGAATCGGCGCCCTCGATGCAGAAGTCCTGACAGTTCGGCAGCATGGCGCACGGATTGCCGGCGTGGACGCTGCAGTAGCCGTCCTGGCAGGTGTCGGCTCCGTCGCAGTACAGGCCGTCGTCGCAGGCGATCGCGTCGTGGTTCGTGTACGTGCAGTTGCCGCTCATCATGTCGCAGGCGTCGTCGGTGCAGACGTTGCTGTCGTTGCAGTCGGCGTCCGACGTGCACGGAAGCGGCGCGTACGCGTGCACGTTGTAGATCCGGTTCGGCTCGCCGAACTGGGAGATCAGGATGTCGCCGGTCGTGGGATCGACCGCGATGCCCTCTGGTCCCGGAATCCCGTCGACGAACACCTGCCCCGAGGTGGCAACGGGGTCACCGCTGGCGTCGACCTCGTACGCCCTCACGACCGAAGCGCACCACTCGGCGAGCACCAGCGAGTGATTCGCGAAGCCCGCGGTGCCCGCAGGGCGATAGACGAATCCCTCGGGGCACGCGCCCACCACGACCGTCGGCGTCGAGCCGGTGACGTCGAAGGTGTCGCTCATGTCCGGGGCCAGGTCGAGCGAATACCACTGCCCGTCCCCGAACGACGCGAGCTTCAGCACTCCCGCACCGGGCATGCCCGCCGGCACGAAGCTCAGCCCACCCGGGGCGTTGTGCACCGCGAGCGGCGACGCGCTCAGGTTCACGACCTTGTCCGTCGTCGTGCTGCCCGGCTTCAGCTCGCCGAGCTCCGCCATGTCGAGCTCGGGGTGATAGCGGCTCAGGAACAGCACGCCGCCCGGATGGTAGGCGAGACCGCCGTCGATGAACGGCGCGTCGCTGAAGACGGCGGCGACTCCCGAGAAGCCCACGATGTGGTTCCCGGCACCGCGCACGACGCCGATCGAGTACAGCGACCCGCCTGCCGCGTTCGCCACGCCCGCGATCAGCAGCCTGTCGGGGTCGCCGGAGAGGAACGCGATGCCACCGTAGAACAGCGGCACTCCAGGCACCGAGCCGAGGTCGTAGAGGTGGTAGTCGGCCGCGAACGGAGGCCGCACGATCTGGGCACCCGACGGCGCGGGAAGGAGAAGCGCGACGGCGGTTGCGACGAGGACGCCGAGGGACGCGAGCGCGGGGCGCATGTACGGGCTCCTTGTTCGAGGTGGCGCAGAAGAGTCGGGCGACGCCGCTGCGGCGTCGAGTATGGCACCCGCTAATCTGGCGTTTCAAGCAATCATTTTCGCAGCGACCCGAAAAAGAACGTACGCGCCAGACGCCTTCACCGCGCCGCGCGCCCTTTCCGGATCGAAGGCGCTCGCCGGGCGTCAGCGCGACTGGTCGGTCCCAAGCCCGCGCGGCGGGGTGAGATCGACGAACGGCACAGCGCCGCCGCCGGCGAACTGCGGCAGCGTGCCGTTCCAGCGATCGATCGCCTTGCCCTGGATCAGCATCGGAGTGAGCGTCTCCTGGATGAGGCGGTTCGCCTCGGCCTGCGCCTTCGCCTTGACGAGCGTCGACTGCGCCTCGCCCTCGGCCTCGGCGACCTTCGCCTTCGCGAGCGTCTGCTGGCGCTGGAGCTCGTACTCGGCCTGCTGCGCCTGCTGCTGGGCGGCCATCTTCTGCTGCATCTGGGCCTCGATCGCCTGCGGCAGGTGGCTCGCGCCGAGGTTCACCTTGTCGACGATGAAGCCCATCTTCGACATCTCGGTCCCGAGGTCCTCCTGGATGCGCTTCTGGAGCTCGCCGCGCTGGTTCGAGATCAGGTCGGTGAGCGCCATCTGGCCGGCCGCGTTCTGCGAGACCGTGATGATCGTGCGGCGGATGAAGCTCGACTCGATGTCCTCGATGTCCGCGCCGCGGAACGCGCGGAAGACATCGGCCGCGCGCTCCTGGCTCGTGTTGTAGGTGACGGAGATGTCCTGGCGGATGTGCTGGCCTTCGCGCGTCGGGAGGTCGATCGAGTCGTCGGTGGGCGCCGATCCCTCGCTGGCGCGCTTCACCATCGTGTAGGTGCGGAGCGCGACCGGGTACGACTGCACCTGCGTGATCCAGGGGATGCGCCAGATGATGCCCTGCCCGACCGCGCGCAGGCTCCCGGTCCAGCGGTTGAACACGACGCCGACGTTCCCGGGCTGGATGATGCTGAACGAGCTGTAGATCCCGAGCAGCAGGAGCACGATCACCGCGAGCGTGATGCTGCTCGCGAACGCGCGCGCTTCGAGGCGAACGTCGCGTCGGGCGTCACCGTTCACTGCCATCGTCCCCCTCCTCGTCGTCTTCGGTCGGCGGCACGCTGCGGGGTCCGCGTGTGCCGCGCGTCGTGTCACCCGCGCTTGCCTGGCGATCGCGACGCTGCGAGCTGTGTGTCTGCGGCACGTCCTCCGAGGCGGCGTAGCTGCCGTCGCTGCGCCGTCTCATCGCGACGACCACGCCGTGCCGGCCGCCGCGACGGCGGATGTAGCGCCGTTCGAGCCAATGGCGAAGCGGCGCGAGCGCGGCGAACAGCAGAGCCGCGAGCACGACCAGCACGAGGATCTCCGCCATCGCCGTGGGTCGATTGTCGGCGCACCGCCGAGGGTCGTCAAACCGGCGCTTTCCGAGGTGGCGCGGAGCCGCGTCGCCGGGCCGCTGTTGATGGCCAGCGCGGCTGCTCGTACGTTGGCGAGATGGACCGTGGGCCGCGCTGCGCCGGCGTCTTTGCGGGATTTGGCAGCGCCGGCCGCGGGCTTTCGCGCCGCGAGCGCTTCGCGCGTCCATGATCGTGCGATTGCTGACCGCGCTCGTGATCGCGGCCGTCGCGCTCCTCGGAGCGGAGGCTGCCGCGCGGTGGTGGGTTCCGGGCGGGATCGCGGCGGCTCGCCAGGAGCGGGAAGCGTTCCTCGCCTCGCTTCCCGGAGAGGGCCCGGTCGATACCCTGCACGGACAGGGGTTGGGGGCGCGCGCGATCCGGTCGCTGTACCGGCTGCACCCGTTCTTCGGCTACACCTTCGCGCCGGGCGACCGGGGCGCAAACGCGCAGGGCTTCATCTCGAAGGTCGGGGACTTTCCGTATCGCAAGGGCCCGCGGGAGCTCGTCATCGGCCTCTTCGGCGGATCGGTCGCGATGCAGCTCGCGGCTTCGCCGGACGCGATGCTCGAGCCGCTCCGGAAGTCGCTCGCGGAGCGCGGCTGGGAGCGCGTCACGCTGGTGTCGTTCGCGGTCGACGGCTGGCGCCAGCCGCAATCGTTCTATGCGCTCGAGTACTACCTCGACATGATCGACGTCGCCGTCGTCCTCGATGGCCACAACGAGGCGCTCCACCTCGGCGACGAGGAGCTGAGCGTCTATCCGGCAGCGTTCCCGTGGGGATCGACGTGGCCGACGCTCGTGCGCAGCACGTATCCGCGCGAGGAGATCGTCCGCGTGGCGGAGCTGATCCGCACGCAGGAGGACGCGTCGCGGATGACCCGGCGGGTCGCGGACTCGCCGCTCGCGGACAGCATGCTCGCCCACCTCGCGTGGCGGATGCTCGCCGCGCGCTACCAGGCGAAGATCGCCGAGCTGCGTGCGGCGGCGCCGACGGGTGGCCGCGAGGACTGGAGCGGCTTCGACCCGCCCGACGCGGCTGCCGGCGGCGTCGCGGCGAAGCGCGATGCGTACCTGCGGTTCTACGAACAGATCATCGCCGACTCGGACCGGCTTGCCGCGGCGCGCGGGAAGGCGTTCTTCCACTTCGTGCAGCCGAACCAGTATCTGCGCGACTCGAAGCCGCTGAGCGACGAGGAGAAGAGGTACCGCATCGGCAAGCCGGAGCGGTTCGAGCTGATCACGCCGATCTACCGGCGGATGGAGGAGGCGACGGGTCGGCTACGAAAGGCTGGCGTCGACTCGTACTTCCTCGGGGAGATCTTCGCGTCGACGCCCGAGACGGTCTATTCGGACGATTGCTGTCATCTGAACGCAAAGGGGGTGGAAACGGTCGCGAACGCAATTGCCGATCGGATACTCGCGACGCGGAAGCTGGAGACGTTCCCGCCGCACCGGTAGGGCGACGGCCGCACTGCTCGTGCCGTCCTCGTGGCAATCCGCCGCGGTCGCGTACGACTCGTCGGCTAGACAAGATTCCGATGACTTCAATCGCCTCACGGCGGGGTCGCGGCGCAAGCGATCGCCTGGCTACTTCGCATAGAGCCACCGCGTGGATCGAGGACCGCGCCTGCCTCTGCTCGACACGCGAACGGCGCCGGGCGTAACGTCCGCGGTCGGCTTCGACGCGATCCGCCTCCGGCTTGAAGCGTCGAAGCACAGCGTCGCCACGACGAGCAACGTCGCGAGCCAGCCCGGCCAGTCGCCGGCGGCGGCGTAGAGCGTGCCGCCTTCCAGCGAGCGCACGCTCGCGCGCAGCGTCGCGCGCGCTCCGACGCCGGTCCGCGCGGAGATGCGGCCGGTCGGCTCGACGATCGCGCTCACGCCGCTGTTCGTCGCGCGCACGAGGTATCGCCGATGCTCGATCGCCCGCAGCCGCGCCAGATGGAGATGCAGCCAGGGCTCCTGCGAGTCGCCGAACCAGGCGTCGTTCGCGATCGTGACGATCACGTGCGGCCGGCTCGCGCGCACCATGCGGCCGACGAAGTCGGGGCGCACGACCTCGTAGCAGATCGGCGTCGCGATCCTCGCGGGTCCGAGCCGGAGCGGCGGCGTCTCGCTCGATGCGGCGAAGTCCTGCACGTGCGGGAGCCACCCTGCGATGGCCGGGAACAGCCACCCCAGAGGCGCGTACTCGGCGAGCGGGATCGGCAGGTTCTTGTCGTACGCGTCGCGGATCATCCCGTCCGAGCCGACGAGGAACGTCGAGTTGTAGGCGACGCGCCTGCCGCCCTCTTCCTCGACCGACGTGCCGCCAAAGAGGAGCGGCACGCCGAGGTCCCGCACGACGAGACGACCCGAGACCGGCAGCGGCCGGCGAATCCCGCGCACGTACGCGGTCTCGGGCCACACGACGAGATCGAGCTCGCCGCCGGCGAGCAGCTCGCGCGTCATCTCGAGGTGGCGCTCGTGCGACACGATGCCCTGCTCGCGCTTCTCCATCAGGCCGAGGTTCGCCTGCACGATGCCGACCCGCAGCTCCCGCGCATCGCGCATCCAGGCTTCGACCTCGCGCGTACGGACGAAGCCGTACAGGAGCACAGCACCGACGAGCGTGGCGCCGCCGACCCACCATCGCACCGGACGAGCGCGACGGTCGCGCCACCACGACCACGTCTCGAACGCGATGACGTTCACCGTCGCGACGAACGCCGTCAGCAGCAGCGGCCCGCCCAGGTCCGCGATCTGCACGAGCGGCAGGGTATGGATCAGCGCGCTGCCCGCGTTTACCGGGAAGATCATCGGCTGGAGCCACTCGAGCACCACGAGAGGCGCCGTGCCGGCGATCGCGACCGGCCACCCGCGGCGACGGATCGCCGCGAACGCGATCGCATACAGCGCGAACCCGGCCGCGAACCACGCGCCGTACAGAGCCCAGAGGGCCCCACCGAGCACGAGGTTGCCGGCCAGGAACACCTCGACGAGCTTCCACAGCCAAGCGAAGCCGCCGGCGTACGCGACGAGCCCGAACGCGAAGCCGAGGGCAGCGACCGCGCGCGCGGAACGCCCACGACCCGGACGGCCCACCGGCACGCTCTCCAGCGCGCACCAGAGCGGCACGAGGAACACGAAGATGAGCGGCCACGCGCCGAACCCGACGTAGCCGAGGAAGTACAGCACGCCCCCGAGCGCGGCCGACGCGAGCCGCGACGCCCACGCGCGACCGGGACGGCGAGACGTTTCCGCGGAAACGCGCGCCTCGTCCCACCCCGCGTTCGCGCCGGCAGCGTCCGGCACACCGGCGGAAGCGGCGGTCACGACCGCGCCGGCGCCGCGAGCTACCTCCGCCGACACGCCTCCACCCCCGGCGCGCTCCGCTCGCGCGCCGTCCGGCCCTCCTGATCCTTCAGCGACGGGTCCGCGCGGTGATCGAGGAGAAGCTGCGCGATCTCACCGTCGCCCTTCGCGCACGCGACCATGAGCGGCGTGTCGCCGAACTGGTCCTGCACGTTCGGGTTGGCGCCGCGATCGAGAAGGAACGCCACGACGTCGCGCTGCCCGGCCCCCACCGCGTGATACAGCGGCGTCCGCTGCTGCACGTCGGCGCGATCGACGGACGCGCCGGCGTCGACGAGGTACCGCACGATGTCGACGCGGCCGTTCGCGGCGGCGAAGCTCAGGGCCGCGCGGCCCTGCACGTCGGGCTCGTCGAGCGCTGCGCCCTTCGCCCTCAAGTACTGGACGAGGTCGAGGTCGCCGGCGTCGGTGGCGGCCAGCACGACGAGCGACCGACCGAGGTCGTCCTTCGCGCCGATCGGCGCGCCGAGCTCGAGCGCGCGGTCGATCGTCGCGCGGTCGCCGCGGCTGGCAGCATCGAGCAATCGCTGCTCGAGCGTGAACGGCTCCGGCTTCCGAGCCTCGCCGATCCCGAGCGCCGGTCCGCGCGGCGCGGAGGCGCGCGCCGAGGCACGAGGTCCAGGCGACGCCTGCGCGCTCGGAGCCTCGGAAGAGCCGCCACCCCCCGCGCAGCCCGATGCGAGAACCGCGCATCCCACCGCCGCGACGGCGACGGCGAGCGCGCCGAGCCCCTTGCGCGCCGCGCCGTCGCCGCCGCGACGGATCGCCTCGCGGCTCAGCCGCCCGCGATCGCGTCGTTGATCAGCGGCGCGACGATCTGCATCCCGGGGTCCTCGTTGTTGTAGTAGTTCTCCTTCTCGACGATCCGGCTCACCTGGTTGTTCGTCAGCCAGTTCGCGAGGAACGTCTCGAAGGGCAGGAATCCGCTCGGGCACTTCCACGTCTGCGTCCACGGCCACTCGAGCGCCTCGTACCAGTACTTCTTCCGCACGGTCGGGCACGCGTGGCTCCCGATGAAGGTGATGATGGCGTTGCAGTGGCTCTCGTTGATCGGGCGATGCCAGGGGATGTGCCAGCTGTAGTTCGCATACAGCTTCATCTGGTTCACGAGGTTCGTCTGGTCTTGACGCCACTTGGCGAGCACGCCGTCTTTCGTGATCCCCGGGTAGAAGCGCTCGTACGAGAAGCGCGAGAAGTTGTAGTCGCTCGAGAAGCCCGTGTACGCGAGCTGGTCGGTGGGGAACTGGATCGCGACCATCGAGTTGATGCTGCCGAAGTCGTTCGGATTGAACTGCGCCGGGAGCTGGCTGTAGAGCGACGACAAATTCCACTGCGCCGTGATGAGCTGGTGGAGCGGGCGCGAGTTGTAGGTCGAGCTCGGCGCCGGGAAGATCGGGCCCGAGTCGTTCAGCAGGTAGCCCTTCGTCGGCCGGAGCGTGCGGCGCGCCTGGTAGTAGACGGCGCTCGACGCGACGCCGCCCGCGCTGAAGCCCGTGATCAAGAGCTTGTTGATCGACGGGAAGCGGCCGTGCAGGAAGTTCAGCGCCGCGATCGTGTTGTTGTAGCCGACGTGCCGGAAGACGATCGGCGGGTTCACGCCGGTCGGGTCCGTGTACGTGACGACCCGGTTCCCGACGTGCGTGTCGCCCGTGCAGTACGGCATGTAGACGACGTCCCAGCCGTTGGTCGCGATGTCGTTCTTCGGGCGGCCCGGGATCCCGGGGTCTGCGCCGTTCACCATCGGCGACACGTACTGCGGCTCGAACTGCGTGATGTAGTCGGTCGGGATGCCGTTCGGATGCGCCGCGCCCAGCACGCCCGCCTGCCCGCTGCACGTCGGGTAGTCCCAGCAGGCGCCGCCGCCCTCGAAGGAGATGAGGAGGTTGTTCGAGGTCGGGGAATCGTAGAACCAGAAGCGGTACTGCGACCCGTCGCTGCACACCGTGCCGGGGAGCTCGACGCGCTGCCACGCGTAGGTGTTGCCGCCGTCGACGACGTCCTCGATGCCGATCGCGAGCGCCCGACCGGCGAGCGCGGCTGCGACGAGGGTGGAGATCAGGGCTGCGACTGCGAGTGGGCGTGCTGCGGTGCGACGCATGGCTTCCCTCCCGTGGCGTTCAACGGATCTCGATTGCGACGTGCCTCCTGATGCGCTCCTGGAACCCGGTCGCGGCGCGATATCACGAGTCGCGCGCGCGACTCAAGGACGGCGCCCTTCGAACTTTGCCTGATCGGCGAGCCACGCCTGACGCGCCGCCTCGTGCGCCTTCGCGCGCTCGGTCGCCTCGGCCATCCGGCGCGGGATCTCCTCGAGTCGCGCGAGGTGCAGCTCGACGGCGACCTTCAGGAGCCCGATGTCGCGCTGCGAGAGGTTCTTCCCGTAGTTCTTCAAGAGGTACGTCGCGAACTGGACGTAGTCCGACGAGACGCGCTCGCGCTGCGCGTAGTAGGCGGCGATCTCGTCCTCGGTCGCCGTGTTCGAGAGCACCTTCCCCCACTCGACGTTCCAGCGCTCGCGCTCCTCCTCGCGCTCGCGGATGACGTTCGGGTCCTTCGTCGGCGCGGACATCTTCCAGTAGACGTTGTCGGGCAGCGCCGCGCGCACCTCCTCGAGGTCGACCGACGCCCACGGGTTCGGCTCGTCCTTGGCGCGCGCGGCGAAGGGATCGCCGGTCGCGGGATCGTCGTCGCCGGTCGCGTGACCGCCGGCCACGTCGGGCGGCAAGCCGGGCCGACGATCATCCGATGCCGATCCCGCCGTCCGCGCGTCAGCGGCCGCGCCGGCGTCACGACCGCGCTCCGTCGACGACGTTTGCGACGGCGGCGCCTCGCGGGCCTGTCGGCGGAGCACGACCGCGGCGAGCACGGTTGCGACGCAGAGCGCCGTCACGCCGACGGCGATCCGAAATCTCCACCGATCCATCGCCGCGACCCTATGCGAGGCGCAGGTCGAGATTCAAGATCCGAGCGCAAGGCGGTCGCGCAAGCATTCTGGACGGGCGCACGACGTCGCGCACGGTTGACGCTCGTGGCTCGCAGAGATACGTGTGGCGATGCCGCTACAGAATTCATCTAGACGCGTACCCGGTGCGGCGCAGGAGGAATTTGCCATGCCCGACGGACGCGATCTCGCGACGACGACGAGCGACGTGCTGCGCTCGACGGTGGAAGAGCTCTCGCGCGACGCGCCGCCCGGAGCGCCGAGCGCGGCGGGCCGGCGGCTGAACGGGCTGTCGCTGCTCACCCTGATGGCGCTCGGCCAGCGCCACCGCGCGGCCGCGGGCCGCAATGCCCCGCCGGTGGCGGTCACGCCCGACCTCGCGGAGCAGGTGTCGCAGCGTCTCGGCGGCGGAGCCGCCGGCCCGCTCTCGCGCGCCGAGCTCGAGCGCGGGCTCGAGCTCGTCCGGAGCGGCCGCGCCGAGCGCGACCTCCACGCCTCTCTCGCCGTTCTGCTGCGGACGGTCGCGCGACTTCCCGAGAGCCTCGCACGCGACGTGCTCGCGCTGCCCGCGCTCCCGCAGGACGTGATCGACGCCGTTCGGAGCGACCTCGCCGGCCTCGCGGGCGTCCCGGTCGCCGACATCCTGCACGGAATCTCCGACGGAACGATCGACGAGCGGCCCGACGTGCTCCGGAACACGCTCGGCGTGCTCCTCGGCCGGGCGACGACCGGCTCCGCGGTCGACGCGCTCCGAACGCTGATCGCGCCCGACAACCCGACCGCGCGCCTCGCGATCCTCGTGTACGCGCGCTCGCAGGGAATCGACCTCACCGAATCCGAGCTCGACGCGCTCCACACCGCGCTCGATCCCACGCGTCCGAACGCGGGACCGCTCCTCGAAGCCGGCCTCCGCCGACTCCGCGAGCGCTCGGGCGGGCCGCAGGAGTTCCTCGAGATCGTTCAGCGGCTGACGTCCGCCTGAGCCGAGGAGAGCGAGTGCCGGAGCCACGTCGAGCGAGGCAGCGCCGGCGACCGCGTTCGCGCTCGCGCGCGAGCGACGCCGCGGCCGCCACCGGTGCGCGACGCGCGCCCGCGACGCGAGCCGCGACGCGCGGCGCCCGCACGACCGGCGCGCGAGCGCGCGCGCAGGAGCCGCTCCGCCTTCTCTGCGTCCACGGCATCGCGGGACACCCGCAGGGCGGTCCGTGGGAAGAGGACTGGCGCGTCTCGATCCGGACGGGCCTCGCGCAGGCGGGCTCGACGGTCGAGCCGGTCGTCGAGTTCGTCTACCTCGATCCGATCTTCGACCGGTACCCCGTGGACTTCTGGGACACGCTCGAGGCGCTCGCGAAGCTCGCCGGCAGCGCGGTCGCCGCGCCGTTCCGCGAGGCGCGCGGCGTGACGGACGTCGTGCGCTTGACGGCGGGAATGATCGTCGAGTGGGTCGCGAACGAGGACTTCCGCCGCGAGACGCGGGACCTCCTCGCCCAGCGCATGCGCGAGGTGCGGCGCCGGACGCCGTGCTCGGCCACAGCCTGGGATCGCTCGTCTGCTACGACGCGTTCACCGATCCCGGAACGCGCGGCCTCGCGCGCGACGTCGTCTTCGCGTCGCTCGGCTCGCAGATCGCGAACCCGTTCGTGCTCGGCCAGTTCGCCGCCGGGCGGCTCGTCGTGCCGCAGGCGGTGCGGCACTGGTACCACCTCTTCAACCCGAACGACGTCGTCTTCACCGCGCCCATCGATCTCGTCGACGCGCGCTTCACGCAGGTCGACACGCCGTTCGGCGGCTGGCCGCACGCGGAGTCCGGCTACCTCGCGCACCCCACGACCGCGCGGAGCCTCTGGTGGGCGCTCGTCCACCGCGAGGGCGCAGAGCGCCTCGAGCGCGGCTTCGCGGAGCGGCCGCCCGCGCCGGCGCGTGCCCTCGTGCCGCCCACGCGGCGCGCGCTCCTCGTCGGCATCAACGAGTCCCCCGACGCGAAGAACCGTCTCGCCGGCTGCGTCAATGATACGTTTCTCATGAGCTCGGTGCTGCAGGAGGCCGGCATCGAGGCGGAGAACATCCGCCTCGTGCTGGACGACCGCGCGACCGCGGCCGGCATCAAGGAGCGCGTCGACTGGCTGCTCGACGGCGTCCGCGACGGCGACCGGCGCGTCCTCTTCTATTCCGGCCACGGCGCCCAGCTCCCGACGTACGGCTTCGGCGGCAGGACCGACGCCGTCAAGGAATGCCTCGTCCCGTGGGACTTCGACTGGTCGGAGAAGACGGCTCTCACCGACGACTGGTTCCACGCGCTCTACGCCCACCTGCCCTACGGGTGCGACTTCCTCGCCGTGTTCGACTGCTGCCACTCGGGCGGGATGACGCGCGCCGGCGCGCGGCGCGTGCGCGGCCTCGATCCGCCCGACGACATCCGCCACCGCGCCCTGCGCTGGAGCGTCGAGCACGAGATGTGATCGATCGCGAGCTCGCGCCGCCAAATCGCGAGTTCCAGAAGAAGTCGCCGCTGCAAGCGCCGGACGAGACGCGCCGCATGACCGATCGGCTCGGATACGCGATGCGCCTCCGCACGCTCCCAGACGACGCGTGCCGCTCCGTGCGCCGGCGGCTGGGACACAAGGGACCGTACATGCCGATGCTCCTGTACGCGTGCCGCGAGAACGAGCTGTCGTACGAGTACGTGCACGGCAGCGTCCCGTACGGCGCGTTCACGTACTCGCTCGCGAAGACGCTCCGGCGCGAGACGCGCAGGCGGAAGCGCGCAGCGCCCACGTTCCGCGAGCTCGTCGACCTCGTCCGCGACGACATGCGCGACCTCGGCTACGACCAGAAGCCCGCCGTCACCGGCCCGCGCGCGAAGATCGCGGCCGCGATTTCGTTTCCTGACGGCGGGCGGTCGAGCTAGGAGGCGCTCATGGCTCGGGGCGTTCCGCGAATGGTGGCGCCGCTGCTCGCGATCGCGGCGGCCGTGCTGGCGGCTTCGCTCGCGCGCGCGCAGCCGGGAGCGCTCGATCCGACGTTCGGATCGAGCGGGGTCGGTCGGCGGTGCGGACTTCGGGCTCGTCGCCGTCCGATACTTGACGGACGACCGCGCGGTGTGCCGGAGGGGCCTCCCGGGGCTGGCGACGCGGGGCCTCGGTCGCGGCGGTGTGGCCGGAGGTGGTCTCGGCGGCCGCGGTCTTGGACCCGGAAACCCGGACGGCGCGCCTGTGCGGTGCACGCCGCGGCACGCGTCCGTGCCCGGCATCCGGAAGCCGATCGGCTCCGCGCTCGGGCGTTGATGCGGCTCCGCCCGCGGCCTCAGAGCTCCCACACCAGCGGAAACGTCGGGTCCTCGCGGTAGCAGCAGAGCCGCCCCGTCTCGACGCTCTTCGACAGGTGGTGTCCGAGCCGCGGGCACCCCTCGGCGACGTGCGCGATCGCCTTCCGGACGGCGCGCGTCACGTTCAGGCGGGCGCGCTCCGCCAGCGTGCCGGCGCGGCGGTCGCGGCCGCGGAGGCCGGTCGCGCGCGTCAGCTCGCCCGCGAGCGCTTCCATCTCGTCCCGCAGGCGGTCCGCGCGCCCGATGTCGTTGAACGACTCCGCCTCCTGGAGTTCCTCGCGCAGCTCGGCGAGGCGATCGCGGAAGGCGCGGCGCGCCTCGGCGTCGAGGACCTCGTCGGCGTGCTGCGGGGTGCCGGCGTCGTGCCCGCCGACGTCGAGCGCGTGGAACTCGCGGCCGGCGTTCCCGACGAGGAAGGCGAGGTACGCCATGCCCTTCATGTCGCGCACGCAGGTGCTCTCGTCGCCGTGCGCGACGTGCCAGACGTCGCCGTCGCGTCGGAGGACCGCGCGCACCGGCGCGTCGCTCCGGTCGCGTCCCGCGGCGTCACCGCTCCGACCGGCCGCCCGCGCGGGACGCGCACGCGCCTCCGACTCGATCGCGCGCTCGAGGGCGACCATGCGGAGCCGGCGCGCGTCGTCGAGCGCCTGCGCCTCGAGCTCCGCGGCGGCGGCAGCGTCGCCCGCCTCGCGCAGCGCGCGCGCGAGCTCCGCGCGCGCGTGCGCCGTCTGCGCGTGCGCGCGCTGCCGCCCGTTGGCGTCGACCGCGGCCGTCAGGTGCGCGACCGCCTCGTCCGCGCGGCCGGCCGCGAGCGCGAGCAGGCCGACGAACCGCTCCGCCGAGCCGAGACACGCGACGCCCGCACCGATCACGACGTCGTAGCGCGCGTAGGGCGCGAGCCGCGGCAGCAGCTCCGCGGCGATTTCCCGCTCCCCGATCGCGGCGCACGCGAGCGCAAGGCGCGCCATGGTCGCGAGCCAGGTTCCGTCGAACGGCAGCGCGTCGAAGCCGCGCGCGGCCATGTCGCGCATCACGCGCCGCGCGTCGTCGCGCCGGCCGAGGGTCGCGTGCAGCGACGCGAGCGCCGCCTGCCACGCCGGCACCGTGGAGCTCTCCGCGAACGCACGGAGCTGCGCGTCGAGCTCTCCGAGCCGCGCCTGCTCCTCGCGGATCAGGAAGAAATGGATCGCGTAGAACTGGAGGACGTTGTTCTGCGGGCCGGGCGTCCAGAGGCCGAGCGCGCGGCTCGCGGAGCGCTCCGCCTCGTCGAGCCGACCGAGCCGCAGCGCGCGCGACGTGCGCGCGATCGCGACGTGCCACAGGAGGCGCGGCAGCCGGCGGCGCTCGGCGAGCGCCTCGTAGCGCACGAGCCCGTCGTCGGCGGCATCGACGTCGCCGAGCTCGAGCAGGTCGGCGATCCGCCAGGCGTGTCCGTGCATCGCGATCTGGAACTCGTCGTGCGCCTCGGCGAGCGCGATCTGCTCGGTCGCGAGCGCGAGGCGCTCCCCGGCCGTGCCGGGCTCCCAGAGAGCGAGGTGGCGCGCGCCGAGCGCCGACGCGAGCGCCGTCGGGTCGCCGGCCGCGCGCGCGAGGCGGAGAGCTTCGTCGCTGATCGCGAGGCGGCGGTCGCGGTCGACGAAGTAGAGCTCGCGCGCGAGCGGCGGGAGGACGAGCGGGAGCGCGGTCGGGTCGTCGGCGCGGACCGCGCGCGCGGCCTGCTCGAGGAGGCCGATCACGGCGTGATCTGGCTGCCCCGTTTCCGATCGCGCTCCGCTCGCGATCCCGGCGGCGCGCGCCATCGCGCGGACGTCGCCGAGCTCGCGTGCGAGCTCGGCCGCGTCGACCGCGGCGCCGCGCGCGCCGTCGTCGTCGCTCGCCGCCAGGCGGGCGGTCGCGAGGCGGAGCAGGAGATCGAGCCGCGCGCGCGCGTCGATCGCCGCGCCCTCCGCCGCCTCGACCGCGCGGCCGTAGTGCTCGGCCGCCTCCTCGTACCCGAGCCGCCGGAGCGCGAGGTCGCCGGCGCGCGCCGCGTGCGCCACGGCGCGCTCGAGCGCCGCGAGCGGCGCGGCGGCTAGGAGGTGGCGCGCGATCTCGCCCTCGATCTCCTCGCGCGCGCCGACGGCGCGCGCCTCGAAGGCGTCCGCCAGCGCGAGGTGCGTCGCGCGGAGCGCGTCGGGCGAGAGCTGCGCGCGGAGCGCGTCCGCGACCAGCTCGTGGACGAAGCGGACGCGACCCGGAGCGAGTCCGTCGTCGGTCAGGACGCGTCGCTCGAACGCTGGCGTCGCGCACGCGAGGGCGGCTTCCGGCCCGACCCCGAGCACGTGCGCCAGGACGGCCACGTCGATCTCGCGGCCGGCAACCGCGGCGACGTCGAGCGCGCGGCGCGCGTCGGGCGGAAGGTTTTCCAGCCGGCGCAGGACCGCGTCGCGCACGCCGACCGGGAGCGCGAGGCGCTCGACGTCGATTCGCGACGCGTCGAGGAGCCCGCTCCGATCGAGCAGGTCGACGAGCTCGGTCACGAAGAAGGCGTTGCCGCTGGTCGCGCGATGGATCGCGTCGACGACGGCGTCGGCGACGCCGCGGCCGGCGGCAGCGCGCGCGTAGTCGCGCACGTCGCCCGGCGTCAAGCCGGCGAGCGGCACCCGCTCGGCGATCCGGACGAGGTCGCCGAGGAGGTGCGGAACGCCCGCCGCCTCGCGCATCTCCTCCTCGCGGGCCGTCGCGAGAACGATGACGCGCGCGCGCCGGATCTCCGGAGCGAGGAAGCGAAGGAGGAGGAAGCTCTCGCGGTCGGCCCAGTGCAGGTCGTCGAGCACGATCGCGAGCGGGACCGATCCGGCCGCGGCGCGCAGGAACGATGCGACCGCGTCGAAGAGCCGGAACCGCGCCTCGACCGTATCGGGGACCACCGGCGCGCCGGCCGTGCCCGGCGCGCCGTCGGCGGCGATCGCGGGCACGATGCGCGCGATCTCGCCCGCGCCGGCGCCGCGCGCGCGCTCGAGCGCTTCCGCCGGCAGCGTGCCGGCGAGCCGCGCCAGCGCCTCGCGCCACGGCCAGAAGGCGGGCGCGCCGCCCTCGTGGCACCGGCCCCAGGCGACGGACTCCGCGGGCAGCTCGGCGATCGCCCGCTCGACGAGGCGCGTCTTCCCGACGCCCGCCTCCCCGAGCACGAGCACCACCCGTCCCGATCCGTCCTCCGCGGCCGCCAAGTGGCGCGCGATCTCGCGCAGAGCTTCGTCGCGCCCGACGAACGGCCGCTCGCCGCCCGACGCCATGTCCGGAGGATCTTTCGGCTGGAGGGAGGCGCGTCAACAGCGGAGGCACCGGACGAGGCGTCGGCGCTGGCCGAGCCGATGGCGGCGCGGGCGCTCGCCGGCCTAGTTCAAGGTCACGGCGGCCTCGAGCGGATGGAATCCGCACCGGGAGAGCGACCCCGAGGAGGGCTGGAAGAGGTCGACCCTCACCGTATAGGAGCCGGGCCACCAGGCGCGTGGCAGCGGGACCTCCTCCACGACGGCGGAACGACCCGGAACGTCCCGCCTCACCGGAACGCTGTCCGCGTAGATCGCAGACCCGTCGGGGCGGACCAGGGACCCGCGAGCGCGCAGCGAATCGTTGAACGTGACGGCCAAGCCCGGCCACGCCTGGTCCGTCTCGTTGGAGATCCGCACGGCGACGGTCGTCCTGTCCGAGGCCTTCCACTGCGACGGCCCCTCGAGCGTCATCGACCCGCGGCAAGGCGAGGAGACCGGCCCGAGCGGCGCCCCCTCGAACGACTGCTCCGATCCATCCATCAGGCGGCGACGCCGATCGGACACGACCGCGCGGTCGACGGACAGGACGAGATCCGAGCCGAACCGGGCTGCGACTCGCAGCCCGTCCGGAGGATCGCCATCCCAGCGAGCGCGCTCCGGTGCGCGCAGCTGATCGCGGTGGACCACGATCCAGCCGATGTCGACGAAGTCCACGACCTGCTGCAGTGCGCGGTCCGACGGCAGATCGGTCGCCAGCCGGTGCACGAAGCTCGCCGTCGGCGGGACGTAGCCGCTGTATCCTTCGACGAGCGGAGCGCGGTGGAACGTCGAGAGGTACATGCGACGCGACGTCTCCGCGATGTTCGTCTGCGGAAGCTCGAGGACGGCTCGCCCGCCCCCGTGGTCGCGAAGCCAGCGATAGGTCGCCGGGACGTCGCCGCCCGTCGCTTCCGGCGCGATCGAGAGAGGCGGAAAGGGCGGAAAGGTTCGCAACGAGAGCGCGATGACGATCGCTGCCGAGCCGAGCACCGCGACACGCGGCAACCCGCCGGCCATCGCCTGCAATCCGAGCGCCGCGAGCAACGCGAAGCCGAGCTGCGGAACGACGACGAACCGCGTCGGCATTCGGATCGCGTCGAGCCCGGGGACGATCATGGCCAGGAAGCGGTACGGCGACGGAAGCTGCCTCCCGACGACCGTGAGCGTCGGGCCGGCGGAAAGCATCAGTCCCCAGACGACGAGCACCGCCGCGACCGATGCGGCCCATCGCGGAGGCCTGAAGGACGCGGAAGCCAGGCCTGCCGCGGCAAGGAGGTAACCCACCGGGCCCACGCTCTGAGCGCGGAGAAACGCATCCAGCCGGCCCGCTCCGAAGTAGCCGATCAGAGGGAGCGGCGTGTCGGCTTCGGATCCGTAGCTCGGAATGATCCCTGTCCGTCGGAGCCAGAGATAGGGAAGGCTACATGCGACGAAGGGGACGAGCGCGCATCCGATGGCGATCGTCAAACCAGCGACTCTGCGGCGATCGAGCCGTCGGCGCCAATGCCAGCACGCGAGTGCGAGGAACGGCAGGTATCCCAGGGCGATCGCGTAGGCGAGATAGAACGAGCACAGCGACTGCAGCCCGAGCGCGACGGCGATCCCGATCGCATCGAAGGCGCGCGCCTTCTCGAGCCATCTGTCCGTGAACAGGATCAGGAGCGGGATGTAGAACGTCCCCAACGCGTGGAAGTGGACGGTCGAGAGATACCGGAACGGATGGAACGCGAAGAAGAATCCCGTCACCACTGCGGGCCCCGGGTCGACCCACCGACGAGCGAGCGCGTACGCCGAGACCGCGCACAGCGGATAGGTCAGGATGATCAGAAGGTTCGCTGCCAGGACGGGATTCCCGGTGAGGACGTACGTCGGCGCGAACAGCGGCACGTAGCCCAGGAAGTGCTCCGAATAAGCCAACGGGAGCTTGGTCGGAAAAAAAGTGTTGGCGTGGAAGAGATTCGTCGGATGGGTCAGCAGAGCGTGAACATCCCAGGCGAGCGACCAGACGATCAAATACCAATCCGCCACGACGACATTGAAAGTTCGAAAAGGATAGGCGGAATGGTCGGACACCACAGACGGGAGCGGCCACAGCCACCAGAGCGCGAGCAGTAGGTAGCCGAGGAACAGAAGCACCGAAGCCAGCGCGCGCTTCCGGTTCACTCCTCCAGCACGCCTTCCAGCACGGCGAAGCCGTCGGGGAAGCCGAGCCCCGCGTCGATCGTCTCGGGCGGAAGCGGCTCGCCGTTCTCGAAGCGGATGCGCCGCACGCTGCCGGTATCCGACCCGGGACCGATGTTCCCGTTCCGGACGACGATGCCGAGATCGGCGTAGTAGAGCGTTCCGGAAGAGTCGATCGCGATGCCGAACGGCGTCCCGGTCGAGAACGGCTGCGCTCCGAGCACCTCGCCCGCGGGCGGCTCCAGGACGACGCGCACGAAGCGGCCGCCCGCGTCGTACTCGGCGATCACGCCGTTCAGGATGCTCGCGACGTAGAAGCCGCCGCTCGGCGTCCCGACGATCCCGGTCGGCGTCTGCAGACGAACGTCGGTCCGGATGAAGTGCTCACGAGCCACCCGATCGGCGAGCGGCGCGCCCGTCACGTCGCGGCCGCCGCAGCCGCCGGCTGCATCGGGCGACGTCGGGAACGGGCCGGTGTAGCGGTAGACGCCGGGCTGGTCGCGCGCACTCGTGACGTGGACGCGATCCCGGTCGTCGATGAAGATCTCGCCCGCGGTGCCGAGCGTGACGTCGATCTTGCAGTAGCGAAGGTCCGGACCGTCGAAGGGCGGAAACCAGACGACGAGCTGGCCGTTTCCCGGCCCCTCGACCTGGTTGCCGACGTCCGTCGTCAAGAGCCGGCCGTCGGAGAGGAACGCGCAGCCGATCGTCTCGGAGGTGTCGGGCGACGGCTGGTACGTCGGGTTGAAGCGGAAGAGGCGCCGGTAGCCGAGCTCGCCGACGCGGTCGCCGGTGAGCTGGATCATCGCCCATCCCGGCGGGATCGCCGGCTGCCCGGCGTCGTCCGCCATGACGAAGCGCCGCGATCCGTCGGGCAGAAAGCAGATCTGGCCGTTCACGGCCGGCAGGTTCGGATCGCTCTCGTCCTCGTTGCCGGAGATGATCGTCTGCTTCCGGATCGCGTCGCCCGTCAGGTCGTAGGCGTTCAGGCGCTCGAGCTCGCCGTTCAGGAGGAGGAGCGAGCTCGACGGGGAGCTGCCGTCGGAGCAGCCGGTCGCGAGCGCGACGGCCGCGACCAGCGACCATCGTGCAACGGTCGCGAACCACCGTGGCCGCATCGGGCGACTCGAATCACGGAGGCGCGCTCGCTGTCAACGGCGTCTGCCGGGATGCGCCGCGGCCCAGAAGTCACGAGCCGCGGTTCCGGCCGTCATACGAGAAATTGTCTTGCGCTGGCCGAGCGGGCGACACTACGCTCGGTCCAACGCAGCACCCCCAGCTCGCAAACGCCTCCGACGTGCGGCCCGGCCGCACGCGCCCTGGTACCTCGACCGATCCGGTCCCCCCGCGAACGTCGACCCGCTGCGCCCGAAACGATTCAATGAAGGCGCGAGACGCGCGGAAGGAGCGAGCGAACGATGTCGAGAGGAAACAGGCTGCTCATCGCCGCCACGTGCGCGATGGTCCTCGCGTCGGGCAATCCCGCGAGCGCTGCGCCGGGCGATTTCGACCCGACGTTCGGGCGCCAAGGAAAGGTTCGGATTCGGATCTCGAACGGACGCGACTGGGCGAGGGCGGTGGTGGTGCAGCCGGACGGCAAGATCGTCGCCGTGGGAGCGTCGCAGGCGAAGCATCCCTCGGATGAAGATCTGGACGTCGCCGTCGTGCGACTTCTCCCCGACGGCGCGATCGACTCCTCCTTCGGCTCGGGCGGGACGGTCCGGATCGGCGTTCCGCGCCACACGGAGTTCGGGGAGGCCGTCGCGCTCCAGCCCGACGGTCGGATCGTGATCGCGGGCACGACGTACCCAGGGCCGTCGCTCGCCCGGTTCGTGGTGGCGCGGCTCAACCCGGACGGCTCGCTGGATCGAAGGTTCGCCAGGACGGGGATCGTCAAGACTTCATTCCCGGCAACCCCGAGATTCGGTGGAAGCGCCAGCGCCTACGCGGTCCTCGTCGCCGCGGATGGGACCATCGTGGTCGGAGGCGCCGCGGGCCCGGGGGCCTGGGCGCTCGCACGATACCGCCCGGACGGCCAGCTCGACCGGACGTTCGGGCGCCGCGGCCGCGCCACGATCGCCGGTACGATCGGGAGGCTCCACGGCATCGCCGAGCAGGCCGACGGCGCGATCGTCGCTGGGGGCGAGTCGTTCGACCGCTTCACCGTGGGGCGGGTCCTCCGCAATGGACGCCTCGATCCCACGTTCGGCGACGGCGGCATCGCCGCGACGCCGTTCGGCGAGCACAGCGGCTACGTCGGCGGGCTCGCGCTCACGAGCGACGGCAAGATCGTCGCGGCTGGGACCGTCGAATCCGGAAGGGCATTCAGCGACCCCGTGGTGGCACGCTATCTCGCCGACGGCCGCCTCGACCCGAGCTTCGGCAGCGGGGGATCGGTCCGCACGCAGGTGACGCCCGATCCGGATTATGGAGAGGCGGTGCTCGTCCATCCGGACGGGCGAATCCTCGTCGCCGGGTACACCGAAGCCGGCTCGGAGCTGTTCGTGCTCGCTCGCTATTTGAGCGATGGCCGCCTCGATCCGAGCTTCGGACGGGGCGGCCTCGCGGGCCGCCGGATCTCGGGCTACGGCGCGGCCGCGAGCGGCGTGGCACTGCAGGGCCTCGATCGCGTCATCGCCGCCGGCGTGGCGTTCGACCGCGGCGACGGCCTGGACGTCGCGATCGCGCGCTTCGAGTATTGACGCGCTCGAACGTCGCGGGCTGGACAGCGCGAGCGCGTTCGATCACTCGTCACCGCATGCTGGGCGAGACGACGACGGACGTCGGCGGATCGGCGACAAGGTCGACGCGGTCGGCGTCGCACCCGCTGCGCTGGTCGCTCCGGGGTGCCGTCCTCCTTTGCGCCGTCCTCCAGGCGTGCTCCGACGCGCCGTCGCCCGCATCGACGACTGCGAATGCGCCGGGGGAGTGGCGCACCTACGGCGGAACGCTTCTCCGCCAGTTCTTCAACCCGAACGAGACCGCGATCGACAAGACGAACGTCGCTAAGCTCGTCCCGCTCTGGCGGTTCCGGACGGGTGCCGTGATCACCTCGTCGCCGATCGTCGCGCACGTCGACTTCCCGGGCGAGCCGGGAGTGCAGACGGTCTTCGTGTCCTCCTGGGACGGAAACCTCTACGCGCTCCGCGCCGACGACGGCTCGATGGTCTGGAGCTTCCGCTTCAAGACGCACCCGGGCGCGTCGTTCCCGCAGGCGTCGTCGCCCGCGGTCGCCGACGTCGACGGCCGGCGCGTCCTCTTCGTCGGGAGCGGCATGACCGTGTACGCGATCGACGCCGCGAGCGGCGCCGAGGTGTGGGAGTTCGACGCCGGCACCGGATGCACGACCTGCGACTTCCTGACCGAGCGCAACGAGATCCTGTCGTCGCCCGCGGTGCACGACGGCCAGGTGTACTTCGGGATGGACATCAACGACTTCGGAACCGGCAAGGGCGGCTTCTACTCGGTCGACGCGCGCAACGGCTTCCTGCGCTGGTACTTCGACCTCGAGAGCGGCGCGACCTGCCGCCCGCGCCGCGACGACCGCGTCCGCCGCTACGACGGCTACCACTCCGCGGCGGAGCTCGGCCTTCCCGAAGACTTCTTCGCGACCCGCCCGGGCTGCGACCACGACCGGACGCCGACCGCGTGCGGCAACGTCTGGTCTTCCGCCGCGATCGACGTCGAGCGTCGGCTCCTCTACACGGCGTCGAGCAACTGCGACACCGACGACGATCCGGCGACCGTCGAGCCGCCGCCGCCGATGCCGCCGTACGACGAGGCGATCTTCGCGCTCACGCTCGACGGCGAACCGGCGTGGCGGTGGCGGCCGCGCGAAATCGACAACGACGACCTCGCGATCGGCGGCGTGCCGAACCTCTTCACTGCCGAGATCGTCGGCGAGGCGCGCGACGTCGTCGGCATCGGCTGCAAGGACGGGAGCTACTACGTCCTCGATCGCGACGGCGCGAACGAGCTCACGGGCCGGGTCGAGCCGTACTGGCAGACGAAAGTCGTGCCCGGCGGCGACATCGGCGGCATCATCGCGAGCGCGGCCGTCGGCGAGGGGAAGGTCCTCTTCAGCACGGCGATCGGCCTCGACATCGAGAGCCCGCAGAAGCCGGCCGCGTGGGGCCTCGACGCGAGCCGCGGCACGGTCCTGTGGTCGAACGCCGAGCCGCCCCCCAGCTTCGGGCCGACGAGCGCGGTCCCCGGCGTCGTCTTCATGGGATCGATCTCCGGAAGCCTCTTCGCGTACGACTCGGACACCGGCGCGATCCTGGCTCGCCTTCCGACGGGCGGCCCGCTCTCGTCGCCGGCGGTCGTCGCGGCCGGCAGGCTCTTCATCGGGACCGGCACGGGCGCGCGCGGCGGCTCGCCCGCCGAGGTCGCGTTCCAGAGCTCCCTCATCCCGAGCCCGATCACCGCGTTCTGCGTCGCCGGGAGCGTCGGCTGCCCGGAGAGCGGAAGCTGCGACGACGGGAACGCCTGCACGCGCGACGCCCGCTCGTCCGACGGAGCGTGCTCGAACGAGACGCTCGCGGACGGCACGCCCTGCTCGCTCGGCGCGTTCGACGGCGAGTGCCGCGGCTCGGTCTGCATCCTCGCCGACCTCCTCTGCGACGACCAGAACCAATGCACGACCGACGTCTCCGGGCTCGACGGATGCCGCTACGAGGCGGTGCCCGACGGCACGCGCTGCGTCGTGCGCGACGATCCCGGCGAGTGCCGCGAAGGATCGTGCGTGAAGTCGTGAAGACCACGCTCGCGTGCGATTGCCGCGCGCGGGGGATGTCGAAGCACGTCCAGTTCGGCGCCTCCACGGACTTCCAGTGCGTCACGCCGCCGAACCCGGATCTGCAGATCGCCTTCACCGGTCGGGCGAGCGCGAAGGGCAAGCGGCTCGCGAACGTCCAGGGCGTGAGCGAGCTCGGCGAATCGTTCTTCGCCGAGTGCGTGCGCGATCCCGCGTGCTCGATCGAATCGCTCGCGGGCCCGGGTGCGCGTAGCCGGTACGGGAGAAGGTGATGCCACGCCCGGCGCGCGCCGCCCTCTCGCGCCACTACGCGCGCCGCACGAGCTCCCACACGATCGCGTTCGGCATCCCGATCCATGCGCCTCGGAACGCCTCCGCGGCAAGGCTCTCCATCCCGCCCGACAGCGCGGCAAGGTCCTGCTCCTCGATGGCCGGCTCGACGCAGTCGACGACCTCGAGCCCGGCGGCGCGAAACGCCGCGAGATAGCGCGACGGCAGGTGCGCGTAGCTGCGCACGTTCCCCGCGGTGCCGTCGGTGGCGACGAAGAAGCCGCCGCCGCCGAGGAGGAGCATCATCGGGTGGAAGTCGGAGAGGACGAAGCGCCCTCCGGGGCCCAGCACGCGCGCGATCTCGGCGATCGCGCGCGTCGGATCGGGAACGTGCGTGAGCGCGAGCGAGCACACGGCGAGGTCGATCGTCGCCGTCTCGACCGGCAGACGCTCGAGCGTGCCTTCGCGGAACTCCGCGCCCGGCACGCGCTCGCGCGCCCTCGCGAGCATCTCGGGCGTCGCGTCGACGCCGATCGCGCGGTGGCCGCGCTCGACGAGGTACGCGGTGTGCCGGCCGGTGCCACACGCAGCATCGAGCGCCGCGCCGGCGGGCACGCGATCGATCATCGCGCGCACGACCGGCTGCTCGACGCGGATGAGCGGGTTCGGCGCGGCATCGTACGTCTCCGACCAGCGCGCGTAGCCGTCGGCGACGCCGTGCTCGCGGATGTCGATCGTGAGCGACATCGGAAGCTCGCCGGGCGCGCCGCTCATGCGGTGGATCTCGTCGACGCGCCGGGCGAGCTCGGGTCCGCCCGACATCCAGCCGCGCAGGAGCGCGAGGCCTTGCGTGCCCAGGAAATAGTGACCCACGTTCGCCGATGGCATCCGTCGGTCATATCGCGGGAGGCGGTCCGGCGTCACGCGCGGCACCGCCACGATCGTCGTCCGTGCGACGCTCGCACTCGCGACGCGTGACCGCGTGCCGGTACTCGAACAGCCGTTCGAGCTCGCGCTCGGCGAGCCGCGCGCCGAGGAGGCGACCGACGGCGCCGAACGGGAGCTCGTATTCGACGTCGTCGGTGAGGAGGGACTCCGCCGGGCCGATCGGCGTCACGACGTGGCGATGGAGCCAGCTCGCGAACGGCCCGCGCACCATGCGGTCCGCGAACATGCGGCCCGGCTCGTACGCGACGTGCTCCGCGTCGATGGTGCGTCGGAACGGGCCGAAGCGGACGCGCAGCACGACCCGCGTCCCGACCGCGAGCGACGACGGCGGCTGGACGATCTCCGCCGCCTGCCATGGCGGCTGCAGCAGCGCGAGCGCGTCCGGCCGCTCGTGGAACGCGAACACCGCCTCCGCGCTCGCCGCGATCCGGGTCTCCTTCACGAAGCGCATCGTCGCCTCCTCGCCCGCGCCCCGTCTCGTCTTGACACCTCCGCGACGCGCCGGATAGTCGCGAGTCGTGCCTGCGGAAGCGTCCCCGCTCGAATTGCTCTCGCGCGACCGGCTCGTCAGCCTCGGCCTCGAGTACATGCTCGCGCCGTACTTCACGAGCCGCGGGATCATGCCGCCGATCGTGAAGCGCCTCGGCCTCGAGGCGACGACGCCGCTCATCATCGACGAATGGATGGGCGCGAGCCCGGTCTACACCGGACGCATGCGGAAGCTCATGGGGATCGAGGGCGACGACGTCGTCGCGATCCTGAAGGCGCTCCAGCTCGACGTCGGCTTCGTGCACGAGTTCATGAACGTCGGCTACGCCGTGCAGGACGACCGCCACGCGACGTTCTGGCTGAACCACTGCGGCGCGCTCGTCGACACCGAGCCGATGGGCGAAGGCGCCGTCGTCCGGATGTGCCACCACATCGAGGACCCGACCTTCGACGCGACCGCCGTCGCGACCAACCCGCGCGCGCGCATCCGGCCGCTCCACCGCCCGCCGCGCACGCCGGTCGATCGCATGCCGCACTGCCACTGGACGATCGCGATCGAGCCCGACGTCGAGCCCGTCGTCGAGGCGCCGATCACGCGCCGCGTCCGCGCGCTGCCTCTCGCCGCCTTCGCGAACCCGATGCCCGACGACCGCGAGCCCGGCGGCTGGCGCGACTACCGCGGGCCGTTCGATCCCGCGTTCCGCCTGAACCGCCTGTCGCAGGGCGCGCTCGTCGCGGTGCTGCGCGAGTTCCAGATGCAGATGCACCTCCTGATCGCGTCGACGGAGCTCGTCGTCGAGGACGCGATCGGGCGCGACGCGGCGCGTGCGGCTCTCGCCGCGCAGTGGGCCGGCGTGAGCTGGATCGTGAGCGAGCGGCTGCGCGCCTGGCGCGGCGACGGCGACGGGATCGCCGCGGTGACCGACCTTCTGCGCATCCACCCCTGCCTTCCGCCGGGGACGGCGGTGCGCGCGTCTATGGGGACGAGCAGCCGGCGCGCGGACGTCGAGCTCGGCGTGCCGGCGGCGCTCGGCGGTGAGGAAGCGCCGGGGTGGATCGGCCTCCTCGCGCGCGGCGAACGGAGCGGCCTCGAGGCGATGGTCGGCGGGATCGATCCGCGAGCGCGCGTGGGAGCCGTCACCGGGTCGCCCGGCAGCGAGACGCTGCGATTCGAGATCGATGTCGACCCCGCGCGCGAGGCCGCGAGCCCGCCGCCCGAGGCTCAGATCATCCGCATGAGCGGCGCCGCCGGGTGGTCGTTTCGCTGAGGAAGAAGCGGCAAACGAAGGTGGCCGGCGAGCCGCCGGCGACCCGCAGGCCGGCGCACGCGCCGGCGGACCCAGCTCCCGCGGTCCGGATCGACTCCGACTCCGGCTGGGTGTGGTGCGGAGAGCAGCGCCTCGACCTCGGCCCGAAGGCGTTCGCGGTGCTGCGCCATCTCGTCGACCACCCGCAGCGCCTGATCACGAAGGACGGGCTCCTCTCCGCCGCGTGGGGAGACACGATCGTGAGCGAGGCCGCGCTCACGAGCTGCATCCGCGACCTGCGGAAGGCGCTCGCCGACTCGTCGCGCCGCCCGCGCTACATCGAGACCGTCCATCGCCGCGGGTTCCGCTTCATCGGGCCGGTCGCTTCGCCCCCGCCGGCCGAGGCGGCGTCGCTTCCCGAGCCGGTGCTGCCCCTGCCGGCGGACGCGAGCCTCTCCACCCCGACGCTGGTCGGCCGGGACGCCGAGCTCGCGCGCCTGGACGCTCTCCTCGCCGCCGCGGCCGGCGGGCAGCGCCGGATCGTCTTCGTCACGGGCGAGGCGGGGATCGGAAAGACGACGCTGGTCGAGGCGTTCCTCGCGCGCTTCGGCGACGGCGACGGGCTCCTCGTCGGCCGCGGGCAGTGCATCGAGCATTACGGCTCGACCGAGCCTCACCTGCCGCTCCTCGAAGCGCTCGGGCGCATGGGCCGCGGGCGGAACGGCGAGGCGGTGGTCGGCGTCCTGCGGCGCTACGCGCCGACCTGGCTCGCGGAGCTTCCGTCGCTCCTCACGGACGACGAGCTCGGCTCGGTCCAGCGCCGGGCGCAGGGCACGACGCGCGAGCGCATGCTGCGCGAGCTCAGCGAGGCCTTCGACGTGCTCAGCGCGGACGCGCCGTTCGTCCTCCTGCTGGAGGACCTCCACTGGAGCGACACGGCGACGATCGACCTGCTCGCGATGCTCGCGCGCCGGCGCGACCCGGCGCGCCTCCTCGTCCTCGCGACGTATCGGCCGGCCGACGTGGCGGTCTCGTCGCATCCGCTCCGGGCCGTCAAGCAGGAGCTCCAGGTCCACGGGCAGTGCGAAGAGGTGATCCTCGACTTCCTGAGCGAAACGGCCGTCGGCGACTACCTCGATCGCCGCTTCCCGGACGCCTCGCTCGACCCGAGCCTCGCGCGCGTGCTGCACGAGAACACGAGCGGCAACCCGCTCTTCCTCGTGAACGTCGTGGACGACCTCGTCGCCCAGGGCCAGCTGCGGGAGGTGGACGGGCGCTGGGCGCTTTCCGCTCCGATCGATCGCATCGCGTCCGGGGTGCCGCACACGCTCTGGCAGATCGTCGAGAAGCAGGTCGACCGGCTCGCGCCCGAGGAGCAGGCGATGCTCGAGCTCGCGAGCGTCGCGGGCGCGGAGTTCTCGGCGGCGCTCTCGGCCGTCGATCACATCGACCCGCGCGACGGCGAGCGCTGCTGTTCCGAGCTCGCGCGGCGCGGCCAGCTCGTGCGCGCGCTCGGGGTCGCCGAGTGGCCGGACGGCACCGTCGCCGGACGCTACGGCTTCATCCACGCGATCTACCGGAACGTGCTCTACGGGCGCATCACCGCGGGTCATCGCGTCGGGCTCCATCTCCGGATCGGAGATCGCCTCGAGCGCGCCCACGGCGCGCGCGCGGGCGACATCGCGGGCGAGCTCGCGATGCACTTCGAGCAAGGACGCGACTTCGCGCGCGCCGTGCACTACCGCCGGCAGGCGGCCGACACGGCGCTCCGCCAGCACGGACACCGGGAGGCGATCCAGCACGCGACGCGGGCGCTCGAGCTGCTCGCCGCGCTGCCGAAGTCGCCCGAGCGCGATCGGCAGGAGGTGGAGGTCCAGACGCTGCTCGGCGCAGCCGTGATCGCGACCAGCGGATGGGCCGCGCCCGAGGTGGCGACCGCGTACGCGCGGGCGCGCGACCTGTGCGCGGAGATCGGCGTCACGCCGCAGCTCTTCCCGGTCCTGCTCGGCCTGTCGGGCTTCTATCTGATGCGGGGACAGCTCGCGGTCGCGCGGGAGGCGTCCGAGCAGCTCCTCGCCCTCGCCGAGAAGACCGAGGACGACGCCGTCCTGCTCAGCGCGCACAACATCGCGGGCCTCGCTCGCTTCTACTCGGGGGAGTTCGTCGACGCGCTCGCGCACCTCGAGGGCGCGAGCAAGCTGTACGATCCCGAGCGCCACAGCCCGAATCGCCTTCGCGCCTTGTCCGTCGACCACGACACGGGTGTGTCCTGCTTCGCGCACATAGGCTTGACGCTGATGATGCTCGGACATCACGATCGCGCCGCCGCGCACATGCAGGAGTGCCTTCGCATCGCGCGGTCGATCGACCATCCGCTGAGCCTCGCGATGGGCTACAACTTCGCCGCGACGTTCTACCAAGTGCGCCGCGAGGCCGACGTCGTGCAGGAGCTCGAGGACGTCCGCCTCGACTACTCGACCAAGCACGACTTCGACGTCTTTCTCCTCCTCGGTGAGATCTACCGCGGCTGGCTCCTCGCCGAGCGCGGCCAGCGCGACGAAGGCGCAGCGCTCATCCAGCACGGCCTCGCGGTGTACCAGGCGATCGGCTCGGAGCTCGGACGGCCGACGTTCCTCGGGATCCTGTCCGAGGTCCTGTCCGAGCTCGGCCGCTTCGACGAAGCGCGGGCGGCGATCGCCGAGGCGTTCGAGACCGGAGAGCGCACGGGACTGCACTACTGGGACGCGGAGCTCCACCGGCTGCGCGGCGCGCTCGTGCTCCGGGAGCCCGAGCCGGCGGGCGGTCGCAAGCCGGCCGAGCGCGCGGCCGAGGCTTCGTTCCAGGAGGCGCTCGCGATCGCTCGCCGGCAGCAGGCGAAGGGGCTGGAGCTGCGCGCGGCGATGAGCCTGGCGCGGCTGTGGCGCGGGCGGCGGCGCGCGAAGGAAGCGCACGCGCTGCTGTCCGAAGTGTACGGCTGGTTCACCGAAGGCTTCGAGACCGCGGACCTGGTCGAGGCGAAAGCGCTTCTCTCGGAGATCGCGAGCAGCTGAGCGCGCCGACCGCCCGGAGGCGCCGCTCGCGCGCCACGTCCTTCATCTCGCGAGCCGCTTCGTCCGATAGCTACCGGCGACACGAGACGTCGCTTGAACGCTTCGACGCACATCGCTCCCGCGGACGACGCGCCGACGACGTGGGCCCCGCCTTCGCCGCGCTACCTCCGTACCCTGTTCGCGCTCCTCATGTCGGCGACGATCTTCGAGGGCTACGACATCACGATCTTCCACCTCTGTACGCCCGACATCGCGCACACCTTCGCGATGAAGGATCCCGCGGTCGGGATGATGGCGAGCATCGTGCGGATCGGCGGCATGATGTCGTTCTTCTTCGTCGTCCTGGCCGACCGCTACGGCCGGAAGCCGATCCTCTCGATCACCGTGCTCGGCTACACGCTGTTCACGCTCGCGACGGCGCTCTCGTCCGGCGTCGCGAGCTTCACCGCGTTCCAGAGCGCCGCGCAGGTCTTCCTCGCCGCGGAGTTCGGCGTCGCGGTCACGATGATCAGCGAGGAGTTCCCGGACCGGAGCCGGGGCCGCGCGATCGCGGCGCTGCACATGATCGCGATCCTCGGCGTGACGGCGGCGGGCCTCGTCTACGGGGCGATGTCCGGATCGCGCTGGGGCTGGCGCGGGATGTACGCGCTCGGGCTCGTCCCGCTCGTCCTGATCGCGTTCCTCCGGCGCGGCATGCGCGAGACGGCGCGCTTCGCCGCGCTCGAGCAGGCGCGCGCGTCGTCCGGCGAAGCGCGGCCGCCCTTCTGGGGCGGGATCGCCGCGAGCCTCGCGCAGTTCGCCGGGCCGTACCGCTCGCGACTCCTCGTCGTCGCCGCGCTCTGGAACTCGATCGGGCTGATCGGCGGTCCGACGATCACCTACTTCACCCTGTACGCGCGCCGCGACCACGCCTGGACGTCGGACGAGGTCGGAACGGCCATCATCCTCGCATACCTCGCGGGGACGATCGGCAGCATGGCGAGCGGATTCCTGATGGACCGGGTGGGCCGGCGTTCCACCGCGGCGGCCGCCTATCTTCTCTCCGCGGTCGGAATGTTCGTCCTCTTCCGGAGCGACGGCGACGCCGCAATCCTCGTCGCCGAGGTCGCGACGATGTTCGCCTACCAGGCAGCGCGCACCGCCACGTCCGCGCTCTCGACCGAGCTCTTCCCGACCGAGATCCGCGCGACCGGCTACAGCTTGACGGTCCAGGTCATCGGGCAGATCGGCTGGATGGTGTCGCCTCTCGTCATCGGGAACCTCGCGGCGCCGCTCGGCGGGCTCGGAAACGCGGCGTCGCTCTTCGCGGCGGGACCGGTCCTCGGAGTGTCGCTCCTCCTCCTCGTGCCGGAGACGCGCGGCCGCTCGCTGGAGGCGCTCGCCGAGCGAGCCCGCAAGCGATGAATCTTCGCCGTCTTGGTGCTCACGGGGAAACGTGATAGCCCGGCGTCCAGAGCAAAGAACCGTCACGAGGGAGGGACAGATGCGACTTCGGGCAATGTTCGGCGTTGCCGGGGTGGTTCTGTGTGGCGTTCTGGCGAGCCGGCCCAGCTTTGCCAGCGGCCCGGTAGCCGGCGGGAACATGGGCGTCGCCGTTCCAACGGGCCAGTACACCAGAACCGCGAATGTCGGCGGCACGATCGGATTCTTCGGCGGGTATCGCTTCAGCTTGACGCGCGGCGTGGCGCTCGACCTGCTCTTGCAGCCGCAGTTCACGCTGCTGCCCACCAAGGGTCGGCTGCGGGAGTTCAGCAGCAGCCTCACGAGCACGTTCAACATCGCGACCGGCCCGAGGCTCGTCCTCGGGGAAGGGCCGTGGCGTGCCGCGTTCGGGGGACAGGGCGGCTACTACCGCGACATGAGCGGACCGCTCAGCGAGGACGGCGCGGGCTGGAACGTCGCCGGCGAGGTCTCCTACGAGATCTTCCGGAACGGCTTCCTCGGCCTCTTCGCGCGCTACGACCAGGCCAATCTGCTGCCCGCGCTCGACGCGAGCCCGAAGGAGCCGCGCCGCATCTTCCTCGGCGGCATCAGCTTCGACTGGGTATGGGAGCCCGAGGCCGAGGTCGTGCAGGCCGCCACGACGGTGCCGCCACCTCCGCCTCCGCCCGCGCCCATCACGCGCAAGAAGATCGTGCTGCGCGGCGTGAACTTCGACTTCGACAAGTCGAACATCCGTCCGGACGCGCGGCCGATCCTCAACGAGGCGATCACGACGCTCAAGGGCGCACCGAGCATCGACATCACGGTCGACGGCTACACCGACAGCATCGGCACCGACGCGTACAACATGCGGCTCTCGCAGCGCCGCGCGAGCTCGGTCAAGCGCTACCTCGAGAACGGCGGAATCGCCGGCAGCCGCATGAAGCCGGTCGGCCACGGCGAATCCGATCCGGTCGCGAGCAACGAGACCGCCGACGGGCGCGCGCAGAACCGCCGCGTCGAGCTCAACGTCGTCGGGCAATGATCGTCCGGGAGCGGCCGGCGCGCTGCGTCGCGCCAGCCGCTCCCGCATTGCTGGTGAACCTCCCCGTCTCGTGAGAAGGTCGCGCGCATGACGGGTGAGACGGCCGCGCGATCCGACGACTCCGGCGAAGGCGCTCCACATCTCATTCGCCTCCTCGGCGCCTTCGACGCGACGATGATCGTCGCCGGGTCGATGATCGGCTCGGGCATCTTCATCGTGTCGGCCGACATCGCGCGCAACGTCGGCGGCGCCGGCTGGCTCCTCGCGGTGTGGCTCCTCGGCGCGTTCATGACCGTAGCCGCCGCGAAGTGCTACGCCGAGCTCGCGACGATGTTCCCGCACGCCGGCGGGCAGTTCGTGTTCCTCCGCGAGGCGTTCGGTCCGCTGGCCGGCTTCCTCTACGGCTGGACGCTCTTCCTCGTGATCCAGACCGGCACGATCGCCGCGGTCGCGGTCGCGTTCGGGAAGTTCCTCGCGGTCCTCGTACCCGAGCTCGCGAGCGCGCCCGACGTCTCTGTCCTCGGCCACCCCATCTCCGCGCAGCAGGCGGTCGCCGTGCTCGTCATCGCGGGCCTGACGGCCGCGAACTGCGCGGGTCTCCGAACCGGCAAGGACATCCAGAACGTCTTCACGGTCGCGAAGGTCGCGTCGCTCGTGGCGCTGGTGCTCGTGGGCGTCGCGTTCGGCTGGAACGGCCACGTCGTCGCGCAGAACCTCGCGACCGCCTGGTCCGGTCCGGCGCACGGCGCGCTCCTGACGGGCTTCGGGGCCGCGATGGTCGGATCGCTCTTCTCGGCCGACGCCTGGAACAACGTCACGTTCACC
>DASRFA010000026.1:0-18900 GCA_035651755.1 Binatia bacterium | reverse complement strand
GTCTCGCGGCGGGAAAGGCGGCGCCCGCCGGCGTCCTCGGCGTGCCCGCGACCTCCGCGCTCGCCGACCCTTCGCGCGACGACTGAGCGACGCGGTCGCCGGTCGCGAGGCTCCTACCGGGGTCGCTTCGATCCGGGGCCGTTGCCGTCGTGGCCGTTCGCCCGGCACGGCGGGCAGATGGCCCGGCCGTCGACTTCGGGCGGCGGTCCGGCGTCGTCGATCGTGACCCAGTGGAGGGCTTCGACGTCCCTCCGGTCGCCGACGATGGCCGCCCCGCACGCGGTGCAGACCCACGATCCCATCGCGCCACGCGGTAAGTACCCGCCCCTCGGACGTCAAGGCCCTTTCGCCCGCGTTGACGGCGGGCGCCGCGTGCGAGCATGCTTCGAACGCATGGGAGACGTGATGGATCTCGCCGAGCGCGCGTGGCGCGGCGAGCTCGCCGAGACGCAGGTACAGCCGGCGCTGGCGCTCGTCGGGCTCGAGGAGCTTGCCTCCGGGCTCGCGTTCATGTCGGCCTTCTCGAACGTCGGCCTCGTGGAGACCGGTACGGGCCTCGTGCTGCTCGACACCTCGAGCCTCTTCCACGCCCGCCAGCTCCACGAGAGCGTCCGGCGCTGGAGCGCAGACCGGGTCGATACGGCGGTGTACACGCACGGGCACGTGGACCACGTGTTCGGCCTCGCCGCGTTCGAGAGCGAGGCCCGGGACCGGGGCTGGAAGCCGCCGGTCGTCCTCGCGCACCACGCGTGCCCGCCGCGCTTCGACCGCTACAAGCTGACGAACGGCTACAACGGGATCATCAACCAGCGCCAGTTCGGCTTCCCGCGCCCGGTCTTCCCCGACGAGTTCCGCTATCCCGATCGCACGATCGGTGATCGCGAGTCTCTCGACGTCGGCGGGGTCGCGATCGAGCTCTGCCACGATCGCGGCGAGACCGACGACCATCTCTGGGCGTGGATCCCGTCGCAGCGTGCGATCTACACGGGCGACCTCTTCATCTGGGCCGCGCCGAACTGCGGCAACCCGCAGAAGGTGCAGCGCTACCCGCGCGAGTGGGCGGCGGGCCTCCGGAAGATGCTGGCGCTCGACGCCGAGATCCTGATGCCGGGGCACGGACCGCCGATCGTCGGAGCCGAGCGGGTCCGGCAAGCCCTGTCCGAGACGGCCGAGCTGCTCGAGACGATCGTCGAGCAGACGCTTCGCATGATGAACGATGGCGCGCGTCTGGACGACGTGCTGCACGGGATCGCGCTCCCCGACCGCCTCCTGGCGCGCCCGTACCTGCGGCCGACCTACGACGATCCGCTCTTCATCGTGCGAAACCTGTGGCGGCTCTACGGCGGCTGGTACGACGGCGACCCCGCGCACCTGAAGCCGGCGCGCCACCGCGACCTCGCGGCCGCCGTCGCCGAGCTGGCGGGCGGGGCACGACCGCTCGCGGAGCGCGCGGAGCGCCTCGCGGGCGACGGCCGGCTCGCGGTCGCGTGCCACCTGGTCGAGCTCGCCTTCGCCGTGGACCCGGGCGACGCCCGCGTGCGCGGGATCCGCGCGGATGTCTATCGCCGGCGCGCCGCCGAGGAGACGAGCCTCATGGCCAAGGGCATCTACAACGCCGCGGTGCGCGAGAGCGACGAGCCGACCGGGACGTGAGCCGCGCTCGAATCCGCAATCGGAGAAACTGCGGGCCTTCGATCGCGGCCTTCGGCATGCGAACCTCCTGCCCGGAGGCAAGATGGGAAAGACGTACGAAGCGATCGACGACGCCCTGCGGGCGTTCCTGCTCGCGCAGCGGGTGTTCTTCGTCGGGTCCGCGCCCGCGGGCGGCGACGGGCACGTGAACGTCTCGCCGAAGGGCCTCGACAGCTTCCGCATCCTCGGACCGCGGGCGGTCGCCTACCTCGACCTGACCGGCAGCGGCGTCGAGACGATCGCGCACCTGCGGGAGAACGGCCGCATCACGCTTCTCTTCTGCGCGTTCGAGGGACCGCCGAAGATCGTCCGCCTCTATGGGCGCGGCGAGGTCGTCGATCACGCGCACCCGGACTTCGGCGCGCTCGCCGGCCTCTTCCCGACGTATCTGGGCGCGCGCAGCGTCATCCGGGTCGCGCTCGAGCGGATCGCCGACTCGTGCGGCTACGGCGTGCCGACGTATCGCTGGGTCGGCGAGCGCCGCCAGCTCCTCGACTGGGCCGATCGCAAGGGCCCGGACGGCGTGCGCGAGTACCGCCGTAAGAACAACACGCGCAGCATCGACGGGCTGCCCGGGATCCGAGACGAGTGATCGGCGCTCGCGGTAAAGCGCGCGTCCGCGCGCGCCGACATCCCGAGCGATGAGCGCGACCGCGCCCGGCGGGAAGCCCGCGCCGACCTCCGATCCCGACGCCGAGCGAGCGTCGGGGGGCGAGCGCCGGCGGCTGCCGTACCGGGTCGCCTTCGTCGTGACCGCGATGCTCCTCGTGGGTCTGGTCGCGACGCTGCCCTTCTCGGTCGCGAGCCTGTTCGACGACCTCGTCGGCCCCGCGGCCGGCCGCGTCCTTCCGATCACGACGGTGGCGCACGAGAGCGCGGCGCCGGAGCATGCGAATCTCCACCTCGCGGCGATCGCGCTCGACGAGCTCCAGCTCCTGCTCACGCTCCGCGTGTCGGGGCACTTCGCGTGTCCCGTCGGCGGCTGCTCGTCGGCGTACCGGATCCTCTTCGTGTCGGTATGGCCGGACGACGCCGACGCGGAAGGAGCTCCGCCGTCGGCGGCGGTCGCGCTCCCGAGCGACGGCCAGGCGTTCTCGCAGACGATCCAGCTCCCGATCCGCGGCATCCCGATCCACTACCCGTTCGACCGCTACCAGGCCGTGATCGGGGTCGTCCTGCAGCGAATCCTTCCCGACGGGACCTCCCAGTCGCTCTCGCCCGACGACGCGCGCGGCCGGCTCTTCCTCACGATCCAGGAGCTTCTGCCGCGGCAGAACATGGAGCCGCCGACGCCGGTCGCGCCCGGCGAGCTCCGGACGAGCGGCGCGCCCTTCGTCTACGTCGAAGGCTTCACGATCGATTTCGAGCGGCCGGCCTACGTCCGCGTCCTCGCCGTGCTGCTCGTGATGCTGGTCGCCGCGGCCGCCGCGTACACGGTCTTCCTGCGGCCGCTCCACGACCTGATCGTGAACTCGGGCGCCCTCGTCCTCGGTGTCTGGGGCATCCGGGCGATCTTGACCCCGAGCAACGTCGCCTTCATGACCGCGATCGACCTCGCCCTGTCGCTCGTGATCATCTTCCTCCTGGGGGCGATCTCGGTGCGCGCGCTCGTCTACGTGCACGACCTCGCCGACCTCGACGTGCTCCGCCGCGGCCGCGGGAAGCGCTCGCGCCGCTCCGGCGAAGACTGACGCTGGGCCGTCGCACGAGGGGATCGCTCCGCTCGCATCCTGCGGTCATACGTCGAGCTCGTGGGGCCGCTCGGCGGGCCCTCGCGCACGGTTTCCTCGGAGCGGGAAAGGGTGTAGCCCGAAAGCTCAGCCGCAAGGAGGTTTCGCCATGAGAGCTGCCGTGATGGAGGCGGTCCGCCAGCCTTTGGTCGTGCGGGACGTACCCGATCCGAAGCCGCCGCGCGACGGCGTCGTCGTGCGCGTCGAGGCCAACGGCGTCTGCCGGAGCGACTGGCACCTGTGGACGGGCGACTGGTCGTGGGTCGGCATCGCCGTTCCGCTGCCGCACGTCGGAGGTCACGAGTTCTGCGGCGTGATCGAGGACGTCGGCCCGGAGGTCACGCGCTGGAAGAAGGGCGATCGCGTCCTCGTTCCGTTCAGCCAGGGCGACGGCACCTGCGAGTGGTGCCGGAGCGGCCACCAGAACATCTGCGACAGCTTCTTGACGCCCGGCTTCGCGTACTGGGGCGGCTTCGGGCGCTACGTCGCGATGCCGCACGCCGACGTGAACCTGGTGGCGCTGCCCGAGTCGGTCGGGTTCGTCGAGGCCTCGAGCATGGGCTGCCGCTACATGACGTCGTTCCACGGCCTCGTCGACCGCGCACAGGTCTCCGCGGGCGAATGGGTCGCGGTGCACGGCTGCGGCGGCATCGGGCTCTCGGCGGTGCAGATCGCATCGGCGCTCGGCGCGAACGTGATCGCCGTCGACATCGACGACCAGAAGCTCGCCTTTGCGAAGGAGCTCGGCGCCGCGGCGACGATCCACGCGACCAAGGAGGATCCCGTCGGCGCGATCGCCGAGCTCACGCAGGGCGGGGCGCACGTCGCGGTCGACGCCCTCGGGGTCGCCGCGACCTGCCGGAACGCCCTCATGAGCCTCCGCAAGCGCGGCCGCCATCTCCAGATCGGCCTCACGTCGTCGGCGGAGAAGGGCGAGATCGCGATGCCGATCGACATCATGGTGCTGAAGGAGCTGACGGTCGTGGCGTCGCTCGGCATGCAGGCGCCGCGCTTCGGCGCGATGCTGAGGATGGTGGAGAGCGGGAAGCTCGCGCCGGGGAAGCTCGTGAACCGCACGATCCCGCTCGAGGAGACGTCGAGCGTCCTCGAGTCGATGGACAAGTTCGCCACGATCGGTGTGACGGTCATCGATCGGTACTGATCGCACGAGGATCTTCCCTCGCCCCGTTCGGCAGAGCCGAACGGGGCCCTACTTCCCGCGGGCTCGCTTGGGTTCTGCCCGCCGCGCCGCGGTCGATCCCTGTTCGCGAAAATGCCTCGCGCGCTCGGGGTCGACCGTCGCCGCGGGCGCTGGCGGCGGTGAAGCGCGCGCGCTCAGCGGCCGCGGTTCATCCGGGACAGCGAGAAATCGCTCGTGGAGAGGTTTTGCCGCGCGAGAGACCGCGCTCCATCATGGGCGGCCTACCGCTTCCGGCTCGAGCGCGGGAGCTTCGCCACGTGCTCGGGGATGGGGAGCTGGCTCTGGCCGTCGGTCGCCCACCAGCTCGCCGTCAAGCGATGCGGCCCGGGCTGCGACCGCGACCACACCTCCTCGAAGCTCCGCTTGTACGCGGTCCGCGCGATCCGCCAGCCGTCCGCGGTCTTCACGTAGTCGTCGGTGTAGAAGGCGGCGCCGCGGAGCGCGAAGTCGCGCTCGGGGTCGATCACCACGTCCTCGAGCGCCCACGTGCCGGTCGCGGTCGTTGGGCTCGTGAGGTCGATCTCCGGGTGGTGCACGCGATGGCTCGAGAGGAAGCTCGGCGAGCTCATCGACGCGCGGAAGAACGCGACGATCGCTTCCCGTCCCTCGAACGCGTACTTGCCGCCGCTGTACGACGCGACCGCGTCGTCGGTGAAGCAGTCGCCGATCTCGTCCCACAGCTTCTGGTCGAGGCAGCGCATGTACTTGTACTTGAGCCGCTTGATGAGCTCGATCTCGACGAGGTCGGCGGGCGTCATGGCGCTCCCGTAGCGACGGCGCGCGCGCCTCGTCAAACGGCGCGCGAGCTCGGGCATTGTGGGCGCGTGGAGCCGATGGTAGACGCCCGGCGCTGCTTCGCCCGGTTCCGATCCCTGGTGCGCTCGCGTTGGTCTCGGTGTGCGCCGTCACGATGCTCGCGAGCGGCGCGCGCGCACGCGCGGCGGACGCGCGCGCGGGGCTGGCGACTCCGGTCGTCGACGTGGCGTCGCCGACGCCGGCGCCCGCGGCGGCGGGCGGCACGACGGGCGCCATGCCGAGCGCGGGCACGGGCGTCGCGACACCCGCGGCTCCCGATCCGTCGCGGTCGTCGAGCGGGGCGTCGGCGTGGCGCGGGGACTGTCCGGCGAGCCTCGGGGGACCGGCGGAGGACGGACCGCCGGTGTACGAGGACGACCCGGTCGTCGCGCCGCGGAAGAAGGCGTGGGAGGACGCGTTCGGCGGACAGGAGGCGGCTCGTCCGCACATCCAGGCGCGCCTCCGCGGCTGGCCGAGCCGCGTCCTGACGGCGCCGCTCGACCTTCCCGCGGGACCACGCGAGCTCCTCGAGCGCGTCGCGCGCGACACCTGGCGCGGCCTCGACGCGCTCTCGGATCGCGAGAACGGGCTCCCGATCGACCACCTTCGCCTGCGTGGGAGGTCGACCGACCTCGGCGAGGTCGAGATCGGCGACTACGCGAACGTGACGAACGTCGGCCTCTACCTGATCGACCTGGTCGCCGCGCGCGACCTCCGCCTGATCGCGCCGGAGGAGGCGCAGGCGCGCGCCGCGCTGATCCTCGACACGCTCGACCGCCTCGAGACCTGGCAGGGGTATCCGTACAATTACTACGACACGACGTCGCTCGAGCGGACGAGCAACTTCCTCTCGTTCGTCGACGTCGCGTGGCTCGTCGCGGGGCTGATCGCGACGCGCGGGGCGATGCCGGATCTCGCCGATCGCGCGTCGGAATGGATCGACCGCCTCGACCTCGGGTTCTTCTACGACGCCGAGCGCGGGCAGATGTCGCACGGCTACTTCACGCACCGCCGCGCGCGCTCACGCTACCACTACGGCGTCTTCTACACGGAGGCGCGCCTCGGCGTCCTGCTCGCGATCGGCCAGGGGCGCGTTCCCGCCGACGCGTGGTTCCGCATGGTGCGGGTCTTTCCGCCCGCGTGCACGGCGCAGACGCTCGTCCCGTCCAACGTGCGGACCGCGCTCGTCGGCGGCCGCGACGTCCTGACCGGCTGGTACGAGTGGAAGGGGCTGCGGTACGTGCCGTCGTGGGGCGGCAGCATGTTCGAGGCGCTGATGCCGCTCCTGGTCCTCGACGAGCTCCGGCTCGCGCCGAAGAGCCTCGGCGCGAACGACCTCGTGCACGCGACCGTGCAGCAGCGCTACGCCGCCGAGGAGCTCGGCTATCCGGTGTGGGGCATGTCGCCGTGCGCGCGCCCGCGCGGCGGGCCGTACGGCGAGTTCGGCGTGCGCGTGCTCGGATCGCGCGGCTATCCGGCGGGCGCGGTCACGCCGCACGCGACCGCGCTCGCGGCCGCGGTCGCGCCCGACCGCGCCGCCGAAGGCCTCCGCGCGCTCGCCGAGCGCTTCCCGGTCTACGGCGAGTACGGCTTCTACGACGCGGTCGAACCGACGTCGGGGAAGGTCGCGACCGAGCTCCTCGCGCTCGACCAGTCGATGCTCTTCATCGCGCTCGCGAACCACCTGACGGGCGGCGCCCTGCGCGACCGCTTCGCGGCCGACCCGATCGTGCAGAGAGCGGCGCCGGTCCTCTCTGCGGAGAGCTTCTTCGAGTAGCGGTCCGTGCGAACGACTCCGCGCGCTTCGCGTTCGCTTTTCAGCCGGGGCGCCGGTCGAAGAGGTCGCGCGAGCGCCACAGCGCAATGGTGACGGCGGCGAACGGGACGAAGCCGACGATCCCCTCGAGCCAGCCGCGCCAGCCGCCGACGTAGACCGCTCCCCAGACGATCATCCCGATCGCGACCTGCGCCGCATAGATCGCCGCCCACGGCCACATCCAGCGCCGCATGCGCCAGAAGCCGTAGGTCCCGGCGGCGTAGATCGCCCAGTGGATCGGCTCGGTCAGCTTCGCGAGCCAGCCGCGCAGGAGGAATCCGAACCACGCCTCCTGGTCGGCCGCGACCGGCTTTCCGAACACGTCCCACGGCATGAAGACGAAGGTCATGAACGCGCAGAACGCGAGGAGCGCGTTCATCCAGGCCGGGCGACGGGCGAGGTTCTGACGGAGCCGGTCGTTCATGCTGGCGGTCCTAGCGCGGTCGGTCGCGGCACGTCGAGCGTCGCCGCCGTTCGGCGTGCGGGTCTTCTTCCAGTAGGCTCGCGGCCGGCCCGAGGACCCGCATGGCGAGTGTGGCGTTCGAGCACGTCGACAAGACCTTCCCGGACGGGACGCGCGCCGTCGTCGACTGCAACCTGACGGTCGCCGACGGCGAGCTCGTCGTGCTCGTCGGACCGTCCGGCTGCGGCAAGTCGACGCTTCTCCGGCTCGTCGCGGGCCTCGAGGAGGCGACGGCCGGCACGATCCGGATCGGCGACCGGGTCGCGAACGCGCTCACGCCGCGCGAGCGGAACGTCGCGATGGTCTTCCAGGACTACGCGCTCTACCCGCACATGAGCGTGCGCGAGAACCTCGAGTTCCCGCTCCGCATGCGCGGTCTCGATCGCGCCGAGCGCGCTCGCCGGGTCGCATGGGCGGCCGACGTGCTCGGCCTCGCCGCCGTGCTCGACCGGCGGCCGCGGCAGCTCTCGGGCGGCCAGCAGCAGCGGGTCGCGATGGGGCGGGCGCTCGTGCGCGAGCCGTCCGTCTTCCTGCTCGACGAGCCGCTCTCGAACCTCGACGCGAAGCTCCGGGTCGAGGTGCGCGCCGAGATCGCGGACCTCCAGCGTCGGATGCGGACGACGATGCTCTACGTGACGCACGACCAGACCGAGGCGATGACGCTCGGCGATCGCGTCGCCGTCCTGCGCGCCGGGCGCGTGCTCCAGATCGCGCCGCCGCGCGAGCTCTACGAGCACCCCGCCGACGCCTACGTCGCGGGCTTCATCGGAAGCCCGCCGATGAACCTCCTGCCCGCGCGCGTCGTGGGCGCGGCCGAAGGCCGACCCGCGGTCGCGATCGCGGGGCAGACGATCTCGCTCGACGGCAAATTGGCCGACGGCACGCGGCCGCGCGCGGACGGCGACGTGATCGCCGGCGTTCGGCCCGAGGGCCTGGCGCTCGCCGACGACACCCAGGCGGACGCGGCCGGCGTCCTCTGCGGGGTGGTCGAGCACGTCGAGTGGCTCGGGCACGAGACGCTCGCGCACGTCGTCCTCGGCCCCGTCGGACGGGTCACCGGGGACGCGCGCTTGACCGCACGCCTCGCCGGCATGCAGCCTCTCGCGCGAGACCAGGAGGTGCGGCTGGTCGTCCGGCCGCGCTCGCTGCACCTCTTTCCGCGCGACGAGGGCACACCCCCGTCACCGACGCCTCGGCCCTAGGCTCCTAGCCGCGCGCTCACGACCCGCCCGCCGGCAACGACGCGGGCGCGCCCGGGCCGGTCGCCGGCGGCGCGGCCGGCGGAGCCCACTCGAGCACGACGTCGGCCGGAAATTCGCGCACGGTCGCGGCGGTTGCCGTGAACGCGTCGCTGGCGACGCCGTTCACCCGAAGCGAGGTGAGCGCCGCCGGCAGCGGCGGCTCGAGCACGATGCCACCGGGCGGCACCGTGAGGTCGCCGCTGATCGACCATCGCAGCATCCGGTCGCCGGCCCGCGCCACGCGATAGCTGAGGATCCCGTAAGGCGTCGGGAGCCGCGCGACGCCGACGCCCGGCGCGTCCAAGACCCAGGCAGCCGGCAGGCCGGCTCCGAGGACGAGCGCGTTCGCGGAATCGCGCCGGTACGCGATCATGCTGCGGATCGCGCGCAGGAACGACGATCCCACCCACGTGTGCGGCATGTCGCCGATGAAGCGCGGAAGGGAGGCGTCGCGCCACACCACCTCCGCCCACTCGTTCCACGCCGCCGGGCGCACGTCCGCGAGCATGAAGCGGAGGAGAGCGAGCGCATCGTCGCGCCGGCCCATCTGGACGAGCGCGTCCACGTTGCGGAACTCGTAGGGCGTGTAGCCCTCGTCGCCGGGCGGACGCGCGGCGCGCGCCCGCACGTGACTCATGTACATGTCGAACGTCTTCGCGAGCGCCGCCGCCGGGAGGTGCCCGATCTCACCCACGGGCGTGATGGCGGCCGCGGTCGAGGTCGCGTCGAAGTCGCCGAGCTCGACCGAGCCCGGAAGGAACTCGATGTGGTGCGCGGCCATCGTCCGCTCCAGCGACGCGTACAGGTCGCGGCGGAAGGCGTCGCGCAGCGTCGCCCACGAGGTCGCGCGCGCGTCGTCGCCGACGACGCGCGCGAGCCCCACGGCGTCCTCGAGGCCCCGCAGAGCGAAGAAGTCGTCCCAGTAGGCGTGGACCGGGCGAGCGGAGTAGCCCTCGTGGCTGATCGACTCGGGCAGGAGGCCGAAGGCGGCGATCCGGTCGGGCTTCTCGTACTCCTTGGTGGTGCGCTGCGCGCGCTGGGCCGCGATGAAGTCGATGGCGCGCACGACGTTCGGCCAAACCTGCCACACGAAGCCGATGTCGCGCGTGTACGCGTAGTAGTAGGCGACGCCGTAGACGAACTCGCCGTTGCTGTCGTTCTCGGGGACGCGGTCCGGGCCGCGGTGATCGACGCAGCACGGGATGCGACCGTCCGGGAACTGGAAGCCCGCGAACCAGGCGAGGAAGTCGCGCACTTGGGACGGGTGGGCGAAGGCAAGCAGCGCGCTCGCCGTGAAGGCGCCGTCGCGGATCCACGAGCGCGCGTAGTTGCGCGAGCCGGGCTGGATGGCGACGCCGTCGCGATTGATCTCGATGTAGGCGAGGGTCGTCTTCGCGATGTCCGCGATGCGCTCGCCCTCCGGGCCCGGAAGATCGAGCGCGACCCGGCCGAGGTCTCGCTCCCACTCGCCGGCGACCCGCGACAGCTCACGCTCGAAGAAGTCCGCCGGCGGCTCCTTCGGGGTCGCCGTGGCGCTCGCGCGGTCGGGGTGGAACGGAATCGCCAGCACGACGTCGGCGTGCTCGCGCGGCTCGAGCGCGAGCCGATATTCGAAGGCGCCGGCCGCGTAGCCGAACGGATCCGACGTGTCGGCGCGCGTCGGCACGCGGCCGTGCTCGAGGTAGGTGCCGACGAGGTCCTCCTCGAACGTCGCCGCGCCGAAGCGCTCCGGCGGCGTGAGCGAGGTGACCGGTCGATCGCCGTTCACGACCGCGACGCCCGGCTCCGACGACGCCAGCGTCCGGATCGGGGTCACGCCGCCGACCGCGTTCAGCGACTGCCACGGCGGGAGCACCTGGAACGGTCGCAGCGCGAGGAAGAGCAGGACGTCGTTGCGCGCGTCGGTTTCGTTCTGCACCCGGTAGCGGGCATACAGCGTCGACGAGCCGGCGGGGCCCGACGCGAGCGCGGTGATCGCCAGGCTCACCCCGTCGACGCGCCAGGTCACCGACGGAATCGGCAAGTAGCGCCGCTCGAGCGACTGCGCCGTCTCGGGGCCGTTCCAGCTCGCGAACTCGCCCGCGAGGTAGAGGAAGGGCTCGATGGAGAACGCGCCGGCCCCGACCTCGAGCATTCCCTCCTCGTTGAGGAGCCCTTCGGCGTCGTCGCCCGGGACGCCGACGACGGTCCAGTACGACTGCTTCCCCGTGAAGTACTTCGGGAAGGTCCCGGGCGGGGAATCGGCGGCGATCGCAGCGAAGAAGTCGTTCGGCGACGCCGAGAACTCGATCGGCTTGACGGCGATCGAGCGGATCGCGTAGCCCTGCCCGCGGCTGCTGCGCTCGAGCGCGAGGCGGAGCCGGCTCGCCTCGGTGTCGTGAAGGTAGATGTAGTCGCGCTTTCCCTGCCCGGTCGTCGTCTGGTGCACCGTCGTCCAGGCTTGTCCGTCCGGCGACACCTCCACGCGATACGCGACGGCATAGTCCTCGGGATCCCAGTCGATCACGAGTCCGCCGAATTCCTGGAGAGCTCCGAAATCGATCTCGATCCACTGCTGGTCCGCGACGGCGCCGCTCCGCCACGCGGTCCCGGGATCGCCGTCGATGGCGTTCGCGGGCGGATGACCCTCCGTCGACGTCGACGCCGTGATCTTCGGCTTCGGCGGGGTACGCGGGCGCGCGGGCCGCGGCTCGAACTGGAGGTCGTCGATCCAGACCGATCCCTTGCCGCCCGTCCCGGCGGTGATCGCGATCTCGAGGTAGCCGACGCGGTCGAGCTGCTTGCCGCCGGACTTTCCCCACGCGTAGCGCATGTGCGAGCGGCGCACCGTCACGCGCTCCCAGTCGTGCGGGAACGCGAAGTCGCGCTCGATCGACCACCAGACGTTGTCGCCCGTGGGATCGACGAGCTTGAACTCGAGATTGTTCCGCGGCGCCTCGCCGCGGACCTGGAAGGAGAAGACGTAGTTCTCGGGGAGGCGGAGCGGCAGTGGCCGGCGTACCATCACCCACCCGCCGATGCCGAGGTCGAAGTCGATCCGGAGGGCCTGGCCGTCGCGTCCGGCGTCGCGCGCGATCTCGACGCTCGCGCCGGGAGAGGCCGCCGCGCTCCAGGGCGAGAGGTCTTCGAACGCGTCGAGGACGGATCCCGGGTCGGCGCGGGCTTCCGGCGCCGCCGCCGCGATCGCCACCACGCGCGCCAGCAGGATCGCCGAGCACGCGCGTCCCCGCAGCGTGCCGGCGCCGGCCGCCCACCTCACCCCTTCACGCTCCCGCCCACCACGCCGGCGACATAGTAGCGCTGGAGCGCGAGGAAGAGAACGACCATGGGCGCGACCGTCAGCACGGCACCCGCCATCATGAGCTCGACGTCCTGTGCGTGCTCGCCGAGCAGGTTCGCGAGCGCGACCGGCAGCGTGAACCTCGACTGCTCGGAGAGGACGATGAGCGGCCAGAGGAAGTCGTTCCAGGTCCCCATGAAGGTGAAGAGCGCGAGCGTCGTGAGGATCGGCAGCGACGCCGGCAGCACGATGGATCCGAAGATGCGGAGCTCGCTCGCCCCGTCGACGCGCGCGGCGTCGAGCAGGCTGTCCGGGAGCGAGAGCGCGTACTGCCGCACGAGGAAGATCCCGAAGATGCTCGCGAGCCCGGGGACGACGACGCCGGAGTAGGTGTTCACGAGCCCCATCCCGCGCAGCATGAGGAAGAGCGGCAGCATCCCGATCTGCGAGGGAATGATCAGCGCGGCGAGGAGGCCCCGAAAGACGCGGTCGCGGCCGGCGAAGCGGAGCTTCGCGAAGGCGTAGCCGGCGAGCGCGTTCAGGAGCAGCGAGATCGCCGTGACCGCGCTCGCGACGAGCGCGCTGTTCGCGGCGTAGCGCGCGACGTCGAGCCGGCCGAAGAGCGTCCGGTAGTGCTCGAGGGTGGGCTCGCTCGGGACGAGCGGCAGCGGGACGCGCGACGCCGCGCCCGACGGCATGAGCGACAGCGAGACCATCCACGCGAGCGGCGCGAGCGTGATCGCCGACGCCGCGACCAGCGCCGCGTGGAGGGCGATCACCCGGGCGCGCGAGCGCGGCGCCGTCATCGCGTCCTCGCGGTCATCGCCGCCCTGCGCCGCGCTCCGCGGCGAGCGGTCGCCCGAGGGCGGTGAAGCGCGTCGCGACGACCGTCAAGGCCAGGATGATCGCGAAGAGGACGAACGACGCGGCCGCCGCGTAGCCGAGGTTCCACCACCGGAACCCCTCGAAGTACGTGAACAGGACCACGCTCAGCGTCGCGTTCGAGGGTCCGCCCTGAGTCATCACGTAGGGCTCCGCGAAGAGCTGCAGGTACCCGACCATCGTCATGATGAGCACGAACGCGAACGTCGGGCCGAGCATCGGCAGGGTCACGTGGCGGAAGGTCTCCCAGCGCCCGGCGCCGTCGACGCTCGCGGCTTCGTAGAGCCGCTCGGGGATGCTCTGCAGGCCCGCGACGAAGATCACCATGTTGAACCCGAAGTTCTTCCACACGGCCATGACGATGATCGCAGCCATCGCCCAGCGCGGGTCCCCGAGCCAGTCGATCGGCGCGACCCCGAGCTGGGCGAGCGCGCGGTTCACGAGCCCGACCCGCGGATGGTAGAGGTACCGCCACACGACCGCCGCCGCGACGAGCGTCGTCACGACCGGCACGAACAGCGCGGTGCGAAAGAGCCCGCGCAGGCGGACCCCGCGGGCGTCGACGAGGAGCGCCGCCGCGAGCGAGATCGCGATCGAGAGCGGCGCCGCGACCGCCGCGAACACGGCGGTGTTCCGGAGCGCGATCCAGAACAGCGGGTCGCCGAGGAGGCGCGCGTAGTTCGCGACGCCGACGAAGCGGAGGTTCGCGCGGCTCGCGAGCGCGTAGATGTCGAAGTCCGTCGCGCTCAGGACGACCGCGGCCGCGACCGGGACGAAGAAGAACGCGGCGATCGCCGCGAGCGCGGGCGCGACGAACAGCCAGCCCGCCGCGGGCCACCGACGGCACGGGCGCGCGCGGGTCACGGCCGAGCCTCCGGCGCGGGCGTGCCGGACGCGCGCGCGCGGAGCCAGCGGCGCTTCTCGAGGATCAGGTCCGCGTCTGCGTCCAGGCGCGCGAGCGCGTCGTCGATCGTCGCCTGGCCGCGGATCGCGCTCTCGGCGTGCTGCGCGATGCGGGCGGCGATGCGCTCCCACTCCGGCACCTTGGGCGCCGGCCGTACGCGCGCGAGCTGCGTCCAGAAGGCGGCCGCGCGCGGCTCGCTCGCGAGGTCGCCGTTCCGCCAGGCGCTCCGGCGCGCCGGCAGGTCGCCGGTGAGGCGCTGGAACTCGAGCTGCTGCGCCGCCTCGCAGAGCCACGCGACCCATTCCCAGGCCGCGTCCTTCCGGGGCGACGCGAGCGACACGGCGAGGCTCGCTCCGCCGGCGAGCGAAACGCCGGGCCAGTCGGCGTCGGGCGCGGGCATCGCGGCCGTCGACCACGCTTCCGCGAGCTCCGACGGAAGCCGCGCGCGCAGCTCGCCGAGGTTCCAGGGCCCGGTCACGAGGAACGAGAAGAGGCCCTCGGCGAACCCCTGGTAGAGGTTGGTCGCCTGCGCCTCGCCGCCCTTCGGCGCCAGGCCGGACCGGAACAGGTCGAGGTAGAAGGCGAAGCCGGCGCGGAACGCGGGGCTCTGGAAGTCGCCGCGGGCGTCGCCGTCGCGCAGGAGCGTCGCGCCCTGCTGCATCGCGAGGATGACCGGCGGCTCCCATTCCGAGAGCGGCAGGAGGATCGCGTACGAGCCAGGCCCGCCGGCGCTCCGCACGCGCTCCATCGCCGTGCGCCACGTCTCCCAGGTGCGCGGCGCGCCGTCGATGCCGGCGCGACGGAGGAGATCGGCGCGGTAGAAGAGGAGCCGCGTGTCGACGTACCAGGGAAGCGCCCAGGTCGCGCCGTCGACGACGCCGGCGTCGAGGATGCCCGGGAAGAAGTCGTCGCGCGGGACGGTCGGCGCCTGCGCCAGCCGCTCGTCGAGCGGCTCGAGCGCTCCGAGCGCGACGAACTCGGCGATCCACGTGGTCCCGAGCTGGAGCACGTCGGGAAGCGCCCCGCCGGCGAACGCCGTCAGCAGCTTCTCGTGCGCCGCGCTCCACGGGATCTGCTGCACCCGGACCCGCACCCCGGGATGGCTCTCCTCGAACCCCGGCACGAGCCGCTGCACGACCTCGCCCTCCCGCCCCATCGCCCACAACTCGACGGTCGAGTCGTCCGAGCCGGCGCTCCGGCAGCCGGTCGCGAGCCCGACCGCGAGCGCGAGCGCGCCGCAAGCGACGAGCGGCAGTGGCATCGCGTCGAGCATCGGCCGGCGCCGTGTATCACGAAATCCGCCGACTGCCGCGGGTTGACGCCCGACCGAGCACGTAGGAAGAGAGACCCCGACCCACGAGGTTCTCCTCCTTGCTGTCGCGACGCTCCGGCCGACGGATCGGGCGCGCGGCTCGGCGGCTGCTCCTGTCCGGCGTGCTCCTCCTGGTCGCCGGGCGGCCGGCCGGCGCCGCCGCCCTGTGGGAGACCGTCGTCGAGCGGGCGCGCGAGCTCGCGCGCGAGCCGTTCGCGGACGTCGAGCGCGTCGTCCCGAGCTGGCTCACCGGCCTCACCTACGACCAGTGGCGCGATATCCGCTACCGCCCGCAGGACGCGCTCTGGAACGACGGCGAGGTGCCGTTCCAGGTGCAGCTCTTCCACCCCGGCTTCTATTACAACCGGGTCGTCGTCGTGAACGTGGTCGACGGCTCGCACGTGACGCCCGTGCCGTTCTCGCCGAGCCACTTCGACTACGGGCACAACGAGTTCGCGAGCCGCGTCCCACCCGACCTCGGGTTCGCGGGCTTCCGCCTCCACGCGCCGATCAAGAGCTCCGACTACTTCGACGAGGTGATCGTCTTCCTCGGCGCGAGCTACTTCCGCGCCGTCGGTCGCGATCAGGTCTTCGGCCTCTCGTCGCGCGGGCTCGCGGTCGACACCGCGGAGTCGCACGGCGAGGAGTTCCCGTTCTTCCGGGAGTTCTGGCTCGAGAAGCCGGCGCCGCGCGCGCAGGAGATGGTCGTCTACGCGCTCCTCGACAGCGAGAGCGTGACCGGGGCGTATCGCTTCGTCGTCCGGCCCGGGCGATCGACCACGACCGACGTCGAGGTCGTCCTCTTTCCGCGGCGCGACATCGCGAAGCTCGGGATCGCTCCGCTCACGAGCATGTTCTTCCACGGCGAGAACACCGAGCGGCACTTCGACGACTTCCGGCCCGAGGCGCACGACTCCGACGGCCTTCTGGCCCACCTGCCGCCGGACGAATGGCTCTGGCGCCCGATCGACAACCCGAAGAGCCTGCAGGTGACGAGCTTCGAGACCGTGAGCCCGCTCGGCTTCGGCCTCGTGCAGCGCGATCGCGCCTTCGAGAGCTACCAGGACCTGGAGACGCGAGCGGAGCTCCGCCCGAGCGCATGGGTCGAGCCGGTCGGCGCGTGGGGGCCGGGGCGGATCGAGCTCGTCGAGATCCCGACCAAATCGGACACGAACGACAACGTCGTCGTCTACTGGGTCCCCGCTGCGGAGGCGCGGCCGGGACAGCCGCTCGAGCTCGCGTACCGCCTGTCCTGGTACGGCGAGGACCTCGCGCGCCCGCCGCTCGCCCGGACGCTGGCGACCCGCCGCGACCGCGGCGCGAACGGCGAGAGCGAGCGCTTCGTGATCGACTTCTCGGGCCCGGAGCTCGATGCGATCCCGCCCGGCGAGGTCGTGCACGCGCGCGTCACCGCGCGGCGCGCGGGGGAAAACGTCGACCTCCTCGGGCAGCACCTCGTGAAGAACCCGCTCCTCGGCGGCTATCGCCTCACGCTCGAGGTGCGCGGCGGCCCGGCGGATCTCCGCGCCGCGCTCGAGCGAAACGGGCAGCCGGTCACCGAGACCTGGGCCTACCGGATCGCGCCCTGACCCGAGGCGCTCCGACCGCGACGGACCTCGGTCGAGCGCGCGAGCGCGCGAGGGCCGCGCCGACGAGCAGCCCGGTGCACGCGAGCGCGGAGACCGGTCCGAGCCAATCGCCGAGCGCGACGAAGAGCGTCCACGGCCCGTCGCCGTTCCCGATTGCGACCGGCGCGATGACGGTCGCGCGCTCGTGCACCGGCGCGGAGGCGACGATCTCGCCGGTCTCGTCGATGACCGCCGAGATCCCGGTCGTCGTCGCGCGCAGCTGCGGGCGGTGCGTCTCGATGCTGCGGAAGGCCGCGACGACGAGGTGCTGGAGCGGGCCCGCGCCGGTCGCGAACCAGGAGTCGTTCGAGAGCGTGACGAAGAGCTGCGCGCGCTCGCGCGCGGCCGCGCGCCCGAACGCGGGCTGGACGGCGTCATAGCAGATGAGGGGCGCGATCCGGATCGTCCGCCCGCCCGCCAGTCGCACCGACACGACGGCGGGACCGTCGCCCGGCTTCCACGTCCCGAGCCAGGGCCACGCGGCGCGGACGTCGTCGCGGTCGAGGAACGACGGCACGGACTCCGTGAGGGGGAAGAGCGCGCGCTTCCGGTACGCGTCGAGGTCGAGGCGGCGCGCCGGCTCGTCGGACGCGGGCGCGAGGAAGAAGGCGGCATTGTACTCGGTCCCGGCGTCGACGTCGTACGCGCCGAACACGAGCGGAATGCCGCTCGCCGCGGCGAAGCGCTCGATCTCGCGATCGAAGGCGCCGCCATCGGGGCTCTTGGGCGCGCCGAACGTCGTCGGGTAGACGGTCTCCGGCCAGACGAGCAGGTCGATGCCTCCCGTCGACGCGATCGCGTCGGCGGAGAGCGCGAAGTGGGCGTCGAGGATCCTGCGCACCGCCTCGTAGGTTCCCACCTCGGCGGCGAGCGGCCCGTAGCTCGCGACGTCGCTCTGGACGAGCGCGGCCGTGATGCTCGACCCGGGTGGAAGACCCCGCGCGCGCGCGTCGAGCGCGGCCAGCCGCCACTCGCCGTAGAGCCAGAGCAGCGCGACCGCCGCCGCCGGCGCCGCGGCGAGGGCGAATGCGGCGCGCGTTCGGCGCGCGAGCGCCGCGCGCAGCGCACCCACGGCGAAGCCGTTCGCGAGCACGAGCACGAGGACGAGCCCGCCGGCGCCCGCGAGGTCCGCGCCCTGGCGGAGGACGCGCGAGGCGATGAACCCGTGCCCGAGGCTGTCGCCGAGCGGCTTCGGCCATGCCCATTCGACCGCGACGTACGCGAGCGCGCCGCCGACCGCGGCGACCGCCTCGCGCCGCAGCGAGAACGTCGGCTCTTCCTCGCGCGCGCGTCGGAGCGCGAAGCGAGCCGCCGCGAGCGCGACGAGCTGCGGCTCGAGGATCGGGGCGAGCGCCGCGAGCACCGCGTACGAGGTCGCTGGGCTCGCGCCGGTGTAGGCGCCGATGCCGTCGGCGAGCCAGCCGAAGACGGCGAGCGCGAAGCCGACGCTCATCGCGAGGCCGGCGGCGATCGCGCCGGCGAGCGAGCGGCCGCGATCGACGGCGGCGAGCCAGGGCACGAGCGCCACCCAGCCGAGAGCGAAGCTGACCCGGCCGACGTGCGAGTAGAGCGCGCACGCGAGCGCGCTCGCCGCAGCGCACGCGACGACGACGAGCGCGCGGCGCGCCGCGCTCTCGGTCCGGAGCGGGGACGCCGCGGGAGCGGCGTCGTCCGAGCGCGCGGAGGTCGCGACCGGCGCGGGAGGGCTCAGGGCGCGGTGCCGGGGCCGTTCGGCCCGTCGGGGAGGTCGAGCATCTCGATCGGCATGCCGGGCGGCGCCATCTCGCGCGGCACGACGCGATTCGGCGGAATCGCGACCGGCTGTCCCGTGTCGTCGACCCAATCGAAGTCGGGCGAGAACATCAGGATCGGGGGCAGCATCTTTCCGTCGTCGGTCGCCTGGTAGTGCCGGACGTAGCCGGGCGGGAGGTCGAAGCCTTCGGGCACGACGATGCC
>DASRFA010000025.1:0-33997 GCA_035651755.1 Binatia bacterium | reverse complement strand
TTAGTTCACGTTGTGTTCCCGGCGCGCCGGGAGTACGAATCAGGCCATGACCCGCAAGGCTGGAACCGCCGATCTGCCGCTCCACGGGGGACGCGTGCCCGCATGGCTCGCCAGCCGTATGGCGCGCCTCGGCGCGGTGATGACCGAGGCCATCGTCCACCACTACGGCCGCGACGAATTCCTGCGCCGAGTCGCAAATCCATTTTGGTTCCAGTCGTTCGGCGCCGTGATGGGGATGGACTGGCACTCCTCGGGCATCACGACCGCGGTGCTCGGCACGCTGAAGCGCGGGCTCGAGCCGATCGCGGGCGAGCTCGGCGTCCACGTGTGCGGCGGCCGCGGGAACCAGTCGCGGCGGACGCCGGGCGAGCTGCGCGCGATCGGCGAGCGCGTCGGGTTCGACGGCGACCGCCTGGCCGACACGAGCCGCCTGGTCGCGAAGGTCGACAGCGCGGCGGTGCAGGACGGCTTCGCGCTCTACCTCCACGGCTTCGTCGTGACCGACGACGGAAGCTGGGTCGTCGTGCAGCAGGGCATGAACCCGGAGACGCGGACCGCGCGCCGCTACCACTGGCAGTCCGAGGGCCTCCGCGGCTTCTTCGACGACCCGCACGCCGCGATCGAGGGTCCGAATCGCGGCGTGATCGTCAACCTCGCCGATCGCCGCGCCGACCGCTCGCGCGCCGCGCAGCTCGACGTGCTGGCGCGCGGACCGGACCGCGTCGTGGCGGCGTACCGCCGGGCGGCGCGCGCGGGGAGCGAAGCCGCGCGCGTCGCGGAAGGCCCCGCCGTCCTGGACGAGAGCTTTCCGCCGAACGCGGCCGTGCAGCTCGAGCTGCCGCTCCCGCACCTCGTGATGCCCGCCCACCACGACGTGCGCGCGGAGGACGTCGTCCTCCGGCGGCTCCACGGCGCGCTCGCCGCGGCCGCGGATCGGGCGCCGGCCGATTTCGCGGACCTGCTCCTCACGCCCGGCGTCGGCGGCCGCACCGTGCTCGCGCTCGCGATGGCCGCGGAGGTCATCCACGGCGCTGCCTGCCGCTTCTCGGACCCGGCGCGCTTCTCGCTCGCCCTCGGCGGCAAGGACGGGCACCCTTTCCCCGTGCCGCTCCGCGTGTACGACGAGACGATCCGCGTGCTCCGCCGCGCGGTCGACGCCGCGCGCCTCGAGAACGACGATCGCCTCGCCGCGATCCGGAGCCTCGACGCGCAGGCCCGCCTCGTGGAGCGCAGCGTGCGCGGCCCGGCGTTCGAGGACGTCGTCGCCGCGGAGCGCGCGCGCTCGACCGAGCTCGGCGGCCGGACGGTCGACGCCGCGAAGCCCGGACGGACGTCGTCAGCCGAGGAGTCGCGGTAGCGCGGCGAGGTCCGGGAAGCGTGCCCGCACACGGCGCGCGATCTCGAGCAGCTCCTGCGCCGCCGCCGGCGCCTCGGCGCGCGACAGGAAGCCGACGTAGTTGCAGAGCGCGAAGTGCCGGACGCCGGCCTCGACCTCGGCGATGATGCGCGGCGCGACGTCGTCGGCGGTGCCCCAGTAGAGCGACGCCTTCACCATGTCGCGCGGCACCTGGCGGCAGAGGTCGAGCACGCGCTCGAGCGGCATGGTCGCGGTGTTGCCTTCGAGCGTGACCGAGTAGCCGTCGCCGAGCGGGTGCTCGTGCCCGTACTCGCGCCACGCGGAGCCGAACGGGAATCCTGTGAGCGCGTGCCACTGCATGAACGGGTGGTCGAGCCAGCGCTCGACCTCGTCGCGATCGGGGTGGACGAGGCAGAGCGGCAGCGTGCCGCACGTGATCGCGCGCGGGTCGCGCCCGGCGGCCTCCGCGTGCCGGCGCGCGGTCGCGAGCTTCTCGGCGATCGCCTCCGGCCGTCCGAGGACGCCGCCTGGCGTGTAGACGAGCCAGCCGTCCGCGTCGCGGCCCACCGCCGCGAGCACCTTGGGCCCGCCGCCCGCGATCCAGAGCGGGGGCGGCACGCCGTCGTACGGCGGCAGCTCGACGACCGCGTCCTCGAGCTTCCAGAAGCGCCCGTCGTGCGAGATCGGCTCCTGGGTCTCGAGGAAGCGCCGCACGAGGTGGACCGTCTCGACCAGGCGCGAATCGCGCTTCTCGTGGCTGTAGCCGTAGGGCCCGATGTTCTTCCACTCGCCGGCCGCGAGGACGAAGATCGCGCGACCCTGCGTGAAGTGCTGCGTCGTCAGGAACTCCTGGGCGAGGATCGCGGGCCCGCGCCGAATCGCGTCGAGCACGCCCTGACCGATGCAGACGCGCTTCGTGTGCTGGCCGAGGACGCTCATGAGCGGCTGCAGCGCGAACTTCGCGGCGAGCTTCGGGTTCGTCTGGGCGCCGTCGCAGAGGTCGGGGCGCCAGAGGCGATGCGGGTGCTGGAACTGGAGCTGGTCGCCCGACCAGACGTGGTCGAAGCCCATCGCCTCGAGCCCCTGCGCCGACGCGATCACCTGCGCGACCGGCGGATAGCTCGAGGTGTAGGTGCCGAACGTGAGCGCTTCGGGATTCAGGCGCGGCATCCCGATCGCGTAATCCTTCCGGGCGCCCGCGAGCAAGCGGGTGCGAACGCGTGCCGCGCGCACGATCGCGGTCGTTCCGTTGCCGCCGTGGTCGCCGGTCGAGCCGCTACGTGAGCGTCCGTCGGACCGACTCGGCCACCGCTTGCAGCAAGAGCCCGGCGACGACGGTCGCGACGACGAGGCCATCGCGCGGAACACTCGAGCCGTTCGCCGCCGTCCAGAGGAGGATTCCGGCGGCGGCGAAGAACGCGAGCGCGGCGAGATTCCCGGCGACGTCGAGCAACAGCCGACGCCGAGCCTGCGGATCAGCGTTCATCGGACCCCCCGCACGCGCCTATGCGCCTTTTCCCGGCAGATCTCAAGCGAAAAAACCCCCCGCAACCTCCCCACCCCGTGCCGCGGCAGATGCACGGTCGTCCGATGTGCGCGCTTCCGCAGGCGGGAGCCGCGGCAACCGGCACCAGCCTACGGCGACGATCGCTTCCGTCGGACTCGATCAGACGGTCAGCTCATTCCGCTGCGCCGACGCAGCCGGAGCCGTGTTTGCGGGCAAGCGAGCGACTGTCGAACGAGCGGGGCTATTCCAAATGCGCCCCCGTGCGGTGCTCGCGCCGGCGCTACGCTGCCGGCGCTGCGCTCCTCCGATGGGCCTCGTCGTCGCGGCAAAGTCGCGACTCCTCGCTCCGAGCGCATCGCGGACGCAGCCGGAGCCGTGTTTGCGGGCAAGCGAGACCCGGAGCGAGCGCCCGCACACACGGCTCCGGCGGACCACCGGCACCAAACAAGAACGGCCGATCAGCGAGCAGACGAAGCGACCTGCTTCGCCCACGGATAGTCCGGCTTCCCCGACGGCGACCGCACGATCTTCTCGACCTCGCAGATCTGCCGCGGCACCTTGTACCCCGCGATCTTCGCCCGGCAGTGCGCTTGGATCTCGTCGAGGCTCGCGCGCTGCCCCGGCCGGAACTCGACCACGGCAGCCACGCGCTCCCCCCAGCGCTCGTCCGTGACCCCGACGATCGTGCAGTCGAAGACCGCGGGATGCGACTTGACGGCGGCCTCGACCTCCTCCGGGAAGATCTTCTCGCCGCCCGAGTTGATCGAGACCGACCCGCGCCCGAGGAGCGTGATGCGGCCGTCGGCCTCGACGAGGCCGTAGTCGCCCGGCATCGCGTAGCGGACGCCGTCGACGGTGACGAAGGTCTCGGCCGTCTTCTTCGGGTCCTTGTAGTACTCGACCGGGATGTCGCCGACGCGCGCGAGCTTCCCGATCTTCCCCGAGCCGGGCGGCATCGGCCGAAAGTCGTCGTCGAGGACGACGGTGTTGCCGACCTTCGACACGGTGGGACCGCCCTTCATCGCGGTCTGCCCGGCCTGCACCATGACCATGCCGTTGTTGCCGGTCTCCGAGGACCCGATCGCGTCGATCATGATCAGGTTCGGGAAGTGCTTGAAGAACTGGTCCTTGACGGACGGAGAGAACGTGACCGCGCTGCTCGTGAGGACGAAGAGCGAGGAGAGGTCCCACTTCCGGTCGCCCGACTCGAGCGCCTCGACGAGCGGCCGGCCCATCGCGTCGCCGGTGATCATGACCGAGTTCACCTTCTCGCGCTCGACCAAATCCCAGACGCGCGCGGGCTCGAACTTCCCGACCAGCACGACCTTGTTGCCGAGGAAGCTCTGGCCCATGACCGCCCACTGCGTCGCGCCGTGCATGAGCGGCGCGATCGGCAGGAAGGTCATCGCCATGCCCTGCGCCTGCCCCTTCTCGACCATCTGCTGCGGGCGCTCGACGCGCACGTTGGTCGTCGGATCGATGCCGCCGCCGAGCGCGTAGAAGACGTCCTCGTGCCGCCACACGACGCCCTTCGGCATGCCGGTCGTGCCGCCGGTGTAGAGGATGTAGCGGTCGTCGGCGGAGCGCGGCGCGAAGTCGCGCTCGGGGGATCCCGAAGCGAGCGCCGCCTCGTAGTCGATCGAGCCGATGCGCTCGACGTCCTCGCCGCTGCCGTCGTCGATCGCGATGGAATGCCGGAGGAGCGGCATCGCCGGGAGGACGCCAGCCACGCGCGGCGCGAACTGGCGCTGGTAGACGAGCGCCTTCAGGTCGGCGTTGTCGAAGAGGTAGCGAAGCTCGTCCTCGACGTAGCGGAAGTTGATATTGACCCAGACCGCGCGCAGCTTGAAGACCGCCCACAGCGTCTCGATCCACTCGACCGAGTTGAGCGCGTAGATGCCGACGTGGTCGCCCGCGCCGATGCCGTGCGACGCGAGGTGGTGCGCGAGCCGGTTCGCGCGCTCCTCCATTTCGAGATAGGTCCGCCGCTTGCCGTCGCACACGAGGTACTCGCGGTCGGCGAAGTGATCGACGGAGTGCTCGAAGAGATCGGCGAGGTTGAATTCCATGGCGGCGCACTAAAACACGCGCGCCGCCCCGCGCTCAACGTGTAGCGGTCGCTACGGGACCGCGTGCCGCTCGGGCGGCGAGGCGGCCGCGAGCTTCTCGGGCGTCCCGCGCGCCGCTGCGGTCTGCGCCGGCGGGTCGTACCAGATCGGCGACGTCCAGGCGCGCTCCTGGATCGTCCTCGGGACCGCCGGGTCGGTGCACGTCGGCGGACGATCCGCTTCGGGCAGCGCGAGGCATTCCCACGCGCTCCAGCGGCAGGTCGGGTTCTCGAGCACGCGCGCGTAGTAGAACGCGGGCTGTCCGGGATCGAACTCGGGGTCGGTCCACGTCGCGCACAGCGAGTCCGCGCCCGGTCCGAAGGGCTCGCAGGTCGCGGGATCGACGTCCGCGCCGGAGTCGGGGCTGCCGGCGACGTCGAAGACCCGCTCGCGGCGCTCGCCGTTCGCGATCCAGCCCTTCACGACCTGGACGCGCTGGAGCGGCGTGCCGGGCCGGGCCGCCGTGCCGGGATCGCGCAGCGCCTGCACCGCGAAGCGCGGCGCCCCGTCGCCGTCGCCGCGCGCCGGGAGGATGCTTCCCATGGTGACGCCCTTCGCATCGGCGGTCCGGACGAGATGCGGATCGTCGCAGAGGTCGGCCGGGAGGCCGAAGCCGCCGAAGAAGCGCACGGCGATCCGCGGTCCGCTCGTTCCGAACGTCTCCTTCCGCTTCAGCGCGGCGAAGATCGCGGCGCGCGAGTTCTCCTCGGCCCACACCGCGGCGAGGCCGCCCGGACTCTGCTCGGTCGCCGCCGCGCCGAGGAACGACGTCGCGAGGCGCTCCTCGGGCATGTCGTCGTTGTTTCCCTGGTGGCCGCCCCAGCCGCGCTCGGCGACGTTGCCGGGCGTGCCGTTGTGCGTGTCCGTGCTGCAGATGATCCCGAGCCGGTAGGGGTTCACGCCCAGCCGGGTTCCCTCCGAGAGGCCCTCGAGCAGGATCTCACGCACGTGGTCGAGGCGCGAGATGCAGCCCATGTGGGTCGAGCCGCCGCTCCCGGTGCCGTCGCCGCAATCGGGAGCGCCCTCGCGGCGGATCTTTTCGAAGTCGCACTGCTCGTCGATGGCCGCGCCGGCGGCGCCGAACCCGATGCGGCACTCGGAGTCGCCCTTGTGCTGGTAGATCTCGATCAACGGCTCGGCGGCGGCGCGCATCTCCGCCTGCGCGCGCTCGTCCTCGAGCGAGGTCGCGCCCGGGTACTCGACGGCGAACACCGTGCCGTTCGACTCGTTCGTGTTGTGCGGGATCGCGATCGCGTCGCAGCCGATGCCGGCGTCGATGCACTGGCGTCGGAGCTCCCGCCAGAGCCCCTGGCGCGTCGGCTGCTCGTAGTAGGTGATCGGCAGCGGGACCCGGACGTCCGAGAAGATGACGTTCCGGTGCTGCGTGCTGACGCCGAACGTGCCCGTGTACTCGTACGCGACGAAGCTCGTGAAGCGGCACGCCGACGTCCGGTCGTAGGCGGCCTCGGCGGCGTCGATCATGCGCTGCCAGACCTCGCTCAGGTGCGCGACGCAGGCGGAGCCGTCCGCGCCGCAGAGGTCCTGGCGCCGCCGCGGCTCCGCGACCACGGCGGCCGATCCGAACACGATCGCGGCGTTCGTCTGGTCGCTGCGGTACTGGCGGCAGGTCGCCGAATCGTAGCCCGCCACCCCCGGCGTCGTGCAGGCGTCGATCTCGGCGAGCCATTCGGAGTGGTCGGTCACCGCGGCGAAGTCGAGCGGACGCTCGAGCTGCACGACGCGCGTCGGCCTTCCCTCGGCGTCGTTCGGCGTGAGCGAGACCGGCTCGCCGCGCGCGAAGCGATACGCGTCCTCCGGCGTCGTCCGCGTGCCGAACGCGTACGCGTCGAACGAGTTCCGGGTGTGCACGTGCAGGTCGCCGTAGAACGCCTTGCGCTCGGGATCGCGATCCGCGCACGCCGCGCGCGGCACGATCTCGCGCGGCCCGGTCGGCGGCTGCGGAGCGTCGCTGCACGCGGCGACGAGCGCGGCCAGCAACGCTGCGACGGCGGCTCGCGTGACGGGCGCTGTCTCGACCATGGCGCGCACTAAACCACGGTTGCCGCCTTCGGCGGAAGCGCCGGCGGGCGCGGCGAGTCAGCCCTGGTCGTCGACGAGCGCGTCGACTTCCCGCTTCACCCCGTCGATGCCGGCGACGAAGTCGTCGATCGACTCGCCCCCGAGCCACCGGCCCGGCACGGGCTTCAGCACCGCCGGATAGCGCGCCCGGTTGGAGAAGCGCCCGTCCTCCCAGTGGACGAGGTACGCCGACGTCGCGACGAGCGCGATCGCGAGCGCTCCGCCCGCGAGCCAGCGCTGCGAGCGGGGTCGCGACGACACGAGCGCGACGTGAGCGTTCAGGAGCGCGGCGACGAGCGCTCCGAGCGCGGTCCAGCCGGCGATCGCGACGGCGCGCTGCGACGAGAGGAGGAACGTCCCGTACTCCGACGCGGCGCCCACGAGCAGGAACGCGGCGAGGAACGCGCACGCGTTCGCCGCGTGCGCGAGGAGGAGCCAGCGCTGCGCGACCATGCGCGACACGAGCGCCCATGCGACGGTCCATGCCGCGACCGGCGCCAGCATCAGGACCGACCCGTGGAGGCTGTCCGCGACCGCCGTCGCCTCGTAGCTCGCGAGGTACCGCATGCCGAAGAGCAGCCCGACCGCCGCCGCGATCACCGGCACCGCGAGCGCCGGCGACGCGAGGAGGCGACGGCGGTCGGCGTCGCGCCGCTCGCGCACCGCGGGCGCGACCTCCGTCGCCGGTCCGCACGCCCGCACGATCGTCCGGCCGATCCGGAGGCGGGTCCCGGGCGCGAGCGCGACGCGCGCGACGCGGGCCGCCTCGGGATCGAGTCGGTGGAGGCCGTTGGTGCTGCCGAGGTCCTCGGCGAGGACGCCGCCGGTGTCCGGATCGAGCGCGAGGCGCAGGTGCCGCGCCGACACGTGGCTGTCGTCCAGGATGACGTCGCACGCGTAGCCGCGGCCGATCTCGATCGGCAGGCGATCGAGCCGAACGCGCTGCGCGACGCGCTCGCGCCGGTCCAGGATCTCGAGCCAGGTCACCGCGCCCACGAGATCGCCTCCAGGTAGCGGCGCGCGAGCCGCTTCGCGTTTTCCACGGTGACGCCGGAGAGCGCGAGGCTCGACTCGACGCCGGCGTCCGGGCGCCCGACGACGGCCGCGCGCAGGACGAAGTCGTAGAGGTCGGGGAGCTTCTTGTACGCGCGCAGGCACGTGACGGCCTTCAGCTCGGTCGCGTCGTGGTGGACGAGGCTCGACTCGCAGCGGAACGGCGTCACCTCGTCCTCGCTGCTCGTGAACGCCCCGTAGGGCTCGGCGAAGAGATCGGAGTAGAGCTGGAAGAACTGGAAGCGGTTCAGCTTCTGGCTCGTCACCACGTGGTGCTGGTACTCGAGGATGCCCGACACCTGGTCCGAGCCGATGAAGACGTAGTCGTCCGTCGAGCAGGTGTGATCGACCGACTCGTGCGCGAGCCCGTCGCCGCGCTCGGCGTCGGCCCAGCACCGGACGAAGGGCGCGATCCGACCCGGGAGCGTGAACGGCGCGATCTCCGAGGTCGGAAGCGGGGCGGCGAGGAGCGCCGCGAAGTACGCGTCCTGGTTCGCGAGAAGCTGGCGCCGGATCTCGGGCAGGAAGTCCGCGGGCGGCGCGAACGCCGGCGCCGACACGACCTCGAGCAGCGCGCGCACGCGATCGACCGGCACGAGGAAGCTCACCTGGTTGCCGGCGGTCCGGACGTTGACGCCCGCGACCTCGCCGCCGGCGGTGAGCGCCGGTCCGCCGCTCATGCCCGGGTTGATCGAGCCCGTGAAGTGGATCTTGTCGTAGAGGCTGTGGTCGAGCCGCCCGTTGAAGGTTCCCTCGACGATCGTGAGGCCGAGGTCGTGCGGGTGGCCGAGCGAGTACAGTCGCGCTCCTTGCCGGAGCGCCGTCTCGACGAGCGGCAACGCCGGCGCGCCGGTCTGTCCGGACCGGAGGAGGGCGAGGTCGTGCACGACGTCGATCGCGTCGATCGTCGCCGCGAACGTCGTGCCGTCGTGGCGCGCGCACTCGATGCGGTAGCGGCCGGGGTCGTGCGCGAGCTTCGAGACGACGTGGTAGTTCGTGACGACGCGACCCGCCGGCCCGACGAAGAATCCGGACCCGATGAGCGCCTTCGCTCCCGAGCTCGTCTCGACGACGCGGATCTGGAGGATCGAGTCCGCGGCCATCGCGAACACGGCCTGCGCGTCGTCTTCGGCGGCCGCGCGCGACGGCGCGAAAAGCGAGAGGCAAACGCACACGACGAGGAGGACCAGGCCTCGAACTGCTGGGCGCAACACAACCATCCTCCGCACACGCGATCCGAGATCGCCGCCGCCCCCCGGCTCAGCCCCCGGCGGCGCGGCTCTCGAGCGCGACCGCGCCGTTTTGCTCCGGATGCGTCCAGCGTGCAAGCCTTCGCCAGAGCGGCGAGCCGCGCCGGTGGCGGAAGCCGTTCGCGCGCGACGTCTCGGCCGCCGGCGCGTCGTCGCGCGAGCCCTCGATGAGGCTGAACTTGACGATCTCGAAGTACGGCGAGAGATCGAAGTCGCGCGGCGTGATGAGAGAGTGCGGCCGCTCGCTCCGGCGCAGGTCGCGCGCGAGCGGCCGGCGCGACGGCCAGCTCGGAGCCTCGACGTCGACGTGGTAGCGGCGGCGCGCGCGTGCGCCGTTCGCCGCCGCGACGGCGGCCTCCTCCTCCGTGCGAGGCAGGATCGGGAAGCCGACCGCGTCGAACGCGCGCGCGATCATCGACGAGCAGATGACCTCGGTCGGCCGGCCGCTCCCGAAGGCGAGCGCCTCCCGCCGGAAGCGCGCGGGCACCAGCGAGACCGGAAGGAAGTAGCGCGCGAGGTCGAGCAGGTTCGTCACGTCGTACTCGCCGCCGATCTGCGCGATCGCCTCGTCCATGACCGTCGAGAGGTCGTCGGACTCGAGGCCGAACGGGCGGCAGAGCCGGAGGTGGAAGCCGCGGTACTTCGAGATCGGCGAGGCGACGACGCCTTCCTCGACGATCGCCTCGACGATCAGGTGGTGCGCGTCGTCGCCCCAGCGCGACTCGAGCTCGCGCGCGCGCTCGGGGTGGCGCCGCAGCAGCTCGTCGCCGACGTAGATGGCGGAGTGCGACCAGGAGCTCTGCGTCAAGTATCGGATGACCTCGCTCACGCGCTGGTCGCCGCAGACCAGCAGCACGTCGCCCTTCCGCACGTGCCGCTTCAGCCGGTCGACGTCCTGCCCGGACGAGCGCAGGTAGCTTCCGAGGGGCGCGGTCAGGATCCTGGTCGCTTGCTCGTGCAGGAAGCGGTGCATTCGAGCTCGCATGGGGCGCGATTATCCGCGCGTGCCAAGGCCTCTTCGAGCAGGAAATGCGCGATCGGGGCGGGTCGCGACGCGCCGTGGCAACGCAAGGCGCTTGCGTTGGCGTCGCGCCGCCGTTCAGCGCGCGGCGGGCGCGCCGGCCGCCGCGCGCACGCGCCGCACCACCTCGGCGAGCTGGTCCGGGTCGTCGAGCGCGGCCGTGAACGCCAGTCGATCGACGAGCCCGCCGCAGCGCTCCGCGATCCGCTCGGGGAGCTCCTCCGGGCGCGCGACGACCGCGAACGCATCCAGCACGTCGTCGGTCACGCGGTCTCCCATCTCGGCCCACGCGCCGCGGCGCGACATCTCGTGCAGCTCCTCGCCGAGGGCACCCCAGCCGTGCAGGTCGAGGACCGGTCGGTACGACGGCGTCGAGCCGTAGAAGGAGATTTGGCCCTTGACCATCGCGCGCGACGCGTCCATCGCCCGGTCGTTCGCTCCGGTCACGATGAACACGGGGCAGCAGAGCGCGAAGTCGCTCCGGCGGCGGCGGGCCTTCGCGAGGCCGCGCTCGATCGCGGGGACCGTCACCTCGCGGAGGTAGCGAGCGGTCGTGAAGCCGTGCGCGACGAAGCCGTCGGCGACCTCGCCCGCGACCTCCGTGATGCGCGGGTTCACGCCGGCCAGGAGGACGCGCGGCGGCCCGTACGTGACGTCGCGCGGCGTGAACATCGGAGTCATGAGCGTGTGCTGGTAGAACTCACCGCGGAACTCGAGCTTCGCGCCGAAGTACCAGGCGTCCCAGATCGCGCGCATGGCGAGGATGAACTCGCGCATGCGGGCGGCGGGTCGCGACCACGGCATGCTGAAGCGGCGCGTGACGTGCGCGCGCACCTGCGTCCCGACGCCGAGCAGGAAGCGACCCTTGGAGTACGCGTTCAGGTCGTGTGCGACCTGTGCGAGCGTCATCGGGTTGCGCGCGAAGGCGACCGCGACCGAAGTCATGAGCTGAAGGCGCTCGGTGTGCTCGGCCGCCAGCGCGAGCGGCAGGAACGGCTCGTTCGCGACCTCGGCCGACATCGCCGCGTCGTAGCCGAGGCGCTCGAGCTCGCGGGCGCGATCGGGGACGCGCGGCAGCTCGAAGGGAAGGATGCCGTCGACCTTCATGCGCCCGGTGTACGCGATCGGGCGTCCGCCCGGAAGCTGGCGCGTCACGCGGCCGGGCGCGCCGGGTGGGCCGGGTGCGCCGGGTCTGGTGGCGCGCCGCGGTCGGGGTCGCGCCAGAGCGCGACCCCGACCGCGACCATCCAGGCCATGAGGAGGAGGCCGGACGGCATGCTGAGCGCCATCGCCGTGTCGGAGAAGCCGCTCGCCGCGGTCGCGACGCCGCCCGCGAATGTCGGCACGCCGCCCGCGATCGCGAGCGCGCCGAGCCAGCGCGGCGCGGTGCGATCTGCGAGGAGCGCGATGCCGTAAAGCGTCGCGGTCGCTCCGAGGAAGAGACCCAGCATGCTCGCGAGGCCGACCTCGACCTCGCGGACGGCGAAGGCCGCGCGGAACGCGGCGTCCTTCTCGCCCGCGCCCGCCCGTGCCCACGCGTCGACCATCGCCTTCAGTGCGATCCCGTCGACCGCCTGGAGCGCGCCCGCGACGGCGAGGCTCGCGATCGCGCCCGCGGCAGCGATCCGCTCCCAGCCGCTCGCGACCCGCTCCTCGAGGCGGCGCGCGAGAAAGACGAGCGCCGCCGTCACGAGCGCGACGCCGGCGAGCTGGGTCAAGTGGCTCGCGACCCAGAGGCGATCGGCCGCGTACTCCGCGAAGGCGGCTCGCGCATCGTTCGGGTCCGCGGACATCGGGTGGAGCCACGTGCCGAGGAAGAGCGCCGCGCTGCCCGCGATCGCGCAAGCGCCGGCCGCGCGCGATCCGAACCCGGCGCCGGCGCGGGCAGTCGCGGGCGAAGTCGGCGTGGCCGGGGGCGGCACCGCGCCTTTCTACCGCCGCGAGCTCGCCGCACAAGCGCCTGGAGTCCGCCGCAGCGACACCATGACAACCGGCGCGATTGGCGTCGTCCGGGGCGATCCGGCATGACGGCGATCGCTACGGCGGCGGACCGAGGGGGGAGGGCGATGGTGGCAAAGACGACGGCGGCGGCGATCGCGCTCGTCGCGGCGGGCTTGGTCGGGGCGTGCTCGGACCGCAGCGGCTGTCCGACCGGAATCGTCGACACGACGAGCGGCGAGGTGTGCGGAACGATCGAAGAGGTGCCGGACCTGGGCGGCGAGCGCGTCGAAGCGTTCCGCGGCATCCCGTTCGGCGAGACGACCGCCGGAGCCAACCGCTGGACGCCGCCCCTCCCGAAGGCGCGCTCCCGGGACGTGATCCAGGCGACGGCGAGCGGCCCCGCCTGCCCGCAGACGCTCGACCCGCCCTTCGGCCCGACGGCGGGGACGAGCGAGGATTGCTTGACGGTCAACGTCTGGCGGCCGATCGGGGCGGGCGAGAGCGGTCGGCTGCCGGTCCTCGTCTGGGTCTACGGCGGCTCGTTCACCCACGGCGGGACGTCGGTCCCGGTGTACGACGGCGCCTACATCGCCGCGAGTCGGAACGTCGTCGTCGTGACGCTCAACTACCGCGTCGGCGCGCTCGGCTTCCTCGCCGGGTTTCCCGGCTTGACCGGCAACTACGGCCTCATGGACCAGCAGCTCGCGTTCCGGTGGGTCCAGGACAACGTCGCCGGCTTCGGCGGCGACCCGGCCAAGGTGACGCTCTTCGGCGAGAGCGCGGGCGCGATGTCGATCGGCCTCCACGGCCTTTCGATCCCGTCGAGCGCCGGGCTCTTCCGCGCGATCCTGATGGAGAGCAATCCCTTCGGCATCCCGTACAAGCAGCCGCCGCAGGCGGTGGTCGTCGCGGTCGAGTTCGCGATGCTGGTGGGCTGCGAACCGGGCGACCTGGCGTGCCTGCGCGCCGTCCCGGCCGACGACATCCTGGCGGCGCAGGAGAACACGCAGCTCCAGCTCCTGAGCCTCTTCGGCGCTCGCCTCGCCGGCTTCCTCGTCTTCCCACCGGTGGTCGACGGGACGTTCGTGGTCGACGATCCGACGATCGCGGCGGAGCGCGGCGCGCTGACGGTGCCGACGCTCCTCGGGACGAACCACGATGAGGGCACGATCTTCATCGCCGGCCTCGCGCAGGTGCTCGGCGGGCAGATCAGCGCCGGCGTGTACCGGTCGACGCTCGCGGTCATCTTCGGCGCGGAAAACGTTCCGGCGATCGTCGCGCTCTACGGGGTGAACGAGAACGGCGACAACACCGCGAACCTGTCGAGCGTCGCGAACGACTACCTCTTCGGCTGCGCGAACCGCTTCGTCGCGCGCCAGGCGCGCGCGACGATCTGGAACTACGAGTTCGACGAGACGTCTCTCAACATCTGGCAGGGGCAGTTCCCTCAGTGCGCCGGCGAGGCCTGCCACGGCGACGAGGTGCCGTTCGTGTTCCACGCCGATCGCCAGATCGGGATCGAGTTCACGCCCGAGCAGGCGCGGCTGTCGGACGAGATGGTCGGCTACTGGGCGTCGTTCGCGCGCGACCTCGACCCGAACCACGGAGGCGCGTTCCGCTGGCCGCCGTTCACCGCCGCGGGCACGGGCTACCTGATCTTCGACACTCCCGACCTCTCGACCGCGGCCGACCCCATCGCGAACTGCGATTTCTGGGATGGCATCGGATACGACCTGAACCAGTCGGTCTTCGACGCGATGGCGGCCGCGGCCACGGCCGGAGTTCCGCGTTGACCCGAGCCGAGCCCGGCGTATAGCGTCGTCCGCGCCGGATCTTGCGCGCCCCGGGACTCATGCGCTTCGTCGAATCCATGCGGGCCGTCCTCGGCGCCGCGCTCTTCACGAGCCTTCTCGCGCTCGCTTCGCCGAGCCACGCCCTGATCTGCGGCAACGCGGTGCCGTGCCAGTGTGGCGACACGGTGGACGGCACCGCCGTCCTGCCGGCCGACCTCGGGCCGTGTCCGAACGTCGGCCTGAACGTGCGGAGCGGCGCCGTCCTCGACTGCGCCGGCCACACGATCTCGGGCACGAGCGGCAACACGCTGTACGGCGTGAACGTCGACTCCGCGACGGGTGCGACTGTCCGGAACTGCAAGGTCACGGGTTTCGGGCGCGGCCTCCGCATCCGCGGCGGCGGCTCGAACCTCCTCACCGGCAACGAGTCGTGGGACAACACCTACGGCATCGACCTCGCCGGCGCGACGGCGGCGGGCACGACGGTCGGGAACCGCATCGAGGCGAACGTCGTCCACGACAGCCGCGACGAGGGGATCCACATGGGGACCGGCGCGCAGTCGACGCAGCTGGTCGGCAACACCTTCCTTCGGAGCGCCTACGAGAACGTCTACCTGCTGCAGGCGACGCAGAACACGCTCGAGGCCAACGTCTCCGAGGAGGCCGGCGCCGCCGCCTTCTACGTCAAGCATTCGAGCGACAACGTCTTCCGGAAGAACACCGCGCGCGACAAGCCGGTCCACGTGCGCGGCACGTCGAGCGGCAACCTGTTCGACGGCAACATTCTCGACGGGACGTCGTTCAACTTCCAGGCCTACCTCGAGGACAACCCGCCGGGCTGGACGTTCCCGCACGACAACACCGTGCGGCAAGGGTACGTGGTGGACCCTGCGACCTGCTTCCGCTTCAGCGGCGCGTTCGACAACGTCGTCGACCACGCCGTGATCACGTCCTGCGATCCCGTCCTCCAGTCGTCGCTCGGCGGCCAGGACCCGACGGGCAACCTGCTCCAGTTCGTCGAGGCGATCGCCGACGTCGACCACGACGGCGTCGACAACCCGTGGGACACCTGCACCGACCCCGACGGCGACGGCTTCGGGAACCCGTTCTTCTCCTCGAACACGTGCCCGGACGACGACTGCCCGACCGCGTACGACCCGCTCCAGGCCGACCGCGACGGCGACGGCTTCGGCGACGCCTGCGACGTCTGCCCCGACCTCGCGAGCTCCGATCAGACGGACTCCGACGGCGACGGCCTCGGCGACGAGTGCGATCCGTGCAACGACGTCGACCACGACGGCTTCGGCCGTCCCGGCGACACTTGCCCGGTCGACAACTGCCCCGAACGCGGGAACCCGGACCAGAGCGACCGCGACGGCGACGGGGTCGGAGATCGCTGCGACAACTGCGCGATCCTGCCGAACCCCGACCAGCTGCCGAGCGATGCCTGCGAGCCGATCCCGTACGCGCGCTTGACGCTCGCCGAGGCCGCGCTCTTCGACGCGGGCCTCCAGCGCTTCGCCGAGATCGAGACGGCGGCGACGGGCCTCGGGCCCGCGTTCAACGGCTCGAGCTGCGCGGAGTGCCACAACTTCCCCGCGATCGGCGGCTCGAGTCCGCGGCGTGTGACCCTGTTCGGGCGCACCTCCGGCGGCACCTTCGATCCGCTGCCGGCGGAGGGCGGGCCCGACCTCCAGGACCGCGGCCTCGAGGACGCAGGCTGCACGCAGCCGCCGGAGACCGTGCCGGGCACGGCGAACGTCGTCGCGCTGCGCGACACGCCGGCCGCCTTCGGCGCCGGCTTGATCGACGGGCTCCGCGACGACGTCATCCTCCGGCGCGCCGATCCCGACGATCGCAACCACGACGGCATCTCCGGTCGCCCCAACATGGTCGGGGGACGGCTCGGGCGCTTCGGGTGGAAGGCGTCGGCGCCGTCGCTCGCCGAGCTTCTGCCCGATCACACGCTGCACGAGATCGGCATCACTTCGCCGACCCGCGCGAGCGACCTGCCGCCGCAGGGCGCCCCGCCCGCCTGCGATCCGGCGCCCGATCCGGAGGACGACGGCACGGGCATCGCCGGCTCGACCGACTTCCTCCGCCTGCTCGCACCGCTCGCCGTGCCGAAGGCGACGCCGGAGACGAACTTCGGGAAGCGGTCATTCCGGAAGGCGCGCTGCCAGCTCTGCCACGTCGACAAGATCCGCACCGGGCCGAGCTCGACGAAGGTCCTCCACAACAAGCCTGCGTGGCTCTACTCGGACCTCCTGCTGCACGACATGGGCCCGGGACTCGCCGACGGGATCGCCGACGGCGACGCGAGCGGCAGCGAGTTCCGGACGGCGCCGCTCTGGGGCGTCGGCCGAAGCGCTCCGTACCTGCACGACGGCCGCGCCGCGACGCTCGAGGACGCGATCGTCGCCCACGGCGGCGAGGCGACCGCGTCGCGCGACCGCTTCCTCGCGCTGTCGACCTTCGAGCGCGACGCGCTGATCGCCTTCCTCAAGTCGCTCTGAGGGGACGCGCCGACCATTTGGTCAGTTGATTCAATCAATCGACCAAACTAGATTGGCGTGCGCTCGGGCGATCTCGAGCCCGGCATCGGAGGCGACGATGCAGTCCGCGACCGCGCTCTTCGGCGGCGGGATGATGAGTCCCGTCGAGGATCCCTACGCCGTCTACCGGCGGCTTCGCCACGAGCGCCCGGTGATCGCGCTCACGGGACCGCTCGGCACGACGACCATGGTCACCCGCTACGACGACGTCGTCCGCGCGCTCAAGGACTCGGCGACGTTCTCGTCGCGCGGCAACGCGCGCGGCATCGGGCTCGTCATGGGACGGACGATCCTCGAGCTCGAGGGACGCGAGCACCTCCGGCAGCGGCGCCTCGTCACGCCCGCCTTCTCGCCGCGCGCGCTGCGCGACGGGCTCCAGGACGTCGTGACCGAGGTCGTCCACCGCCTGATCGACGGCATCGAGCGCGACGGCACGGCGGACCTGGTCTCGCAGTTCACGTTCACGTTCCCGCTGCGCGTGATGGCGCACGTCCTCGGCCTTCCGATCCGGGACTTCGAGCAGTTCCACCACTGGGCGCTGGACCTCATCTCGATCAGCGACGACCCGGCGCGCGGGTTCGCCGCGGCGGAGAAGATCGTCGACTACCTCCGGCCGATCCTCGAGGAGCGCCGGCGCGAGCCGCGCGCCGATCTCGTGAGCGAGCTGGTCCATACCGAGGTCGAGGGCGAGCGCCTCGGAGACGAGGAGGTGCTCTCCTTCCTGCGACTCCTCCTTCCGGCCGGCGCGGAGACGACCTATCGGCTCACGGGCAGCCTGATCTACGCGCTTCTGAGCCACCCCGACGTCCTCGCGGAGGTGCGGGCGGATCGCGCGCGGCTCGACCGGGCGATCGAGGAGACGCTCCGCTGGGAGTCCGCGGTGCAGTACGTCTCGCGCGAGGCGACCGCGGCCGTCGAGGTGAGCGGGGTCGAGATCCCGGCCGGCGAGCTCGTCATGCTCGCGATCGGGTCGGCGAACCGCGACGAGACGCGCTTCCCGGACCCCGATCGCTTCGTCCTCGACCGCCCGAACGTCGCCGATCACGTCGCGTTCGGGTTCGGCGAGCACTTCTGCCTCGGATCGAACCTCGCGCGCCTGGAGGCGCGGGTCGCGATCGGTGCGCTCCTCGACCGGCTCCCGAACGTGCGGCTCGTGCCGGGCGAGCCTTGCCGGATCGTCGGCCTCGCGTTCCGGTCGCCCGATCGGCTGCCGGTCGCGTTCGACGCCTAGCGCGATCACCGGCTCTCCGGCGCCACCCGAACGCCGCTGCCGTGGACGATCCACGCGACCACCGCGCTGACGGCCGCGATCGCGGCGAGCCACATCCACGGGCCCACGTGATGGAGGGCCGTCGCCACCGCGTGGACGTGGCGCGTGAAGAACCAGGCGCCGCCCGCCCAGACGCCGGTCCACAGGACCGCCCCGACGACGTCCCAGGCGAGGAACCGCCGGAGCTCCATGCCCAGCGCTCCGGCCACGAGGCCGGTCAGCTGACGCGCGCCGTCGACGAAGCGGCCGAGCGTCACGAGGCCCGCGTCGTAGCGGCAGAAGAGGTCCTCCACGCGCTTCAGGCGCGCCCCCGCGAAGCGCTCGAGCAGCCGGCGGCCGCCGTAGCGGCCGATCGCCCAGCCGGCGAGGAGCCCGCCGGCGGAGGCGACGGCGCCGGTCGCGACGACGGCCGCGAGCGAGATCTCGCCGCGCGCCGCCAGCACCGCCGCGGCCACCAGCAGCGTCTGTCCGGGAAGCGGGATGCCGATCCCCTCGGCGAACGTCGCGACGAAGACGGCGACGAGACCGTATTCCGAGAGCAGCGCGCCGATCCGGCCGTGTGCGTGCCCGGGCATCCGAACGAGAAGAGCGCGCCGGGACGGATGTGTCGAGGCTGCACCTCCCGGCCGGATCTGCGCTAAAGGAGGGGCACGCCGCCGGCGGGTCCCGCCGGGTGCGGCGGGCGCGCGCCATCACACTTCGGGACGGGGGAATCGCCATGGCAGAAGAGCGAGTCGGCGGGACGACGCGATCCGCCCGCAGCGGCGGCTACAACAACCTGGTCGAGCTGTTCGAGCGCAGCCGGCGCGAGTTCGCGCCGCGCCGCCTGTTCGGCGTCAAGAAGGGCGGCACGTGGGAGTGGATCCCGTACGCGCGCGTCGGCGAGATGGTCGACGACTTCCGCGCTGCGCTCGCGAGGCTCGGGGTGAAGCGCGACGACAAGGTCGCGATCGTCGCGGACAACCGAGTCGAGTGGGCGGTCGCGTGCTACGCGACCTACGGCCTCGGCGCCGCGTACGTCCCGATGTACGAGGCGCAGCTCGCGAAGGAGTGGCAGTTCATCCTGTCCGACTGCGCCGCGAAGGTCGTCATCGGCGCGACGCCGGCGATCGTCGAGAAGCTGCGCGCGATCCAGCGCGAGGTCCCGACGCTCGAGCACGTGATCGGGCTCGACCTCGCGGGCGGCGACGACGCGTACTCGACGCTGCTCGAGATCGGCCGGCGATCGCCCGTTCCGCCCGCGAACCCGGCGCCGCCCGATACGGCAGGGCTCATCTACACCTCGGGCACGACCGGCATGCCGAAGGGCGTGATCCTGAGCCACGGCAACATCGTCTCGAACATCAACGCGATGCACGAGTTGCTGCCCTTCGAGGACGACGAGCGCTCGCTCGCCTTCCTGCCGTGGGCGCACTCCTTCGGGCAGGTGTGCGAGCTGCACGCGCTCGTCAGCATGGGATGCGAGATCGCGATCAACGACGCGATCCCGAACCTGGTCGCGAACCTCGCGGAGGTGAAGCCGACGATCCTCTACGCGGTGCCGCGCATCTTCAATCGGATCTACGACGGCGTGAACAAGCAGATCTCGGAGCGCCCGGGCATCATCCAGAGCCTCTTCCAGCAGGGCATCGAGGTCGCGAAGCGGAAGAACCGCGGCGAGTCGCTCGGCATCCTCGACCAGGGGATCCTCTTCCTGGCCGATCGGCTGATCTTCTCGACCGTCCGCCAGCGCTTCGGCGGCCGCCTCAAGTACGCAGTGAGCGGAAGCGCCGCGCTGAACCGCGAGGTGGCCGACTTCATCGATGCGCTCGGGATCATGGTCTACGAGGGCTACGGCCTCACCGAGACGAGCCCGATCACGACCGCGAACTATCCCGGGAACCGCAAGATGGGGAGCGTCGGAAAGCCGATCCCCGGCGTCACCGTCCGGATCGACAACCAGGTGACCGGCGATCCCGTGAACGGCGAGATCGTCGTCTATGGGCCGAACGTCATGCAGGGCTATCACAACCGCACCGACGAGACGCGCGCCGTCCTGATGGAAGACGGCGGCTTCCGCACCGGCGACATGGGGAAGCTCGACGACGACGGGTACCTCTACATCACCGGGCGCATCAAGGAGCAGTACAAGCTGGAGACCGGGAAATACGTCGTGCCGTCGCCGCTCGAGGAGAAGCTCAAGCTCTCGCCCTACATCGCGAACATCTTCGTGCACGGCGAGAACAAGCCGCACAACGTCGCGGTCGTCGTGCCGGACGCGGACGCCATCAAGGACTGGGCCCGGAAGAACGGGGTCGCCCTGAACGACATCGCGCACGACCCGAAGGTGCACGAGCTCATCCGCTCGGAGCTCGACCACCTGAGCCGCGACTTCAAGGGCTACGAGCGCGTCGAGAAGTTCGTCGTCACGATGGAGGACTTCACGACCGAGAACGGGATGCTGACGCCCTCCCTCAAGCTGAAGCGCCGCGTCGTGCTCGAGAAGTACAAGCCTGCCCTCGAGGCTCTGTACTGAAAGCGGGGGTTTCACCGGGCTGAAACTCTTACACGCGCGCTTCTTGCCCCCGGGAGGCGACGCGGCGCGCGCGCGCCGTACGCCCCTCCGCGCGTGCGTCCCTTCTTCGGTCGGGCCCTGGCATCGTGCTTGCGATCCCCGGGGCAGACCTCGTCGAAGGGGTGCGCGGCGATGCACCCGTCACGCCGAGCCAGGCGCGCCGTCCCCTCGGATGGCCGCCGCGGGTGCCGCGTCGCCGCGCGCCGTGGTGGAGCTCTTCGTGCGCAAGCAACCATTTCGTTCCATTCAGATCGTGGCCACGCCGGGATCGGGCAACGGGCGCTGTTTCGCGACCGCGCGCGCGCTGCAAGGGGCGCTCGAGCGCAAGGGGCATCGCGTCGCGCTCGCGACGTTCCGCGACCTCGATCGGCTGCAGGCGTGGGGCTGCCGGCCGCGCGGGGATTTCTCGCTGCTCGTCTGCGTCGGAGGCGACGGCACGATGGACGCGGTCGCCGGCACCGCGATCGCCCGCTTCGCGCCGATCCTCCCCGTCCCGGCGGGCTTCGGCGATCTCTTCGGGCGCGCGCTCGGCTGCCCGCGCGACGTGGCGAGCGTGGTCGCGCTGGCGGACGGCGGCGGCGAGATCGTCGGGTTGGACGTCGGCCTGAAGGACGGAGTGGCCTTCCTCTGCCACGAGAGCTTCGGGTTCATCCACGACATCCAGGACCGCACGGAGCGAGCGTTCTGGACGCCGCAACATCGGGGCCTGAGGCTCGCGGCCTACTTCCGGACCGCGCTGCGACACCTCGTCGACACCCCGCTCGAGCCGATGCGCGTCGTCGTCGACGGTCGGCCCCTCGCGCACGACGCAATCGTGGCCACCATCGCGAACGTCGAGACCTACGGCTCGTGGCTTCGCCTGACTCCGGATGCGTCGCCCGTCGACGGGCTCTTCGACGTGTTCCTGGTCCGCCAGACGACCAAGCGCCGCATGCTCGCGAAGCTCGTCGCGTTCCACCTCGGGCTCGCGCGCGAGGATCCGCACGTCGTCGTCGGCCGCGGCTCCGCCGTCGCGATCTCGGACGGGAAGGGCTTCCGCGCCGACCTGGTGGTCGCGCCGCGATCGCTGCGCTTCCTCGTGACGCCGGCGGCCGCGCGTGCGCTGTCGGCGGGCGCGCCGGCGCGCCGGGTCGCCTGAAGCGCGGCGGTCGCGTCAGTCCGCGCCCGCGAGCGCGGCCGGCTGCGGCTCGGCGCCGACTCCGCGACGCGGGGCGATCGCGACCAACACGAGCGCCCCGATCGCGACCCAGACCGCCTGGCGCGCGCGCCGGATCAGGGTGAACGCGAGCCCGGTCCCTGCGCCGAACCCGAGCGCCGCGAACGCGCCGGCGTTGGCGCTCTCGATCGGCCCGAGGCTCCCCGGCACGAAGAACGTCGCGAAGCGGACCGCCGACCAGAGGGTCTCGATCAGGACTGCGGTCGTCGCCGACACGGAGAGGCCGAGGACGTAGAGGATCGCCATCGCCTCCGCGATGCCGAGGCACCAGCCCGCGAAGTGGCACGCGACCGCGGCGGCGAATCGACCGGGTTGGTGGCGGTAGAAGCCGCGCACCGCGAGGTCGAGAGCGCGGATGTCGTCGCCGCGCTCGACGCCGATCCACCCGAGAATCCTCTCCGACTTCCCGAGGACGCCGGCGAGCTGGACGGCGAAGAAGCCGCCTACCGCCACGATCTGCACGACCAGAAGCGACGCCATCGCGGTCTGCAGCGAGCGGCCGATCGCGGCGTGGAAGGCGAGCGCGACGGCGGTCGCGAAGAGCAGCACCTGGCCGAAGAGCTCCGCCGTCTTCGACACGATCAGCGACGGGATGGTCTCGCGATACGGGATCCGGTGGCGGAGGATCCACGCCTTCAAGGCGTCGCCGCCGACGGCCGAGATCCCGCTCAGGAGGTTCGCCGCGTCGCCCGCGCAGCGCGCTGCGACGAGCGTCGTGAATGGCGCGTCGCGGTCGGGCAGCGTGAGCCGCCACGCGTACGCGTCGATCGCGATCGCAAACCCTTGGAACGAGCACACCAGCGCGAACTGCCACCACGCCACGTGCTGCAGCGCGTCGGCGATCGAGCCCGCTCCCACCCGGTAGACCACGACGCCGAGGAGCGCCGCCCCGGCGATGAAGAAAACTCCCTTCAGGATTCGCACGCCGCGTCAGAACGCAAGGTCCGTTCCGCCTCTCGACAGGTCCCGCGGGAGTGACTACAAATCAGCGGCACATGATGAAGCGTACCGCGGGGACATTGGACGCGCGAGGCCTGCTGCTCGGATCGTTGCTCTGCCTCGGGGCCTTCGTCCTCGTCCTTGCGGTCGTGCTGCTGCAGGGGCTCGACGGTACGGATGCATTCGTCCGCGGTCTCGTGCATCCGGCCGGGCCGACGGCCCTGCGCCCGTGGATGGAGCGCGCGTCCTTCTGGGGCGGCGAACCGGGTCAGCTCGCGATCACCCTGGGGGCCTCGTGCGTTCTCTGGCGCGCACGCCGTCGCTGGAGCGTCGCGCTGCCGGCGATCATGGCGGGCGCCGGGCTCCTCCAGCTCGTCGCGAAGTGGGCGGTCGGCCGCCCGCGGCCGAACCTGGATCCGTGGGGGTTCCCGAGCGCGCACGTGCTGAGCCTCGTCGTGCTGCTCGGCTTCATCGCGTACCTCTTCGCGACGTCGCAGGTGCGGCGCGGATTTCGCTTGACGGCGGTCGGGGCCTGCATGGCGATGGTCTTCACGGTCGCGTTCAGCCGGATGTACCTCGACGCGCACTGGTTCTCGGACGTCCTCGGCGGGTTCAGCATGGGCCTCGGGTATCTGTTCGGCGCGCTCTGGCTCATCCAGCCGCCGGTGCTGGCGTTCGCGGAAACGGTCGCGTCGCCGGCGTCGGACGAGCTCGTCGTCGAGAGCTCCGCTGCGGCGTAGCGTGGTCTCCTTCAGAAGCGCACCATCACGCCGCCGTTGACGAAGGGCCCGCTGCCGACGTCGATCCGGTCCTGATCGCGATCGGAGAAGCTGTCCCCGACGAAGAAGAACCGGTCGAACGCGTAGCCGCCGCGCACCTGGAAGCCGATGTGGCGCAGGTCGAAGCGCACGCCGCCCATGAGCCGCTTCTCGTAGTAGAAGAGCTGGTCCTTCGCCTTGTCGCGGTCGACCGGATAGTAGCGCTCGTTGTCCCAGTCGAAGCCGCCGAAGAAGCGGAGCGGCCGGAACATCTCGTAGGTGATGCGGCTTCGCACGTGGCGGAGGGGGAAGTACTGCGCCTCGAGCGTCAGCTTCTCGACCGGCTTGTACTCGACCGCCGAGACCGGGACGCCGATCACGGCGTTGAACCGCTTCGACGGGTGATAGAGGTAGGCGATGCCGGGGAACGGGATGTTCACGTCGAAGAGGTCCTGGTCGCTCGCGTAGATCAAGCTGAAGATCCAGGCATCGTTCTCCCCGCGCGGCAGGAGCCCGAACGCGACGACGCGGCCGACGAGCTCGTCGGGGCCGGCGAACGGCCGGTCGCTCGCGGAGCCGAAGCCGAGGCTCAGCGCCCCGATCCACCCGTTCTCGAATCGATGCCGGTAGCTGCCGCCGACCATGATGTCCCAGAGCGTGTTCGGGAGCGGCCGGCCGCTGTCGGGAAGGATCGCGCTGGTGTTGTTCTTCTCGTACCGGACGTCGCCGGACACGGCCCATTCGTCGGTCTGGTCCTGCTGGATCGGCACGTTGAAGGACGCGCCGTTCTCGATGTTCTCGAGCCCCGTCGGCTGTCCCTTCACGGGCTCGCTCGGGTACTCCGTGAATCGATACTCCGCGCGCGGCATGAGCTTTCCGAGCTCACGCCCCATGAGCTGCTGCATGTCCTGCGCGTGCGCGTCCGCCGACGCGGCCAGGACTGCGAGCGCGAGCGCAGCCGCGAGGACTGGCGCTCGCGCGCGCAGCGCGATCCGCGCGCGCGATCGGCTCCCGCGGGAGCCGCGCTGCAACGAAGCTCGATCCAGCACAGTCGGTCGAAGAGCCCCCGACGACCGCGTGCGAACCGCACGCAGCCCGTCGCCCGGCGGTGCACGAGCAACGCCCGGACCAAAGCGGTCGCGACGTCGAATGGCGCACCATCCCCGCTCGGTTGTAAGAAGTGCCTCTCCCGACGATGTCGTTCGTTCCATTCGTTGCCGAAGAGGGTGCGCATTGTTGCATCGCGGTCGCCCGTCGTCCGTTCGTTCGCTTGACGCGCGGGCCCACGATCGATGCGGAGCGCGCACCTTGACGCGCGATCACCGTGCTCGCATGCGCTCTCCGGCCGAGGCGGCCGAGCTCCTGCACGCGACCGACGACCTGCTCCTTCCGCTCGCGCCCGCGCAGCCGGCCGGGTTCCTGCGCGCGCTCGCCCGCCGCGACGACCTCCGGGAGCTGCGGATCTGGTGTGCGCTGCTCCAGGAGCGCTTCGACGTCCTGTCGCGTCCCGGAGTGCGCGTGATCAGCCAGTTCTTCGGCGGCGTGGAGCGCCAGCTCCGCGCCGAAGGCGTCGCCGTCGAGCACTTGACGGCCGACTTCCACGGCTTCGAGCTGATCGCGCGCCGCATGCGTCCGCGCGTCGTCGCGTGCGCGACGTCGCCGCCCGACGACGACGGCTGGCTCAGCTTCGGCGTGCACGCGGGCGCGGGCGAGGTGCCGTTCCGCGAGGCGGCTGCGGATCCGGCGCGGCTCGCGGTCGCGGAGGTGAATCCGCAGATGCCGCGCACGCGCGGCGTCCCGGAATTCGGCGACCATCGCATCCACGCGTCCGAGGTCGACGTCATCGTCGAGCACGACGAGGCGCTGCACGCGCCCGAGCCGCGCGTCTCGGACGAAGCCGATCGGCGGATCGCCGCGCTCGTCGGCGACCTCGTCCCGGACGGCGCGACGCTGCAATTCGGCATCGGCGGGATCCCGAATGCGATCGCGCGCGAGCTCGCGGAGGGGCCGCACCGCGACTTCGGGATCCACACCGAGCTCCTCGTCGACGGCGTCAAGCTCCTGCACGACGCCGGGAAGATCGCGAACCGGAAGGGGATCTACGACGGCCTCACCGTCTGCACCTTCGCGCTCGGGACGCGCGCGCTCTACGACTGGGCCGAGCGCGAGCCGAGCGTCCGCTTCCTTCCCGTCTCCGCGACGAATCCCCCGGCGATCATCCGGCGGAACCGGCGCATGGTGAGCGTCAACTCGGCGGTCATGATCGACCTGTACGGGCAGGTCGTCGCGGACAGCGTCCCCGGCCGGCAGTACTCGGGGGTCGGCGGGCACGAGTCGTTCGTCACCGGAGCGCGCGAGTGCGACGAGGGCGCCTCGATCCTCTGCCTCCACGCGACCGCGTCGGTGCGCGGCGAGAAGCGCTCGCGCATCGTCGCCGAGCTGCCGCCGGGATCGGTCGTCACGACGCCGCGCCACCAGGTGCAGTGGGTCGCGACCGAGAACGGCATCGTGAACCTCTTCGGCCTGGCCGCCGGGCGCCGGGCGCGGGCTCTCGCGGCGCTCGCGGACGCGGACTTCCGGGACGAGCTCGCCGCCGGCGCGCGGCGGGTGTAGGAGCCGATCGGAGCCGGCCCGCCGGCCGCGCGCGGCGCCCGAATGCCGCCTTTTCGCGGCCGTCCGTTCGGAGTACGCTTTCGCCACGCAACCGGCGGGCACGACCGGGCTCGCCGCGGAGAGCGGCGCGCGCCGCGCGGGAGGTCGCCGTGGCCGACACATTCGATCTCGTCGTCCGAGGAGGGACGGTCGTCGACGGAACGGGTTCGCCCGGGCGCGAGGCCGACGTCGCGATCGCGGGCGGGCGGGTCGTCGAGGTGGGGCGCGTCGCGGGAAGCGGCCGCGCGGAGATCGACGCGCGCGGTTTCCTCGTGACACCGGGCTTCGTCGACATCCACACGCACTACGACGGCCAGGCGACGTGGGACGGCCGCCTGACGCCGTCGTCGTGGCACGGGGTGACGACGGTCGTGATGGGGAACTGCGGCGTCGGCTTCGCGCCCTGCAAGCCGGACGATCACGACATGCTGATCCGGCTCATGGAGGGCGTGGAGGACATCCCCGGCGCGGTTCTCGCCGAAGGCCTCCCGTGGAACTGGGAAAGCTACGCCGAGTACTTGACGGCTCTCGAGGCGCGGCCCCACGACATCGATTTCGCCGCGCAGGTCCCGCACGCCGCCGTGCGCGTCTACGTGATGGGAGAGCGCGGCGCGAACCGCGAGCCGGCGACACGAGACGACATCGCGGCGATGGCGGAGATCGCGCGCGCCGGCGTCGCGGCCGGAGCGCTCGGCTTCACGACGTCGCGCACGCTGAACCACCGGACCAGCGACGGACGGCCCACGCCCACGCTCACCGCCGCCGAGGACGAGCTCACCGGCGTCGCGCGCGGCCTCGCCGCCGTCGGCCGCGGCGTGCTGCAGGTCGTGTCCGACTTCATCGATCCCGAGGGCGAGCTCGCCATGTTCCGGAGGATCGTGGAGGCGTCGGGCCGGCCGCTCTCGGTGTCGCTCGCGCAGAACGACCGCTCGCCGAACGGCTGGCGGAAGGTGCTCGGCGCGATCGAGCGCGCGACCGCCGACGGCCTCCCGATGCGCGCGCAGGTCTGCGGCCGGCCGATCGGCCTCGTGCTCGGGTTCCGCCTGTCGATGAACCCCTTCGCGACGCACCCGAGCTTCCGGGCGATCGCCGGCCTGCCGATCGACGAGCGGCTCGCGCGGCTCCGCGACCCGGAGCTGCGCGCTCGCATCGTCGGCGACGAGCCCGCGAGCGACAACCCGTTCACGAAGGCGGTCCTCGTGAACTTCGCGCGCATGTTCCCGCTCGGCGACCCGCCGGACTACGAGCCCGGCCCGGAACGCAGTGTCGCCGCGCTCGCGCGCGAGTCCGGCCGGTCGCCGGCGGAGGTCGCGTACGACCTCCTCCTCGAGCGCGACGGGCGCGGCGTCCTCTACTTCCCGTTCCTGAACTACGCCGAGGGATCGCTCGACGCCTCGCTCGAGATGATGCGGCATCCCGACACCGTGCTCGGCCTCGGCGACGGCGGCGCGCACGTCGGCATGATCTCCGACGGCAGCTTCCCGACGACGATGCTGACGCACTGGACGCGCGATCGCCGGCGCGGCGAGAAGCTGCCCCTGGAGTGGGTCGTGAAGGCGCACACCTCCGACACCGCGCGCGCCGTCGGCTTCCTCGATCGCGGCGTCCTCGCGCCCGGGTACAAGGCCGACCTGAACGTCATCGACTACGACCGCCTCACGTTGCACGCGCCGGACGTCGCGTACGACCTTCCGGCGGGCGGGCGGCGGCTCGTGCAGCGCGCCGACGGCTACGTCGCCACGGTCGTGAGCGGTGAGATCACGTACCGGGACGGCGAGCCGACGGGCGCGCTGCCCGGACGCCTCGTCCGCGGCCCGCAGCCGGCGCCCGGGAGATGACCATGAGCACACCGTCGATCCTCGAGACGCAGGCGGAGTGGCGGCGCGCCGACGTCGCCGACGCGGACGCCTGGACCGAGCACCTGACCGGCGCCGAGCTGCGCGACCTCGATCAGGCGCTCCGCCACGCGCGGGCGCGGTCGAGCGACCTGCTCGACATCGGGAAGGAGGACTTTGCGCTCCCCGTCCTCGGGCCGCGCCTCAGGCGCATCGAGAGCGAGCTCATCGACGGCCGCGGCTTCGTCCTGATCCGCGGGATCCCGCGCGCCCAGTACGACAACGACGAGATGTGCCTTCTCTACTGGGGCGTCGGCATGCACCTCGGAAAGCCCTGGCCGCAGAACAAGAAGGGCCACGTGCTGGGCGACGTGACGGACCAGGGCAAGCGCGGCGACGAGCCGGACTCGCGCGGCAACGAGATCGGCGGCATCGCGTTCCCGTACCACTCCGACGGCTCCGACCTGGTCGGCCTCATGTGCCTCCAGACCGCCAAGGAGGGTGGGACGTCGACGGTGTGCAACGCCGTCGCGATCCACAACGACCTCGTCCGCTCGCGACCGGAGCTGGCGGCGGCGCTCTACGAGCCGCAGCCGTACGACTTTCGCGGCGAGGAGCCGACGGGCGGCAAGGGCTGGTACGCGGTGCCGGTCTTCACCGAGTGGGATCGCCGGCTCTTCGTCCGCTACATCCGCCCGTACATCCTCGCGTCGCAGCGCCACGCCGACGCGCCGCGCATCGCGCCGCTGGCCGAGAAGGCGATGCAGGCCGTCGACGCGATGACGCAGGACCCGGACTACAACGTCTTCATGGATTTCGAGCCGGGCGACATGCAGTTCGTGAACAACTATCACGTGCTGCACGCGCGCACCGCGTACGTCGACGACCGCGCGTCCGGCCGCGTGCGCCACCTGAAGCGCCTCTGGCTCGAGACCGAGACGCTCGAGAGCCGGCCGTCGTACTTCCGGAACGACGTGAGCGGCGAATGGGGCCGAAAGCGCGTGATCAGCCGCCTCGATGCCGTCAATTAAACGAGGGAAACGCTTCCCTCGCCCCGTTCGGCAAAGCCGAACGGGGCCCGACTCCTTGCCGGCTCGCTTCGCTCGCGGCTTGAATCCCGTCCGACGCGAAGGAAGGGGCGGGCCCGCCGGTCGTGGAGGGTACCGGCGGACCCGCGGCGATCGGCGAAGCGGAGGCGCGATGTCCTCCCCTCGTCCGATCGGGGACGAAGCGCTTCACCGCCGTGTCGGCGTGGTGCGTGCGGCGGGCGCGGAGGCGAAGGATCGCCGCGCGCAGGCGTGCGGCGCGAAGCAGGAGCGCCCGGCGGCGGCGATCGACTGAGCGGGTCTTCAATCTCTGCATTCCCCGTCTTTCTCGGGCCGGCCGCGGCGCGGTTCGCGCTCCGGCCGGGGAGGTGGATAACCTCGACACGTGAACGATGCGTGACGACGCGATGATGGCCCCGAGAAAACATGGCGCCCCCGCCATCGTCTGGGAGGTTCGATGGAGAAGGTGAACCTCGCGCAGAAGCTCGCTCTCTTCTCCGATCGCTGGAGCCCGAAGGTGGTCGGGGAGCTGAACGGCCAGCTCGTGAAGCTCGAGGGCGAGTTCGTCTGGCACCGCCACGAGAGCGAAGACGAGCTGTTCCTGGTCCTGTCCGGGCGCCTCGTGGTCCGGTTGCGCGATCGCGAGATCGAGCTCGCGCCCGGCGAGCTCGCGATCGTCCCGCGCGGGGTCGAGCACCTGCCGGTCGCGCCCGTCGAGACGCACGTGCTCCTGTTCGAGCCGGCTTCGACGCGCAATACCGGGGACGTCGAGAGCGGCTTCACGGTGGAGCATCTCGAGCGCATCTAGGTCTGGAGGGAAGAGGCATGGCGGGACGGCTCGCGAACAAGGTGGCGATCGTCGTCGGAGCCGGGCAGACGCCCGGCGAGACGATCGGGAACGGGCGGGCGACCGCGATCCTCTTCGCGCGCGAGGGAGCGCGCGTCGTGCTCGCGGATCGCGACCCGTCTGCAGCCGAGGACACGAAGCGCGCGATCGAAAGGGAGGGCGGCGAGGCGATCGCAGTGGAGGCGGACGCCACCCGATCCGAGGCCTGCCGGCGCATGGCGGAGGCGTGCATCGCGGCGTTCGGGCGCGTCGACGTGCTCCACAACAACGTCGGCATCGGGACGGTCGGCGGTCCGGTCGACCTCTCGGAGGACGACTGGCGTCGCGTGCTCGACGTGAACCTCACGTCGATGTACTTGACGTGCAAGCACGTGCTCCCGAACATGGAGCGGCAGGGGAGCGGCGCCATCGTGAACGTTTCGTCGATGGCGGCCGAGCGCTTCGGCCGCATCCCGATGCTCGCCTACAACGCCTCCAAGGGCGGCGTGAACGCGCTCACGCGCTCGATCGCGATGCAGTACGCCGACAAGGGCATCCGCGCGAACGCGATCATGCCGGGCCTCATGCGGACGCCGATGGCGATCGACGACGTCGTCCGCCGCTACGGCGTCGACCGCGACCGCCTCGTCCGCGGCCGCGACGAAGCGGTCCCAATGAAGCGCATGGGCGAGGCGTGGGACGTCGCCTGGGCGGCGCTCTTCCTCGCGTCGGACGAGGCGAAGTACGTCACCGGCGTCGTGCTGCCCGTCGACGGCGGGCTGTCCTGCAAGGGGTGAGGCGGAAGGGCCGGTCGGTCCGTCACTTCGCGCCGCTCGGCGCTGCCGCCGCGAGCGGCGCGGGCGGCGACGACGGATCGCCGCCCGGGGAACCGGTGCCGCGGCTCTCCGCCCGCAGGACCTCTTCGATCGTCGGCGTCCCCACGTCCCTGCGATAGTTCCCGAGCCAGTCGATGCGATCGCGCTCCGCGATCTCGACGTCGGTCAGGCCGATCTTCAGCGTGTGCGCGTTCCACTTCTTGAGGATCCCGACGAGCTGGTACGACCAGCGCTGGCACCGATCCGGCTCCGGGGACAGGTCCGGGTCGGGGCAGGGATGGAGGAGTCGCAGGTCGAGGGCGAGCCCGTGCCGCTCGGCTCGCTTCGCCATCCACTCGAGCGCGACGTCCGAGAGGCCGGCGGCCTCGTAGCCGCCGCCGACGTTGCAGTGCACGCCGCGGAACCACACCTGCTCGAAGCTCTGATCCGGACGGCGATCCGGCTGCGTCTGCCACAGCGTCGGCCGGAACGGCTCGCGGCGCTCGTGCATCGCGACGGCGTGGTACGCGTGATCGACGTACGAGCTGAGCTCCACGTCGTGGAACTCGTGCAGGATCGGACGCCCGGTGAGCGCGCCGTACCAGCGTACCGCGTAACGCCCGAACCCGAGCGGCACGCCGAGCGCGCCGACCGTGTCCCAGACGCCGACGAACTTGATCGAGGTCTCGCCGTAGGAGTTGGTCGCACGGAACGTCGCGGAACGCTCGGACTTCGGATGGTCCGCCTCGTCCGGGCTCCGATACAGCTCGTAGGCGTCGCGGAACTTGTGGCCCTTGTTCGGCCGGAGAATGCCGGCGTTCCGGATGAGGCCGGCGAGGCTCCGCGCTGTGTACGCGCCGCGGCTGAAGCCGAAGAGGAAGATCTCGTCGCCGCGCTCGTAGTTCTGGACGATGAAGCCGTACGCGTCGCGGATGTTCCGGGAGATCCCGAGGCCCACGGAGCCGCCCAGGATCCGATCGACGACGTCCGTACCGGTCCCGACGCCCGAGTGGTAGTAGACGATCTGCGGGATGCCGCGATCGTCCCGGCGCCGCACGGCCCGGGCGAGCTTGACGACGTTCGTCACGTTCCCGCGCAGCGGATCGTTCCACGTCCCGTCGGTGCAGACGACGATGCGCTTGCCGGGCCGCCCATCCGGGTCCCGAAGGCCGTGCCCATTGACCGCTTGCTCGTTCATGGCGCCCCCTTGCGGTCGCTTCCCCGCTGCTCGCGCTTCAGCCGACGAAGAACTTGACGGCGTCCATCGAGGCGCCGAGGCCGAGGTTGTCGAGGTACGCGTCCATGTGCTGGTGGACGATCTCGGCCGCGAGCGGCCGAAGCGGGTCCGTCGTGCCGGCGAAGCGCGACCGACCGAGCGACGGATGCCGGTAGTCGAAGCGCCGCACGGCGGCGGAGAGCGCGGCTGCGGCCGGCGCGAGCGGCGCACTCCTCAGGCCATAGATGGCGGGCAGATCGGCGACGTCCGCGCTCGCCCACGCGCGGGTGACGACGTCGTGGTCGTTGGCGATCCGATGCAGTCGCTCGCCGAGCTTTTCGTCGAGCCTCGCCGCGAACGCCGCGTTGCCCGGAGTCGGCCCCGCGAACGCGTAGCACCGGACCGTCGATCGACCGCTCTCGTCCCAGCACTCCTCGGGCGCGGCGCTCCCGGGGACGCGTGTTTCCTCCAGCCAGAGCGCAGCCGCGAGCGCGAGCGCTCCGCCCTTGCTGTGGCCGGTCACGACCACGTCGAGCGGCTCGCGCCGCGCCTCGAAGCGGAGGAGCGACAGGACGTCGTCGCCCGGCTCGCCGGCGGCTCCGGCGGTCCAGCGGCAACGGAGGTCCTCGGGCGCGACTCGGAGATCGGGCGCCGCGGCCATCTGCGAAAGGACCTCCTTTCGCGCCTCGAGGGACGTCAGCCAATGCGCGGCGACGCGCTCCGTCTGGGCGACGATCGACGAAGGGTCGACGGATTGCGTCGCGGTCGCGCCGTTCAGCCACGCGCGACCAGCGAGCTCGACCTCGCCGAGCGCACGGCCGAGGCGCTCGCGCGCGGCGTCGGCGACTGCAGCGAGCGCGGCGGGCTTCGTCGACTTCATGCGCTGGAGCGTCAGGAGACCCAGCGCCGTGCTCGCCGAGACGGCCGCGCCGTCGTTCGAGAACGGCCAGCCGACCGTCATGCCGACCCAGAGGTCGCCGAAGAGCCAGTCGGAAGACGCCACGGGATTCGTGCCTCGCACGGCGAGGACGAGGCGGCACGGCTTCGCGCGGTCGCGGACCACGTACATGGCGTTGGAATCGAACACGCCGAACGGGATCCGAGTCGTCTCGGGCCCCCAGACGAGGTCCCAATCGCCGCGCACCGGCGCGAGGGCGTGCGGCCCGTCCAGGCCCGCCAGCAGCCCCCGTCGCACGACGTGGATGTGCGGCTCGCCGGGGAGCACGTCCTGGAAGCCGCGGTACGAGAGTCCCGCGAGCGTGAGCATCACCTGCTCGTCGGAAAAGCCGCTCATGTCGGGTCGCCTCCTGCCTTGCGCCTGGATGAGGTCGCGGCGCCGCGCGGGTCGACCGCCGAGCGCTGCACGCGGCCGTCGCGAGCAGCATCGAGCGTGCCACGCGGGCGGTCGCTTGAAGTCGAAATCTGCTCGCTCGGTGGAGGCCGACGGGGGCGGCGGCGGCGAAAGGTCCTGCCGAGCGGACGTGACGTCTGCACCACCAGACAGCGTCAACGCGCAACGCGCGGCGACCGGATCAAAAGGCCGTGGCGGCGGCGCTCAGCGGCCGAGATGGTCGGGCATGCGCCGGAAGGAATCTGCGAGCGCGAACCGCCGGCGCGCGACTATGCGCGCGCGCGCTCGACGCGGAGCCGCCGCACGTCGAGGCGCTTTCCGGTCGCCTCGTCGACCACCACCGGGCGGATCTCGGCGCCGCTCTCGGGGTCGACGAGCATGACGGGCGGGCGCTTGCCCTCCGGCCAGAGCCAGTCGCTCCCCCAGCGCCACATGGCGGCGAGCACGTCCCAGAAGGCGCGGCCCTTGTCGGTGAGCCGATACTCGTAGCGCGTCGGCCGCTCGGCGTACGGGACCTTCGCGAGGAGGCCCTCGTCGACGAGGCGCTCGAGGCGCTTCGCGAGCACCGCGCGCGGGATCTTGAGCGACTGCTGGATGTCCTCGAAGCGCCGCCGGCCGGAGAACGCCTCGCGGAGGACGAGCGGCGTCCACCAGTCGCCGACGAGGTCCGTCGCGCGTGCGATCGGACAAGGCCAGCGATGAAACCGCGTCCGTCTCATTTCAACGAGGGGATCGCTCCCCTCGCCCCGTCGGGCAAAGCCCGCCGGGGCCCCAGGTTGTCGAGCGAGGGGATCGCTCCCCTCGCCCCGTCGGGCAAAGCCCGCCGGGGCCCCACTCCCCGCGGGCTCGCTTCGC